>CAVXHI010000004.1:0-139427 GCA_963761655.1 uncultured Actinomycetota bacterium
TGCTTCAGCAGGGCCTGGGCCTCGTTGCGGTCCTTCTCGGCCTGCGCGAGCTTGCCCTCGATGCCTGCCGTGCGCTCCTCGAGCGCCTGGCGGGCCTTGGGCAGCACGTACTTGACCATGAACGCCGCGAAGATCGCGAAGCAGACGGCACCCCAGAAGAGCTCGTTCGCGTTCGGGATGAGGGGGTTCTTGGCCTCGTGGCCACCCTCCTCGACCGCGGCGAGCAGGAGCGTGCTGACGGCGTGGGCCATCAGGTGAAGATGAAGCCGGCGACCAGGCCGATGAGGGCCAGGGCCTCGACGAACGCGATGCCGAGGAACATGTTGGTGCGCAGGACGCCGGTCGCCTCGGGCTGGCGGGCGATGCCCTCGAGCGCCTTGCCGACGAGGATGCCGATGCCGATGCCGGGGCCGATCGCCGCGAGACCGTAGCCGACAGCGTTGATGTTGCCGCTGATCTCGGCGAGGACGGTGGGCTCCACTGGACTGCTCCCTGTGCTTGTGCGGCTGGCCCGGTGCCGGCCGCGCGAGAAGGTGGTGCGGGTGGTGGTGCTGGGCGGAACGGGGTGGCTAGTGCTCGGGCTCGAGCGAGCCGGCGAGGTAGACGGCGGTCAGCAGCGTGAAGATGTAGGCCTGCAGCACGGCGACCAGCGCCTCGAAGAAGGTGAAGACGACAGCGCCGGCGAAGGAGCCGAGGCCGAAGAACGCGGTCCACCAGCGCCCGTCCTGGTAGCCCAGGAACAGGTAGGTGGAGGCCGAGAAGAACAGGCCCAGGATGAGGTGCCCGGCGATCATGTTCGCCAGCAGGCGGATGAACAGCGTGACCGGCCGCAGGATGAACGTCGAGACGAACTCGATCGGCGTCACCAGCAGGTAGATCGGGCCGGGGATGCCGGGCGGGAACAGCGAGCCCTTGACGTAGTGCCCGAGCCCCTGCGCCTTGGCGCCCTGGTAGTTGTAGATGACCCAGGTGATGACGGCGAGGATCAGCGGCATGGCCGCCAGGCCGTTCACGGGGATGTTCAGCCCGGGGATGATCGACGTGATGTTCATCGCCAGGATGAAGAAGAACAGCGCCGTCAGGTACGGCGAGAAGCGACGGCTCGCCTCGGAGCCGATGACCTCGTCGCCGATCTCCTTGCGGATGAAGTCGGTGCCGGTCTCGAGCAGGTTCTGCAGGCCGCGGGGCACGACCTGCGGGCGGCGGAAGCCGACGCCGAACAGCAGGCAGAGCAGCCCGGTCATGAGCAGCATGATCAGGACGATGCGGTTCACCGCGAACACGCCGGACCCGAACAGCGGGTCGTAGAAGAACTCGTCGATGTTCGGCGGCACGTAGCCCTCGGGCGGCGAGGAGACCTCGGCGAGCACGGGGTGGGCGAGCGGGTTCAGCGCACATCTCCTGGTTCGGGGCGGGCGGCGTCCCTCGGGGGGAGCTCGCTACCGGACTGGTGCTGCACGCCGACGCCGACCGGTGGGACGTTGGTCCGGACGTAGACGATGTAGAACGAGGCGACGAAGCCGACCACCACGCCGAACGGCAGGAAGAACCCGGTGTCGGCGAGCGCGTCGATCCCGTAGCCGGCGGCGCCCCAGACTGCGGGGCCCGCGACGAGCGTGCTGATGAGGCCCCAGACCTGGTTCGCACCGTCGTCGGACGGCGTTGGCCTGGCGGGCGGGGCGCTCATGTCGTGTCGAAACATACCAGGGGCCGGTCGGCCCTCGGCGACCGCCTCAGTCGTCGACGTAGGGGGCGCGGGTGCTGCTGATGACCCGGGCCTCGACCACGAGCGACACCATCAGCCCGACGACGGCGGTGAGCCCGAGCAGGGTGCGGTCGGTCCCCTCGACGTCGCGGACCAGGTACAGCACGACCAGGACCCCGACCAGCTTGAGCAGGTAGCTGCCGAGCAGCAGTCCCGCGAAGGCCTGCGCGCTGCGCCGGGCCCCCGCCTCGGCCGCGGCTGCGGTCAGCAGGAGCACCACCGCCGGGACGCAGGCGCCCTGCAGCGCCGCCAGCGCTCCCCCGCGACCGCTCACGAGCAGCCCGACCAGCGCGGCCACCGGCGCGAGGACGAGCACGACGACCACGCCGGCCCGTGCCGCGGCGACCGGGCGGTCCGCCCAAGCGTGCATGCCGCTCACGAGCCGTCCCGTCCGAGGTCCGCGTCCACCGCATCAGAGTGCACGGCGTCAGAGTGCACGGCGTCAGAGTGCACGGCCTCGGGGTGCAGGACGGTAGGGTGCACGACGCCGACCGGCGGGCCGGGGGTCGCCTCCGTCAGCGAGCGGCTGGCGCGCCAGCGCGGCACGGCGGAGGCCACGAGAGCGGCGACCGCGAGCCCGGCGCAGGTCGCCAGCACCGGCAGCGGGCCCTCGGACAGCGAGGCGGTGACCGCGCCGAAGGCGATGAGGGCCGTCCAGAAGTAGAGGATGAGCACGGCCCGGGTGTGACTGTGGCCGATCTCGAGCAGCCGGTGGTGCAGGTGGGCCTTGTCGGGGGCGAACGGCGAGCGGCCCGCCCGGGTGCGGCGCACGACGGCCAGCAGCAGGTCGACCAGCGGTACGGCGAGCACGGCCACGGGCAGCAGCAGCGGCAGCAGCACGGGGAACGACGCGCCGGGCGGCAGGTTCCCGTAGCTGACCTGACCAGTGAGGCTGACGACGGACGCCGCCAGCACGAGCCCGATGAGCATCGCGCCGGTGTCCCCCATGAAGATGCGGGCCGGGTTGAAGTTGTGCGGCAGGAAGCCCAGGCAGGCGCCGGCGAGGACGGCCGCGATGAGCGTGGGGGCGGTGATCCGCGCCTGGGCCACGCCCTCGGTCACGGCTCCCGAGGACAGGGCGTAGGAGAAGGCGAAGAAGGCCAGCGAGGCGATGGCCCCGACGCCGGCCGCCAGCCCGTCCAGGCCGTCCACGAAGTTGATGGCGTTGACGGTCAGCAGGGTCAGCAGGACGGTCAGCGGCACGCCCTCCGGCCCCAGCGACGTCGTCCCGAGGAACGGCAGCGACAGCGTGATCAGCTGCAGACCGAGCAGCACCATCACGCCGGCCGCGACCACCTGCCCGGCCAGCTTGGACAGCGCGTCGAGCTCCCAGACGTCGTCGACGAAGCCCACCAGCACGAGCACGCCGCCCGCGACGACCACGGCCTTGACGTCCGAGTAGGCGAAGACGCCCTGGAGCGCAGGGAGCGCCCGGGCCACGAGGAACGCCGCGACGATCCCGCCGTACATGGCGAGCCCGCCGAGGCGGGGCGTCGGGGTGTCGTGCACGTCGCGGTCGCGCACCTCCGTCATCGCCCCGAGCGCCAGGGCGAAGCGGCGGGCGACCGGTGTCAGGAGGTAGGTGACCGCGGCCGCGACCAGCAGGACGAGCAGGTACTCCCGCACCTGCTAGGGCTGCGGGTACGCCGGGTGGGCCTGGACCAGGGACTGGACGCCGGCGCGCACCTCCTCGGCCGCGCTGCCGTCCTCGTCGCGGACCGCGCGGGCGATCAGCGAGGCGACCTCCTTCATGTCGCCCTCGCCCATCCCCTGCGTCGTGACGCTCGGGGTGCCGACCCGGATGCCCGAGGCGACGGACGGCGGCTGCGGGTCGTACGGGATGGCGTTCTTGTTCAGCACGATCCCGGCCCGGCCGCAGCGCTCCTCAGCGTCCTTGCCGCTGACGCCGATGCCCTGCAGGTCGAGCAGCGCGAGGTGCGTGTCGGTGCCGCCGGTGACGGGGCGCATGCCCTCGGCCGCGAGGGCGTCGGTGAGCGCCTGGCTGTTGGCGACCACCTGGCGGGCGTACTCGCGGTAGGCCGGCTGCAGGCACTCGCGGAAGTTGACGGCCTTGGCCGCGACGGCCTGCATGAGTGGTCCGCCCTGCATCATCGGGAAGACGGCCTTGTCGAGCTTCGCGGCGTGCTCCGCCTTGCAGACCATCGCCCCGCCGCGCGGGCCGCGCAGCACCTTGTGCGTGGTGAACGTGACGACGTCGGCGTAGGGCACCGGGCTCGGGATGGCCTGGCCGGCGACGAGGCCGATGAAGTGCGCGGCGTCGACCATGAAGACGGCACCGACCTCGTCCGCGACCTCGCGGAAGGCGGCGAAGTCGATGGTGCGCGGGATCGCGGAGCCGCCGGCGATGATCATCTTCGGCTTGTGCTCGCGGGCGAGGTCGCGCATCTGGTCGTAGTCGATGTCCTCGGGGGCCTCCTGGCTGTCCCGGGGGCGCACGCCGTAGTGCACCGCGTTGAACCACTTGCCCGAGAAGCTGACCTTGCTGCCGTGGGTCAGGTGCCCGCCGTGCGGCAGGGACATCGCCAGCACGGTGTCGCCCGGCTGCAGGAACGCGCCGTAGACCGCGATGTTCGCGCTCGCGCCGGAGTGCGGCTGCAGGTTCGCGTGCTCGGCCCCGAACAGCTCCTTGGCCCGCGCGATGCCGATCTCCTCGGCGACGTCGACGACCTCGCAGCCGCCGTAGTAGCGCTTGCCCGGGTAGCCCTCGGCGTACTTGTTGGACAGCGTCGAGCCGAGCGCCGCGAGGACCGCCGGGCTGGTGAAGTTCTCGCTGGCGATGAGCTGCAGGCCGCCGCGCAGGCGGTCGAGCTCGCCGGTCAGCACGCCCGCGATCTCGGGGTCCTGCTGGCTCAGGGCGTCGAAGTCGGGGCCGTAGTAGGTCATGCCCCGGAGCCTACCGGCGGGGGTCCACCCCGGCGAGCAGGTCGAGCGGTCCCTGCAGGGCCTCCTGGACGAGGGCCGCGCAGGCCTGGAACGCCGTCTCGGGAGCGTGGTACGGGTCGGCGAGGTCGTCGTCCTTCGGGCTCGCCGGAGGCACCAGGCCACGCTTGCCGGCTGCGGCCTTGACCAGGGCGCGGGCACGCTCGGCGAGGTCGCCGTCGGGCAGGACCGCGGGGTCGACGGCGCCGGTGAGCCGGGCGAACTCGCGCAGCGTGAAGGTGCGCGCGGCCGCCCGGGGCTGCAGGACGACGGCGGCGGCCCGGTGCTCGCGGGTGGCGGCGAGCACGAGGTCGGCCCCGGCGACGTGCTCGGCGACCAGCTCGCGGGCGCGGAACGCCTCCCCGTCCACGCCCAGGGTGGCCAGGGTGCTCAGGGCGAAGGGCTCCATGGGCGAGCCGGCGTGGCCCCAGGTCCCGGCCGAGCCGACCTCGAACGCCGAGGCGCCGTCGCCGAGCCGGGCCGCGAGCCCGTCGGCCATGAGGCGCTCCGCCATCGGGGAGCGGCAGATGTTGCCGGTGCAGACGTGCAGGACGCGGAACGGCTCGGTCACCGGGCGGCCTGGAGCTCGGGCAGCAGGTCCTGCAGGTCCGCGAGCGGCACGGCCCCCTGGCGCAGGACCCGGGGCCGGTCGCCGGTGAGGTCGACGATCGTGCTCGGGACGGCCTCCCCCGAGGACCCCGCCTCGAGGTAGACCGCGACGCTGTCGCCGAGCTGCTCCTGCGCCCCCGCGGCGTCGGTGGGCGGGGCCTGGCCGCTCCGGTTGGCGCTGCTGACGGCGAGCGGCCCGGTCCGCTCGAGGACCGCGAGCGCGACCGGGTCCAGCGGCATCCGCACGGCGACGGTCCCCCGGGTCTCCCCCAGGTCCCACACGAGCGACGGCGCCGACCGGACCACCAGCGTCAGGGCGCCCGGCCAGAACCGCTCGACCAGACGGCGGGCGGCGTCGGGGACGGTCTCGGTCAGGCCGTCGAGGGTGCGCCACGCGCCGACCAGCACGGGGACGGGCATGTCGCGGCCGCGGCCTTTGGCGGCGAGCAGGCTCTGCACGGCGCTCGGGGAGAACGCGTCGGCGGCGATGCCGTAGACGGTGTCGGTGGGCAGGACCACGAGCTCGCCGCGCTGCAGGGCGGTCACCGCGGCGTCGACCGCGCCGGTGGCGTCCCGGCCGTCGGTGACGTCGAAGACGGTGCTCACGCGGCTCCGGTCCAGGTCGCGGTGACGAACCGGTCGCGGCCCGCCATGTCCCTGTGGTCCTCGACGTCGGTCCAGCCGCCCTGCGCCTCGAAGAAGGCCGGCGCCGCCGCGCCCTGGCGGTCGGAGTGCTCGACGACGATCAGGCCACCGGGCTTGAGCAGCCGGCGGGCGGCCTTCTCGACCAGGCGGATGACGTCCAGGCCGTCCTCACCGGCCCACAGCGCGACGCCGGGGTCGTGGTCGACGACCTCGGGGTCGGGGATGTGCGCCTCGGTGGTCGCGACGTACGGCGGGTTGCTGGCGACGAGGTCGAGCTGACCGTCGAGCTCGGGCAGGGCGTCCTCGGCGCTGCCCAGGTGCAGCTGCACCTCGGGGTCACCGGCGGCCACGCGCTTCGCGGCGTTCTTGCGGGTCCAGGCGAGCGAGTCGGGGTCGAGCTCGACGGCGTGGACGGTGACTCCCGGGACCTCGTTGGCGAGGGCGAACGCGATGGTGCCGCTGCCCGTGCACAGGTCGACGACGAGCGGTGCGGCGTTGCCCGTGGCGGCGAGCGCGTCCACGGCCCACTGCACGACGGACTCGGTCTCCGGCCGCGGGACGAACGTGCCGGGGCCGACCTCGAGCTCGATGTACCGGAAGCCGACCGTGCCGACGAGGTGCTGCAGGGGGACGCGCTCGGCGCGGCGGCCGACCAGGGCGGTGAACGCGGCGGCGTCGTCGTCACTGAGCGCGTCGACCATGAGCAGGTCCGACGGCTTCTCGAGCCGCAGCACGTGGACCGCGAGGGCCCGCGCGTCGTGCTCGGGGCTGTCGACGCCGGCGTCGGCGAGGCGGGCAGTGGCGTCGGTGAGCAGCGGGCGCAGGGCGGTCATGCGGTGGGGTCCCCCTTGAGGGCAGCCTCGGCGTCGGCGTCCACGAGCGACTGGATCACCGCGTCGAGGTCGCCGTCGAGGACGGAGGTCAGGTTGTTGGCCTTGTAGCCCGAGCGGTGGTCCGCGACACGGTTGTCCGGGAAGTTGTAGGTCCGGACCTTCTCGGAACGGTCCATCGTGCGGATCTGGCTGCCGCGCACCGCGCTGTCCTTGGCCGCCTGCTCCTCGAGCGCCCGGGCCAGCAGGCGGGCCCGCAGCACGCGCATGCCGGCCTCGCGGTTCTGCAGCTGGCTCTTCTCGTTCTGCATCGACACCGTGACGCCGGTGGGCACGTGGGTGATGCGGACCGCCGAGTCGGTCGTGTTCACGCTCTGCCCGCCCGGGCCGCTCGAGCGGTAGACGTCGATCCTGAGGTCGTTCGTGTCGATCGTGACGTCGACCTCCTCGGCCTCGGGCAGCACCAGGACGCCGGCCGCGGACGTGTGGATGCGGCCCTGGCTCTCGGTGACCGGCACGCGCTGGACGCGGTGGACGCCGCCCTCGTACTTCAGCCGCCCGTACACGGGATTCAGCGGGTCGCGGCTCTTGACGGCGATCTGCACGTCCTTGTACCCGCCGAGCTCGCCCTCGGTGGCGCTGACCATCTCGGTCTTCCAGCCCCGGCGCTCGGCGTAGCGGGTGTACATCCGGACGAGGTCCCCCGCGAACAGGGCGGCCTCGTCGCCGCCCTCCCCGCCCTTCACCTCGAGGATCACGTCCTTGGCGTCGGCCGGGTCCTTGGGGATCATCAGCTCGCGGATGCGGGCGTCGAGCGCCTTCACCTGGCCCTCGAGCTCGGCGGCCTCGTCGGCCATGTCCGGGCCCATCTCGCGGGCGACGGCGAGGTCGCCGCGCAGGGCGTCGCGCTCGTTGCTGGCCGCCACCGTCGGGCCGATCTCGGCGTACCGGCGTCCCAGCTCACGGGCCGTCGTCTGGTCGGCGTGGACGGCGGGGTCGGCCAGCCGCGCCTCGAGGTCGGCGTGCTCGGCCAGCAGGTCGTCGAGCGGGTCAGCCATGCGGAGGCTCCTGGGTCGGGGTGCGGACACGACAGCGGCGCCCGGCCCCCTGACGGGAGACCGGGCGCCGCGGCGGAGCTACTTGGCGGCGCGCTTGCCGAAGCGCTGCTCGAAGCGGGCCACGCGGCCGCCGGTGTCGAGGATCTTCTGCTTGCCCGTGTAGAACGGGTGGCAGGCGGAGCAGACCTCGGCGCGCACCTCGCCCTTGGCCACGGTGCTCTTCGTCGTGAACGTGTTGCCGCAGGTGCAGGACACCTGGGTGTCGACGTACGTGGGGTGGATGTCGGCCTTCATGGGAGTGCCTCTCGGTCGGAGGGGCCGCCGGACCGGGCGCGTTGCGCACGGTGGACCGGTGCCCGAGTGGTGACCAGTGTGCCAGAGCGGCGCACTGCCTGGATCAACAGTGAGCGCCCTGCGGAGCTTCCCGCTCCTGAGCCGGGACGACGTGCCGCAGCAGCGACCGGCCCGCGTCCACGACGAGGTCTCGCTGGTGGGTCACGACGTGGTCGTAGGCCTCCCCCTCGGGACCGTCCGCGGCCTGGGGTCCATGGCGGACCCGGTGCCGCGAGGCTCGTCTCGGGGACTGGAAGCCGCCGGCCGTCCTCGGCGCGAGCCGCCAAGGAGGCCCCTCGGCGGGCGCAAAGCGGTCCACAGGGCGGGCGCCCGGATCAACAGTTCTGACGATGGCAGGCCGCCGCCGCTGAGACACCTTCGTCCCAGCGGCGAGAACGAGTCCCCAGGGACCTCGCCCCGACCCACACCACGCCGCCACCGAGCGGCAGACCTTCCGGGGAAGGACCCACCATGAACAAGAAGATCCTCTCGAGCGTCCTCGCCATCGGCTCCGTCTCGGCGATCGTCGCCGGCGGCGGCACCTGGGCCTCCTGGTCCGACTTCACCAGCACCGGCACGAACAGCGCGGGGGCAGGCAAGCTCCAGGTCACCCTGGGTGGCGGCGACCAGGCGCCCCTCTTCTCCGACCTCAAGATGGCGCCGGGCGGCTACGGCGAGAAGGTCGTCGAGGTCGTCAGCAACGACAGCGCCTCCACCCCGAACGGCAACCTCGCCGTCAGTCTGACGAACCTGAGCGACAAGGAGGACGGCTGCACCACGGCCTCGGAGAAGCTCGCCCAGAACGGGGCCTGCGACGCGCCCGGCGCGGCCGGCGACTTCTCGAAGCAGGCGGTCGTCACCGTGCAGGCGTGGCGCCTTGCCGCCCAGCAGGCACTGCCGCTCGTCAGCAAGAGCACCTGCCTGAGCGCGTCGCAGATCGCCGCGCTCGCCGTTCCCTCCGGCGACCCCATCACCGGGCTCACCACGGTGGTCGCCCAGGCCTCCACCCTCGACGCCCTCGCCGGCCGGGCTCTCCCGACCGCGATCGACCTGCCCAAGTTCGGAAGCACGCTCGCGGGCATCGTCACGCCGGGCGAGAAGATCTGCGTCTCCACCAAGGTCAGCCTGCCGGCCACGGCCGACAACAAGACCCAGGGCGACTCCGCCTCCTTCGGCGTGCGCTTCGACCTGACGCAGGCCGCGGGCCAGGTCAACTCCAACGACCCGCTGCAGCTGCACTAGTCACCACCTGCTCCACACCGTGGGGGTCGTCGCCGAGCGCGGCGGCCCCCACTTCACGTCGCCGTCCGTCCCGCCTGACAGGAGCAGCTCGTGACTCTCGCCTTCCGTCTCGTCAAGGGCCTCGTCCACGCCGCGCTCGCGGTCGTCCTCGCCGGCGTCCTGCTCCTGGCCCTGGTGCCCAGGCTCACGGGCGGCACCGTCCTCACGGTCCTGTCGGGCAGCATGACGCCGACCTTCCCGGTCGGCTCCGCCGTCGTCATCCGCCCGGTCGAGCCGGCCGCGGTGGAGGTCGGGGACGTCATCACCTTCCAGCAGGCGCCCGGCGTGCACGCCTTGACTTCGCACCGGGTCATCGCGCTCCACCCCGAGACCAGCCCCCCGTCCTTCCAAGTGAAGGGCGACGCCAACAAGGGTCCCGACCTCGCCCCCGTGCCGTACGGCGCGGTGCGCGGCAAGGTCTGGTTCGACCTCCCCCACGTCGGCACGTGGAAGGACCGTGCGCACACCAAGCACGGCCTCATCGTCCTGCTCGTCCTGCCGGGGATCGGCTTCGTCGCGCAGCAGCTGCTCGAGCTGGCGCAAGAGCTCCGGGCGCAGCGCCGGCGCCGCGCTGCCGCGCCCGCTCCGCTCGCGCTCCTGTACCTCTGGCTGCCAGACGGCAAGCCTGGACGTCGCGTGCTCGCCGAGCTGCGTCGGCGTCACCCCGGCCTCACCGCCGAGGAGTGCGGCGGCGGAACGACCGTCGTCCTCGTCGCGCCCCCCGGCCTCGTCGAGGAGGCGCGGGCCGTCGTCGAGCCGCTCGACGGCGCCCGCTCGGAGCGCACCGATGCCGTCGCCCCGACGGCGGCCGCTCCGACAACGGTCGACCTGCGTGAGCCGCAGGCCGTGGCATGAGGCGCGGTCGGCACACCCGGAGCCGCTCTGCGCTGCGGGCCGGCCTGACCGCGACCGCCGTGCTCGCGCTCGGCGTCGTCGCGACGTCGACGGCCGGCACCTACGCCTCCTGGTCCGACACCGCCAGCATCACGGGCAACCGGGTCGGTGCGGGAGTGTGGCCGGGCCCGAGCGATCCCGAGCTGCCCGGTCCGTGCACCGGCATCGTCTTCGACAGCATCATCATCGGCACGCACCAGGACGACGACCTCACGGGCACGGCCGGCAACGACCTGGTGTTCGGCCTCAACGGCAAGGACGTCCTGCACGGGCTCGGCGGCGACGACTGCCTCGTGGGCGGCAACGGCAAGGACGTGCTGTTCGGCGGCCCCGGCGACGACGTGCTGCTGGGCGGGAACGCCAAGGACGTCATGTATCCGGCCACGGGCAAGGACGACGCGACGGGTGGCAACGGCAAGGACGAGCTGCACGGTGGGGCCGGCGACGACCTGCTGGTCCTGCAGGACGAGAAGCCCGCTCCGAAGACCGTGTCCGCGGGCACGAGCGCGACGCCGACCGGCGCGACGTCGTGAGGCGCGCGCTGCTCGGCGCGACCGCCGTGGCGAGTCTGCTCCTGACGGCTGCTCCGGCGTCGGCGGACGGGCCCGAGGTGCAGGTGCTCGACCTCGGCAGCGCACCGTCGGGCAGCCTGCGCGCCCTCACGGTGGACGGCCTCGTGCCGGGCTCCACCTCCGTCGCCCGGTTCCGGGTGCATCGACACGGCCTGGCCCAGCTGGGGCTCCTCGCCTCGGCGGTGCTGGACGTGCGCGACCTCGAGGGCGGCTGCGTCCGTCCGGAGGCTGCGGCCGGTGACACGACGTGCGGCGCGTCCGAGGGCGAGCTGTCGTCGCAGCTCGACGTCGCGGTTGGCTGGTCGCTCGCGGGCGACTGCAGCACTGCGGCCCTGCCTGCTGTCGGAGCCAGGCTGCACGCGCAGGCGGCGGGCGAGCCGCAGCTCGCCGGGCTCGCGGCCGGCGACGACGACGCCTGCGTGGTCGTTCGGGTCGACCTGCCGTGGGAGGCGGACAACACGACGCAGTCCGACGCCGCCGTCTTCGACCTCCGCCTGGGCGTGCTGCCCGGCGCGGTGCCCGCAGTCCCGGGCCTCCCCGGAGCCCCAGACCTTCCCACCGCTCCGGACACGCCGGTGACCGCGGGCTCGGGAGCGCCGGGCACGGCGCCGCTCCCCGACGGGCCCGGGGTCGACCCGTCGAGCCCGCCCGCCACGGGCACGGCGGACGGGGCGGGTGTCGCCGAGGGCGGGGGCGGCCCGGGAGCCGGCACCGTCACGGAGCCGGGCGCCCTCCCCGTCGCGGTGGTGCCGCGCCCGTCTCTGCCCCTCACCGGGCTGCCGCTCGTCGACCTGCTGGCCACGGCCCTGGCGCTGGCCGGGGTCGGCAGCGTCCTGCTGCGCGCCGGGCGCAGGCGCTAGACCGGGCCCGTCCAGCCGACCCGATGCGCCTCCGCCACCGCTGCCAGCTGGCTGCTGACCCCCACCTTGGTGAGGATGCCGCGGATCTGCGTCCTGACCGTGGCCTCGGACACCACGAAGTGCTTCGCGACGGCGTCGGCGGCCCGCCCCTGCATGAGCAGCACCAGCACGTCCGCTTCCCGCGGCGTGAGCCGGGCGAAGGGGGCGAGGCGCGAGCGCTGCTCGGAGCGAGCCCGGCGCATGTCGGCGAGCAGCTGCAGCCGGGCGGCCTCCTGCATCACCGGCTCTCCGGCGTCGGCGCGGCGCACGGCCTCGAGCACGTCCTCGAAGGGCCGGGACTTCGAGAGGACGGCGGTCGCGCCGAGCTCCAGGCAGGTGCCAAGACGCAGCACGTCGGACGAGCCGCTGACGACGACCGTCCCCGCACCCAGCGCGACCAGACCGGGCACGAGCGCCTCGCCGCCCTCGCGGCCGTCGCCGAGGTCGAGGTCGAGAAGCACGACGGAGGGACGGCTCTGCTCGGCCAGCGCGAGCAGGTCGCCGGCCTCGCCGAGAGGCGCCACCTGCACCTCGAGCCCCTCGACCTCGAGGGCGACCGCCAGGCTCTGGGCGAGCAGCTCGTGGTCCTCGACGATGAGGACGCGGTGCGCGTTCACCCGCGGATCCTGGCACCCGGGCAGCGGCGCGTCACCGCAGGTCCGGGAGCACAGACCCTGCACTGCTGTTGTACTCGCGGCGTGCAGGTCCGGTCGGTCGCCGTCGCGGTGTCACCGCGCGTGCTGGACGACGCGGTTCGCCGGACCCTGCTGCACGACGGGGTCGTACTGGTCGAGCCGCAGGACGGTCGGTGCGACGTGGGCGTGGTCACCCGCGACCGTCAGGTCGAGGTGCAGGCCCGGACGTACGTCGTCGTGGCCGCCCCCGGTGAGCCCCTCGACTCGCGGCCGGGGCACGTGGGCGTCCGCGACCTGGCCGGGCTCCGCGAGGCCCTCGGCGCCCTGCTCGCCGAGCAGGGCTGAGGGCAGGACCAGCACGAAGGACGCGCCCCCACCCGGCCGTGCCTCTACTCGCAGCGTCCCGCCCATCTCGTCGACCAGCCGCTTGGCCGTGTACAGCCCGAGCCCCGAGCCGGGGACTGCGGCGTCGGCGCGGGCGCCCCGCTCGAAGACAGCCTCGCGCTGGGCGAGCGCCACCCCGGGGCCGCGGTCCTCCACGCGCAGGGTGGTCTCGGTGCCCGTGGTGGCGCCACGGACGAGCACCGCGCTGCCCCGCGCGTGCCGGCGCGCATTGACGAGCAGCACGCTGACGACGGTCGCGACGTCGGTCGCGCGGCAGGTCGCGTGCACCCCCTCGACCCGCAGGTCGACGTCGGCCCCGAGCTCGCGCTCGGCCACCACCACGGGCTCGAGAAGCGTCGCGAGGTCGACGTCGGCGACGGGCACGACGGCCGGCGGGTCGACCAGGTGCGAGAGCCGGGCCAGCTCGCTGCTGACGGCCGCCTCCAGCCGACGACGGACGCCGGGGTCGAGCCGGTCCTCGTACTTGCGCAGGGTCGCAGTCGCCCCGTGCAGGCCGGCCAGGACGTTGCGGACCTCGTGCAGCCGCTCCTCGTCCTGCGCCTCGAGGCTGGCGCGGGCCTGCCGCTGCGCCTGGACGTCGGCGGCGAGCCGCAGCAGGCGCGCGTTCTGGGCCGAGAGCCCCGCGCCCAGCTCAGCCGAGGCGGCGAGCAGGGCCACCGTCCCGGCGGCCGCGGTCAGCACCGCGACGGCGGCCGAGGCAGCGGGCAGCAAGACCGCGAGCGCCGACGCCGCGTCGGCCGCGGCCAGCAGGGCGAAGGAGCGGGGACGCCAGGCGGTCGGCGCGCACGGACGGCGGCTCTCGAGCTGACCCAGCGAGCCCCACAGGCAGGCCAGGACCAGGCCCGGGACGACGCTGTCGCCGAGCGCCCGACTGTCGGTCAGCGCGTGGACGAGCCCTGCCACGACCGCGCCCACGGCGCCCAGGGCGGCGACGAGCACCAGGCAGACCCGGGCCGGCCGGGCCTGCGCGTCGACCGCCGGACCTCGCCGAGCGAGGCAGCACAGGACGACGGCGACGAGGCCGCCCGAGGAGGCGAGCAGCTGTGCAAGAAGCCCGCGATCCGCCCCCATCGCCACCAGCGGGCCGAGGTTGCGCAGGGCGCCGGGCAGCACGCCGGCGGCGATCAGGGCCATGCCGGTCGGGGCGAGCCGGAGCAGCCCGGTGGTGCGCCAGCGGACGAGGACCAGCAGGCCCGCGCCCGTCAGAAGCAGGCTCGCGACGACCGCGACGGCGCCCTCCAGCGCAGCCGCCCGGACGGGGTCGCGCACGCCCAGCACGGTGACGGCCAGCAGGACCACCAGCAGCACGACCACGGGCGACAGCGGGGGCACGGAGGGCACCGGGGCGAGGACCTGCTGGCGCCGGTCGTCGCCCCGGTAGGGGGCGGTATCCGCGGGGTTGGGCACGACGTGAGGCTAGGGACCGGCAGGGTCCTCGGCGGCCCTGCGGCGGAAGATGACGACAAAGGACCAGGCCCTCGTCCGACCGGACGACGGAGGCCGCCCTCCCGATGCGGGAGGACGGCCTCGGCGGGTGCTGCTAGGGCTACTCCCCCGGCGTCGTCTTCTGGATCTGCATGAGGAACTCGACGTTGGTGCGCGTCGCCTTCATCTTGTCCAGCAGGAGCTCCAGGCGGGCTCCGGACTCGAGCGCGTGCAGCACCCGGCGCAGCGACAGCACGATCCGCTGCTCCTCCGGCGCGAGCAGCAGCTCCTCCTTGCGGGTGCCGGACGCGTCGACGTCGATCGCCGGGAAGATGCGCTTGTCCGCCAGGCGCCGGTCGAGCTTGAGCTCGGCGTTGCCGGTGCCCTTGAACTCCTCGAAGATCACCGTGTCCATCGCCGACCCGGTCTCGACGAGCGCGGTCGCGAAGATGGTGAGCGAGCCGCCGTTCTCGATGTTGCGGGCCGCGCCGAGGAAGCGCTTCGGCGGGTACAGCGCCGCGGAGTCGACGCCTCCGGTCAGGATCCGGCCGCTGGCGGGTGCGCCGAGGTTGTAGGCGCGGCCGAGCCGGGTGATCGAGTCGAGCAGCACGACGACGTCGTGACCGAGCTCGACCAGGCGCTTCGCCCGCTCGATGGACAGCTCCGCGACGGTGATGTGGTCCGTCGGCGGCCGGTCGAAGGTCGAGGCGATGACCTCGCCCTTCACCGAGCGCTGCATGTCGGTGACCTCCTCGGGGCGCTCGTCGACGAGCACGACCATGAGGTGGACCTCGGGGTTGTTCGTCGTGATCGCGTTGGCGATCGCCTGCAGCACCATCGTCTTGCCGGCCTTGGGCGGGCTGACGATGAGGGCGCGCTGCCCCTTGCCGACCGGCATCACCAGGTCGATGACCCGGGTGGTGAGCAGGTCGGGCGTGGTCTCCAGGCGCAGGCGGTCCTGCGGGTAGAGCGGCGTCAGCTTGGTGAACTCGGGGCGCTTCTTGGCCTCCTCCGGGTCCATCCCGTTGACGGTGTCCAGGCGGACGAGCGCGTTGTACTTGTCGCGCCGCTCCCCCTCGCGCTGCGCCCGGACCGCGCCGGTGATGGCGTCGCCGCGGCGCAGACCGTGCTTCTTGACCTGCTGCAGCGACACGTAGACGTCGCTCGGGCCGGTCAGGTAGCCGGTGGTCCGGACGAAGCCGTACTGCTCGAGGATGTCGAGGATGCCCGCGACGGGCACGAGGACGTCGTCCTCGCTCACGACCGGCTCACCCTCGGAGCCGAGGAAGCGGTCGCGGTTGCGGTTGCGGCCGCGCCCCCGCTCGCGGAAGCGGCCGCGCCGGCCGGCCTCGTCGTCGTCCTCGCGGAGGCCGTCGCGGTCGAGCCGGTCCCGGTCCTGGCGGTCGGTCCGGCCCTGCTGGTCGTCGCGGTCGGACGCGGTGCGGTCGCCGGTGGTCCGGTCGCCGGCTGTGCGGTCGGCCTGGGTGCGGTCGGCCTGCGTACGGTCGCCCTGCGCACGATCGCCCTGGGTGCGGTCGCGGAGCGGACGGTCCCGCAGCGGACGCTCGCGCAGCGGCCGGTCGCCGCGGCCCTCGGGGGCGTCGTCGTCGTCCGCGCCGCCGGCGTCGTCGCCGCCTGCGGCCTGGCGGGCGGCCCGCTCGGCCCGCCGGGCCTCGCGCTCGAGGAACCGCTCGCGGCCGCGGTCGATGCGCTCGGGGCGCTCACCGTCGTCGGAGGAGCCGTCGTCGGAGGAGCCGTCCTCGCGGGAGGAGGTGTCGTCGTCGTCGGTCGCGGCGCCCTCGGCGGGTGCGCCCTCGACCGGCGCGGTGTCCGCCTGCTCCGGTGCGGCGGCCGGGCTGGTCGCCCGGCGGGCCGTGCGGGTGCGGGTCGGGGCCGGTGCGGTGTCCCCGGAGGTGTCCCCGGCCGTGCTCGGCGCGGTCTCGTGCGCCGTGCCCTCGGCCGGCGTGCCCGCGGTCTGGTGCTGCTGGATGGCTTCGATGATCTGGCCCTTGCGCATGCCGGTCACGCCGCTGATGCCCAGTTCGCCGGCGAGGTCCTTCAGCTGCGGCAGCAGCAGGGCGGCCAGGCCGCCGCCGGCGGTCGTGGCGGTGCCGGAGGTGGCCCGGCGGCGCGTGCGCGGCGCCGCGGGGGCGTCCTGCCCGGACGGGAGCTCAGCAGCGCCCTCGAGCAGGTCGGTGGTGTCGGTCAAGGAGGGTCCTCCCGGAAGGGCCGCCGGTCCGCGAGTGCGGGAGGCGGCAGTGCTCCGGCGCCCCGCTCGGCGGGGGCCGGACCTCGGCGTACGGCGTACGGCGAGGCGTCGGTGGGCGTCGGCCCGCGGGAGCGGCGTCCGGTGCCGAGGCACACGGGTGCGGCTGCTCTGCGGGACCCGGCGCTCTGCGGCTCCGCGTCCCGGGGCCCGGAGGACGGGCGTGAGCGCGGAGGGTGCGAGCGGCGGCGCGACCGGGGTCGCACGGGCCCGTCACGCAGACGGGGCCGACGGGCTGGAGCGCGGACGGTCGCAGCGCACGACCGTCGCAGGACAGAGCGTAACGACTGTGTGCCGGGTCCCACAACAGGACGTCGAGGTCGGCGTGTCCGTCACCCCTGCGGGACGACCACGGTGCCCGCGCTGTCGACCTGCAGCGCCAGCGCCTGCCAGCCCGCGGGCGCGAGCCCGGCCACCCGGTCCGCGTCGTCGCGGAGCACGAGGGCGAGCACGGTCGGGCCGGCGCCGCTGACCGTGGCCGGGACGCCGTCGGCGCGCAGGGTCTCCACGAGCGCGGCCGTCGCGGGCATCGCGGGAGCCCGGTAGGACTGGTGCAGGAGGTCGCGGGTGGCCACCAGGAGCAGCTCGGGCGAGGTCGTCAGGGCCAGCGGCAGCAGGGCGGTGCGCCCTCCGTTCGCCGCGGCGTCCCGGTGCGGCACGGAGGCCGGCAGCATCCCGCGCACCTTGGCCGTGGAGGCCCGGGTCGACGGCACGAACGCCACCGGCGCCAGGGCCGTCGACGGCTCGACCCGCGCCACGCCCACCCGGCCGTCGTCCTCCGTCCAGGCGAAGGTCGCCCCCCCGCGCAGGCACGCGGCGACGTTGTCCGGGTGCCCCTCGAGGCGGGTGGCCAGGGCCAGCAGCGCGTCGTCGTCGAGCAGGTCCTTCCCGCCCTCGACGAGCGCCCGGGCGGCGACGACGGCCGCGCAGATGGCCGCCGAGCTGGAGCCCAGGCCGCGGGACTGCGGGAGGCGGTTCTCGCAGCGCAGCGCCAGCCCGGGCGGCTGCTGGCCGAGCGCCTCGAACGTGGCCCGCAGCGCCTTGACCACCAGGTGGCGCTCGCCCCGCGGGAGGTCGGCGGCGCCCTCCCCCTCGACCACGACGTCCAGCCCGGACGACGTCACGGTCACCGTGAGGTGGTCGTGCAGGGTCAGGGCCAGGCCGGCGCTGTCGAAGGCGGGCCCGAGGTTGGCGCTGGTGGCCGGGGTGCGGACCCGGACCGGGCGGTCGGAGAAGCGCAGGCTCACACGAGGCCGAGCGCCGCGGCGGCCGCCTCGGCGGTGGCAGCGACCGTGACCGGCTTGGGAGCACCCGAGATGGCCCACTCGGGGTCCTTGAGGCCGTTGCCCGTGACCGTGCAGACGACCCGCGAGCCCGGCTCGAGCATCCCGGCGGCGTGCGCCTGCAGCAGGCCCGCGACGGAGGCGGCGGAGGCGGGCTCGACGAACACGGCCTCCTTCTGCGCGAGCAGCCGGTAGGCGGCCAGGATCTGCCGGTCGGTGACCGCCTGGATGTCGCCGCCGGACTCCTCGCGGGCCGCGATCGCCTGGTCCCAGGAGGCCGGGTTGCCGATCCGGATGGCGGTGGCGATGGTCGACGGGTTCTTGACGGGGGCGCCGCTGACGAAGGGCGCCGCACCTGCGGCCTGGAAGCCCAGCATGCGCGGCCGGGACGTGGTGGTCCCGTCGGCGGCGTACTCGGTGTAGCCCTTCCAGTAGGCCGTGATGTTGCCGGCGTTGCCGACCGGCAGGCAGTGGACGTCGGGGGCGCCGCCGAGGACGTCGCAGATCTCGAAGGCCGCCGTCTTCTGGCCCTCGATGCGGAACGGGTTGACCGAGTTGACGAGCGTCGTCGGGTAGTGGAGCGACAGGTCGCGGCACAGGTCCAGGCAGTCGTCGAAGTTGCCGTCGACCTGCAGCAGGCGCCCGCCGTGGACCAGCGCCTGCGCGAGCTTGCCCATCGCGATCTTCCCGGCGGGGACGAGCACGGCGCAGGTGATCCCGGCCTTGGCGGCGTAGGCGGCGGCGCTGGCGCTGGTGTTCCCGGTGGACGCGCAGATGACGGCCTTGCTGCCCTCCTCCACGGCCTTGCTGATGGCCATGGTCATGCCGCGGTCCTTGAACGACCCGGTCGGGTTCGCGCCCTCGACCTTGAGGTGGACCTCGCAGCCGGTCAGGTCCGACAGCACGCAGGCGTACACCAGCGGGGTGCCGCCCTCGTGCAGCGTGACCACCGGCGTCGCCGCGGACACCGGCAGGCGGTCGCGGTACTCCTCGATGAGCCCGCGCCACCCGGCGCGCGCGACGGGGGTGGTGGTGGTCATGTGGTCCCCTCGACTCTCATGACGCTGGCGACGGCCCGGACCGAGTCCAGGTCGCGCAGCTCCTCCACGACCGCCTGCAGGGCGGCGTCCGTGGCCGTGTGGGTGACGACGACCAGGCTGGCGTCGCTGCCGTGGCCCTCCTGCCGCACGGTCCGGATCGACACGTCGTGACGGTTGAAGGCCTGGGCGACCGCCGCGAGGACGCCCGCCTTGTCGGCGACGTCGAGCGACACGTGGTAGCGGGTGACCACCTCGCCCATCGGCCGGACCCGGAGGTCGGCGTAGGACGACTCGCCTGCGCCGCGGGCGCCCGAGAGGGTGTTGCGGGCGACTGCGACCAGGTCGCCGAGCACCGCACTGGCTGTCGGCGACCCGCCGGCCCCCCGACCGTAGAACATCAGCTGCCCCGCCGCGGCCGCCTCGACGAACACGGCGTTGTACGCCTCGCGCACGGAGCCCAGGGGGTGGCTCCGCGGGATCATCGCCGGGTGCACGCGGACCGACACGCCCTCGCCGTCCCGCTCGCAGATGCACAGGAGCTTGACGACGCAGCCCATGGCCTTGGCGCTCGCGACGTCTGCTGCCGTGACCTCGCTGATGCCCTCGCGGTGGACGTCGGCCGCGGTCACCCGGGTGTGGAAGGCGAGCCCGGCGAGGATCGCGGCCTTGGCGGCAGCGTCGAAGCCGTCGACGTCGGCCGTCGGGTCGGCCTCGGCGTACCCCAGGGCGCTGGCCTCGTCGAGGGCCTCGGAGAAGCCCATCCCCTGCTCGTCCATCCGGGTGAGGATGTAGTTGGTGGTGCCGTTGACGATGCCCATCACGCGGCTGATCTGGTCGCCGGCCAGGCTCTCGCGCAGGGGGCGCAGCAGCGGGATGGCGCCCGCGACGGACGCCTCGTAGTACAGGTCGACCCCGGCCTGCTCGGCCGCGGCGTAGAGGGTGGCGCCGTCCTCGGCCAGCAGGGCCTTGTTCGCCGTGACGACGGGCTTGCCGGCCCGCAGCGCGGCCAGGATGAGGGTGCGGGCCGGCTCGATCCCGCCGATGACCTCGACCACGACGTCGACGTCCTCGCGCTCCACCAGCCCGAGCGCGTCGGTGGTGAACAGGGCGTCGTCGACGGGGAGGTCGCGGGTGCGGCCGAGCCGCCGGACGGCGATGCCGGCGATCTCCAGCGGAGCGCCGACCCGGGCGGCGTAGTCGTCGGCGGAGCTGTGCAGCAGCCGGACGACCTCGCCGCCGACCGTGCCGCAGCCCAGCAGGGCCACTCTGAGGGCAGCCACGGTCAGACGACCTTCACCGGGTCGAAGTGGCTGGTCGTGCAGCAGGTGCAGGTGCGTCCGGCCGCCCGGCGCGCCTCCACCGCCGCAGCCCGGGCCCGGCCGGCGGCGACGAGGACCGCGCCGACCGCGAGCACGGCGTAGACCACGCCGGCCACCGGCCCGAGCAGGTCGACGACGACCACCCCGACGGCGACGAGCACGCCGAGCAGGGCGAGCAGGAACAGCAGCTGGAGGCGGCGGGCGTTCACGGGCTCTCCTCGGGGTCGACGTCCAGGCGGAGCAGGTCGTCCTCGGTCTCGCGGCGGACGACGACGCGGGCGCGCCCGTCCCTGACCGCGACCACCGGGGGGCGGGGCACGTGGTTGTAGTTGCTGGCCATCGAGCGGTGGTAGGCGCCGCTCGCGGGGACGGCCAGCAGGTCGCCGGGGGCGACGTCGGCGGGCAGGTCCACCTCGCGCACGACGATGTCCCCGCTCTCGCAGTGCTTGCCGCTGACCGTCACGGTGCGGCGGTCGGCTCCCGGGCCGCGGCCGGCGAGGACGGCGGTGTACTCGGCGTCGTAGAGCGCGGTGCGGACGTTGTCGCTCATCCCGCCGTCGACGCTGACGTAGGTGCGGACGCCGGGCAGCTCCTTGACGGTGCCGACCTCGTAGAGCGTGACCGTGGTGGGGCCGGCGATCGCGCGCCCCGGCTCGACCGCCAGGCGCGGGACGGCCAGGCCGCGGGCGGCGCACTCGCGGGCGACGATCCCGCGGAGGTCGGCCGCGTGGCGCTCCACCGGCATCGGGTCGTCGGCCGCGGTGTAGGCGATGCCCTGGCCGCCCCCGAGGTCGAGCTCGGGCAGCTCGACGCCGTGCTCGTCGCGGACCAGGGCGAGCAGGCCGACCATCCGGTGGGCCGCCTCGGCGAAGCCGCGGTCGTCGAAGATGTGCGACCCGATGTGGCAGTGCAGCCCGCGCAGCTCGAGCGACGGCTGCGCGAGGACCTCGGCGACCGCCTTGGCCGCTGCCCCGCTGTCCAGCCCGAAGCCGAACTTGCTGTCCTCCTGGCCGGTCGAGATGTACTCGTGGGTGTGGGCCTCGACCCCGGGGGTGATGCGCAGGTAGACCGCCTGCCGGACGCCGCGCCCGGCCGCGACGGCCGCCAGCCGGGCGAGCTCCTCGGGCGAGTCGACGACGATGCGGCCCACCCGGGCCTCGACGGCCCGCTCGAGCTCGGCGACCGACTTGTTGTTGCCGTGGAACAGCAGCCGCTCCACCGGGAAGCCCGCCCGGAGCGCGACCGCCAGCTCGCCCCCGGTGCACACGTCGAGGGACAGGCCCTCCTCGGCGACCCAGCGGGCGACGGCCGTGCACAGGAACGCCTTCGCCGCGTAGTAGACGTCGCCGCCCTCGAACGCCTGCGCCCAGGCCCGGGCGCGGGCCCGGAAGTCGGCCTCGTCGAGGACGAACGCCGGCGTGCCGAACTCCCGCGCCAGGTCCCGGACGTCGACGCCACCGAGCTCGAGGGCGCCGGCGTCGTTGCGGCGGGCGCTGGCGGGCCACACGACCGGGTCGAGGTCGGCCGAGGCGCGGACCTGCGGCGTGGGTCGGCCGGGCAGGACCTGCGCGGTCCGGCGCCCGGTGCTCACATGCGCTCCGGGGCGGAGACCCCGAGCAGCGCCAGGCCGTTCTCGAGCACGGTCCGCGTGGCCTGCCACAGGAGCAGCCGCGGCGGGGTGGTCGGGCGCGACCTCCTCGTCGCCCTTGGGCAGCACCTGGCAGTCGTCCCAGAAGCGCTGGGCGCTCTTCGCGACCTTCTCCTCGAGGTACCGGGCGACCCGGTGGGGCTCGCGCAGCTCGGCCGCCTGCGCGACGACGGCCGGGAACTCCGCGAGCGCCAGCAGCAGCTCGGCCTCGCGCGGGTGGGTCAGCAGGGAGAGGTCGGCGTCGTCGTCGAGCGTGATCCCGAGGTCGCCGGCGTTGCGCAGCACGGACGCCGCCCGGACCGCCGCGTACTGGACGTAGAAGACCGGGTTGTCGGAGGTCTTCCGCGACCACAGGTCGAGGTCGATGTCGATCTGCGAGTCGGTGCTCGAGCGCACGAGGGCGTAGCGGCCGGCGTCGACCCCGACGGCGTCCACGAGGTCCTCGAGCGTGACGACCGTGCCGGCCCGCTTGCTCATCCGCAGCGGCTCGCCGTCGCGCAGCAGGTTGACCAGCTGCCCGATGAGGATCTCGAGGTTCTCGCCCGGGACGTCGCCGAAGGCGGCGCACATGGCCATGAGCCGGCCGACGTAGCCGGAGTGGTCGGCGCCGAGCATGATGACGCAGCGGTCGAAGCCCCGCTCCCGCTTGTCGAGGTAGTAGGCGAGGTCGCCGGAGATGTAGGCCGGCTCGCCGTCGCTCTTGACGACGACGCGGTCCTTGTCGTCGCCGAGGTCGGTCGTGCGCAGCCAGAGCGCGCCGTCCTGCTCGTACATCCGGCCGGCGGCCTTCAGCCGGTCGACGGCCTTCTGCACGGCGCCGCTCTCGTGCAGGGAGTTCTCGTGGAAGTACACGTCGAACTCGACGCCGAAGTCGCTGAGCGACTGCTTGATCTCCTCGAACATCCGCTGCACGCCGTGCGCCCGGAAGACCTCCTGCGGGTCCGCCTGCTGCAGGGCGTCGGGGACGTCGTTCAGCACGGCCTGCGCGATCTCCCCGATGTAGTCGCCGCCGTAGCCGTCCTCGGGGGCGGGCTGTCCGGTGGCGGCCGCGAGCAGGGACCTCGCGAAGCGGTCGATCTGCGCGCCGTGGTCGTTGAAGTAGTACTCGCGGGTGACCTTCGCGCCGCTGGCCTCGAGCAGCCGGGCGAGCGCGTCGCCGACCGCCGCCCAGCGGACGCCGCCGAGGTGGATCGGGCCCGTGGGGTTCGCCGAGACGAACTCGAGGTTCACGCTCTGCCCCGCGGCGGCGTCGCCCCGCCCGTACGCCGGACCCTGCCGGACGACGGTGCGCACGACCTCGCCGAGGGCGTCCTGCGCCAGCCGGAGGTTGAGGAACCCGGGGCCGGCGACGTCGACCTCGGCCACGCCCTCGACGGTGCGCAGCCGGGCGGCGAGCAGCTCGGCGACCTCGCGCGGCCTGCGGCCGGCCCCCTTGGCCAGCTGCAGGGCGATGCTCGTGGCGTAGTCGCCGTGCTCCTTGACCCGCGGTCGCTCGACCGTGACCTCCGCGGGCACCTCGACGTCGAGCTCACCGGCCGAGACGGCCGCGGCCACGACGGAGCGGACGGCGGCGCCGAGCTCTGCGGGGGTCACGGGTCGAGGCTACCGGCGCACGCACCTCCCTCCCCCCTCCCGACCTGGCTCGGTACCTAGACTCGTGGGTGCGGCCGGTGGAACCGGTCGGTCGGCCCGGACGTCCTCAGGACGACCCGACGACGACCCCCGAGGACGAGGACGGCCCCTGCGGTGATGGCCCAGCGCGACAGCAAGAAGGACGGGGCCCCCGGCTCCGCCCGCTCCCGGCAGCGCGGCAAGCCCGTGCAGGTCCAGGCGAAGACCCCGTGGGGGTTCATCGCCGGCTCGACCGTCGTCGGGCTGGCGCTGCTCGGCGTCGTGGCCTACGCGGTGCTGAACCAGGGCGCCGGCTTCCGCAGCCAGATCAAGATCGCGGACGCCAAGTTCGACGGGAGCCTCGCGCTCGCCGACGCGTCGACGCTGAAGCGGAACCACGTCGAGGGCCCGGTCGCCTACGCCCAGAAGCCCCCGAACGGCGGCGACCACAACGCGGTCCCGCAGACCTGCCAGGTGTACACGCAGCCGATCGCCGACGAGCACGCCGTCCACTCGCTCGAGCACGGCGCCGTGTGGATCACCTACCAGCCCTCCCTGCCGCCGGCCGACGTCGCGACCCTGGCGAAGCTGGCCGAGGGTCAGAGCTACGTCCTGATGAGCCCCTACCCGGGCCAGACCGGCAAGGTGGACGTCTCCGCGTGGGGCCGCCGCCTGTCGGTCGACTCCGCCGGCGACCCCAAGGTCGCGGAGTTCGTCGACACCTACGCCGACGGCCCGCAGACGCCCGAGAAGGGCGCGCTGTGCTCCGGCACGACCGACACCGGTCCGGTCCGGCCGGCAGCCGTCCCGGCCCCCGCGGCCTCGCCCGCCGGCTGACCGACCCCACGACGCCCGAGAGGCGCGGCCCCCGAGGGGGTCGCGCCTCTCGGCTGTCCGGGAGGTGCTACTCGGCGGGCAGGCCCGCCAGGCGGCGCACCGTGGCGATGAGCTCGTCGGGGTCGAAGGGCTTGGTCAGGTAGGCGTCGACGCCGAGGCGGTCGCCCCGCTGCAGGTCGGCCTCCTGGGCGCGGGCCGACAGCAGGACCACCTTCACGCCCGCGGTCTCGGGGTCGGCCCGCAGCCGGCCGGCGGCCTCCCAGCCGTCCATCCGGGGCATCATCACGTCGAGCGTGATCACCACCGGGTCGACGTCCTTGACCTTGTCCAGGCAGTCCTGCCCGTCGACGGCGGTGGTCACCTCGAAGCCCTCGAGCTCGAGGTTGACGGTGATGAGCTGGCGGATGACGTCGTCGTCGTCGACGACGAGCACGCGGCCGAGGGTGCTGGGCATCGACGCACCGTAGCGGTCCTGCGACCGGCCGGGTGAGGGTCCCGCCCCTGGTAGCGTCCGCGTCGCCCAGGGCCCCCGTAGCTCAGGGGATAGAGCGCTACCCTCCGGAGGTAGAAGCGCAGGTTCGAATCCTGCCGGGGGCACCCTCTCGACCCGGACGACCGGTGGTCGTCCGCCGGTCCGGCTCCCCCTCGCGGCGCCTCAGCCGCGGCCGGCGTCCAGGCTGGCGGGGTCGGCGAGGTAGCCCCGCACGAGCGTGGCCAGCTTCGCGGCGTGCGCACCGTCGACGATGCGGTGGTCGGCCGTCGCCGTCATGACGATCCGCGGCCGGACCACGACCTCGCCGTCGACCGCCATCGGGGCGTCCTGCACGGCGCCGACGCAGATGTAGAGCGGCGTCCGGGCCAGCGGGACCTGGGCGACGTAGCCCTCGTCCAGGCCGAACGAGCCGATGTTGGTCACCATCAGCGACCCCAGCGGGTGGGCCGGCTGCCCGAAGGCACGGACTCCCAGCCCGCCGTTGAGCACCGAGGCGAGCATGAGCACCGGCCGCAGCAGGAACCAGGGGATGACCCGGGCGATGCCGCTCGTCGTCTCGTAGTCGCGGTCCTGGCGGGCCCGCAGCCGGGCCGCCCCCGCCTCGAGCTCGCGCGACACCTCGACCAGGGTCTTCGTGTCGACGTCGCGGACCTTCCAGGGCGCGAGGTCGGCGCCGCCCTCGATGTCGACCGCGAAGGCGACGTCGTGCGAGGTGAACGGCACCAGCCGGCCGAACACGACGCGGTGGTGGAAGGCCGGCACCTGCTCGATCCCCCGCTGGAACGCCATCCCGACGACGGCTCCCGGGCTGATCCGGACGCCCGTCTCCTCGCGGAGCCGCGCGCAGTGGGCCAGGACCGCGGTGGCGTCGACCGCCATGCGGGCGTACAGCCGGCTCTCCCGGGGCGCCCGCCAGGTGGCCACGGCGATCTTGCGGCGGACGCTGGTGCGGGGCACGAGGCGCAGCCTGTCACCCGACCGTCAGCAGGTGGACGGCGCGGGCGCCTTCCCGGTCAGCAGGTAGGTGTCGACGGGGTCGGTGATGCAGTCGGGGGCGCCGACGCGGTAGACGGTGTGGCCGTCGTCGTCGTGCGTCAGCAGCACGCCCCTGCTGAGCTGCTCGGCCAGCGCGACCGACCAGGCGTACGGCGTCGCGGGGTCGCGCAGCCCCCCGATCACGACGACGGGCGGCATGCCCGGCGCGGTGACCCGGCGCGGGGTGCCGGCGGGCGGGACGGGCCAGGTCGCGCAGGCCAGGCCGGACAGGGCGATGGCCGGGCCGAAGCGGGGGCTGTCGACGGCGACCCGGCGCGACAGGGCGGTGTACGGGGCGGTGGTGCGCGGCCACGGACGGTCGAGGCAGTTGACCGCGATGTTGGCCTCGCTGACGTTGCTGTAGCCGGTGCGTCCCCGCTCGAGGTAGGAGTCGGACAGGGCGAGCAGCGGCCCTCCCCTCCCGTCGACGGCCGCCGCCAGCGCGTCGGCGATGGCCGGCCAGCCGTTGTCGCGGCTGTAGAGGCCGGCGCCGACGCCGAGGCTGAACTCCCCCGGCCCGACCGTGCGGCGGCCCTCGCCCGGCAGGGCCGACGCCTCGACCCGGGCGGCCAGGCGGTCGTACGCCGCACCGAGGTCGCCCTGCACCGCCCGGCGGAAGGCGCACCGGGTCTTCTGGCAGTCGGCCAGGAAGGCGTCGAGGGCGTCGTCGAAGCCCCGGCTCTGGCCCTCGAGCAGGGCGTCCCAGGTCAGGGCCGGGTCGAGGGCGCCGTCGAGGACCATCGCCCGCACCCGGGTGGGGTAGCGGTCGAGGTACTGCGCGCCGATCGACGTCCCGTAGGAGTAGCCGAGGTAGGTCAGCTTCGGGTCGCCGAGGCTGGCCCGGAGCCGGTCGAGGTCGCCGGCCGCCACCCGGGTCGACACGTGGGGCAGCAGCGCCCCGGAGCGGTCCGCGCAGCCCTTCGACAGGGCCGCGTTCCCCTTCTCGTACGCCGCGAGCTCGGCGGCGTCGTCGGGCGTGGGGTCGAGGTGGAAGTAGGCGTCGAGCTGGGCGGTCGTCTCGCACCGGACCGGCCGGCTCTGGCCGACGCCGCGCGGGTCGAACGCGACGAGGTCGAAGCGGGCGCGCACCGGGGCGGGGATGCCGCTCCAGGCCGCCCGCAGGTACTCGACCGCGCTCGCCCCCGGGCCGCCCGGGTTGACCACCAGGGAGCCGATCCGCTCGCCCGTGGCCCGCCGCCGCACGACCGCGAGCGGGACGGTCGGACCGTCGGGCTGCGCCTCGGTGAGCGGGACCGGGAGCGTGCTGCAGGAGAAGCCGCCGCCGCAGGCCTTCCACGTCAGGGCGACCGGCGCCCGGGTCGGGGAGGGAGCGGGGGACGCGGCCGCCGACGAGGACGGCACCGTGCCGGGCTGGTCCGTCGACGGCGGCACCGCCCGGGGCCGGGCCGTCGGCGTCGAGGTGCAGGCGGTCAGGAGCGCGAGGCCGGCGGCGAGGGTCAGGGCGAGACGGCGCACGGGTCGAGTCTGCGTCACCACGGGACGACCGCGCGGTCCTCCCACAGCAGCCCGGTGTCCCCGCCGTCCCGGCACGCCAGCCAGACCGCCGTCTCGGCGCCGTCCTCGGCGCTCCGGGGGGCCTCCGGCCCGCCCATGTCGGTCCGGCAGTGGCCGGGGCAGACGGCGTCGACCAGCACGCCGCGCCGCCCGGCCCCGAGCTCCGCCGCGAGGTTCTTCGTCAGGGCGTTCACCGCCGCCTTGCTCACCCGGTACGGCGCCAGGCCGCCGTTGGTGCCCGGGCCGCTCATGCGCCCGAGGCAGGCCGAGTAGTGCACGACCCGCCCCCACCGCCGCTCGACCATGCCGGGCACGAACACCGACGTCGCCGTGAAGACACCGTCGAGGTTGGTGCCGAGCACGCGGCGCCACTCGTCGTCGGTGGTGCGCAGGGTCTTCGCCGTCCGGTCGCTCATCACCCCGGCCGCGCACACCAGGACGTCGACGGCGGCCAGCGGGCCGAGCCGCTCCGGCAGGGCCCGCACCGCGGCGGCGTCGGCGACGTCGACGCCCACCCCGACGGCGTCCGTGCCCTCGGCGACCAGCCGCGCGACGGCGGCGTCGACCCGACCCCGGTCCCGCGCGGCGACGACGACGGTCGCGCCCTGCGCCCCCAGTCCCCGGGCGACGGCCAGCCCGAGACCGCGGCTCCCGCCGGTGACGAGGGCGGTGCGGCCGTCCAGGGCTCCGGTGCTCATGCCGCGAGCGTCGGGGGTCTGCGTCCTGTGCGCCAGCCGGGGTAGGGGCCGCGGCATGACCGAGCAGACCCCCGACCCCACGCCCGAGCAGACCCCCGACGACCTGCAGCGGTCACTGGTCCGCGACGTCGCGGCCTACGAGGTCGACCCGCCCCCGCCGGCCCGGGTCGAGGACCCCGACGACGCCTCCTGACCCGGCGGGGCGAGCCCCCGACGGCACGCTCCGCGGAGTAGCCTCGACCCCCGGTAGCAGCAGGGTGGCTGCAACGGTGAGAGTGGGCGCGCAGCGTGACGACGCAGCCGGGAACGACGGACTTCGGGACCAACGAGTGGCTGGTCTACGAGATGGAGCAGCAGTACAAGAAGGACCCCTCCAGCGTCCCCCCGGTCTGGCGCGAGTACTTCGCGGAGCACCCGGCGGACGGCTCCGCGAACGGCAACGGCAACGGCCACACCGAGGCCGCGCCCGCCCCCGCACCCGTGGAGCCCACTCCCCCGCCGGCCCCCGAGGCGCAGGCCGCCGCGGCTCCTGCCCCCGCTCCTGCAGCCCCTGCTCCTGCAGCCCCCGCACCCGCAGCGCCTGCTCCCGCGAAGGCCCCGGCCCCCGCCGCCGCTCCCCCGGCCGCCGGCGCCGCCACCACCGCGCTCAAGGGCGCCGCCGCCCGCGTCGTCAGCAACATGAACGCCTCGCTGACCGTCCCGACCGCGACGTCGGTGCGCGCCGTCCCCGCGAAGCTGCTGGCCGACAACCGCGTCGTCATCAACAACCACCTCAAGCGCAGCCGCGGCGGCAAGGTCTCCTTCACCCACCTCATCGGCTACGCCCTCGTGCGGGCGACCGTCGACGTCCCGGTCATGAACAACGCCTTCGCCGAGGTGGAGGGCAAGCCGGTCGTCGTCACCCCCGACGGCGTCGGCCTGGGCCTCGCGATCGACCTGCAGAACGCCAACGGCAGCCGCTCGCTCGTCGTCGCCGCCATCAAGGGCGCCGACAGCATGGACTTCGCGCAGTACTGGGCGGCCTACGAGGACATCGTGCGCCGCGCCCGCGGCGGGAAGCTCACCACCGAGGACTTCCAGGGCACGACCATCAGCCTGACCAACCCCGGCGGCATCGGCACCGTCCACTCCGTGCCCCGCCTCATGCAGGGCGCCGGCGCGATCATCGGCGTCGGCGCGATGGAGTACCCGGCCGAGTTCAGCGGCGCCTCCGAGGACACCCTCTCGGACTGGGGCATCAGCAAGACCATCACGCTCACGAGCACCTACGACCACCGCGTCATCCAGGGCGCGCAGTCGGGCGAGTTCCTGCGCCGCATGCACCAGCTGCTGCTCGGCGAGGACGGCTTCTACGACGACGTCTTCCGCGCGCTGCGCATCCCGTACGAGCCCGTGCGCTGGGTGGCCGACCGCCGGGACGACCACGAGGGCGACCTCCCGAAGGCCTCCCGGGTCAACGAGCTCATCCACGCCTACCGCGTGCGCGGCCACCTGATGGCCGCGACCGACCCGCTCGAGGCCACGCCGAAGACCCACCCCGACCTCGACATCGTCAACCACGCGCTGACCCTCTGGGACCTCGACCGCGAGTTCCCCGTCGCCGGCTTCGCGGGCCAGCGGACGATGAAGCTGCGCGAGGTCCTCGGCGTCCTGCGCGACACCTACTGCCGCAACGTCGGCGTCGAGTACATGCACCTGCAGGACCCGGCCCAGCGCCGCTGGCTGCAGGAGCGGCTCGAGGTCAAGAACCCGGCTCCGGACCGCGACCTGCAGCTGCACGTCCTCAAGCGGCTCAACGCCGCCGAGGCGTTCGAGAACTTCCTGCAGACCAAGTACGTCGGGCAGAAGCGCTTCTCGCTCGAGGGCGGCGAGTCGGTCATCCCGATGCTCGACGCCGTCCTGGCCGGCGCGGCCGACGCCGCCCTGGACGAGGTCGTCATCGGCATGGCCCACCGCGGCCGCCTGAACGTGCTGGCGAACATCGTCGGCAAGAGCTACGGGCAGATCTTCCGCGAGTTCGAGGGCAACATCGACCCGGGCTCCGTCCAGGGCTCCGGCGACGTGAAGTACCACCTCGGCGCGGAGGGCACGTTCACCTCGCCCCGCGGCAGCAGCACCCGGGTCAGCCTCACCAGCAACCCCTCGCACCTCGAGGCGGTCGACCCGGTGCTCGAGGGCATCGTGCGGGCCAAGCAGGACGTCATCGACAAGGGCGAGGCCGGGTACTCCGTCCTGCCCGTCCTGCTCCACGGCGACGCCGCCTTCGCCGGTCAGGGCGTCGTGGCCGAGGTCCTGCAGATGGGCCAGCTGCGCGGCTACCGCACCGGCGGCACCGTGCACATCGTCATCAACAACCAGGTCGGCTTCACCACCGCCCCGGAGCAGTCGCGCTCGTCGACGTACTCCACCGACGTCGCCCGCACCGTCCAGGCGCCGATCTTCCACGTCAACGGCGACGACCCCGAGGCCTGCGTCCGGGTCACCCGGCTCGCGTTCGAGTTCCGCCAGGCGTTCAAGAAGGACGTCGTCATCGACCTCGTCTGCTACCGCCGGCGCGGCCACAACGAGGGCGACGACCCGTCGATGACGCAGCCGATGATGTACGACATCATCGACAGCAAGCGCTCGGTGCGGAAGACCTACACCGAGAGCCTCGTGGGCCGCGGCGACATCACCCTCGACGAGGCCGAGGAGGCGCTGAAGGACTACCAGGCGCAGCTCGAGCGGGTGTTCGCCGAGACCCGCGACGCCTCCACCGGCTCGGCGTCCGAGGTCGCCATGGACGAGGTGCACGCGCTGTCGCACGTCGACACCGCGGTCACGCAGGAGGTGCTGGACCGGCTCGGCCGGGCCCACAGCGAGCTGCCCGAGGGCTTCACGCCGCACCCGAAGCTCGCGCCGCTGTTCGAGCGCCGCGGGAAGATGGTCCGCGAGGGCGGCATCGACTGGGGCTTCGGCGAGCTGCTCGCCTTCGGGTCGCTGCTGCTGCAGGGGACCCCCGTCCGGCTGGCCGGCCAGGACTCCCGTCGCGGCACGTTCGTGCAGCGCCACGCCACCCTGATCGACCGGAACACCGGCGCCGAGCACACGCCGTTCAAGAACCTCGGCGACCCCGGCGTCGCCCCGTTCTACGTCTACGACTCCCTGCTCAGCGAGTACGCGGCGCTGGGCTTCGAGTACGGCTACTCGGTGGTCCGCCCCGAGGCGCTGGTGCTCTGGGAGGCGCAGTTCGGCGACTTCGTCAACGGCGCGATGACGATCATCGACGAGTTCATCGCCTCCGGCGAGGCCAAGTGGGGCCAGCGCAGCGGCGTGACGCTCCTGCTCCCCCACGGGTACGAGGGCCAGGGGCCCGACCACAGCTCGGCGCGCATCGAGCGCTTCCTGCAGCTGTGCGCCGAGGACAACATGACGGTCGCGACGCCGACCACCCCGGCGAACCACTTCCACCTGCTGCGGGCCCAGGCGCTGTCGAGCATCAACCGGCCGCTCGTCGTCGCGACGCCGAAGTCGATGCTGCGCCTCAAGGCGGCCGTCTCGGCGCCGGAGGACTTCACGACGGGCCGCTTCCAGCCCGTCGTCGACGACGCGAAGATCGAGGACAGGAGCACGGTCGACCGGGTCGTCCTGTCGGCCGGCAAGGTCTACTACGACCTGCTCGCCGCCCGCGACAAGGCCGCCCAGGAGTCAGGGACAGCCACCCGGACGGCCCTGGTCCGGGTCGAGCAGCTCTACCCGGTGCCCGGCGAGGAGGTCGCCGACGTGCTCGCCGGCTACCCGTCGCTCGAGGACGTCGTCTGGGTGCAGGAGGAGCCGGCCAACCAGGGCGCGTGGCAGCACATCGCGCTCTCGCTGCCGGAGTCCCTGCCGGAGCACCTGCGCCTGCGCCGGGTGTCGCGCCGTGCCTCCGCCTCCCCGGCGGCCGGGTCGAGCAAGGTGCACGCCGCCGAGCAGACGGCGCTGGTCGCCGCCGCGCTCGAGCGCTAGGACGCCCCCCGGCGGGTGCTGCACGGCGCCCGCCGGACTCCCTGGAGGACCTGTGTACAGCACCGACCGCGGCATCGAGGAGCTCGAGGAGAGGCGGGGCGACGAGCGCGTCACACTGGCCTGGCTGGCCGGGCGCATGCGCGAGTTCGTCGACCTCAACCCCGAGTTCGAGGTGCCGGTCGACCGGCTGACCACCTGGCTCGCCCGGCTCGAGGACGACGACGAGTAGCGACCTGGACGACGTCGGGCGGCTGCTGCTGGCGCTGCCCGGCGTCGTCGAGGGGACCCGGTACGGCCGGCGGTCGTGGTCGGTCGGGAAGAAGGCCGTCGCCTGGGACCGTCCGCTGACGGGTGCGGACGTGCGCCGGCTCGGGGACGCACGCGTCCCGGCGGGTCCGGTGCTGGCGGTGGGCACCGGCGACCTGTCGGACAAGGAGTCGCTGCTCGCCGAGGGGCACGAGGGCGTCCTCGACCTGGAGCACTTCAGGGGGTACCCGGCCGTGCTGGTCGAGCTCGACGTCGTCGCGCCGCAGGTGCTCGCCCGGCTGCTGCAGGAGGCGTGGGAGGCGGCGAGCGGCTCGTGACCCCGGTCCGCCGGGTCGAGCGCGACCCGCAGGCCGCCGTCGGGACCGGCTGGCCGTTCGACCTGCCCGCCGTCGCGCAGCTGCTGCGTGACGGGCTGGACCTCGCCCCCGGCGTGACCTTCCTGCTGGGTGAGAACGGCTCGGGCAAGAGCACGCTGGTGGAGGCCCTCGCGGGGGCGTACGGGCTCAACGCCGAGGGCGGCTCACGGGGGGCGCAGCACCGCACCCGGGCCACCGAGTCACCGCTGGCCGGGGCGCTGCGCCTGGTCCGCAGCCCGGGGCGCCTGGCGTCGTCGTACTTCCTGCGCGCGGAGACCATGCACGGGCTGTACACCTACCTGGAGCAGAACCCCTCACGCGACGTCCGGGGCGAGCCGCGCTTCCACGAGATGAGCCACGGCGAGTCCTTCCTCGCCGTCCTGCGCGAGCGCTTCGACGGGTACGGCTTCTTCCTGCTCGACGAGCCGGAGTCGGCGCTGTCGTTCTCGTCCTGCCTGGGCCTGCTGGCCCTCCTGCAGGACCTCACGGCGGCGGGGGCCCAGGTGGTGTGCGCGACCCACAGCCCCGTGCTCGCGGCCCTGCCCGGGGCGACCCTGCTCGAGGTCGGCGACCACGGGCTGCGGGAGACGACCTACGACGAGCTGCCGCTGGTGCAGCACTGGCGGGAGTTCCTGCGGGCCCCCGACCGGTACCTGCGTCACCTGCTCTGAGCGGCCACCGCCACGTTCGTCACGAGGACGGCGCCGGAGAACACGAGCGCCCGCCTCCCGACCAGGCCCTGGCGGTGCCCGACCACGGCGGCCGCGGCGTCGACGGCGGTCACGGGCAGGAACAGGCGCGCCGAGCGCCCGACCGGGACCGGCGAGCGGGTGAGCAGCGCGGCCCCGAGGGCGAGCTGGCGCGACGCCGCGAAGCGGACCAGCAGCGGCAGGACCGGGGCCTGCGTCGGCCGGACCCCGAAGGCCCCGGCGAGGCGGCGCGGCGCGAGCACGCCGGCGGTGCCGAACACGAGCGAGGCGACCCCGACGCCCTGGACGACGCGCTCCAGCGGCGTCACCGGCGGGCGTACGGGCCGAAGCGCGGGTCGGCGATCTTCCGGTCCACGCCGGTCCCCCGGTACGGCAGGGCGAGCAGCGCCCCGACGACGAACCCGACGACGTGCGCCCCGTAGGCCACCCCGCCCTGCTCGCTGACGCCGGCGCCGCGGAAGAACAGGTACTGGAGGACGAACCAGGAGCCGAGCACCAGCCAGGCCGGCAGCCGGACGGGGAGGAAGAAGAAGAAGGTCAGCAGCGACCAGACCTTCGCCCGCGGGAACATCAGCAGGTACGCGCCGAGGACACCGGCGATGGCCCCGGACGCGCCCACCAGCGGCGTCGTCGATCCGCTGTCGAAGGCGGCGTAGCCGTACGTGGCGGCGTACCCGGAGACGAGGTAGAAGAGCAGGAACTTCAGGCGTCCCATCCGGTCCTCGACGTTGTTGCCGAAGACGTAGAGGAACAGCATGTTGCCGAGCAGGTGCGCCCACCCGCCGTGCAGGAACATCGCGGTGAGGACCGACAGGAACGGCGACTTGTCGAACGGCGGCGGCGTCTGCACCTCGCAGCCGACCCGTCCCGAGCTGTCGCGGGCGACCCGCCCGGTCGCGGCGGACTCCTCCTGCCGGTTGCTCGTCACCTCGTCGGCCTGCGCGGCGTACCGGTCGAAGAACTCGAGCACCTGGCACTGCTGCGCCTGCGGCCCCTCGGTGAGGGCGTGCGACACCGGGCTGACGAGGAACGCCACGACGTTCAGCGCGATCAGCAGGTAGGTGACGACCGGGGTGCGCCGGACCGGGTTGACGTCGTGGATCGGCAGCACCACTGCAGTTGCTCCTAGGGCGTGAGGACGAGCTTGCCGAACACGTCCCCGGTGGCGAGCTTCTCGAACGCCGAACGGGCCTCCGAGAGGGGGAAGACCTCGTCGACCAGCGGCGTCGTCCCGGTGGCGTCGAGGAAGCGGAGCATCTGCTCGAGCTCGGTGCGCGTGCCCATGGTCGAGCCGACGACGCGCAGCTGCAGGAAGAACAGCCGGTTGAGGTCGGCACTCGGGTCGGGGCCGCTGGTGGCGCCGGACACGACGAGGGTGCCGCCGGGCCGCAGCGCGCGCATCGAGTGCGACCAGGTGGCCTTGCCGACGGTCTCGAGGACCGCGTCGACCCTCGCCGGCAGCCGGGCGCCGGACTCGAAGACCTCCGTCGCGCCGAGCTCGAGGGCCTTCGCCCTCTTGTCGGCGTCGCGGCTGGTGGCGTAGACGACCATGCCGGCCGCCCGGGCCAGGGCGATGGCCGCGGTCGCGACACCGCCGCCGGCGCCCTGCACGAGGACGCGGTCGCCGGGCTTCGCGCCCGACTGCGTGAAGAGCATCCGGTACGCCGTCAGCCAGGCCGTCGGCAGGCAGGCGGCCTGCTCGAAGGACAGCCCGGCCGGCTTCGGCACGAGGTTGCGGGCCGGGACGACGACCTGCTCGGCGAGGGTGCCCTGGTGCAGCTCGGACAGGATCGTCCGCTTCGGGTCGAGGGTCTCGTCGTCCTTCCAGGCCGGGTCGCCGACCAGGCCGTGGACGACGACCTCGGCGCCGTCGTCGGTCACGCCCGCGGCGTCGCAACCGAGCGTCATCGGCAGCCGGTCCGGAGCGAGGCCGACGCCCTTGAGCGACCACAGGTCGTGGTGGTTCAGCGAGGCGGCCCGGACGTGGACGCGCACCCAGCCGTCGGGGACCTCGGGCTCGGGGCGCTGCCCGACCTCCAGTCCGCTCAGCGGGTCGTCGGCGGACTGGGAGACGCAGGAGGCGGCGAGCACGTGCGGGACGCTACGGCAGGCGCGCGAGGCCCTCACGGCGGGCCGCGTCCGCGACGGCCGCGGCCACTGCAGGCGCGACGCGCGGGTCGAACGGCGACGGGATCACGTGCTCGGCGGACAGCTCGTCCCCGACGACGGCGGCCAGCGCCTCCGCGGCGGCGAGCTTCATGCCCTCACTGACCCGGGTGGCGCGGACGCCCATGGCGCCCTTGAACACCCCGGGGAAGGCCAGCACGTTGTTGATCTGGTTGGGGAAGTCGCTGCGCCCGGTGGCGACGACGGCGGCCCCGCACGCGTGGGCGACCTCGGGCAGCACCTCGGGCACCGGGTTCGCCATCGCGAAGACGATCGAGCCGGGGTTCATGGACCGCACGGCCTCCGGCGCGACGGTCCCGCCGGAGAGGCCGATGAGGACGTCGGCGCCGGCCAGCGCCTCCTCGAAGGAGCCGGTCTGCCGACCGGTGTTGCTGATCTCGGCGAACGCCTGCTTCTCGACGTTGAGCCCGCCGCGGCCGGTGTAGATCATCCCCTGGCGGTCGGCGACGGCGAGGTCGCCGATGCCGGCGTCGAGGATCATCTTCGACACCGCGATGCCGGCCGCGCCGGCGCCGCTGACGACGACCCGCAGGTCGGACAGCCGGCGACCGGTCAGGCGGGCGGCGTTCTGCAGGGCCGCGACGACGACGATGGCCGTGCCGTGCTGGTCGTCGTGGAAGACCGGGATGTCCAGCCGGTCCTGGACGCGCCGCTCGACCTCGAAGCAGCGGGGCGCGCTGATGTCCTCGAGGTTGATCCCCCCGAAGGCGGGGGCCAGCCGGACGATGGTCTCGACCAGCTCGTCGAGGTCGGTGACGTCCAGGCAGATCGGGACGGCGTCGACGCCCCCGAACTGCTTGAACAGCAGCGCCTTGCCCTCCATCACCGGCAGCGCGGCGGTCGGCCCGATGTCGCCGAGGCCGAGCACGGCGGTCCCGTCGGTGACGACCGCGACGGTGTGCGACTTCCACGTGTAGTCGTAGGCGAGGTCCGGGTCCTCGGCGATGGCCGTGCAGACCTTGGCGACGCCGGGCGTGTAGGCCAGCGACAGCTCCTCGCGGCTGGTCACCGAGACGCGCGAGACGACCTCGACCTTGCCGCCGCGGTGCAGGGCGAAGACGGGGTCGGCGTCGCGGGGCACGAGCTCGGGCACGACGGTCTCCAGCTGGGCGGTCACAGGGGCGCTCCTCGAGCGGGTCGGGGGCCGGTCGGGGCGGACCGGCGGGACGGACGGCGGACGCGGTCCCGCGGCAGGGGCCGGTCGGCACGGTGTCGGCACGGTGTCTGCACGGTGTCTGCGCAGCCTGCGGGAGCGTCGGTCCGGGGGTCGCCCGAGCGGGACCATCGTCCCACACCGGGCGCTGCGGCTACGGTCGCCGGCGTGCAGGTCGACGAGCTGAAGGTCCCGGGTGCGTGGTCGTTCACGCCCAAGCAGTGGCCGGACCCGCGGGGCGTGTTCCTCGAGTGGTTCAAGGGCCCCGTGCTCGAGGAGGCGATCGGGCACCCGTTCACCCTCAGGCAGGCGAACCACAGCGTCAGCAGCCGCGGCACCCTGCGCGGCGTCCACTTCGCCGACGTCGCCCCCGGGCAGGCGAAGTACGTCTACTGCAGCAAGGGCGCCGTCCTCGACGTCGTCGTCGACATCCGCGTGGGCTCCCCCACCTTCGGCGTCGTCGACGCCGTGACGCTGGACGACGTCGACCGCCGGGCGCTCTACCTCTCGGAGGGGCTCGGCCACGCCTTCCTCGCCCTCACCGACGACGCGAACGTCACCTACCTGTGCAGCGAGCCCTACGCGCCGGGCCGCGAGCACGGGGTGCACCCGCTCGACGCCGCCCTCGACCTGCGGTCGCTGCCCGGCTGGCCGGCGGACCTCGAGCCGCTGCTCAGCGACAAGGACGCGGCCGCGCCGTCGCTGGCCGAGGCCGAGGCGTCCGGGCTGCTGCCGTCGTACGAGGAGTGCCAGGCCTTCTACGCAACGCTGCGCAGCTGACGTGAGGGGCGCCGTCCTGCTGGCCGGCGCCCTGCTGCTCACCGCCTGCGGCCGGGAGCTCCCCGAGGGCGTCGCCCCCGGGCCCGGACGCGCGGTCCTCGCCCTCGACGCCGCGACCGGCGCCGTGCGCTGGCGCAAGGAGGTGTCCCCGCCGTCCGCCGCGACCGACCCGGTCCTCGTCGGTGGCGTCGTCGTGGTGCCGGCAGACGGGCTGGTCGTCGGCTACGACGCCCGCGACGGGGAGCGCCTGTGGTCGGTCCCCGACGGCGGCCTGCTCCCCCGGGCCGCGGCCGGGCAGGTCGTCCTCGACCGGGCCGGCACGGTGCGGGCGGTCGACCCGCGCTCCGGCCGGCTGCTCTGGCAGGCGGAGACCGGCCTCGACCTCCGCGTCTGGGCCGGCGACGGTGGCGTCCTGCTCGAGGACGACGGCAGCCGGGCGCTGCCCGCCACGCGGCCGGGAGCACCGGTCCCGGTCGTGACGCCTGGCGTCGACCGCGGGGGCCGGACCGTCCGGCTGCTCGACGACCGCGGGCGGGAGCGCTGGCGGCGCGGCCTGTCCGCCGGGCCGTACACGGCGGACGTCGGCGAGGGCGGCGTCGTGCTGGCGGGTCGCGACGAGGTCCTGCTGCTCGAGGCGGCCGACGGGCGGGTGCGCTGGCGGCTGCCCCGTCCGGCCGACGGAGGCGGAGACGAGGTCCTGGTGGCGGGAGACCGCGTGGTGGTGCGCACCGAGGGTGCTGTCGTCGGGCTCGACGCCGCGACCGGCAGCCGGGTCTGGCGCGTCCCCGGCAGCGGGACGGGTGCCGGGCGGCTGCAGGTGCGGGGCGGCTCGCTGCTGGTGCCGTCCGTCGGCGGACCGACCCGGGTGCTGCGGCTGGCCGACGGCGCCGTCGAGGCCGTGGACGAGGACTCCTGCTACGACGCCGCGCTGGCGGCGGGCCGGCTGGTCCGGACGTGCCGGGCCGTCGTCGAGGCCCGGCAGGACGGCCGGCGGGTCTGGCGGCACGAGGACGCGCTGGTCGGGCCGCGGCCGTACCTCGCCGTCGACGCCGACGACGACGACGACGTCGTGGTCGGCATCCTCGGATGGGGTCAGCCGGAGACGCGGGACTGACGGCGTCGGGGCGGCCAGTAGCGGACCAGCACCGTCGCGAGCACGTCGGCCGCGCCCCCGGTCCACCCCTGACCCCGGACGGCCTCGTTGTCGGCCTCGACCAGCCAGCCGTCCTCCAGGGGTCGCACCGCCCGCTTCACGACCAGCAGCTCGGGCCGGCTCCAGGGTCGCGCGACGACGAGGTCGCCCGGCCGGACCGGCGCGCCGTGGCGGACCAGGAGGCAGTCGCCGCTGCGCAGGGTCGGCAGCATCGAGGGCCCCTCGACGAGGACGGTCCCGAGGCGCAGGGCGGAGATCACCGGTCTAGTGTCGGAGACAGGCCCCACCCCTCTACGGAAGGACACTCACGTGCTCCGCCTCCTGAAGCCCACCACCGTCGTCAGCGCCCACTGCGACCTCCCCTGCGGCGTGTACGACCCCGCCCAGGCCCGCATCGAGGCGACCTCCGTCCTCGGCATGCAGAAGAAGGCCGCCGCCAACGACGACCCGCTGTTCAAGGCCCGCGCCGAGATCATCATCCACGAGCGCGCCGGCCTCGCGAAGCACCACCTCGCGGTCCTGTGGCACGACTACTTCAAGCCCGAGCACTTCGAGAAGTACCCCGACCTCCACAGCCTGATCAACAAGACGATCAAGGCCGCCAGCGGCACCGGGGCGCGCGGCTCGCTCGACCCGGCCACCGGCCAGGCCCTGCTCGACGGCATCGACGCCGTCGCCACGATCTTCTGGGAGACCAAGGGCAAGGAGTACGTCGTGCCGCAGTCGGCCGACCAGGCCTAGCAGCAGCCACCGCGGCCCCGGTCCCCCTCACAGGGGGGCCGGGGCCGCTCTGGTTGGGTGGCTGCCATGGGCGACCTCCTCCTCATCCGGCACGGCGAGACCGCGTGGTCGGCGTCGAGCAAGCACACCGGGCTCACCGACGTCCCCCTGACCGAGAAGGGCGAGGAGCAGGCCCGCACCCTGTCCGGCCGCCTCGCCGGGCTGGACGTCGTCGCCTCCTTCGTCAGCCCGCTCCAACGGGCGCGCCGCACCGCCGAGCTCGCCGGCCTGACCCCCGACGTCGACCCCGACCTCGTCGAGTGGGACAACGGGCTCTACGAGGGCCGGACCACGAAGGAGATCCGGGACGACGCCCCCGGCTGGTGGCTCTGGACCGACGGCGCGCCCGGCGGCGAGACCTGGGAGCAGGTGCAGCCCCGCTGCGAGCGCACCCTCGACCGGTGCGTCCCGCTGCTGGAGCGGGGCGACGTCGCCCTCGTCGGGCACGGCCACAGCCTGCGGGCGCTCGCCGCCGTCTGGCTCGGGCTGCCCGCCTCGCAGGGCGGGCTGTTCACCATGGAGCCGGCCCGGCTCTCGATCCTCGGGACCTACCGCGACCACCGGGTGGTCAAGGTCTGGGACGCGCCGTGATCCGGCCCGCCGCCGAGCAGGACGTCCCCGTGCTGCTGCAGCTGGTGCACGAGCTGGCGGAGTACGAGCGCGAGCCCGACGCCGTCGCGGCCACCGAGGACGACCTCCACCGCGCCCTGTTCGACGACCGGACGGCGTCCTGCCACGTCGCGCTGCACGACGGCGTCGTCGTCGGCTTCGCCCTCTGGTACGTCACCTTCAGCACGTGGACCGGGCGCCCGGGACTGTGGCTGGAGGACCTGTTCGTCCGGCCGTCGGCGCGGGGCACCGGCCTCGGGAAGGCCCTGCTGCAGACGCTCGCCGGCGTCTGCCTCGAGCGCGGGTACACGCGCTTCGAGTGGTGGGTCCTCGACTGGAACGCTCCCGCCATCGGCTTCTACCGCTCGCTCGGCGCGGTCCCGCAGCAGGAGTGGACGACGTTCCGGGTCGACGGCGACGCGCTGACAGCGCTCGGACAGGGGACACTCCCGGCATGAGCGTCCTGTCCTCCGCCAGCCGTTGGGTCACCGAGCAGGTCAGCAGCCGGGTCCCCCTGGGCGACCTCGACGAGCGCGACCCCGACTACATCCGCGACCGGCTGCCGCTGGTCTGGATGCTCGCCAGCCTGTGGTTCCGGGCCGAGGCGCGGCACCTCGAGCGCATCCCCGCCACCGGTCCGGTCCTGCTGGTGGGGAACCACTCGGGCGGCAACATGACCCCCGACACCCTGGTGCTCACGCTGGCCTTCACGTCGTACTTCGGCGTCGAGCGGCGCTTCCACCAGCTGGCCCACAACCTCGTGGTGCAGGCGCCGGGCGCCGGGATGCTGCGCAAGTTCGGCACGGTGGCCGCCAGCCACGAGAACGCGCACAAGGCCCTGGCCACCGGCGCGGCCCTGCTCGTCTACCCGGGCGGGGACCACGAGGTGTTCCGGCCGTCGTGGGAGCGGCACGTCGTCGACTTCGGCGGCCGCAAGGGCTTCCTCAAGCTGGCCCTCGACGAGGGCGTGCCGATCGTGCCCGTGGTGGGGATCGGCGGGCAGGAGACGGCCCTGTTCCTGTCCCGCGGCGAGTGGCTCGCGAAGCTCCTGCGGCTCGACAAGACCCTGCGGCTCAAGGCCCTGTCGGTCTCGCTCGCCCTGCCCTGGGGCCTCAACATCGGCGACTTCGGGCTGCACCTGCCGCTGCCCGCGAAGCTCGTGGTCGAGGCGCTGCACCCGATCGACCTGCGCGAGAGGTACGGCGACGACCCCGACCTCGACGTCGCGTACGCCGACGTCGTCGCGACCATGCAGGCCGCCCTCGACCGGCTCGCCTCGGAGCGCCGCTTCCCGGTGCTCGGCTGATGCGGGTCGAGCAGAAGGTCGTCATCGCCGCGCCGCGCGAGAAGGTGTGGGAGCTGGTCTCGGACCCGCGGCGCTACCAGGAGTTCATGGACGGCCTCGCCGTCGCCGACGTCCTGTCCGAGCAGGTCACCGGGCCGGGCGCGCGGTGGGCGGTCCGGCTCATGGTGGGCGCGGCCGCGCTGGGCGGGAACGTCGAGGTGGTCGAGTTCGAGCCGCCCGGCGACATCGCCTGGAACGCCGTCACCGGCATCGCGCTGCGCGGCCGGTGGCGCCTGCGCGAGCGCGTCCCCGGCCGGACCGAGGTCGTCTTCCGGCTCGCCTACCAGGCGCCGGGCGGCCTCGGCGGGCTGATCGCGGACCGGGTCGCCGCCCCGGTGGTGCGGCGCCGGCTGCGCAACAGCCTGCGGGCCCTGAAGACCCGCGTCGAGTACGGCTGACCCGTCCGGTGTCGAGCTCCGGCCGACCCTCGCAGCCGACCGCACCGGGTCAGGGCCGCCGGCTGTTCGGCACAGCGGTCGCGTCGCTCGGCCTGGCGCTCGTCGTCCGGGCCGCCTCGACCCTCCCGCGCAGCGCCGCCGTCAGCGAACCGCAGCTGATCGCGGCGGCCCTGTACGTCCGGCTCGCTCCCGCCGGCCTGCCGCTGCTGGCAGGGACGGCCCTGCTCGCGTGGGGGCTGACCGGACGACGCCGGTGGTGGGCCGCCGCTCCGCTCGCGCTCGCCGTCGTGGTCGTGCTCGGCTACGGCACGCCGTGGGTGGTGGCCCTGTGCCGACGGCCCGGGGGCGGCTGCGGCTGAGCGCCGTCACCGCACCCGCAGGAGCACCTTGCCGGCGGCCCGGCGCTCGTCGATCTCGAGCAGCGCCTGGGTCGCGTCGGCCAGCGGGTGCACGGTGCTGATCGGCGGGACGAGCACGCCGGACTCGAGCAGCGGCGCGATCTCGAGCCACTGCTCCTGCAGGTAGCCCGGGTCCGCCATCCAGAAGGCGCCCCACCCGACGCCGACCACCGACACGTTGCTCAGCAGCAACCGGTTGACCTTGACGGTGGGGATCTCCCCCTCGGTGAAGCCGACGACGAGCACGCGCCCCTCGCGGGCGAGCGAGCGCAGCGAGTCGGTCATCCGGTCGCCGCCCACCGGGTCCACGACGACGTCGACGCCGCGCCCGCCCGTGAGCTCCTTGACCGCGTCCTTGAACCCGGCCGCCAGCACGACGTCGTCGGCGCCGGCCGCCTTCGCCACCTCGGCCTTCTCGGGCGTCGACGCCACCCCGATGACCCGGGCGCCGTACGCCTTGGCCAGCTGGATGGACGCCGTGCCGATGCCGCCGGCGGCCCCGTGCACGAGGACGGTCTCCCCCGCCTGCAGCCGCCCGCGGCGCACCAGGCCGAAGTGCATCGTCAGGTAGTTCATCGGCAGGGCCGCGCCCTGCTCGAAGGAGACGGCGTCGGGGAGGGGGAACACGCCCCACGGCTCGACGGCGCAGACCTCGGCGAAGCCCCCGAGACCCGGGAAGGCGGCCACGCGGTCGCCCGGCTGCACGGACGCACCCTCGGGGGCGGTCCGCACGACGCCGGCCACCTCCGACCCCGGGACGAACGGCAGCGGCGGCTTGAGCTGGTACTCCCCGCGGCTCTGCAGCACCTCGGGGAACGTCACGCCGGCGACCTCGACGTCGACCAGGTACTGCCCGGGACCCGCCACCGGCTCGGGGACGTCGACGACCTGGACGGCACCGGGGCCGTCGAGGCTGGTGATCTGCACTGCGCGCACGGGAGCTCCTCGGGAGGGTGAGACGCGAGTGTGCCGGACGACGGGAGACGACCAGCGAGACCCCCGCGAGGCCTACGCCGGTCCGAGGAGCAGGCCCAGGGCGCAGGCGAGCAGGCAGCCCCCGGTCGTCAGCACGGCGTACCGGGTGCCGCCGCCCTCGAGCACCTCCACGGCGTAGGTCGAGAACGTCGTCAGCGCGCCGCAGAACCCGACGCCGAGCAGGGCGTACGTCGACGTGCCCGTGCCGAGGAGCAGGCCGAGCAGCAGGCTCCCGACGAGGTTGACCAGCAGGGTGGCCCGCCGTCCGGGCAGCGCCCGGGCGACGCCGTGGCGGGCGGTCGCCCCGGCTGCCCCGCCCAGCAGGACGAGCAGCGCGGTCACCGCCGGCCGAGCCGGAGCCCGAGCGCGGCGAGCGCCAGGCCGCCCGCCGTGGAGGCCGTCAGGCAGCCCAGTGCCACCAGGGGCCGGTCGTCGGCCAGCCGGTCGGTCTGCAGGGCCAGCGTCGACATCGTGGTGAAGCCGCCGAGGACGCCCGTGCCCAGCAGCGGCCGCAGGACGGGGTGGTCGGGGACGCGGCCGACCAGCAGACCGAGCAGCAGGCAGCCGAGCAGGTTGGCGGCCAGCGTGGCGACGACCGACGGCAGCACCTCGCTCAGGCCGGCCCGCGCGAGCGCTCCGGCCGCTCCCCCGACGGCGACGAGCAGGACGGGCGGCACGACGTCAGTCTGTCGCGGTCCTCCGCTGCAGGGCGAGCGCCCCGCCGGCGGCCAGCGCCCCCGCGACCGCGAGGCCGGCCGGCAGCCCGGTCGAGGGCAGGTCGGTGCGCCGGGGCGCCGCCGGAGTGGTGGCCGGGGCGGCCGCGGGCAGTGTGCGCAGGAAGGCCGGGGCGGCGACGAGGAGCTCGACGTTGCGGTCCTCGACGGAGCCGCGCCGGTCCGAGGCCCGCTCCTGCCAGTCGTTCGCGGCGAGCTCGCGGGCCAGCGACGCCAGGGCCTTCGGCGTCGACAGGTCGCCGGCGTGGGACAGCGGGGCGTCGGCGTCGAGCAGGGTCCCGAAGACCGACAGCGTGCCGTCGCGGTTGTCGACCAGCTCCAGCAGCCGCGACTGGCAGGGGAAGTCGACGTGCGCCGCCGTCTGCACCTCCCAGAACCCGCCGCCACCGGTGCGCCTGTGCGGGGTGACCCGGTTGCGGTGGGTGTGGCCGTTGACCCACAGGACGACGTTCGGGAAGGTCAGCAGCAGGTCGCGCACCTCGGGACCGAGGACCCGGGCGCGCTGGTCGTCGGCGGCGACGAGGTCGTTGGTGAGCGTGGCGATCGTGTGGTGGCTGAACAGCACGACGACCCGGCCGGACGCCGCCCTCAGCTGACCGGTGAGCCAGGCGAACTGCTCGGGGTCGAGCGAGCCGTCGCTCATGCCGTTGGGGTTCACCGTGTCGAGCACGATCCCGCGCACGGACGGCGCCGGGTCGAAGACGTAGTACGCCGTCCCGTCGGTGACGTTCTGGGCGGTGTACCCGTGGCCGAGCGGCCGGCCGCCGGTGCTGAAGTGCTCCTTGACCGACTCGGTGCGGCTGACGATGCGGCGCTCCGGGTCGGCGGTCACCGTGCGCACCGGGGCCCCGCCGAGCTTCCCGGCCAGGGCGGACGGGTCGGTCGCGGCACGCTGCAGGTCGTCGGGGCTGACGCCGGCGGGCAGGCCGACCGGCTTCAGGGGCCCGGTCGACAGCGCCGAGAGCATGAGCGACTGCGGGAAGTTGCCCTGCACCAGCCCGTCGTGGTTGCCGTACGCGGTGTACCAGGGCATGGACAGGCCGGTCGGGGTGAACGGGCCGCGGGCGGCGTCGAGCAGGCCCTTCACGACCGGGAAGCCGTAGACGGCCCGCGCCTGGTCGTCCGCGGTGCCGGGCAGGACGCCGGACGGCGTGCCGTCGGGGTGCCAGTAGTGCGTGTCGTAGCTGGTGGGGTCGGCGTCGGCGACGCCCTCGTAGCGGTCGGTGCTGCCGCTGTCGGGCGTGACCCGGACGCCGTCGAGGACGTCGATCTGCCAGCGGAGCTCGTTGCGCTGGCAGTTGTCGGTGTTGTCGCCGGTGCAGATCGTGAAGTCGAGCGGGCGCCCGAGCACCGGACCGCGGCCCACCCGCTCCACCGCCGCGACCATCGCCTCGGCGACGTGCGTCGTCATCGGCTCCTGCGGCCGGTAGGCCGCTGCGAAGACCAGCGCCGAACCGGGGCCGTCGTTGTAGCGGTCGACGAACTCGACCCGGGCCGGGGACTGCGTGTCCACGACGTGCACGTCGGTGAGCTGGGCGAACGCGAGCAGCGCCCGGCGCCGGCCCGGCCGGGCGCCCTGCGCACGGACACCGAGGTCGTCGCGGACGACGTGCGGCTCGCCCGCCCCGCTGACCAGCCGGACGTAGCCCTGCGCGTTGCGGGCCGGCCCGCGGGCGACGACGCCCTCGAGCGTGGTCCCGGCCGGGGCCGCCGGGCCGGTCGCCGCCTGCGCGCGCCGCGGGAAGGCGGTCACCGCTCCCGCGACCGGCAGCAGCGCCGCCGCCTTCAGCACGCTCCGCCGACTCGCCCGCACGCCGTCCTCCGCTCGTCCCGCCGCCCGTCGTCGGGTGGGCAGGGAGCGACTGTCGCACCTGTCCGTCGTCCCTGTCCGGTACGCCGATAGACTCGGCCACCCCGGCTCGGAGCCGGGAGTCCGGGCGCGCCCCGGGAGCGCAGGCACCCTCGAGGGTGCAGTTGGAGGGGGCATGACCGACACCACCGGCACGTCGACCGAGAGCGTCGAGGCGCTCTCGGGGGCGGGCCGCGACGTCGTCAGCCTGCGCCTGCCCGCCGTCGGCGCGTACCTGTCCGTCCTGCGCACCGCGACGGCGAGCCTGGCCTCCCGCCTCGACTTCACCATCGACGACATCGAGGACCTCCGGATCGCCGTCGACGAGGCCTGCGCGATGCTGCTGGCCCAGGCCGTGCCGGGCGCCGACCTCGAGTGCACCTTCGAGCTCACCGGCGACGCGATCGCCGTGGCCGTCAGCGTCCTGACCCTCGACGGCGAGGAGCCCTCCCGCGACACCTTCGCCTGGACCGTCCTGACCGCGCTCGCGGGCGAGGTCGACAGCTCCGTCGACGCCGACAGCCGCGTCACGCTGTCCCTGCGCAAGCGCCGCGAGGCCGCCGAGGGCGACGCCCTGTGATGCCCGGGTCCCCGACCGAGCCGACCACGGCCGCACAGGTGCCCGCCCAGCCCACCGGGCTGCCCGAGGGCCCGCCCGACGGACTGCCCGACGGCCTGCCCGACGTTGCCGAGGGCGTCGAGGCGGAGGTCGACCCCGACGTCGCCGCCGCCGTCGAGGCCGTCCAGGACCTCCCGGTCGCCACCACACGCAGCGAGCGCACGGCCGCGGACCGCGCCAAGGCGCGCGAGATGTTCGTGACGCTCTCGACCATGCCGGCCGACGACCCGCGCCGGGCCCGCCTGCGCGACGACCTCGTCGAGGCCCACCTGCCGCTCGTCGAGTACCTCGCCCGCCGCTTCCGCAACCGCGGCGAGCCCCTCGACGACCTCGTGCAGGTCGCCACCATCGGCCTGATCAAGTCGGTCGACCGCTTCGACCTCGAGCGCGGCGTGGAGTTCTCGACCTACGCGACCCCGACCATCGTCGGCGAGGTCAAGCGGCACTTCCGCGACAAGGGCTGGGCCATCCGCGTGCCCCGCCGCCTGCAGGAGCTCAAGCTCAGCCTGACCAAGGCCACCAGCGAGCTGTCGCAGAAGAACGGCCGCTCCCCCACCGTGGCCGAGCTCGCCCAGCACCTCGGGCTCACCGAGGAGGAGATCCTCGAGGGCCTGGAGTCGGCGAACGCCTACTCCGCCGTCAGCCTGGACGCCCCCGACGGCGGCGACGACGACAGCCCGGCCGTCGCCGACAGCCTCGGGATCATGGACGACGCGCTCGAGGGCGTGGAGTACCGCGAGTCGCTCAAGCCGCTGCTCGAGAAGCTGCCCGCCCGCGAGAAGAAGATCCTCATGCTGCGCTTCTTCGGGAACATGACGCAGAGCCAGATCGCCGGGGAGCTCGGCATCAGCCAGATGCACGTCTCGCGCCTGCTGGCCCGCACCCTGGCCCAGCTCCGGACCGGCCTGCTGACCGAGGACTAGTCCCGGCTCGGCGCGAACGCCAGCCGGGCCTCGGGCGCGGCCAGCTGCAGCAGCGTCGCGACGGCGAGCCCGAGCACGACCGCGGCCGCCACCCAGACCTCGCCCTGGGCGAGGCCGTAGCCGACCGGCAGGGCGAACAGCTGCAGCACGACGACGGGCGTCCGCGCCCAGGTCCGCTGCCGGTCGAGCGCCCGCGCCAGCGGCAGCAGGAGCAGGCCGGTAGCGACGGCGAGGACCGCCGCGAGCACGGTCGCCAACCGGTCCTCGGGCTGCCCGAGCAGGCCCGCGACGCCGTAGACCAGGCCGACCAGCACGAGCCCGACGCCCTCGACGGCGACGAGCAGGGCGGCGCGTCTCACAGCGGCGTTCACGCCTCGACCGTAGCCGCGCGGATACCCTCCAGCCATGCGTGCGCTGCTGGTCGTCAACCCGATGGCCACGGCGACGACGCCGCAGACGCGCGAGGTCCTCATCTCCGCGCTGTCCAGCGAGGTCAAGCTCGACGTCGCCGTGACCCGGTCCCGGGGGCACGCCATCGAGCTGGCCGCGCAGGCCCGGGTCGACGGGCTGGACGTCGTCGTGGCGCTCGGCGGTGACGGCACGGTCAACGAGGTCGTGAACGGGCTGATGGCCGACGGGCCGGACCCGGAGGGGCCCGCGCTCGCCGTCGTCCCCGGCGGCAACGCCAACGTCTTCGCCCGCGCCCTCGGTCTGCCGAACAACGCGGTCGAGGCCACCAGCGTCCTGCTGCAGTCCCTCGCCCTGGACCGGCGGCGCCGGATCGGCCTCGGCGTCGTCGAGGGCGGTGTTGCGGGGACTGGCGAGCCCGACCGCTGGTTCACCTTCTGCGCCGGCCTCGGCCTCGACGCCGCCGTCGTGCGCCGGGTCGAGCGCAAGCGCGACAAGGGCGCGAAGGCCACCCCCGGGCTGTTCGTCCGGCAGGGGCTGACGGAGTTCCTGCTGTCGCGCCGCGGCACGCCGGCCCTGCTGCTCGAGCGCGACGGCGAGGAGCCCGAGCCCGTCGGCATGGCGCTGGTCTGCAACACCGACCCCTGGACCTTCCTCGGTCCGCTGCCCGTGCGGGCCTGCCCGGACGCGACGTTCGAGACCGGCCTGGACCTGTTCGGCGTTCGCCGCCTGTCCACCGTCGCGACGCTGCGGCACCTGCGCCAGATCCTGCAGCCGGGCGCGCGCCCCCGCGGTCGCACCCTGCTGCAGGTCCACGACGCCCCCGAGCTGCGCCTGTCCGCCCTGCGGCCGGTCGCCCTGCAGGTCGACGGGGACGACCTGGGCGACCGCACCGAGGTCGTGCTGCGCGGCGTGCCGGCCGCCCTCGACGTCCTCGTCTGAGAACTCCCGCAGGCCCGTACCGGTGTGGACGGGGACACACGGGGCACACGCCGCACGGTCCCGACAGGACGACGTGACCAACCCGACAGGCGTTCCGCACGAGAAGCCCCGCCAGTGCTTGCCCCGGCGTTGTGCCGGTGCAAGGGTGGGCGCAGCAGGAGTCCGCTCCGAGGCGCCGACCGGTGCCTCTCGGACCCCGCAGGACTGTGCAGCTGCACCGCCACCACCGTGACGGGGCCGCCGCAGCCGAACAGGACCAGCAGCACCACAGCGACCAGCACGACCAGCCAGGACCCGCCAGCTCCTCCGGCGGACGCGGCGCGCCACGCAGGACCGAGGACCACAGAGGAGACGGACCAGATGGACTGGCGCCACCACGCGCTCTGCCGCGACGAGGACCCCGAGCTCTTCTTCCCGATCGGCACGACCGGCCCGGCCGCCCTGCAGGTGGCGGAGGCCAAGGTCGTGTGCGGTCGCTGCCGCGTCACCGAGTCGTGCCTCGAGTGGGCGCTCGAGAGCGGCCAGGACTCCGGCGTCTGGGGCGGCACCGACGAGGACGAGCGCCGGCTGCTCGTCCGCTCCAGCCGGAGCGCCGCCCGCACCACCGCGCACACCGCCTGACCGTCCCCGTGGTCCGCGAGCGGTACGTCCGCCCGCCGCTGGTGCCCCACGAGGCGCCCGCGGCGTGGCGCAGCGTGTGGCCGTACCGCGTGGTCGTGCTGCTCCTGCTGGTCGGCCTGACCGTGCTGCTCGTCCTGGCCTACAGCCGCCTCAACGACGGCGCCAGCGAGGACCCCGGGCTGCAGTCAGCCCTGGTCGTGCCCACGGGCTAGCAGCGGGACGCCGACCACGGCGTCCGTCCCGCCGTCCGGGGCCTGCTGCAGCGCGATCGTCCCGCGCAGCTCGCTCTCCACGAGCGTCCGCACGATCTGCAGCCCGAGCCGGGTCGACGCCGACAGGTCGAACCCGGCGGGGAGCCCGGCGCCGTCGTCCCGTACGACGACGTCGAGCCGGTCCGGTCTGCGCTCGACCCGCACCGCGACCTGGCCGCGCGACCGCGCGGCCCCGAACCCGTGCTCGACGGCGTTCTGCACGAGCTCGGTCAGGACCATCGCGAGCGGGGTCGCGACCTCCGCCGCGAGCTCCCCGAACGAGCCCTCGCGGCGCACCCGCACGTCGCTCTCGGGGGTCGCGACCTCGGCGCACATGGCCAGCACGCGGTCGGCCACGGCGTCGAAGGCGACCCTCTCGTCGAGCGTCAGCGAGAGCGTCTCGTGCACGAGGGCGATGCTCGAGACGCGGCGCACCGACTCCTCCAGCGCGGCGCGCGCCGCCGGGTCGCGCATGCGCCGGGCCTGCAGGCGCAGCAGCGCAGCGACGGTCTGCAGGTTGTTCTTCACCCGGTGGTGGATCTCGCGGATGGTCGCGTCCTTGCCGACCAGCTGCCGGTCGCGCCGGCGCAGCTCGGTCACGTCGCGGACGAGCACCAGCGCTCCCCGGCGCTCCCCGCCCGGCACCAGCGGCATCGCCCGGAGCAGCACGGTCGCGCCCTGCGCCTCGACCTCGCTGTCGCGCGGCTCGGCGAAGCGCAGCGCAGCCGCCAGCGCCGCGGACGCCCGCGGCTCGTCCAGCCGTCCGGGGGCGGCGGTCAGCCGGGCGACCGTGGTGCCGAGGTGCTGACCGAGGAGGTCCCCGCGGACCCCCAGCCGGCGGTGCGCCGACAGCGCGTTGGGGCTGGCGTAGACGACGTGCCCGGTGCGGTCGAGCCGGAGCACGCCGTCACCGACGCGCGGGGCGTTCTCCGGGTCGGCCTCCCCCTCGGGGCCGGTCGGGTACGGGAACGAGCCCTCCGCGAGCATCTGGACCAGCTCGCCGGCGCTGGACAGGTAGGCCAGCTCGAGCGCGCTCGGGCTGCGACCCGCCGCCGCACGGCTGTCCCGGCTCACGACCGCCAGCACCCGCTCGCCCCGCCGGACGGGCACGCTCTCGTGCCGGACCCGCAGCAGGGGCCCGCGCTGGTCGGGCTCGTCGGGCTGCACGACCCGCCGCTCGCGCACGGCCCGCCGCATCCGCACCGCCTGGTCCGGCCCGAGGGTCGCCCCGACGACGTCCTCCGGGTGCGCCGTCGGGCCGGTCGTGGGGCGCATGTGCGCCACGGCCGTCCAGGTGCCGTCCCGGCCGGGGACCCACAGCACGAGGTCGGCGAAGGACAGGTCGCTGACCAGCTGCCAGTCCGTGACGAGCCGGTGCAGGTGGTCGAGGTCGGCCTGCGACAGGTCCGTGCGGTCCTGGACGAGGTCGGTCAGCGTCGACACCGTCCGACCCTAGTGGCGCCGCCTCGGCGGACCGGGTCGACAGCCGCCCGACCGGGTGGTCCAGCCAGCGGCTCTCGCGCCGACGTGGTGGGGGTGACCCCGCCGCGCCCGCTCGCCCTGCTGCTGTCCCCGCTCGTCGTCCTGGCCCTGGCGGGCTGCGGGGGCGGTGGGGAGGAGGCCGCGACCGCCGAGGGGTGCGCCGAGCCGGCCGCCGCCCACGGGGAGGCTGAGCCCGCGGCAGCCGCCGCAGAGCACGCGACCGCCGAGGGTGAGCACGCGGCGGCGACCGAGGTGGCCGGCGACGCGACCGGGACCCGGCCCGTGCCGTCGACCGACACCCGCGAGCTGGAGCAGCTGACCGCCGACCAGGCCGAGCTCGTCAAGCGGCTCCACAAGGCCGAGAAGGCCCTCCCCGCGGCTGCCGACCGGGCGGCCGCCAGCCTCTCCGCCCACGCCGCCGCGCGACCGGTCGTCGTCGCGCTGCCACGCGCCGCGGACGCCGTGCCCGACGGGGCGCACGCCGCCAAGGCGCAGGAGGCCGTCGAGGCGGCTGCCCGGGCGGTCCAGGCGGCCACGCAGGCCGTGCGGGCCGCTCAGGCCCTCGAGACCGCAGAGCAGGCCCAGGCGGACGCCGACGCCGCTGCGACCGCTGCCCGCGCCGCCCTGGAGCAGGCGCACCAGGCGGCGACGGGCGGGGGCCAGGAGGCCGCGGCTGCAGCCGGGGCGGCTGTCGAGCGTGCGGCCGAGCACGGAGAGGCGGCTGCCGCGGAGGCGCCCGCCGAGCACAGCGCACCTGCCGAGCACAGCGCACCTCCGGAGGACAGCGCCCCCGCGGAGGACAGCGCACCCGCCGAGCACGGCGCCGCGGCCGAGACGGGAACGGAGACGACCGGTGACGCGCACGGCGAGGCGGCAGCGGCGCCGTGCGCTGCGCCGGACGCCGCGAAGGAGGCCGGCCACGGCAAGGCCGCCGAGAAGGCCGCCGGGAAGGCAGCGCCCCACGGCAAGGAGGCGGCGCCGGCCGAGAAGGAGGGGCACTGAGCCTCGCCGTAGCGTCCCGACCATGAGCATCCTCGTGGTCACCGGCACCGGCACCGACGTCGGGAAGACCGTCGTCACCGCGGCGGTCACCGCCCTGGCGCTCGGTCGCGGCAGCTGCGCCGTCGTCAAGCCCGGGCAGACCGGCCTCGCCGACGACGCCCCGGGCGACCTCGCTGACGTCGCCCGCCTGACCGGCGCCGACAGCCTGCACGAGCTCGTCCGCTACCCCGACCCGCTGTCCCCCGCGGCCGCGGCCCGGCGGAGCCGCCGGGACCCGCTCGACCTCGCGGCCTGCGTCGACCTCCTGCTGCGGCTCGACGAGACGCACGACCTGGTGCTCGTCGAGGGCGCGGGCGGCCTGCTCGTCCGCTTCGACGACGACGGCCTCACCCTCGCCGACGTCGCCCGCGCGGTCCGGGCCCCGTCGCTCGTTGTGGCGGGCGCCGGGCTGGGGACCCTGAACGCGACGGCGCTGACCCTGGAGGCGCTGGCGCACCGGGGGCTGGAGCTGTCGGGGATCGTGGTCGGCGCGTGGCCGGAGGAGCCGGGGCTGGCCGAGCGGAGCAACGTGCGCGACCTCGAGACGCTGGCGGCCCGGCCGCTGCTGGGCGCCGTGCCGACCGGGGCGGGAGCGCTGGACCGGGACGCCTTCCTGCTCGCCGCCACGCGCAGCCTGGGTCCCGCCCTGGGCGGCACCTTCGACGCCAGGGCCTTCCGGGCGGCCGCCGCGGAGTGACGGCCCGGGCCTGGCAGACTCGGGCCCGTGACCGAGCTGATCGACGCCCCCGCCCCTGTCTCCGACGTCCTCGTGGTCGCCCGCGAGCAGGTCCTGGAGCGCGGCGTCGGCCTGTCGCAGGAGCAGGCGCTGGCGTGCCTGCAGCTGCCGAAGGAGCGCCTGTCCGAGCTGCTGCAGCTGGCCCACGACGTCCGGATGAAGCACTGCGGCCCCGAGGTCGAGGTCGAGGGGATCATCAGCCTCAAGACCGGCGGGTGCCCCGAGGACTGCCACTTCTGCAGCCAGTCCGGCCTGTTCCCCTCCCCCGTCCGCGCCGCGTGGCTCGACATCCCGTCGCTGGTCAAGGCCGCTGTGGAGACCGCCGCGACGGGGGCGACCGAGTTCTGCATCGTGGCCGCGGTCCGCGGGCCGGACGAGAAGCTCATGGCGCAGGTCGAGAAGGGTGTCGCGGCGATCCGCGAGGCCGTCGACATCCAGGTCGCCTGCAGCCTCGGGATGCTGACCCAGGAGCAGGTCGACCGGCTCACTGCTGCCGGGGTGCACCGCTACAACCACAACCTCGAGACGGCCCGGTCGCACTTCCCGAACGTCGTGACGACGCACTCGTGGGAGGAGCGCTGGAGCACCCTCGAGATGGTCCGCGACGCCGGTATGGAGGTCTGCTGCGGCGGCATCCTCGGCATGGGCGAGACCCTCGAGCAGCGGGCCGAGTTCGCCGCGCAGCTCGCGGTGCTCGAGCCCGACGAGGTCCCGCTGAACTTCCTCAACCCGCGGCCCGGCACCCCGTTCGGCGACCTCCCGGTCATGCCGGCCGACGAGGCCCTCGCCGCGATCGCGGTGTTCCGCCTGGTCCTGCCGCGCACGATCCTGCGCTTCGCCGGCGGCCGCGAGATCACCCTCGGCGACCTCGCCACCGACGGCATGCTCGGCGGGATCAACGCCGTGATCGTCGGGAACTACCTGACCACCCTCGGGCGCCCGGCCACCGCCGACCTCGACATGCTGAGCGATCTCAAGATGCCGCTCAAGGGCCTCGGCCAGTCTCTCTAGGGAGCTTCTCGTGCGCTGCTTCGGGGACGGCGACCGGGTCTACGAGGCGTACCACGACGACGAGTGGGGCCGGCCGCAGCTGTCCGAGCAGCAGCTTTACGAGAAGGTCTGCCTGGAGGGCTTCCAGTCCGGACTGGCCTGGATCACGGTCCTGCGCAAGCGCCCGGCCCTGCGCGAGGTCTTCGACGGCTTCGACCCCGAGCGGGTCGCCGGCCGGGACACCGCCCCGCTGCTCCTCGACGAGCGGCTGATCCGCAGCGGTCCGAAGCTGCGGGCCTGCGTCCGCAACGCCGAGGCCACGCTGGCCCTGCGCGACGCCGGCGGCCTGCCCGCCCTGGTCCTCGAGCACGCCGAGCTGCCGAGCCCGGTCCGCGAGCAGTCGGCGGGCCTGCCCGGGAGCACGGAGTCGAGCACGCGGCTGGCCACGCGGCTCAAGCAGGCCGGCTTCGTCTTCGTCGGCCCGACCACGATCTACTCGCTGCTGCAGGCCTGCGGCCTGGTCAACGACCACGTGCTCGGGTGCGACGCCCGGGAACGTGCGGAGCAGGAGCGGCAGGACGCGCTGGGGCAGACGGCGTGAACCGGGTCACACCGGGCTAGCGTCGGGCCCCCGACGAAGGAGGCCCCGTGACCACCCCCGCCCGTCCACCCCGCCGGTCCGACCGCAGCCCCTGGAACTGGCTCCTGGTCCTGCCGCTGCTCGTCACGCTGTACCCGCCGCTCTACAACCGGCGGACGCCGGAGCTGTTCGACGTGCCCTTCTTCTACTGGTACCAGCTGGCCGTCGTCGTCGTCGGCGTGGCCTGCACCTACGCCGTCTACCGGGCGACGAGGACGCGGCCGTGAAGGACGTCAAGACCACCGAGCTGGTCGTCTTCACCGTCCTGTTCCTCGCGGTCAGCCTCCTGGGCTTCTTCGCCAGCCGCTGGCGCCGAGCGCCCGACCTGGACAGCCTCGACGAGTGGGGCCTCGGCGGCCGCAGCTTCGGCGGCTGGATCACCTGGTTCCTCATCGGCGGCGACCTCTACACGGCGTACACCTTCGTCGCCGTGCCGGCGCTGGTGTTCGGCGCGGGGGCGCTCGGCTTCTTCGCCCTGCCGTACACGATCGTCGTCTACCCGATCGTGTTCTTCGTGCTCGCCCGGCTCTGGTCGGTCAGCCACGTGAACGGGTTCGTGACCCCCGCCGACTTCGTCCGGGCCCGCTCGGGCTCACCCACGCTGGCGCTGCTGATCGCCCTCACCGGGATCGTCGCGACGATGCCGTACATCGCCCTGCAGCTGGTGGGCATCGAGGCGGTGCTCAAGGCCATGGGCGTCACGGGCGACGCCCCCATCATCGTGGCCTTCGCCATCCTGGCGGCGTACACGTACAACTCCGGGCTGCGTGCCCCGGCGCTGATCGCCTTCGTCAAGGACGCGCTCATCTACGTCGTCGTCCTGGCTGCGGTCATCGTCATCCCGTACAAGCTCGGCGGGTTCGACGAGGTCTTCGCCGCCGCCGACGCCAAGTTCAGCAAGAGCCCCAACCCGGGCGACGGGCTGCTGCTCAACGGGGCCAACCAGCTGCAGTACGCCTCGCTCGCCCTGGGCTCGGCCCTGGCGCTGTTCCTCTACCCGCACTCGCTCACCGGCGTCTTCGCCGCCCGCAGCCGCGACACCGTCAAGAAGAACATGGCGGCCCTGCCGGCCTACAGCTTCGTGCTGGGCCTGCTCGCGCTGCTCGGCTACATGGCCATCGCCGCCGGCGTGACGCCGCTGCAGGGCGAGAACGGCAAGCCCGACGTCAACACCGTCGTCCCGCTGCTGTTCGAGCAGCAGTTCCCGAGCTGGTTCGCCGGCGTCGCCTTCGCGGCCATCGGCATCGGCGCCCTCGTGCCCGCGGCGATCATGTCGATCGCGGCCGCGAACCTGTGGACCCGCAACATCTACGTCGAGTACCTCAACAAGGACGCGACGCCGAAGCAGGAGGCGCGCAGCAGCAAGCTCGCCTCGCTGGTAGTGAAGGTGGGCGCGCTGCTGGCGATCCTGCTCATCGACCCGCAGTTCTCCATCGACCTGCAGCTGTTCGGCGGCGTGATCATGCTGCAGACGCTGCCGGCCGTCGCGATCGCGCTCTACACGCGGTGGCTGCACAGCCGGGCGATGGTCGCCGGGTGGGTGGTCGGCATGCTCGTCGGGGCCGTGACGCTGTACCAGATCCCCGCGAGGCAGTTCGGGGCCGACGGTGTGGTCACCGTGACCAAGGAGCACTTCGGCGGTTCGGCGTACCCGTTGTCCCACCTCGGCCTGGACACGACGGTCACGCTCTACGCCGGGATCCTGGCCCTGCTCGCGAACCTCGCCGTGTGCGTCGTCGGGACGCTGCTGCTGCGCGGGCGGGTCGCCGACGGCGAGGACACCACCCGGCCCGTCGACTACACCGCGGAGGCCGGCGACCCCGGCGTGCGCGAGGAGCTCCCGCTCGGGGCGAGCACCTAGCGCAGGACCCCGGTCAGGAACAGCAGGAGCAGGGTCACGACGGCGGACAGCAGGAGGCTGGGCAGGCAGCCGAGACGGTTCGAGAAGAGGAAGAACATGACGGGCCGTCACCCCTGGTCGGCCGACTTCACCAGGTCGGGGCCGGTCGCCTGCGCGAGCGGGTGGCCGCCCCGGGCCTCGAGCCGCAGGGTCAGCACGTAGCCGACCAGCACGACGACGTGCAGCACCAGCAGCCAGCCCAGGGCGACCGCACCGGTGGCCAGCACCGTGCTGTTGCCGTACGCCCCGCCGAGGTCGATGCCGAGCGACAGGAACAGCACGAAGCCGAGCGCCGTGCCGGACAGGAACGACCCGGTGGAGAACGCGCCCCACAGCAGCGCGCGCACGCAGCAGCGGTCGGGGGCGATGCCGCGGTAGGTCAGCACCAGCAGCACGCTGATGCTGATCCACCCGACGACGAACGCGACGTAGACGCCCAACAGCCGGGCTCCGAGGCTGTCGCCCAGGGCGCCGGTGAGCCCGCGGCTCGTCGTGAGGCCGAGCAGGAGCAGGAACGGGCTGGCCGCGACCAGGAGCAGCGAGCCGACCCGGCCGCGCAGCGAGCGCCGTCCGGGCTCGCCGGCGTCGGACAGCCGGTCGAAGGCACGGACCAGGCCCTCGCCGTACAGGCTCGCGGGCACGAGCGCGACGAGGGCGTTGAGCGGCCCGAGGGCAGTGCCCGAGCGGGCGAGGAACCGACCGGCCTCCTGGGTGCCCAGGCGGTCGGGCAGCAGGCGGGTCAGCTCCTCGGCGAGGCCCCGCACCGTGCCCTCGCCGGCGATCAGCCCGGCCAGGTAGAGCGCGACCAGCAGCAACGGCACGAAGCCGATCGCGGCGTAGAAGGTGACGCCCGCGGCGTAGAGGGCGAGGTCGTGCCCCCGGGTGCTGCGTACGACGTCCCGGGCGAGAGCGCGCACGGCCGCTGGGGTAGACACGCTGCGTGTCTACCCGTGTGCGCGAGGTGCAGCCGGACGAGCAGGCCACCGTCGCCGACCTCACGGCGTCGGTCTACCGCGGCGAGGGCTTCAGCACCGCCCACTACGAGCCGGCCCTGCGCGACGTCGCCTCCCGGGTCGCGTCGGCCACCGTGCTGGTCGCGGTCGACCACGAGGGTCTGCTGGGGGCGGTCACCGTCGCGACGCGAGGCGGCGAGTGGGCGGAGCAGGCCGTGCCCGGGGAGGCCGTCGTCCGGATGCTCGTGGTCGCGGCCGCGGGGCGCGGGAAGGGCACGGGGGAGCTGCTGGTCCGGGCCTGCCTGGAGCGGGCCCGCGAGGACGGCTGCCGGCTGGTGCGGCTGTCGAGCCAGCTGGACATGCACGCGGCCCACCGGCTCTACGAGCGGCTCGGCTTCGTGCGGACGCCGGGGCGCGACTGGCGACCGGTCCCCGACCTGCAGCTCATCACCTACGCGCTGCCGCTGGTGCCCTGGTGCGACCAGTGCGGCGAGGAGCTGGCCGGCGAGGGACACGACCGGTGCGAGGCCGCCCGCGAGCTCGAGCCTCCCCGCTACTGCGCCCGCTGCCGCCGCCGCATGGTCGTGCAGATCCACCCGACCGGCTGGACCGCCCGCTGCGTCGAGCACGGCGAGCTGCACGGGTGAGCTGAGGTCCGGCGCACGCCGGTAATGCTCGCGACGTGTCCGGACACTCCTGGTCGAGTCGACGAACAGGAGCACCCGTGTCCCCACCCGACCCGCAGCAGCGGCTCGACGCGCTCTGGCAGTCCCACGCCCCCGCCGTCGTGCGCTACGCCCGACGCCGCGTCCTCCCGTCGGAGGTCGACGAGGTCGTGTCCGAGACCTTCGTCGTCGCCTGGCGCCGCCTCGACGACGTCCCCGAGCAGGCACTGCCCTGGCTGCTCGGCGTCGCCCGTGGTGTGAGCGCCAACGTGCTGCGGACCGCCCGCCGGCGGCACGCGCTGAGCACCCGCCTGCGAGCCGAGCCGCTCCCGGACGCGGGCGTCCCCGGGCTGTCCGGGGCGGTCGAGGCGGCCCTCGCCAGGCTGCCTGCCGCGGACCGGGAGCTGCTCACGCTGCTGGCCTGGGACGGGCTGTCCCGCGAGGAGGCGGCGCAGGCCCTGTCGGTCTCGCGCACCACCCTCGCGGTGCGGCTGCACCGGGCGCGCCGCCGGATGCAGGCCCAGCTCGACCCCGTCGGCGAGCACGCCGACCTCCCGACCCTCCTCCCCCAGATCGGACAGCCGTGAAGACCGACGACCTGCTCGCGCTCGTGCGTCTCGCCGACCCGCTCCAGGACGTCGACGACCCCGCCGGGCACCTCGACTCGGCGCGCCGGGTCCTCGACGCCCGGACCCGCGGCGTGCCGCGGCCCGTACCTGTGCGGACGTGGCGGCGGCGGCTGGTGACCGTGCTCGCCGTGGCGACCGTCCTGCCCCTGGCCGCCGTGGTCGTCCCGGCCCTGCCCGGGGGCCCGTCGCCGTCGCGGCCGCTGCTCGGGACAGCGACCGCCGGTGAGGGCGGGCTCACCTGCGGCACGGGGTACGCCCAGCCGATCCGTCCCGACACGGCCGCCGTCCGGCCGTTCCCGACCGACCTCCCGTCCGGCTGGACGGTGAAGGACCTCTTCGCCAGGTCCGAGACCAGCACCGGCTGGTGCACCGTCCCCTCGCTGAACGCCGCCACCCTCGATCCCTCCGGGCTCGTCACCGGATCCGTGACGCTGACGGGGCCCCTGCGGGGCGTCCGGGTCGACGACGCCGAGACCGAGACGCCGGACCGGGTCGGGGCGTACGCCGCCCGGCGGCTGGGCCCGCCGCTGTCCGGGGCCCCGCAGTTCCTCCGCTGGATCGTGACCGACGAGCGCGGCGAGCAGTGGTACGCGGTGGCGAACGGCTACCCGCTGGACCGTGCCCGCGAGCTGCTCGCGGCCGCGACGTACGTCGACCGCACCGTCGTCTGGGACGCGGCGCTCGCACCCGGGCTGCGCGTGCTCCACCGCCGGACCGGCGCGCCCTACCCGACCACGAGCACCGGGGAGTCCTGGTACCTGGAGTTCGGGGGTGCCGGTGAGGGTCGGACGCTGGAGGCCGACGCCGGCCGGAGCGACGGGTCGGTCGGCGCGCGGGCTGTCGTCGGCACCCGCCTGAGCACGGTCGACGGGCGCCCGGCCCTCGTCTACGAGCAGGACGGCGTCCCGTCGTCGGTGTACACCGAGCTGCGACCCGGCGTCCTCATGGGCATCGACGTCGCGGGCGACCTCGACGACGTCGAGCGGGTCCTGGCCGGCGTCGTCGACCTGCCGGAGGACGACCCGCGGCTGGACCGGCTCCGGCTGCGGGAGTCCTACGAGGACCGGCGCGGGAAGGACTAGGCGACGAGTCCCAGGCGGCGCAGCTCGACCGTGAGGTCGTGCGGGCTCGTGCTCGCCGCCATGGCCGCCTCGAGCGTGATGACGCCGTCGCGGATGAAGCTCACGAGGTGCTGGTCGAAGGTCTGCATGCCGTAGTACGTGCCCTCGGCGATGAGCTGGCTGATCGTGGACGTCTTGTCCGGGTCGATGATGGCGTCGGCGATGCGGCCGGTGTTCACGGCGATCTCCATGACGACGCAGCGGCCCTCACCGTCGGCGCGGGGCACGAGGCGCTGGCAGATGATCCCGCGCAGCGCACCGGCGAGGGCGAGCCGGACCTGCTTCTGCTCGTGCGGCGGGAAGAAGTCGATGACGCGGTTGATCGTCTCGGCGGCGTCGGTCGTGTGCAGGGTCGACATGACGAAGTGGCCCGTCTCGGCGGCAGCCAGGCCGGCCTTCACGGTCTCGTGGTCGCGCATCTCGCCGACGAGGATGACGTCGGGGTCCTGGCGCATCGCGGCGCGCATGGCGGTGACGAAGTCCTCGGTGTCGACCCGGACCTCGCGCTGGTTGACCATGGCCAGCTTGTCGAAGTGCAGGACCTCGATCGGGTCCTCGATGGTGACCACGTGGCACTCCTTGGAGGAGTTGATGTGGTCGATCATGCCGGCCAGCGTCGTGGTCTTGCCCGAGCCGGTGGGGCCGGTGACGAGCACCAGGCCGCGGGGCTCCATGGCCAGCGACGCCAGGACGGGCGGCAGACCGAGGTCGGTGAGCGGGATGGCGCCGACGCTGACCCGGCGGAAGACGAGCCCGCACGAGCCGCGGCTGCGGAAGGCGTTGACGCGGAAGCGCCCGACGCCGGACAGCGAGTAGGCGAAGTCGGCCTCGTTGGTCTTGTGGAACTCGTCCGCGAGGTCCTCGCGCAGCACCTCGGCGACCATCTGATCGGTGTCGGCGGCGGTGAGATCGCGGGTCTGCAGCTTGCGCAGCCGCCCGTCGATGCGGACCCGCGGCGGGGACCCGACCTTGCAGTGCAGGTCGGAACCGCCGCACTCCACGAGAGCGCGCAGGAAGGGCTCGATCGAGGTGGTCACCCTGTCCGATCGGCAGGACCTGCCTCCTGCTTGACCCGGGAACATCGGCGCGGCAATCTGGTTGCACGAGCAACAACCTCTGGAGGACACCATGCCCGCCGTCACCGCAGACACCCTCGCGCTCCCCCGCGTGCCCGCCGCCGGGCTCGGCGACGTCGAGCGCCCCGTCCTCGCCGTCAGCACCGCGCCGCAGGGCTACGAGGGCGAGGGCTTCCCGGTCCGCCGGGCCTTCGCGGGCATCCGCCCCGAGCTCCTCGACCCGTTCATCATGATGGACCAGATGGGCGAGGTCGAGTACGCCCCGGGCGAGCCCAAGGGCACCTCCTGGCACCCGCACCGCGGCTTCGAGACCGTCACCTACATCATGGACGGCGCCTTCCAGCACCAGGACAGCCACGGCGGCGGCGGCCTCATCCAGGACGGCGCCACCCAGTGGATGACCGCGGGTGGCGGGATCCTGCACATCGAGACCCCGCCGGTCGAGCTCGTGAAGAGCGGTGGCGTGTTCCACGGCATCCAGCTCTGGGTCAACCTCCCGGGCAAGGACAAGATGACGGCGCCCGCCTACCAGAACCTCGAGGGCAGCGACGTCGTGCTGCTCGCGTCCTCCGACGGCGGCTCGCTGCTGCGCCTCATCGCCGGTGACCTGCCCACCGGTGGCGGGGCGAAGGTCAGGGGCCCGGGCACGACCCGCACCCCGATCACGCTCATGCACGCCACGGTCACGCCGGGCGCACAGCTCAACCTGCCGTGGGACCCCGAGTTCAACGCCCTGGTCTACGTCCTGTCCGGCGACGGCAGCGTCGGCGCGGGCTCACTGCTCGGGGCCGCCTCGAAGGTCCGCACCGGCCAGACCGCCGTCCTCGGCGCCGGCGACCGGCTGACCATCACCGCGGACGCCGTCCAGGAGAGCCGGCACAGCGCTCTCGAGGTCATCGTCCTCGGTGGCCAGCCGCTCCGGGAGCCCGTCGCGCAGTACGGCCCGTTCGTCATGAACACCCGCGCGGAGCTGCAGCAGGCGGTCGACGACTTCAACGGCGGCCGGTTCGGCCAGATCCCGCCGAACGCCCTGATGCCGCACACCGGGCGGTAGCGGCCCACGTCGTCGCGCCCGACGGCGAGATGACGGGGGGTCCGCCCGGCCCTACGTTCCCGGTGTGCCCGCCTCCCCGCCTCCTCCCGAGCCCTCGCTGGAGGAGGTCCTGGAGAGCGTGCTGGAGGACGCGGGGCTGGGCTGGTGGCACCTGGACCTGGGCACCAACACCACGCGGCGCAGCCCGCGCCACGACGCCCTGTTCGGGTACACGCAGCTGCTCCCGTCGTGGAGCTACGAGACCTTCGTCGAGCACCTCCACCCCGAGGACCGCGCACGGGTGGAGGCCGTCTTCCACGCCGCGCTGACGGGGGGCGAGGAGTACGCCGCCGACCTGCGCGTGGTCTGGCCCGACGGCTCCGTGCACTGGCTGTTCACCCGCGGCCGCTTCGTGCTCGACGCGCAGGGCCGGCAGGTCAGCGTCGGCGGCGTGATGGGCGACATCACGCAGGCCAAGGAGGCGGAACTGCGGGCCGTGGCCCACCTGGCCGAGGCCGCCGCCCTGCTCGACGGGACCGGCGACGCCGTCGTCGGGACGCGTCGCGACGGCACGGTCAACCGGTGGAACGCCGGCTCCTCGCACCTGTTCGGCCGGACCGGCGACGAGGTCCTGGAGAGCTCCTGGCTCGACGTGGTGCCGCTGACCTCCCACCGGGCGCTGGGCCTGGCGGTCGCCCGGGCCCTGCAGGGCCTCACCACCCGCGACGTCGAGGGCCTGCTGGAGCGTCCCGACGGCGACCCGGTGGAGCTGAGCTTCACCGTCTCCCCGGTCGTCGACGAGAGCGGGGTGTCCGGCGCCTCGCTGATCGGCCGGGACGTCAGCGCGACCCGTCGTCTGGAGCGAGAGCTGGAGCACCGCGCCCTGCACGACGCGCTCACGGGCCTGCCCAACCGCACGCTGCTGCTGGACCGCCTCGGCACGGCCCTGCTCGCCGCCCGACGCCGCAGCGCCCCGCTCGCCGTGCTCTTCTTCGACCTCGACGGCTTCAAGGGCGTGAACGACGTCGCCGGCCACACCGTCGGTGACGCTCTGCTCGCCGAGGTCGCGCGGCGGCTCAGCTCCGCCCTGCGGGCCGGCGACACGCTCGCGCGCTTCGGCGGGGACGAGTTCGTCGTGCTGTGCCCCGAGACCGACGCCGAGGAGGCGCAGGAGGTGGCGGGACGGCTCCACGCGTGCCTGGTCGCGCCCGTGGACCTCGACGGGGCGCGGTACTACGTCCCCGCGAGCGCCGGGATGACCGTCTACGACGTGACCGAGGAGCTGACCGTCAACGCCGTGCCGTCGCTCGCGCAGCGCCTCGTGGGCGAGGCCGACCTCGCCATGTACGAGGCCAAGGCGGCCGGGTCCGGGAGCACCCGCTCCTTCCACACCCGCATGGCCACCCGGGCCCGCGACGCGCTGTCCATCACCGGTGAGCTGCGCGAGGCGCTCGCCGACGGAGGCCTCGAGCTGCACTACCAGCCGGTCGTGTCCCTGCAGACCGGCGCTCCGCTCGGGGTCGAGGCCCTGGCCCGGTGGCGCGACCAGGGACGACGGGTGATCGGCCCGGACGTGTTCGTCCCGCTGGCCGAGCGCGCGGGTCTGAGCCCGCAGCTGGACGCCTGGGCGGTGCGTCAGGCGCTGTCCGACAGCGAGGTGCTGCGCCGGTCCGGCGCCCTCGGGCCGCAGGACGCGATGGCCGTCAACGTGTCGGCGCGCGTGGTCCAGGACGGCGGCCTGGTGGCCCTGGTCCGGGACGCGGCCGGAGGGCGTCCGCTCGACGGGCTCGTCCTCGAGGTGACCGAGACGGCCGTGCTGGGTGACACCCAGACCGCGCTGCGCGACCTGCGGGCCCTGCACGCGCTCGGGGTGCGGGTGTCGGTGGACGACTTCGGCACCGGACAGTCGTCGCTCGCCTACCTGTCCCTGCTGCCGCTCAGCGTGCTCAAGATCGACAAGAGCTTCGTCAACGGGATGGACCGCAGCTTCGCCGACCTCGCCATCGTCCGCGCCGTCCTCGGGCTGGCCCAGGACATGGGCGTGTTCGTCGTGGCCGAGGGCGTGGAGACCGCCGAGCAGCGCGACCGGCTGACCGAGCTCGGCTGCTCGGCAGCCCAGGGCTGGCTGTGGAGCCCCGCGCTGCCGCTGCAGGAGGTCGAGCAGTGGCTGCTCGACCGACGACGGCCACCCCTGAGCGGCCCCCCGGGCTGACGGGGGCGGGACCGGACCTGGGTCCGCCCGCCCGGCACACTCAGCCGCGCAGGCGGGCCATCCACGCCTCGACGTCGTCGGCGGTGCGCGGGAGGGCGGCCGACAGGTTGACCATCCCGTCCTCGGTGACGACCACGTCGTCCTCGATCCGGACGCCGATGCCCCGCAGGTCCTCGGGGACGGTGAGGTCGTCGGGCTGGAAGTACAGGCCGGGCTCGATCGTCAGGACGTAGCCGGGCTGCAGCGGGCCCTTGCGGTAGACCTCCTCGCGGGCGTGCGCGCAGTCGTGGACGTCGAGCCCGAGCATGTGGCTGACGCCGTGCAGGGTGTACCTGCGGTAGCGCTGGTCGTCCTCGTGCAGGGCGGCCTCGGCGTCGTCGAGGACCCCCAGGGCCTGCAGCCCCTCGGCGATGACCCGCATGCAGGCGCGGTGCGGGTCGAGGAAGTCCGCGCCCGGACGGCACGCCGCGAACCCGGCGTCCTGGGCCTTCACCACGAGCTCGTAGACCTCGCGCTGCCGGGGGGTGAACGTGCCGCTGACCGGCAGCGTGCGGGTGACGTCCGCGGTGTAGAGCTCGTCGCCCTCGACGCCCATGTCCAGCAGCACGAGGTCGCCCTCGCGGACGGGGCCGTCGTTGTCGGTCCAGTGCAGGACGCAGGCGTGGCTGCCGGCGGCGCAGATGCTGCCGTAGCCGACGTCGTTGCCCTCGACCCGGGCACGCAGGCCGAAGACGCCCTCCAGCCAGCGCTCGCTGGTCTGCGTGGCCTGCGGGAGGGCCCGGACGACGTCCTCGAAGCCGAGGACGGTCGCGTCGACGGCCCCCTGCAGCTGCTGCACCTCGTGGGCGTCCTTGACCAGCCGCAGCTCGGACAGGAACGCCGCGAGCTCGCTGTCCCTCTCCTCGTCGGTCTCGAACAGGCCCTCGACGCGGGCGTCGTACCCGCGGACGACCCGGGCCGCGCCGCTGAGCTTCTCCAGCTCCTCGAGCGGCCGGGTCTCGACGCCGAGCAGCGCGCTGGTCGCGGCCAGGGTGGGGCGGGGCCCGACCCAGAGCTCGCCGTAGACGCGGTCGGTGAAGAACGCCGGGGTCGAGCGGTCCATCGAGGGCGCCTGGTAGAGGACGGCCTCACCGGACGCCTCGACCACCAGGACGGCGTCGGGCTCGTGCGACCCCACCAGGTGGGCGAACTCGGTGCCCGGCCGGAACCGGTACTCGGTGTCGTTCGCCCGGGTCTTGTAGCCGCCCGTGGGGACGACGAGGACCTCGCCCGGGAAGCGGGCGGCCAGGGCGGCGCGGCGGGCCGCCCGGAAGGGAGCGGCCGCGGCCGGCGCGGGGAGCTCCTCGGTGCGGGGCGCCCAGCCCTGGGTCATGAACTCGAGCAGCGCCGGCGGCCGGTCGGGGTCGTGGCTGGCCGTGCCGGGCTCCTGCGGGACGGGCGCGTCGCTCATGGGTCGAGCCTAGGCCCGCCCGCCACACTGGTCGGGTGTCCCTCGTCCTCGCGGTGCTGCTCGTCGCGGTGCTGCTCGGGTGGGCCCGCGGCGGGTCGCTGGAGCGGCTCGGCGGGCTCACGCTGCGGTCGCGCGCCCTGGTGCCGGTGGCCCTGGTCGTCCAGGTGGCGGGCACCCTCGTCGGGGGGCGCGCCTACCCGGCCGGGCTCGTCGTCAGCGCCCTGCTGGTCCTGCTGTTCCTCGCCCGCAACCGCGGTGTCCGGGGCACCGGGCTGGTCGGGCTCGGCCTGGTCGCGAACGCCGTCGTCGTCGCGGCCAACGGCGCCATGCCCGTCTCGGTCGAGGCGTCCGGCCGTGCCGGGGTCACCGTGCAGGCGATCGTCGCCGGCGAGGACCCCCGCCACGTGCTGCTCGAGGACGGCACCCGGCTGCCGCTCCTCGCCGACGTCGTCCCCGTGCCGCTCCCCCGGCTGCCGCAGGTGGTCAGCCCGGGCGACGTGCTGGTGGCCGCCGGAGTCGGGCAGCTGGTCGTGCTCGGGATGGGGACCGGGCTGACGCTGCGACGACGGCGTCCCCGGCCGGACGCGGGCCGCGACTGGCTCCGCGGCGGCGTCCGGCCGGGCTGAGCATCAGGCCGCCGGCCCCTCCGCTGCGTGCTCGAGCACGGCGGGCGCCGGACGCGAACCGGCCGCGACCGGCACCCGGACCGGCGCCGGCTCGGGCTGCACGACGGCCCGGACCCGGACCTCGAGCATCCCGGCGTCGTAGGACGCCTCCACCTGCTCCGGGCTGGTGCCCTGCGGGAGCGCGAACTCGCGCCGGAAGGCGCCGTACCGCAGCTCGCGCACCAGCACCCCCTGCCCGTCCTCGCGGGGGTCGCGCCGCTCGCCCGCCACGACGAGACGGCCGCGCTCGACCTCGATCGTGAGGTCCTCGACCGTCGTGCCGGGCAGCTCGAACCGGACGAGGACGTCCTCGCCGTCGCGCACGACCTCGACCGCGGGCACGAACGTCGTCGCGACGCGCCCCCGACCACCCCGCGCCCGGGAGACGGCCTCGTCCAGCTCCCGGTCCAGCCGCTCCAGGGCCGTGAACGGGTCCCAGGTCCGCCACGTCGTCGTCACCGGTCACACCTGCACCACTACCTCCTGAGTGTCCTGGCGGAGGTCCCTTGAGCGCCCTCCGCTCAGGTCTCATTCTGTGCAACCCTGTCCTCAGTCGTCAAGCCCTAGGAGGACAGCCATGGCCAAGAGAGGCCGCAAGCGCCGCGCCGGCAAGAAGAAGGCCGCGAACCACGGCAAGCGCCCGAACGCGTAGCACCTGCACGACGAGAGCCCCCGCCCAGCCGGACGGGGGCTCACGGGCGTCTCAGGGGTGGAGCAGCCGCCAGCCGGCCCACGCGCTCTCGACCATCGACCGCAGCCCGTGCTGCGCCTCGAAGCCGAGGCCCTCGCGGATCGCGTCCACCTTCGCCACGATCCGGGCGGGGTCGCCGGGCCGCCTGGGGTGCACCTCGTGGGCCACGTCCCTGCCGGTCACCCGCCCGACCATGTCGATGACGTCGAGGACGCTGCTGCCCTCGCCGCGGCCGATGTTGTACGCCGCGCTCGCCGCGCCACCCTCGAGGGCGCGGGCCGCCGCGAGGTGCGCGGCCGCGATGTCGGCCACGTGGACGAAGTCCCGCACGCAGGTGCCGTCCGCCGTCGGGTAGTCGTCGCCGAACACCCGCGGCCTCTCGCCGGCCTCGAGCCGCTCGAAGACCATCGGGACCAGGTTGAAGACGCCCACGTCGCCGAGCTCGGCGGTGGCCGCGCCCGCGACGTTGAAGTACCGCAGGTGCATGGTCCGCAGGCCGAACGCGGTCTCGCAGTCGCGCAGGACCTGCTCGCCGACCTTCTTGGTCATCCCGTACGGCGACAGGGGCGTGCCCTCGACGTCCTCGGTCACGGCCTCGACGTCGGGCATGCCGTAGGTGGCGCTGCTGGAGGAGAAGACGACCTTGTCGACGCCCTTGTCCTGGCAGGCCGACAGCAGGCTCACCAGCCCGCCCAGGTTCTCGTGCCAGTACTTCAGCGGGTCGGCGACGCTCTCCCCGACCTGCTTCTTGGCCGCGATGTGCACGACGCCGCCCACCGCGTTCTCGCGCATCACCCGGCGCAGCAGCCCGCGGTCGAGGATCGAGCCCTCGACGAACGTCGCCCCCGGGTCGACCCGCGAGGCGTCGCCGGTGGACAGGTCGTCCACCGCGACGACGTCCAGGCCGTCGGCCACCATCGCGCGCACCACGTGCGCACCGATGTAGCCCGCCCCACCCGTCACCAGCCAGCTGCTCATGCGGCCAGCCTAGGAGGGCGCCCTACTCGGCCCGGAACTCCACGTGCTCGATCTCGACCCGGACCTGCTGGATGCGCAGGAGCACGCGGTCGCGGAGGTCGACCGGGGCGGGGTCGATGCCGCAGCAGCGGGCCACCAGGGACTTCACGGCCTGCTCGAGGCCGTACTGCCGCAGGCACGGCGCGCACTCGTCGAGGTGGATGCGGACCTGGTCGCGGCTCCGGCCGTCCTGCTCGCCGTCGAGGTAGAGGTAGACCGCCTCGAGGACCTCGCTGCACGGGGTCTCGTGCGGGTCGCCGCAGCTCACGAAGGGTCCACGGCGGGGGCGCTCTTCACGAGGCCGCGGTCGACGGCGTAGTCGGCCAGCTTGGTGCGCAGCCCGCGGCGGCCGCGGTGCAGGCGCGACATCACGGTGCCGATCGGGGTGCCCATGATCTCGGCGATCTCCTTGTAGGAGAACCCCTCGACGTCGGCGAGGTAGACCGCCATCCGGAAGTCCTCGGGCAGCGCCTGCAGGGCCTCCTTGACGTCGGAGTCGGGCAGGTGGTCCAGGGCCTCGGTCTCGGCGCTCTTGAGGCCGCTGGAGGTGTGGCCCTCGGCGGCGGCGAGCTGCCAGTCCTCGATCTGCTCGGTCGGGCTCTGCTGCGGCTGGCGCTGCTTCTTGCGGTACGTGTTGATGAACGTGTTGGTGAGGATGCGGTACAGCCAGGCCTTGAGGTTGGTGCCCTCCTGGAACTGGTGGAACGCCGCGAAGGCCTTGACGAAGGTCTCCTGCACGAGGTCCTCGGCGTCCGACGGGTTGCGCGTCATGCGCATCGCCGCGGAGTACAGCTGGTCGAGGAAGGGCAGGGCGTCGCGCTCGAACCGCGCCCTGCGCTGCTCGCTCGTCTCGGTCTCGACGCCGCTGATGGTCGCGCTCACCGTCCCTGTACCGCCCGGCGCCCCGGACCCGGTGGCGCCACCCGCGAGGTGCGGGCCGGTCCCTGATCCTACGCGGGCGGCGTCGACGCGCTCGACCGCGGCACGGCGGGCAGGCGTCGCGAGGGGCCGCGGCTGGTCAGGGCGGGCGGCCGGCCGCGACGACGACGTCGGGCGGGCAGCGGCGCTACGGCGCTGTCGTGCGGGGTGCATCCGGCTCCAGTCTGAGCGGGGAGGGCTGAGCGGGGACGGCGCGCCGTCCCGGGCGGTACGTGGTGCACAACACCGGTCCGGTCGCCCGCGATTCCCCCTAGGCTCCGCACATGGCCGGCCACCACCCCGCGGTCGAGCAGTACCTCGAGACCGTCCTCGAGCTCGAGGAGGCGGGCATCGTCCCGCTGCGGGCCCGCATCGTGGAGCGGCTCGGGGTGAGCGCCCCGTCGGTCAGCGAGACCGTCAAGCGGCTCGAGCGCGAGGGGTACCTCGTCGTCGACGCCGACCGCGTCCTGCGCCTGACCGGGACGGGCCGCGCCTACGCCACCGCGGTGCTGCGCAAGCACCGGCTCGCCGAGGTGCTGCTCGTCGAGGTCCTGGGGGTGCCGTGGCCCGAGGTGCACGACGAGGCCTGCCGGCTCGAGCACGCCATCTCCGACAACCTCGAGAAGCGCCTCGTCACCCTGCTCGGCGACCCGGGCGCGTGCCCGCACGGCAGCCCGATCCCGGGCAGCCGCAACGTCGTCGAGACCGGTCCGCTGCAGGCGCTGTCGACGGTCGCCGCGGGGGGCTCCTGCACGGTCCGGCGCATCGACGAGCACCTGCAGACCCTCCTGCCGCGCATGCAGGAGCTGCACGACGCGCACCTGCTGCCAGGCCAGCGCGTCGTCGTCGGGGAGCTGGACGACGGCGTGCTCACGCTCGACGTCGACGGCGCCGTCGTGCAGCTGCCGAGCTCGGTCGCCGCGGAGGTCTACGTCAGCGTCTGAAGCAGCCCGACGACGGCGCCGCGGACGTCGGCCAGCACCTCCTCGGCGGTCCGTCCGTCCTTCCTCCGCACCGCGAACGCGTGGTCGGCCCCCCGCACGACGACGGCGCCCTCGGGCACCCCGAAGGCGTCCCGCTCCCCCTGCACGACCCGCACCGGAACCTCGGGCAGCTCCAGCTCGGCGGCACGGCTCCGGCCGCTCGGCGCCACCAGGGGGAAGGCCAGGGCCAGCACGGCGGCCGCTCCCGTGGCCGACGCCGTCCGGCAGGCGACCCGCGCCCCGGCGCTGCGCCCGCCGACGACGAGCAGGTCGCGGTCCAGCCCGGCGAGCACCGCGTACCAGGCGGCGTCGAGCCGGGGAGGCGCCTCGGCGACGCGGCGCCCGGCCACCCGCCAGGGCTGCTCGACCCGGGCGACGGCCCAGCCGAGGCCCAGCGCGGCGTCGCGGGCGGCGAGCAGGTCGGGCGCGTCCACGCCGCCGCCGGCCCCGTGCCCCAGGACCAGGAGCCGGCCGCCGGACCCCTCGACGTGGACCCGGGCCGGCCCGGAGGGGGTCGACGAGGTGCGTACGTGTTGCACACGGGGCAACCTAGACAGGTGAGCAGCTCACGGGCCCCGGCACCGGCCCTGGTCCCCGACGACGCGTCGCCCTACTGGCGCTTCTACGAGGAGGTCGCGGCCGCCCAGCTCGCCGCGTGGGCGCCGGCGACGCCGAGCCGCGTGCTGGACCTGTCCGGCGGCCGGCAGCGCTTCGCCGCGCAGCTGGTGCAGGCCGGGCACGAGGTCGTGCAGGTCCGCCGCACCCGCGACCACCTGCCCTCCCCCGACGGCCCCGGACGGCTCCACACCGTCCTGGCCGACAGCCGGTCGCTGGGCTTCCTGGCCGACCAGTGCGTCGACGCCGTCCTCGCCGAGGGGCGCGTGCTGTCGATGTGCCTCGCCACCGAGGTGACCGCGGCCGACCTGCGCCGGGTCCTCCGCCCCGGTGGGCGCCTGCTGCTCGCCGTCGACAGCCTCACCACCGGCCTCGCCCGGCTGGCCGACCAGGGGCGCTGGGCCGAGCTCGCGGACGTCCCGCACGCCGACGTCGTCCTCGTGCCGGCCGGCCCGGACGACCCCGACGGCACGATCACGCGCTGCTTCTGGCCCGAGGAGGTCACGGCCCTGCTGCAGGCCGTCGGCCTGGACGTCGACTGGGTGCGGCCGAGGACCGTGCTGTCACCGGCCGCGGTCGAGCGGGCGGTCGAGCAGGGCGGGGACCTCGCGCTCGCGACCCTCGTCGCGACCGAGCTGCAGCTGTCGGAGGCCCGGGAGGGCGAGGCCGGCGGGCCGCACCTGCTGGCCTGCGCCCGCCGTCCCCGCTAGCTGACGTGGAGGAGCTTGTTCGGCGACCCTGACCCGGCGCCGGAGACCCGGCCCGGCGTCGCGGTGCTGACCAGCTTCTGGGCGACCTGGGCCGGCGTCATCCGCGGCGAGGCCTGCAGCAGCAGGGCGGCGGCGCCCGCGACGTGCGGGGTGGCCATCGAGGTCCCGGACAGGACGGCGGTGGCGGTGCGCGAGGTGTACCAGGCGGACGGGATGTCGGTGCCGGGCGCGAACAGGTCCAGGCACCGGCCGACGTCGCTGTAGTCGGCCCGGGAGTCCGTGCGGTCGGTCGCCCCGACGGTGAGGGCCGCCCGCACCCGCGACGGGGAGCCGTCGCAGGCGTCGGAGGCCCCGAGGAGCTCGTTGACGAACCCGCCGTCGTTGCCGCCCGCCACCGCGACGGTGACGCCGTCGGCGATCAGCCGGGAGACCGCCTGGTCGAGCGCGGCGCTGGGCGGGCCCCCGAGCGACAGGTTCGCGACGGCCGGGGTGCCGGCGCGGTGGTCGCGGACGGCGAAGTCGACGCCGCTGATGACGCCGCTGTTCGCGCCGCTGCCGTCGCAGTCCAGCACGCGGACCGGCACGATCCGCACCTTCTTGGCGACGCCGGAGGTCGTCCCGCCGAGGGTGCCGGACACGTGGGTGCCGTGGCCGTTGCAGTCGGTCGGGGCTCCGCCGTCGACGGCGTCGAAGCCGGCCGCGACCCGCCCGGCGAGGTCGACGTGGTCGCGCCGGACGCCGGTGTCGATGACGTAGGCGCTGACCCCGCTGCCGGTGGACCGGGTCGTGTAGGACGAGGACAGCGGCAGGGCCCGCTGGTCGATCCGGTCCAGCCCGTACGACGGCGGCCGGACCTGGGTCGCCTGCACGCGCACCGCGGCGTCGGGCTCGACGGTGCGGACGCCCGGGAGCGCCCGGAGCACGGGGACCGCGGCCGTCGGGAGCGTCGCCGCGAAGCCGTCGAGCGCCGCGGACCACCTCACGCCGACCGTCCCGCCGAGCCGCCGCACGAGTCCGGCGGCGACGCCGGTGGTGGTCGCGCGGTCGACCACGACCACGTACCGCCCCACCGGCTCGGGCGCGGCGGCGCGAGCCGGGGCCAGCACCCCGCCGAGGGCGAGGGCCGACAGCAGGAGCGGGGCGACGGTCAGGCGGAGGCGCACGGGACGTGCAACGCGCCGCGGGCCCTCGGCGTTCCGGCCGCCCCTAGGAGGCCCGGGACTCGGCCTTCTGCTGGTCGGCGAGGCAGCGGGACACCTCGGGGCGGGCCTCGAGCCGCTCGGGGGCGATCGGCTGGCCGCAGTCGACGCAGACGCCGTACGTGCCGTCGTCGATCCGGGCGATCGCGGCGACGACCTGCTCGCGCTGGTCCGCCCCGGCCTCCAGGATCGCGATCTCGCGGTCGTTGTCGGCCACCTCGGTGCCGACGTCGCCCGGGTGCGTCTTGACGTGGCTGAGCTCGCTGGACTCGCCCGCGCCCTCGTCCTTCAGGGTCTGGCTCGTGCTGTCGAGCTCGGCGAGGGTCTGCTCGAGCTGGGCGCGGACCTGGGCGGTGTCGGTGGTGGTCACGGTGCTCCTCTGGGTGGTCATCGCTGCGGCCCCTACCCCCTCCACGCGGCCCTAGCCTCGGGTCGTGCACGCACTCCCGGCGGTCCTGCTGCTGACGGTCCTCGCCGTCGCGGCGCCGGCGGCCGCCGAGGACCTGCTGCTGCCCGTCCCGCCGGAGACCGACGTCACCGACCTGCTGGACGACGTCGGGGCACGCCCCGACCGGGTGCTGACCAGCGTGGTGCCGGGACCGGTGCGCAACGACGAGGTGGTCCGCACCGGTCTGGCCGGCGACGGGTCGGTGCAGGAGGTCGCGCTCGACCAGGCACTGCAGCTGACCGGCACCGGCGACTACCAGGTGAGCGAGCGCGGTCCGGCCCGCTCCGCCCGGGCGCTGGGCGACGAGCCGCCGCCGGTGACCAAGTTCGGGGCGGTCGTCTGGCAGGGGTTCTCCCCCGGCCGGCGGGCGCTCGCGGCCCGCCTGGTGCTCGACCCCGTCCTGGAGGCGCCGCGGCTGCCCCTGCGGGTCGAGCTGTCCTTCGCCGCCCCCGGCCGCCCCGCCGTCCCGCTCGGCCCGCAGGGCGCCGTGCCCGGCCCCGGGCGGGTCACGGTGCGGCTCGTCGCGCAGACGGCCCAGCCCGCGACGCTCCCCACCGCCACCGACGCCGCCCCCGGGCCGGTCGCGGCCGCCCTGGACGCCCTGCGCCGCCCTCCCGGCTCCCGGCTGGCGGTCCCCCGGCGCGGGCTGCCGGCGTCGGTGCCGGCCACCGGCGTGGGCCAGCGGGCCGGCACCGCGGCGGTGCCCCTGCGCGTCACCGGGCTGCTCACCGCGCCGGGCGCCGTCGTCGCCGGTCCGGGCACGACGCCGGTCCCCGACGGCGCCCGTCTGGCGGGGACCCTGAGCGAGGGCTCGGTCGCCTTCACGGTCGACGTCCCCGGGCCCGGCGCCCTGCGGCTGGACCTGCAGGCGGTACCCGCCCTGGACCCGCGCGGCCTCGTGCCGCCCGGCGGGGCGGCGTCCTGGAGGGCCTGGGCCGCGTCCGGACCGTCGCTGCCGGCCCGGCGGGCCGCCCTGGAGACCCTCGTGGGCGCGGCCGCGTCCGGGGCCCGCGCGGCCGCTTACGCCCCCTACCTGGGCGCCGACCTCCCCGGGACCGGCAGCACGGTCTTCCGCTTCGGGCTGGCCGCCGCGCCGCCCCGGGCCGTCGTCCGGGAGGCCCTGCGGGCACGTCCCGGCGCCCGGGCGCTGGCGGCGCTGGCCGGACTGCTGGTGCTGACCGGCGCCGGCGCGCTGTGGAGGGCGTCCTAGAACAGGGTCTGCGGACCGTCGCGCAGGGGCTCGACGAGCTCGGGGCCGTCGTTGCGGACGTTGCCCACGGCTGCGCCGACCGGCCAGGCCTGGAGCACGCCGGGCGTGCCCGCGACGAGCAGGTCCTCCCCCGGGTCCTCGACCGCGGGGTCGAGCCAGCGGGCCCAGTCGTCGCGCGGCACCAGCAGCGGGGTGCGGTCGTGGATGTCGCCGTGCTCGTCGGCGGCGTCGGTGGTGATGACCGTGCAGGTCCACAGCCGCCCGCCGTCGGGCGCCTTCCACAGCTCGTAGAGGCCGGCCATCGCGAGCGGGACGCCGGTCCGGTCCGACAGGAACCAGGGCTGCTTCCCGCCCTCGGTCCGCTGCCACTCGTAGTAGCCGTCGGCGGGCACCAGGCAGCGGCGTCGGGCGTAGGCCGCCCGGAACGCCGGCTTCTCGGCGACCGTCTCGCGCCGGGCGTTGATGAACCGGGCCCCGACCTTCGGGTCCTTCGCCCAGCTCGGGACCAGGCCCCACCGCAGGACGGCCAGCCTGCGGACGTCGTCCCGCACGAGGACGGCGTGCACGGGGTCGGTCGGGGCGACGTTGTAGGACGCCGGCGCGACCTCCTCGGGCAGCTCCTCGACCTCGAAGTGCGAGGCGAGGTCGCGGGGGTCGCGCCCGGACGCGTAGCGGCCGCACACCTACTGCGGGACCTCGGGGAGGTCCTGGCTGAGGAGGTCGTCGGTCACCGGGGAGAAGCGCATCGAGGAGAACCGGGCGAAGTACATGTCGTCGGGGCTGACGCCCTCGCGGTCGGTGGGGCCGAAGCCGCGCTCGTCGCCGTTCGCCCCCGTGATGACCGTCTTCTCGAGGGCGTCCGGCAGAGGACCTCCGGCCTCGCGAGCGGCGTCGACCAGGCGGACGGCGTCGTAGGAGTAGGTCGACCAGTCGGGCGGCGCCAGGACCGGCCGGCCCGAGGCGACGACGCCGACCTCGTCCTCGCCGTACTCCTCGACGTACGCCTCCCGGTAGGCCGCGAAGGGGGCCGGACCGACCTCGCTGGTGATGCGGAAGCTCACGAAGGTCAGGCCGTCGAGCCAGTCGGGGTGGTCGGCGAGGCGCTGGCGGACCAGCGGGTCCTCCGCCGTCGGGCCGGCGTAGACGGGGACGGTCCAGCCGGACTGCCGGGCCGCCCGCACCACCGCGGCGACGCCCTGCGCCCGGGCCCACACGACGAGCGCCTGCGCGCCGCTGCGCCGGGCCTGCAGGACCTGCGCGGCGACGTCGGACGAGCCCTCCGGCACGCTCTGGCGGCTGGTCACGGCGACCTCGTTGTTGCGCAGTGCGGCGGCGACGGCGTCGGCGCCCTCGCGGCCGTAGCCCGAGTCGTCGGACAGGACCGCCACCTTCGCGGCCTTCTCCGAGAGGTAGTCGCCGAGGCGGCGGGACATCGGCTTGTCGGCCGGCGCGAGCCGGAACAGCGTGGGGTTGCGCTCCGGGTCGATGAAGGAGCCGCCGCCCTCGAAGACGACGAAGACCGGCAGCCGGGCGGGGTCGGTGACCTCGGCGACCGCGCCCGCCCCGACGCCGTCGGTGACCATGGCGACCGCGCCGTCCGCGACCGCCTGGCGGGCCTGGGCCGCGGCCCGCTGGGGCGAGCCGCCGTTGTCGAGGACCTGCAGGCGGACGCGCCCGTCGAGCTCCCGGGCGGCGAGCCGGGCGCCCCGCTCCACGTTGCGACCGATCCACGGCTGGCCCGTGAGGGGGGCGCTGACGACCACGAGGGCGCCGTCGCCGGGGCCGGCACCGCCTCCGCTGCAGGCGGGCAGGAGCAGGAGGGCGGCCAGCCCGAGCGCGGCTCGTCTCACGCGGCTCCTCCGAGGTAGGCGCGGCGCACCGCCGCGTCGGACCGGACGGCGTCCGGGGTGCCCGACGCTATCCGTCGTCCAGCCTCCAGCACGGTCACGCGGTCGGCCACCGCGGCGACCAGCCGCAGGTCGTGCTCGACCAGCAGGACGGCCGCCCCCGACGCCGCCAGGACGCGCAGGACCTCGACCAGCCGGGCCCGCTCCCCCGCCGTGGTGCCCGCCGCAGGCTCGTCGAGCAGCAGGACGTCGGCGCCGGTCGCGACCGCCCGGGCGACCTGCAGCAGCCGCTGGTCGCCCACCGTGAGCGTCGCGGGGTCGGCGTCGGCCACGGCGGTCAGCCCGCAACGGGCCAGCGCCGTCGCCACGACCCGCTGCCGGTGCGCGGTCGCCCCTGCCGACGACGGCGTGGCGAGCAGGTGCCGCAGGACCGTCCCGGCAGGGCGCGGCACCCCGACGGCGACCTGCTGCCGGGCGGTCAGCCGGGGCAGCAGCACGGTGGCCTGCGGGGTGCGGGCGACGCCGGTGCGCACCCCCGGGCCCGGCGGGTCGACCGTGCCCTCACCCGGCGCGAGGTCGCCGGCGAGCACCCGCAGCAGGGTCGACTTCCCCGACCCGTTCGGCCCGACCAGGGCGTGCACCTCGCCCCCGCGCAGGTCCAGGTCGACGCCGTCGAGCGCCCGGAGCGGGCCGTAGGAGACGGCGACGCCGCGGGCCCGCAGCAGCAGCGGCCGCCACGGACCGGCACGGGGCGCGCCGAGGGCGGGGGCCACGCCGGCGCGCACGGCTCCGGGCCGCTGCGGGCGCCGTCGCCGCAGGGCCAGCACCGCGACGAGCAGCAGGGCGGTCAGCAGTCCGCGCAGGCGCTGGGGGTCGGCGCCGCCGGCGCGTGCCAGGGCGTCGGCGGCGTGCGGCAGGAGGGTCAGCAGGGCCACGCCGAGCACCGGGCCCCACCAGCGGGCCGTCCCCCCGACGAGCACCGCGACGAACAGCTGCAGCGACAGCAGCGGCCCGACGTCGACCGGGGCGACGACGCCCAGCAGGACCAGCGTCCCGGCCCCCGACAGCCCGCCCAGGGCCGCTCCGGCGGCCAGCACCACCCGGCGGCGGGCCCCCACCGGCACGCCCAGCGACGCGGCCAGGGCCGGTCCCTCGCGGAGCGCGGCGAGGTCGGTGCCGCCGGGGCCACCCGACAGGCGGGCGAGGGCCGCCGCGGCGACCACGCAGAGCGCACCCGCGAGGACGACGTGGACGGTGGGCGTGAGCACGGTGTCGGCGCCCAGCGCGGGGCTGACCAGCCGGGCAGGAGCCCGCCGGACCAGGCCGTCGGACCCGCCCGAGACGCCCGGGAACGCCAGCAGGCCCCGGTAGGCCAGCCAGGCCAGCCCCCAGGTCGCGAGGCCCAGGGCCGCCCCCTCGAGCCGGTCCGCGGCCAGGCCGACCACCAGCCCGAGCAGGGCCGCGGCCGACACCGCCAGCACGCAGGCGACCCCGAGGGGCAGGCCCCGCCCGCCGGGCCCGAGCAGGGCCACGCCGAAGCCCCCCACCGCGACGAACGCCGACTGCCCGAGCACCGGCATCCCGGCGTACGCCACCGGCAGGGCGAGCCCCAGCGCGGCCAGCAGGAGGTAGAGGGCCGCAGCGACCTCGAGGGCGCTCACCCGGCTCCCGCGGGGACGCCCCGGCGGACGACGAGCAGGAGCACCAGGGCGCTCAGGGGCACGACGTCGGACCACGCCGGCCCGCGCCAGGCCACGACCACCTGCGTGACGACGCCGAGGACGAGCCCGCCGGCCAGGGCGCCTCGCAGCGAGCCGAGCCCGCCGAGCAGCGCCGCCGCGGCCCCGGACAGCCCGAGCACGACGCCGTCGTCGACCGAGACGGCCCGCCCGGGGGCGTCCAGCAGGCCCGCGGCCGCGGCGAGCAGCCCCGCCACCCCGAAGGCCAGCAGGACCACCTGCCGGGGGGCCACCCCGCACAGGACGGCGGCGTCGGGGTCGTCCGCGACGGCCCGCATCCCCCGGCCCAGCCTCGACCGGACCACCGTCCGCTCGGCCGCGAGCCCGACCACCAGCGCCAGCACCAGGACGGCCGGCACCCGGGCGTCGAGCACCACCCCGAGCGGCAGCCGCACGACGCCGTCGTCGGCCAGGGCGGCGAGCCGCAGCGGGTCGGGGACGGCGTAGGCCTGCTCGGGCAGCAGCAGGCCGAGGACCTCGCGCAGGACGAGCCCCGCAGCGACCGTCCCGGCCAGCCAGCCGAGCGGGTCGGCCGAGCGCCGGCGGACGACGTCGGGCAGCCAGGGCAGCACGGCGAGGGCAGCGACCGCGAGGGCCAGCACGGTGCCGGCCGCGAGGGCGAGGAGCACGAAGCCGACCGAGGCGGCCGGACCGAGCAGGGCGGCCACCGGCGTCGCCCCGAGGACCACCAGCACCGCGGTGAGGACGGCCGCGACGACGACGTCGCCGTGGGCGAGCTGCAGGACCCGGACCGTGCCCGCGACGAGCGTGAACCCGAGCGCCACCAGCCCCAGGACCGCTCCGGACGACAGCCCGGTGAGGACGGCCTGCAGCAGCACCCCGGCGTCCACGGGGCGACCCTAGGTGGGCGTCACCCGAAGGGCAGGGGCGTGGGGGTCGCGGACGTGTACTGCGGCAGCAGGGGCGGCAGCGTCGCGGCCGGCACGACCGCCCGGCTCGTCTGCAGGGCGAGCACCCACTGCGTGTGGCAGGGCTGGTCCGCGATCATCTTGAGCAGACCGCGGAGCGGCCCGCGGCTGAACGGGACGTCGGCCTCCGTCGGCTCGGCGTCGCCGCGCCCCAGCGTGAACCCGGCCGGCTGCAGCGCCCTCGTCAGGAACACCACGCCCTGGGTCAGCGACTGCGAGGTGGCGAAGCGCAGGACCGTCAGGCCGTCCTTCGTCCGCGTCTCCTTGCCCATGACGGCGGTCGGCGGGACGGGCAGCTGGGCGGGCACGGTCTTCGGCCACGGCTGGGTCCTCGCCGTGGCGGGGCACGGCGCGACGGTCGGCGACGCCACGACGGCGACGGGCGAGGCGCTGGGCGACGGGACCGCCGGTGCGGCCGTGGCCGGGCCCTCGGCGCCGCTGCACCCGGACAGCAGCAGCGCGCCGACGACGACCGCGAGCAGGGGACGGAGCGCAGCGGTCACGTGCTCGAGGGTAGGCGCTGTCACCCGTTCGTGTGTCCACTCGAAGCGGTGCGGTGCGGTAGGTGGCGAAGGGGGCGTCGCAGGGTCATCAGGTCGGGTGAACAGTCACTGTGCGTGGTCAAGACGGGGTGTCGCGGGACCCGAACGGACAGCATGCGCAGCACCCGACTCCTCCCCCTGCTGGCCGCCGCTCTCGTGGCCGCCCCGCTGGTCTCGGCGTCCACCGGTACGGTCACGGCCGCTCCCCGCCCCGCCTCCGCGGTGGCCCAGCAGGCCGGCACCGCCACCGACGCCGTCACGCTGCGTGTGCAGGCGCGGCCGGTCAGCACCGCGGCACGCCGCCTCGCCCGGCCCGCCGCGAAGCCGGTCGTGAAGCCGGCCGTCAAGCCCCTCGCCAAGCCCGTCGCTAGCCGGTCGTCAAGCCGGTCGCCAAGCCGGTCGCTCCGGTCGTCAGGCCCGCCTCGGCGTCCGCCTTCGTCTTCCTGCACGTCGAGTCCGGTGCCCCCGTCCGCTGGAACCCCTGCGCCGACGTCCCGTGGACCTTCAACCCGGCAGGCGCCCCCGCCGGTGGCCTCTCCGCCGTCCAGGCCGCCGTCGCCGAGGTCGGTCGTCGGACCGGCCTCACCTTCGCCTACCTCGGCACCTCCACCGAGGCGCCTGCCGGCCGCTACCTGAGCCAGGGCTGGAAGCAGTTCAAGCCGCTGCTCGTCGGCTGGACCTCCGCCGGCGCCTCCGACCTGCTGGCCGGCCGCAGCGCCTCCACCGTGGGGATGACCCGGGTCCTGTGGACCGGCTCGTACGACGACAAGGGCGCGAACCACACCCAGATCGCCTCCGGCGTCGTCGCGTTCAACCGCGCGACCAGCGCCCCGGCCACCGGTGCCGGCTCCTGGTACGCCTACGCCCTGCACGAGCTCGGCCACGCGGTCGGCCTGGCCCACGTCGACGACGCCTCCCAGGTGATGAACCCGGTCATCGGGCGGGCGGTCACCGGGTACGCCGCGGGCGACCTGTCCGGCCTGCGCGGCGTCGGCAGCGCGGGCGGCTGCCTCCCCTCGGTCCGCTAGGAACCGTCCCGCGCGGTACCGTCGCGGCGCCGCCCGACCTCCCCGAACGCCTGCAGCGGAGCCCGTGACCCCCTCCCGCCGGACCGACCCGTCCGTCCCGGACGGCACGCCCTGAGCCCCCGCGAGCTCGACGAGGACGACGTCCGGATCCGCCCGGGACGCGCCTCCCGGCCACGCACCCGGACGCGCCCCGCGCACGACGACGCCTCCCCCGCCACCGTCCTGTCCGTCGACCGGGGGCGCTACCGGCTCCAGACCGGCGACGGCGACCTCCTGACCGCGGTCCGGGCACGCGAGCTCGGGCGCCGGGCCGTCGTCGTCGGGGACCGCGTGGACGTCGTCGGCGACCTGTCCGGCGGCCCCGACGCCCTCGGCCGCATCGTGCGCATCGGGGCCCGTACCAGCCTGCTGCGCCGCACGCCCGACGACACCGACCCCGTCGAGCGCGCGGTCGTCGCCAACGCGGAGGTGCTCGTGGTGGTGACCGCGCTCGCCGACCCGGTGCCCCGGCCCCGGCTCATCGACCGCTGCCTGGTGGCGGCCTACGACGGTGGGCTCGTCCCCCTGCTGTGCCTCACCAAGAGCGACCTCGCCGACCCGGCCGAGCTCCTCGCCCTGTACGAGCCGCTGGGCGTCGAGGCCGTCGTGACGGGCCGGGGGTCCGACCTCGAGGACCTGCGACAGCGCCTGAGCGGCCGCACGAGCGTGCTGTTCGGGCAGTCCGGGGTCGGGAAGTCGACGCTGGTCAACCAGCTGGTCCCGGACGCCATGCGCGCCGTCGGCGACGTCAGCGGCGTCGGCAAGGGGCGCCACACCAGCAGCTCGGCCATCGCCCTCGCCCTGCCCGGAGGCGGCACGGTCGTCGACACCCCGGGCGTGCGCAGCTTCGGCCTGGGGGCCGTCACCCCGGCGCGGGTGCTCGCCGCCTTCCCCGACCTCGCCGACGAGGCCGCCGCCTGCCCGCCGGGGTGCACGCACCTCGACGCCGCCACGGGCTGCGCGCTGGACGACGCCGTGACGCAGGGCCGGGCGGGCGCGGCCCGGCTGGACAGCCTGCGGCGGCTCCTGGTCGCGCTCGCTGCCGCGGACGACTGACCCGCGCGTACGCCCCCGGCGAGCAGCGCGTCGAGGCAGGATGACGCCGTGCGCCCGCCCCTGAGACCGCTGCTGCTGGGCGGAGCCGCGCTCGTGGTCGGCCTGCTGGCGTGGACCGCCGTCGCGGGCCTCGTCGCGCAGCACCGACTGGCAGCCGCACGCACGACGCTGCAGCAGGCGCGGGAGGACCCGGGCAGCCCGCTCCTGCTGCCCCGCCTGCGGGCGGCGGAGCACGACCTCGGCACGGCGACGGCGCTCCTCACGGGCTGGACCGGCGCCGGGCCGGCGCTCGTGGCCCGGCTCCCGGTCGCCGGCCGCTCCGTCGAGGCAGGTCGCCGGGCGAGCGCCGCCAGCCACGCCGTCGTCGCGACCGCCGTGGACGCCCTGACCGTCCTCGACGGCCGGGACCTCGTCGTCGGCAAGGGCCTCGACCTGGCCGCCGTCCGTGATGTCGGCCGCGTGCTCGACCGGCACACCGCGGAGGTCGACCGCAGCGTCGCGCGGCTCAGCCGGGCCGACCTCGGCCTGCTGCCGCGCCCGGTGGCCCGGGCGGTGCGCGAGGCCCAGGACGCGCTGGACCCCGTGCCGCAGGCCCTGGCCCGCGCCTCCGCGGCCGCCCGCGTGCTGCCGCCCGCGCTGGGTGCCGACCGCGACCGCAAGGTCCTCATCGTGCTGGAGAACAACGCGGAGCTGCGCGGGACGGGCGGCGTCATCACGGTGTTCGCCGAGGCCACCGCGCGTGCCGGCCGACTCGACATCGGCCCGTTCCGCGACGTCGAGGACGTGGCCGACGACGCCGACCGGGCCCGCCGCGTGCTGGCCTCGCCCGACTACCGGACGCTGTGGGGGCCCTTCAAGGGCGACACGACGCTCTGGAAGAACACCGGCATGAGCCCGGTGGGCCCGCAGTCCTCGGCCGTCCTCGCCGGGGTCGCCGCCGCGACGCTCGGGCGGCGCCCCGACGTCGTCGTGTGGCTCGACGTCCGGACGATCGCCGCCGTGCTCGAGGCCACCGGGCCGGCGACGCTGCCGGACCGCTCGGTCCTGACCGCGGACAACGCCGGACGCGTCCTCATGTCGGAGGCCTACCTGAAGGCGCCCGACACGATCGCGGGCCAGCGCCAGCGCAGGGCCGTCCTGCGCGGCGCCGCTGACGCCGTCGTGGACCGGCTGCTGTCACCCAGCGACGACGGCGGAGGCGCGGCAGCGCTGGTGTCGTCCGTCGGCCGGGCCGCCGCCGGGCGACACCTGCTGCTGTGGACCTCGGACGTGCAGGAGCAGCGCGACCTCGCCACCGCCGGCCTGGACGGCGACGTCGTCGCGGCCGACGGTGACCTCGCCTGCGTGACCTTCCAGAACCTCGGTGGCGGGCAGAACGAGGGCAACAAGCTCGACTACTACGCGCGGCGGCAGGTGACGGTCCGGGCCGCGCTGCAGCCCGGTCGCGCCGTCGTCGAGCAGGAGGTGACGATCCGCAACACCGCTCCGCGCACCGGCCTGCCCGCGTACGTCGCCGGCCTGGACGCCCCCGGCACCAGCAACGGCTTCGTGACGCTCGCGCTGCCGCGGAGCGCCGAGGTCCTCGGCTTCGCCCGGGACGGCCGGACCGTCCGCACCTCCGTGCTCGACGAGGCCGACCACCGGGTCCTCACGGACGTCGTCGCCCTCGCCCCCGGCACGTCGGCCACCTGGCTGCTGCGCTACTCCCTGCCCCTGCGGGACGGCCGCTACCGCCTGCGGGTGGTGCCCCAGCCGCTGGCCGTGGACGCCGGTCTGTCGGTGTCCGTCACGGGTGCGGCCGGCTCGCTGGTCACCGGGGACGACGCCTGGTCCGGGCCCCTGACGGGCACGGTCGACGTCGTCGCCCGGACCACGCCGGCGGACGAGCGCGGGCTCGGGTCCCGGCTGCAGCGCTTCTGGCGGGAGCCCGTGCGCCTGCCCTGATGCAGGCATCAGGAGCAACCGCAATGGTCCGAACGGGTCCTGCGCAGGAGGCCCCGGCGGAGTACCAAGAGGTCATGCTGAGCACAGCTGTACGCACGGCCCTCGACGACGCCGTGCAGACCCTGTCGGACCGCGCCGAGGCGCTGCGCGAGGAGTTCCTCGCCGCCCGGCCCTGGCCGCACCTCGTGCTGCACGACGTGCTGCCCGCCGACGTCGTCGCACGGGCCGAGCAGGAGTGCACCCTCGTCGCGCCCCGGGCGATGAGGGAGGTCCCGACCCGGCGGCTCCGCAAGCACGAGGTGAACGAGGCGGCTGCGCTGGGCCCTGCCGGCCGAGCCCTGCTCGACACCCTCGACGGTCCTGCCTGGACCCGGCTGCTCGAGCGGGTCACGGGCGCACAGGACCTGGCCCCTGACCCGACCCACTACGGCGCCGGCCTGCACGTCAGCGGCCCGGGCGCCTTCCAGATGGTCCACACCGACTTCACCACCCACCCGACGTCCGGGCGGCACCACCGGACCAGCTCGCTCATCTACCTCAACGGCACCTGGTCGCCGGCATGGGGCGGCGCCCTCGAGCTGTGGGCTCCGGACATGTCGGCGCTCGGCCGGACCGTGCAGCCCCTCGCCGGGACGGTCGTGGTGTGGGAGACGCACCGGGACACCCCGCACGGCCTGCCCGACCCGGTCGCCACGCCCGACGGCAGCAGCCGCCTGTCCCTGGCCTCGTACCACTACGCACCGCCGCCGCCCGGTGGCATCCCCCGTCGCCGTCCGACGACGTTCCTGCGCCGCCCCCAGGACCCGTGGTGGGTCGGACTGCCCACCCGCGGCGACCTGGGGCGCGCGGTCCTGCCGGACTCCGCCTGGCGGCGCGTGGCGGACCTGGTCCGGCCCGGAGGACTGCCCCGCCGCTGACCCGCTGAGGCGGGCAACCGCTCCTGCCGGACAGCCCGGACACGCCGGACGACCGTGCCGTCGAGCGGGAGCGCCTTGGCAGGACTGCTGGACGCAGACGGCCCGAGGGCCCCGGCGCCGGGTGGCGCGCGGGGCCCTCGGGCTCGTGCAGGTGCGGGCTGGTGTCAGCGGTGCAGCCGTCCGCGGACGAGCACCGGGCGCACGCGCACCTCGCCCGAGGGCGACGACGTGACAGCGCTGGTGGTGGCCACGACCCGGTAGGCGTAGCGCGCACCCGACCGCACCGTGGCGTCGCGGAACCCGAGGGTCCGCGTGGCGCCGACGCGGGCCCAGCGGCGGGCCGAGGAGCCGGGGGTGTAGGCCGAGCGCTGCACGACGTAGGCGGTGGCGCCGGCGACCGGGGTCCAGGCCACCCCGACCGAGCGCGACCGGACCGCGAGACGGACCCGCCGCGGGGCGAGCGGCTTCCGGAGGGGCTTGACGACGGGCTTGGCGACGGGCTTGGCGACCGGCTTGGCGACCGGCTTGGCGACGGCCTGGGTCACCGGCTGGGTCACCGGCTGGGCGACGGCGGTCGACGTCGTGGGGACGGCGGCGGCGGTGCCGCTGGCGACCGGCGCGGCCGGTGTGGTCGGCGGGCCCAGCACGGGGGCGTCGGTGACGACGACCGCCGGCGCGGGACCACTGACCGGACCGTCGACCGGAGCGGTGGGCGCGGCGCCGGTGGTAGCGCCGGTCGCAGCGTCCGTCGCGGGGTCCGTCGCGGGGACGGTGGCGGGCTCCGTGGCCGGCGCTGCGGCGGTGTCGGCGGCCACGACGGGAGCCGGAGCGGCTGCGGGAGCAGCGGGGGCCGCGGCCGTCACGGGAGCGGCCACAGGGGCCGCCGCGGGAGCGACGGGAGCGGCGGGCGTCGCCGCGGGAGCCGGGGCGAGCGTCGCCACGAGGGCGCTCCAGGCCGGCTTCGGGGTGAAGTCGCGGCGGACGAGCCCGAAGTTGTCCTCGCGGTCGGTGACGTCGGTGCCACCGTCCCGGGCGGAGTAGAGGAAGACCGGTCCGGTCCAAGGGAGCTTCGCCGCGGCCGTGACGACGTCCCGGACGATGGCGGCCTGGACCTGCTCGCTGACGGCCTGCGCGCTGGTGCCGGTGGGGGCGCCCGCCTCGGTCATCCAGACCTTCTTGGCGCTGTCACCGTTGCGCACCATCGTGTCGCGCATCGTCGTCATCTTCTGGAACGTGTTCCAGGAGGCCGTGCTGGCGTCGGAGGCGAGCGCCGGGAAGCTGTAGGGGTGCACGCCGACGGCGTCGAAGGAGGAGCCGGCGCCCAGCTCGTAGAGGCGGGTCAGGAAGGTGCGCGGGTCGATCGCGCTGCCGTCGGCCTCGTCGCTGGCCGGCGACAGGCCGGCGGAGAGCAGCTGGGCACCGGGGGCCGCGGCCCGGACGGCCTTGGCCGTGGCCTGCAGCAGCCGGGCGTAGGCCACGACGTCGGGCTTCGGGGCCCAGAAGTTCGGGATGTTCGGCTCGTTCCACACCTCGTAGGTGGTGACGCCCTGCGGCACGTAGCGGGCCGCGGCGGCCGCGACGAAGGCCGCGTAGCCGCTCGGATCGGTGGGCGGGGTGTGCGTCGACGTGCCGGCCGGACGGGCCCAGGCCGGGGTGTACGCGGGCAGCGCCAGGACCTGCAGTCCACGGCGGCGGGCTGCGGCGATGACGCGGTCGCTGTTCGACCAGTCGTACCTGCCGCGGACGTGCTCGACGCCGCTCCAGTCGAGGTCCAGGCGCAGCCACGCGGCGCCGCTGGAGACCATGAGGTCGAGCTCGCGGCCCAGCACCGCGTCGTTCTCCCACGGGAGGCCGCCGCCGGGCGAGAAGCCGGTGCGGGAGCCGAGCGAGGCGGTGGCCGCGACCTCGACGCTGTCGGCCGACGCGGCGCCGGTCCCGGCGGGGAGCAGGACGGCCAGCAGGGCCAGCGTCAGGACGGCCAGGGCGCCGAGGCGGCGCGGGGCGGCAGGGGCGTGCACGGGCACGGCGGGGCTCCTCTTCGGCAGCCAGACAGCCATGGGGAGCGCAGGGCTCCCGTAAGGCTCACGGCTTTGCGGACCCTGGTTTCCCAGGGGGTGCTCTTCTCGGTGGTGTCACGCTCTGTGTCGACACGCGCCTCAGGACCTGTAGAGACCCGGACATCCCTCACCCGTTCGGGCGAGCGGGCTCACACGCAGCGTGACCGGCTCAGCAGGTCAGGCCGAGCGCGCGGTAGGCCTCGAGGGTGAGCCGGGCCGTCGTGTCCCAGCTGTGGCGGGCGGCCTGGACCACGCCGCGCGCGCCGAGGTCGCCGCGCAGTCCGGCGTCGGCGACGACGTCGCGCAGCGCCGCGGTCAGGGCCTCGAGGTCCCGGGGCGCCACCAGCACGGCCGCGTCGCCCAGCGTCTCGGGCAGCGCGCCCACGCGGCTGGCCACGACGGCAGCGCCGCACGCGAGGGCCTCCAGCGGGGGCAGCCCGAAGCCCTCGTAGCGGGACGGGTAGGCCACGACGGTGGCGGCGCTGTAGAGCGCGGGGAGGTCGGAGTCGGGCACGTACCCGAGGTGCTGGGCCCCTGCGGGCACCGTCTGCCCCGCCGCGACCGAGCCGGCGAGCGCCAACGGCAGACGGGCTGCCCGGCAGGCCTGCGCGAGCAGCGGGACGTCCTTGCGCGGCTCGACCGTCCCCACGTGCAGGGCGAAGCGCTCCGGGAGCCGGTACGCGGCACGCACCCGCTCCTGCTCCTGCTCGGGCGCAGGCGCGAGCCCGGGAGCCGGCGCGAGCGGCGTGACGACGGCGTCGCGGCCGAACAGGTCCCGGACCCGCTGTGCGGTGAAGGGCGAGACGGCCAGCACGGTGTCGGCCGTGCGGACGCCCTGCCGCACCAGCAGCCGCTCCCCCCGGGCACGGACGCCCGTGAAGGCCCAGGGCACGTCGAACACGGCGACGTCGTGGACGGTGCCCACGGTGGGCACGCGGGCGAGCACGGGCAGGTCGACGTCGAGACCGTGGACGAGGTCGGCGCCGCGCAGGGGTGCCAGGCCGGCCAGGGCCCGGCGGGCGCCGTCGGAAGGACGGCGCACCCGAGGCCGGACCCGCGCGGGCAGCTCCCCCACGGCGTCGGCCTGCACGACGGCGCTGAGCGGTACCGCGGTGGCCGGGCTCAGCGCCCGGAGGAGCTCCCGGATGTAGGTCTGGACACCGCTGCCGCCGGGGCGCAGGGCGAGGGCGTTGAAGGCGACGCCGCCTCCGTCGGTACGAGCGATGTCAGCACTCCCAGGAGCAGCCAGAAGAACACGTCGAGCGGGAAGATCTCGAAGTACGTCGCGACCGTCGAGGCGACCGCGGCGGCCAGCACGGACGCAGCGGTTCCGGCGGCCAGCGCGGCGTCGGAGCGCAGCTGCACGGCCTCGGAGCCGGTGGCGCGCAGCGCGGACGAGCGCAGCGCCGAGCTGGTGCGGCGTGCCGTGGAGAAGGCGCTCACCAGCACGAGGACGAACAGCCACAGGCCGAGCGGCCCGAGCTCGAAGGCGGTCTTGAAGTAGTAGTTGTCCGGCTGGTAGGTGCTCGCTGCGGTGCCGGCGACCTCCGCCGCCTTCTCGGCGGCGCTGCCCGTCGCCCCGATCCCGTTGCCCCAGGGCGCGGCCAGGACCTTCCCGAAGGTGGCCGACCAGCCGGTGCTGCGCTCTCCCAGGCTGCTCGAGGACAGCAGCGGACCGTAGACCGCTGCGGGGACGAACAGCGCGGCCGCGAGGACGCCCGGGACGACGTGGGCCAGCACGCGGTACCGGTGCCACCACAGGAAGGCGCCACCGACGACGAGCCCGGCGATCGCGGCCCGCACGATCGACGTCAGCATGCCGATCACCAGCACCGGTGTCGCCCAGAGGAACAGCGCGTTGCGGCGGCGGCGCACGTCGGTGAGCGCGACCGGGACCGCGACGAGCAGCACCAGCATCTCGTAGAGGCCGAAGGGGAACGGCTGGTTGAAGGTCGAGAACGACCGCAGCAGGCCACCCGAGGTACGGATCGTCACGTCGTACTCGTAGCCGAGGGCAGCGAGGGCCTCCTGCCCCACCACCTGCTGGGCGAGGCCGACCACCGAGGTGACGACGCCCGTCACCATGAGCAGGCCCACGAGCCGGTCGCGGTCGCGGGGGGTGAGCGGCGTGCGCAGCAGCACGGGCACGAGCAGGACGTAGAAGTAGTCGATCTTGAGACCGAGGACGGCCTGGCTCCCGCCGACGGCGGCCGCCGACCCGAGGCTGACCAGGACCAGCGCGCCGAGGGCCGGGGCCCACGGGGGCACCCCCCGCCGCCGGTCCGGAGCGGGGTTGAGGAGAGCGGCCCCCGCCGTCACCAGCAGCAGGCCCTCCTTCCAGCCGTCCACGATCCCGGGGTGCGGCACGAGGAGCAGGAGCCCGTTGAAGGGCACCAGAGCGGCCAGCAGCAGGACCCCGCGCTGCGGCCGGGTGAGCAGCACAGCGCCGGCCAGCACCAGGGCGGTGGCCACCAGCACGAGCACCAGCGGGAGCGCGAAGGGACTTCCGCCCGCCACCACGCCTCCTCCACCGGCCGCGCCGGGCTCGAGTGCCGATCCTACGCAGCGTGACGGCCGCACCGGCGCGTGCGACCTGGTCTGACAGACTGGCGCGTGGACACCGGCACGCACTTGCGCGCGATCTGGCGGCGCCGCGTGCCCGTCCTGCTCCTGGCGCTGCTGGCCGCCGCCGCGGTGTTCGGGCTCCGCTCGGCCGCGACCGTCTCCTACCGCGCCCAGGCCGACCTCTACCTCGTCCAGGGCAGTGCCGGGCAGAACGACGACGCTGAGGTCAGTCGCCTGACCGCCCTGTACGCCGAGTTCGTCCGCGACCCCCGTGTCGTGGCCGACCTGCTCCGACGCAGCCGCTTGCCGGTCCGGCCGGCCGACGTCCAGGACCTCGTGACCGTCACCAGCCCGGAGGCCGGCCAGCTGACCGTCGTGGCCGAGCAGCCGACGGCTGCGCGAGCCGCCGCCCTGGCTGACGCCACCGGGGAGGCGCTGAGCGCCGGCGCCGCCAAGGACCAGGCGGAGGCGCAGAAGGTCGAGCTCGAGCCGCTCACCGGCGAGCTCACGGCGCTGCGCACCCAGCTGGCCCAGCTGCCTGACGGAGACCCGGGACGGGAGCTGCTGCAGGCCCGGCTGGACCGCGCCGACCAGGCCCGGGTCGACCGGCTGTCCGCCGTCCGGGCCCGGCTCGACCTCGTCCGGCGCGCCCAGGCCGACGACGCACTGCGCGCCCCCCGCCCGACCCGTGATGCCACGCTCGCCTTCCTGCTGGTCCTCGTGCTGGCCGCCGAGGCCGCGGCCCTGCTGGCCGCGCGGCGCAAGGGCCTGGAGGGCGGGGACCCCGTCCCGTCGCTCGAGGCGTGGAGCGGGCTGCCGGTCTTCCGCACCGGCGCCGGCCCCCACGGCCCGGACGAGAGCGGTACCTCGGCGCGCTTCCTGCGCAAGGACGCCGCGGGGCGGCCCGTCTACCTCATCGGCCTCACGCCTGCACCGTCGACGGACGACGCCCTCGAGCGCGTGGCCGCCGCCGTGGCGACCCAGGGTGCCGCGACTCCGCGGGTCGCGCTCCTGCCCGAGGGCGCGCCGCCTCCCCCCGTCAAGGGCGGCAAGGTGCTGACTGCGGCGCCGCGCGCACTGCCGCCCACCGCGCTCGTCACCGCCTCCACCTGGACCGACGACCGCGTGCTGGCCCTCGCCGCGGACGCGCCAGGGGCCTGCGGACTGGTCGTGCTCGCGCGCCAGGTGCGCCGGCCGGAGCTCGAGGAGGCGCTGCGGGTGCTCCGCCTGGCCGGGCTGGCAGTGTCCTGCGTCGTCGTCGACGAGGCGACGCGACGGCAGGCGCGGAGGACGTGAGCCTCCGGGTCGCGATCGTCCACGAGCGCTTCACGGACTACGCGGGCTCCGAGCGGGTGGTCGCCCAGCTGGCCGAGGTCTGGCCGCAGGCCGACGTCCTGGTCCCCGTGTCGGATCCCGCGGGCCTGCCCCCCGGGCTCGACCCCGCACGCGTGCGCACGAGCGGGCTGCAGCGCCTGTACCCCGGTGGCGGGCGCTACGCGCACCTGCTGCCTTTGCTGCCCGGTGCGATGGGACGGTTCGACCTGCGCGACTACGACCTCGTCGTCCTGAGCCACCACGCCTTCGCGCAGCGGGTCCGGCCGCCGGCCGGCGTCCCGGTGCTGTCGTACGTGCACAGCCCGGCACGCTGGATCTGGGAGGCGGGCATGCGCAGAGGTGAGGCAGGGCGCCTCGGCAGTGCCGGGCTGGCCGCCTTCGCCGCCAGCCAGCGTGCGGCCGACCGCAGAGCTGCGCAGCGCCCGGACGTCCTGCTGGCCAACAGCACCGCCGTCGCGGGGCGGATCGCCGAGCACTGGGGCCGCCGCGCCGACGTCGTCGCACCCCCTGTCGACGTCCGCCTCTACACGCCGGAGCCGGGGCTGCCACGTGAGGACTTCTTCCTGCTCGCGGGCCGGCTGGTGCCTTACAAGCGCCCCGAGGTCGCGGCCGCTGCCGCTGCCGCTGCCGGCGTGCCTCTCGTCGTCGCGGGCGACGGCCGCTCCGCAGACGCGGTGCAGGCGGCCGGGGGCGACGTCCGCATGCTCGGGCGCGTCAGCGACGAGACCCTGCGCGACCTGTACCGACGGTGCCGGGCGCTGCTCATGCCCGGCGAGGAGGACTTCGGCATCGTGCCGGTCGAGGCCCAGGCCTGTGGCGCCCCTGTCATCGCGCTCGGGGTCGGGGGTGCGCTCGACAGCGTCGTCCCCGGCGTCACCGGGGTGCTGTACGACGAGCACGCCGGTGAGCCCGTCGGCGGTGCCCTCGCCGAGGCGCTGCGCCGGTTCCAGCCCTCCGAGTACGACCCGGCAGCCGTCCGGCGGCACGCCGAGGGCTTCTCGCCGGCCCACTTCCGTCGTCGCGTCGCCGAGGCCGCCTCGGCCCTGCTGCCCGGCGCCGCGTGAGTCGCGAGGCGGACCCGCGGGGCGCCTTCGTCGAGCTGCTCGACGACGTCGAGGGGTGCGACGTCGCGCTCGTCGACGGTACGCGCGGGCCGGCCGCCCGGCTGCTCGCCGACGCCGGCGCCCGGGTGCTGCCCGGCGTCCACGACCTCGCTGCCGACAGCGTCGACCACGTCGTCCTCGCGGCCGTGCCCCTGCGCCCCGGGCTGCTGTCCGCTGCCGGCCGCGCGCTGCGGCCGGGTGGACGGCTGCTGCTCGTCGCGGCCAACCGGCGCAGCCCGGTGGCGCTCGCCGACCGGGTGCCGGGGCGGCGCACCTCTCACGGCGGACCTGCCGGGGCTGCACGCCGCAGCCCGCCGGGCGGGCGTCGAGCCGCGCGCGTCCTTCGGGCTGCTGCGGACCGTGCTCGTGCCGTCCACCGTGATCTCGCTCGAGCACCCCGACGCCGCCCTGCTCGTGCTGCGCGGCAGCTCGCCGCTCATCACCGGGGCCCGCCTGCACGCCCTGCGTGCCTTCGCCGGCGCTGTCCAGCGAGGTCACGCCGGTGCGCTGGTGCCCGGGTTGGCCGTGCTGGCGTCGTCGGAGCCGCTACCGCCCGAGCCCCTGGTCGGCCGGATCGGCGTCCTCGGGTCGGAGGAGGTCAAGCGGCTGCGCGGCTGGCCGCTGCGGCACGTCGACAAGGTCTACACGTCGGCCACGGTCGCGGCGGCCGAGGCGGACGCACTGGAGGAGGTGCACGGCGCCTGGCCGGAGCTCGCCCCCCGGCTGCTCGAGCGGCGCGGCCCCTTCTGCAACCGCACCACCTGGGTCGACGGCCGCCCTCTGGACCTGCAGTCGCTGGACGCCGTGACGGGTGAGCGCCGCGTGCTCGAGGCGGCCGGCCTGCTCGGTCGCCTGCACCGCCGGCTCGGCCCCGCAGCGCCCGGGCAGCAGCTCGTGCACGGCGACTTCTGGCTCGGCAACCTGCTGCTGGACGACGCCGGCGCGCTGGTCCGCGTCATCGACTGGACCGATGCCACCCGCGGCGACGCCGACGTCGACCTGCGCTTCCTCGTCGACAGCTGGGCCCAGCGGTGCGGCCTGGACCCGGCGGCGACGGTGCGGCTCGGGCGGGACGCCGAGGAGGCCTACCGGGCGGGGCTGGAGGAGCCGCTCAGCCCTGCGTGACGGCGTGCGGGTGGACCGCGGGGTGCTGCGTGGGCGGCCAGTCCTGCACCCGCCGGGACAGCTGGTGCACCAGGCGGGCCGGCGTCAGGCCCTGGTGCATCGTCAGGCGGGGCAGCTGCCAGGGGTCGGCGTCGCCGGTGACGCGGCCGTTGAGGAACGAGTACGCCGTCGTGTAGCCGGCGGCACGCGCGGCGTCGCGCACCCGGGCGTCGTGGTGGCCGAACGGGTAGGCGAGCTCGTCCACGGCCCGCCCGACGGCCTGCTCGAGCCGCTCCCGGGGCACGCGCAGCTCCCGGTCGAGCCCGGCGTCGGTCAGGCACGGCAGGCAGGCGTGCGAGGTGCCGTGCGCCGACAGGTCGAGCCCGCGCGCGACGGACTCCTCGAGCTCGTCCCAGGTCATCGTCCGCCGGCTGCCGGGCCACCACGGGGGCTCGACCCCGACCTGGTCGATGACGACGTGCAGCGTCGCGGGCCAGCCACGGCGCGGTGAGCTCGGGCAGCGCGTGGCGGTGGACCCCGACCAGGGCGTCGTCGAAGGCCAGGGCCACCGTCCCCGTGACGTCCTCGCCGGCCGTCACGGCGTCCGACAGGACCCGCAGGGGCACGACCCGCAGCCCGAGGCGCGCGACGACGTCGAGCTGCTGGCGGAAGCGGGACAGGCTGACGGCGTACTCGCTCGGTGCGGCGTCGTCCTCCAGGACGTCGTGGTAGGCCAGCACCGCGGCGCCGGGCACGGTGCTCCGGCCGCGGGCCCAGTCCCGAACCCCGCGCCCGGCCGTCAGCGCGTGGGCGGCGGCGCTCACGCGCTGCGCCCGAGGGTGCGTGCGCGGGCCGATGCCACGCTGCTGCGCGCACCCGGCAGGTCCAGCGCCAGCCCGGCGGCGACAGCCAGCAGGACGCCGGCCGCCGCCAGCGCGGGCCACCAGACGACGTCGTCGAAGAGCTCGGTGACCAGCACGATGCCGGCGGTGCTCGCCCCGACGGCGCAGAGCCGCCCGAGGGGCAGCAGCCGGGGGACGGGCACCGTGCGGCTGACCAGCAGCCACATGGTCGCGAGCACGAGCACCTCCGTGACGACCGTCGCGACGGCGGCGCCGTCGTAGGACATCGTCGGGATGAGCATCAGGTTGAGCACCACGTTGACGGCCAGCCCGACCAGGCCGACCCAGGGGTAGACGCGCGAGCGCCCGGTGGCCACGAGCAGGGTGAAGCCGACCTGCGTGATCATCGACAGCACGGCTCCGAGCACGAGCAGGCGGCTGGACGTGGTGGCGGCGCCGAACCGCTCGCCGTACAGCACCACCAGCAGCGGCCGCGCGCTCGCCCAGAAGCCCGCGATCACCAGCGAACCGAGGAAGGCCAGCAGCAGCGACGTCGACCGGGCGCGGTCGCGGAAGCGGTCGACGTCCTTCGGCCAGGCCGACAGCAGCAGCGTCAGCGCCGGGCCGACGACCGCGGTGGTGACGAGGGCGAGGACGTCGGCGAACTTGTAGCCGACGCTGTAGAGGCCGACCGCGTCGAAGGTGTCGAGGCGGCTGAGCAGCAGGACGTCGACCTTGTAGAGCAGCGTCGCCAGGGCGCTCCCGATGGTCAGCGGGACGGCGTCGATGAGCATGCTGCGCCAGCGCCAGCGCTGGACCTGCCGGGCGGGGCGGGGCCCGACGTCGCCGCGTGCGACCCCCCGCAGCTTGAGCAGGATCTTCACGAGCTCGTTCACGATGACCGGCAGGACCAGCAGCAACAGGCTCGGGGCGAACAGCGCGACGACCAGCGTCAGGGCCAGCTGCACCACCTGCCCGAGCGACTCCGCGACCGCCACCACGGTCATCTTCAGCCGCGCCTGGAACAACATCGTCAGCGCATGGCTGGGCGTGGCCACGACCACCACGAGGCCAGCCAGCGCAGTGGCCCGGACGACGTCGCCCGGGTAGCCGAGCAGCACCACGTAGGCCAGCGCCACGGCGTAACCGAAGAGACCGAGCAGGGCGCGCAGCGCGATGAAGGCGCTCGCCACCAGCGGGACGTCCGCCTCGTCCTCGTCCACCAGCCGGGCGAGGACGACCCGGCCGACGCCGAGGTCGGTGAAGATCGACAGCAGCCCGAGCAGGCCGAAGACGAACGAGTACTGGCCGAAGTCGTCCGGCGAGAGCACCCGCGCGATGACGATGCTGCCGATCCAGCCGAGCGAGCTGATGACCACGCGGCTGAACAGCAGCGCGACGGTGTTGCGCACCGCCGCCTGGTTGCGCTCCTCGTGGACCGTCACCTCTTCAGTGTGCGGGCCAGCTCGCCGAGGCGTCCGGCCGCGGCCAGCCGTGCGCGGGCCCGGCGGCGTCCCGGGGGACGGCCAGCAGGGTCGCGACGTCGTAGCCGGTGGTGGTCCAGGCGGCCTTGTAGGCGTTCTCGCCGATGCCGAAGTCCAGCGCGTCGATCCCGAGGGCGTCGTGCCGGTCGACCATGGCCTCGGCGACGAGGTGGCCGAGCCCGACCTGGGCGAGCGTCGGGTCGAAGCGCGACAGCCACAGGTCCAGCCGCCGGCCGTGCCGCAGCCCCACCTCGTGCGCCGACCACACGCCGCCGACCGTGCCGCCGACGATGAGGAGCCGCCCCGCCCGCGCCTCCGCCTCGAGGAACGGGAGGGTGAAGGCGTCGTAGGGCGAGCCGCACAGGTCGGTGCGGTCGCGGCCGCGGTCGGCGTCGGCGGCCACGCGCTGGACCTCGGGCCACCACCGGTGCAGCCCGTCGAGGTCGTCGACCACCTCGACGTCGAAGGGGCGGCCCTCGCGCGCGAGCGCGTTCCGGTAGCGCCGCAGCCGCTTGAGCGAGGTCGCTCCGCGCAGGTCCGAGGACACGGTGCCCACCGGCAGCGGGACGCCGGAGCAGCGGTCGTCGACCGTCAGCCGCACGTCCCAGGCCTCGGACCGGCGCAGCGCCAGCGTGGAGCGGGAGTCGAGCCGGACGTGGACCAGCTGCAGCGGGCACCCCTGCTCCGCCAGGGCGTCCCAGACCGCCCTGGCGGCCTCGTCGTCGTCTGCGAGCAGCTCCCCGACGGTGCCGAGGCCGTGGCCCAGCCAGCGCAGCACGGGCTGGCCGAGCAGGGTCCGCCGGTGCAAGGGGGCGAGCGCGACCAGCCGCCCGTCCCGGCGGCCCGTGACGAGCGCCAGCTCGCCAGTGCCGAGCTCCCGCCACCAGGCGAGGCCGTACGAGGGCCGGGAGGCGAAGCCGGTGCTCTGCCGGTCCGCCAACGCGTCCCACTCCTCGAGCAGCGGGGCGAGGTCGGGCCCGTCGCCGACCACGTGCACGTCGACGCTCACACGGCTCCCCGAGGGGCGGAGGCCGCGACGGCGGTGCGCAGGACCTCGACGAGCCGGTCGGCGGCGACCCGCATGTCGTAGTGCTCCTCGACGTGCGCCCGGCCGCGGGCCCCCATGGCGGCCCGGAGGGCGGGGTCGTCGAGCAGCCGCTCCAGGGCCGCCAGCAGGGCGGCGTCGTCGCCCTCGGGCACGAGCAGCCCGGTCTCCCCGTGGCGGACCATGTCGGGCACCGCGCCGACGGGGTGCGCGACCACCGGCAGGCCGGCGGCCGAGGCCTCGAGGACGGCGTTGGGCGCCTGGTCGATCGTGCTCGGGAAGCACATGACGTCGGCGTCGGCGAGCACGTCCCAGAGCCGCTGGTCGCCGGAGCGCAGGTCGGAGACCACGCGGACGCCCGGCAGCGTGGGGACGTGCGCGGTGGTGACCAGGACCAGGTCGCAGCGGTCGCGCAGGTGCTCCTGGTGCAGGCGCAGCAGCCGCCAGCCGCCCTTGCGCACGAGGTCGTGGCCGACGAACACGATCGTGGGCCGTCGCTCCGGGCGCGGGGCCGGCTGCGGCGGGAGCCAGACGCCGAACGGGAGCACGCTGACGCGCTCGGGCTCGAGCCCGTAGTCGTCGAGCAGGGAGCGCTCGATGAAGCCGCTGTTGGCCACGACGTGCCGGGCGGCCGTCAGGACGCGTTGCTCGAACGGCCGGCTCTTGCGGACGCCCCAGGGCGTGTACTTCGTGGGCGACCGGTAGGGCAGGCGGTAGGCGTTCAGGGCCGTCGTGCTGTCGGTGCTGATGACGCTGGGCAGCGAGCGCAGCTGGTCGGCCGACAGCAGTGCGCAGTTCTGGGTGTAGACGTGCAGGACGTCGAGGTCCTGACGGGCGAGCCTGCGGGTCAGCGCGCGCCGCAACCACGCCGAGCGCACCAGCTGGGCACGCAGAGGCTGCAGGTCGAGGTCGAGGCGGGCCAGTCCGGGGACGGGACGCCGCAGCAGCCGCCCGGCGGTCCCGGGGTCGGGGACGTGCAGGAACTCCGCGTGGACGTCGTCGCGCTCGGCCAGCGCCCGCTCCAGGGCGGCGTGGACGGTCAGGTGCCCGCCGATGCCCTCGTCGACGAACAGCACCCGCAGCGGCTTCACGCGCGGACCCCGCGCCCGACGACCAGCCCGGCCAGGACGTCCAGCAGCTCGGCCAACCGGTCCTCCAGCTGGTACGAGCTCTCGACCCGCTGCCGCGCGGCGGCGCCCAGCTCCGCACGCCGGGCCGGGTCCTGCAGGAGGTCGTCCAGCGCCCCGCGCAGAGCCTCGACGTCGCCGGGCGGGACGAGCACGCCGGCCTCCTGCAGGTACTCGGGCGGCCCGCCGTGCGCGGTCGCGACGACGGGGAGCCCGACGCTCATCGCCTCGAGCACCGCGAGCGGCGCGGGGTCGGGCTCCACGCTCGGACTCACGGCGACGCTCCACGTGCGCAGCACGGCGTGGACGTCCGGCACCGCGCCCAGCAGGCGGACCCGGCCCCGCAGGTCGGGCTGCTGCGACCGGTCGGCGAGGCGTTGCGCGTAGGGGGCGTCCTTCGGGAAGGTCCCGCCTGCGAGCTCGACCTCGACGTCCGGCAGGCCGGCGACGGCCTCGAGCAGGACCTCCTGGCCCTTCCACGGCGTCAGCAGCCCGACGCACCCCACCACCGGCGGCCTGGACGACCGTGCGCCTCCCGGGGCGACCGGCCAGGTCGTGCCGTTCCGCACGACGCGGACGGCGAGGCCCGCCTCTCTGAGGGGCGCGGCCGCGGCGTCCGACACGGGCAGGGCGAGGTCGACAGCGCCGCCCGTGAGGCGCAGCAGCGCTCGCCAGTCGGGCCGGGTGACGACGTCGTGCACCAGCCAGGCGACGGGCACACGCAGCCGGGCGAGCCGCACCGCCGGCAGGCCCAGCAGCCCGTTGACGAGCACGAGGTCGGCGTCCTGAGCCCTGGCCCGCAGCACACGGGACGCCTGCACCGCGCGGGCGAGCAGCACCGCCGCCCCACGGAGGCGACCGCCGTCCGGCAGCTTCAGGTCCGGCAGCGGGGAGGTCGCGACCCCGGCCGCCCTCAGGGCGTCGGCGAACGGCCCGGACGGGACGAGGCAGTGCACCTCCCACCCGGCAGCGGCCGCTGCGCCGAGCACGCGCCCGAGGACCCGCTCGGCACCGCTGTGCAGACCGGTGTGGGACACCGCGAGCAGACGCGGGCCGGCCGGCGGCCGGGTGCTCACCCGCCCTGGCTGCGCAGCACGGACGACAGCGTCCGGAGCATGATCTTGAGGTCGAGCCAGAGGGACCAGTTCTCGATGTAGTAGTTGTCGAACCGCGCACGCTCGGCGATCGACGTGTCACCGCGCAGGCCGTGGATCTGCGCCCACCCCGTCAGGCCCGCCGGCACGCGGTGCCGTGCCGAGTACCGCGGGTAGGTCTGCGCGAACGTCGTCACGAAGTGCGGGCGCTCCGGGCGGGGGCCCACCATGCTCATGTCGCCGCGCAGGACGTTCCACAGCTGCGGCAGCTCGTCCAACGACGTCGCCCGGAGCCTCTTGCCGATCGGGCCGAGCCGGTCGTCGTGCTGCACGTTCCAGCGGGTGGCGGACTCGGTCTCGTCGACCGGGCGCAGGGAGCGGAACTTCAGCAGCTCGAAGGGCCGGCCGTCGACGCCCACCCGCTGCTGGCGGAACAGGATCCCGGGCCCGCCCTCCCAGCGCACGGCAGCGGCGATCGCGACCATCAGCGGCGCCAGGACCAGCAGGGCGACGCCGGCCAGGGTCACGTCGAGCACGCGCTTGAGCTTCCAGCTGCCCGAGCGGAAGGGCGCCCGCCGCATGCGCACGAGCGGGACGCCCCAGACCTGGTCCATGTCACGGCCGGTGCTGTGCAGCTCGAACAGGCGGGGCACGAAGAAGATCTCGACGTCGAGCCGGTCGCAGGTGCGGATGACGTCGACCATGGCCGACTCCGCCCGGGCTCCGAAGGCGACGACGACGTCGCGCACCCCGAACTCGACGATCACACTGGCGAGCAGCGAGGTGTCGCCGAGCAGCGGCACGGGGCGCTCCTGCTCGGGCAGCAGCGCGTCGCTGTCGAGGAAGCCGACGGGCTGCAGGCCGTGCGACGGGTGGTCCAGCAGGAGCTGCGCGACCTGACCGCCGACCCTGCCGGCGCCGAGGACGAGGGTCGGGTGGGCCACCCAGCCGCGGGCCCGGAAGCGGCGCACCACGGCGTAGGCGAGCAACCGCAGCAGGAGCACGTCCACGCCGAGCAGGAGGGCGGTGGCGAGCAGGCGTCCGTCGACGTGGCTGTCCTCGAGCAGGACGCCGACGGTCATCGTCACGGTGGCGGCGAGGACGGCCCGACCGCACAGGCCGGGGAGGTCGTCGAGGACGGACAGGGTGAGGCGGCTCCGGTAGAGACCGGCCACCGCGTAGAGGAACAGCACGACGGCCAGCAGCACGACCTCCGCACCACGGACCCCGCCCGTCGCCGTGCTGGCCAGGAACCAGGCGGCGACGTCGGCGCTCATGAGGAACGGGCGGACGCCGTACCGGAGCAGGGTGCGGTAGCGCGCGCTGCCGCGGGCTCCCCGCAGGTCCGGGGCCCGGACGCGCGTCCGGGCCTGCCGGTCCGTCTCGGTCATCCGCGCTCCCTACCCAGCCCGCTGCTGGTCCCCCCGTGTCTCGGCAGGTTCCTCCTGGTCCTTTCGGGTTGACCCACCTGGATCGGCGACGACGTTGATCACACCCCTGGTCCAGGACCACTCTTCCGGGCTAGTCTGCACCCCGGGTGATGAGGGCACTCACCTGTTGTCCAGCAAGCGCCCGGTCGAGGCCGTCACCACCTCGGCTCCGTCTCGTTGGACGTCATGCGTGCCTCCCTCGGGGCCCGCAACGCACCTCTTCTAGGAGTCCCCCATGCGCACCCAGCTGCTCCTCACCCTCGCTGTGGCGGGCCCGCTGACGGCGGTCATGGCCCTTCCCGCGGCCGCCGCCCCCTGTGACGCCTACTCCGGTGGCTGCCCCACCCAGGGTCCTGACAGCTTCCCCGGCGGCGGCGGCGCCCAGCCCGACGGCGGTGCTGTCGAGGGCGGCGGCGCGGCGCGGGTCGACACGGGTGCCGGCTCCGGCGCCGGTGCCGCCTCCGGTGGCGGCGGCGCGACGCTCCCGTTCACGGGTGGCGAGACCGTCCTGTACAGCCTCATCGGCCTCGGAGCCGTCGGCGCGGGTACGGCGCTCGTCGTCGCGGGCCGTCGCAGGACCCAGACGACCTGACCCACGTACCGACGGCGCAGGGCCTCCTCCGGGAGGCCCTGTTCCGCGTTCCGGGACCGCTCCCGCAGCCCGATGAGGGCCAGGCCCAGCGCCTTGGGAGTCGCCCCGGCGGCGGACCGCTCCGCCCAGCCGGACGACAGGCCCGGGGCTGAGGACTAGCTCCGGCGGCGGACCGCTCCCCGCAGGCCGACGACGAACAGGCCCAGCCCCAGCGCGCTCGGCAGCAGGTCCGCGAGGGCGCCCGCCGACGCGGTGCGGCTGACCGGGAGCGCCTGGACGACCTCCACGGGTCCCGTCTGCCCGGGCTGCTCCGGGGCGGCGACCTCAGGCAGGGCGGGCGGTGCCACGACGGCGCCCGGGACGCTGCTGCCCGGCAGGACGGGCGCGGCAGCCGTGCCCGTGCCGCCCGTGGCCGGGACGACCGGGGCGGGGACGGCAGGGGCCGGGACGACCGGGGCGGGGGCGGCTGGAGCCGGGACCGCCGAGGGGGCGGTGAGGGCGCGGGCGCTCAGGACGGCCGTGCCGGAGGCGGGTCCCGCCGTGGGCGGAGGAGCGGCTGAGGGCGACGCGCTCGGGGCAGGCGTCGAACTGGGGCTCGGACCGGCGCTGGGGCTGATGCTGGGCCGTGGGAGGCGCTCGGGGAGGCGCTCGGGCCCGCGCTGGCCTCCACGCAGCGGGGCAGCCACAGCAGCGTCTGCTCGGGCGTCTGCTGCCCGACGCTCACGGTCACCTCGACCCGCTGCCCCTGGGGGTCGCCCGCCTGCACGCCGCTGAGGTCGAGGTCGAAGGTGCGCTCCGCGGCGTCGCCGGTCCAGCGGCCGCCGTCGGCGAGCACGAGGGAGCGCTCGGAGGGGGTGCTGGGCGCGAGGGTGCCGGCCTCGACCGTGGCCTGCTCGTCCCGGGGGGCCGTCGGCAGCGCCACCCGGATGCCGCAGCGGTCCTCCAGCGCGGTGACCTCGACGCCCGAGGCCGGCTGCGAGCCGGCCGTCGGCAGGACGGCGAGGGCCGGGGCCGCGCCGGTGGACAGCGACACGGCGGGGACGACGGCGGCCCCGAGGGCGAGGCGCAGCAGCGCGCGGGACAGGGACGTGCGGGGCAGGGACGGGCAGAGCGGCTGAGCCACGGGTGGGGCGGTCCTCACGGTGCGGGTGCGTCGGTCCCCGTGTCCCTGCCCGGTCTGCCCGCCTCTGCACCTGTCTGAGTCCGGGAGCACGGTCGTCCCGTTCACCCGGCCGGGTGGGTGCGACCACCCGCAGGGCGCCGATGGGTCTGTGTGGCGACACCGGCAGGAGCAGGAGCGGAGACGGGCGGCGACCCCGCCGCGCCCGAGCTGCTGTCCTGGGAGACCGCCGAGACGTTCACCGGCGAGTCCCGGCCCCCGGTCGGGGTGCAGAAGGGCTTCCTGCTGCGCCTGCACGCCGACCCGCGCTGCCGCGACCGGCTCGTCCCCGGCGGGCACACGGTCGCCCGCCGGTACGACCAGGTCCGGGCGGCCGACCTGTGTCCCACCTGCACCGCCGAGGTGGTCGCCCGCTCGACCAGCAGCGTGCTCGCCCGTCTGCGCGACGCCGAGCGGCTGCTGCGCAAGCTCCTCATGACGGCGCACACCTCTCCGGTGCCGCGGGAGATCGTCCACTGCCGGGCGCTGCGGTTCGAGGCCGAGCAGAGCGTGAGCGTCCACCCGCAGGCGGCGGCCCTCGCCGAGGCGGTCGCGGCCCTGGCCGGCGAGACCGCCGAGGCGCTCCGCGAGGGCCTGCGGACCGCGCTCCGCCCCCGGTAGTCCAGGCTGGGCCGGTGCAGCCCGCCTACGACGACGCCCCCGACGACCCCGTCGTCCGCGAGACCTGGCTGGGCGCCCCTGCACTGTCCTACGCCCGCCGTCCCCGCTCCGTGCTGGAGGTCCTGGACCGTGCCGTCGCGGGCTGCCCCGACGCGACCGCGTTCGTCGACGGCGACCGCACCGAGACGTACGCGCAGTTCGGCGTCCGGGTCGAGACCGCGGCCCGTGCCCTGGCCGCCCGGGGTCTGCGTCCGGGCGACGCCGTGGCGGTCCTCGCAGGCAACAGCCTCGAGCTCGCCGCCCTGCTGTTCGCCTGCGCCCGGGCCCGACTGGTCCTCGTGGGCCTGAGCACCCGGCTCGCCCCCGCCCAGTGGGAGCTGATGTGCGACCACATGGACGTGCGGCTGCGCCTGGCCGCCGACCAGCCGCTCCCCGATGCGGAGGACCTCGGGGCCGTCCTGGCCGAGGGCGGGCCGGCGGTCGCGTGGGAGGCGCCGGACGAGGCGGAGACCTACGCGGTGGTCTTCACCAGCGGGACGACCGGCCGCCCGAAGGCGTCGCAGGTGGTGCACCGGGCGTCGGTGCACTCCGGCATGAGCTACCAGCGGGTCCTGCAGCTGCGCCCCGACGACGTCACCGCGGTGCTGTTCCCCCTGACCTACATCTCCGCGATGCACGCGCACGTGCTCCCCGCCCTGCTCGCCGGCGCGTCCTGCGTGCTCCTCGACACCACCTCGCCCACCACCTACGTCGACGCCCTGCGCGAGCACGCCGTCTCCTGGGCCTACGCCGTCCCGTCGTGGTGGCGGATGTGCCTGCGCGTCCCGGGCTTCGCCGACCTGCCCGCCCTCAGCAGGGTCGCGGCCGGCGGCGCGCCCTTCCCGGCGGAGCTGCAGGAGGGCCTGCGCGACCGGCTCCCCGGGGTCCGGCTGCACGACGTCTACGGCCTGTCCGAGACGCACTCCCCCGCCTGCCTGGCCTCCGACGCCGACCTCCGGGCCCGGCCGCACAGCGTCGGCCGGCCGCTCCCCTGCATGGAGGCCCAGGTGCGGTCCCTCGACGACGGCGCGGTCCTGCCCACCGGCGAGGCCGGGGCGCTGTGGCTGCGCGGGTCGCTGGTCACCACGGGGTACGCCCGCGACCCGGAGGCCACCGCGGCCGCCGTGGTCGACGGCTGGTTCGACACGGGGGACGTCGCGAGGATCGAGGAGGACGGCTCGGTGGTCGTGCTGGACCGCACCAAGGACATGGTCAACCGGGGAGGCGCCAAGGTGTTCAGCGCCGAGGTCGAGGCGGTCCTGCGGAGCCACCCCGCCGTCGAGGACGCCGCCGTCGTCGGGGTGCCCGACCCGCTGGCCGGCGAGGCGGTCGCGGCCTTCGTCGTCGCGTCGGGGCCGGTGACGGCCGCCGAGGTGCGGGCCTGGGTCCGGGACGGCCTGGCCGAGCACGCCGCTCCGCGCAAGGTGGTCTTCGTGGACGCGCTCCCCCGCAACGCCCTGGGCAAGACCGACAAGCAGGCCCTGCGGGCGCGAGCGTGAGCCGCCTCCCGCTGCTCGCCGGCGTCGCCGGGCCGACCGCCTTCGTGGGCGCCTGGCTGGTCGGCGGGCTGCGCCGCGACGGCTACGACCCGGTCGCCACCACCATCAGCCGCCTGGCCGAGCAGGGCACGCCCGACGCCGCCCTCATGACCGCCGGCTTCGCCGCCTTCGGGGTGCTGGTGCCCGTGTTCGCCCGCCAGCTCGAGCCGCGGGCCCTGCGGGTCGCCGCGACCACCTCGGGGCTCGCCACGCTCGGCGTCGCCCTGGCCCCGCTGAGCGCCGCCGGCGGGACGACGTCGGACCGGGTGCACTACGCCGCGGCAGCCCTCGGGTACGTCGCCCAGGCGGCGTCCCCGCTGGTCGGCGCGACCGCCCTGCCGCGACCCGCGGTGTCCCGGACGGTGGGGGCCCTCGCCGGGGCGTCGCTGGTCGCCAGCCTCGTCGACAGCGAGCGCACCGGGCTGTGGCAGCGCCTCGGCCTCGGGCTCGTCGACGCCTGGTTCGTCGTCCTCGCGGTGCGGCTCCTGCGAGACTCGTCCCGTGCGTGACGTCGAGACCCGCGAGCCGGGCATCCGGCTGGGCCAGTTCCTCAAGCTCGCCGACCTCGCCGACACCGGCGCGGACGCGAAGGCGATGCTCGAGGGCGGCACCGTGACCGTGAACGGCGAACCGGAGAGCCGCCGCGGCCGGCAGCTGGCCAAGGGCGACGTCGTGCAGGTGCCCCTGGCCGACCCGGTCCGGGTCGCCTAGAGCCGACGGAGCGTCGCGGCGCGGACGGGCCTGGTCTGGGCCTGCACGAGGTGGAACAGCGCCTCCCGGGCCAGCCGCTGCGGGGCGGCCGTCAGCGCCATCGCGCTCCCGCCGGTCGCGGCGACGAGCGCGGAGGTCGCGGTGACGGCCAGCTGCAGGGCCTCGGCCCGGACCTCGAGCCGGCGGTCGAGCCGCTCGGCCGGGTCGACGTCGTCGAGCAGCGCGTAGGCCTCGGCGCGGAGCTCCTCCGTGCGCTCCCCCAGGCGGCCGGCCAGGGCGACGGCGTCCTCGTCGGGCCGGGCCTGCAGGCGCTGGACGGTCTCGCGCAGCAGCCCGAAGGTGTGCGGCCCGACGTTCGCGGTCCTGAGCCGGTCGGCCTCGAGCCAGTCGTCGCGGTCGGCCACCAGCGTCACGTCGGCGTCGTCGGCGCGGAGGCCGTCCAGGGCGAGCGACACGGTGCGGGTGCCGCCCATCGCGGCGAGCTGCAGCGGCGTCGTCCCGAGCCCCGGCTGGTCCACGGCGGGCAGCAGGGCGAAGACGAGCCGGCCGTCGTCCGTGGTGCCGCCGAGCAGGACCAGGTCGACGATGCCCCAGCCGGTGGTCCAGTCGACGGCGCCGTCGAAGCGCCAGCCGCCGTCCACGCGGGTGGCCGTCACGGCCGGGCGACCGGGGCGGCGGACGTGGGCGAAGGCGACGCCCGCCGGGGTGCTGCCGTCGACGAGCCCGGGCACTGCCGGGTGCCCCGCCTGGGTCGCCTGCAGGAGCGGGAGCCCGTGCTGCACGACGACGAACCAGGTCGAGCCGTCGGCCCCGGCCAGCAGCTCGGTGACCTCGCGGGCGACGTCGGGCGGCTGCGGTCCGTACAGCCCGGCCGCGGCGACGGCGTCGAGGTGGCTGCGCGGGACGCCCTCGACGTCGACCTGCTCGGCCCGGGGCCGGAGGAGCTCGTCGCCGAGGACGCGGGCAGCGTCAGACGCCGACAGCACGGAACCCGCCGTCGACGTGCACCACGGAGCCGGTGGTCTTGGGGAACCAGTCCGACAGCAGCGCCACGCAGGCCTTCGCGACCGGCTCCGCGTCGCCGACGTCCCACCCGAGGGGCGCGCGGCCGTCCCAGACCTCCTCGAACTGGGCGAACCCCGGCACGCTCTTCGCCGCCATCGTGCGCACCGGTCCGGCCGACACGAGGTTGCACCGCACCCCGCGCGGACCGAGGTCGCGGGCGAGGTAGCGGTTGGCCGACTCGAGGCCGGCCTTCGCGACACCCATCCAGTCGTAGGACGGCCAGGCGACGGTCGCGTCGAAGTCGAGCCCCACGTAGGACGCCGACCCGGCCCACAGGTCGCGGCAGGCGTGCGCCAGGGCCGCGTAGGACCAGGTGCTGACCTGCAGGGCGGTGCCGGCGTCCTCCCACGAGGTGCCGAGCAGGCCGCTGCCGAGGGCGGCGGCCGGGGCGTAGCCGACCGCGTGCAGGACGCCGTCGAGGCCGTCGACGTGCTCGCGGAGCCGGGCCTCGAGGGCGGCGAGGTCGTCGGGGCTCGTGACGTCGAGCTCGACCACGGGCGGCTCCTGCGGCAGGCGCCGGGCGACCCGCCGGGTCAGCGACGCGGCCCGGCCGAAGGAGGACAGCACGACCGTCGCGCCCTGCTCCTGCGCGAGCCGGGCGGCCGAGAAGGCGATCGACCGCTCGGTGAGGACGCCGGTGACGAGCAGGCGCTTGCCCTGCAGCAGCACTAGGACAGCTTGGTCATGATCAGGTCGAGGAACGCGCCGATGGTCTTGAGGTCGGTGAGCTCCTCCTCGGGCAGCTCCACGCCGAGGGCGTCCTCGAGGTCCATCGTGTACTCGACCAGGGACAGCGAGTCGACCTGCAGGTCGTCGACGAAGGACTTCTCCTCCTGCACGGCGTCGGCGTCGACCTCGAGCATGTCGACGGCCTTCTCGCGCATCACGGCCAGGACCTCGTCGCGTGTCACGGGGTCGAGACTAGGAGGTCAGGCGGCGTGCACCCGCCGGTACGTCCGCAGGACCTCCAAGGGCAGACGGGCGCTCTCGTCGACGGGGTAGCCGCGGCTGCGGGCCCACGCGCGGACCTCGGTGAGGTCGTGGTCGGGCTGACGCTGCGCCGGGACGAGGCCGGCGGTCGTCGGGACGGGACCGGGGTCGGTCATGGGGAGCCTCCGTGCTCTCGGTGTCCTCCTCCTCATCGGCCCGTGCCGGGTCCCGCCCCACCACCCGGACGCGTGACGGGCCGATGAGTCCGGGGCCCGCGGGTCGTCAGCCCTGCATGACGACGACCCGCACGGTGCAGGGCAGCCTCCGCGACGACCAGGGGCGCGGCACGGTGCACCTGGAGGCGCGGACGGACGCCCCGCCAGAGGAGGTGTGGGCGGCGCTCACCCACCGGCAGCGGCTGGCCGCCTGGCTCGGGCCGGTCGAGGGCGAGCCCGAACTGCTCAGCGCGACCTTCACCGCCACCGGCTGGGAGGGCGGCCTGGTGGTCGAGGCCTGCGAGCCGCAGCAGCGCCTGCTGGTGGGCACGCGGTCCGAGGGCGAGCCGGACTGCGTGATCGAGGTGCTGCTGCAGGCGGACGACGCAGGGACGCACGTCGTCGTCGAGGACCGCGGGCTGCCGCTGGACCAGCTGTGGGCGTACGGCGGCGGCGACCAGGTGCTGCTCGAGGGGCTGCTGGCCCACCTCGCCGGGCGGCCTCTGCCCGAGGCCCGGAGCCGGTGGCAGGAGCTCGGGCCGGGCTACCGGGAGCTGGGCGCGCGCCTCTAGTGCCCCATCCCGAGGCCGCCGTCGACCGGGAGCACCGCGCCCGTCACGTAGGAGGCGGCGTCGGAGGCGAGGAAGGCGATGACCCCCGCGACCTCGTCCGGGTCCGCCACCCGGCCCAGCGGGATGCGGGCGAGGAAGTCGGCGTCGTCGAGCGCGGCGGTCATGTCGGTCCGGGTGAAGCCGGGCGCGACGACGTTGCTCGTGATGCCGCGGCTGCCGTACTCGCGCGCCACGCTGCGGGCCAGCCCGACCAGGCCCGCCTTGGACGCCGCGTAGTTCACCTGGCCCGCCGAGCCCGACAGGCCCACGACCGAGGACACGAACACCAGGCGCCCCCACCTGGCCTTGAGCATCCCGCGCGACGCCCGCTTGGCCACCCGGTAGGCGGCGGTCAGGTTGGCGTCCACGACCGAGGTGAAGCTCTCCTCGCTCATGCGCAGGAGCAGGCCGTCGTCCGTGACGCCCGCGTTGGAGACGACCACCTCGACCGGTCCGAGCTCGGCCTCGACGGCGGTGAAGGCGGCGTCGACGTCGGCGCTGCTGGTGACGTCGCACGGGACGGCGAACAGGCCCTCGGGGGCGCCGCTGCTGCGGTGCGTGACGGCGACCCGGTGGCCCTGGCTGGCGAGCAGCCGGGCGGTGGCCAGGCCGATCCCGCGGCTGCCGCCGGTGACGAGGACGGTCCTGCTCACAGCAGCTGCTCCAGGGAGCTCGGGTCGTTCACGGTCAGGGCCCGGACCCCGGGCAGGGTGCGCTTGACGAGCCCCGTGAGGACGGCGCCGGGGCCGCACTCGACGACGGCGTCGACCGGGGGCAGCGCCAGCAGGGTCTCGCGCCAGCGGATCCGCGCCGTGAGCTGGCGGGACAGCTCTGCGGCCGGATCGTCGTAGGGACCGGCCAAGGACCCGGACAGCACCGGGATGCTCGGGGGCCGGAACGACGCGGCCGCCAGGGCCTGCTCCAGCCGCGGCCGGGCGGGCGCCATGTGCGGGGTGTGGAACGCCCCGCCGACCTGCAGGGGCAGCACCCGGCGTGCACCCGCCTGCTTGAGCGGCTCGAGAGCGGCAGAGACGGACTCCACCCCGCCGCTGACCACCACGTGGAGCGGGGCGTTGTCGTTGGCCGACCAGACCCCCGGCGGCAGGGCGGAGTCCACACCTGCCGGGTCGAGGCCGAGGACGGCCGCCATGGTCCCCGGCGTGGCGTCGCAGGCCTCCTGCATGGCGGCGCCGCGGGCGTCGACCAGGCGCAGGCCGTCCTCCTCCGTCAGCGCCCCGGCGACGACCAGCGCGGTGAGGTCACCGAGGCTGTGCCCGGCGACGGCGACGACCTCGAGGTCCGGGAGCGCCCGCACCACGACGAGCGACAGCAGGAACGTCGTCAGCTGCGCCTCCCGGGTGGCCCGGAGGGTCTCGGCGTCGGCGTCGAGCAGCAGGGCGGCGACGTCGCGGTCGAGGACCTCGGAGGCGGTCCGGACCAGGTCCCACCCCGCGGACGAGGTCCAGGGCGCACCGGCGCCCGGACGCTGGGAGCCCTGGCCGGGCAGGACGAGGGCGACGCGCACGGCTCTAGTGTCGGCGACCGTGACACCCGACCTGGCACTGGCCCACCGACTCGCCGACGCCGCCGACGCCGTCACCCTGGCGCGCTTCCGCGCCCTCGACCTCGACGTCCGGAGCAAGCCCGACCTCACCCCGGTCAGCGACGCCGACCTCGAGGTCGAGCGGCTGGTCCGGGAGCTGCTCGCCCAGGAGCGTCCCGACGACGCCGTCCTCGGCGAGGAGCACGGCGTCACGGGCACCGGTCCGCGGCAGTGGGTGGTGGACCCGGTGGACGGCACGAAGAACTTCGTCCGCGGCGTCCCGGTGTGGGCCACGCTGATCGCCCTGCGCGTCGACGGGCTGGTGCAGGTCGGGGTGGTGAGCGCCCCTGCGCTCGGCCGTCGCTGGTGGGCCGCCCGCGGCGAGGGCGCCTGGGCCGGACCGTCGCCGGACACCGGCACCAGGCTGCAGGTGTCGGGCGTCGCCTCGATGGCGGACGCCTCCCTGTCCTACTCGTCGCTCACCGGCTGGGCCGCCCAGGGCCGGCTGCCCGGGCTGCTCGGGCTGTCGGAGGCCGCCTGGCGCACCCGGGCCTACGGCGACTTCTGGAGCCACGTCCTGGTCGCCGAGGGCGCGGTCGACGCGTCCTTCGAGCCGGAGGTCTCGCTGTGGGACCTCGCCGCCCTGCAGCCCGTCGTCGAGGAGGCCGGCGGGACGTTCACCGACCTGTCAGGCGTGCGCGGGCCGGACGGCGGCAGCGTCGTCTGCAGCAACGGGCTCCTGCACGACGAGGTCCTCGCGGGTCTGCAGCCCTAGCACCACCGCGACGCACATCAGCCCCTGCAGGCCCTGGACGAGCAGCCAGAGCGGCCGCCCGGGGACGTCGTCGAGCAGGAGCGCCTGCGCCTGCCACGGCAGCCGCGCCCACAGCAGGGCCAGCCCCGCGAGGGCCAGGGCCGGCCGGGTGCGGGCCAGCACGAGCAGGGCCAGCACCAGCCAGACCTGCGTGTGGATCCAGCTGACCGGACTGACCACGACGCTCAGGCAGCCGACGACGCACGCGGCGGCGACCCGGTCGGTCGCGCGGGCCGCCCGGCGCAGGCCGACCACTCCCAGCGGGACCAGCAGCAGGAGCCACCAGACGGACAGGCCCCCGCGGGCGAGCAGGCCGCGCAGCGACTGGTTGCCGCCGTCGTCGAGCGCACCGATGCGGGAGACGTCCCAGAGCGCGGAGGTCCAGTAGGTCAGCGAGGCGTGCGGCAGGACGAGGGCGCCGAGCGCCGTGCACCCCGCCGCCGTCGCCGCGGCCGTGCAGGCGTCCCGGCGTCGCCCGGACAGCCACAGGTGCACCACGAACAGGCCGGGGGTCAGCTTCACCGCGGTCGCGATCCCGACCAGCACCCCGCGCCAGCGGGTCGACGTCAGGTCCGCGAGCACGAGCACCGCCAGCAGGACGCCGACCTGCCCGAAGCGGACGGTGTCCCGCAGCGGCTGCGTCCAGAGCGCCCCCACGAGCAGGAGCGCGCCCGGGACGAGCGCCGTTGTCGGGCGGGCCCGCTGCACCAGCCACGCGAGCCCGGCGACGACGCCCAGCCCCCACAGCACCCCGGCCACCGGCAGCGGCAGCAGGTGCAGCGGCCACGTCGGGAGCGCCGCGAAGGGCGGGTAGGTGAAGGGCAGGCCGTTGGGGGTGGCGAAGCCGTAGAGGTCGCCCAGGTGCGTGCCCGCGTCGCGGTAGACGGCGAGGTCGACGAAGCGCCGGGGGTCGGGGGTGCGCACCGACCACCACAGCAGGGGCAGCACGGCGAGCCAGCCGAGGAGGAGCCGCCACCGCACGTCGCTAGCGTGCCCCGGGTGGAGCGCACCCGCCTGGTCGGCGTCGCCCTGGCGCTGCTGTCGTCGGTGGCCTTCGGGGTCATGCCGGTGCTCACCAAGCGGGTCTACGAGGACGGCGTCGGGCCGCTCGGTGTCCTGTCGGTGCGCTTCACGGTCGCGGCCCTGGTGCTGCTCGCCCTGGCCCGGCTGCAGCACCAGCGCCTCCCCCGCGGCCGCACGCTGGTCGCCCTCCTGCTGCTGGGCGGCGTCGGGTACGTCGCGGAGGCGCAGCTGTACTTCTCGGCCCTCGAACGCACGTCGGCCTCGCTCACGGCGCTGCTGCTCTACACCTACCCCCCGCTGGTCGTGCTGCTGACCGCGCTGCTCGCCCGGCGCCTCCCCCGGCCGGCCTCCCTCGTCTGCGTCCTCGTCGCCTCCGTCGGGACCGTCCTCACGCTCGGCCGGGTCGACGGCGGACAGGGCAGCGGCGTCGTCCTCGGCCTCGGCGCCGCCGTCACCTACGCCGTCTACGTCCTGCTGAGCGGCCGCATCGCCCCGCAGGCCGGACCGCTGGCCACCGCGGCCGTGGTCATGGGCGGAGCCGCCGTCGTCGACGACGTCCTCGCGCTCGCCACCCGGGCGCCGCTCCCCCGCACGGCCGGCGCCTGGTCGGCCCTGCTGGCCGTCGGCCTGGTCTGCACGGTGGTCGCCGTCGCGGCCTTCTTCGCCGCCCTGCCGCGCCTCGGGGCCAGCGACGTCGCGGTCGTGTCGACGGCGGAGCCCGTGGTCAGCGTCGTCGTCGCCGCCGTCGTGCTGGGCGAGCGGCTCGGGCCGGTTCAGCTCGCGGGGGGCGTGCTGGTGCTGCTGGCCGTCGTGGTGCTGGCGCGGCTGTCCCCCGAGCCGGCCGTCCCGCTGTAGCGGGCGAGCGGTCCGCGGGCCAGGAGCCAGGGCGTGAGCGCCAGCGCGGCCGCGTCGAACCAGGCGTACCCGCCGGCGATCCCGCTGGGCGGGTTGCCGATGCTGATCCAGCCGGTGATCGGGTCGTACGGGCCCCAGGTCCAGGTGCCGAGCGACGTCCCGACGATCTCCAGGTAGCTGACGACGAGGAACGCCGCGGCGTACAGCAGGGGGCTCGCGCCCCACCTGCTGAAGACCAGCAGGCAGCCGAACCAGAAGGCGCCGAGCGCGTCCGGCCGGTCCGAGACGACCAGCCCCCAGACCGCCCACGCGCCGGCGGCCACGAGGGTCAGGCGGACGAGCAGGACCTGGTGCCGGTGCGCCCAGGCGCTGCGGCTCGTGCACAGCGCGGCCAGGTAGATCAGGCCGTGCCCCGGAGGCACGAACCAGGGGACGCCGTCCAGCCGGTAGGCGTAGACCTCGAGCCAGCCCGCGAACACGTACTCGATGACGCTGGCGAACACCACGACCACGCCGACCTGGACCCTCGTCGCCCGGTCCTCGCCGCGCAGGACGGCCAGGAGCAGCAACCAGGTCCCGACGCCGAGCAGACGCTGCTGCGTGAGCGACGCCCCGGTGTCGAGCCCGAGGACGACGGCCACCCAGACGACGACGAGGGCGGGGACGCGCGTCACCAGCGGCGGCGGGAGGAGCTGCTGCGCCGGGACGAGCTGCTGCGGCGGCGCGGGGCCGTGCCGAACAGGGACCGGACGATCTCCCGCGTCGCGACCGAGGCCGCGGTGCGGGCGACCTGCCGGAACACGGTCGACCCGAGCACGCGCCCGACCTTGCTCTCGCGCTCCTCCTTGCGGGGACGCTCCCGGGGGGCCTCCTGCTCGGGCTCGTCGTGCTCCTCGGCGTCCGGCGGCGCGACCTTCTGCAGCAGCTTCTCGTAGGCCGACTCGCGGTCGACGACGGTGCCGTACTCGGCCAGCAGCGGGGACGCCTGCACGATCCGGGTGTGCTCGGCGGGGTCGAGCTGGGCCATCAGCGAGGACGGCGGGCGCAGCCGGGTCCAGGCGACCGGGGTCGGGGCGCCCCGCTCGGACAGGATCGTCACGGCGGCCTCGCCGATGCCCATGCTGGTCAGCAGGGTCTCGAGGTCGTAGGCGTCGCTCTTCGGGAACGTGCTGACCGTGGCCTTGAGGGCCTTGGCGTCGTCGGGGGTGAAGGCGCGCAGGGCGTGCTGCACCCGGTTGCCGAGCTGCGCGAGCACCTCGGAGGGAACGTCCTTCGGCGTCTGCGTCACGAAGAACACGCCGACGCCCTTCGAGCGGATCAGCCGCACGGTCCGGGCGATCGCGTCGAGGAAGGCCTCGCTGGCGTCGTCGAACAGCAGGTGCGCCTCGTCGAAGAAGAACACCAGCTTGGGCTGCTCGACGTCGCCGACCTCCGGGAGGTCGTGGAACAGGTCGGCGAGCATCCACATGAGGAACGTGCTGAACAGCTTCGGCCGGTCCTGCAGGGCGGTAAGGCCCATGACCGACATGACGCCGCGACCGTCCTCCGCGACGCGCAGGAGGTCGGCGGTGTCGAACTCGGGCTCGCCGAAGAAGACGTCGCCGCCCTGGTCCTCGAGGCCGATCAGCTCGCGCAGGATCACCCCGGCGGTGGCGCTGGACAGGCCGCCGAGCTCCTTGAGGTCGTCCTTGCCCTCATCACCGGTGAGGTGCGTGATGACGGCGCGCAGGTCCTTGAGGTCGAGCAGCGGCAGGCCCGCCGAGTCGGCGAAGTGGAAGACCAGCGACAGGCTGCTCTCCTGCGTGTCGTTGAGCCCGAGCACCTTGCTCAGCAGGACCGGGCCGAAGCTCGTCATGGTCGCCCGGACCGGGACGCCCTCGCCCAGGCCGCCGAGGGCGAGGAACTCGGCCGGGAAGCCGGTGGGGGTCCAGTCGGTGCCGGTCTCCTCGGCACGCTTGCGGGTCCGCTCGGAGTCGGCGCCCGGGGCAGCCACGCCCGAGACGTCGCCCTTGATGTCGGCGAGGAACACCGGGATGCCGGCCGCGCTCATCTGCTCGGCCATGAGCTGCAGCGTCTTGGTCTTGCCGGTGCCGGTGGCGCCCGCGACCAGGCCGTGCCGGTTGAGCATCGACAGCGGCATGCGCACCCGGGCGTCCGGGTGGGCCTCGCCGTCGACGACGACGGCCCCGAGCTCCAGCGCGGGGCCGTCGATCGCGTACGCCTTGCCCAGGTCCTCAGCTGTCGTCATGCGCGCGAGCCTGCCACGGGGGCTCCTACTGCTGCGCGGCCTCGGCCTTGCGCTCGGCCACCTGCTGCTCCATCGGCACCTCGGCGGTGATGCCGGTGCCGATCTGGCAGGAGACGCCGTTGAAGCCGTGGTTGCAGTAGCCGCCGGGGTTCTTGTGGAGGTACTGCTGGTGGTAGCCCTCGGCGACGTAGAACGTCGTCGCCGGGAGGATCTCGGTGGTGATCGTCCCGCGCCCGGCCGCCACGAGGGCCTTCTCGTAGGACTCGCGGCTGGCCTTCGCGACCTCGAGCTGGCGGTCGGTGTGGGTGTAGATCGCGCTCCGGTAGGTGGTGCCGACGTCGTTGCCCTGACGCATGCCCTGCGTCGGGTCGTGGTTCTCCCAGAACAGCACCAGCAGCTGCTCGAGCGACACCTGCTGCGGGTCGTAGACGACCCGGACGACCTCGGCGTGGCCGGTGAGGCCCGTGCAGGTCTCCTCGTACGTGGGGTTCGGGGTGATGCCGCCCTCGTAGCCGACGAGCGTGGTGACGACACCGGGGGTCTGCCAGAAGATGCGCTCGGCACCCCAGAAGCAGCCCATGCCGACGTCGAGGACCTCCAGGCCCTCGGCGTACGGGCCGGCGAGCGGCGTGCCGTTGACGGAGTGGCGCTCCTGCAGCGGCAGCGGCGTCGCGCGGCCGGGGAGGGCCTCCTCGGGGGTCGGGAGGGTGGCGGGCTTGCGGGACCAGAACACGGGTCAGGCTCCTGTCGGTGGGCGTCACCGGGGACAACACCGGGGTGCGGCGGGGCGTTCCGGACGCGCGTCAGGCCGGCCCCCTCGCGGGGGCCGGCCTGAGGCGGACGTGCTCGCTCTAGCGGGGGGCGTCCTCGATGACGCGGACGTCGCCGTCGCCGTCGGTCTCGACCTCGAGGCGCTCGCGCTTCAGGTCGGCCTGCACGCGGTGCTCCTCGTAGACGGTGTGCTTTCGCAGCACCACGCGCTCGCGGACGACGAGGCGCTTCTCGACGACGATCTGCTCCTCGAAGACCGGGATCGACAGGCTGCCGTCCTCGAGGGTGATGACCTCGCCGCTGTCGGCCTCCAGGGCGCCGACGCGCTCGAGGTCGGCGTGCTCGACCCCGCGCGGCACGACCTGCTCGACGCGCTCGACGTCGACCTCCTTGCGGGCCCGGACGCTGCCGGTGCGCTCGGTCTCGGTGCCCGTGACCAGCCGCTCCTCCGCCAGCGTCAGGTCGATCGCCTGCGTCTTCTCGTCGCGGGTGTCGCGGGCGGCGACGGTGTCGCGGGCGTCGCGGGGGGTGGTCATCGGTCGGTCTCCGTCGGGTAGGGGGCGAGCCCGCCGGCGCGGGTGTTGAGCAGGACGTCGTCGACGCGGCGGTGGTAGCGCGCGCCGAGGTGACCGCCGAAGGTCGAGGCGCCGAGCGCCACGATCAGGCCGGTGACGGCGCTGGCCAGCGCGGCGACGGTGAGGGTGTCGCGGTCGAGCCAGCGCGGGACCTCGAGGTCGCGCACCGAGTCCGACGACGCCGCCGCGGCGGCGAGGGCGGCGGTCAGCAGGACGAACAGGATCCCGGTGAGCAGGCCGTTGCGCTTGCCCTCGTAGCGGGCGACGCGGCCGGCGACGTAGCCGCCGAACAGCAGCGACAGCCCGAGCACGACCAGGCCCGCCACGAGCCCGGCGACCGACAGCTCGTCGCGGCCGGTGCCCTGCGCGTAGCCGATCCGGCCGACCGCGCCCACGAGCGAGGACAGCACGGCCAGGCTGCCGATCGCCGCGACGGTCCCCGCGAGGACCGCTACCGGGTCGACGCCGCCGAAGCGCGAGCGCGCCTCGACCCGCGGCAGCTCGGTGGCGCACGCGGTCGACCCGCACCCCCTGGCCGTGGACGACGACGGACTCGACGGGGCGCTCGGCCGTCCCCGTGGTCGTGCTGGTCGTGCTGTTCACGTCTGCGTGCTCGTGTGCGCGCGCCATGGCTGCACTCCTCTGCTGTCGGCTGCGGACCGGGGCACCCGGGCGGGGGCGACGCAGTCGTGACGGCGAGGTGACAGTCAGTGCTGAGCCGGTGCCGACCCCGTCTCGCCGTACCATCGGGCGAGCTTCCCGGCCCGCCCGACCGCCCGCAGCCGCTCCTCGGTGGCCTGCCGGACCGGCGCCGTCGCGACGACCAGCAGCGAGTCGCCGGAGGCCAGCTGGGTCCCCCGCTCGGGCACGAGCGACGAGCCGCCGCGCACGACCAGCGTCAGCTGCGCCCCGGGCGGCAGCCGCAGCTCGTCGACGTACACGCCGTGCAGCCGGCTGCCGACGGGGACGGTGAGCTGCAGCAGGTCCGCGCCCATCTCCTCGAGCGGCGCCGTCTCGACCTCGAGGTCGCTCGCCTGCCCCCGCTCGACGACCCGCAGCAGCCGGCCGACCAGCGGCAGCGTCGGCGCCTGCACGAGCGTGTAGACGACGACGAGGACGAACACGACGTCGACGACCCGGGTCGCGCCCGGGACCCCGGCGGTGACCGGGATGGTCGCGAGCACGATGGGGACAGCCCCGCGCAGGCCCGCCCACGACAGGAACACCTGCTCGCGCAGCGGCAGCCGACTGCTCGACCAGGCGAACGGCAGCGCCGACAGCGCGACCGCGAGCGGCCGGGCGAGCACGGTCGAGACCGCGCCCAGCAGCAGCGCCGCCCCCAGCGCGCCGGGCAGCCGCGACGGCGACGCGAGCAGCCCCAGCAGCACGAACAGCCCGACCTCCGACAGCAGGGCGAGCGACCCGGCGAAGCCGAGCACGGCCCGCCGGTGCGGCAGCGGGCCGTTCGCGAAGGCGAGCCCGGCGAGGTAGACCGCGAGGAAGCCGCTGGCGTGCACGGCGTTCGCGAGGCTGAACGCGAGCAGCACCAGCCCGACCGTCGCCAGCGGGTACAGGCCGGCGCTCGGCAGCGCGGCGCGGGACAGCAGCACCCGGCCGAGCCGCCCGACGACGACGCCGACGACCGCCCCGACGGCCAGCTCGAAGGCGATCTCGCCGAGCAGGTGCAGCGGCCCGGTCTCGCCCCACGCGTCCGACGACGCCAGCACGACGACGACGACGGACGGCGCGTCGTTGAGCCCGGACTCGGCCTCGAGGACGCTCCGCAGGCGTGGCGCGAGCGGCAGACGCCGCAGGACGCTGAACACGGCTGCCGCGTCCGTGCTGGCGAGCACCCCGCCGAGGATGACCGCCGTGCGCCAGTCGAGGTCGAGCAGGACGTGCGCCGCCCCCGCGACGACGCCGACGCTCAGCCCGACCCCGAGCGTGCCGAGGACCGCGGCGTAGGGCAGCGCCGGCCGGACGACGTCCCAGCGCGTGGTGAGACCTCCCTCGGCGAGGATGACCGCGAGGGCCACCAGCCCGAGGTCGGCCGTGAGGCGGTAGTCGGAGAACTCGACGCCGAGCCCGGCCTCGCCGACGACGAGGCCGAGCCCGAGGTAGACCAGCAGGGCCGGCAGGCCGGTGCGGTCGGCCAGCCGGACGGCGAGGACCGCCACCAGCAGGACGCCGAAGGACAGCAGCAGGACCAGGTTGAGGTGCTCGTCCACGGGCTGCTCCTCCCTAGACCACGGCGCCGGAGTCCCGCAGCCTCGCAGCCCCCGGCGCCGACCGTCGGACGACCCGCTTCGCGGCGGGAGGCGTGCCGCCCCAGCGGGACTCGAGCAGCAGCAGGAGCGGGGTCGCTGTGAAGGCCGACGACCACGTCCCGACGAGCAGGCCCACGAGCAGGGCGAGCGCGAAGTCGCTGAGCGAGTCGCCGCCGAGGACCGTGAGGCTGGCCAGGATGAACATCGCGCCGAGCCCGGTGTTCACGGTCCGGGGGGCGGTCTGCAGGACGGCGTCGTCGCAGACCCGCTCCAGCGGCCGGGTCCGCTCCTTCGTCCAGACCTCCCGGACCCGGTCGAGCGTGACGATCGAGTCGTTGACCGACACGCCGACGATGGTCAGCGCCGCGGCGAGGAACACCCCGTCGACCGGCCGGCCCAGCCAGGCGAACAGCCCGACGACGATGAGCACGTCGTGCAGCATCGCGAGCACCGCGCCGGCGCCGAAGGTCCAGCGGAACCGGACCGCGAGGTAGACCAGCTGCGCGGCGAGCGCGAGGCCCAGGGCGATCAGGGCCTTGGTGCGCAGCTCGTCGCCGAGGGTCGGGCCGACGAGCTCGTCGCGCTGCAGGACCACCTCCCCGCCGACCGAGGCGACGGCCGCGCGCACGCGGCCCTCCTCGGCGTTGCTCAGGCCGGCGGTCCGGACGGTGATGTCGTCGTCGCCGGAGGTCTGCACGACCGCGCGGGGGAAGCCGGCGTCGGCCACCGCCTCGCGGGCGGCGTCGGCGGTGACGGTCTGGCTGGTCGAGTACTCGACGAGCCGGCCACCGGTGAACTCGACGCCGAGGTCCAGGCCGCGGACGGCGATGCCCGACGTCGCGACGACGACGGCGACGGCGCTGACGGCCAGCCAGCGGTCCCGGTGGCGCATGAGGTGCGGGTCGCGGCGCAGCAGCCAGGTGCGGACCCGGCCGGGCGTCGCGAACCCGGTGACCGCGGGCCGGCGCTTCACCGCGCGCAGCCCGACGACGACGTCGGTGAGGGCCCGGCAGACGACCAGGGCCGACACCATCGACGCGAGCACGCCGATGACGAGCGTCACGCCGAAGCCCCGGACGGGGCCGCTGGCGAACAGGAACAGCAGGCCGGCGGCGAGCAGCGTGGTGATGTTGCTGTCGGCGATCGCCGACCAGGCGCGGGCGTAGCCCTCGCGCAGGGCGCCGACGACGCCCCGCGGGTGCCCCTCGGCCTGCTCCTCGCGGGCCCGCTCGAACACCAGGACGTTCGCGTCGATGGCGAGGCCGGCCGACAGGAGCAGTCCGGCGAGGCCCGGCAGGGTCAGGGTCGCGCCGAGGGCCACGAGCGCTCCGTAGGAGATCAGGCCGTAGGCGGCCAGGCCGACGGCGGCGAGCAGCCCGACGAGCCGGTAGACGACGACGAGGAACAGCGCGGTCAGGCTCAGCCCGACGACGGCCGCCCGGGCGCTGGCGTCCACGGCCTCGGCGCCGAGGGTCGGTCCGACGACCCGCTGCTCGACGACCTCGACCGGCAGGGGCAGCGCGCCGCCCTGCACGAGCGCCGCGAGGTCCTCCGCCTGCTCGCGGGTGAAGTCGCCGGTGATCTGCGTGCCGCCGGACAGCCCGACCCGGCAGCCGACCGACGGGTCGACCTGCGGCGAGCTCACGACGGCGCCGTCCAGGACGATCGCCACGCGGCGGGCGGCGTCGCCGGGCGAGGCGCAGGCGGCGGCGCCGGTGAGGGTCTCCCAGGAGCGGTCGCCGTCGCCCCGGAAGGCGAGGTCGACGGTCCAGGCGGCCCCGGGCGGCGGGGCGAGCGAGGCGGTGGCCCCGCCGACGCCCTCACCCGTGAGGGCGACCGGTCCGAGGCGCAAGGGCCGGCCGTCCTCGTCGGGCAGGACGAGCTCGCGGCGGGTGTCGACGGTGGCGGTCGCCGACAGGGGCGTGCCGGGCTCGGCCTCGGCGAGGACGGGGTGGAACGTGAGCTGGGCGGTGCGGCCGACGACCTCGGCGGCCGCGGCCGGGTCCTGCAGGCCGGGCAGCTCGACGATGATCCGGCGCTCCCCGCTGCGGGCGAGCACGGGCTCGGCGACCCCGAGGGCGTCGACCCGGCGGCGGAGCACCTCGACCGCGCGGTCAGTGCTCTCGGCGTCGGCGGTGAGGGTGGGGCTGTCCCGGGTCTCGAGGACGATCTGGGTGCCGCCGCGCAGGTCGAGCCCCAGGCGGGGCGCCTGGGTGAGGGCGGCGTAGGCGGACAGGACGACGACGGCGAGCGCGAGCAGCGCGCGCCACAGGGCGGGACGGGACATGCGGGGTCTCCGGCAGGGAGGGGTGCCGCGCGCAAGGGTGCGCGGCGGTCAGGGCGTCAGGCGCTGACCGCTGCCGGAGGGGAGCGGCCGGTGGGACCGGCCGGGAGCGAGGAGGGGCGGACCGCGGGCGGCGGCCGGGGGGCGGGCAGGAGCAGGAGCGGCGCCGCGAGGACGGGCACGGCGGGCAGGACGGCGGCCCCGTCGGTGCCCCCGCCGGGAGCGCCCGGTCCGGCGGACGCGGCGGACAGGACGACGCCGGCGCGCAGCGCGGCCGCGGACGCCGAGGCGGCCCGGGAGGCGGCGCGCACCCGGGCGGGACGCGCGCCGACGGAGGCCCGGGCGCTGCCGACGGCCGCCGGACCTGAGACGACCGACCCGGCCACCGACCCCGACACGGGCCCCGACACCACCGACGCCGCACCCGCGGCGACCTGGCCTGCGGCGGGGCCGGTCCCGGGCAGCAGCAGCGCGCCGAGCAGCGCCGCGAGCAGCGACAGGGCCGCGAGCGGCCGGGCGGCGAGGGGACGGAGCGCGGCGGCGCGCCCGCGGGACGGCGTCAGCGGGCGGCGTCCGCGGCGGCGACGAGCGGCTCGAGGACGGCGTCGGGGAGGTCGCGCTGCACCCGGGACAGCCGCCACGGGTCGGCGAACAGGGCGAGCCACGCCCCGTCGCCGCGCAGCAGGCACTCGACGCCGGACTGCGGGTCGAGCTGCGCGACCCACTCGCGGGTGGTGCGGCGGGCCAGCTGGTACGGCAGCCGGTCGAGGGTCACGGGGGCGCTGAACTCGCCGGCCATCCGGGCCTCGGCGACCTCGAACTGCATCGGCCCGACGGCGGCCAGCACGGGCGCCTGGTCACCGCGCAGGTCGCTGCGGAGCACCTGCACGACGCCCTCCTGCTCGAGCTGCTCGACGCCCCGCCGGAACTGCTTGTACTTGCTGGAGTCCTTGGCGCGGCAGACCGCGAAGTGCTCGGGGGCGAAGCTCGGGATCGGCGGGAAGACGACCTTCTGCTCGACGTAGAGGCTGTCGCCGACCCGCAGGGCGTTGGCGTTGACCAGCCCGACGACGTCGCCGGGGTAGGCGAGGTCCACCGTCTCGCGGTCGCGGCCGAACACCTGCTGGGCGTACTTGGTGGCGAACGGCTTGCCGGTGGCGGCGTGGGTGACGACGCTCCCCCGCTCGAACACCCCCGAGCAGACCCGCATGTAGGCGAGGCGGTCGCGGTGGTTGCTGTCCATGCCGGCCTGCACCTTGAACACGAACGCGCTGAACGGGGCGTCGACCTTGCGCGCCACCCCCTCGGCGTCCTCGCGCGCACCGGCCGGCGGGGCGAGCTCGAGCAGGACGTCGAGCAGCTGCCGGACGCCGAAGTTGAGCACGGCCGAGCCGAACAGGACCGGGGTGGTCTCGTGGGCGAGGAAACGCTCCTGGTCGTGGACCTGACCCATCGCCTCGAGCAGCTCGGACTCCTCGACCGCCTGCACCCAGGGGTCGCCCTCCTGCGCGAGCGCGTCGTCGGCGGACAGGAACGTCTCGGGCGCGACCGTGGCGCCGCCCGCGGTGCGGGTGAAGCGCACGAAGCCGCCCGTCCGGCGGTCGAGCACGCCCTTGAACTCGCCCGCGATGCCGACGGGCCAGGTGAGCGGCGTGGGCTCGAGGCCGGTGCGGTCACGCACCTCGTCCATCAGCTGCAGGGCCTCCAGGCCAGGACGGTCCCACTTGTTGACGACCGTGATGACCGGGATCCCGCGGTGGCGGCACACCTCGAACAGCTTCAGGGTCTGCGGCTCCATGCCCTTGGCGGCGTCGACGAGCATCACGGCGCTGTCGACGGCGGACAGGACGCGGTAGGTGTCCTCGGAGAAGTCGGCGTGGCCGGGGGTGTCGACGAGGTTGACGACGACGCCCTGGTACTCGAACTGCAGGGCGGCGCTGGAGATGGAGATGCCGCGGGCCTTCTCCATCTCCATCCAGTCCGAGACGGTGCTCTTGCGTCCCGCCTTGCCGTGGATCGCCCCGGCCTCCTGGATGACCCGGGCGTGCAGCGCCAGGGCCTCGGTGAGGGTGGACTTGCCGGCGTCGGGGTGGCTGATGACGGCGAACGTGCGCCGCCGGGCGGCCTGGACCGCGGCGTCCTCGGCGGTCGCGCCCGCCGCCTGCCCGGTGTCCGTCACCGGCAGGATGCTACCGGCGCAGCCCCTCCCTCCCTAGGATGGACGGATGACAGCAGAAGGGGTCGAGACGGGCGCCGAGCAGGTCTTCTCCGTGCTGCTCGTCGACGACCAGCAGCTGTGGCGGCAGATCGTCGCCATGCACCTGTCGGGCGAGCCGGACCTGGAGGTCGTCGGCGAGGCCGCCGACGCGGCGTCGGCGCTCGAGGCCGCCCGGCGGCTGCAGCCCGACCTCGTCGTCCTCGACCTCGACCTCGGCGGCGACAGCGGCTCGGCCCTGCTGGAGCCGCTCCAGGCCGCCGTCCCCGGGGTGCAGGTGCTGGTGCTGTCCGGCACCGAGGAGGTGGCCGACGTCGTCGCCGCCTTCGGGGCCGGCGCGGTCGGGTACCTCCCGAAGGACCACCCGGCGGAGGAGTTCGCCGACGCGCTGCGCACCGTGGCGCACGGCCGGCCGGTGCTGCCCGAGCAGGCGGTCGGCGCGGTCATGGAGGAGTTCCGCCGGCAGGCCAACCGGGTGGCCGCGCCCGTCGCCGCCCCGGTGCTGTCCGAGCGCGAGCTCGAGGTGCTGGCGCAGCTGGGGCTCGGCAAGAGCAACCGGCAGATCGGCTCGCAGCTCTACATCAGCGAGAACACCGTGAAGAACCACGTCCGCAACATCCTGTCCAAGCTGGAGGTCAGCAGCCGCGTCGAGGCGGTCTCCCGCGCCCTCGGCACCGGCCTGCTGTCGACCCTCGAGCTCTAGACCTCGTCCCGGGTCGGCGGCTGCGCCCCGGCCCTCCCGCAGGTCACGGCCGCCACCCGGGCGGCGAGGTCCAGGGCGCCGCGGAGGGCGTCGTCGGGGGCGCTGCGCAGGGCGTCCACCGACAGCAGGCCGGCGTCGTCGAGGCCGGCCAGCAGCCCGGCGCTGAACGCGTCGCCGGCGCCGACCGTGTCGACGACGTCGACCGGCACGGGCGGCACGCGCAGGACCTCCCCCCCGCCGAGCGCCAGGGCGCCGTCGCCGCCGTCCGTGACGACGACGAGGGACGGCCCGAGCGCGCGCCAGCGCCGCAGCACGTCCTCGAGCGGGACGCCGGGCAGCAGCCAGGCGAGGTCCTCGCTGCTGACCTTGACGACGTCGGCGAGCTCGACGACCTCCTCGACCGCGGCGAGCCCGGTCTCCCGGTCCCCACGACGGGCCAGCCGCACGTTCGGGTCGTAGGAGACGAGCAGCGTCCCCTGCAGACGCTCCAGCAGGGCGAGCAGCCGCGACGCCCCGGGCTCGAGCTCCAGCGCCATCGACCCGGTGTGCAACGCCGCGACGCCGTCCGGGACGTGGAGCTCCTCGTCGGTCCACTGCCAGTCGGCGGTGCCCTCGACCCAGAAGTCGTAGCGGGCGACGCCGGCGTCGTCGAGGGAGGCGACGGCGAGGGTGCTGGGCTCCTCGGCGTCGACGGCGAGCGACAGGTCGACGCCGGCCGCGGTCAGGTGCTCGCGGAGCAGCCCCCCGAAGACGTCGTGGGAGAGCCGGGCGAGCAGGCCCGTGGGGAGGCCGAGCCGGGCCAGTCCGACGGCGACGTTGGCCGGGCTGCCGCCCGGGTGCGAGGTCCAGCTGCGCTGCCCGGCGCTCACGAGGTCGACGACGCACTCGCCCGCGACGACGACCCTCACGACGCGCCTAGCCGGGGGGACGCGGCGGCCCGGCAGGTCAGGGTCACCGGGTCGGCCCCGGCCAGGGCGGCGACGCGGGACGCGGCCTCGTCCAGGCGGGCCTCGGGCAGGCGTCCCGAGGAGACGGCCTGCACCAGGGCGTCGCGCATCCGGAGCGCCTGGTTCCCGTCCGTGGCCAGCACGGCGTCCGCCCCTGCGACGACGGCCCGGACGGCGGCCTCGGGGAAGTCGTAGCGCAGGTTCACGGCGCCCATGCCGACGCTGTCGGTCATCGCGACCCCCTGGAAGCCGAGCGAGCGGAGCAGGGCGTAGGCCTTCGGCGACAGGCTCGCCGGGAGCTCGCGGTCGAGGGCGGCGTACTGCAGGTGGTTGAGCATGACGACGGGGACCCCGGCGTCCACGGCCTGCTGGAACGGCACGAGGTCGGTGGTGCGCAGGTCCTCCACCGGAGCGTCGACGACGCCGGAGGCCCGGTGCGTGTCGGTCTGCGAGCGGCCCTGCCCCGGGAAGTGCTTGACGGTGGGGGCGACGTCCGCGTCGGACAGGCCGGCGGCGAAGGCCAGGGCGTAGCGGGCGGCGGTCGCGGGGTCGCTGCCGAAGGACCGGTCCCCGACGATGCCGCGCGACGGGCCGGCGTCGAGGTCGGCGACGGGGGCGAGGTCGAGGTCGACCCCGAGCCGGGCGAGCCGCTCGCCGAGGCCGCGGGCGAAGGTGCGCACCTGCTCGGGCGTCCGCGTGCGGGCCAGCGTCCGGGGGGCCGGGCCCGCGCCCACCACCGCCCGGGTCACCGCGACGCGGCCGGACTCCTCGTCGGTGGACACCAGCAGCGGCCGCCCCGCCCGGGAGCGCAGCCCTGCGGCCAGCGCCGTGACCTGCGGGGCGGACACCACGTTCGGCTCGGACAGGAAGACGCCGCCGACGCCGAGGTCCACGACCGAGCGGGCCAGCGGTGCGTCGGCCGTCGTCACGCCCGGCAGGCCGACGACGAGGACGGACGCGGCCCGCAGCGCCAGGGGCGCGGGCGCGCAGGACGGCGCCGCCGACGGCTCCTGGACCGCCGCGACCGGAGGTGACGGGACCGCGGTCCGCTCCTGAGCACAGGCGGCGAGCAGACCGACGACCAGCAGCAGGGCGGGGCGTCGGAGCACGCCGTCAGGCTACGGGGACGGCGGCTGCCGGCAGCGCTGCACGGTGACCCGGTCGAGGCGGGCGGTCGGGTGTGAGGAAGGCTCGTCCCCGTGAGCGTCCTGCTGCTGGTCCGGCACGGTCAGGCGAGCTTCGGCGCGGCCGACTACGACGTCCTGTCCCCCCTCGGGCACCGGCAGGCGGGGCTGCTCGGCGATCGGCTGGCGGGCCTGGACGTCGCCCGCCTGGTCAGCGGGACGCTCTCGCGGCAGCAGGACACCGCCCGGGGCCTGCGCCGCGACGTCCCGCACGAGGTCGACGCCGGCTGGGACGAGTACGACGTCGTCGACGTCCTGAGCGGCGTGCCCGACCGGGAGGTCACCGACAACGCCTCGTTCCAGCTGCTGCTCGACGACGCCCTCGCCGCGTGGATGCGGGGCGAGGCCGACTACCGGGAGCCCTGGCCGGCCTTCCGCGAGCGCGTCACCGCCGCGCTGGACCGGGCCCTGTCCGGTCCCGGCACCACGGTCGTCGTCGCGTCGGCGGGCAGCATCGGCGTCGCGGCGGCGGCCCTGCTCGGTCTGCCCGACCCCGGCTGGGCCCGGCTGTCGCGCGTCATGGTCAACACCGGCACGAGCAAGGCGGTCCGCGGCCGGTCCGGCACCTCGTTCCTGTCCTTCAACGACCACGCCCACCTCGAGGCCGAGCCCGGCCTCGTCACCTACCGCTAGGAGCACCTGTGCCGAACCCCGCGCTGTTCGACCTCACCGGCAAGCAGGCCGTCGTCACCGGCGGCACCCGCGGCATCGGCCTGATGATCGCCCGGGGCCTGCTCGACGCCGGCTGCTCGGTCGTCATCAGCAGCCGCAAGGCCGACGCCTGCGACGCCGCCGTCGCCGAGCTGTCCCCCCACGGTGCGGTCCGGGCGGTGCCGGCCGACCTGGGGCGCGAGGACGAGTGCGTCCGCCTGGCCGGCGCCGTCGACGGCCCGGTGCACGTGCTGGTGAACAACGCGGGCGCGACCTGGGGCGAGCCGCTGGAGACCTATCCCGAGAGCGCCTGGGACAAGCTCGTCGACCTGAACCTCAAGAGCCCGTTCTTCCTCACCCGCGCCTTCCTGCCGGCGCTGCTCGCCGCGGCCTCGCTGGACGACCCGGCCCGGGTCATCAACGTCGGGTCGATCGACGGCATCCACGTGCCCGTCCTGCCGACCTACGCCTACTCCTCCACCAAGGCCGCGGTGCACCAGCTGACCCGGCACCTGGCCAAGGAGCTGTCGCCGCAGGGCATCACCGTCAACGCCATCGCCCCCGGGCCGTTCGAGAGCAAGATGATGGCCGCGACCCTGGACGCCTTCGGGTCGGAGATCGCGGCGGCCGCACCGCTGCGCCGGATCGGGCGGCCCGACGACATGGCCGGCACCGCGGTCTTCCTGGCCAGCCGCGCCGGCTCCTACATCACGGGTGCGGTCATCCCGGTCGACGGTGGCATCGCCACGACGAAGTAGCTCAGGCCGTCCCGCAGGTCCGCAGCGCCAGCAGGGCCAGGCTGCGGGCCGACAGCAGGACGTCCTCGACGGGCACCTTCTCGCCGGGCCCGTGCGCGAGCAGGAGGTCGCCAGGGCCGTGGTGCAGCGTCGCGATGCCCGCTGCTGCGTAGAGCCGCAGGTCGGTCCCGGCGGTCAGGGCCCGCTCGGGCGGCGGGGCGCCGCCGGCGTCGGTGACCGCCTGCCGGACGGCCGGGAGCAGCGACGACCCGGCCGGCAGCTGGCCGCTGGCGAAGGCGCCGCCGAACCACTCGACCTGCGCGGGGTGGTCGGTCAGCCACGGGTGCGACGTGCACGCCTGGGCCACGCACGCCTCGAAGGCCGCCCGGGCCGCCTCCACCGGCTCGCCCAGCCGCACGCCGTACCGCCCCTCGGCGACCAGCCGGTCGGGCACGGTGCTCGCCCAGTCCCCGGCCTGCACCCGACCGATCGAGAGGCCGTACGGGAGGGGGTGGGCGCCGAAGCGGGACGCGTCGGCGGACTGGCGCCGGGACTCCAGCCCCCGCAGCGCTGCGTGCACGTGGGCGAACAGGTCGACGGTGCTGACGCCGAGGTGCCGGTTGGCAGCGTGCGCCGCGAGCCCGGTCAGGGTGAGCCGGAAGGTCAGCGCGCCGGCCGACGCCGTCACGACAGCGCCGGCCGTCGGCTCGGGGATGACGCAGGCGTCCCCGCGGTGCCCTCGGCGCAGGGTGGCCCACGCTCCGAGCCCGCCGTCCTCCTCGCCGACGACGCTGTGGACCGCCAGCGGCCGGGCCAGCCGCACGCCTGCGGTCCGCAGGGCCCGCACGGCGGTGAGCGCGGCGACCAGTCCGCCCTTCATGTCGCACGACCCCCGCCCGTGCACCTCGCCGTCCGTGACGCGCGGGACGAAGGGGTCCCCGGGCCACAGCGCCGGGTCGCCGGCCGGGACGACGTCGGTGTGTCCGCACAGCACCAGCGCCGGCTGTCCGCCGTCGCGGCCGGGGAGCGTGCCTACGACGCCCCACGCCTCGCTGCGGTCGACCTCCTGGCCGGGGGCGTCCGGAGCGGTCGCGGCGTCGGCGAGGTCGACGGCCCACCGGTCGACGTCGGCGCCGAGCTCGTCCAGCCAGCCGGCGACCAGCAGCTGCGCCTCGGACTCCGCGGCCGTGCCGCCGAGCGACGGGACCGCGACCAGCGACAGCAGTCGTCCGACCGCCCACTCCGCGTCGACGGCGTCGAGCACGGCGGCCTCACGAGGACCCAGGTCGGCGCGCCGGACGTCCATGCGCGGACCGTAGCGGTCGACGGGGCCGCGACCCGGCCGGCGCGGCCGCCTCCCGGCGCAGCAGAGCCGCCGAGCCGCAGCGCTCCCCGGCCGGGGCCGGTCTCAGCGCAGCAGCGCGCGGCAGCGCTCGACCAGCAGGGTGCAGGCACCGCCGAAGTGCTCGAAGGCCGGGTTCGTGGTCTGGCCGGCCCGGTAGCGGTACCAGATCTGCTGGATGATCACGGCGAGCCGGAACAACCCGTAGACCTCGTAGAAGGTCCAGTCCCCGACCTCCCGGCCGGACCGGGCGGCGTAGTCCGCGACCACCTCCGCCCGGGTCGGCATCCCGGGCAGGTGCGAGGGCTGACGGCGCAGCAGCTGGAACAGGTCGTCGTCGTCGGCCTGCACCCAGTAGGCCAGCGACGCCCCGAGGTCCATCAGCGGGTCCCCGACCGTGGCCATCTCCCAGTCCAGGACCGCCCGCACGGTCGACAAGTCCTCGGGGTCGAGCACGAGGTTGTCGAACCGCCAGTCGCCGTGCACGAGGACGGCCCCGACGTCGGGCGGCTGGTGGGCGTCGAGCCAGGCCATCACGTCCTCGGCGTCCGGCACGTCGTCGGTGAGCGCCGCCCGGTAGCGGCGCGACCAGCCCTCGACCTGGCGGCGGACGTAGCCGTCGCCCTTCCACAGGTCGCGCAGCCCGGCAGTGTCGACGTCGACGGCGTGCAGGTCGGCGAGCGCCCGGAACACCCCGAGCCCGAGGTCCCGCGCGGCGAGAGGCGACAGCACCACCCCTTCGGGCAGCCTCGACCGCAGGATCAGCCCGGGCACGTGCTCCATGACGTACCGGTCCTGCGCGGGGTCGTGCGCCAGGACGCGCGGCACGGCCGGGAAGTGCGGGGCGAGCCGGCGCTGGACGTCGTACTCGCGGGACATGTCGTGCGCCCCGGCCGCCTTGTGCCCGGCCGGCGGGCGGCGCAGGACGAGGTCGCGACCCGGGTAGCGCAGCAGGTAGGTGAGGTTGCTGGCGCCGCCGGAGAACTGCAGCACCTCGGGCGTGCCCTCGACACCGGGCACCTCCCGCGCGACCCAGGCGGCCACCTCGGCGAGGTCGAGCGCGTCTTCCGTGCGGACGGGACGGGCGCCGGCGACGGTGGGGCTGCTCATCGGGCCAGGCTAGGACCAGGACGCCGAGGCCCGGGAGCGGTGCGGGCCCGTCGCGGGGCGCGCCGCGCGGGACTACCGCTGGGCGAGCTCCTGCTCGACCGCGGCCAGCTCGTCGCGCAGCCCGGCGGCCGTCTCGAAGTCCAGCTCCTGCGCCGCCCGCGCCATCGCGGCGGCGGTCCGCTCGCGCTGCCGCTCCAGCTGGGCGACCGTCCGGTCCGCCAGCTGCCACGACGTCGTCCGGGCGACGGTGACGCCGTCGTCGGTGTGCACCGGCACGGCCTCGGGGGCGGCCCCGATGTGGTGCATGCGGCCGGTGTCGGGGGCGGCGTAGGTGCGGCTGCGCCGCCGCACGAGGTCGCGGGCGCGGGGCGTCGGCTCGTCGGTCACGCACCCGGTGTACCCGCTGCCGAGGCCGTGATCGGGCCCGACCTGGACACGCAGCAGGCCCGGTCTCCGAGGAGACCGGGCCTGCTGTCTGTGCATCTGTAGCGGGGGCAGGATTTGAACCTGCGACCTCTGGGTTATGAGCCCAGCGAGCTACCGAGCTGCTCCACCCCGCGTCGGTAGGACAACCCTACACCGCCGCGGGGCGGGGCCTACCGCGCGGGGCTGGGGCTCGGCGCCGCGCTCGGGGACGCGACCGACGGACCGGTGGTGCCGGCCGCCTCTGCCGCCGCCTGCAGCGCCTGCTGGAGCCGGGCGTTGGCCTGGCCGTAGGCAGCGAAGTCCCCGCGGCGCAGGGCCTCCTGACCGTCCTCGAACGCCCGCGTCGCGGCGTCGATCTGCCGCTGCACCGCGGCGTCCGGCACGGCGCCGTTCCCCGGGCGGGTCGGCACGGTCGGCGACGAGGGGCGGCCGGTCGACCGGCCGAAGAGCTGGTCGAGGACCTGGCCGAAGGTGCCGCCGGAGGCCACCTTGTTCCCGAACGCCCCCACCACGAGCTGGAGCGTCGGGAAGCTGTCGTTGCCGGGCGCGCGGACGTAGATCGGCAGCACGTACAGCAGGTTGTCGGCCACCGGCAGGGTCAGCAGGTTGCCGGGGATGGCGGTGCTGTTGCCCTGCTCGAGCGCCAGCAGCACCTGCCGCACCTGCGAGTCGGAGTTGAACCGGGCGGCGATCTGCCGTGGCCCCTCGACGCTGTTGGTCGCCGGCAGCTCGAGCAGCCGGATCTTGCCGTAGTCGGGCCCCGGGTCCCCGGACACCGAGGCGACGCCGGTCAGGTTCTGCCCGTTGTTCGCCACGAACGCCGTCGTCAGGTTGAACGAGGGCTTCTGGGTGCCGGGGAACTGCTGGACGACGTAGTACGGCGGCTGGTCCTGGGCCGTGCTCGCCGCGTTGAGCAGCCCGGGCCCGGGAGCCCCGCCCGGACCTGCCGAGGCCTGCGGCTGGGCGTCGCCGCCGTTGGTGGAGGCCGGGTCGCCGGGGATCTGCCAGTAGTCGTCGCCCTGGTAGAACTCCTGCGGATCGGTGATGTGGTACTTGCTCAACAGCGTGCGCTGGACCTTGAACAGGTCCTCGGGGTAGCGCAGGTGCTGCTCGAGCTCGTCCGAGATGGCGCTCCGCGGCTCCACCGTCCCGGGGAAGGCCTTCCGCCAGGTCCGCAGCACCGGGTCCTGCTCGTCGAAGGCGTACAGCGTGACCTTGCCGGTGAAGGCGTCGACCGTGGCCTTGACCGAGTTGCGGATGTAGTTGACCTCGTCGGCGGGCAGCAGCGGGCCGCGGGTCTGGGAGTCGCGGACGGCGTCGCCGAGGGTGGTGCGCTGGGCGTACGGGTAGCCGGCCGACGTCGTGTAGCCGTCGACGATCCACACGATCTTGCCGCCGACGACGGCGGGGTACGGGTCCTCGTCGAGCTCGAGGAACGGCGCCACCTTCTGCACGCGCTCGCGCGGCTCCCGGATGTACTGCAGCTTGCTGTCGTCGTCGATCTGGCCCGACAGCAGCAGGTTCTTCTCGCGGAACTTCAGCGCGTAGGCGAGCTTGCGCAGCCCGTTCGACAGCTCGACGCCGCCGGTGCCCGTGTAGCTGTAGTTCGGCGCGTCGGACCCGCCGATCGGCCCGTCGGTCTCCTCCTGCTGCGTGGCGACGACGGAGTAGTCCGTCGTGCCCTCGCCGAAGTAGACGCGGGGCTGGTCGAGGGTGAACCCCGTCTCCGGCCCCTGCACCGGCAGGTCGCGGACGACGAACCGCGGCTGGCCGTCGTCGAGGACGTTCGCGGGAGCGGCGACGATGCCGTTGCCGTGCGTGTAGATCAGGTGCTCGTTGATCCAGTTCCGCTGGTCGTCCCCGAGGCCGTCGAGCCGCAGCTCGCGCACGCCGACGACGTAGTCCTTCACGCCGTCGCCGAAGTCGTAGCGGTCGATGTCGAGGTTCGGGTTGAACTGGAAGTACGCGCGCTGGCGCTGGAGCTGGTTGAAGGTCCGGGACACGACGTTGGGGTCCAGCAGACGGGCGTTGGCCACGGTGCCCTGCTCGCCGCGGACCTGGGTGCTGGCCGTGCCGGTGGCGGCGTAGGGCGTCGTGACGACCTCGTCGATCGAGTACGCGGTCCGCGTCGCATCGATGTTGTACTTGATGAACTCTGCCTCGCGCTGGATCTCGTTCGGCTTCACCCGGAACTGCTGCGTGTACGCGGGGTAGATGCCGCCGAACACGACCGCGGTGACGACGAGCAGCGCCACGGCCCCGCCCGGCAGCAGGATGTTGCGCACGACGATGTTGGCGAACGCCAGCAGCGCGCAGATGACCGCCACCCCGATGAGGACGTTCTTCGCCGGCAGGACGGCGTTGACGTCGGTGAACGACGCGCCCTGCACCCTGCCGCGGGTGGAGAAGACCAGGCCGAACCGGTCGAGGTAGTAGGCCACCGCCTTGAGCAGCAGGATCAGCCCGACCAGCACGGACAGGTGGGCCCGCGCCCCGGGGCTGACCTTGTCGCCCGCGGTCTGCAGCCGGACGCCGCCGAACAGGTAGTGCGTCGAGGCCGCGGCGAGCAGCGACAGGACCACCGCGGTCAGCAGGAAGCCCAGCACGAAGCGCTGGAACGGGTACGTCATCGCGTAGTAGCTGATGTCGCGACCGAACTGCGGGTCGACCGTCCCGAACGACGTCTGGTTGCGCCACAGCAGCCAGGTCTGCCAGCGGCTCGCGGCCGACAGGCCGGCGAACACGCCGAAGACGCCGCTGCCGAGCAGCAGCACCGGGACGAGGTAGGGCTCGACGGCGACCCGGTAGCGCTCGAGGTTCTGCTGCTCCAGCGACATCGGCCGGAAGGGCGGGCGGACCCGGTAGGCCACCGTCACGTTGGCCCCGACGGCGACGGCCATCAGCAGGCCGAACCCGACGAACAGCAGCAGCCGGGTCTTCAGCACGGTGGTGAACACCGTCGCGAAGCCGACGTCGCGGAACCACAGCAGGTCGGTGAACAGCGAGACGCCGATGCCGCCCAGGATCAGGACGACGGCGACGACGGCGAGCGTCGGGGCGAGCAGTCGGGGGCGGGCGGGCAGGCCCGCCCCCGGGGTGCGGACGGACACGCGTCTCCTCCAGGCCGTGCATCAGGTTCTTCCGGTCCAACTCCACCACAGGCTCCCGGGTTCCGGCCGTGCGGGAGACTGCCTCCCATGACGACACCGCCCAGCCCCGCCCTGCAGGCGGTCCTGTCCGAGGTCGAGCGCCACGTCGCGGAGGCCGGGTGGGACCAGCCGCCGCAGCTGTTCGCCCTCGTCGACACCGAGGAGCTCCTGCGCGCCGAGCCCCAGCTCGCCACCACGATGGGCATCGTCGCCTCGCGGCCCGGGGAGCTGACGCCGGTGGCGCAGGAGGCGCTCGCCGAAGCGCCGCTGGACGAGGCCCTCGCCCGGGTGCAGTTCGGCGAGCAGGTGCTCGGCGTCGTCCTGGCCCACGAGGTGCTGGTCCTGCCGCCGTCCGCCGAGGGCGACCTCGACGACGTCGAGGACCCGACCGCCTACGCGGCCGCCCACGACGCCCGGCGCGAGGTGCGCATGACCGTCGGGGTGGTCCGGGGCGGCGGCAGCGCCGTCGTGCTGCGGCTCCGCGGGCAGGACGGCGGCGAGGACGAGCGCGTGACGGGGCCGGACCTCGCCCCCGGGCTCAGCGCCGCGCTGCTCGCGACGCTGGAGCAGTAGCCCCGGCCGGGAGGTCGAGGGCGAACTCGCTCCCCTTGCCGACCTGGGACGTCACGGTCAGCAGCAGCCCGGCGTCGTCGGCCACCCGGCGGACGAACGACAGGCCGAGCCCGAGGCCCCCGACCCGGCGGGTCGCCGAGCCGTCCACCTGCTCGAACGAGGTGAACAGCAGGGCCTGGTCGGCCTCGGCGATGCCCGGACCGGTGTCGCGCACCGCGACCCGCACCCGGCCGTCCGGCGCGACGGTCGCGGCCAGGGTGATGGAGGCCCCGGCGGGTGAGTACTTGACCGCGTTGTCGATCAGCTCGTCCAGCGCCTTGCCGACCCACTCCGGGTCGACGTGCACGCTCGGCAGCCCGGCGCCCACCCGGCGGCGGAGGTCGTCGGCCCGCTCCGGGGCCTTCGCGCGCCAGGCCTCCAGCCGGCTGTCGAGCAGCTGCCGGACGTCGACGTCGACCGGGCGCGGCACCACGCGGCCCGCCTCGAGGGAGGCGACGTCGACGAGCAGGTCCACGACCCGGTTCATCTTCAGCGCCTCCGACAGGATGGTCCCGGCGAACCGGGTGACCTTGTCGGCGGCGAGCCCGGGGCGGTTGGTGAGGATGTCGGCGTAGCCGCGGATCGGCGTCAGCGGCGTGCGGAGCTCGTGGCTGACGTTAGACAGGAACTCGGTCTTCATCCGCTCGACCTCCCGCTCACGGGTGGTGTCGCGCAGCACGACGACGGCGCCGTCGCCGTCACGCAGGCCGGTCACCGCCACCCGCACCGGCACGGTGGTGCCGTCGGCCCGGTGCACCTCCCCGACGGCGTCCTGGACCCGCGTGTCGACGTCGGCCAGGGGGGCGCCGTCGGCCCCGCGGACGTCCGCGACCTCGGCGAGCGGCCGCCCCACGACGTCGCCCGCCCCGGCGCCGAGCATCTCCAGGGCGGCCCGGTTCACCGAGGTCACCGTGCCGTCGGCGTCGGTCGCGAGCAGGCCGTCGGACATCGACGCGAGGACCGTCTCGAGCCGGGCGGCGGAGCTGCGGAGGTCACCGGTGAGGCGCGACAGCGACCCGGTCATCGTGTCGAAGGTCCGGGCGAGGACGCCGACCTCGTCGCGGGAGCGGACGACGTCGCCCCGGGCGTCCAGGTCCCCGGCGGACAGGCGCTCGGCGGCCACGGTGAGCCGCCGGACCGGGTCCACGGTGCGCCGTCCGGCCACCACGGCGCCGAGCGCGACCAGCCCGGTCGCGGCCACGGCGGCGAACAGCAGGGCGACGAGGGCGCTGCGCTCGCTGGCCAGGGCGAGGCTGGCCGGCCGCGTCACGGCGACGACGCCGACGGGCTCGGAGTCGTCGACCAGGGGCTGCAGGCGCAGGGTGGGCAGCCGACCGTCGGCGGCGACCGTGGTGCCCTCCCCGATGCCGGCGCGGAGCAGGGGCCGGGCCCGGTCCAGGACGGCCTCGCCGTCGTCGGCCCGCGTGGCCACCGCCAGGTAGGGGTCGCCCGCGAGCACCACCACGCCGTAGGTCTCGGGGAGCAGGCCCTCGCTCACGGTCGCGTCCGTCACCAGCACGCCGAACACCGTCACGCTCGCGACCGGCAGGTCCGGGGTGACGCGCGGCTGCGGCACGACGGCCACGGCCGCCAGGCGGCCGGAGAGGCCGGACAGGCGGACGAGGGCGAAGTCGCTGGCGCCCACCGCGGGCCGCGCGTCCGGGGCCAGCAGGGCCCGGACCTGCGTGAGCCCCCGCAGGCGCGCCTTCTCCACCGCGTCCAGCACGAGGCCCCGGCTGACGAAGTACGTGGCCTCGCCGTCGGCCGCGATCCGTGCCGCGAAGACCGTGCGGCCGTCGGCGATCTGCTCGAGGAAGCGCTTGCACGCCGCGGTCGTCCCGCGGCAGATCTGCTCGACCTGCCGGGTGGAGGGCACCAGGGGGCGCCCGAGGTCCTGCAGGCTCTGCACGGTCCCTGCCGCGGCGTCCCGGACGATGTCGGACGCCTGCCGGTCGTAGCTGTCCGACACGACCGTGCCGACGACGCCGACCGCCGCCGCGCCCATCGCGAGCACGCCGGCGAGGGTCGTCGCCACGACCTTCGCCAGCAGGCTGGTCTGGGCCAGCAGCGCCAGGCCGACGAGCAGCCCGACCGCTCCGGCGGCCCGCAGACCCAGTACCAGCAGCGCACGCGCGGCGTCGTCGTCGGCGAGCGGGGCCAGCAGGACCGCGGCGGCAGCGACGGTCAGGCCGCCCGCGAGGCAGACGGCCGCGGCGTCCCGCCGGCTGCGCAGCAGCGTGAGGGCGGCCGCGAGGGTGGCGGCGCCGGCGACGACGGACGGCGCGGGGGCCGCCGCCAGCGGGGCGACCACCCCGGCGACGCCGGCGGCGTCGGGGCGGGGCAGGGGGCGGCCGAGCGCCCCGAGGGCGAGCCCGGCGGTGAGCAGCAGGGCACCACCGGCTCGCAGCAGCACGAGCGGGTCGGAGGCCTCGTCGCCGAGCTGCACGGCCGACAGCACCTCGACGACGGCCAGCACCCCGGCGCCCGCGGCGAGCAGCAGCGCCGGCAGGCGCAGACCGCGCAGGGCGAGCGCGGCAGCGGCGAGCGCGGCCCAGGCGGCGACCGCCAGCAGCGCGGTCACGCCGAGGGCGGCGAACGGGACCGCGGGCACCATGGCGCGGAGTGTAGGGAGCGGGAGGCCCCCGGCGGCTACTGCGCCGACGCCGTCGCGGCCGTCGCGCAGCCGGTCGGGGTGCCGCCGTCGCGCAGGGCGCGCAGGCCCTGCAGCGCGTCCTTGAGCGTCGTCACCCGGATCAGCTGCAGGCCGGCCGGCAGCGCGCCCAGGGCCTCGGCGCAGTTCGCCGCGGGCGTGAGGAAGACGGTCGCCCCGCGCTTGCGGGCCCCGAGCAGCTTCTGCGGGATGCCGCCGATCGGCCTGACGACGCCGTCGGGCGTGATCTCGCCGGTCCCGGCGACGTGGCGGCCACCGGTGAGCGCCACCGGGTCGAGCTTGTCGGTCAGGCCGAGGGCGAACATGAGGCCGGCGCTCGGTCCGCCCACCTCGCGCAGCGAGATCGTGACGTCGAACGGGTACTTCACGATGCGGTCCTGCGGCCGGACGCCGATGACGGCCCGCGGCGCGGTCGCGTCCGGGTCCGTGACGCTGCCGGTGGTGATCGCGGCCGAGGCGGCCTTGCCCGCCCGTCGGTAGGCGATGTCGACGACGGACCCCGGCGCGACGGCGCTGACCGCGCGCTGCAGGGCCTTGCCGTCGGCGACCGGCCGCCCGTCGACGCTCGTGACGACGTCGCCGACCTGCAGCTTGCCGGTGGCCGGCGCGCCCTCGCTGACCTCGCCGACCAGCACCTCGGTGCTGATGGGGATGCCGAGCTGCCGCAGGGCCGCCGTCGTGGCGGAGTCCTGGGAGGTCTGCATCGCCTGGGTGTTCTCGGCGTCGACCTCGGCGTCGGTCTCGTCCGCCGGGTAGACGACCTCGCGCGGCACGACCGCGAGGTCGTCGTCGAACCAGTCCTTGAGCGCCTCGGCGAGGGTCAGCTGCGGGACGACCCCGACGGTGGTGAGGTCCAGCTGGCCCGTCGTCGGGTAGGTCGTGCGGCCGCGCACGGTGATGACGGGCACGCCCGAGACCGAGCCCAGGGTGTCGTAGGCCGGGCCGGGCCCGAGCGCGACGTAGGGGACCTTCGCGACGGCCGCGGCCAGGGTCAGGCCGACCGCGAGCAGGCTCGCGAGCAGGAGGGTCAGACCGCGGCGGGACACCGGCCGAGCCTAGCCGCGGGGCCGTGAGGCGGCCGTGTGGTCGGGCCGCACGGTGCGGTGCCGGCCCCGCGGGGGCTCAGCTGGCGAAGAAGCCGAGGTCCGCGACCTCGACCGGGCTGCCGTTGCGGGCCCGCGGCCCGGCCTCGGCCACCGTGACGAGCGGCGGCAGCTCGGCGTCCTCGACGGGGGCACTGTCGGCAGGGGCACGGTCGGCAGGGACACGGTCGGCGGGCTGCTCGGGGACGGTGGGCACGCCCTCCTCGCCGGCGACCTCGACCTTGTAGTAGGCGCGGAAGGCCAGCGGCACCGCCGTCAGGGAGAAGACGGAGACGTCGGCGACCTGCTCGACGTTGCGCAGGTGCTCGACCAGGCGGACGGCGTCGTCGAGGTCGTCGACGAGGCGGTAGGACGGGGTCCCGTCGGCGGACGGGAAGAAGACGACGTGCTCCACGGGGTGCCTCTCGGTCGGGACGGCGGGTCCCCCGTGTGTCGGCGCCGCCCACCCCGGGTCTTGAGCCCGGCCCGTCCGCGTCACTGCCGGTGCGGCGCCGGCTTGGCCAGCGCGGCCCGGAACCGCGCGTGCTGCCGCAGGGACGCCTCGACGTCGAGCGGCCGGCGCGGCCGCCGCGCCCAGGCCGACCAGCCGATGGCGCCGAGGGTCGCCAGCGGGACGGGCAGCAGCCACAGCAGCCAGGCGGGGAGCACGGGGCGAGCCTAGGTCCGGCTCACGGGCTCCCGACCCACTCCTGCTGGCCGTCGTCGAAGGCCTGGCGCTTCCAGATCGGGACCTGGTCCTTGAGGTCGTCGATGAGCCGCCGGGCCGCCTCGAAGGCCTCCCCCCGGTGCGGGGCGCTGGCGGCGACGACGACGGCGACGTCCCCCACCCGGAGCACCCCGGTCCGGTGCACGGCCGCGACGCCGCAGACCGGGAGGTCGGCCGCGACCTGCTCGCAGACCTTCCGCAGCGCGGCGACGGCGTCGGGGTGGGCGACGTACTCGAGGGCCTCGACGCCCTTGCCGCCGTCGCTGTCGCGCACGAGGCCGGTGAAGGAGACGACGCCGCCCGCCCCGGGGTCCTGCACGGCGGCGAGCGCCTCCTCGGCGTCGAAGGGCACGTCCCTGATGTCGACCAGCCGCACGGCGCTCATGGGCCGCGACCCTAGAGGCGGCGGCGCTTCTTGCGCCGTGCGGCCCGGACGAGCGCCGCCGTCGTCACCAGGGCCGCGGCAGCACCGGCCGCCGCCCCGACGGCGCCCGCCCTGCTGTCCGGGCCGCGGCTGGCCAGGTGGGCCGTCAGCGCCGCCTCGTTGGTCCACGCGGGCTCCCACCCGGCGTCGAGCAGAGCCTGCGGCCGGACGACGAGGGGCGCGAGGACCTGGTCGAGCTCGCGCCGGGAGGAGTGCAGGACGCCGTACCGGTGCAGCCGCTCCGCCGTGCTGAGGGCCACCGCGGGCGGCAGCTCGAGCCGGCGCTTGCCGGTCAGCTCCTCGACCCGGCCCTGCTCGAGCCACCCCGGGCTCGCGACCGGCTGCCCGCCGTCGACGCGTCCGAGCGCGGCCAGGACCAGCGCGTCGGCGAGGTCGTCGACGTGGCACAGCTGCCACAGCGGCTCGTGCCCCCGGGTCGCCAGCAGCCGGGTGCCGGCGAGCTGGCGCAGCTGCTGCCCGTCGTAGGCCGGCCCGAGCGGACCGCCGACCAGGGTGGCCGGACGCAGGACGACGACGTCGAGACCGGTGCGGACCGCGTGCTCGGCCAGCCGCTCCACCTCGACGTGGTCGCCGGTCAGGGTGACGTCGTCCGGGACCGCCCGCACCGGGGTGTCGGCGGGCAGCGGGACCGCGTTGCCCGGCAGGGCGCCGTAGACGTCGGCGGAGGTCGCGAGCACGACGCGGCGCACGCCCGCGCTCCGGGCCGCCTCGAGCACCGACGCCGTGCCCCGGACGTTCAGCGCCCGGCGCGCACCGGCGTCCTCGCCGACGTCGTAGCTGGTCGCCAGGTGCACGACGACGTCGACCCGCTCCAGCCGGCCGGCGAGCAGGGGGTCCCGGACGTCGCAGACGCGCCAGACCGCCCCGTCGACCGTGACCGGCTCGACGTCGACCCCCACCAGGCCGGCGACGTCGTCGCGCCGGGCGAGCCGTCCGAGCACGGCCCGGCCGAGCCCGGAGGCCGCTCCGGTGACCGCCACCACGGGGGCGCCCGGTGTCCGCTGTCGGCGCACGGTCACGCCGCGCTGCACGTGCGCAGCGGGGTTAACGTCGACGTCATGAGCATCATCATGGACGGCAGCACCGGCGCCTGCACGAGCGGGAGCACCCGGTGACCCGCCCGCCCTTCGGCTTCGGCCCCGCCGGTCGCCCCGACGACGACGGCTCCTCCGACGGCCCCGACCCCTCGGACCCGTTCGGCCTGTCCGGGATGCTCGGCGGCGGGGACGTCTTCGCGACCCTGCAGTCCCTCATGAGCTGGACCGGCGGGCCGGTCAACTGGGACCTCGCGCAGAAGGTCGCGGGCGAGGCGGCGCGCAAGGGCGACCGCCCCGTCACCGACGCCGAGCGCCGGGAGGTCCTGGACGCCTGCCGGCTGGCGGACGTCTGGCTCGACGGCGTGACCACCCTGCCGGCCGGGTCGGGCGAGGCGCGCGCGTGGAGCCGGACCGGGTGGCTCGAGTCCACGCTGCCGGCCTGGCGGCAGCTGGTCGACCCGGTGGCGGGCCGCGTGGTGGGCGCGATGGGCCAGGCGCTCGAGAAGGGGATGGCGTCGGGCGACCTCGCGGGGGCCGAGGGCCTGCCGCCGGAGATGGCGGGACTGCTCGGCGGGCTCGGGCCGGGCGGCCTCGGCGGGGCCCTGCAGGGCGTCATGCAGCAGGTCGGGGGGTTCGTGTTCGGCGCCCAGGTCGGGCAGGCGCTCGGCGCACTGGCCGGCGAGGTCGTCAGCGCCACCGAGGTCGGGCTGCCGCTCGGCGAGGTCGGGCGCCCCGTGCTGCTGCCCGCCGGGGTGGCCGCCTTCGGGGAGGGCCTGGAGGTCCCGCTCGACGAGGTGCGCCTCTACCTGGCGCTGCGCGAGTGCGCCTCCCAGCGCCTGTTCGCCCACGTGCCGTGGCTCCGGAGCCACCTGTTCGACGCCGTCGACGCCTACGCCCGCGGCATCGACGTCGACCTGTCCGCGATCGAGCGCGCCGTCGGCAGCTTCGACCCGAGCGACCCCGAGAGCCTGCAGCGGGCCATGGGCGACGGCCTGTTCGACCTGGAGCCGACCCCCGCCCAGCAGGCCGCCCTGGCCCGGCTCGAGACCGCCCTCGCCCTCGTCGAGGGGTGGGTCGACGCCGTCGTCGACGCGGCCGCGAGCGGGACCCTCCCGTCGTCGGTGCAGCTGCGCGAGACCGTCCGGCGCCGGCGGGCGAGCGGTGGCCCGGCCGAGCAGACCTTCCAGGCCCTCGTCGGCCTGCAGCTGCGGCCGAAGCGGCTGCGCGAGGCGGCCGCCCTCTGGTCGGCCGTGGCCGAGGCGCGGGGCACCGAGGGACGCGACGCCCTCTGGGCACACCCCGACCTCCTGCCCGGGCCGACGGACCTCGACGACCCCGCCGGCTTCCTGGCCCGGCAGCAGAGCGCCGACACCGGCGGCACCGACTGGGACGCCGGGCTCGCGGCCCTCGACCCGGAGACGGGCGAGGACACGCCC
>CAVXHI010000005.1:0-17893 GCA_963761655.1 uncultured Actinomycetota bacterium
GGTCACGCCGGGAACGCCTTGAGCAGCTCCAGCGCGGCGGCCTTGCCCGAGCTGCCCGCGATCCCGCCGACCGGCGCGGTCGAGGCGCCGCAGGTGAACAGCCCGGCAACCCCCGGCACGGTGTGCCCGGCAAGGCGCCGGGTCGGTCGCAGGAACGCCAGCTGGTCCAGGCTGATGTCGAGGAACATCGGGTGCGCGCCCGGCCAGCGCAGCTCCTGCGCGGCGTAGGTCGGCGTGCGCACGTGCCGCCCGGTGATGCTGGCGCGGAAGCCGGGGGCGTGCTGCTCGACCTGCTCGACCATCGCGTCGGCGAACGCCTCGGCCTGGTCCTCCCAGCCGCCGTCGAGCTCGAACGGGGCGCTCGGGCAGGCCAGGTAGACGGTGTGCCGCCCGGGCGGGCGCGAGGCTGTCGTCGTACACGCTCGGGGTGAAGCAGTACGTCGGCGGCGGGTCCGGCAGCCGCCGGGCCTCCGCGGCCAGGAACCCGCGCCGGAGCTGCTCGACGGTGCCGACGTGCGACTGCAGGCCGTTCCAGTCGCCCGGCCGGGCGCCGGGGTAGGGCGGCAGCCGGTCGGTCGCGAGGTGCACGACCAGCTGGACGGCGTTGCCGCGGTGCGCCGCGGCGAGCTCGGCGCCGTCGCGCCCGCCGAGCGGCGGGTCCAGCAGCTCGAGCAGCGCCGTCTGCACGTCGACGGCGGTGACGACCGCGGACGCGGCCAGCCGGGAGCCGTCCGCCAGCACGACGCCGCGGGCCTGGCCGTCCCGCGCGTCGATGCGCTCCACGACGGCGCCGGTGCGGACCTCGCCGCCCCAGCCCTCGAGCCGGCGCACGAGCGCGTCGGCCAGTGCCTGCGAGCCGCCGCGCGGGTGCCACTGCCCGAACAGGTGGTAGGCCGCCTGCCAGAACACGTAGAACGAGCCGCCCGGGGTGTGCGGGCCGGCGGAGGAGTGGCTGGCGAACGACGCGACCGGGGCGCGGGTCAGCTCGGACGGCAGCGCCGTCTCCAGCAGACGACCCGTACGGCGTGGTCAGGTCGTGGGCGAGACCCGACCGGCCCGCCGGCGCGCTGCAGGCCCTGCAGCAGCGGCCACAGCTTGGTGGCGGCGGCCTTCAGGACCCCACCCGGGCTCGAGCCGCTCTCCAGCCCGGTCACCGCGGTCTTCACCAGCGGCACCGCGCGGCGCATGAACGCGGCGTAGGCGTCGGCGTCGGCCCGGCTGTGCTCGGCGATCGAGGCGACGGTCTGCTCGATGCTGCGGGAGAAGCGGACGATGCGGCCGTCCCGGAAGAACCCGGTGGCGAACGGGTCCATCGGCAGGTACTCCAGGCCCGCGCCGGCCAGGTCGAGCTCCGCGGGGATTCGGGTCATGTTGATGATGTTGTGGGCGGCCGCGTGGGTGTTGAAGCGGTGGCCCGGGATCGTCTCGTCGGTCCGGGACCCGCCGCCGGGCTTGCCGGCGGCCTCCAGCACGACGACGCGCCTGCCGGCTCGGGCGAGGTAGCAGGCGGCGACGAGGCCGTTGTGACCCCCGCCGACGACGAGGACGGGGGGCTGGGGTGCCGGGGTCACGCGCTGCTCCTTCACAAGAGGGGGACGAGGGGTCCGCAGCGGTACTCGACGCTCCGTGGACTCCGTGTGCCGCATACTCCCCCGGGTACCGCTCCCGCACCCGTCGGAACAACGTTGATGGGCGGCACCGGCGTGCTCCGCACGTGAGCCACGGGTGCTGGCGTCTTACACGGGCAGGGAGCACGCATGACGCACGGGACGTCCTCGACAACGACCCGCTTCGCGCTGTCGACGGCCGAGTGGCTGACCACGGTGTTCGCCGCCGCGGTGTCGACGGGCGCGTACCTGGCCGCCGGGCAGGCGTACCTGTCCCGCGGCGTGGTGGGTGACCTGCTGGGCCTGTTGGTGCTCGCGGTGGTGGGGGTCCGTCTGCGGGCCCGGCTGCGGCACGAGGCCCTGCTGTGCCTGCTGCTGATCGGGCTGGTCCTAGCGGTCGGTCCGCGGTGGCCGCTGGCCGTGCCGGAGCCCGTGTGGTGGGCGCTGTTCCTGGCCGGGCTGGGCGGTTACCTCGTCGTGCGGCGGCGGCTGTGCCCGGCCGGGGCCGCCCGTGCCGGCGGGCGGCCGAGAGCATGAGCGCGAGTGCGATCCCGGCCTCGTGCGGGGCCGGTCCGGGGTGCTGACGCGGGGACGGCTGTACGACGCCGCGCTCGCAGGTGCGGAGCGTCGCGCCCTGGCGGGCTGGCGCGAGGAGCTGCTGCGCGACGTCGGCGGCGTGGTGCTGGAGATCGGCGCGGGCACGGGTGCGAACCTGCGCTGGTACGGGCCGGGGGTGCGGCGTTTGCTGCTTCTGGAGCCGGACGAGGCCATGCGGGCCCTGCTGTCGCGGCGCGTGCGGCAGGCCGACGCTCGCTGCGCGGTCGTGCTCGCCGGCTCAGCCGGTCGGCTGCCGCTGGGCGACGGGAGCGTCGACGCCGTGGTCAGCACCCTGGTGCTGTGCACGGCCAGGCCGGCGCCGGCGGTGCTGGCCGAGCTGCGCCGGGTGCTGCGCCCCGGGGGACGGCTGCACCTGATCGAGCACGTCGCGGCGCCGGAGGGCACCGCGCTGCGCCGGGTGCAGCGCCTGGTCGCGCCGGTGTGGCGCCGGCTGGCGGGCGGCTGTTCGCCTGAGCGGGCCGTCCCGCAGCTGCTTGTGGCCGCCGGCTTCGACGTTCAGGACCTGCGCCAGGACACGCTCCCAGTGCCCCTGCCGTGGGTGCGTCCGGTCGTGCGCGGCCGCGCGCTGCCGCTCCACGGCACGCAGGACCCGTCGACGGGCTGACCGCCGGTCCCCGGCAGCTGAGTTGCGCGCGCTGGCGTGTGGGAGCGGCACGACTGCGCAGCTCCGGTGAGCAGCGCGTGCCGTGCAGGTCGGCCGTACTCGGTCTCCTCCGCCTGGCTTCGCGGAGCCGGAGCACCCGCGGCCTCGCTCGCACCGGCTCCCTCAGTCACCGACTAGCTCAGTCACCGGCCGCCGTGTCCGTGAACATCCCCGTGGCCTTCTCGATCATGTCGAGCGTGGCATCGACACCGGTTACCCCGTGCCGCTCGGCCAGCACCCGGATGTCGGGATGCGCAACGTGGACGACGCCGTCGGCGTCTTCCCAGGCTACGTAGCGGACGGGCAGGTCGATGCCGACAGTCTGCGCTGCCTTGAGGAGCTTCGTCCCGATCATCGGGTTGCCGACGAAGGTCGTGGACGTCGGCCGCAGCTCTATGTCGATCGAGGCGTCAGCGGCCGCATGGTCGACGGTCCCGACCAGCTTCTGGTCCTTCTCCGCGAAGGCTGCCTCGTAGCGGGCGATCGCCTTGGCCACCGACGTGTCACTGGTTCCCTTGATGAGGTAGCCGTCGTTGGTGACGCTCTCGGTCCCGTCGCTGAGCGGCTCAGCCGTGCCACTGGCTATGGCCGCGACGCCGGCCGAGCCCTTGCGCGCTGCGGCCAGCGCGTCGCTGCCGGGGGCGATGCCAGCGCGGGCCGCGATGTAGTCGGAGGAGTTGTAGCCCAGGTACACCTCGCCGTCCTCGGCCTCCCAGGCCAGGTACTTCTGCGGCAGGTCCACACCGGCTCGCTGTTGCTCGAGCATCAGCGGCGTCCCCGCCATCGGCGCGCCCTCGATGACCAGGGAAGTCGGCCGCAACTGCTCGCCGACCGACGCTGCTCCTGCCGCGTGGTCGACCGTGGCGACAACCATCCCCACCTCCTTCAGGGCGGCGCTCACGCGCTCCGCGGTCTCGGCGACGTCGTAGTCGCTGGCGTGCACGACCATGCCGTCGACCTACGGCGCTGCCGGGACGGACGGCGAGACAGCGGGCGCGGCGCTGGTCGCGCTACTCGTGGGGGCGGCCGCAGGCGCAGTCGCCTCACCACCGCACCCGGCAAGGGCGACGCCTGCCAGCGCCGTCACGAGAATGGTGCGTCGAGGGGAAGGGCGAGTCATGGGGTCTCCTGTCGTCAAAGGGGCGCGGCCGGGCGAGGTCCCGGCCCGCGAGCAGCGTCAGAGGTGCCACGTGCGATCAACTCGTGCCGAGGGCCTGCAGCGTCCAGCGCGTCGTCGGGCGGCCCGACCTACCGCGGAGGCTTATGACCATCGAACCGCCCTCCTGCCCGTTCAGGCAGCCCGCCGAGAACCGCAGACGCAGCTCGGTCGACCCCGGCCCGCATTGAAGCGGTGGCCGGGGATCGTCTCGAACACCCACCTGGCCGCCGCCGACGACGAGGACGGGGGTCGAGAGTCGGGGTCATGGACTGCTCCTTGAGGGCTGGGACGACGGGCGGGGCGGCTGAGGGCGCTGCGCGGTGAGCTGGTGAGCGCTCCCGCTTCGGCGCTCGACAACCGGGAAGGGCCGCGCCGCTCAGCGGCCGGCGGCGGCGGTCCGGTCGCCGGACCGGTGCAGGGCCCAGCCGCTGACGAGCAGCACCAGACCGAGGGCGAGGAAGCCGAGGTCCCAGGCCAGCGGGCCGCCGAGGTCGTCGCGGACGTGGTGGACGCCCAGGATCTGGTGGTCCACGACGCCCTCCACGAGGTTGAACAGGCCGAAGCCCGCGAGCAGCAGGCCGCCCTGGAACCGCCAGGACGGGACTCGGCGGCCCTGCTGCCAGCCGCGCAGCGTCAGCGCCATGCCGGCGGCGGCGAACAGCCAGGTGGCGGTGTGGAACAGCCCGTCGGCGAGGGTGTTCGCCTCGAGCCCGGGCAGCGTCGTCGTGGGGTGCGCGTCGGTGTTGCTGATCATGTGGTGCCACTGGAGGATCTGGTGGAGCACGATGCCGTCGACGAAGCCGCCGAGGCCCAGCCCCAGCAGCAGCCCGGGCAGCCGGGAGGGCGGGGCGGTGTGCGCCTCGCCGTCCCGAGCGGTGTCAGCCGTGGTCTCACGCATGGTTCTTCCTCCCGTGGGTGCGCAGGACGTACAGGCCCCAGGCGGCGAGCAGGCCCGCGTAGAGCCAGGCGTTGCCGGCCACGCCCGGCACGGCCCGGGCCTGCGCGAGGTTGAACGCGCCGGTGAGCAGCACCGCCATCGCCAGGCTCATCGTGGTGACGTGCACGCCGAGCCTGCCCAGCGCGACGGCCAGCAGGGCGCCGGTGCCGGCCGCGAGCAGGGTGAGCTGGGCGAGCTCGAAGCTGTCGGCGGGCCGACCGGCGGAGAACCACAGAGCCTCGGTCGCCCCGACGCAGGACAGCACCCAGCCGGGGGCCCAGAGCGGCGCACGTGACCGGCTCGCGGCGGCGGCGGCCAGGTAGGTGAGGCCGATGACCAGCGGGACCCAGTAGAAGGGCAGGCCGCCGAGCTCGACCAGCAGCAGCAGGGCGGCGGCGCCGGCCAGCAGCACGGCGCCGCGGGTGAGCGCGGCGGGGCGTTCGTCCGCGTAGCCGCGGGTCGTGCACGTGCAGGGTGGACATCGGCGCTCCAGGGTCAGGTGGGGGCGGGTCAGGAGCCGGTCAGGACGCGGAGCAGGACGTACGCGGCGACGACCAGCAGGAGCACGGCGAACGACCGGGTCAGGCTGGCGCCGCTGATCCGGTCGGCGACGCGCTTGCCGGCGAGCGAGCCGAGGATCGCCGCGATGGTGAACGGGACGATGACCGACCAGTGGAAGACCCCGTCGGCGCCGCGGGCGAGCAGGGCGACTCCGCTGTTGAGGCTGATGACCAGCAGGGAGGTCCCGACCGCGGTGGGCATGTCGTAGCGCAGCGCGAGCACCAGCGCCGGGACGATGATGAAGCCGCCGCCGACGCCGAGGAAGCCGGTCAGGAAGCCGACGACGAGACCGGCGGCGAGCACCTTGAGGGCGGTCCCGAGGCGCGTGGACCGCTCTGGGGCCGCAGGTCGGGCCCGGCCCGGGGCGGGTGCGCTGCCCCGGGAGCCACCGACGGTCGCCGGGGTGCGCAGCCGCGCGGCCTCCTCGTCGTCGGCGAGCTCGGCGGGGCGCGCCGGGACCATCGTCTTGGCGAGCATGGCGACGGCAGCGACGACCATGAGCACGGCGAAGCTGACGAGCAGCGCGTTCGGGGCGACGCGGGCGTTCAGGGCGGTGCCCGCGACGGAGGCGGGGATGCCCGCGACGCCGAAGGCCAGGCCGGCCCACCAGCGGACCCGGCCGGCCCGCGCATGCCCGACCGCGGCGGCGGCGGCGGTCACGCCCACGATGACCAGGCTGCCGGTCGTCGCGGCTTGCGCGGTCTCACCGACGGCGTAGACGAGCGCGGGGACGGTGAGGATGGAGCCGCCGCCGCCCAGGGCGCCCAGGCTCAGACCGATGACCAGGCCGAAGGCGACGGCGAGGAGCAGGGTCACGCGACGGCGCCGGGGCGGCCCGCCCCGTCGACGACCGGCAGGCCGGCCGCGGCCCACGCCTTCATGCCGCCGGTGACGTTGCGGACGTCCCGGCCGGCGGCGGCCAGGGCGCTGGCGGCCTGGCCGGAGCGGTTGCCGGACCGGCAGATCGCCAGGACGGGCCGGTCGTCCGGGACGGCGGCGGGCACGGCGTCGGCCAGCGGCAGGTGGACGGCGGCGGGGGCGTGCCCGGCGTGCCACTCCTCGGGCTCGCGGACGTCGAGCAGCAGCGCCTCGCCGCTGCGGGCGAGCCGGTCGGCCTCGCTCACGTCGACCTCGACGGCAGGGGTGGTCATGGCTGGCTCCTGAGCTCGTAGGGGCCCGGTGCCTGTGCGCCGGCGCCGGGGCGCCCCGGCTCGGGCGCGGGCCGGGTCGGGGAGGGGAAGCTGGCGGTGAGGGCGAAGCGGTCGCCGCGGACGAGCGTGCGGCGCCACTCGATCGGCCGGCCGCGGTGGCAGGCGGTCCGGTCGATCGCCAGCAGCGCGGTCCGGGCGTCGAGACCGAGCAGCCGGCGCTCGTGACCGTTGGGCACGACGGCCCGGACCTGTTCGGTGCTGCCGGTCGGGCGGACCCCGCACCGGGCGGCCAGCTCGTCGTACAGGGAGGTGTGGGTGAAGTCCGCGGCGAGCAGCGGCTCGGCGAGCTCCAGCGGCAGCCAGGCCCGGTCCAGCGCCAGGGGCTCGTCGCCGGCCAGGCGCAGGCGCTCGAGGTGCACCAGCGGGCTGGACTCCTCCAGCCCGAGACGGGCCGCGACGGTCCCGTCGCGGAGCACCTCGAGCCGTCGGACGACGCTGGTCTGCCGCACCCCGCCCTGCTCGACGCTGGAGAACAGGCTGGACGCGGCGCCGAGCAGCTGGGTGAACCGGGCCGGGTCGGCCAGGCGCGGCTGCCGGCCGCGGGCGGCGGTGACCAGCCCGTCGGCCCGCAGCCCGCGCAGCGCCTCGCGGACGGTGTGCCGGCTGACGCCGTACTGCTCGGTCAGCGCGTGCTCGCCCGGGAACTGCGCGACGAACTCGCCGGCGTCGACCCGCGCCCGCAGGTCGGCCTGCAGCCGCTGCCAGAGCGGGAGACCGGGCCCGGAGCGCAACGCCCGCACGGCCGGGGGCGCGGTCCCGCCCGCTCCGTCCTTGCCAGCCGAGGTCACGCATGTCAATGTACGGACATTCGGCGGCCGGGGCAAGCAACCGGGCGCCGGCACGGCATCTGAGGACAAGGACGGCGCACATGCAGGTCGTGACGATCGAGACCCCCGAGCTCGGGGACCGCAGCTACGTCGTCGGCGAGGGCGGCCCCGGCAGCGAGGCGCTGGTCGTCGACCCGCAGCGCGACCTGGACCGGGTCGAGGCGGTGCTGGCCGAGCGCGGCTGGACGTGCGTGCTCGTCGTCGACACGCACCTGCACAACGACTACGTCAGCGGCGCCCTGGAGCTGGCCCGGCGCACCGGCGCCACGTACGGGCTGCAGGGCCGGGAGGAGGTCGCGTTCGAGCGCTGCGCTATCCACGACGGCGACATCCTGTCGGTCGGCACGCTGGAGGTCCGGGTCCTGGAGACCCCGGGCCACACCGAGAACCACGTGTCCTTCGTGGTCGGCCACCACGGCCAGCCCACCGCGGTGTTCTCCGGCGGCTCGTTGCTGTACGGCAGCGTCGGGCGGACCGACCTGGTGCACCCGGACCGCACCGAGCACCTCGCGCACGCGCAGTTCCACAGCGCCCGGCGCCTGGCCCACCACCCGGACGACGCGGCGCTGTACCCCACCCACGGGTTCGGCTCGATGTGCTCGGCCGGCCCCTCCAGCGGCGCGGACACCAGCACCCTCGGGGCGGAGCGCCAGACCAACGACGCGCTCACCGCCCCCGACGAGGACCAGTTCGTCGCCCGGCTCCTCGCCGGGCTCACCGCCTACCCGGCGTACTACGCCCACATGGGGCCGCTGAACACCGCCGGGCCCACGGGCGCCGACCTGTCACCCGCCGAGCCCGTCGACGCGGACACCCTCGCCAAGCGCATCGCCGCCGGGGAGTGGGTCGTGGACCTGCGCGACCGCACCGCGTACGCCGCCGAGCACCTCACCGGCAGCGTCGGCATCGCGCTGGGCCAGCAGTTCGCCACCTACCTCGGCTGGGTGATCCCGTGGGGCACCCCGCTCACCCTGATCGGGGACACCCCTGAGCAGGTCGCTGACGCGCAGCGCCAGCTCGTCCGCATCGGCATCGACCGGCCGGCCGGGGCTGCGACCGGCCCGGTCGACGAGCTCGCCGCAGGCACCGGCACCCGCGCCTACCCGCAGCGCACCTTCGCCGACCTGGCGCAGGCCCTCGCCGAGGACGCCGGCACCGTCGTGCTCGACGTCCGCCGCGACGACGAGCGCGCCACCGGCGGGATCGTCGGTTCCACCCACGTGCCGCTGCACAGCCTGCTCGACCGCCTCGACGACGTCCCGCCCGGTCGGCTCTGGGTGCACTGCGCCGCCGGCTTCCGGGCCAGCATCGCCGCGAGCCTGCTCGACCGGGCCGGGCGGGACGTCGTGTTCATCGACGACGAGTGGGAGCACGCCGCCGACCACGGCCTCCCCATCGCCTGACCCCCGGCACCGACGCACCGTCCGCACACCCCGAAGTCCGAAGCCCTGGAGCCCCGATGTCCCAGCAGCATTCCCGCGTCCTCGTCCTCGGCGGCGGCTCAGCCGGGATCAGCGTCGCCGCCCGCCTGCGCGCCGCCGGCCAGAACGGCGTCACCGTCGTCGAGCCGTCCGACACCCACGACTACCAGCCGCTCTGGACCCTGGCCGGAGGCGGACGGGCACCCATCAAGGAGAGCCGACGCGCCGAGTCCTCCGTCATGCCCAAGGGCGTCACGTGGGTCAAGGACCGCGCCGAGGCCGTCGACCCCGACGCCCAGACCGTCACCACCGCGACCGGCTCCGTGCTCGGCTACGACTTCCTCGTCGTCTGCCCCGGCATCCAGCTCGACTGGGGCAAGGTCCCCGGGATGGCCGACTCGCTCCTGACGCCGGCCGTCTCCACGAACTACAGCTACGAGCTCGCCCCCAAGACCTGGCAGATGATCAAGGGGCTGCGCTCCGGCACCGCCGTCTTCACCATGCCCGCCGGGCCCATCAAGTGCGCCGGCGCACCCCAGAAGATCGCCTACCTCGCCGCCGACTACTGGCGCCAGCAGGGCGTCCTCGACGACATCCGCGTCGTGCTCGTGCTGCCCACCCCCGGCATGTTCGGGGTGCCCGAGTTCGCCGCCGTCCTCGAGCAGGTCGTCGCCCGCTACGGCATCGAGGTCCACAAGAACAGCGAGCTCGTCGAGGTCGACCCGCACAGCCGCCGCGCCGTGATCGCCGACAACGCCGCCGGCACCAAGGACGAGATCACCTACGACCTGATGCACGTCGTCCCGCCGCAGAGCGCCCCCGACTGGATCAAGCGCAGCCCGCTCGCCGACCCCGCCAACCCGGCCGGCTACGTCGAGATCGACAACAACACCATGCAGCACACCCGCTGGCCCAACGTGTTCGCGCTCGGCGACGCCGGCAGCAGCCCCAACAGCAAGACCGGCGCCGCGATCCGCAAGCAGGCCCCCGTCGTCGTCAAGAACCTCACCAGCGTGATGGCCGGCCGCGCCCCGGCTGCGCAGTACGACGGATACGCCTCCTGCCCGCTGACCACCGCCCGGGACAAGATGCTGCTCGCCGAGTTCGACTACACGATGAAGCCACACCCGAGCTTCCCGCCGCGCCTGATCGACGCGCAGAAGGAGCGCAAGGACATGTGGTACCTCAAGCGCTACGGGCTCCCCTTCATGTACTGGAACCTCATGCTCAAGGGCCGCGCCTGACCACAGGCACCGCGGGGCCGGCAGCAACCGCTGCCGGCCCGGGCGCAGCTAGAACGGCACCCCGGCGGTGTGGGTGCGCACCAACAGGCACAGGGCCCGGCGCAGCAACCCGCGGAACCCGGTGGACTCGATCGTGCCGTCAGCGACGGCCTGGCAATAGGTGCTGAGCGTCATGGGTGAGGCCTTCGGCGGTGGGGGGACAAGCGGGCGGTCCGGGGCTCTCGCTCCCGGGACTACTGCAGCGCCTGTCGACAGTCCGCATCGTTGACCACGAGCAGCGTCATCCCGAGCAGGCATAGGCACCACACGGCGCTGCTCCCACTCCCGCTGCGAGGCCTGGTCACGCAGCGATGCTACCTCGCCGCGCGCACGCGACGTTCGCCTGGCCCGCCGCCCCCGTGCGCCTCGTCCGTGCCCCGGTGCGTGAGGGGCAGGGCGAGGCAGCTCAGGCTCCAGCGCTCGAGCAGGCCTGCCCGCGGGACGCGTGCAGCGCCGCCGGTCGCCTGCCGTCGTCGAGGTGAGCACCGGTCGGCACCGCCGGACGAGCAGCAGGACGTGACCGCCACGGTCTCGCGTGAACTCGCCGAGGTCCGGTAGCAGCCGCCGACGCCCTGACCCTGTGGGCAGCCGCCCACACCTCAGGCCGGAGCTGAGCCCGCCAGCAGGCTGGACCCCCTCGACAGTCAGGACCCGATCTGGCCGCGCCGTTCCCGGGCTGCCCTGGCCGACCCCGGTAGGCGCAGGCGCGATGCCGGCGCCGCCGGGTGCTGCGTCGTCTTCAGTCAGCTACGTTGGGAAACTCACAAGGGGACGACGCGGGCGCTCGCCCGACTCCTCAGCGGGCAGGACGTCGAGCACGGGCACATCGCCGCTGCACACGGCCCGGCTTGTGCGACTGCATGGCTACGCATGAGCGCACCCTGGCGGGTGCGCTCATGCGTCGACTGCCGCGAGCAGCGGCCGTGCCGGGCGCACCCACCTCGCCCGACCCCCCGGCGCGACGGCGTGACGGCGTGACCGCGCCGATCGTCATCGTCGGCGGGGGCCACAACGGCCTCGTCGCCGCGTGCCATCTCGCCAAGGCCGGCAGGCGGGTGCTGGTGCTGGAGGCCGGCGTCAAGCTCGGGGGCGGGTCCCGGACCGTTGAGACCTCCCCGGCGCGCGCTTCAACACCCACTCCGTCGCACACAACATCATCAACATGACGTCGATCCCGGACGAGCTCGACCTGGTCGGCGCGGGCTTGGAGTACATCCCGATGGAGCCGTTCGCCACCGGCTTCTTCCGCGACGGCCGCATCGTGCGCTTCCACCGCGACAACGAGCAGACCGTCGCGTCCATCGCCGAGCGCGACAGGGCCGACGCCGAGGCGTACCGCGCGTTCATGCACAAGGCCGTGCCGCTGGTGAAGACCGCCGTCACCGGCCTGGAGAGCGGCAGCAGCGCCAAAGGCGTCGGCAAAGCCGTCACGAGGAAGCTGTGGCAGCTGCTGCAGGGCCTGGCCCGCAACGGCGACCCGATCGGCCTGGCCCACGACCTGGTCACGCCGTACGGCGCCCTGCTGGAGACCGCCCTGCGCACCGACCTGACCCGCGGGCCGGTGTCGGCGTTCGCCAGCCACTCCTCCGCCGGGCCGCACCAGCCCGGCGGGGCGTTCTTCGTCTATGGCAGGCCGCATACCACCTGTTCGGGCAGTGGCACCCCCGCGGCGGCAGCCAGGCACTCGTCGATGCGCTCGAACGCCGGCTCTTCGAAGGGGGGGCGAGACCCGCACGAACGCCGTGGTGGCGCGCATCGACGCCGCCGGGGCCGGGCCCGCGCCGTCGTGCTGCAGGACGGCGAGCGGATCGAGGCGAGCGCCGTGATCACGGCCGTCGACGTTCAGGCCGCGCTGCTGGACCTGCTCGACCCGCCGCTGTCCGGACCGCCCGCGCACGAGCTCGCTGCCGCCCACCGCGGCAACACCGTCCACCTGCTCGACCTGCGCACCTGGCCTGAGCGACGGCTGATGGGTGTGCCGCCCGACTGTCAGCCGGTCCATCTGCTGCGCCACCTGCTCAAGCCAGCCGGGCCGGACACGGTCTACCTGTGAGAGCAGGCCAGTCGCTTGATCTGGACCCTCCGCGAAGGTGCCGCAGAGCGCCGGTGGATACCGCGCCTGGTGGAAACAGGGCTGGCCGACCGAACGCTGACGGTCACCGAGGTGTCCGTTGCGGCTTGTGGCTCCGGTGCGAGGGCAAGGTCTCCAGCAACCGGCGTGCCGCGGCTAGAGGCCGTGACACGCGCATGTCCGCTGGCACCTCGAAACGAAACGACGGAGATCCACGCCATGCCGAAGCAGCTCGCCAGCACCGCACTGTTCACCGTCCCGTTGCTGGTCACGCTGATGCTGACAGCAGCGCCCGCGTCGGCCGAGACGCCCCCTCGCCCTGGGTGCGGCTACGGCGACACCAACCACGCGCACCAGGCGGCACCGGGACAGGACCCGATGAACCTCCGTCCTGGCGCAGGCACCGGCGACCAGAACCACCCGCACACCGCACCGCCCGGACAGGCCCCGGCCACCGGCGGAGACCAGAGCGGCCCCATGCGCGGCTGTCAGGACGACCCGCGCGGCTGAGCGTTCGCAGGCGAGCGCCGGTCATGGCGCGACGACCCGCACACCCTCCCGAAGCAACCCGTTCACCCACAGAAAGAGGCACCTCATGCGCACACTCCCGCTGCTCGCCGCGACCGCTCTGGTCAGCGGCCTGATGGGAACGATGCCGGCGCTCGCTGCTTCAACCGAGGAGTCCGTGCGAGGCGCCGTGCAGAACAAGGAACCGGCCGAAGGGCGTCCGATGGACACCCGGAGCGTGAGCGTCCACGCGACCGAGCAGGCAGGAGAGGTGTCGGGACAGGTCAACTTCCGCCACGTCCGCCAGCAGGCGGCGGACAGCAACGACGTCAAGGGTCTCAGCCAGTTCCGGGGCAGCGTCGATTGCCTCCAGATCGACGCGGACATCGTCCGGGTCGCCGGAACCGTGATCTCCGGCGCGACGCGCACCGGAACCTCGCTGACGGGCAAGCCCTACGCGCTCGAGTTCCGACCCGGCGCGGGTGACTTCACCCTCCCGGCCTTCGGTGACGCGCGCCGCGTCGACGGCGCCGAGTGCCCGACCAGCGGCCAGAGGTTCGTCGACATCACCTCAGGGCAGCTGCACACCAACGACTGACTTCCCGCGTCATCCCGATCGCATTCTGAGAACTCTCGGCAGCACGAGATCCACGGCAGAGCCGGGGCGGGAGAACCAACGAGCACTTGCTCATCGCCAATCGCCTCAAAGCAGAGAGACGTGCAGGTATGAGGGCTGCCGCAAGATGTGCCTGCAGACCCTTTTCTGGGTCAGTGCAGGGAGCGGAGCACGAACAGGCTGGCTCTGAAGATCAGGCTGCCTGCCCACAGCTGCACCAGGTCGGCGCGCCAGGTCGCGGCAGTGGTGAGGAACACCACGCCGACGGCGACGGCCTGCCGCGCGACACCCCTGTCGGTAGACGGTAGGAGCAGGTAGACGAGCCGGCCGCCGTCGGACACCCAGCGCTCGGCTCGCGTAGGGACAGGCAGCGTCGGGACCGTAGGGGTCAGCGCAGGCAGCGTCAGATTCACAGGACGCCCAGCGCCAGGGCGGTGCTGCGCACGAGCGCGCGGTCCTGTCCGACGACGAGCAGCGAGTGCGGGAGTCGGGCGCAGAGGACGACGATGTCGCCGCGGTCGGCGATCCAGGGCCCGTCGGCGCCGGCCAGCCGGCGGGCGTCGGGTGCCTCCGGGAACGGCTGGTCGGAGAGGTACAGCACGACTCGGCGTCCAGCGGGGTCGCGGTAGGCGAAGCCGTCGACGTCAAGGCCGGCGTAGCTGCCGCCGCCGGCGCCGACGGGCTGCAGGCTCAGGGCCGTCAGGTCCGGGGCCTGGCTGCCCGGAAGGCTGACGCCCGGGAGCTGTCCGGCGGCGAAGTCCTGCACGGCCTCACGCAACGCCGCCGGCTCCGGGGTGCGGACGACCGCGCTGACGCCCGCGCCGACGACGAGCACGCCGGCGAGCGATGCGGCGACCGCGAGCAGTGCACGGGCACGCGGGCGCCTCTGGCGCAGCGACGCCGCTGCTGCGGGCTCGCTGTCGACGAGTGCCCGCATCCGGTCGCGGAGCTCGACCGGCACGACGCTGCGCTGCGCCTCGAGCAGCGCTCGGCCGCGGCGCCCCTGCTCGACCTCGCTCCTGCACGCGTCGCAGGTCAGGAGGTGCCGGGAGAAGCGCGCCCGTTCTGCCGGTGCGAGGTCGTCGCCGAGGTAGCGGGCGGCGTCGGCCTCAGGGTCGTGCGCCACCGTCCACCTCCCGGTCGTCGAGCAGAGCAGCGAGGGCCTTGCGTCCCCGGTGGACCCGCGCCAGCACCGTCCCACGGGGTGAGCCGGTGATCTCCGCGACCTGCGCAGCCGTGTACCCGCTGAGGTCCATCAGCGCTATTGCTACGCGCTGCACGGCCGGCAGCCGCTCCAGCGCGTGACGGAGCCGACCGACGTCGAGGCCGGCCAGGGCCTGCGCAGCGGTGTCGGCGTTCTCGTCGGCCCGGTCGAGCAGCCATGTCTCGGCTGCGACCTCCTGCGGGCGGGCACTGCGCTTGCGGTGGCTGCTGCGGGAGGCGTTGAGACAGACGGTCGCGAGCCAGGGGCCGGGGTCGTCGGGGCGCTGCCGCCGCCAGCCGCGCAGCGCCAGCAGGCAGGTCTCCTGCAGCAGGTCCTCGGCGTCCTGCGCGTTGCCGGTGAGTCCGCGGGCGAGGTTGTGCAGCCGGTCGAGGTGCTCGTGCAGGGCGTCGAGGAAGTCACCGTCGCCCACCTCCTGATCCGGGTCCCGCTGCTCGGGCACCCGCGACACAGGACGCAGCAGACCCCGCACTGATTGCACCCCCTCCGGTTCGGCCTCACAGAACCGCTCCACAGCAGAGGTTCGACCGCCCGCGGAGGATGAGCCGAGACACGGTCACCCAGGTGACCGAGTCGCCGGCGCCGCAGACGGGCGTGCAATCACCACGGCTGTCGGTGCGTCTGAGTGGACGCACCCCGTCCTCGTCTCCTGGAGCGCCTCGTGACCCAGCGTCCTGCCCCGTCCCGCTCGCGAGCCCGCGTCTCGGCGCCGTCCGGTGCCCGTCGCCGTGCCGTCGTGGGAGGAGCCGTCGCGGCCGCGCTCGTACTGGCCGGCGTCGTCGCGCTGAGCACGTCCGGGGCCGGAGCGGGAGGCGCGGGTGCGGCCGAGCTGGAGGTCTCCTACGACCGGACAGCGCAGGCTCTGGCGTTCAGCGGTCCCACCTTCGGCGGCGGCACGTTCGACCTCGCCGCGACCGGGAAGCCCGCCGTCGTCAACTTCTACGCCTCCTGGTGCACGATCTGCGACCGCGAGCTCCCGGACTTCGAGAAGGTCTCCGACGCGCTCGCCGGGAAGGTGCAGTTCGTCGGCGTCAACCCGCAGGGCAACGACACCGACGGCGCGCAGGCGCGGATGATCGAGCGCGGCGGCGTCACCTACCCGACCGTCCCCGACCCCGACGACGCCCTGCTCCGCGAGTTCAACACCACCGGCGGCCTGCCGACGACCCTGTTCGTCGACGCCGACGGCGTCGTCCGCAAGGTCCACAACGGGCTGCTCACCGAGCAGGCCCTGCGCCAGACGGTCGCCGACGTCCTCGGCGTGCGGACCTGACGGTGCTCGACCCCGGGTCGGCGCCGCTCGCCGGCGCCGTAGCCGTCAGCCTGCTGGCCGGGCTGGTCAGCTTCGCCTCGCCGTGCGTGCTCCCGCTCGTGCCGGGCTACCTGGCATTCGCCAGCGGCGTCGCCGGGGCCGAACCGGTCAGCGTCCCCCGCGCGCGGGGGACGGCGCTGCTCGCGAGCGTCTTGTTCGTCCTGGGCTTCGCCGCGTTCTTCACCCTGCTCGGAGGCGCGTTCGGCAGCCTCGGCCGGACTCTCGCTGAGCAGCGCCAGGTGGTCGGCGCCGTCGGCGGCGTGCTCGTCCTCGGGATGGGCCTGTTCCTGCTGGGCGTCCTGCGGCCACCCGTGATGGAGCGCGACGTCCGCGCCCTGTCGCTGGTCCGGCGAGGCGGGCTGCTCGGTGCGTTCCCGCTCGGGGTGGTCTTCGGCGCCGGCTGGACCCCCTGCATCGGCCCCACCCTCGCCGCCATCCTCACCCTGACGGCCACCGACGGCGCGGCGTCCGCGGGACGCGGCGCGACGCTCGCCTTCTCCTATGCCCTAGGACTGGGGCTCCCGTTCGTCCTCGTCGGACTGGCCCTGGACCGCGGCGTCGCCGGGCTCGCCGTGCTCCGCCGGCACAGCCTGTACCTCGAGCGGGTCGGCGGGGCGGTGCTGGTCGCCGTCGGCGTCCTGCTCGTCACCGGCCTGTGGGACCGCGTGCTCGTCGCGCTGCAGCCCGCCGTCTCCGGCTTCACCCCCGCCCTGTGACACGACGCCCGACCCGACCCGGAGGACACGTGCACCTGCGCCTGCTCGCCCTGACCGCCGCTGCCGCCGCGCTGCTGACCGCCTGCAGCAACGCGCCCGAGGCCCGCACCGGCGAGCCCGAGCGCCGTGAGACGACCGCCGGACTGACCGAGACCGCCAGGCTGGGCCTGACCTCCACGAAGGGTGAGCCGCTCATCGACCCGGCGGAGCTGTACGACGGTGCCTCCTTCGACGGCATCCCAGCGGTCTCTGAGCCCGTCCTGGTCAGCCGGGCGAAGGCCGACACGCTGCTGGTGGAGACCGAGCAGGTGGTGCTGGTCGAGCACGCCGGGCAGGCCCGCGCCTACCCCGTGCGCTCGCTGGTCCGCCACGAGATCGTCAACGACATGCTCGGCGGACTGCCCGTCGCCGTCACCTGGTGCCCGCTGTGCAACACCGGCATCGCCTTCGACCGGCGGGTCGACGGCCGCACCGAGGTCTTCGGGGTCAGCGGTCAGCTCTACCGGTCGGCGATGGTCATGTTCGACCGGCGGACGACGTCGCTGTGGCCCCAGCCGCTCGGCAAGGCGGTCCTGGGCGAGCTGACAGGCCAGGAGCTCACGGTGCTGCCCTCGGCGCTGCTGCCGTGGCGGGAGGCCCGCGACGCCCACCCCGACCTGCAGGTCGCGCTCGGCGACGAGGGCGAGCTGCTGGAGAGCGTCAACCCGTACGAGGGCTACGACATCTCCGGCAGCCCCTTCCTGTTCCGCGGCGACGTCGACGACCGGCTGCCGGCGATGGTCCGGGTGGTCGGGGTGTCGTTCGGCGGCGTCAGCCGCGCCTGGTCCTACGACCTGCTTCGCCGCGAACGCACCGTCGACGCGACCGTCGGAGCTCAGCCCGTCGCGGTGCTGTGGGCCGCCGGCTCCAGCTCCCCGCTGGAGACCGACGACGTCACCACGGGCCGGGACGTCGGCGCCACCGGCGTCTTCGACCCCCGGGTCGACGGTCAACGGCTGACCTTCCGCCCGGCCGGTCGCACCGCCTTCACCGACCGCCAGACCGGCAGCCGCTGGACCCTGGCAGGCGTGGCCGTCGACGGCCCGCTGCGCGGACGCCGGCTGACGCGCCTGCCGCACCAGGACGCGTTCTGGTTCGCCTGGGCCGCGTTCCAGCCCGACACCGAGCTCGGCAAGCCCTGAC
>CAVXHI010000006.1:0-8717 GCA_963761655.1 uncultured Actinomycetota bacterium
AGCTGTAGGTGCCGCCGCTGCCCTGGGTGACGGTCCAGCTGATGGAGGAGGCGAGGCTCTTCGTCGTCACCGCGTCGGTGGCGTACAGCTTGACCGCGGAGGGCAGGGTCCCGGTCGAGGTGACCGCGACGCAGCGCGAGCCGGACGAGCCGGGTCGCAGGTTGGTCAGGGCGAAGAGCGCGGAACCGCTGTCGTCGTCGGTCAGCACGACCGTCCCGGCGGCCAACGAGCCGGTGCTGGTGACCCGGGCGCTGAAGGCGGAGTACGAGGCCTGACCGACCACACCGAGCGTGACGAGGGCGGCCAGGGGCCAGACGAGCCAGCGGCTGCGCCGGAGGGCGCGTCGGGACGGGGGCTTCACGAGGGGCTCCAGGAGCTCGGGCACAGGCAGGACCAGCCGCCCCCGCGGCTGCGGCAGAGCCTAGTCCAGCCGGGGCCCCAGGTCCCGGCTGCGCGGGCCGGACCTGTGCGACGACCGTGGCGCCGCGGCACACTCGGACGATGGTCCCGCCTCCCGACCTCGCCCGGCGCCACCTGCTCCTGGGGGCGGCCGGGCTCGCCGCCGGCGCTCTCGCCGGGTGCGGCGACGGCTCGTCGTCCGGCTCCTCCTCCGCCCCGGCCACCGGCGGCGCGACGCCGACCCCGTCGGGCCCGACGGACAGCTCCGGCGCCACGCCGACGCCCACGGCGAGCGGGACCCCGTCGGCCCGCCCGACCCCCACCGCGCGGCCCACGCCGACCGGCCCGCCGGAGGTGGACCTCGACGGCACCGTCGCCGACGACCTCGACGTCCCGTGGGGGATGGCCTTCTTCGCCAACGGCGACGCGCTGGTCTCCGAGCGGGACCGGGCGCGGCTGCTCCGGGTGACGCCGAAGGGGAAGGTGACGCGGCTCGGCGAGGTGCGCGGCGTCGCGCCGGCCAGCGGCAGCGGCGAGGGCGGCCTGCTCGGGATCGCGCTCGCCCCGGGAGACGAGGACACCGTCTTCGCCTACCTGACGTCGGCCTCGGACAACCGGGTCGTCCGGCTCAGCATCCGCGGCGGGAAGGTCGGGCGGCCCAAGGCCCTGCTGACCGGCATCCCGACCAGCACCCACCACCACGGCGGGCGGCTGCTGTTCGCCCCCGACGGCACGCTCTTCGTCAGCGTGGGGGACGCCGAGGACTCCGCGCTCGCCCAGCAGAAGGGGTCGTTGGCCGGCAAGATCCTGCGGCTCCGCCCCGACGGCCGTGCGGCGTCGGGCAACCCGTACGGCAACCGCACCTGGAGCTACGGCCACCGCAACGTGGAGGGGCTGGCCTTCGACGCACGCGGCCGGCTGTGGGCGACCGAGTTCGGCGACAAGCGGGCCGACGAGCTCAACCGCATCGTCAAGGGCCGCAACTACGGCTGGCCGCGGGTCGAGGGCCGCAGCGGCAACGACGCGTACGCGAGCCCGGCCGCGACCTGGTCACCCACGAGCAGCTGCTCGCCGGCCGGGCTCGCCATCACCCGCTCGACCGCGTTCGTCGGGGCGCTGCAGGGCCAGTGCCTCTTCTCCGTCGCGCTGGACGGGACCGACGCGGCGAAGCCGAAGGCGCACTTCGCCCGCGACCACGGCCGCATCCGGAACGTCGCCGTGGCCACCGACGGCTCGCTGTGGATGACGACGAGCAACACCGACGGACGCCGCACCCCGGGCCGGGACGACGACAAGATCCTGCGCGTGCGGTTGTAGTCAGTCGGTGACGACGACCGCCCCGAGCAGCAGGCGGCGGGCGAGGGCCTCGCCGAGATCGGCCACGGCGACGCGGCCCTCGTCGAGCAGGGTCTTGACGGGGGCGACGTCGGCCTCGTCCAGGACGAGCTCGCCGGCGCGGCTCCGCAGCACGCTGCGCCCGCCGGCCTGGTCGAGCGTCGCGGCCAGGTGCGCACGCAGCCGCAGGGTCGTGCCGGGCTCGAGCGAGCGGGCGGCGTCCAGCTGGGCGAGCGGGCCCACGGGCGCGGGGCGCCGGGAGTCGCGGTCGGAACGCCGAAGCGTCGCCGCGAGGGTGTCGAGGTCGGCCGTGCGGACCGCGTCGAGCAGGGCTGCGCGGACCCGTTCGACGTCGGGGCCGAGCGTCTCCGGCCGGGACGGGTCGACACCGAGCGCGAGGGAGGCCCGCAGGTCGGCGTCGCCGACGAGCGACCGCAGCGCCTGGGCCGTCAGCTGCTCGGCGAGGGTGTAGCGGGTCCACGTGTGCACGCCGAGCGTGAGGTGCGTGCTGACGCCACCCAGCGCCGTCGCGGCGTGCAGGAAGCCGCGCGGGAGGTAGAGGCAGTCGCCGGGCTCCAGCACGGCCTCGATCAGGGGCGGCTCGGCGGCGGCCCGCTGCACGGCGGCGCGGCGGTCGGTCCACGGCTGGTCGCGCAGCGGCGCGTCCCAGACGGGCGCGTGGATGCGCCAGCGCTTCGTGCCCGAGACCTGCAGGACGAAGACGTCGTGCACGTCGTAGTGGTCGTCGAAGCCCTGGTTCTGCGGCGGGGTGACGTACGCGTTGGCCTGGACCGGGTGCCCCAGCTCGGCGGCCAGCGCCCCGACGAAGTCGATGATCGGCGGCCAGACCCGGTGCAGCGCCTGGAGCACGATCGTCGCGCCGTCGCCGAAGAGGGCGACGAGCTTGCTGTCGCTGACCTGGTCAGCGATGCCGGCGCCGACGCCGCCGGGGGCGGTGAAGGCCTTGTCGCCGAGGGTCTGGCCGCTCTTGGCGACACGCAGGAAGGGTGTCCGCAGGCCGCGCTCGGAGACGAGCTCGTCGACGACCCGCTCGTCCATCAGGTCGGTGAAGCCCGACGGGAGGTCGGCCGCACGGCTGAGCAGCGCCTGGCGGCCCCAGTGCTCCTCGGTGAACGTGGTCAGGTCGGTGGCGACGAGCCGGCCGAGGGCCGAGGCGGGTCGATCGGGCACAGGCACGGGGTCCTCGCGTGGTCGTCGTGGTCAGGGACAGGGCGCACGAGGCGGTCGTGCACGTGCAGACGGTGCCCGGCCCGAGGGCCGGGCACCGTCGCTAGCGGCTAGGAGGCGCTGCCGTCGGCCCCGCCGTCGCTCACGCCCGGGGTGCCGTCGGCGCCGCCGTCAGCGGGACCCTCGGCCCCGCCGTCTGCTCCGCCGTCCTGGACGCCCGGGGTGCCCTCGGCGCCACCGTCAGCGGGACCTTCGGCCCCGCCGTCTGCTCCGCCGTCCTGGACGCCCGGGGTGCCTTCGGCGCCGCCGTCGGCCGGCCCTTCGAGACTGCTGTCGCTCATGAGTCCTCCGTCGTGCTCGTGCGGCCCTGCAGCGAGCTGCAGCGGCCGGTGTGACGCGCCGTTCCGGCGCCCTGTGCCCATGCAACCATCCCGGTCCCAGCGTGAGCGGGGGAGGGGTCCTGCGGTCCGGCCCGGGGCGTCCGTCGGAGGCCCGGAACTGTCGGAGGGCGCTACTAGCCTGGCGGGATGCGGGGGGACGAGGCGTTCGAGGAGGCGGAGGCGGCGCTCTCCGGGCTCCTGGCGACGCCGGCCGCCCCCGTGGCCAGGCGTCCCGGCCCGCCCGGCGGGAGCGAGGTGGCGGCGGCCCTGAGCGACGGCGCGATCAGCGCGATGGTCGGTCCCGAGGCGTTCGCGCGGGCCCTGGTCGCGGTCCGGTCCGGGCACGTGAGCCACGTCGAGGTCGACGACGCCGCCCGTACGGTGTCGGGCCGGGTGCGGGGGACCCACCGCGACGACTACGAGGTGACGGTGTTCCTCGCCTCGTCGCCGTCGGGCGCGACCACCGTGCACCGGAGCCGCTGCACCTGCCCCGTCTCCATGGACTGCAAGCACGCGGCGGCCGTGCTCGTCGTCGCCCGTCACCAGCAGGGTCCGGGCCCGCGGGTCGAGCGTCCCGAGTGGGAGCGCGTGCTGGGCCCGCTGGTGAGCGCCCCGCCGCCGACCCCGGCGGTGGAGGTCGCCCCGCTCGGGCTGGAGCTCGGGGTGGAACGGATCCCCGCGCACCGGGGGTACGCCGGCCGGCTCGACCTGCGGGCCCGGCCGGTGCGTCGCGGCCGCGGGGGCGGCTGGGTCCGCTCGGGCATCTCCTGGGAGGACCTGGACTTCGTCGCCCGCTCCTACGTCCCGGCCCACCGCGAGCTGCTGCTGCAGTTCCGCGCCGCGGCCGGCGCCGGCGCCCGGAACGCCCTCCCGCGCACCCCGTGGCTCTCGCTGCAGACGGTGAGCAGCGCCCTCTGGTCGCTGCTCGACCAGGTGGGCACCGCCGGGCTCGACGTCGTGGTCGAGGACCCGCTGCGGGGCCTGGAGGTGCTGCCCACGGCCGAGGTGTCGCTCGACGTCCGCAAGGTCGCCCAGGTGGGGCTGCTCGTCGGCCCGCGCGTCCGGGTGGGGGAGGGCGCCGTCGAGCTGACCTCCGTCGGGGTCCTGGGCGAGCCGGCGCACGGGGTGTTCACCCTCGTCGGCCGACTCGCGGCTGACCGTCGCCCGGCTGGACCGCCTGCTGCCCCGCGAGCTGCGCTCGCTGGTCGTCGGTGCCCGCCCGCTGCTCGTGCCCCAGAGCGACGAGGAGCGGTTCCTGGACGAGTACGTGCCCGCCCTGCGTCGCCACGCGACAGTGGGGTCGCGGGACGGGACCGTCCGGCTGCCGGTCGACGTCCCGCCCCGGCTGGCGCTCGCCGTGACCCCGCGCGAGGAGCACCGCGTCCGCCTCGACTGGTCCTTCCGCTACGTCCCGCCCGGCCCGGAGGCGGAGGCCGGGGCGGTCGCGTACGACGTCGACGACCCGGCCGCCGGCCGGCTGCGCGACACGACCGCGGAGCGGGCCCTGCTCGTCGACCTGCCGCTGCCGTACGCCACGGTGCCGGTGCTGCAGGAGCCCGCGTCGGTCCCGCCCACGCCCGCCGCCCACGCGCTGCTCGACGGCATGGACGCGGCGCTGTTCGTCGAGCGCACGCTGCCCGCGCTGGAGGCGGCCGGCGTGAAGGTCACGGTGGCGGGCGAGCTGCCGGGCTACCGGGAGTCGGTCGCCGAGCCCGCCATCGCCGTCAGCGCGACCGAGCGCGCCGACACCGCCGACTGGTTCGACCTGCACGTGGAGGTCAGCGTCGAGGGCGAGCGGGTGCCCTTCGACCAGCTGTTCGTGGCGCTCAGCCAGGGCGAGGAGCACCTCGTGCTCGACAGCGGCGTGTGGTTCAGCCTGCAGCGCCCCGGCCTGGACCGGCTCCGCGACCTCATCGAGGAGTCGCGCTCGCTGGCCGACCACGACTCCGACGCGCTGACCATCAACCGCTTCCAGGTCTCGCTCTGGGAGGACCTCGTCGACCTCGGCGTGGTCGCCTCGCAGGCCGCCCGCTGGAGCCGCGCGGTCCGCGGGCTGGTCCGGAGCGATCCGGTCCCGCCGCCCGGGCTGCCGCCGACGCTGCAGGCCGAGCTGCGCCCGTACCAGCGCGAGGGGTTCGCCTGGCTGCACGCGCTCTGGTCGAACGGCCTGGGCGGGATCCTCGCCGACGACATGGGCCTCGGCAAGACCGTGCAGACGCTGGCGCTGGTCGCCCAGGCCCGGCTCGAGCAGGCGGTGGGCGCCGAGACCCCGGCGCCACCGTTCCTCGTGGTCGCCCCGACCAGCGTGGTCCCCGGCTGGGTGAGCGAGGCGGCCCGCTTCGTGCCGTCGCTGCGCGTCGTGAGCCTCGACCCGCGGTCCCGCCGGCGCACCCCGCTCGCCGAGCTCGCCGCCGGCGCGGACGTGGTGGTCACCTCGTACGCGCTGCTCCGCCTCGAGGCCGACGCGATCGCCGCGCTCGGCTGGTCGGGGCTGGTGCTCGACGAGGCCCAGTTCGTCAAGAACCACCGCGCGAAGACCTACCAGGCGGCCCGCCGGGTCGACGCGCCCTTCGCGCTGGCCATCACGGGCACCCCGCTGGAGAACAGCCTGATGGACCTGTGGTCGCTGCTGTCGGTGACCGCCCCCGGGCTGTTCCCGTCGCCGCAGCGGTTCTCGCAGTTCTACCGCCGCGCGATCGAGCGGGACGGCGACACCGACAAGCTGCGCCAGCTGCAGCGGCGGGTGCGGCCGTTCGTGCTGCGCCGGACCAAGCAGGCGGTGGCCGCCGACCTCCCGCCCAAGCAGGAGCAGGTCGTGGAGGTGGAGCTGAGCCCGCGGCACATGCGCGTCTACCAGACCCACCTGCAGCGCGAGCGGCAGAAGGTGCTCGGGCTGCTCGACGACCTCGACCGCAACCGCTTCACGGTGCTCCGCTCGCTGACGCTGCTGCGTCGGCTCTGCCTCGACCCCGCGCTCGTCGACGAGGCGCACGCCGACATCCCCGCCGCCAAGGTGGAGCTGCTCCTCGACGACCTCACCGAGCTCGTCGCCGAGGGGCACCGCGCGCTGGTGTTCAGCCAGTTCACGAGCTTCCTCGGCCGGATCCGGGAGCGGCTCGAGCAGGCGGGGATCGCGCACGCCTACCTCGACGGGTCGACGACCCGGCGCGAGGAGGTGGTCGAGCGGTTCCGGCAGGGCGACGCCCCGGTGTTCCTGATCAGCCTGAAGGCGGGCGGGTTCGGGCTCAACCTCACCGAGGCCGACTACTGCTTCGTGCTCGACCCCTGGTGGAACCCGGCGACCGAGGCCCAGGCCGTCGACCGCGCGCACCGGATCGGCCAGACGCGCAAGGTGATGGTCTACCGGATGGTCGCCAAGGACACGATCGAGGAGAAGGTCATGGCCCTCAAGGCCCGCAAGGCCGAGCTCTTCGGGTCGGTCTTCGACGGCGACGGGCTCGGAGGCGGCGAGCTCGCGGCGGACGACATCCGCGAGCTGCTGGCCGCGTAGCCGCGCGACGCCGCCGTCGTCGGGTCCTTGAGGCAATGCTGAGGAACGCTTAGCACTACTCGTCCGAAGAGCAGAGGCACGGACGGAAGACTCCTTCTCGTCCGGCCGCGAGAGCGTCCGGACGGGACAGGTCCTGACGTGCCGGACCGGACCGGGGGCACCAGCTCCCGGCTCGGGCGGCGCACGAGGGCGAGGCCGGGCGCCCTGGGGAGGGCGGCCGACCGGGTCCCGGGCCACGGCTCCATCGCGAGGTGGCGGCCGGGCTCTCGGTGAGCACGGCCGGCAGGCGACGCCTGCAGGTCTTCGGGGAACGACCGGCACGGGGGTGGACGGTGACGTACGACGCCGCCCACGGGCCGGTCGAGCACGGCCAGGGAGAGGCGTCGCCAGGGGGTGCGGCGTGAAGGGGGATGCAGGGGCGTCCGGCAGCTTGCAGGGGCCACGGCCAACCGGTTCGACGAGGGGGAGGACCGGCGGTGGTGGACGAGCACGGTGGGGGGACGCCGGGCTCGCGTCGCAGACGACCTGGGCAGGTCCGGGCGGTGCCGGTCGTGAGCCGGTCCCGGGAGGTCAGTCACCGACGGGACCGGCTCACGCCGGCGCATCAGGAGGGCCGATGGCCGAGCACGACGCCATGATGGCGCGCTTCGTCCACGACTACCTCGAGCTGCTCGACCACCGCGTCTCCTCGATCCGGAGCCACCTCGAGCAGCGCAACTTCATGACGGCGCACGTCGCGCTGCTGAGCCTGGAGTCCACCAGCGTCATGGTCGGCGCGGACGGGCTGGCCGCCGCGGCCGGCCGCCTGCGCGAGGCCGTCGAGCAGGGCGACCGCGAGGTCGTGCCGGCCCTGCTGGACGCCGTGGGCGACGAGGCCGACCGCACCCGCGACGAGCTGGGCGGGACCGCGGCCGAGCCCGGGCAGGGCCAGCCGGTCTGAGCTCAGCGCCGCGAGTCGGCGAGCCGGTAGCCGACGCCGCGGACCGTCTCGATGTAGCGCGGCGAGGCCACCGGGTCGTTGAGCTTGCGGCGCAGGTTGGCCATGTGGACCTCGACGGCGCGCCGGTCGGAGTCGCTGACGTAGCCGCTCGTGGCGTAGTCGCCGCGCAGCTCCAGGGCCAGGGCGTCCTTGCTGATCACCCGCCGGTTGCCCGACATGATCGCCAGCAGCAGGTCGAACTCGCTGCGCGTCAGCTCGAGGGGTGCGCCGTCCAGGTCGACGAGCCACATGTCCGGGTTGATGCGAAGGCCGTTGTGGCTGATCCAGCCGCCGGTCGCGTCCTCCGCCGGCTCGGGGGGAGCGGCCGCCGCCGGTGCCGGGGCTGCGGCTGCCGCCGCAGGGGCCGCAGCCGCCGCGGCGGCCTGCACCGGGGTGACGTAGCGCCGCAGCATGGCCTCGATGCGCGCGCGCAGCTCACGAGGCCGGAAGGGCTTGGTCAGGTAGTCGTCGGCCCCGGCGTCGAGGCCCATCAAGGTGTCGATCTCCTCGTCCCGGGCCGACAGCATGATGATGTACGTCGAGCTGAAGGCGCGGATCTGACGGGCCACCTCGAAGCCGTCGATGCCCGGCAGGCTGATGTCCAGGGTCGTGAGGATGGGGTCGTACGTCCGGACCGCCGCGATCCCCTCAGCGCCGGACTCACAGCTGTGACAGGTGAAGCCGGCCTGGTCGAGGATGGCGGCGAGAAGGTTCCGGATGTCGGCGTCGTCCTCGATCACGACGGCGACGCGGTCCGGCTCGGCTGCCATGCTGGTCACCGTACCGACACCGTTGGCATCCGGGGCGCACGGCGGGCGTTCACGGGCACCACGAAACCCCGAGAATCAACCTGAGACCTCTCAGGTACCGGCCGACGCGGGGACCGGCTCGGCCTGCGGGTCGGTCTGCGGCTCGTCCTGCGGCT
>CAVXHI010000007.1:0-15358 GCA_963761655.1 uncultured Actinomycetota bacterium
CCTCATGGACGACCTCGAGCGCAAGGTCTTCGGCCCGCTGCCGGACGAGCACCTGGGTCTACCCGGGGCACGGGATCGACACGACGCTCGGGGCGGAGCGGCCGTAGCTCCCGGAGTGGCGCGAGCGGGGCTGGTAGCCGTCCGCACTCTGTCTGGGCCGCCCCGGTGACCGGGCCGTCAGCGCAGGCCCAGGACCGCCTGCACGCCGACGTAGCCGGCCACCACGACCAGCAGGGCTCCGAAGGCCCGGGTCAGCGCCGGCCCCGAGACGCGGTCGGCGACCCGCTGGCCGAGCAGGGCCGACGCGACCGCGGCCAGGGTGAAGGGCACGACGACGGCCGGGTCGAGGTCGAGCCCGCCGGTGCTGCGGGCCCCCAGCGCCACCGCGCTGTTGAGCGCGATCACCACGAGCGACGTGCCGACGGCGTCGGCCATGCCGAAGCCGAGGGCGACCACCAGCACCGGGACGATGATGAACCCGCCGCCGACGCCGAAGAAGCCGGTGAGGGCGCCGATCAGCAGTCCGGCGGCCAGGCCGCGCAGCCAGGTCCCGCCTGCGGCGCCGCCGTGGTCGGCCGCGTCGTGCGGTCCGGGGTGCGGGCGAGCATCCCCGCCGCGGCCACCAGCATGAGGGCGCTGAAGGCCAGCAGGACGACGTCGCCGTCGACCCGCCGGTTGAGGAGCGTGGCCAGCAGGCTGGCCGGGACACCTGCGACCGCCAGCAGCACCCCCGTCCGCCAGTGCGTGTGCCCGGCGCGGGCGTGCCCGATCGCGGCGACCACCGCGGTGATCCCGACGATGACCAGGCTGGTCGAGGTCGCGTCCTGCGCGCTCTGGTCCAGCAGGTAGACCAGGACGGGGACCGTCAGGATCGAGCCGCCCCCGCCGAGCGCGCCCATCAGCAGGCCGATGACCAGCCCGACACCCAGGGCGACCAGCACCGTCATGCGGGGGACACGGCCACGGCCCGCCCCAGGTACAGGCTGCCGAACACCCTGGGCTCGCCGGCGGCGTAGCGGCGCTCGAGGTGCACCAGCTCCAGGCCGGCGTCGGAGACGAGGGCGTCGATCGGCCGGCTGAGACGACAGCCGGCGGCGACCCGTCGCTGCACCGGGTCGAGCCGGCGCTGCCACTGCAGGACCCCGGCGTCGGGTGCGGCGCCGTGCTCCACGAAGTGCAGCGTGCCGCCCGGGCGCAGGACCCGGGCGACCTCGCGCAGCGCAGCGACCGGGTCGGGGATCGTGCACAGCGTCCACGTCGACAGCGCGGCGTCGAAGACGTCGTCGGGGAAGGGCAGGCGCTGCCCGTCCAGGCCGGAGCGGCGGGTGACGACCGGGCTCGCTGCGCGACGCGCCGCGGACAGCCGCCAGGCGACGTCGGACGGCTCGACCGCGCTGACCGACGTCACCGACGACGGGTAGTGGGGCACGTTGCGGCCCGAGCCGAAGCCGAGCTCGAGGACCTCCCCGGCGAGACCGGCGCAGGTCTGCGCGCGCAGCCGGTCGTGCTGCCGGCTGCCCAGGACCCGCTCGACCAGGCGCGGGACGACCTGCTCGGACCAGAGCGCCACGACAGGACCGTCGGGGCGGAGCCGTCCGTGCTCTGCATCGGCAGCCCCGCCTCGTGCCAGGCGAGCATGCCGCCGGCCATGTTCACGACGTCGACGTCGATCCCGGCCGCGAGCAGGGCCCGGGTGAGCTGACCGCTGCGGTTGCCCGACCGGCAGACCGCGACGATCGGCCGGTCGGTCGGGACGTCGGGAAGGGTGAGCGTGCTGAGCGGCAGGTGCACCGCGCCGGGGGCGTGCCCGGCGTCCCACTCGTCCTGCTCGCGCACGTCCAGCAGCAGGGCGTCGGTGCGGGCTGCCGCGGCACGGACGTCGGTCTCGGGGGTGGGGCCGGGTGCGGTCATGTCGGGCTCCTCGGTGCGGGACGAAGGGGTCAGGAGTGCCGGGTCGCCGAGAGGGCGACCGCGCGGCCGGACAGCTCGGAGGTGATGGCGAAGCGGTCGCCGCGCACGAGGGTGTGCCGGTGCTCGACCGGACGGCCGTGCAGGCAGCCGGTGCGCTCGACGGCCAGCAGCGCCACGCCGGCCGGGACGTGCAGCAGGGCGCGCTCCCCCCGGGTGGGGACGACGGCGCGGACCCGCTCGCGCCCGCCGGTGAGGCGGACACCGCAGTGGACCAGCAGCTCGGTGTAGAGCGCCGTGTGGGTGAAGTCGACGTCGAGCAGGGGGCGGGCGAGGTCGGCCGGCAGCCAGACCCGGTCCAGGGCCAGCGGCTCGTCGCCGGCCAGGCGCAGGCGCTCGAGGTGCACCAGCGGCGTCGACTCCTCCAGGTGCAGGCGCGCGGCGATGACGCCGTCGGCGCGGACCTGCAGGACGCGCACGACCGACCGCTGCTCCAGGCCGGCGCCCTCGACCGCAGCGAACAGGCTGGTCAGGGCGCCGAGCTGCTGCTCGACCTCGGGCGGGCCCAGCCGGGGCCGGCGGCCTCGGGCCGCCGTCACGGTGCCCTCCGCCCGCAGGTGGCGGAGGGCCTCGCGGACGGTGTGGCGGCTGACGCCGTACTGGGCGACCAGGGCCAGCTCACCCGGGAAGGCGTCGGCGAACTCGCCCGCGCCGAGTCGGTGCCGCAGGTCGGCGAGCAGCGTCGACCACAGCGGGCCGGCGCCTCGGTCCAGCGGCCGGGGGTCTTGCTGCTTCGCGTCCACCCGGCTAATGTACGGACAATCAGAGCGCCTGACAACAGGCCTCGCCGGACGACCCCGAGGAGCCCGCCGTGCGCGTCGACGTGATCGAGACCCCCGACCTGGGTGACCGCAGCTACGTCGTGAGCGACGGGACGTGCGCCGTCGTCGTCGACCCGCAGCGCGACATCGACCGGGTGGAGGCGCTGGTCGCCGAGCTGGGCCTGCCCGTCCGGCTCGTGCTCGAGACGCACATCCACAACGACTACGTGACCGGCGGCCACGCGCTCGCCCGGCGGACCGGCGCGAGCTACGTCGTGGCCGGCCGGGACGACGTCGCGTTCGAGCGGTGCGCGGCCCACGACGGCGACGTGCTGTCGGCCGGGACGATGAGCGTGAAGGTGGTCGAGACGCCGGGCCACACCGACACCCACCTGTCGTACGTCGTCACCGACCACAGCGGCGACGCCCCGGCCGTCTTCAGCGGGGGCTCGCTGCTGTACGGCTCGGTCGGGCGCACCGACCTGCTCGGGACCGACCGCACCGACGAGCTGACCCGCAAGCAGTTCCACTCGGCCCGGCGGCTGGCCGAGATCCTCCCGGACGAGGCCGCGCTGTTCCCCACGCACGGCTTCGGGTCCTTCTGCTCCTCCGGCGGGGCCAGCGGCGGCACGGACAGCACCATCGGCCAGGAGAAGCAGCGCAACGACGCCCTGACCGAGACCGACGAGCAGGCCTTCGTCGACAAGCTCGTGGCAGGGCTGACCGGCTACCCCGCCTACTACGCCCACATGGGCGCGCTGAACAGCCAGGGCCCGGACGTCCCGGACCTCACCCCGGCCCGGGAGATGGACCCCGACGAGCTGGCCTCGCGGCTCCACACCGGCGAGTGGGTCGTCGACCTGCGCGACCGCGACGCCTACGCCGCCCACCACCTCGCCGGCACGGTCAACATCGCGTTCGGCACGCAGTTCTCCACCTACGCCGGCTGGGTGATCCCCTGGGGCGCGCCGATCACGCTGATCGCCGAGACCCCCGACGACGTGCGCGAGGCGCAGCGCCAGCTCGTCCGGATCGGGATCGACCACCTGGCCGGGCAGGCCGCCGGCGACCTCGACTCCCTGGCAAGCGACACCCGGACGCGCTCCTACCCGCAGGTCACCTTCGCCGAGGTCGCGGCCGTGCCGGGCGCGCAGGTCCTGGACGTCCGCCGTCAGGACGAGGTGGCGACCTCGCGCATCGCCGGCTCCACGCACGTGCCGCTCGACGCGCTGATCGACCGCATGAACGAGGTGCCGCACGGCACCGTCCACGTGCACTGCGCCAGCGGCTTCCGCGCGAGCATCGCCGCGAGCATCCTGGACCGGGCCGGGCACCCGGTCGTCCACGTCGACGACGACTTCGGCAAGGCCGAGGCGCGGGCTCCGCCTGGAGCGGTAGCGGAGACAGCCGACGGCGGGGCGGGGGCCGCCCGGGACCTCGCGCCGTCGGCGTGCCACACTCGACGAGTGACCGTCGGCCGCAGCGCGCAGATCTGCCGCTGCCTGCTGGCCAACAGCCTCACGAACGTCGACGACTGCCTCTGTCGCAGCTGAGCCCGGCCTCGCCGCTCAGCCGCCCGCAGCCCCGACCTCCTGAGGACTCCCGTCATGACCGCTCTGTCCCTCGACGCCGCCCTGCCGCCGCCGAGCAGCCCGCCGCGCGCGCCCGCCAGCGGCAGGGCCTGTCGGCCGCGCTGCGCGCCTTCTGGCGCGTCATGTGCGCCGTCAGCATCCTCCCCGAGCCTGCCGGAGTGGCGCGAGCGCGGCTGGTAGCCGGCTGCACCCTCAGGGCCGCACCCCGTGCGGGCCGTCAGCGCAGACCCAGGACCGCCTGCACGCCGACGTAGCCGGCCACGACGACCAGCAGGGCTCCGAAGGACCGGGTCAGCGCCGGCCCCGACACGCGGTCGGCGACCCGCTGCCCGAGCAGCGCCGCCGCGACCGCCGTCAGGGTGAAGGGCACGACGACGGCCGGGTCGAGGTCGAGCCCGCCGGTGCTGCGGGCCCCCAGCGCCACCGCGCTGTTGAGCGCGATCACCACGAGCGACGTGCCGACGGCGTCGGCCATGCCGAAGCCGAGGGCGACCACCAGCACCGGGACGATGATGAACCCGCCGCCGACGCCGAAGAAGCCGGTGAGGGCGCCGATCAGCAGTCCGGCGGCCAGTCCGCGCAGCCAGGTCCCGCCTGCGGCGCCGCCGTGGTCGGCCGCGTCGTCCGGTCCGGGGTTCCGGGCGAGCATCCCCGCCGCGGCCAGCAGCATGAGGGCGCTGAAGGCCAGCAGGACGACGTCGCCGTCGACCCGCCGGTTGAGGAGCGTGGCCAGCAGGCTGGCCGGGACACCTGCGACCGCCAGCAGCACCCCCGTCCGCCACTGCGTGTGCCCGGCGCGGGCGTGCCCGATCGCGGCGACCACCGCGGTGATCCCGACGATGACCAGGCTGGTCGAGGTCGCGTCCTGCGCGCTCTGGTCCAGCAGGTAGACCAGGACGGGGACCGTCAGGATCGAGCCGCCCCCGCCGAGCGCGCCCATCAGCAGGCCGATGACCAGCCCGACACCCAGGGCGACCAGCACCGTCATGCGGGGGACACGGCCACGGCCCGCCCCAGGTACAGGCTGCCGAACACCCTGGGCTCGCCGGCGGCGTAGCGGCGCTCGAGGTGCACCAGCTCCAGGCCGGCGTCGGAGACGAGGGCGTCGATCGGCCGGCTGAGATGACAGCCGGCGGCGACCCGTCGCTGCACCGGGTCGAGCCGGCGCTGCCACTGCAGGACCCCGGCGTCGGGCGCGGCGCCGTGCTCCACGAAGTGCAGCGTGCCGCCCGGGCGCAGGACCCGGGCGACCTCGCGCAGCGCAGCGACCGGGTCGGGGATCGTGCACAGCGTCCACGTCGACAGCGCGGCGTCGAAGACGTCGTCGGGGAAGGGCAGGCGCTGCCCGTCCAGGCCGGAGCGGCGGGTGACGACCGGGCTCGCTGCGCGACGCGCCTCGGACAGCCGCCAGGCGACGTCGGACGGCTCGACCGCGCTGAGCGACGTCACCGACGTCGGGTAGTGCCGCACGTTGCGGCCCGACCCGAAGCCGAGCTCGAGGACCTCCCCCGCGAGACCGGCGCAGGTCTGCGCGCGCAGCCGGTCGTGCTGCCGGCTGCCCAGGACCCGCTCGACCAGGCGCGGGACGACCTGCTCGGACCAGAGCGCCACTACAGGACCGTCGCGGCGGAGCCGTCCGTGCTCTGCATGGGCAGCCCCGCCTCGTGCCAGGCGAGCATGCCGCCGGCCATGTTCACGACGTCGACGTCGACGTCGGCCGCGAGCAGAGCCCGGGTGAGCTGACCGCTGCGGTTGCCCGACCGGCAGACCGCGACGATCGGCCGGTCGGTCGGGACGTCGGTGAGGGTGAGCGTGCTGAGCGGCAGGTGCACCGCGCCGGGGGCGTGCCCGGCGTCCCACTCGTCCTGCTCGCGCACGTCCAGCAGCAGGGCGTCGGTGCGGGCTGCCGCGGCACGGACGTCGGTCTCGGGGGTGGTTCCGGGTGCGGTCATGTCGGGCTCCTCGGTGCAGGACGAAGGGGTCAGGAGTGCCGGGTCGCCGAGAGGGCGACCGCACGGCCGGACAGCTCGGAGGTGATGGCGAAGCGGTCGCCGCGCACGAGGGTGTGCCGGTGCTCGACCGGACGGCCGTGCAGGCAGCCGGTGCGCTCGACGGCGAGCAGTGCCACCCCGGCCGGGACGTGCAGCAGGGCGCGCTCACCCCGGGTGGGGACGACGGCGCGGACCCGCTCGCGCCCGCCGGTGAGGCGGACGCCGCAGTGGACCAGCAGCTCGGTGTAGAGCGCCGTGCGGGTGAAGTCGACGTCGAGCAGGGGGCGGGCGAGGTCGGCCGGGAGCCAGACCCGGTCCAGGGCCAGCGGCTCGTCGCCGGCCAGGCGCAGCCGCTCGAGGTGCACCAGCGGCGTCGACTCCTCCAGGTGCAGGCGGGCGGCGATGACCCCGTCGGCGCGGACCTGCAGCAGGCGCACGACGGACCGCTGCTCCAGACCGGCGTCCTCGACCGCCGCGAACAGGCTGGTCAGGGCTCCGAGCTGCTGCTCGACCTCGGGCGGGCCCAGCCGTGGCCGACGGCCTCGCGCCGCCGTCACGGTGCCCTCCGACCGCAGGTGGCGAAGAGCCTCGCGCACGGTGTGGCGGCTGACGCCGTACTGGGCGACCAGGGCCAGCTCTCCCGGGAAGGAGTCGGTGAACTCGCCCGTGCCAAGACGGTGCCGCAGATCGGCGAGCAGCGTCGACCACAGCGGGCCGGCGCCTCGGTCCAGAGGCCGAGGCTCTTGCTGCTTCGCGTCCACCCGGCTAATGTACGGACAATTAGAGCGCCTGACAACAGGCCTCGCCGGACGACCCCGAGGAGCCCGCCGTGCGCGTCGACGTGATCGAGACCCCCGACCTGGGTGACCGCAGCTACGTCGTGAGCGACGGCACGTGCGCCGTCGTCATCGACCCGCAGCGCGACATCGACCGGGTGGAGGAGCTCGTCGCCGAGCTGGGCCTGCCCGTCCGGCTCGTGCTCGAGACCCACATCCACAACGACTACGTGACCGGCGGCCACGCGCTCGCCCGCCGGACCGGCGCCAGCTACGTGGTGGCCGGTCGGGACGACGTCGCGTTCGAGCGGTGCGCAGCCCACGACGGCGACGTGCTGTCCGCCGGGACGATGAGCGTGAAGGTGATCGAGACGCCGGGCCACACCGACACCCACCTGTCGTACGTCGTCACCGACCACAGCGGCGACGCGCCGGCCGTCTTCAGCGGGGGCTCCCTGCTGTACGGCTCGGTCGGGCGGACCGACCTGCTCGGCACCGACCGCACCGACGAGCTGACCCGCAAGCAGTTCCACTCGGCGCGGCGCCTGGCCGAGCTCCTCCCGGACGAGGCTGCGCTGTTCCCGACGCACGGCTTCGGGTCGTTCTGCTCCTCCGGCGGGGCCAGCGGAGGCACCGACAGCACCATCGGCCAGGAGAAGCAGCGCAACGACGCCCTGACCGAGTCCGACGAGCAGGCCTTCGTCGACAAGCTCGTGGCGGGGCTCACCGGCTACCCCGCCTACTACGCCCACATGGGCGCCCTGAACAGCCAGGGCCCGGACGTCCCGGACCTCACCCCGACCCGTGAGATGGACCCGGACGAGCTGGCCTCGCGGCTGCACACCGGCGAGTGGGTCGTCGACCTGCGCGACCGCGGTGCCTACGCCGCCCACCACCTGGCGGGCACGGTCAACATCGCGTTCGGCCAGCAGTTCTCCACCTACGCCGGCTGGGTGATCCCCTGGGGCGCCCCGATCACGCTGATCGCCGAGACCCCCGACGACCTGCGGGAGGCGCAGCGCCAGCTCGTCCGGATCGGGATCGACCACCTGGCCGGGCAGGCCGCCGGCGCCCTCGACGGCCTCGCGAGCGACACCCGGACGCGCTCCTACGAGCAGGTCACCTTCGCCGAGGTCGCGGCCGTCCCGGACGCGCAGGTCCTGGACGTCCGCCGCCAGGACGAGGTGGCGACGTCACGCATCGCCGGCTCCACGCACGTGCCGCTGGACGCACTCATCGACCGCATGAACGAGGTGCCGCACGGCACCGTCTACGTCCACTGCGCCAGCGGCTTCCGGGCGAGCATCGCCGCGAGCATCCTGGACCGGGCCGGACACCCGGTCGTCCATGTCGACGACGACTTCGACAAGGCCGAGGCTGCGGGGCTCCGCCTGGAGCGGTAGCGGAGACAGATCCCGCTGTCGGGGCGAGGGCCGTTCGGGCCCTCGCCCCGTCGGCGTGCCAGACTCGACGGGTGACCGTCGGCTGCAGCGCGCAGATCTGCCGCTGCCTGCTGGCCAACAGCCTCACGAACGTCGACGACTGCCTCTGTCGCAGCTGAGCCCGGCCTCGCCGCTCAGCCGCCCGCAGCCCCGACCTCCCGAGGACTCCCGTCATGACCGCTCTGTCCCTCGACGCCGCCCTGCCCTCCGCCGACAGCCCGCCGCTGTCGCCCCCGCGCCAGCGGCAGGGCCTGTCGGCCGCGCTGCGCGCCTTCTGGCGCGTCATGTGCGCGTCGCACCACGGCCGCCTGCGGTGCTGACGACCTCCTGAGGCTCGGGGCCAGCCTCCTCAGCAGCGGTCGACGGCGTCCTGGCTGATCCGGACGTGGATCTGCGCGTGCCCGGCGTACTCCTTCGCCTCGTCCAGGGTCTGGGCGCCCAGGGTCAGGGACGCCCAGCCGACGACGCGCTGCGGGTGGCTCGGCAGCGCCGGGAAGGTGTTGTCCGTGGTCGTCCAGGCGTCGATCCGCCGGCGGAGCTCTGCCCAGCGGCCGGCGGCGTCGTCCCAGGTGCCGCCGAGCACGTCGCGCTCGACGCAGTCGCTGGACGGCGACGCCACGAGCCCGGGCTGCCCCTGCTCCCCCGGCAGCAGACCGACCTCGGACGCGCCGGCGACCTCGCCGTCGCGGTCCGCATCCCCGTAGGAGCGCACGAAGGGGCCGGTGATCAGGTTGCGGGCCGCCTCGGCACCTGCCTGAGCCGTCGCGAGATCGTCGGCCCGCTCCCAGCCGTCGACGGCGTCGGCGAGCGCCTGCAGCCGCTGCTGGACGGGCGTCGCGCCCGCGGGCGAGGGCACGGCGTCGTCGGAGCCCGCGCACGACGTCAGCAGCAGGACGCCGACCAGTCCGAGGGCGGTCCTCACGAGCGCGCGCTCAGCGACGGAACAGTCCCCACCGTCGGGCCGGCTTGGCAGCGTGGGTCGCCGGGTCGCGCGTGCACTGCGCAGAGGCAGGAACGCCGGCCATCACGCTGTCGACGTGCTGACCGCAGCCGGCCCAGGTCGCCTTGCCGCACTGCTTGCACGTCGCCGGCCTGCACATGGGAGGTCCTCTCGTCGGGTGTCACTGGAGTCGTCCTGATACCCCCCAGGGTAGTAGTAGAACCAGCGTCCTGCCGGACGCCGACGTGCCCCGTCTCCGCGAGGGAGACGGGGCACGTCGTGAGAGGGCTCGCGCGGCCGGACCGGCTCAGTGGCTGAAGCGGATGTCCGGCAGCACCGTGCGGAGCCAGGTCGGGCAGGCCCAGGCCGCCCGGCCGGTGAGCCGCATCAGGACCGGCAGCAGGAGCAGCCGGATGAGGGCGGCGTCGAGCAGCACGGCGATGCCGAGCACCACGCCCATCTCCTTGGGGGGCAGCGGGCCGGACAGGGCGAAGGTGAAGAACACGGCCACCATCACGGCGGCGGCCGCGAAGATCACCCGACCCGAGGTCGCGAGCCCGCCGACCATGGCCTGCTTCGCGTCGCCCGTGGTCTCCCAGTGCTCCTTGGCGCTGGCGAGCAGGAACACGGTGTAGTCCATCCCGATGGCGAAGATCATCGCGAAGAAGAAGACCGGGGCCCAGGCGTCCAGGAAGCCCTGGCTCTCGAAGCCGAACAGCCCCGCGCCGTAGCCGTCCTGGAAGATGAGCTTGGCGGCGCCGAAGGCCGCGCCGGTGGCGAGCAGGTTCGTGAGCACGCCCATGGCGGCCAGCAGCGGCGCCTGCAGCGCCACGAGCAGCAGCACGAAGCCGAGCACCAGCACGATGCCGACGACCAGCGGGGTCTTCTCGTTGAGCACGGTCTCGAGGTCGTGGTTCTCCGCGGCGGTGCCGCCGACCAGGGTGCCGTCAGGCAGGGCCGCCCGCAGCCGGTCGATGGTCGCACCCGTCCTCGGCGAGGACGGGTCCGTCGCCGGGACGACCTGGACCAGCGCCGTGGCGCCGTCGGCGCCGGGCATGGTCGGGAACACCCGCGCGACGCCGCCGTCGGCCAGCGCGGTCATCCGTACGGCGGCGGCCTGGTCGGGGGTCGTGACGACCTGCAGGGTCCCGGGCGCGCCCGGACCGAAGGCCTGCTGGACCAGGTCGTAGCCGACCCTGCTGCTGTCCTGCGCGGGAACCACCTTGATGCTGGGCATCCCCGTCTCGAGGTCGAAGACCGGCAGGGCGAGGGCCACCAGGGCCACGAGCGCGAGGCTGCCGTAGACGAGCGGCCGACGCCACAGCCGCTCGCCCCACGAGGCGAAGCGCGCGGACCGGTGCTCGCCGGGCGAGATGCCGGGGATCGACAGGCCGTCGACCCGGTCGCCGAGGCGCGCCAGGACCGCCGGGAGCAGGGTGAGCGTCGCCGCCAGGATGAAGACGACCGAGATCATGATGCCGAGCGCCATCGACCGGAAGGCCGGCGACGGGACCAGCAGCACCGCCGACAGCGAGATGAGCACCGTGATGCCGGAGAACAGGACCGCCTTGCCGGCGGTGTCCATGGTGACCGCCGCGGCCTCGGCGGAGGACGGCGCCGGCGGCCCGGGCCGCCCGGAAGCGGACCACCAGGAAGAGCGCGTAGTCGATGCCGAGGGCGAGGGCGAACATCAGCGCGAAGTTGAGCGCCCAGATGCTGATGTCGGCGACCTGGGCGCCGAGGTAGAGCGTCCCGGCGGCCGAGACCAGGCCGAGGATCGTGAGCATCAGGGGCAGGCCCGCGGCCACGAGCGAGCCGAAGGCCAGCACCATGATCGTGAGCGTCACGGGCCAGCTGAACAGCTCGCTCTTGAGCATCGCCTCGAGGTTGGCCTCGTTGAAGTCGCTCCACAGCCCGGACGAGCCGGTGAGGGCGACGGTGACGCCGTCGCCCGACAGCTCGCGCAGCGGCTCCTTGAGGTCGTCGGCAGCGCGGACCATCTCGTTCATGTTCGTGGTGGCGGCGCCGGCCTGGACGACCCCGGTGCGGCCGTCCTCCGAGACCGAGAGCCCCGGCGTCGGCGGCACGATCGTCGACAGGCGGGCGTCGTCGCGCAGCAGCGCGACGGCCTCCTGGACGACCTGCGCGCCGCGGCCGGTGGTCAGGCCGCCGTCGGCCTGGACGACCACCTGCAGGGCAGCGCTGGACAGACCGCCGAACTGCTGCTGGACCAGGTCACGGGCCTGCACCGACTCCGAGCCGGACGCCTCCCAGCCGGCTCCGGCCAGGGCGCCCTCCACCCGCGGCGCGAAGGCACCGAGTCCGACGACGACGACCGCCCAGACCACGAGCAGGAGACGGAAGTGCCCCGCCGTCCACAGGCCGAGCCTGCCGAGCGGTCCGTGCGAGGGCGAGGGCTGGTCGGTGAGCCCGGGCCCTGGCGTCAGGGTGCTGAGAGCCATGCGGTCTCCAGAGTTCGTGTCGGTCACACCCGCAGGGGTATGCGGCTGGCGAGAAGGACCCTAGTCGGGTACCCCCAGGGGTATCAAGTCACCTCCGGGAGGATCTATGCCGCACGACCCCGTCGTCGTGGTCGGAGGCGGCCACAACGGCCTGGTCGCCGCCTGCTACCTGGCCAAGGCCGGTCGGCGCGTCCTGGTGCTGGAGGCGGCCGACAAGCCCGGCGGCGGGTCGCGGACCGACGAGACGATCCCCGGGCACTTGTTCAACACCCACGCCGCCGCGCACAACATCATCAACATGACGCGGATCCCGGCCGAGCTCGACCTCGCGGGAGCGGGTCTGGAGTACCTGCCGATGGACCCGTTCGCCGCCGGCTTCTTCCGCGACGGCCGCATCGTGCGCTTCCACCGCGACCTCGACCAGACCGTCGAGGCCATCGCCGAGCACAGCCGGGCCGACGCCGACGCCTACCGCGCCTTCATGCACCGCGCGATCCCGCTGGTCAAGACGGCGGTCACCGGCCTGGAGAGCGGCTCGACCCCCGGCGGCGTGCTCAAGGCGGCCGCCAACAAGATCGGGCCGCTGCTGCAGGGGGTGAAGCGGGCGGGCGGGCCGCTGGGGCTGATGCACGACCTCGTGGCCCCCTACGGCTCCCTGCTCGAGACCGCACTGCCCAGCGACCTGACCCGCGCCCCGGTGGCCTCCTTCGCGAGCCACTCCTCGGCCGGACCGCACGCGGCCGGCGGCTCCTTCTACGTCTACTGGCAGGCCGCCTACCACCTGTTCGGCCAGTGGCACCCGCGCGGCGGGTCGCAGTCCCTGACCACGGCGCTGGTCTCCCGGCTGGAGCAGTGGGGAGGGGAGGTGCGCACCGGCGCGGTCGTCGAGCGCATCGACGCCCGCGGCGGGACGGCCCGCGGGGTGGTCCTGGAGGGCGGTGAGCGCCTCGACGCCTCCGCCGTGATCACCGCCATCGACGTGCAGACCGCGCTGCTCGGTCTGCTGGACCCGCCGCTGTCCGGGCGGGACGGCGTGGAGCTGGCCGCGGCGCACCGCGGCAACGCCGTGCAGATGCTCGTGCACCTGGCCACCGACCGGCTGCCGCCCTACCCGGGCGCGCGCGCCCGGCGACTGGAACGGCCTGCAGTCGCACGTCGACACCCTCGACGAGCTGCGCCGCGGGTTCCTGTCGGCCGAGGGCCGCCGGCTGCCCGACCCCGTCCCCACCTACTGCTTCACGCCGTCGGTCTACGACGACAGCCTGGCCCCGGCCGGGAAGCACACGGTCTACCTCGCGTGCCCGTCGGCGCCGTTCGACGTCGAGGGCGGGTGGGAGGACCAGCAGGAGGCCTTCGCCGACGCCATGGTGGCGCAGGTCGAGGCGCACGCCCCCGGCTTCACCGCCAGCATCACCGCCCGGCACGTCCGCACCCCGACCTTCATGGCGCAGGAGCTGCGCTGGCCGGGAGCGCACCCGATGCAGCTCGACATCAGCCTGGACCAGCTCGCCTTCATGCGGCCGACCCGGCGGCTGTCCGGCCACACGGTGCCGGGGGTCACCGGGCTGTTCACCTGCGGGGCGTCGACCGCCCCCGTGGGAGGCATCGCCGGCAGCAGCGGCAAGGCCGCCGCCCTCCAGCTGCTCAAGGCCCACCCGTGAGCGCTGTGACCCCGGCGACCGCGGCGACCACGCGCCGGTTCGCGCTGTCCGGGCCGGAGTACGCGACGACGGCGGTCGCCGCCGTCGTCTCCAGCGCCGCCTACCTGTCCTCCGGTCTGCCCTACCTCTCGCGCGGCGTCGTCGGCGATCTCGCCGGGTTCCTGCTGCTCGGAGCCGTCGGGCTCGCGGTGGGGGCGCGCGTGCGTCACGAGGCCGCCGTCTGCCTGCTGCTCATCGGGCTTGTCCTGCTGGCGGACCCGCAGTGGCCGCTGCAGGTGCCGGAACCCGCCTGGTGGGCACTGTTCGTGGCGGGGCTGGCGGCTTACGTGGTCGTCCGCCGACGCCTCTGCGACGACGACGAAGGAGATCGCTCATGACACCGATCGACCTGATCGGCAGCCAGACCGGACGGGTTCTGCGCGTCGGCGCCGGACTCGGCCTCATCACCGCCGGGCTGCGACGCGGGGACGGGCGGGGCCGCGCCCTGGCCGCCGCCGGCGTGGTCCCGCTGGCGGCCGGCGCCGCCGACGTCTGCCTGCTCGGACCGCTGGTCCACGGCCCGCTGCGCGGTGCGGCGTTCCGCGAGCACCGGCGGACCCGGTGACCCGGCTCGCGCGGGCCGAGCGCGCCCGACAGCAGGAGCCCCGGAGCGTCGCCTGGGAGCTCCCCGGCGAGCCCGACGTCGTTGCCGTCGACACGACCTGGGGCGAGCTGCAGCCCCTCGAGGCCGCCCCCGGCGTCCGCACCGTCGGCGAGCTCGAGCTGATCGAGCTCGTCGAGCAGGGCGCCCGCCTCGTCGACAGCCGGACCGACGGCTCCTTCGGCGGCCGAACCCTGCCCGGGGCGGTCCACCTGCCGCACGACGAGACGGTCGCGCGGCGCGACGAGCTGGACCCCGGCGTGATCTCCGTGCTGTTCTGCAACGGCCCGCAGTGCCCCCAGTCGCCCGACGCGCTGCGGCAGCTGCTCGACGCCGGCTACCCGGCCTCGGCGCTCGCCTACTACCGCGGCGGCATGCACGACTGGGTGACGCTCGCCCTTCCCACCCAGGACGCGTGAACCACTACCCCCAGGGGTATCAGCAGGATCGACGACGACACGAGGAGGAACGACATGGCCGACGAGGTCACGCTCGAGCAGCTCACGAAGGCCAAGGACGAGGGCGCACTGGTGGTCGACGTGCGCGACCCCGACGAGTACGCCGGAGGCCACGTCCCCGGCGCGCAGTCGCTGCCGCTGGGCGAGCTGCCCGGCCGCAAGGACGAGCTCCCCCGCGACCAGACCGTCTACCTGGTCTGCCAGAAGGGTGGCCGGAGCATGGAGGCCGCCGACCTCCTCGCGGCCGACGGCTTCGACGTCCGGTCGGTGGCCGGTGGCACCAGTGCCTGGATCGAGTCGGGCGCACCCGTCGCGGCGGGCACCGACCCCGGCTGAGCCGGGAAGCAGGACCTGGTCCTCCGCGTTGACCCGCAGACCCGCACGCCCGACCGGAGGACACGATGCAGCTCGAGCCCGACGCCGTGAAGACCGCGGTGAACCGGCTGCGACGCGCCGAGGGCCAGATCGCCGGGGTCATCCGGATGCTCGAGGCCGGCCGCGACTGCGAGGACGTCGTCACGCAGCTCGCGGCCGTGTCGCGGGCACTGGACAAGGCGGGGTTCTCCATCGTGGCCAGCGGGCTGCGCCAGTGCCTGGACCCCGACAACGCCGAGCGCGCCGAGGTCGACACCGCCAAGCTGGAGAAGCTGTTCCTGTCGCTGGCCTG
>CAVXHI010000008.1:0-708129 GCA_963761655.1 uncultured Actinomycetota bacterium
CCTGGGCCGGGCGGAGGACCGCCGCGCGCGACCTAGGCTCCTCTCCGTGGCCCTGGACCCCGACTCCGTCCTGATCAACGTCGAGGCGCACCTCTTGACCGTCCTGGGCCAGGACAGCGGCCGGGCCAGCGTGAGCTTCCTCGGGACCGAGCGGATCGACGTCCTGCGCTTCGGTCCCGACCCCGACGACGTCGTCCGCTACGTCACCCTGGGCATGAGCCGGGCCCCCATGGGCGACCCCGGCGCGTCGATCGTCCTGGAACACGGTCCGCGGGCCGAGCTCCTGCTGTCGGTCCACGGGCTGCACGACACCGTGCTCCGCCGGCTGGCCGTCCTGGCCAGCAGCCCGGGGGTGGAGGGGCTCGTCGTCTCGCCCGGCGCGAGCCTCGACCTGGGGGAGCCGCTGTGGGAGGGCGCGCCCTTCCAGGCCGTCCTCGTCGGCGAGCCCGGCGCGCAGGTCCCGGACCTCGAGGTCGCCGAGGGGGAGGAGCCGGTGCGCTTCCTGCCGCTGTTCCCGATGACGCCGAACGAGGCCGCCTGGAAGCGCGTCCACGGCGCCCAGGCGCTGGAGCAGCGGTGGCTCGAGACCGGGACGGACCTGCGCGACCCCCAGCGGACGACCGTGCGGCTGGACCTCCCGTGACCGCTCCCCTGAGTGAGCGTCTGCGCGAGCAGGCCCGGCAGTGCGCGACGGCAGGGAGTCCGCTGATGCGGGCGCTCCTCACCGGCGCGGCCGACGACCTCGACGCCGGGGGGCCGGTGGCGGACCTGCTCGGCCCGCTCGAGGGCGACCCGCCCGGCAGCGTGCCCGCCCTGCGCCTCGCCGGAGCGCTGCACCGGCTCGTGCTCCAGCGCCGCGCCCCCCTGCTGGCGACGCACTACCCGAGCGTCGGTGGAACGGCCCCGGTCGAGGAGGTGTGGCCGGCCGCCCGGGAGACCGTCGCCGACCACCTCGCAACACTGCGGGAGCTGGTGCAGCGGCCGGTCCAGACCAACGAGGTCGGCCGGGCCGCGGTGCTGCTCGGAGGTCTGGCCCTCCTGCCGCGGGACGGCCTGCCGGTCCGCCTGCTCGAGCTGGGGGCCAGCGCAGGCCTCAACCTGCTGGCCGACCGGTTCGCGCTCCGCGTCGAGGCCGTCCTGCGCGGCCCGGCTGACAGCCCGGTCGTGCTGGACGAGCCGTGGCAGGGCGCGCTCCCGCCGGACGTCGTGGTCGACGTGGTCGAGCGGAGGGGGTGCGACCCCTTCCCGCTCGACCCCACGTCGACGGAGGACCGCCTCACCCTGACGTCGTACGTGTGGGCCGACCAGGCCGCCCGCTTCGCGCGGCTCCGCGGGGCGCTCGCCCTCGCCCAGCAGACCCGCGTGCCGGTCGAGGCGCTGCCGGCGTCGTCGTTCCTGGAGCGCGAGCTGGCGCACGTCCGTCCGGGTGTGCGGACGGTCGTGTGGCACAGCGTGGTCCGCCAGTACCTGACGCCGCAGGAGCGGGCCGACGTCGACCGGCTGCTGGACGACGCCGGGGAGCGGGCGACGCCGGACGCCCCGCTGGTGCGGCTGTCGCTCGAGCCCGAGCGGGTCGGGGACGCGCTGTTCCGGTTCCAGGTGGTCGCGCAGCAGTGGCCCGGAGGCGCCTCCCGCGTGCTCGCCGACGCCGAGGGGCACGGCCCGCCCGTCGTCTGGCGACCCGCCCCCGCGTGAGCGCCGGCCCGCTGGGAGGATGGCGCCTCACCTGACATGGAGGAGTCGCTGTGCAGTTCGGCCGGTACTACGAGGAGTTCGAGGTCGGGGCGGTCTACAAGCACTGGCCCGGGAAGACGGTCACCGAGTACGACGACCACCTGTTCTGCCTCATCACGATGAACCACCACCCGCTGCACCTGGACGCCAACTACGCGTCGACCACCCAGCAGGGCAGGAACGTCGTCGTCGGCAACTACGTGTACTCGCTGCTGCTCGGCATGTCGGTCGCCGACGTCTCGGGCCGGGCGATCGCGAACCTCGAGGTCGAGAGCCTCAAGCACGTGTTCCCGACCTTCCACGGCGACACGATCTACGGCCAGACCGAGGTGCTCGACAAGACCGAGAGCAAGAGCAAGGACGACCGCGGCGTCGTCTACGTCGAGACCAAGGGCTACAACCAGGACGGCGTCCTGGTCTGCATCTTCCGGCGCAAGGTCATGGTCCCCAAGCGGGTCTACGCCGACAACACCGGCGGCGAGTTCCCCGGCCGCCCGGAGCTGCGGGAGAGCTGAGCCCGTCCCCCGTCCGGCCGAGGTTCGGCCTCGCGCCGGACGGGGACGACTCCGGCATGACACTCGTGCTGATCGTCGTCGGAGTCATGCTGCTCGCCGCGATCGTGGCCGCCGCGGGCGGTCTCCGGTCCCGGTCCACCACCGCCGTCCGGCCGGTGCGGCGCCGTACGGTCGCGGCCCCCGTCGAGGAGGTCGTGGAGCGGCGCGTCGTCGAGTAGCAGCCCCTTGACCGGGGACGCCCCCGGGCGGAGCGTGCAGGCATGAGCCTCCCCGCGACCTGTCCCCGGTGCGGCGACGCCCTGCGTGCCCCGGGCCTGATGGACAGCTCCTGGCAGTGCGCCCACCACGGCGCGGTCGACCCGTTCAGGGTCCTGCCGCGGGTCGGGGCGGAGCACCTGCGGCAGGCGGCGACGCGGTCGAGCGTGCCGGTCTGGGCACCGCTGCCGCTGCTCCCCGGCTGGACGGTCACGGGTCTCGGCGTCGTCGGGCCGGAGGGCGAGGCGTGCTCGGTGGCGGTCGCGCTGTCCGGACCGAGCCCGCTCGGCGGGCCCGCCGACCTCGTCCTGGTGGCGGAGGAGCCCGGGACCGGCCTCGGTGCGCGGGTCGCCGGCCTCGACGGCGTCGACCCCGGGAGCGTGGCCACCGGAGCGCCGGACGCCAAGGTGGAGGCCGCCGGCCACGACACCCCGCTGTGGCGCTGCGACTCGGCGCCCGACCGCTGCGCCTTCGTCGGCGAGGCCGGCGGCGTCTGGCTCTGGGCCGTCCTGTGGCCGCCGGCGGCCGAGCTGGTGCTGCTCGAGCACGTCGTCCTGCACGACCTGCGCCACGACGCGCACGCCGCCGAGGTGCTGCCGTTCGGGGCGCCGACCACGAGGCTCACCGGCCGTCAGCACGCCTAGCGTGGTGCAGTGACCCGGATCGACCTGCACACCCACTCGACCGCCTCCGACGGCACGACGCCACCGGCCCGGCTGGTCGCGGAGGCCGTGCAGGCGGGCCTCGACGTCGTCGCCCTGACCGACCACGACACCACCGGCGGCTGGGACGCGGCCGCGCAGGCCCTGCCCGCGGGGCTCTCCCTCGTCCGGGGCGCCGAGATCAGCTGCGCCGCCGACGGCATCTCGCTGCACCTGCTGGCCTACCTGTTCGACCCCGCGGAGCCCGCCTTCGCCGCGGCCCGGCGGCGCCTGCGGGAGTCGCGGGTGGGCCGGGCCGAGCTGATGGCCCGCCGGCTGGAGGACGCCGGGACCGGCGTCACCTGGGCGCGCGTGCAGGAGCTCGCGGGCGGGACGGTCGGGTCGGCCGCACGTCGCCCAGGCCCTCGTCGAGGCCGGTCAGGTCGCGACCGTCTCCGACGCGTTCACGCCCGACTGGATCGGGACGGGGGGCCGCTTCCACGTGTCGAAGGTCGAGCTCGACGTCGTCGACGCCGTCCGGCTGGTCACCGGCGCCGGCGGCGTCGCCGTGTTCGCGCACCCGGCCGCCAGCAAGCGGGGCCGGACGGTCGCCGACGACGTCGTGCGGGAGATGGCGGCGGCCGGGCTGGCCGGGCTGGAGGTCGACCACGTCGACCACGACGAGGAGGGCCGGACCCACCTGCGCGGCCTCGCCGCCGAGCTCGGGCTGCTCACCACGGGCTCCAGCGACTTCCACGGCGCGAACAAGACCGTGCAGCTGGGCGCCGAGACGACCTCGCCCGAGGCGCTCGAGCGGATCGTCGCCCTCGCCACCGGGGTCCCCGTCCTGACGGGCTGACCGCTCCCGTGGGGTAGGACTGCCGCATGCGCCGCTCCCGTCCGCTCGTCACCCGCGTGCTCTGCCTGGCCGCCGTCGTCGTCGTCGGCGCGGCCGTCGGCACGCTGCCGGCCGGTGCGTCCCCGCCGTCGTCCGCCGTCGTCCTGGCCGCGGGCGGCACCGGCGTCGTCGACGTCGTCGCCAGCCTGCGCCGCGACCCGGTCTACGTGGACCCGCAGGCCTCCGACACCGACCTCGACGTCGCGCAGGTCCGGGCGCAGATCGCCCGCAGCAACGACGTCGCCGTGTACGTCGCGGTCCTGCCCGAGGCCGCCGCCCGGGCGCTCGACGGCGAGGCGCAGCTGAACACGGCCGTCGGCCGGCGGCTCGGGCCGCGGGCCGTCCTGTTCACGCTGGTCGGGGACTCGCTCACCGGTGGCGCGGGGAACCAGACCGGCTTCGGCGGGGGCCAGGCCGACGCGATCGCGAAGGGGGCGTCGACGGGCGACCTCACGTCGCGGGTGGTGCGGGTCGTCGAGCAGGTCCAGAGCGTCGTCGCGCAGCAGGGCGTCCCGGCGTCGCCGTCGGGCGAGGGGTACTCGGGCGGCGGCGGGTCGAGCGGCGGAGGCGGGTCGGTGCTCGCGGTGCTGGCACTGCTCGGCCTCGGCGGCGGCGGGCTCTACTACGCGCGGTCGCGCCGGCGGGCGTCGCGGCAGATGGAGGGCTCGCGGGCCGACGTCACGTCGCTGTACGACCGGCTCGGTGCCGACGTCTCGACGCTGTCGCCCGGTGACGACGCCGTCGCGCGGCAGGCCCTCGCCGACGCCGCGGAGCGGTACAACGCGACCGGGGCGCTGCTGTCGCAGGCGGACACGCCCGGGGAGTACGAGGCGGCCCGGCGGACCGTGGTCGAGGGGCTCGCGGCGACCCGGATGGCGCGTACCCGGCTCGGGCTCGACCCGGGTCCCGAGGTGCCGCCTCCGCCCGGCAGCGGGCCGCAGCTGCAGCAGGCCGAGCGCGTCGTCGTCGGGGACCAGCAGTACGAGGCGTCGCCGTCGTACACCCCCGGACTGTCGCACTACTGGGGCGGCGGGCTCGTCGGCGGACGGATGGTGCCGGGCGGCTGGTACGGCGTGCCGTTCTGGGAGTCGATGCTGATCGGCAGCGTGGTCGGGAACGCGCTCGGCGGCGGCGGCCTGTTCGGCGGGGGCTACGGCGGCGGCTACGGCGGCTACGAGCGCGGCTACGAGGAGGGCGTCGACGACGCCCGGGACGCCGGCGGCAGCGACTGGGGCGGCGGCGGGGGCGGCTTCGACCTCGGCGGCGGCAGCTTCGGCGGCGGCGGCGACTGGGGCGGCGGCGGGGGCGGCGACTGGGGCGGCGGCGGCGGGGGCGACGGCGGGACCTGGTGAGCCGGACCTGTCGGACCCCTCCGGCAGACTGGCGGGCATGACGCAGCTCGGGCTCGAGGGGATGCCGAAGCGGCTGTTCTCGTGCACGCCCTCGCGGCTCACCGGCTGGTCGGACTGCCCGCGGCGCTACCGGATGACCTACCTCGACCGGCCCTCCCCGCAGAAGGGGCCGCCGTGGGCGCACAACACGGTCGGGGCGGTCGCACACCTGGCCCTGGCCCGCTGGTGGTCGCTGCCGCGCGAGCGCCGGACGCCGTCAGGGGCCCGCGCCCTGCTCGAGAGCGCCTGGAAGACCGACGGCTTCCGGGACGACGCGCAGGCCGACGACTGGCGCGGCCGCGCCGGGGACATGGTGGAGGGGTACGCCGCCACGCTCGACCCCGACGACGAGCCGGTCGGGGTGGAGCGGACCGTGTCGGTGAAGACGCCCGTGCTGGCGGTGAGCGGGCGGGTCGACCGGATCGACGTGCGCGACGAGCAGGTGGTCGTCGTGGACTACAAGACCGGCCGGTCGGCGCTGTCGACGGACGACGCCCGGGGCTCGCTGGCCCTGGCCCTGTACGCCCTCGCGTGTGCCCGCACCCTGCGGCGGGACTGCGCCGCGGTCGAGCTGCACCACCTGCCGACCGGGGAGGTCCTGCGGTGGGAGCACACGCCCGAGGGGCTCGCCCGGCACGTGCGCCGGGCGGAGGCGCTCGGCGAGGAGGCGTCCGCGGCCGCAGAGGCCCTCGAGGACGGCGGCGACCCGGAGGAGCTGTTCCCGCCGCGGCCGGGGCGGCAGTGCGGGTGGTGCGACCTGGTCCGGCACTGCCCGGCGGGGCAGGCGGCGTCCGGCGGTCCGCAGCAGCCGTGGGCGGGGCTGGCCGACTGACCTCGCCGCTCTCCAGGTGGTCGGCGGCGGCCGGAAGAGGGTCGGGGCTAGAGCCCCAGCCGCTCCCTGGCGGCCGTGAGGTGCGGGCCCTGGCGCAGCCCGGCGGGGACGACCAGCACCCCGGTCCGGAAGGCGACGCCGGCCGCGGTCGCGGCGAGGTCGTTCGTGGGCAGCTGGGGGATCGCGTAGAGCCGGCGGGCCCAGGCCGGGAGCATGGCCCCGGCGGCCAGGGCCAGCGCGGCCCAGGCCGGCCGGGCCGGCGTGCCGAGCTGCACGAGGGCAGGCATGGGCGGCCACAGGACGAACAGCGCCGCCCGGCGTGCCTCCGTGGTGATCCGCAGGTCGGGCTGGACGTCGGAGAAGTACTGGGCGACCTCGTCGACGCTGCCGGGGACGTCGTCGGGGTCGAGGCCGACGAGGGAGGCCTGCAGGGTCTGCTCGCCGTAGTACCGGTCCTGCTCCTCGCGGGTCAGGCGCAGCCCGCAGCGGAGCGCCGTCGACAGGAACGACTCGACCTCGACGCAGTGCACCCAGCGCAGCAGCTCGGGGTCGCTGACCCGGTACGGCGTCCCGGACTCCGGCTCGACCCCGGACAGCCTGCCGTGGATGCCCCGGACCTTGGCGGCGGCGATGCGGGCCTCGCGCGTGGTGCCGAACGTCGTGATGCCGACGTACTCGGCCGTGCGGAACAGCCGGCCCCACGGGTCCTGCCGGAAGTCGCTGTGCTGCGCGACGCCCGCCATCGCGAGCGGGTGGACAGCCTGCAGGAGCAGGGCTCGGAGGCCGGCGATGGCCATCGAGGGGTCGGCGTGGACCCGCCAGGTGACGCTGTCCGGGCCGAACAGGCCGGGGTCGGCGTCCCTCGTGGTGTCGGAGGCCAGTGCGGAGGTCACCTCCTCACGGTCCCACGGGTGCAGACCGCTCACACCCCGGACAGACTGTCGCCATGAGCTACGTCGCGATCAACGTCCTGACCGTGCCCGAGGGCGCCGGGTCCACCCTGGAGGAGCGGTTCGCCGCCCGGCAGGGCGCCGTCGACGCCGCCCCGGGCTTCGAGCACTTCGAGCTGCTCCGCCCCCTCGAGGGCACCAGCGACTACCTCGTCTACACGCGCTGGCGCTCCGAGGCCGACTTCACCGCCTGGCGGGAGTCGCAGTCGTTCGGCCAGGGCCACGCCCAGGCGAGCGGCCGACCGGAAGGTGCCCGCCCGGCCGCGACCGGGAGCACGATCTGGGCCTTCGAGGTGGCGCAGAGCTCGGACGGGGCAGGAGCCCCCGCATGAGCGAGCAGACGCACGAGGAGATCCCCGGCATCCCCACCACCGACCCGGGCCCGCAGCAGGAGCCGGGCCAGGGCGAGGTCCCGCCCGAGGAGCAGGGCACCCTGCCGCCCGAGGACCCGGACGGCGAGCCCGGGTTCGCCTAGCGCCCGGAGAACTGCAGCAGGGCCCGGGTCGTGTCGGGCGCGTTCTCGACCGCCGGGGAGTGCGCGGCCCGCTGGACGACGACGTGCTCGGCCCCGAGCCGCTGGGCCATGTCGGCCTGGGACTCCGGCGTCCAGGCGTCGTCGTCCACGCCGTGCAGGACCAGCGTGCGGACCCCGGCCCCGCGCAGCTCCTCGACGCGGTCGGGCTCGCCCAGCAGGGCGTCGCCCATGGCGAGCAGCCCGACGGCACTGCCGGCCAGGAAGCGGGCCCGCAGGAAGTCGCGGAAGTCGGCGCTCGTCGCCTGGGCGCGGGGGTCCTGCGCCTCGACCGCCTCCACGGCGTCGCGGACGGCCTGCAGCCCGCCCTGCTCGACCAGGGGCCGCAGGAACTGCATCATCGCGGCCCGGTTCCCGCCCAGGGCGCCCGGTCCGGAGCTCATGAGGACGAGGCTCGTGAAGGCGGACGGGTCCTGCAGGACAGCGGCCCGCGAGACCAGGCCGCCGAAGCTGTGGCCGACGAGGTGCACCGAGGGCCCGAGCGCCCGGGCGGCCTCGAGCAGGTGCGCCCCGAGCGCCTCCACGGTGTACGCCGCCTCGTCGTCGGGGCCGGGCGACTCGTACTGGCCGCGCTGGTCGACCGCGACGGCCCGCAGCCCGGCGTCGGCGAGCGGCGGCAGCAGCAGGCGGAAGTCCTCCTTGCTGCCGGTGAAACCGGGGACCAGCAGCACCGTGCCGCGGGCGTCCCCGGGCGGGTCCTGCACGTGCGCGGCGAGGGGGCCGGACGGCAGGTCGAGGACGGTCGCGCGGGCACCGGGGGGCAGCAGGCTCACGGGACGAGAGTGTGCAGGACGACGTCGTGCACCGCGCCGTCGTCCAGCCGCACCGTCAGACACGTGCAGTGCGGCTGACGCCGCCGGTCGGTGGGAGAGCCCGGGTTCAGCAGCCGCATCCCGCCCGGGCTGACCGTGTCCCACGGGATGTGGCTGTGGCCGAACACGAGCAGGTCGACGTCGGGGTGCGCGGCGTCGGCCCGGCGCTCCCGGCCGGACGACGGCCCGGTCTCGTGCACGACGGCGACCCGGACGCCGGCCAGCTCGGCGTGCGCGACCTCGGGCAGGCGGTCGCGCAGGGCCGGACCGTCGTTGTTGCCCCAGCAGGCGAGCAGCCGCGCCGACCGCTCCTCGAGCAGGTCGAGCAGGGCGACGTCGACCCAGTCACCCGCGTGGACGACGACGTCGGCGCGGGCCACCTCGTCCCACACCTGAGCGGGGAGGTCCTTCGCCCGCCGCGGGAGGTGGGTGTCGGCGAGCAGCAGCAGCCGCACTACTCGGCGGCGGGAGCGCCCTCGGTCGCGCCCTCGCCCTTGCCCCGACCGCGGCCCCCGCGACGACGGCGCTTGCGGGCCTCCCCCTCGGCGGCCGGCGCGTCACCCTCGGTGCCGGTGGGATCGCCGGCGACGGCGGCCAGGGCCGCGCCGGCGCCCCGGGTGCGCTGCCGGGTCGTGCTGGTGCGCTTGGGGAGCACGGGGGCGTCGTCCTCGGCGGGAGCGGCGTCGGCGCCGCGGGACCGGCCGGAGTCGCGGCCACCGTCGCGACCGCTGTCCCTGCCGCCGTCCCGGCCGGTGCGGGCGGCGGGCTTGCGCCGCCCGGTCTCGCCGACGTCCTCGAGGGTCTCGGCGTCCAGGCCCTCGCGGGTGCGGGACGCGCGGGGGAGACGACCCGTGGTGCCGGCGGGGATGGACAGGTCGGTGAACAGGTGCGGGCTGGACGAGTAGGTCTCGACCGGCTCGGCGAACGGCAGGTCGAGGGCCTTGTTGATCAGGCCCCACTTCGGGATGTCGTCCCAGTCGACGAACGTCACGGCGACGCCGTTCGCGCCCGCGCGGCCGGTGCGGCCGATGCGGTGCAGGAAGGTGCTCTCCTCGTCGGGGCACTGGTAGTTGACGACGTGCGTGACGTCCTGGACGTCGATGCCGCGGGCCGCGACGTCGGTGGCGACCAGGACGTCGATCTTGCCGGAGCGGAAGGCGCGCAGGGCCTGCTCGCGGGCGCCCTGCCCGAGGTCGCCGTGGACGGCGGCGGCCGCGAAGCCGCGCTCCTCGAGCTCGAGGGCGACCTTGTCGCAGGTCCGCTTGGTGCGGCAGAAGACCATCGTCAGACCGCGGCCCTCGGCCTGCAGGATCCGGGCCAGGACCTCGACCTTGTCCATCGCGTGGGCGCGGTAGACGTAGATCTTGGTGTTGGGGACGGTGCGCTTCTCGTCCGGCTCCTCGGCGCGGATGTGCGTCGGCTGCGTCATGAAGCGGCGCGCCATCGTCACGACCGGGCCGGGCATCGTGGCGGAGAACAGCATCGTCTGCCGCTCGGTGGGGAGCTGCTCGAGGATGCGCTCGACGTCGGGCAGGAAGCCGAGGTCGAGCATCTCGTCGGCCTCGTCGAGGACCAGGACGCGGACCTCGGACAGGTCGAGGTGGCCTTGGCGGGCGAGGTCGAGCAGGCGACCCGGGGTGCCGACCACGACGTCGACGCCCTTCTTGAGCGCCTCGACCTGCGGCTCGAACGCGCGGCCGCCGTAGATGGTCTGGACGCGGACCTTGCGCACGCTGCCGGCCGTCTCGAGGTCGCGGGCGACCTGGACGCACAGCTCGCGGGTCGGGACGACGACGAGCGCCTGGGGCGTGCCGCTGCCGCCCTCGGCCTTCGGCTTGACCCGCTGCAGCAGCGGGACACCGAACCCGAGGGTCTTGCCGGTACCGGTGCGGGCCTGGCCGATGAGGTCCTGGCCGGCCAGGGCGATCGGCAGGGTCATGGTCTGGATGGCGAACGGCGCGGTGATGCCGGCGGCGGCCAGCGCCTCGACGGTCTCCGGCAGGACGCCGAGGGCGGCGAAGCCGTTCTCTGCGGGGGAAGCAGGTGCGGTGGTCATGGGGTGGTGCCTCTCGGGGACCGCGCCGACCACGGCTGGAGGGGGCTGGCTCAGCGGCTGCTGCCGGCCGTCCCTCGGCCACGGGGACCAGGGTGACCAGCGCGCCGGCCGGCGCCCCGCGAGGGGGTCCGCGCACACGGTGCGGGTCGGCGTCTGCCGGCCCGTCTGGGGCGGACACTACCGGCTACCCTGCGCCCGCTCGGCGCACCGACCGCGCGACACCCAGGACGGGACGTCATGGCCACCACGCTCGACCCCTCGACGATCGACCTGCTCGGCGTCCTCGCGTACGGCGAGCTGACCGCGTTCGAGCGCCTCGCCAGCGACGCCCAGTACGCCCCGACCGTCCGCGACAAGGCCGCGCTCGGGACGATGGCCGTGGCGGAGTTCGGCCACTTCCAGCGGCTGGCGGGCTTCCTGCAGGACGCCGGGGTCGACCCGGAGGAGGCGATGGCGCCGTTCGTCGCCTCGCTGGACGCCTTCCACGAGGCGACCCTGCCGAACGACTGGCTGGAGGGGCTGATCAAGGCCTACATCGGGGAGGGCCTCGCGACCGACTTCTACCGGGAGGTCGCCGAGCGGGTCGCCGACCCGGACGCCCGGGCCCTGGTCCTCGAGGTGCTGGCCGACACCGGGCAGGCCGAGTTCACGGTCGCCCGGGTGCGCGAGGCCGTGGAGACCGACCCGTCGGTGGCCGGCCGGCTCGCCCTGTGGGGCCGTCGGCTCGTCGGCGAGGCGATCATCGAGGCGCAGCGGGTGGCCGTGGAGCGGGACGCCCTGACCGAGCTGCTGGTCGGGAGCGGGGACCTCGCCGGGATCGCCCGGCTGCTGACGCGGCTCACCGACCGGCACACCGAGCGGATGGCCGCGCTGGGGATGCAGAGCTAGTCGCGGACAGCACGAAGGCCCGGACCCCGAGGGGGCCGGGCCTTCGACGTGCAGGGGGACTAGACGCGCGAGCGACCGCGGCTGGAGATGCCGCCCTGGGTCAGCGCGATGATGGCGGCGGCGATGACGACGCCGACGATCGTGCGGATGAACAGGCCGGTGTCGTTGCCGAAGATCAGACCGGACAGGAGCAGGGCCCCGGCGCCGATGACCATGGTCAGCCAGATGGGAAGGCCCTGGTTGCCCGGCAGGACAGCGCGGGCGAGGGCGCCGACGATCAGTCCGACGACGAGAAGGGTGATGATGCCCACGGGGGTCTCCTTGTGCTCGGTGAGCCGTGCGGCTCGTTCGAGGAGGGTGTGCCCCCTTGCGCAACGCCTGAACCTGTGGTCGCCGCTGTCTGCCGGACAGGCGCTACATCGCGCCGAAGCCCACCCGGCGCTGCTCGGACTCGGCGATCTCGACGTAGGCCAGCTTGTCGGCCGGCACGAGGACGCGGCGGCCCTTCTCGTCGACCAGGGTCAGGACCCCGAGGTCGGCCTTGAGCGCGTCGGAGACCGCCTTCTCGACGTCCTCCGCGCTCTGCGTGCTCTCGAGCACCAGCTCGCGCGTGGCGAACTGCACGCCGATCTTGACCTCCACGGGTGACCTCCAGGTCGACGACGAGCGGAGCCCTCACGCTAGCCCGACGAGCCCGAGCCGGCCCTCGCGTCCGCTCTGGGCGCAGTCAGACGGTGCGGGGCGAGCCGGAGATGCCGCGCCAGGACAGCCGGGCGAGCAGCTCGACGGCGCGGTCCCGGTCGACCCGGTCCTCCGACGTCAGCCACCAGCGGGCCCCGACCTCGGCGATGCCGGACAGCCCGACCGACAGCAGCAGGGCCTCCTCCTCGCTGGCGCCGGTGTCCTGCGCGATGGTCTGCGCGATCGCCTCGACGCACTGCGAGGTCATCCGCTCGACCCGCTCCCGGACGGCGGGGTCGTTGCGCAGGTCGCTCTCGAACACCAGCCGGTGGGCCTTGCCCTCGCCGGTCACGAAGTCGAAGTAGGCCGCGACCGCGGCGGTGACCCGCAGCTTGTTGTCGGTGGTGGAGTCCAGCGCCTGCCGGACCTTCGCGACGAGGTCGCCGGCGTGCTCGTCGAGCAGGGCCAGGTAGAGCTCGAGCTTGCCCGGGAAGTGCTGGTAGAGCACGGGCTTGCTGACGCCGGCCCGCTCGGCGATCTCGTCCATGGCGGCCGCGTGGTAGCCGTGGGCGACGAAGACCTCCTGGGCCGCGCCCAGCAGCTGCTGGCGTCGCGCCTGCCGCGGCAGCCGGGTGCCGCGCGCCGGTGCGGGCTCGGCCACCGGGTCGGGGCGGCGCAGCGGGGGCGAGGTCACCGGGGCAGCCTGCCAGACCGGCCCTGCCCGGCCGGTCAGGCCCGGTGGTCGTCCTCGTCGAACGGCACGGCCTGCGCCTGCTCCAGGGCGTCCGCCGCCGAGGCCTCCGACGGCAGGTCCGCGACGCCGGGGACCGTCTCGACGACGTCGGCCTCGGACGCCTCGAGCGGCAGGTCGCCGGTGGCGGTCGGGTCCTCGGGCCCGGTCACGCGCCCTCCTCCTGGCCGGACAGCTCCCGCGAGCCCACGCGGGTGCGCCGGGCGTCGGGCACGCGGTCGGGGTTGCGCCGCAGGTACTCGGCCTCCAGCTCGGACGTCCGGGCCGTGTGGAACTCGAGGGCGTCGTCGCTGCCGTGCAGGAAGGTGTCGTGGCGGGTCTCGTGCAGGTGGGCGAGCTCGCGCTCGAGCGCCTCGTCGGGCAGGTCGTTCGCCGGTACGCCGGTCACGGGTCCTCCAACAGGTCGGTGCGGTGACCTGGCCCTACCCGGGTACCGCGGGTCCATGACGACGCCTCCCGCCCTGTTGCTCGACGTCGACGGCACGCTGCTCGACACCGTCTACCTGCACGTGACCGCCTGGTGGCGGGCCTTCGAGGAGAACGGGCACCGGGTCAGCTGCTTCGACGTGCACCGTGCGATCGGCCGGGGCAGCGAGGACCTCGTCGAGACGCTGCTCGGCCACGCCGACGACGCCGTCGTGGCAGCCCACACCACGCACTGGGAGGAGGTCCGCGACCGCTGCCACCCCTTCCACGGCGTCCAGGAGCTCATCCGCGAGGTCGCCGGGCGCGGGATCCGGGTGGTGCTCGCGACCAGCGGCAGCGAGGACGACACCAGGGTCTTCCGCGACAAGCTCGGCTGCGACGACGTCCTGCACGCCGTGGTCAGCAGCGGCGACGTCGAGCACGCGAAGCCCGCGCCGGACATCGTGCTCGCGGCCCTCGAGGCGGCCGGCTGCGGGCCGCAGGACGCGGTCATGGTCGGCGACACCGTGTACGACGTCCGGGCGGCGGCGGCAGCGGGGGTGCGGTGCCTCGGAGTGCTGGCCGGGGGGATCGGCGAGCAGGAGCTGCGCGACGCCGGGGCGCACGACGTCTACGGCAACGTGCAGGAGCTCCTCGACCGGCTGGACGGGAGCGCCGTCGGCACGCGGGCGTAGCACCTCCCGCCGCGCCCGGGCGTCGTCAGGACAGCAGCGGTGCGAACAGGTCCCCGTGCTCCTGCACCCGGGCCAGGACGTCGTCGCTGGTGAACACCAGGTCCTCGGGCGACGTGCAGGCACGCACCTCGTCCCAGGTGATGGGCGTCGAGACGGTCGGCGTCGGGCGGGCACGGAGGCTGTAGACGCAGACGGTGGTCTTCGCGCTGCTGTTCTGCGACCAGTCGACCAGCACCTTGCCGCCCCGGATCGCCCGCGTCATGCGCGACAGCACGAGGCCCGGGTGGCTCGCCTCGAAGCGCTGGGCGAGGCCCTTGGCGTAGGCGCTGGTCTGCTGCGAGGTCAGGCCGTCGACCCGGGCGTAGAGCTGCATGCCCTTGCTGCCGGAGGTCTTGGCGAGCGGCTCGAGGCCGTCGGCGCGCAGCACCGGCTCGAGCAGCAGCGCGACCTCGCAGCACTCGACGACGGTCGCGGGCGGCCCGGGGTCGAGGTCGAGCACGAGCAGGTCGGCGGCGCTGCTCCCGACCTTCCACTGGTGCACGTGCAGCTCGAGCGCCGCGAGGTTCGCCGTCCAGACCAGCCCGGCCAGGTCCTCGACCACCGTGTAGTCGATCGTCTCGCGGCCCTTGCTCGACCCGGGGCTCGGCAGGGTCGCGGTGCGCACCCACTCCGGCGTCCCGCGCGGGGCGTTCTTCTCGAAGAAGACCTGCCCGTCGACACCGTCGGGGTAGCGCTTGCGCGTCAGCGCCCGGTCGGCCAGGTGCGGCAGCAGCACGGGGGCGATCCGCGTGTAGTAGTCGAGCACCTGGCCCTTGGTGAACCCGGTCTCCGGGTAGAGCACCTTGTCGAGGTTGGACAGGGTGACCTCCCGTCCCTCGACGTCGACGGTGACCTTCACTCCCTGACCACGCTCCCCGGATCGACGTCGTCGCGCAGGCCCTTGTACGACGGGTGCCGCAGCCGGCCCTCGCGGGTCCAGCCCGTCAGCTCGACCTCGGCGACCAGCACCGGCTCCACCCACACGGCGTGGCGGGCGTGCTCGCGCGGGACCTCGCACACCGGCGCCTCCCGCCGCAGGGCGGCGAGCAGGGCGCCGACCCGGTGCAGCTCGGCCTGGCTGAAGCCCGTGCCCACGTGGCCGGCGAAGCGCAGCGTCCCGCCGTCCGTCACGGCCAGCAGCAGCGACCCGAGCCGCCCGCTGCGTCCGCCCTCGCCCGGCTTCCACCCGACGACGACGGCGCTCTGCCGCTGCAGGTGCTTGGCCTTCACCCAGGAGTCGCTGCGGCGGCCGGGCTCGTACCGGCTGCTCCGCCGCTTGGCGACGACGCCCTCCATGCCCTGCGCCCTCGTCGCCGCGAACAGGGCCGCCCCGTCGCGCACGAACGACGGCGACGTCTGCCAGGAGGGCCCGGCCAGCTCGAGCGCCTCGAGGGCGGCCCGGCGGTCGTCGTAGGTGCCGTCGTGCAGGGGGAGGTCGAAGGCGACGAGCGTGACGGGGACGGTGCGCACGAGGTCGGGCCCGGGGTGCCGGACGTGCATCCGCGACTGCAGCAGCCCGAAGCTCGGGAGGCCGGCCTCGTCGAGCGCGACGAGCTCGCCGTCGAGGACCGTCCCGGGGGGCACGGCGGCGCGCAGCGGCTGCAGCTCGGGGTAGCCGGCGGTGATGTCGTTGCCGGCCCGGCTCACCAGGCGCACGGCCGTCCCCGCGGAGGCCAGCACCCGGACGCCGTCCCACTTGACCTCGTAGGCCCAGGCGTCGTCGTCCGGCGGGAGCACGCCGGTGGTCGCCAGCATCGGCGACAGGGGACCGGGCACGAGCACGTCCTACCCGACGGCGTCGTCACCCGCACGGGTGTCGACCCGCGGCTCCCTCACCCGGCAGGGTGGCGGCGTGGACCGACGACGCAGCACCGCGCCGCCTCCGGGGGGCGGCGACCGGCGCCGGGGCGACCGCCGGGCCGGGCAGGCGGCGGTCCTCGCGCACCGCCGTGAGAGCGACGTCCGGCTCGACGCCGCGGGAGCGGCCGGGCTGCTGCAGCGCCGGGCGTTCCAGCAGGCCGTGTCCCGGGCGCGGGTGCTGCCGGCACCCCGGCAGAGCGAGCGTCCCGTCGTCGTCGACCTGCGCGACCCCGAGCCGGTCGAGCTGGTGCGCTGCCCGCTGTGCGACGTCCTGCACGACCCGCTGTGGCTGTTCCGGCACGTCGCGGCCGACCACCCCTAGCGCCATCGGCTCCCGCTCGGGCAGGATGATCACGTGAGGTCGATCTGGAAGGGCGCGATCAGCTTCGGGCTGGTCACCATCCCCGTGAAGCTCTACAGCGCGACCGAGCAGAAGGACGTGTCCTTCCGCCAGGTGCGCCGCAGCGACGGCAGCCGGATCAAGTACAAGCGGGTCGCCGAGGCCGACGGCGAGGAGGTCCCGTACGGCGAGATCGCCAAGGGCTACGAGATGAGCTCCGGCGAGGTCGTCGTGCTCACCGACGAGGACTTCAAGGACCTGCCGCTCACCACGAGCCGGGCCATCGACGTCCTGCAGTTCGTGCCGCTCGCCGACCTCGACCCGATCTTCTTCGAGAAGAGCTACTACCTCGAGCCCGACAAGGCCGGGACCAAGCCCTACGTGCTCCTGCGCGACGCCCTCGAGCAGTCCGGGAAGGTCGCCGTCGTCAAGGTGGCGCTGCGCAACCGCGAGTCGCTGGCCGCCCTGCGGGTGCGCGACGGCGTCTTCGTGCTGGAGACGATGCTGTGGCCCGACGAGGTCCGCGCGCCCGAGTTCGGGTTCCTCGACGAGGAGGTCGAGGTCCGCCCGCAGGAGCTGCAGATGGCCGGCAGCCTCATCGAGACGCTGTCCGGGGAGTTCGACCCCTCCGAGTACAAGGACGGGTACCGCGAGGCGCTGCAGGCCGTCATCGAGGCCAAGGTCGAGGGCCGCGAGGTCGTCCAGCCGACCGAGGCGCAGCCGACGTCGGGCACCGTGGTCGACCTGATGGCAGCGCTGCGGGCCAGCGTCGAGGCGGCCAAGAAGAACCAGGCGCCTCCTCAGCAGGAGGCCCCCGCGGAGGAGGCGCCCGCGAAGAAGGCCCCTGCGAAGGCGGCGGCGAAGAAGGCACCCGCGAAGAAGGCGCCCGCGAAGAAGGCCACCGCGAAGGCGTCAGCCGACGCGGGACCCGCCAAGAAGCCCCGCAAGGCCCCGGTCCGCAAGAGCGCCTGACCGGTAGCGTCCGGGTCTTGTCCTCCGCCCCGCACCCTCCGCCTCCGGGCGACCGCGCCGCGCTGCTCAACCACAGGCGCCTCACCGAGGCGCGCCGCATCCTGCAGGCCGGTCCCCGTGCGGCGCACCTCGACCGGCTCACCGCCCTGGCCGCCGAGCTCCTGACGGCGCCGCACGCCCAGGTCAGCCTCCTGTCCGAGGAGCAGTTCGTCTGGAGCCTGCACCAGGGCAGCGGCCCGCAGCCAGGTCTGGACCGCGAGGCCGGGGCCCCCGCCGCGGACAGCATGTGCACGGTCACGATGGAGCTCGCCGCCCCGCTGGTCGTGCAGGACACCCGGCTCGACCCCCGGGTCTCGAGCCTGCCGCCCGTCGTGGTCGGCGGGGTGCAGGCCTACCTCGGCGTCCCGCTGCTGACCGAGCAGGGCTCCGCCGTCGGCGCCCTCTGCGTGTACGACGACGTCCCGCGCTCGTGGAGCGCCCGCGACGTCGGGGTGCTCGGCGCGCTCGGCCAGGCGGTCATGGCCGAGCTCGAGCTGCGGGCCCTGACGCTGGAGGCCGGGCAGGACGCCGCGCGGCTCGAGCTGGCGCTGCAGGCCGCCGACATCGGCAGCTTCGACCTCGACGTCACCACGCAGGAGCTGCGCTGGGACCCGCGGCTCATCGAGCTGTTCGGCTACGACGCCGACACCTTCGTCCCGCACCGCGACAGCTTCGACGACCGGGTGCACCCGGAGGACCTGCAGCGCGTGTCGGAGGCCGTCACGGCCGCCGTGTCGACGTCGGGCGACCTCGCGGTCGAGTACCGGATCGTGCGGCCGGACGGCACGGTCCGCTGGGTCGAGGCCCGTGGGCGCGTGCTCGGCGTCGCGGGGGCGCAGCGGCTGCTCGGGGTCGCCTACGACAGCACCCGGCTGCGCGAGGCCCGCGACCGGCTCTCCCGGCTGCTCGAGACGATGACCGACGCGTTCTTCAGCCTCGACCACGAGTTCCGGTTCACGTACGTCAACCGCCGGGCCGAGGAGCTCCTGCAGCGCCGCCGCGACGAGCTGCTCGGCGCGGACCTGTGGGAGGAGTTCCCGGCCGCCGTCGGCTCGCCCTTCGAGGCGCACTACCGCGGTGCCCTCGCCGACGGGGTCCCGGTGGCCTTCGAGGCGGCGTACGGACCGCTCGACGGCTACTACGAGGTCTCGGCCTGGCCCGGCCCGGACGGCCTGTCGGTCTACTTCCGCGAGGTCTCGGTGCGCCGCCAGGCCGAGCTCGACCGCGAGCGTGCCGTCGTCGAGCGTGAGCGGGCCTACGCCACCGCCGAGGCCGCGAACCAGCGGCTGCAGGTGCTGGCCGACGCCTCCACCCGCCTGGGCGTGAGCCTCCAGCCGCGGCAGGTGCTCGAGACCCTCAGCGACCTGCTCGTCCCCCGGCTCGGGCGGTGGATCGGCGTGGCCCTGACCAGCGAGACGGCGGCCGCCCTGCGACGCCGCGAGCCGGACGCCGAGCCGGGGCGCCTGACCGTCGTCCACACCGCCCACGCCAGCCCCGACCTCGACGACGAGCTGCGTGCGGTCCTGCAGGCCGTGCCCCTGCACACCGGTGACCGCTTCGGGGTCGGCGCGGTGGTGCGCACCGGACGGCCGGAGTGGCTCCCCGAGGTCGGCGACGACGTCCTCGCCAGCTTCCCGTTCGAGGACGAGCTGCTCGCGCGGGTCCGCGCCACCGTCGGGGGAAGCGTGCTGACCCTGCCGCTGCTCAACCGCGGGCGGGTGATCGGGGCGATCAGCGTGGGCGAGCCGCTGGGCGACGCCGTCGACCGCGGCCTGCTCGAGAGCATCACCCAGCGGGCCGCGGCCGCCCTCGACAACGCCCTGCTCTACGCCGACCAGTCACGGGTCGCCGAGACCCTGCAGCGCAGCCTGCTGCCGCGCGACCTGCCCGAGCTGCCCGGCGTCGTGATCGCCCCGCGCTACCTGCCCGGCGTCACCGGGGCCTTCGTCGGGGGCGACTGGTACCAGGGCGTGCAGGTCGGCGAGCGGCTGCTGCTGGCCATGGGCGACGTCATGGGCCACGGGATGCGCAGCGCGGCCCGGATGGGGCAGCTGCGGGCCATCGTCGCGACGCTCGCCCTCGAGGGGCACGGCCCGGGCGAGCTGCTCTCGCGCCTGGCCCGCAACAGCGACGTCCTGCTCGACCTCGACCTCGCCACGCTGCTCGTCGCGGTGCTCGACCCGCGGGACGGCACGCTGACCGTGGCGTCGGCGGGGCACCCCCCGCCCGTCGTCGCGCCGCCGGACGGGACCGCGGTCTACCTCCCGGTCGAGCCGGGCCCGCCGCTCGGGACCCTCCCCGGGACCTACGAGGAGACCGCCGTGCACCTGGTCCCCGGCAGCACCCTCGTGCTCTACACGGACGGCCTGGTGGAGCAGCGCGACGCCAGCCTCGACACCGGCCTCGAGCAGCTCCGCCGGGCCGTCGACGGGCTCGGCCTGCCGCCCTCCGCCACCGCCGACCACGTCCTCGAGGCGCTCGACCGCAAGGACGGCGGGGACGACGACGTCGCCCTGCTCGTGCTCTCGTGGACAGGTCCGACGCCGTGACCGGGGTGCTCTGCCTGCAGGGGGGCGGCGAGTTCTCCCCGGGCTGCCGCGAGATGGACGCGGACCTCGTGGCCCGGGCGGGCGGCCCCGTCGTGGTGAGCGCCCTCGCCGGCGCGGTCGGCCGCGAGCACGACACCGCGAACGCCCACGCCGTCCGGCACTACTCCGCGCTGGGCGCCGACGTCGAGGCCGCACCCGACGTCCGGCTCGACCCGGAGGGCGCCCTGGCCGCGCTGCGCCGGGCGCGACTGCTCGTGCTCCCGGGCGGGTCGCCCGGACGGCTGCTCGGTCTGCTGCAGACGACCGGCGTCGGGGACGTCGTCCGGGAGCTGCTCGCGGACGGCGGGGTGGTCAGCGGCTCGAGCGCCGGCGCGATGGTGCTCTGCGCCTGGACCGTCGTGCCCGACCGCGGCCTGGCGGTCGAGCCCGGTCTCGGGGTCGTCCCGGACGCCCTGGTGCTGCCGCACTGGAGCGGCGGCCGCGAGGACTGGCTGCGGGCGGTCCGGTCGACCGTGCCGCCGGGCACCCGGCTGCTCGGGCTGCCCGAGGAGTCCGGCGTCGTCCTGGAGGACGGCCGCCTGACCGCCGTCGGTCAGCGGGGGACGTCGCTGCTGCACGACGGCTCCGTCGTCGAGGTGGGGGAGGGCGTCCCGTGGGCGTGAGGGTGCACGACGGTCCGCTCGCGGAGCTGCCCGTCGGGCCGAGCGGCGTCGCGCCGCCGTGGCCGGGGGAGCTCGACGGTCCGGTGTTCGTCCGCCGGACGCCGCCCACGGGCGGGGAGCCGGCGCTGTTCGTCCACGGCCTGGGCGGCGCGGCCACCAACTGGACCGACCTCATGGGCCTGCTCGCGCACCGGCTCGACGGGGAGGCCGTCGACCTGCCCGGCTTCGGCCACTCGCCCCCGCCCGGGCCCGGCGGCTACCGCGTCTCGGCGCACGCCCGGGCGGTCGTCGACCTGCTCGACCGGCGCGGCCGCGGCCCCGTGCACCTGTTCGGCAACTCCCTCGGGGGCGCGGTCTCGACCCGGGTCGCGGCGTGGCGCCCCGACCTCGTGCGCACCCTCACGCTGGTCTCGCCGGCCCTGCCGAACCTCAAGGTCCAGCGCGGCACCGACCCCCGCCTGCCGCTGCTGCTCCTGCCCGGCGTGAGCGCCGTCGCGAACCGGCGGCTCGCCACCGTCAGCCCGCGTGCCCGGGCGAAGGCCGTCCTGCAGCTCTGCTACGGCGACCCCGCGACGGTCCACCCGGCGCGGCTGGAGGAGGCGGCCGAGGAGGTCGGCCGGCGCAACGGGCTGGCGCACAGCACCGACGCCTTCAGCCTGTCGCTCCGCGGCCTGGTCGGCAGCTACCTGCAGCGCGGCCGCAAGGGCCTGTGGGCGCAGGCCGCCACCGTCCGGACGCCGACCCTGCTGGTCTGGGGCGACCGCGACCGCCTGGTCGACGTCGCCCTCGCGCCCCGGGCCGCCCGGACCTTCCCCGACAGCCGCCTGCTCGTGCTGCCCGGGGTCGGCCACGTCGCGCAGATGGAGGCCCCCGACGTCGTCGCGCGGGCCTTCCTCGGACTGCTCGACGAGATCGCGGAGCGCCGCGCGGACCGCTGACCGGACGCCTGCGAGGATCATCCGGCCCGACCCGCCGCACGATCCTGGAGGACCTCCCCGTGACCGACCCCTCGTCCGGTCCCGCCGGCCCGTCCGACGTCCCGGGCCTGGTCCCGACGCCGACCTCGCCCGCCGGCTCCGGCCCGGTCTCCGAGCGCATGCGGGCCCTGCTCAGCAAGGCGGTCGACGAGCAGGTCCAGGAGCAGCGGGCCGTCAGCACCGTCCTCGCCGAGCTGCGCGGGCAGGTGGGCGCGCTCGGGGAGGCGCTGTCGCGCACGGCGTCCGGCGCGGGCGTGGAGCGGGTCGCCGCCGACCTCGCCGCGCTGGCCGGCGACCTCCGCTCCTCGACGACCTCGCTCGGCGGGCGGCTCGAGGCGCTCGGCCGCCGGGTCGACGAGCAGGCCTCGGCGGTGTCGACGGGCGGCCAGGGCAGCGAGGCCACGGCGCTGCGGCTCACGGCCCTGACCGAGGAGGTCGAGTCCGCGACCCGCGCGGTCGCCGCCCTCGAGGGGACGGTCGGGCAGCTCACCGGCTTCCCGGCGGCGCTCGCCGCCGTCCGCGACGACGTCAGCGGGCTGCACGAGCGGCTGGCCCCGCTGTCCGACGTCCGCGCAGCCCTCACCGACCTCACCGGCCGCGATGCCGACGCCCTGCGCCCCGAGCTCGAGGCCCTGCGGACCCGCGTCGAGGGCCTGCCCGGTGCGGCCGAGCTCGCCCGCAGCCGGGACAGCGTCGTCGAGGCGGTCGGGGGGCGGCTGGAGCGGCTGGAGTCGCTCGTCGGGCGTCCCGTCGTCGGGCCGGACGCCCTCGACGCCGCCGTCCTGCGGCTGTCCGGGCAGCTGGAGACCGTCGCCGGGGCCGGCCCCGTGGTCGAGCGGCTGGCTCCGCTGGAGCAGCGGCTGTCCGCGCTGGAGGACCGCCTCGGCGAGGTGCTGGAGCGGGTCGGACACGTCGGGGACGCCGCCGGCGGGGTGCCCGCGCTGTCGACCGACCTCGCCGCCGTCGCCGCCTCGGTCGGTGACCTGCCGGCCCTGCGCGGCGACGTCGCCGCGGTCCGGCGGGTCGTCGAGGGCATGCGCGAGGACCCGGCGACGGCCGCGCACACCTCCGCGCTCGAGGGCCTGCGGGACGAGCTCGGCGCCCTGTCCGACCGGGTCGAGGGCAACGTCGCGCCGTCGCCCGAGGCGGTCGCCGCCGTGGTCGCCCCGCGCGTCGCCGACCGGCTCGTGGACGGTCTGGCCCCTCGGGTCGCGGACGTCGTCATGTCGCGCCTGGGGCCGGCGCTCGTCGAGCAGGTCGCGGCCGCCGTGGGCGCCCGCGTCCTGACGGACGTCGCCGAGCTGGTGCGGGCGTCCGGGCTCGAGTCGGAGCGCCGCGTCCTCGCCCACGTCGACGAGGCCGTCCTCGCCCTCGCCGACGCCCTGCTCCGCCGCCGGCGCAGCAGCCGGCCGGTGGGGGACGTCGTCCCGGCGGCCGTGGTCGAGAGCTCCCGGGCCGCCGCTGCCGCCACGGTCGAGGTGGCCCCGCCGCCGACGGACGCGGCGTTCGCGGTGGAGGAGACGGTGCCCCCGGTCGAGGAGGCAGTGGTCGAGGAGGCCGCGGTCGACGAGGCACCGGTCGAGGAGACACCCGCGGTGCCGGTCGAGGACGCGCCGGTCGAGAAGCCGGCGCGGGCCCCCCGCCCTCGGCGCGCGGCCGCCCTGGACTTCCCGCAGGTCGAGCAGGCCGAGGCGGCCCCGGCCGAGGCTGCTCCGGTCGAGGCGCCCGCGACGGAGGCTCCTGCGGACGAGGCGCCCGCGCAGGAGGCTCCCGCGGAGCCGTCGCCGCCTGCCCCCGCGGCCGGCACGGGTGTCACCTCGGGGCGGGCTCCTGTCGGGGCGCGGCAGCGGCTGGCCCAGGCCGCCCAGGAGGCTGCCGCCAAGGAGCAGGCCGCCGCACCTCGCCCGGCGCCGGTCGAGCAGGCGCCCGCGCCCGTCCCGCCGGAGCCCGACCCCGAGCCCCAGCCGGCCGGGGTGGACGCGCTCTTCGGCGGGACCGGCGGCTCCCGCGGCTACGAGGTGGGGGACCGCGGGGGTACGCCGGCCGACGACGAGGACGACGACGATGCCCGTCGGCGTCGTCCGTGGTGGCGTCCCGGCGGCTGACCGGACCCCGGAGACGACAGAGGCCGGACCCCGAGGGGCCCGGCCTTCGTCGTGTGCGGTCTTACTTGAAGATGTCCTTGACCTTCTCGCCGGCCTGCTTGAGGTTCCCGGAGACCTGGTCACCCTTGCCCTCGGCCTCGAGGGACTCGTCGCCGGTCGCCTTGCCCGCGGACTCCTTCGCCGAGCCGCCGAGCTCCTCGGCCTTGTTCTTCAGCTTGTCGATGCCGCTCATGGTTCCTCCTGTGTAGGGACACCTCAGGCTTGCCCCCGGGGAAGGGCGTCAATCCGCGTGGTCGCTCACAGGGCGTGCAGACTGGCCGGGTGGGGGTCGTCGCGGTGCGCTGGACCTGGGCCGGGCTGGTCGCGTCCCTGGGCGGCGCCCTCGGCGGACTGGCCCTGGTCGGGCCCGCCCGCCCCGCCCCGGTCGCTCCGGTCGCCGCGACCGCGGTGCGCCCTGCAGCGGCCGCTCCGGCCCCCGCGCCGTTGCCGGCGACCTCACCCGCGCCGGTCGCGGTGGTGCAGCGCGGCACGGGACGCACCGCCGTCGTCGGGGGCACGGGCCCGCGGCAGGGGACGGGGCCGCTGCGGCGGTACACGGTCGCGGTCGAGGGCGGGCTGGGCGTGGACGCCGTCGGGTTCGCCGGCGAGGTGCAGGCGACCCTGGCCGACCCGCGCTCGTATGGCGCCGGCGGCCGGGCGTCCTTCCAGCGGGTGGACGGCGGCCCGGTGGCCTTCCGCGTCGTGCTGGCCAGCCCCGACACCACCGACCGGCTGTGTCGGCCGCTCGACACCGGCGGCACCCTGTCCTGCGGCAACGGCGACCGCGCGGTCCTCAACCTGCGCCGCTGGCTGACGGGGGCGACGGCGTACGCCGGGGACCTGCCCCGCTACCGGCAGTACCTGGTCCTGCACGAGGTCGGGCACACCCTGGGCCACTCCCACGAGCGCTGCCCCGGACCGGGGCGGCTGGCGCCGGTGATGCTGCAGCAGACCAAGGGCGTGGGGTCGTGCCGCCCCAACCCCTGGCCCTACCCGTAGGGAATCCGAGGCCCTCGCACGGCCTTGACCCCGGGGAACGCCTGTCTGCCCCGAGGAGAACCATGACGCTTCCGCCGCTGGTCGAGCCGGCTCCCGAGCTCAGTCGCCAGGAGGTGATGCGCTACAGCCGTCACCTGATCATCCCGGACGTCGCGATGGACGGTCAGAAGCGCCTGAAGAACGCGCGCGTCCTCGCCGTCGGCGCGGGCGGGCTCGGCTCCCCGACGCTGATGTACCTGGCCGCGGCCGGCGTCGGGACCCTCGGCATCGTCGACTTCGACGTCGTCGACGAGAGCAACCTGCAGCGCCAGGTGATCCACGGCCAGAGCGACATCGACCGGCCGAAGGCCCAGAGCGCCCGGGACTCCGTCAAGGAGATCAACCCGCTCATCGACGTCGTGCTGCACGAGGAGCGCCTCGACAGCACCAACGTCATGGAGATCTTCGCGCAGTACGACCTCATCGTCGACGGCACCGACAACTTCGCGACCCGCTACATGGTCAACGACGCCGCCTTCTTCCTCGGCAAGCCCTACGTCTGGGGCTCGATCTACCGCTTCGACGGGCAGGCGAGCGTGTTCTGGCCGACCGCTCCCGGCGGCGAGGCGCCCTGCTACCGGTGCCTCTACCCGGAGCCCCCGCCCCCCGGCATGGTCCCGTCCTGCGCCGAGGGCGGCGTCCTCGGCATCCTGTGCGCCTCGATCGGGTCGATCCAGACCACCGAGGCCGTCAAGCTGCTCATGGGCATCGGCGAGCCGCTGGTCGGCAGCCTCATGGTCTACGACGCCCTCGACATGGAGTACCGCAAGATCCGCGTCCGCAAGGACCCGGAGTGCCCGCTCTGCGGCAAGAACCCGACCATCACGGGCCTCATCGACTACGAGGCCTTCTGCGGCGTCGTGTCGGACGAGGCGCAGCAGGCGGCGCAGGGCAGCACCATCCTGGCCACCGAGCTCAAGGCCAAGATGGACGCGGGCGAGGACTTCTTCCTCGTCGACGTCCGGGAGCCGGCCGAGTACGAGATCGTCCAGATCCCGGGCTCCACGCTGATCCCCAAGGGCGACATCCTCAACGGCTCGGCGCTCGCGTCGCTGCCGCAGGACAAGGAGATCGTCCTCTACTGCAAGAGCGGCGTCCGGTCGGCCGAGTCGCTCGCGGCGCTCAAGGCCGCGGGCCTCGGCAACAGCGTCCACGTCCAGGGCGGCGTCCTGGCCTGGGCCGCGCAGGTCGACCCCAGCCTGCCGACGTACTAGCCGCAGCCGGCGCGGTCTGGGGGCTCGACGCCCTCAGACCGCGAGGCCGCTGCCGAGGATGCCCCGCACCTGCGTGAAGGGCTCCCCGACCTCCATCGTCCCCGGTCCGATCCGCAGCTCGCGGATCTCCTGCGTGTGGGTGCTGCCGCGCATCTTCACCACGAGGATGCCGCGGCGCAGCACGCTGTCGACCTCGACGTAGCGCAGGACCACGATCGCGTCGATGAGCCCCGACATGTGGTTGGCGGTCACCGAAGCGCCGCCGACCAGCGACGACGACGACGCCGTGAGCAGCGACGCCAGACCGATCTGCTTCACGAACGACGTCAGGCCGATGACGAACTGGCGGTAGCTGGTCTCCGAGCCGAGGCGCTCCAGGGCGGACAGGCTGTCGACGACCAGGCGCGAGGGCCGGTGCCGCTCCACCAGGGAGCGGATCTCGACCAGGTGGTCGTCGAGGCCGGCGACCTCCGGGTAGACCGACACGACGTGCAGCAGGCCCTGCTCGGCGTAGGCCGCGAAGTCGTGCCCCCAGGTCGCGCCGTTGGCGTAGACCTGCTCGCGGGTCTCCTCGTAGGCCATCAGCAGCACCGACTCGCCCTTGCTGAGCGCGTCACCGACGAACTGCGTGGACAGCAGGGTCTTCCCGGTGCCGGTGGGACCGTTCAGCAGGGTGCTGGCACCGCGGAAGAAGCCGCCGTGCAGCATCTCGTCGACGCCGGCGTTGCCGCTGGACGCACGCTCGGAGAAGTCGCTCTGCGCCTGCACCCGCTCCCCGACGGGCAGCACCACGAGCCCCTTGCCGGGGACGACGGTGAACGGGACGTCGCCCTTGTGGTGCATCGCCCCGCGCATCTTGAGCACCTCGACGGTGCGGCGGCGGAACTGGCCCTCGCGGACGTTGCGCAGCAGCACGACGTTGTCCGCGACGAACTCCTCGACGCCGTACCGCGACAGCGCCCCGCCGGGGTCGCCGGGGGTCTCGACGGTGAGGACGACGGTGAGGCCCAGGGCGCGCATGCTGCTGATCAGCCGGCGCAGCGCCTGCCGGGCCGCGACGGCGTCGGGCTGCAGCGCCAGGACGGCGTTCAGGCTGTCCAGCACCAGCCGCTGGGCGCCGGTCGCGTCGACGGCGTGGCCGATCTGCGCGGCGAGGGTGTCGAGGTCGTAGGGCGCGACGCCGTCCGAGGTCGTGAGGGGGGACGCGTCGACGAAGCGCCAGTCGGCCGACTCCTCCCACGCCGCGACGTCGAAGCCGAGCGTCGCGAGGTTGGCCCGCAGGTCCGCGGCCGGCTCCTCGAGGGAGACGAAGACGCCGGGCTCGCCGCGGCGCACGCCCTCGGCGAGGAACTGCCCGGCGAACACGCTCTTGGCGCTGCCGGCCTGCCCGGCGACCACCGTGGCGCGCCGCGCGGGCAGCCCGCCCATCGCGACCTGGTCGAAGCCGGGGATGCCGGTCGGGGTCTTCGGCACGGACGCGCCCTGCTCGTGACCGTCCGTGCCCAGGTGCAGCAGCCCCTGCCGGGGCGCCGTCGAGCTGTCGTCGCTCATGCCCGGGGCTCCCTGCGGACGGCCGTGTCGTCCCCGACCTCGGGCGAGACCCCCCGCGGGACGCGGAACCAGGCGGTCTTGCCGTCGTCGGGGTGGTTCACGAGGTCGCTGGCCTCGGCCAGGGCGGAGACCAGTCCGAGGCCCCAGCCGCCCTCACGACCGTCGTAGGGGCGCTGCTGGGGCAGGGCCAGGTCGAGGTCGTGCACGGTGACGAGGACCGAGTGCTCGGCGACGGTGATGCCGACCTCGAGCGGGGTCCGGGCGTGCAGCACGGCGTTGGTGACGAGCTCGCTGGTCAGCAGCAGGAGGGCGTCGCGCGTGTCGTCGGGCAGCGGCGGGGCGTGCTCGGCGACGAAGTGCCGGGCCTCGCGGACCACGCGCGGCAGCGGGTCCAGGTGCAGGTGGTGCATCTCCTGCACGACGTCACCCGCGAGGGCGTCCTCGAGCACGCGCTGGCAGCTCACGGTCCCCCTCTGCAGTCGACGTGCACGAGGGCCCTGTTCCCCGCCCCGCTGCCGTCACACTGCGGGTGTGCCCGCGCCTGCCAGCCTCTCCGCCGGACTCGGGACCCGTCCGGGGGCGACCGGTCCGCCCACGGCGTACGCGCAGCTGGTGCTCGACGCCGTCGACACCGTCCCCGCCGGCCGGGTGCTGACCTACGGCGACGTCGCCGAGCTCACCGGTCGCGGCACCGGCCGCACCGTGGGCACGGTGCTGAGCAAGCACGGGCGCGAGGTGCCCTGGTGGCGCGTGGTGCAGGCGTCCGGGCGGCCGGCCGAGCCGCACCTGCAGGAGGCCCTGCGCCTGCTGGCCGAGGAGGGCTGCCCGCTGTCGGGCGACAGCGTCGACCTGGCCCGGGCCCGCTGGGACGGGCGTCCCTAGGCCTGCCACCCCTCGCGGGCGCTCGGGTGCGCCGGCGCCCACCCGGTCGCGTCCCGGAAGCGCCGGTTGCTGACCCGGTGCGACCGCGTCAGGGCCCGCGCCGTCTCCCCCCGGGCCGCCCAGGCCGGCAGGGCGCGCAGCCGGCGCAGCCCGAACGCCTCCCGCTGGGCCTCCACCGTCTCCTTGCGGGTCAGGGGCACGTCGTCCCCGACGTCGTAGGTGCCGGGGGCGACGTCGAGGGCGGCCAGGACCGCGGCGGCGGCGTCGTCGTGGTGCAGGGCGCAGGAGTACGCGTCGGGCGGGCCGAGGACCGGGGTGCGGCCCAGGCGGCGGGCGAGCCGGACGACCTCCGCCGACGACGACGGCCCGTACAGCAGCCCGAACCGCAGCACGACGCCCTCCCCGGTGAACCCGGCGACGTGCCGCTCGGCGGCGACGGCGGACGCCAGGTGCTCCCCGGGCTCGAGCGGCCAGTCCTCGTCGATCCAGGCGTCGCCGCCGTCGGCGTGCAGGAAGGCCACGCTGTCGCGCACGACCCGCCGCGCTCCCGCCCGGGTCGCCGCCGCGACGACAGCGGCCGTTCCCTGGTCGCGGAGCCGGTCGTGGTCGCGCCAGGCCCGACGGCTGCCGGCGCGCAGCAGCGGCGGCACGGACGTCGTCAGGTCGACGACGACCTCCGCCCCGCCGACGTCGAGCCGGCCGCCGGTCCACGGCACCGGCCGGGCCCCGAGGCCGGCCACCAGCCGGGCCCGCTCCGGCGTCCGGGCGACCACCCGGACGTCGTGCCCCGCGGACACCAGCAGGGGCAGGAGCGGTCGCCCGACGACGCCGGTCCCGCCCGTCACGAGGATCTCCACGGGGGCATCCTGTCGGACCCGGGTGGTGGACTGCTCCTGTGACCGAGACGCCCGCCCCGACGCTGCGCCGACGGGCGCCCGCGGCCCGGCGCGCGCCCGTGCTGGACGCCGCCCAGCAGCGCGTCGTCGACCACCCGGGCGGCCCGCTGCTGGTGCTCGCCGGGCCGGGCACGGGCAAGACGACGACCCTCGTCGAGGCCGTCGTCGACCGGGTGCAGCGGCGCGGTCTGGCCCCCGAGCAGGTCCTCGTCCTGACCTTCAGCCGGGCCGCCGCGCAGGAGCTGCGTGCCCGCACGAGCAGCCGGCTGGGGCGCACCACTCGCGGCCCCGTCGCCATGACCTTCCACGGGTACGCCTACGCGCTGCTCCGCCGCGAGCTGTCCCGGCCCGACGGTCCGGCCCTGCGCCTGCTGTCCGGCCCGGAGCACGACCTCGAGGTCGGCCGGCTGCTGGCCGGGGAGGTCGAGGACGGTGCCCGGCGCTGGCCGGAGTCGCTGCGCCCGGCCCTGGGGCTGCGCGGGTTCCGGGCCGAGCTCCGCGACCTGCTGCTGCGGGCCCAGGAGCGGGGGGTCGGCCCCGGGCTGCTCGCCCGGCTCGGGCAGGAGCGCGGACGCCCCGAGTGGGTCGCGGCCGCCGGGTTCCTCGAGGACTACGACGCCCGCTTCGACCTCGACCCGAGCGCCGAGGTCCTCGACTACGCCGGCCTCGTGCGGTCCGCCGCCGCGCTGCTCGAGGGGGACCCGGCGCTGCGCGAGGCCGAGCGGCGCGACCGCGCGGTCGTGCTGGTCGACGAGTTCCAGGACACCGACCCCGCCCAGGTCCGGCTGCTGCAGGCCCTGTCCGGCGACGGCCGCGACCTCATCGCCGTCGGGGACCCCGACCAGTCGATCTACGCCTTCCGCGGGGCCGACGTCCGCGGCATCCTCGGGTTCGGCGCCTCGTTCCCCCAGGCCGACGGCAGCCCCCCTCCCGTGGTGGAGCTGCGGACCTGCCGCCGCTCCGGGACGGACCTGCTGGCCGCCTCCCGCGCGGTCGCCTCCCGCCTGCCCGCGGGTCCGCTCGGGCCGGCCTTCCGAGCGCTCGTGCCGGACCCCGCGGTGGTCGCCGGGCCGGGTCGCGTCGAGGTCCGCCTGGCCACCTCGCCCACCGCCGAGGCCGCCCTGGTCGCCGACGTCCTGCGCCGGGCGCACCTGCACGACGGCGTCCCGTGGTCGGACATGGCCGTGCTGCTGCGCTCCACCCCGCGCTCCCTGGCGACGCTCCGCCGCGGGCTGCTCGCCGCCGGCGTCCCGGTGGGGGTGCCCGCCGCCGACCTCCCGCTCGCCGAGGAGCCCGTCGTCCAGGCTCTGCTCGACCTGCTGCTGGTCGCGCTCCGCCCCGACGGCGTCGACGAGCCGGCCGCCCTCGCCCTGCTCACCGGTCCGCTCGTGCGGGCCGACGCCCTCGCGGTCCGCCGGCTGCGCCGGGCGCTGCGGGCGGCCGACCTCGCCGACGGCGGGCGGACGCCCTCGGACGCCCTGCTCGTCGAGGCCGTGCGCGACCCCCGGGTCGGTCTGCTGCTGCCGGCCCCCGTCCGCCGGCCGCTCGAGACCGTCGACCGCCTGGTCCGCGCGGTCCGGGAGGCCTGTTCCGGGCCGTCCGGCGGCGGGACGGCCGAGGACGCCCTGTGGGCGGCGTGGGAGGCCGCCCGGCTCGAGCGGCGCCTGGTCGACGACAGCCTCGCCGGAGGGTCGCGCGGGGCGGTCGCCGACCGCGCGCTCGACACCGTGATCGCCCTGTTCGACGCCGCCGGCCGCTACGTCGACCGGCTGCCGCACATGGGGGTCCTCGACTTCCTCGACGACGTCGCGGCGCAGGAGGTCCCCGGGGACACGCTCGGCCCCCGCACGCCCGAGGGGGACGCCGTCAGGGTGCTCACCGCCCACGCGAGCAAGGGCCTCGAGTGGCCCCTGGTGGTCGTGGCCGGCGTGCAGGAGGGGGTCTGGCCCGACCTCCGGCTGCGCGGCTCGCTGCTCGGCACCGAGGACCTCGCCGACGCCGCCGCGGGCGTGCCCGTCCTGCCCGAGGACCGCCGCGCCGGGCTGCTCGCCGAGGAGCGCCGGCTGTTCTACGTCGCGGTCACCCGGGCGCGGGAGCGCCTGGTCGTCACCGCCGTGGCGGGCGGCGAGAGCGGGGAGGACCGGCCCAGCCGGTTCCTGTCCGAGCTCGGGGTCGAGGTGCCCGAGGCCGCGGTCCCCGTCGGCCGGCCGCTCACCGGCTCCGGGCTGCTCGCCGAGCTCCGCACCGTGGCCGCGACCAGCCCCGACCCTGCGCTGCGCGAGGCCGCCTGCCGCCGCCTCGCCCTGCTGGCCGCCGGCGGGGACGCCGTCCCCCCGGTCGCCCTCGCGGACCCCTCCCGGTGGTGGGGCCTCGCCCCCCTGTCCGACGACGGCCCGCTCGTGCGCCACGACGAGCAGGTCCGGGTGTCGCCCAGCAAGGTCGAGGCCTTCGACACCTGCTCCCTGCGGTGGTTCCTCGAGAGCGCCGTCGGCGTCGCCGGCACGACCGGGCCCTCCCAGGTGCTCGGCAGCCTGGTCCACGCCCTGGCCGAGCTCGCCAGCGGGCCGCTCGCCCTCGACCTGCCCGCCCTCGAGGAGCGGCTCGACGCCGTCCTGCCCGAGCTCGACCTCGGTGCCCCCTGGGCGGTCGTGGTGCGGCGGCGCGAGGCCGTGGAGCAGCTCGGGAGGTTCGTGCAGTGGGCGGCCGCGAACCCGCGCGTGCTCGTGGGCGTCGAGCTGGCCGTCCAGGTGCCGCTGGGGGAGCGGGCCGTGCTGGCCGGGCGGGTCGACCGGCTCGAGCGCGACGAGCAGGGCCGGGCGGTCGTGGTCGACCTCAAGACCGGGTCGAGCAAGCCGGGTCCGAGCGAGCTCGCCCGGCACCCGCAGCTCGGGGTCTACCAGCTCGCCGCCGAGCTCGGGGCGTTCGCGGAGCAGGGCCTGGACGCGCCCGGCGGGGCCTCGCTCCTCCAGCTCAAGACGGGCAAGAAGGCCGCGGAGCAGGTCCAGCAGCCGCTGGCCGACGACGACGACCCCGGCTGGGCACGCGAGCTGGTCGAGCGCGTCGTCGAGGGCATGAGCGGCGCGGCGTTCCCCGCCTCGGTGAACGACCACTGCCGCACGTGCAAGGTCAGGAGCACCTGCCCGGCGTTCCCCGAGGGCCAGGGGGTGCTGCGGTGAAGGGGCTGCCTCTGGAGCACCTCTGCGAGGTGCTGCAGCAGCGGGTCAGCGTCGAGCAGGGCGAGGTCGTCACCGCGCCGCTCGAGGCCGGCGTCGTCGTCGCGGGGGCGGGCAGCGGCAAGACCGCCACGATGGTCGCCCGGGTCGCCTGGCTGGTCGGCTCGGGGCTGGTCCTGCCCGACCAGGTGCTCGGCCTGACCTTCACCAGCAAGGCCGCCGACGAGCTGGCCGGCCGGGTCCGGGTGGCGCTGCGCCGGCTGCGCGCCGCCGGACTGCTGACGCCCGAGGCCGCCGACCTCGAGCCGGTCGTCTCGACGTACCACGCCTACGCCGGCCGGCTCGTCCGCGACCACGCCCTGCGCCTCGGCCGTGAGCCCGGCGCCCGGTTGGTCACGCCCGCCACCAGCTGGCAGCTCGCGGCCCGCGCGGTCGCCACCTACGACGGCCCGATGGACGCGGTCGGCTGGGCGGAGTCGACCGTGGTGCAGGCCGTCCTGCAGCTGGCCGGCGACCTCGCCGAGCACCTCGTGGAGCCGGACGACGTGCACGGCGTCACGGCCCGGCTCGACGTCCTCGCGGCCGGCGCCGAGAAGCTCCTCGCCGACGGCCGGAAGGTCCTGGCCTGCCAGGCCTCGCGGGTGCAGCTCCTGCCGGTCGTGCAGCGGTACGCCGCCGCGAAGCGCGCCCGGGACCTGCTCGACTTCGGCGACGTCGTCGCCCTCGCCGCCCGCCTCGCCCGCGACTGCCCCGAGGTCCGCGAGGCCGAGCGGGCCACCTCCCGGGTCGTGCTGCTGGACGAGTACCAGGACACCGGGGCCGCCCAGGAGGTGCTGCTGTCGGCGCTGTTCGGCGAGGACCACCCCGTCACGGCGGTCGGCGACCCGTGCCAGAGCATCTACGGCTGGCGCGGGGCCAGCGCGGGCACGCTGCGCCGCTTCCCCCAGCGGTTCGGGGCCTCGCGCAGCACGCCCCGCACCCTGCGCACCACCTACCGCAACGGCGGCCGCGTCCTGCTGCTCGCCAACGCCGTCAGCGCCCCGCTCCGGGCGGTCGGCCTGCCCGTGCCGCAGCTCGAGCCGGCCCCCGGACGGGAGGGCGACGGGAGGGTCGTCTGCGCCCTGCTCGACGACGTCCAGGCCGAGGCCGCCTGGGTCGCCGATCAGGTGGCCGCCGCCCGCGCCGCCCTGCCGGAGCCGGCGCCCGGCGAGCCGGACTGGGCCCGCGCGGCCGTCCTGTGCCGCAAGCGCTCGCTGTTCCCCCGGCTGCGCGAGGCGTTCGAGGCCCGCGACGTCCCGGTCGAGGTGGTCGGCCTCGGCGGCCTGCTCGACGTCCCCGAGGTCGCCGACCTCGTCGCGACCCTGCGCGTCCTCGACGACCCCACCGCCGACGCCGACCTGCTGCGCCTGCTCACCGGCCCGCGCTGGCGGATCGGTCCCCGCGACCTCGCCGTCCTGGGCCGCCGGGCCCGAGCGCTCGTCCGCGGCACCGGTCCCACCGAGGACGACCCCGTGCGCCGGGTCGTGCTCGGGGTGGACGAGACCTCGGTCGGCTCGCTCGTCGACGCGCTCGACGACCTCCCTCCCGCGGACGGTCGTGACCCGTTCTCGCCCGAGGGGCGCCGCCGCCTCGACGCCCTCCGCCTCGAGCTGCAGGCGCTCCGGCGTCGCCTCGACCAGCCGCTGCCCGACCTCGTGGCCGACGTCGAGCGCACCCTCGGACTGGACGTCGAGGTGGCCGCGCGACCGGGGGCGGGCGAGCCGTCCGCGGCCCGGGCCGACCTCGACGCCTTCGCCGACGCAGCCGCCTCGTTCGCCGGCGACGCTGCCCAGGACGCCGGCGGCTCCTCGGTGCTGTCGGCGTTCCTCGCCTACCTCGCCGCCGCCGAGGAGGAGGAGAACGGCCTCGACACCGGGGCGACCAGCGGGGCCGACACCGTGAAGCTCATGACGGTGCACGCAGCCAAGGGGCTGGAGTGGCCGGTGGTGGCCGTCCCCGGGCTGGCCCGCAGCACCAGTGGCGGCTCCTCGGTCTTCCCCGCCAAGCCGGCCACCTCCACCAGCTGGACGGGCAACGCCCGGCTCCTGCCGTTCCCGCTCCGGGGCGACCGCGACGACCTCCCCGGCCTCGCCGGCCTCGACCCGGTCAGCCTGAAGGCGCACGCCGCCGAGAACGACGAGCGCGACGCCCGCGAGGAGCGGCGCCTGGCCTACGTCGCGTTCACCCGGGCCGAGCGCCTGCTGCTGTGCTCGGGCCACCACTGGGGCGACGGCAAGCGGCCGCTCGGAGCGTCGGTGTTCCTCGAGGAGGCCCGAGAGGCCTGCGTGCAGGGCGCCGGCGACGTCGACGTCTGGGTCGACGAGCCGTCCCTGGACAACCCCGTCACCACCGGGGCCCGCACGTCGCCGTGGCCCTCGACGGACCTGCCCGCCGACCCGAGGGTCCAGGCCGCCGCGGCCCGGGTCCGGGAGCTGCTGGACGGCGCCCCCGAGGAGGACCTCGACCTGGACCCGGCCGCCGCCGCGGTCGTGGCTGGCTGGGACGACGACCTGCGCCGGCTCGCCGAGGAGGCGCAGCGCCGCGGGGCCCGTCGCACCGAGGTCCTGCTCCCCGCGTCGCTGTCCGTCAGCGGCCTGGTCGAGCTGCGCCGCGACCCGGAGGCGCTGGCCCGCGCCCTGCGTCGCCCCGTCCCGCGGCGCCCCAGCCCGGTGGCCCGCCGGGGCACCGCCTTCCACCTGTGGCTCGAGCAGAGCGTGTTCGGCATGCCGGCCCTGCTCGACGACGCCGAGCTCCCGGGCAGCGCCGACGAGGACGGCGCCGACCCCGACCTCGCCGCCCTGCAGGACGCCTTCCGCCGGAGCGCCTGGTGGGGGCGCACCCCGCAGGAGGTCGAGGTGCCGTTCGAGGCCGACGTCGAGGGCGTCCTCGTGCGGGGCCGGATGGACGCGGTCTTCGCCGAGCCCGGCGGCCGGTTCGAGGTCGTCGACTGGAAGACCGGCCGGGTCCCCACCGGGGCGGACGCGGAGGCTGCTGCCGTGCAGCTGGCCGCGTACCGGCTGGCCTGGTCCGCCCTGGCCGGGGTCCCGCTCGAGCAGGTCTCGGCCGCGTTCCACCACGTCCGGGCCGGCCGGACCGTCCGTCCGGCCGACCTGCTCGACGCCGCGGGCCTGGCCGCCCTCGTCCGTAGCGTGCCGGTGACGTCCTGACCGCCGGGCGGGTCGCGCGGGGTGCCGAGGGGGCTCGCCCTAGAGGTCGACCGCCAGGGCGCAGTGGTCCGACAGCGGGAGCGACGGTGTCGAGACCGCCCGGACCGGCGGCAGCGTCCCGGACCCGAGCACGTGGTCGAGCTGGACACGCGCGCCGGTGGACGGGTAGGTCGGCGCCTTCGCCAGCACCGTCCACCCGGTGAGCAGCCGCGGGAAGGGCGGCGGCATGTTGAGGTCGGCCAGCAGCACCCGCGGCCCGGGCAGCCCCGACAGCGCCCGGGTGACCGTCCGCAGCTGCGCGCCGTTCCACCCGGGCAGGAACGACAGGTGCGCCGTCGCCACGGTCATCACGCCGTGGGGCGTCTCCACGACGGCGGCCAGCGCCAGGCGGGGCTCGTCCTGCAGCCACACCACCCGCGAGGTCCCGGGCAGGAGGATCGGCGCCCTGACCCCGGCGGCGGGCAGCCGGACCACGTGCCACTCCCGCACCGGGTACCGCGACACCAGCCCGATCCCGTAGTGCAGCCCGCGCTCGTCCTCGTCGGCCTCGTCCGCCCCGCGCCACTGCTCGCCCGGGGTGCCGACCACGGCGGGGACGAACCGCCACGCGACCGCCCCGGTCGCCTCCGCGACCTCCGCCGTCAGGTCCCGGCCCCCGCTGCGCGGCTGGCCCCGGTCGACCTCCTGCAGCCCCAGCACGTCGGCGTCGAGCAGCCGGGCACCCTCGGCCAGCCGCGAGGCCACGACCTGCCCGTCGGTGATCGAGCGCCCGTGCAGCAGGTTCCAGGTCGCGAGGCGCACGGACAGGACGCTAGAGGAGGCGCAGGTCCCAGTCCGGAACGCCGGTCAGCAGCCCCGTGCGCGGGTCGGCCAGCAGCACGTCGAGGCCGAGGGGCGACCGCAGCAGGCCCGCTCCCGGCACGCCCCACTGCTGGGCCTCCCGGGCCGGGACCGCGAGCAGCGCCTCCACCACCCCCTCGAGCTGCCCGAGCGCGATCCCCTCGAGCCGCTCCGGGCGGACGCCGGGCAGCCGCCGTTCTGCGGTGAACGGCGTCGCGCCGTCGTCCAGCACCCCGACGTAGCGGGGCGGGGCGAGGGCGACCGGGACCAGCGGCACGAGCTTCGGCAGGGCCCGGACGAGGACGGCGTGCCGGGCGACGGCGGCGTCGGTGAGGGGCAGCCGGAAGACCTCGCCGCCGCCGGCGAGCACGACCTCGTCGTCGCGGGACGGCCGCCGGTGCAGCCGGACACCGGGACGGGCGACCTGCACGAGGTGCTCCACACGCGTGATCCTGCCCGGGCCGGGGGAGGGGCCGGGCAGACACCCCCTGCCCCCGGAGGACCCACCGTGACCGACACGCTGAACGTGCTCGCCCTCGTCTGCACCCTCAAGCCCTCGCCCGAGCCGAGCAGCGCCGACCGGCTGGCGTCGCTGATGCTCGCCCAGTTCCCGGGCGCGACCACCGACGTCGTCCGGATCGTGGACGCGGGCGTCAAGCCCGGCCTGCTCGACGACATGGGCGACGGCGACGGCTGGCCCGCGGTCCGGGCGAAGATCGACGCCGCCGACGTCCTGGTGGTCTCCGGCCCGATCTGGAACGGTCAGCCCGCCAGCCCCTTCCTGCAGATCCCGGAGCGGCTCAACGCGGTCCTGTCGCAGAAGGACGACCAGAGCCGCACCCCGCTGTTCGGCAAGGTCTGCGTGCTCGGCGTCGTCGGCAACGAGGACGGCGCCCGGCACGTCCAGTCGATCATGATGGCGGCGATGTCCGAGCTCGGCATGAGCTTCGCGGCCGTCCCCCTGGCGTACCACCTGGGCGACGACCTGGTCGACCAGGACGAGGTCGAGGACGCGGACGCCGAGCTGATCGAGCGGGCCTGCAGCAACGCCGCGCACCTGGCACGCGTGCTGAAGGAGACGCCCTACCCCGGCGTGTAGGCCGTGCGGAGGTGCTCGAGCACCAGCGGCACCAGCTGCTCGGGCGCCTCCTCCGGCACCCAGTGCGAGATCCCGTGCAGGACCTCGAACCGGTACGGCCCGTCGACGTACGACGCCGTCGCGTGGGCGGCCACCGGCCCGAGGGCGACGTCCTGGTCGGACCAGACGTGCAGCGTCGGCGCGGTGACGGGCGGCAGCGGGTCGCGGCCCTCGAGCCGCTGGGCCCGGTACCAGTTCAGCCCGGCCGTGAGCGCTCCCGGCTGCTGCATCCGCCGGACGTAGGCGTCGCCGTCGGGCAGGGCGCCGAACCCGGACCTGAGCCAGGCGGCGTCGTCGGCGAGCAGCTTCTCCTCCGCGCCCGGCTCGTTGAAGGCGAGCATGTACTGCGACTTCGCCCGCTGGTCGTCGTCGCTCCTGAGCGCGGCCCGGAAGGCGGCGGGGTGCGGCACCGACACGGCGGTCAGCGTGCGGACCCGGGAGGGGTGGCGGCCGGCGAGCTGCCAGGCGACGGCGGCGCCCCAGTCGTGCCCGACCACGTGCGCGTCGCGGACGTCGAGGGCGTCGAGCAGCCCGACGACGTCGCCGACCAGGTGCGTCATCGCGTACGCCTCGACGCCCTCGGGCCGGGCGCCGGGGGAGTAGCCGCGCTGGTCGGGCGCGACGACGCGGAACCCGGCCTCGACGAGGGCCGGCCAGACCTGCCGCCACTCCTGCGCGCTCTGCGGGAAGCCGTGCAGGAGCAGGACGACCTCGCCGTCCCGGGGCCCGAGGTCGACGACGTCGAAGGCCAGCTCGCCGACCGGCACGGGGGAGGTCATGGGTCCGGAGCCTAGGGTGCCGGGACCCGGCAGAAGGCGGACGGATCGTGGAGCTGGACCTCGAGGCGGTGGCGGCCGGAGCGGCGTCGGACGCGGGCGGGCTGGACCCGCTGCTGCTCGGCGACTTCCTGCAGACGGTGGTCGAGGCGGCGGGCAGCGGCCGGCAGCTGCGCCGGCGCGAGCTCGAGCGCTACGGCGAGCGGGGCGCGACGGCGGCGGCGGCCGGGGTGCCGCTCCGGGCGCTCGTCGACCTGTACCTGTCGGCCAGCTGGCGGCTCTGGGAGGCGCTGCCGCTGCCCGGGGACGCCGTGCAGGTCAAGGGGGCCGGGCTCGCGGTCCTGCGGGCTGCGGACGACGGCGTCGCGGCGCTCTGCGAGGGGTTCCAGCTCGCCCGCAACGACCTCGCCCGGCGGCTCGAGGCGGAGCGGCGCGAGGTCTTCGAGGCCCTGCTCGCGGGCGGGCTCCGGGCGGCGGGCGTCCTCGGCCGGGCTGCCGACCTCGGGCTCGACCTCACCAGCCCGCACGCCGTCCTCGTCGCCCGGCACCCGACGGCCGACCCCGGGCCCCTGCTCGGCCGGGCGGAGCGCTCGCTGGCCGGCCGCTACGGCGACGCCGCCCCGCTGCTGTCGGCGCAGGAGGGCCAGCTGGTGGTGGTCTTCGCCGCTCCCGACGAGGCGGCCGCGGAAGGGGCCGCGGCCCGGGTGAGCGCCGTCCTCGGGGAGGGCTGGCAGGCGGCGGTCGGGCGGGCACTGGCCGGGGCGGAGGGCGTCCGGGTGTCCTACGAGCAGGCCCGCGACACCCTCGAGTTCGCGGCCCGGCTGCGGCTGGACACCCCGGTGGTCGACAGCGGGGAGCTGGCCGTCTACCGGGTGCTGCTGCGCGACCGCGAGGCCATCGAGGAGCTCATCGCCGAGGTGCTCTCCCCGCTGCAGGGCGCGCGGGGCGGGGCGCGGCCGCTGCTCGACACCCTCGACGCCTACTACGCCACCGGCGCCAACGCGACGGCGGCGGCCCGGCAGCTGCACCTGTCGGTGCGCGCCGTCACCTACCGGCTCGCCCGGGTGCAGGAGCTGCTGGGCCGCGATCCCGGCGACCCTGCCGGGCGCTTCGCCCTGCAGGCCGCCGTCGTCGGGGCGCGGCTGCTCGGCTGGCCGGACAGGTTGCCGGGACCCGGCAACACCTGAGGGCCGAGCTGTCCGGCTGCGGACCTGTCCGCGACGTCCTCCGACGGGGATCCTCGTAGCAACAACGAAGCCCCTGGAGGAACTCGTGCTCGACGTCCCGCTCTGGCTGTGGACGGCGTTCGTCGCCACCGTCGTCGTCGCCCTGCTCGTCGACCTGCTCGCGCACCGCGGCGAGCACGTCATCGGCTTCAAGGAGGCCGCCTGGTGGTCCGCGCTGTGGGTCGGCCTGGCCATCACGTTCGGCGGCGTCATCTTCGCCGTGCTCGGCCAGACCGCCGGCGTCGAGTACACGACGGCCTGGCTGCTGGAGAAGTCGCTCAGCGTCGACAACCTGTTCGTCTTCGCCCTGATCTTCGGGTACTTCAAGGTGCCGCGCGAGTACCAGCACCGGGTCCTGTTCTTCGGCGTCATGGGCGCCCTGGTCTTCCGCGGCATCTTCCTCGCCGCCGGCGTCGCGATCGTCAGCCGCTTCACCGCCGTGCTGTTCGTCTTCGCCGCCGTCCTGCTCTACAGCGCCTACAAGCTGCTCAAGGACGACGACGACGAGTTCGACCCGAGCACCAGCGTCGGCGTGCGGCTGCTCAAGAAGGTCGTGCCGGTCCGGGACGAGTACGCCGGCACGCACTTCTTCGTCCGGGAGGCCGGCAAGCGCGTCGCCACCCCGCTGCTCGCCGTCGTCGTCGCCATCGAGATGGCCGACCTCGTGTTCGCCGTCGACAGCGTCCCCGCGGTGCTCGCCGTCAGCGACGACCCGTTCATCGTCTACACGAGCAACGCCTTCGCGATCCTGGGCCTGCGGGCCCTGTACTTCCTGCTCGCCGGCCTGCTCGAGAAGTTCCACCTCCTGAGCAAGGGCCTCGCGGTCATCCTGGCCTTCATCGGCGTCAAGCTGGTCCTGCAGGCCGCCCACAAGACGATCGACACCTCCATCCCGGAGATCCCGTCGCTGGTCAGCCTCGGGGTGATCCTCGCGGTGCTGGCCACGAGCGTCGGCCTCAGCCTCGCCCGGCCCGCGCCGGCCGACGAGGAGCTCCAGGACGCCTGACCCGTCCCGCTCCCGCAGCCCCCGTCACCGACAGGTGCCGGGGGCTGCGGCGCGTCTACGGTCGGGCGGTGCCCCGCGCCGTGCTCCCCGCCGTGCTCGTCGTCGTGCTGCTCGCGGCCTGTGGCAGCCCCGCCGCCCCCCGCGACGACGCCGCTGTCGGCTGCCCGTCCCGGACCGTCGTCGGGGACGTGCCGGCCACCCCGACCGCCGAGACGACCGGGCGGCTGGTCCCGGAGCAGACACCGGCGCAGGCGCTGGTCTGCCGCTACGGACCGGTGGCCGACGGCCGCGCCGACCTCACCGGCGAGGCACCCCTGACCGCCGGCCTCGACCGCCTGCCTGCCGACCTGCTGCTGCCCGGGCAGGAGCGGACCGCGACCGGCGACTGCGTGCCGGGACCGGGCCCGGTCACGCCGGTCCTGCTGCGCCTGACCTACCCCGACGGCGCCGTCTGGGTCGCCGCGACGGCGGAGGCCGACCGCTGCCGCGGCGCCACGAACGGCCGGTTCTCGAGCGGGAGCGACGTCGGCGACGTCCTCGTGGCGTCGGCGGCCACCGGGCGCTGGACGGTGCCGGCCCTGCCCGACGCCGGGCAGCGCTGCGTCCCGGACCGCGACGGGCGGCACGGCGAGGAGACGGCCCTGCTGCCGGCCGGGGTGCAGGCGCTGACCCTGTGCCGGGTGGCCGGGGACGGCGTCACCCGGCGACGTGCGACGCCCGCGCAGCAGGCGACGGTGCAGGACGTGCTCGACGAGCCGGTCGCCGTCCTGTCGCCGCGCAGCTGCCCGGGCGGCGGGGACCAGTACGAGCTGGCGGCGTCGTACGGCAGCGGGCCGGTCGTCCTGGTCCGGTACGCGCCCGCCTGCACGCCCGACGTCGACAACGGCACCCTGCGGGCCGACCTCGAGCCGGCGGGGCGCCGTCGCCTGGACGCCCTGCTGGCGGACGCCTTCGGCTGAGCCGGCGACCGGGCGGCCCCGGCGTCGGGCGTCGCCGGGGGGCCAGACTGTCCCCATGACGACCCTCGACCGGCCTGCCGCGCTCGGACCCGACACCCACGAGGTCCTCAACCAGGTGCCGCCCCTGGTCGGGCACGACACCGCCGACGACCCCGCCCTGCTCGCCGGGCTCGAGCGCGAGGGCGCCGGCTGGTCCGCCGACGACCTCCACCGCCTCGGCCGGCTGGCCGGCGGCGAGGAGGCGCAGCGCTGGGGCGACGAGGCCAACCGGGTCGAGCCCCGCCTGCGCACCCACGACCGGTACGGCCACCGGGTCGACGAGGTCGAGTTCCACCCCTCGTGGCACGCCCTCATGGACACCGCGGTCTCCGCCGGGCTCGCCGGTGCCGCCTGGGCCGACCCGCGCCCCGGCGCGCACGTCGCCCGGGCCGCCGGCTCCTACGCGTGGGGGCAGGTCGAGGCCGGTCACGGCTGCCCCGTCTCGATGACCTACGCCGTCGTCCCCGCCCTGCGCGCGAACCCGGAGCTGTCGGCCCAGTACGAGCCGCTGCTCACCAGCCGCGTCTACGACCCGGGCCTGCGGACGCCGTCGGGCAAGCAGGGCCTGCTCGCCGGGATGGGGATGACCGAGAAGCAGGGCGGGTCCGACGTCCGGGCCGGCACGACGACGGCGACCCCCGCGGGCGACGGCACGTACCGGCTGCGCGGCCACAAGTGGTTCACCAGCGCCCCGATGTGCGACCTGTTCCTCGTCCTGGCGCAAGCGCCCGGGGGCCTGTCCTGCTTCCTCGTGCCGCGCATCCTCCCGGACGGCGCCCGCAACGTGTTCCGGGTGCAGCGGCTCAAGGACAAGCTCGGCAACCGCAGCAACGCCTCCAGCGAGCCGGAGTTCGACCAGACCGTCGCCTGGCTCGTCGGGGAGGAGGGGCGGGGGGTCCGCACGATCATCGAGATGGTGTCGATGACCCGGCTCGACTGCGTGATCGGGTCGGCGTCGGGGATGCGCGCGGCGCTCCTGCAGGCCGTGCACCACGCCCGGCACCGGTCGGCGTTCGGCGGGCTGCTCGTCGACAAGCCGCTCATGCGCAACGTGCTCGCCGACCTCGCCGTCGAGTCGGAGGCCGCCACCACCCTGATGCTCCGGCTGGCCGGCGCCGTCGACCGGGCCGCCCGCGGCGACGCCGAGGAGCAGGCGTTCAAGCGGATCGCCGTCGCGGTGGGGAAGTACTGGGTCTGCAAGCGGCAGCCCGCCGTCGTCGGGGAGGCCCTGGAGTGCCTCGGCGGGAACGGCTACGTCGAGGAGTCCGGTCTGCCGCGGCTCTACCGCGAGGCCCCGCTCAACTCGATCTGGGAGGGCTCGGGCAACGTGCAGGCGCTCGACGTCCTGCGGGCGATGGTCAAGGAGCCGGCGTCGGTGGAGGCGTTCTTCGGGGAGGTCGACCGGGCCCGCGGCGCCGACCCGCGGCTGGACGACGCCGTCGTCGGGCTGAAGGCGGGGCTGGCCGACCTGGACGACGTCGAGTCGCGGGCCCGCCGGCTGGTGGAGCGGATGGCGCTCGTGCTGCAGGGCTCGCTGCTCGTGCGGCACGCGCCGCAGCAGGTGGCCGACGCCTTCTGCGCCTCCCGGCTCGCCGGCGACTGGGGGCACGCCTTCGGCACGCTGCCGCGCGGCGTCGACACCGGCTTCCTCGTCGACCGGGTCTGACCGGCACAGCGGTCCGGACCCGGCGCGGAGCCGGGCCCGGACCGGGGGCTACTTGCTGAGGGCGAGCATCGCCTGGGCGGCGAGGAAGTGCTTGTTCTTGCCGAGGTCACCCACGGTCTTGATGCGGAACGCCTTGCGCAGGGCCTCGGCGTCGTCCTCGGTGACGCCCGCGAGGGCGCTCACGGGGGCGGCCAGGATGTCCTTGAGGTCGGACGACTCGTAGTCCTTGTCCAGGTACTTCGACAGGTCGGCACTGACGGCCACGGGGGCTCCTCTGCTCGGTCTTCCAGACGGGCGGCTACCACACCACGCCGACTACCCCTTGCGCAGTGCGGTCAGCGCGGAGAGCGTCGTCTCGAGGGCGAGGTCGCCGACGCAGCGGTCGACGGCGTAGCTGTCCTCGTAGTTGACGAACACGTAGCCGCTGAAGGCGAAGCCGAGCCCCTGCTGCCCGACCGGGTCCAGCTCGAAGCTCTGCGGCATGTAGCCGAGGGCGTCGTTGGCCTGGCTGACCGGGAAGACGACCTTGCCCGGGTTCTTCTCCTTGATGGTGTTGCTGAGGTTGCTGAACTCCTCGCCCGGGCCGGTGGTGAGCACCCAGTCGCCGAGCTGCGCGACGGTGAGCGGCAGCTCGACCGACTGCGGCGAGGCCGAGGTGCACGGCGCGTCCGGGTTCTCGCCGACGCTGACGACGGCGGGCTGCGGGTCGAACTTCCGGTCGAAGAAGCCGGGCGTGCCGAGGGCGTCGAGCGGGACGTTCGTGAGCGCGCTGCGGAAGGTCGTGCGCTGCAGCCGCAGGGCGCCGTCGACGACCTGCCCGCCGCTGGTCGGGACCTTGGCGGCGAGCTGCGTGCCGATCTCGGTGCCGCCGGAGGCCAGGACGTTGCCGAGGCCGGTCATGACGTGCATCGCCACGCCGCCGTCGCGGGCCTCGAGCGTCTTGGCGAACAGGCCGGGCCAGTCGGCGCTGGCGACGCCGTCGTTCGTGCCCTTCGTCGTCGGGTGTGCGGCGTACGCCCCGACCTGCGCGATGACCTCGCCGTCGGTGCCGACGGCGCGGAGCCACCCGAGCTGCTGCTCCTCGGCGGAGCGGTAGGTGTCGCGGCGCTCGGCGTTCTGCTGCCGCGCCTCGACCTCCCCGGCGGTCAGACGGGCCGGCCGGGCGGCGAGGACCGCCTGCTTGACCGTCTTCTTGATGGTGTCGGTCACCTGCGCCATGTACCAGTCCGGGACGAAGCCCCAGCCGCCGATGAAGTCGGGCGACGCGTGCGAGTGGGTGGCGTGCAGGACGTAGCTGTCAGCGGTGAAGCCGGCCGCCTTCAGCTGCGGGTCGGCGGCGAGCGCGGCACTGATCTGCTTCGCCCCGCAGTCCGTGCACTTGCTCCGGTAGTCCCAGAGCCAGCCCTCGGCGTCGAGGACCGACAGCACCAGCACCTTGCCGCCCTGGCGCAGGGCGACGCTGCGGACGTTGAGGCCGCCCTCGCTCGTGCGGTCGAACTCCTTGACCGGGTTCATCGGACCGAGGCCGAACCCGCCCTGGTAGATGCAGTCGGGGTTCTCGGGCCAGGGCGAGCCGGCGCTCGCGATGCCGTCCAGGGCCCCCTCCGCCGCCTCGGGCAGCCGGGCGAGGACCTCGGGGGACAGGGTCCGGCACTTCGTCAGGTCGCGCTCCCAGCGGGCCCCGGGGAAACGGCCGCGCATGTCCTGCGGACGGGGGTAGATCGAGTTCTTCGCCGCGCCCACCAGGACGCCGCCGGCCTTCACGCTGCCGCGGGAGGTCCTGGTGGTGGTGGCCGCCGCCGGCTGGTCGCCGGGGACCAGCGGCGCCACCGAGGGCACCTCCGGCAGCGCGGGGACGTCCACCCCGCCGACCGGCGCGAGCCCGACGCCGGCCCAGGCGGCCGAGACGGTGAGGGCGCCGGTGAGGCCGGCGAGCAGCGTGCGACGGACGAGGGTGTGCACCGGAGCCTCCGAGGTGGGTTGCTCCTGTGTTTCGACGCGGCGGGCTCTCCTCCTGCCCCGGCGAGGCAGGTCAGAACGGGGGTGGCTCGGGTCCGGGGTCGTCGTAGCCGTCGGGGGTGAGCCACCGTCCGTCCCGGTGCGGCAGCCGTCGCTGGCCCTCGTGGAGCTGGTGGTGGTGGAGGTGGCAGACCAGGGCGTAGTTCGCGAGGTCCGACGGGCCGCCGAGCGCCCAGTGCCGGACGTGGTGGGCCTGGCACTCGCTGTGCTGACGCCGACAGCCCCTGACGACGCACCGCTGGTCGCGGGCCACCAGGGCCCGGTGCTGGGCGGGAGTGACGGTCCGCGTGGTGCGTCCGAGGTCCAGCACGTGACCGTCGGGGTCGAGCACGACGCGGCTGACGTCGGCGTCGCAGCTCAGGCGGAGCAGCTGCTGCCTGGTGAGCAGCGCGTCGCTGCCGGCGAAGCTGGCCGGCGTGCAGCCCGGCTCTCCCTGCAGGAGCGTCTCGGCGTCGACGACGACGTGGACCTGCGCGCGGCTCCCGCCCTGGCCCGGGAGGACGGCGTCGCAGCCGAGGGCGTGCTGGGCGAGGGTGACGAGGGCGTCGGCGCGGCGGCCGGCGGCGTCGCGGTCGTCGGGCTGACCGTCGTCGTCGCGCGCCTTCCGGTCGCCGGTGATGATCGCGCCGAGGGCGGCGAGCAGGGCCTGGCCGCCCTCGGGCGCGAACAGGCCGTGCAGGCTGACCATCCCGTCGGGCAGCTCGCTCGCGGAGCAGCCGACCCGCTGGCGCTGCCGGCGCTCCTGCTCCTCGGCGAGCTCGGGACTGACGGCGAGGGCCCGTTCGCGCAGCTCCCGGTGGAGGGTGAGCGGGTCGGTGTGCCGGGCCAGGGTCACCAGCGGTCCGATCGAGGCGGTGATGACCTCCGGCCGGATGCCGCGCAGCCCGGAGACGGTCGCGGAGCAGTGCCCGACGGTGGTGCCGCCGTCGACGAGCAGGTCCCCCAGCCGGGCGAGGTCCTCGGTGAGCCGGCGGGACAGCACGACCTTCGCGCGGGCGGCGGCGTCCGTGACGGTCAGGACCGCGCCCAGCCAGCCGGCGGTGCTCGCTCGGCCGACCGTGGCGTAGGCGCGGGTCCGGTCGACCGCGGCGACCTCGACCAGCGCCAGGCCCTGCACGCTCTCCGCCGCCCGCAGCAGTGCAGCGGTGTCGACCAGCGAGCCGGTGGCGAGGCTCCCGTCCGCCTGCGCGCGGGCCAGCGCCGTGGTCGCCGCCTGCAGCTGCGCGACGGCGGGGTGCACCGGAGGCGCTGCCGCTGTGCCCGCGCGGACGTCGGGCTCCTGCGGGTCGGACCCGGCGCCGGGCTCGCCCTCGAGCAGGACCGGGCCGGCGCGGAGGGGCAGCGGCTGGTCCGTGAAGGGGCAGGTCCGCGGACGCACGGGGGCGGTCGAGGGCTGCTCGTCGGGAGCGGACCAGTCTTCGAACACGTGTTCGATCCTACCGGGCTGCACCCCGTCTGACCAGCACTTCTTCGGCTCCGCCGGCTCAGGATCCGGCGCCCTCGAGGGCCTGGGTGCGGACCGCCGGGTGGGTGGATCCAGGCGGGTCAGGGGCCCCGGAGGGTCAGGGTGCGGGCCGCCAGCCCGGGCCGTCCTGCACGGCGCCGGCGTCCACGAGCGCCCGCTTGAGCTTGGCCAGCACGCTGTCGATGACCTGCTCCCGCCCGAGGGCCAGCCGGGTCTGCTCGCTGTTCATCGTGTGGGCACCCTCGACGAGCATCGCGAGGGTGGCGAGCTCGGAGATGTCGAGGTCGACCGGGTCAGGGCGCACAGCAGGTCCTCCGGGGACGGGGCGGGACGACATGCTCGCTGACGGGTGCCCGTACTAGCGTCACGGCGTGCCGCCTCCCCGCAAGAAGACCCCCGCCGCCTCCGCCGGGACGACGTCCTACGCCGTCGAGCGGACCACCCTCGCGAACGGTCTGCGCGTCGTGGTCAGCCCCGACCCGAGCAGCCCCGTGGTGGCGGTCGCCGTCTACTACGACGTCGGGATCCGCAGCGAGCCCGAGGGCCGCACCGGCTTCGCGCACCTGTTCGAGCACCTGATGTTCCAGGGCAGCGCCAACCTCGGGAAGACCGAGCACTTCACCCTCGTGCAGGGCGCTGGCGGCACCCTCAACGGCTCGACGCACCTCGACTACACGAACTACTACGAGATGCTGCCGAGCAACGCGACCGAGCTCGCGATGTTCCTCGAGGCCGACCGCATGCGCAGCGTCGCGCTGACGCAGGAGAACCTGGAGAACCAGGTCGCGGTCGTGCAGAACGAGATCCGGGTCAACGTCCTGAACCGCCCGTACGGCGGGTTCCCGTGGATCACCATGCCGCCGGTCCTCTACGAGAGCTTCGCCAACGCCCACAACGGCTACGGCGACTTCGTCGACCTCGAGAGCGCCACCCTCGACGACGCCCAGCAGTTCTTCGACCGCTACTACGCCCCCGGCAACGCCGTCCTCACGGTGGCCGGCGACGTCGACCCCGCCGACGTCCTGCGGATCGCGCAGGAGCAGTTCGGCGACATCCCCGCCCGCGACGTCCCGCAGCGACCGTCCTTCGCCGAGCCCGCCCCCACCGGCGAGCGGCGCGAGGTCGTGACCGACCGGATCGCCCCGACGCCGGCCGTCGCCATGGCCTGGCGCGTCCCGGACCCCGCCGACCTCGAGGCCTACCTGCCCTACGTCGTCCTGGCGGAGGTCCTCACCGACGGCGACGCCGCCCGGCTCAACGAGCGGCTCGTGCTCAAGGACCGCATGGTCACCAGCGTCGGGGGCTACCTCGGCGTCATGGGCGACCCGCTCGACGCCCGCGACCCCACGCCGCTCCTGCTCGAGGTGCACCACCCCAGCGAGGTCCCGGTGGACCGCGTGACGGGCGCCGTCGACGAGGAGCTCGACCGGCTCGCCTCGGGCGGCCTCACCGACGGCGAGCTGCGCCGGACGGTGGCGCGCATGACCTCCCGCTACCTGCGCGAGATCGACCCCGTCCTCGGACGGGCCCTGACCATGTCGGTGTTCGAGCAGCAGCGCGACCGCGCCGAGCTCGTCAACGAGGTCCCCGCCCTGCTCGCCTCGGTCACGGACGAGCAGGTGCAGGCCGCGGCCGCCACCCTCGGCCTGGACCGCGCCGTCCTCGAGCTCCGCCCGGAGGCGCAGCAGTGACCAGCCCCAGGACCACCGTCCCCCCGCTCGCGAAGCTCCGTCCCGCCAAGCTCCCCACGGTCGGCGAGCGCGTCCTCGACAACGGCCTGCGGGTGCTCGCGGTCCGGCGTCCGGGCGTCGCCCTCACCGAGCTGCGGCTCCGCGTGCCGTTCGCCGCGCCGTCCAAGCGCGGGATCGCCAAGGACGGCGAGCAGCACGTCGCGCGGGCCCAGCTGCTCGGCGACACCCTGCTGTCCGGCACCGCCACCCGCGACGCCGGCCGGATCGCCGCCGAGGTCCAGGCCGTCGGCGGGCAGCTCTCCGCCAGCACCGACGCCGACCGCCTGAGCATGGGCGGCAGCGTCCTGTCGAGCGGCCTGCCCGGCCTGCTCGACCTGCTCGCCGACGTCCTCACCGCGGCCGCCTACCCGAAGCAGGAGGTCGTCGGCGAGCGCGACCGGCTGGTGCAGGAGCTGGCGATCTACCGCACGCAGCCGAGCGTCGCGGCCCGCGAGGCCCTGGTCCGCCGCCTCTACGGCGACCACCCGTACGGCCGCGAGCTGCCCACCGCCGACGCCGTGCAGGACGTCACGTCGGCCCACCTGCGCAAGCTGCACGCCTCCCGGGTCGCCCCCTCGGGCAGCGTCCTCGTCGTCGTCGGCGACCAGACGCCGGCCAAGATGCTCGGCCTGGTCGAGACCGCGCTGGGCGGGTGGACCGCCACGGCCGCCGCCGTCGACACCCCGCCCGTGCCGGTCGTGCAGCCGGGCCCGGCGCTGCTGGTCGACCGTCCCGGCTCGGTGCAGACCACCCTGCGCTTCGCCGGCCCGGCGCCTCGCCGCACCGACCCCGGCTACGCCGCGTTCTCCCTGGCGAACCTCGTCTTCGGCGGCTACTTCTCCAGCCGCTGGGTCGCGAACATCCGCGAGGACAAGGGCTACACCTACAGCCCGCACTCCGGCACGGAGCACCCGCCGGCGGGCTCCCGGGTCGTCGTCGCGGCCGACGTCGCCACCGAGGTGACCGGGCCGTCCGTGCTCGAGACCTGGTACGAGCTCGGCCGGATCGCGACCGTCCCGGTGGCGCAGGAGGAGCTCGACCAGGCCCGCCGGTACGCCGTCGGGTCGCTCGCGCTGTCGACGTCGTCGCAGGCCGGGCTCGCCAGCACGCTGTCGGTGCTGACGGCCGCCGGCCTCGGGGTCGAGCACCTGCGCGACCACCCGAAGGCGCTCGCGGCCGTCACGGTCGAGGACGTCCTGGAGGCCGGTGCCCGCTGGCTGGCCCCCAACCGGCTCACCGGCGTGCTTGTGGGCGACGCCGACGCGGTCGCCGACAGCGTGAGCGCCGTCCTGGACCTCGAGCGCGGGTGACCGTCCCGGCCCTGTCCCGCAGCACCGTCGACCGGGACGGCGCCGACCCGTCCCGACGACGCCGCCCTCGCGCAGGCCTGGGAGCAGGCGCGGGTGCTGGTCGTGGAGGACGGGCAGGTGCGGCTGCAGGGCCCGGAGCTGCTCCTCGTCGAGCCGGGGGAGGCCCCCGACGGCGACCGGCTCTACCTCGGCCGCGACGACGACGGCCCCGTCTTCGCCGTCGCCGGCCCGCTGCCCAGGAGGCCCGGGAAGACGGCCGGGCTGCGCGACGTCGGGGCGCGGCTGTCCGACCGGGACGCGGGTCTGCTGGCCCACGCCGTGGGGCTCCTGAACTGGCACGCCGCCCACCCGTTCTGCCCTCGCTGCGGCCAGCCGCTGACGTCGACGAAGGGCGGCTCGGAGCGGGTCTGCGCCGACGGCCACGTGCAGCACCCGCGCAGCGACCCCGCGATCATCGTGCTCGTCACCGACGGCGCCGACCGGTGCGTCCTCGGGCGCCAGCAGGTCTGGCCGGAGCGGCGCTTCTCGACGCTGGCCGGGTTCGTCGAGCCGGGGGAGAGCCTCGAGCAGGCCGTCGTCCGGGAGGTCGCCGAGGAGAGCGGTCTGGACTGCCGCGACGTCGTCTACCGGGGCAGCCAGCCGTGGCCGTTCCCGCAGAGCCTCATGCTCGGCTTCTGGGCGGTGTGCGACGGCGACGCCGAGCCGGTCTGCCGCGACGGCGAGCTCGCCGAGGTGCAGTGGTTCACCCGCGACCAGGTCCGGGCGGCCGGAGGCTGGGCCGACGACGCCACTCCCGGGCTGCTGCTCCCCCCGCCGGTGAGCATCGCGCACCGGCTGATCACCGAGTGGGCGGCCGGCTAGAGGTGCAGCACGGCCGCGGACGGGGGAAGGTCGTTGCACACGCACCTACTCCCTGGAGGCACGCCTTGTCCCGCGCCCGCACCACTGCTCTGGCCGCCCTGGCCCTCGTCGCCCCGCTCGCCCTGCTCGGGGCCCCCGCCGACGCCGCGACCCGCACCACGACCTACGCCCTCCCCGGCGACCAGACCTACCCCGAGGGCGTCACGTCCTACAAGGACGTCTTCTACGTCACCTCGACCACCGACGGCACCCTGTTCCGCGGGACCACGGGCAGCCGCACCGTCAAGGTCTTCAAGGACGGCGGCACCGACGGCCGCACCTCCGCGGTCGGCCAGGAGGTCACCAAGGACGGCAGCCGTCTGGTCGTCGCCGGCGGCGCGACCGGTCAGGTCCACGTCTACGACACGCGGACCGGCCGGCTCGTCGCCCGCTACGACAACGGCGGGACCGCCGCGACCTTCCTCAACGACGTCGCCATCGCGCGCAACGGCGACGCCTACGTCACCGACTCGAACCGCTCGGTGCTCTACCGCATCCCGGCCGCCCAGATCGCCCGCGGCACCGGCAGCACGGCCGTCGCCGCCCTCCCCGTGTTCCGCGACTTCACCGGCACCGCCTTCCGCCTACGTCGAGGGCTTCAACGCCAACGGCATCGTCGTCACCCAGGACGGCAAGAGCGTCGTGATCGTGCAGAGCGGCACCGGCACGCTGTTCCGCGTCGTGCTGGCCACGAAGAAGGTCACCCAGGTCGACCTCGGCGGCAAGACGCTCAAGAACGGCGACGGCCTCGAGCTGCGCGGCGACGTCCTCTACGCCGTCCGCAACGCGAACGGTGTCATCAGCAAGGTCAAGCTCAAGGCCGACGGCTCGCGCGGCACGCTCTACGGCCAGGTCAGCAGCCCGACCTTCCGCTACCCCACGACGGCGGCCTTCTCGGGCAACCAGCTCCTCGTGGTGAACAGCCAGTTCAACGTGCGTTCCGCGAAGGGGACGCCGGAGCCGTTCACGGTCAGCGGCCTGACCAACCCGTAGCGCCGGGTTCAGGGGCTCCCACGAAGGACAGACTCGCGACGTGGGAGCCCCTGAGAGCACGGCCGAGGACGTCCAGGACAGCGACGCCGTCGACGGCCTGGCCCGGGTCGGCCTGGCCAGCCGCGGTCTGGTCTGGCTCGTCGTCGGCCTGCTGGCCCTCTCGGTCCTGCTGGGCCGTGGGGAGCAGGCCGACCAGCAGGGGGCGCTGCGGGCGATCGCCGACAAGCCGTTCGGGGAGGTCCTGCTCGTCGTCCTCGTCGTCGGCTACCTGGGCTTCGCCCTCTGGCAGGGCCTGAACGCCGTCGTCGGCGACTGCCCCGTGAAGAAGCGGCTGGGGTCGTCCGGCAAGGCGCTGCTGCACCTGGCGCTGGCGGCCGGCGTCGTCCGCTTCCTGGTGTCCGGGCAGCAGAAGGGCGACGCCACCAAGAGCGTGACGGCCCGGGTCATGGAGCACTCCGGCGGGCGGTGGCTGGTCGGCCTGGCCGGCCTCGTCGCGGTCGGCGTGGCCGGCTGGCTCTCCCGCCGCGCGGTCAAGGGCAAGCACGCGAAGAAGATCGAGACGTGGAAGGTCCCGGACGGGCGGGCACGCGCCGTCGTGCGCCTCGGGACGGCCGGGTACCTCGGGCGCGCCCTGGTGCTGGGCCTGGTCGGGGTGTTCCTCGTCGTCGCCGCGGTGCAGCACGACCCGCAGGAGGCGAAGGGCCTCGACGCGGCGCTGAAGACCCTCGCCGGGCAGCCCTACGGCCGGGTGCTGCTGGCGGTCGCCGTCGCCGGGATGCTGGCGTACGCCGCCTGGGGCTTCGCCGAGGCCCTGTTCCACCGGCACGAGGACAGCGCGGCCTAGCGGCGCACCAGCACCGCGGGACGCAGGGGGTCCTCCGCCCGGACCAGCACGTCGCACCCCTCGCCGGGACGCACCTCGTGGTCGTAGTCGGCGAACGCCTCCAGCTGCCAGTCCGGGACGCCCCGGCGCCGCAGGGCGGCCGGGCTCAGGGCGACGTGGACGACGAGCTCCGCCGGCAACCCGTGGTCGAGCAGGAACAGGCCGTCGACGACGACGACCGCGTGGGCGGGCAGCGGCACGACGGCGGCCCGGGCGCTCCGGTCGCGGGCGGCGTCCCACAGCCGCGGCAGGTACCGCCCGTCGGCGCGGTCGAGGACCTCGCGGCGGAGCGCCCCGGCGTCGAGCCAGCGCTCCCGGAAGTCGAGCGCGTCCTCGCGGCCGTGCTCGAGCCGCTCGCCCGCAGGCCGCAGGAAGTCCCCGGCGCTGACCCGGACCGGGGCGCGCCCGGACGCCACCAGCCCGTCGACCAGGAGGTCGGCCAGAGCCCGGCTCCCGACACCGTCCACCAGCACCCGGGCCGGGTCGGGCAGGTCCCGGGCGAGGCGGACGACGTCGTCGGCGAGGGTCTCCGGCGTGCGCGGCTGGAACGTGGTCAGCGCGGGCGCGCGCCGCCCGGCCAGCTCCGGCGGGAGCGGGACGCTCTGGTCGGTCGAGGAGGCCACGACCTCCTTCGCGAGGTCGTGGACCTTGCGGCCGCGCGAGCGGGCGACCTTGCGCAGGCGCTCGAAGGCGTCGCGCGGCGTGGAGTGCTGGCGCTCGGTGAGGACGCCGATGGCCTGCTCGACCACCACGCGGGCCGCCAGCGCGTGCTCGAGCTGCTTCACCGACAGGCGCAGCCGGCCGGCCTCGTCGAGCGGGTCCTCGGTCTTGGCGGGCCGGCCGCCCGGCGTGATCTCGGCCGCGAGCAGGTCCGCGAGCACCATGGCGCTGGTGAGGTCCCCGGTCTGCTCCCCGCCGACCTGCCAGCCGCCCTCGGCGCTGCGGCGGATGGTGATGCTCTCGCTGAGCATCGGACCGAGGTGCGCGGCGATGACCCCGGCGAGGTGCCGGAGCACCTCGACGGTCTCCTCGTCGACCTCGACGTGGTCGCGGTCGATGCCGCACAGCGTGGCGAGCACCCGGCCGGACGCGTCGCGCACCGGGACACCCACGTACGAGGTGATGCCGAGCTCGGTCCGGATGGGCGCGTCGCGGTACGCCGGGTCGGCCTCGGCGTCGGAGGTCGCGGCGGGGGCGCCGGACAGCAGCCGGTGGCAGAAGGCGTCGGTGCGGTCGCCGGAGCGGCCCTCGTCGACGCCGGGCCACTCGCCCGTCGCGTGGACCTTCTCGAAGGTGAAGGTGTCCTCGGTGAGACCGCCGAGGAACACGACCTCCATGCCGACGAGGGCCGCCGCCGCGCTGAGGGCGGCCGTGACGGCGGGGTGGTCGGCGCCGGCGAACGGGCGGGCGGTCGCGCCGGAGGTGACCGGGGAGAGCTCGGGGGACGTCAAGGGGTGCTCTTCCAGGCTCGGAGACGGAGGGGGGACCCTCCATTGTTGCCCGGGAGAACCCGTTCGGTCACACCTCGTCGGGTGTCAAGCCGGGATCAGCTCGCGCCGAGCTTCTCCTTCACCTGCGCCAGGCTCGGGTTGGTCATCGCCGACCCGTCCGGGAAGACGACGGTCGGGACGGTCTGGTTGCCGCCGTTGACCTGCATGACGAAGTCGGCGGACGCCGGGTCCTGCTCGATGTCGATGGTCGCGTAGGGCACGCCCTCGCGGTCGAGCTGCTTCATCAGCCGGTGGCAGTACCCGCACCAGGGCGTGCTGTAGATCGTCATCTGCTCGGGAGCCGTCTGCGTCATGCCGTCGTCAACAGAGCAGTCCCCGCACCCCTTCCCTGTCGGGCGCGGCAGGCAGACTGGAGCCGTGACCCCGGACGCCCTGCTCGACGCCCTCGACCCCGAGCAGCGCGAGGCGGCCCGCACCGTCACCGGCCCGGTCGTCGTCCTGGCGGGGGCCGGCACCGGCAAGACCCGCACCATCACCCACCGGGCCGCCTACGCCGTCCGCTCGGGTGCCGTCCCCGAGAGCGCGCTGCTGGCCGTCACCTACACGGCGCGCGCCGCGGGGGAGATGCGGACCCGGCTGCGGGCGCTCGGTGCCGGCGGGGTGCAGGCCCGCACCTTCCACAGTGCCGCGATGAAGCAGCTGGCCTACTTCTGGCCGCGCGCCGTGGGCGGGACGCCGCCGCAGCTGGTCACCAACACCTTCGGCCTGGTCGCCAACGCGGCCGCCCGGGCCCGGCTGCGCCCCGGCACCTCCGAGCTGCGCGACCTGCTGTCCGAGCTCGAGTGGGCCGCCAGCACGCTCGTCGCCCCGGAGGACTACCCGGCGGCCGCCGCCGCGGCCGGCCGCGAGGGCCCCTACGACGCCGCCGTCGTCGCCTCGGTGTACGCCGCCTACCGCGACCTCAAGCAGGCCCAGGGCACGGCCGACTTCTCCGACCTCCTCATGCTCACCGCGGGGATCCTCGAGGACAGCCCGGCCGTCGCGGACGAGTTCCGGGGCCGCTACCGCTCGTTCGTCGTCGACGAGTTCCAGGACGTCACGCCGCTGCAGCACCGCCTGCTCATGGCCTGGCTCGGCGACCGCGACGACCTCTGCGTCGTCGGCGACGCCCACCAGACCATCTACTCCTTCGGCGGCGCCTCGCCCGAGCACCTCACCTCGTTCCGCACCCGCTTCCCGGGCGCGGTAGAGGTGAAGCTCGTGCGCGACTACCGGTCCACCCCGCAGGTCGTCGGGCTGGCCAACGCCGTCATCGCCAAGGCCACCAGCGGCCACGCCCGGCTGCAGCTGCTCGCCCAGCGCCCCGACGGCCCGTCCCCGGTCTTCGCCGAGCACGACGACGAGCCCGCCGAGGCCTCCGCCGTCGCGGCCCGGTGCAAGCAGCTCGTCGACGCCGGGACGCCGCCGTCGGAGATCGCCGTGCTCTACCGCGTCAACGCGCAGTCGGCGGCCTACGAGGCGGCGCTGGCCGACGTCGGCGTCCCGTACCTCGTCCGCGGCGGCGAGCGGTTCTTCGACCGGCCGGAGGTCCGCGAGGCCGTCCTGCTGCTGCGCGGCGCTGCCCGGGCCGTCGACGACGACGCCCCCGACGCGCTGGACGACCTCGTCGCCGACGTCCTGCGCAGCGGCATGAGCTGGTCTCCGGACGCCCCGCCGCCGGGCGCCGGCGCCACCCGCGAGCGCTGGGAGTCGCTCGCCGCGCTGCACCGCCTCGCCGGCGACCTGCCGTCCGAGGGCGGGCTGCGCGGCCTGGTGGCCGAGCTCGAGGAGCGGGCCGCGGCGCAGCACGCCCCCACCGTCGAGGGGGTCACCCTCGCCTCGCTGCACGCCGCCAAGGGCCTGGAGTGGGACGCCGTGTTCCTCGTCGGTCTGGTCGACGGCACCATGCCGCTCGTCCACGCCGACACCCCCGCGCAGGTCGAGGAGGAGCGCCGGCTGCTCTACGTCGGCGTGACCCGCGCCCGCGAGCACCTGTCGCTGTCCTGGGCGCTGTCGCGCTCCCCGGGCGGACGCGCCTCCCGCAAGCCCTCCCGCTTCCTGGACGGGATGCTCGGCGACGTCGCCCGGCGTCCCGGCGCGGTGGCCGCCGCGGCCCGGGCGTCGAAGGGGTCCAAGGGCCCGGCCCTGTGCCGGATCTGCGGCAGCACCCTGTTCGAGGCCGTCGACAAGAAGCTCGGCCGGCACGAGGGCTGCCCGTCCGACCGTGACGACGCCCTCTACGAGGCCCTGCGCGACTGGCGGGCCGGCCGCGCCAAGGAGCTCGGGCAGCCCGCCTACTGCGTGTTCACCGACGCCACCCTCGCGGCGATCGCCGAGCAGAAGCCGGCCGACACCGCGGCGCTCGTGAAGATCCCGGGCATCGGCCAGGGCAAGCTCGACAAGTTCGGCGACGACGTGCTGGAGCTCGTCGGACGCTGACGGCCCGGCGGCGGGGGCAGGCCGTGCGGCCCGGCAGCCGACCTGCTGGGCCGCGACCTGGAGGCGGCGCTGCCCCTGGTGCACCGCTCGAGCGCCCAGCCAGACGTGCCCGACACCCTGCCGCTGCCTGACCGCTCCCGGCCCCGCCGTAAATGCCTGGACACCCTGCGGAGCGCACCTCTAACCTCCGCCTCACGCGCTCGGCCGTCGGCCGAGGCACGACTCGAGGAGGTGGCCCCGTGGACAGCACCGTCCTGAGCCCGGCCGCCCTCGAGAGCTGCGCGTCGCCCGCCGACCTGCGCAGCGGGGCCGTCAGCCTGCCCGCCGCCGTCTCCGCCCCCGCCGCGCTGATCGTCGCGGTCGAGGTGTCGGGCCTGCAGGAGACCTCTGCCCTCGCCCGGACGAGCACGCGGAGCGCCAGTGCTCACACCGCTGCGTTCGCCGCCGCGCCGTCCGTCCTCGAGAACCGCATCGACGTCATGGGCTCCCCGCCTCGAGGCACCCCGGTCTGACCAGACCAGCGCCTCGAGGCCGCGGAACCCGAACACCGGGATCCGCGGCCTCGCTGCTTTTCCGGACCCGAGACCACCCGTCGACCACCCCGCCGACCACCGACACACCTGCAGGAGCCGCCTTGACCACCGCCCCGCACCCGCGCCGCAACCGTCCGGCGCCCCCGACCCGCACCGCTCTGCCCGCTCCCCGCCGGACACCGTTCCGGCCGCTCCCCCGAAGGAGGTGACCAGGTGACCGCCCTGGCCATCGAGACCGACCTCGCCCTCGTGCCCCCTGACGAGCCCGAGACCGACCGCACCCTCGTCCGCGAGGACCTGCCCTGCTGGACCGCCGACCCCGACCTGTGGTTCGCCGAGTCCCCGTCAGACGTCGAGGCCGCCAAGGCCCTCTGCGTCCCCTGCCCCCTGCGGGAGGCGTGCCTCGCCGGTGCGCTCGAGCGCAGCGAGCCGTGGGGCGTGTGGGGCGGCCAGCTTCTCGTCAGCGGCGTCGTCGTCCCGCGCAAGCGGCCCCGCGGCCGTCCCCGCAAGGACGCCCCGCGGTGGGACGCCGCATGAGCGCGCCCACCAGCACGACCAGCACCACCCGCACCCTCCCCGCCTACGTCCTCAGGAGATCCGTCATGCAGCTCGCCCTCGCCGAAGACCTCGCCCGCAGCCTCGTGGGTGAACGACAACGCGACGCCGCGGCCGAGCGCCGCGGCGTCCGCCTCGTGGCCGCCCGCCGGGCGGAGCGTCGGGCCGAGGCGGCCGGCCGCGCCGCCCGGGCCGCCCGCGCCGCCGTGCGGTAGCCGCCGCCCCGCACCCGGGACGTCCCCCGGGTGCGGGGCCGGCCGTCGGCCAGGGACTACCCGGGCCGGTCGTCGGCCTCGAGCGCCCGATCGGGGTCGCGGGCCGGGTCCTACGCTCGGCCCGTGCCCCTCCAGGACCGCGACCTCGCCCCCGTGACCAGCCCCGGCACCGACGGCGACCTCCGCGAGCGCGCCCTCGACGTCCTGCTCGACCCGTCGCTGGCGCACGTCGTCGCCCTCGTGGCGTGGAAGGACGGCGACCGGGTCGTCGTCGCCGACAGCCGCGGCCGCTCCGCCCTGGACCGCGACGGCCGCACCACGCTGCTCGAGGGCGAGGACCCCGTCGCCGACCAGGACCCCTTCAGCGACGCCGACACCGCCTACCCGCTGGCCGGCGTCCGGCTGCACGGGCTGTTCGACGAGTCCCGTGCCCCCGACCTCGCCGTCGTCCACACCGGCGCGCACGACTTCCGCGACGCCGGCGGCCACGTCGGGGAGCACGGCAGCCTCAACGGCCTGCAGTCGCGGGCTCCCCTGGTGCTCTCGGGGGCGGGCGTCTCCGGGCGGGGCGTCCTGGACCGGTACTGCCGCACGGTCGACGTCGGGGCGACCCTGGCGCACCTGTCCGGGGGCGACACCTCGGGCATGGACGGCGTCCCCCTCGACGCCGTCGCGCCCGGGGCGGCGCACGTCGTCGGTCTGCTCTGGGACGGGGCGCCGTCGGGGGAGCTGCTGGCCCTGGCGGCGTCGGGGGAGCTGCCGAACGTCGCGCGGCTGCTGGAGCGCGGCTGCGCGTTCCGGGGCGGTGCGATCGCCGAGTTCCCGAGCGTCACGCTGGTCAACCACACCTGCGCGCTGACCGGCCTCGGGCCCGGGCCGACACGGGATCGTCAACAACGCCTACTACGACCGCGAGGCACGCACCCAGGTCGTGCCGAACTCGCACACCACCTGGCACCAGGCGATGGACCACCTGCGCCCCGGCGTCCGGACCCTCTGGCAGCGGCTGCCCGAGGGGACGGCGTCGGCGTGCGTGAACGAGCCGTGCGACACCGGCGCGACCTACTCGACGTTCGCGCTCATCCGCGCGGCCCAGGGTGAGGGCACCGGCTCGCTGATCACCTCGCTCCCGGCGGCGGCGGAGGACCCGCACGCCACGCACGCGCACACCGGGCAGGAGGACTACGCCTGGGGCACGCAGATCGACGCGGTCGGCCTCGAGCAGGTGCTCGGCCTGTGGCGCGAAGGCGAGCCGCCCCGCCTGACGTGGTGGAACACCACCCTCACCGACGGCGCCCATCACGCCGCGGGCCCCGGGACGGTCATGAGCCGCGACAGCCTGCGCGACGCCGACCGGCGGCTCGGCGTCTGGCTCGACCTGGTCGAGGAGCGCGGGCTGCTGGACGACGTCGTCGTGCTGCTCACCGCCGACCACGGCATGCAGGGCAGCGACCCCTCGTGCCGCGGCGACTGGGACGCCGCCCTCACCGCCGCGGGCGTCCCCTTCCGCGACGAGGCCGGCGGCTTCCTCTACCTCGGCGACGACGTCCTGTAGGCGCTCACCACGTCTGCAGGGCCAGCCGCACGGCGACGCCCAGGGCGACCAGGGCGATCCCGACCCGCAGCGGCCCCGGGCTCACCCGCTTCGCCAGCAGGGCCCCCACCGGTCCGCCGGCCGTGCTGCCGACGGCCAGGGCCAGCGCCGGACCCCAGTGGACCGGTGCGGTGACGGCGTAGACCAGGCCGGCCGTCCCGTTGGCGACGCCGGCGAGGACGTTCTTGACCGCGTTGACCCTGCGCAGCGGCTGCGGCGCGAGCACCCCGAGGACGCCGATCAGCATCACGCCCTGCGCCGCACCGAAGTAGCCGGAGTACACGGTCACGGCGGCGACCCCGGCCCCGGTCGCGGGCGACTCCGGGCTGCCCTCCTGCCGGCCGGTGAGCCGCCGGACGAGGGGCTGCGCCAGCACGAGCAGACCGGCCAGGCCGACCAGCACCGGGACGACCGCGTCGAAGGCGTCCGCGGGCAGCGCGAGCAGCAGGACCGCCCCGACGACGGAGCCCGCCGCGGCCCAGACCGACAGCCGGAGCAGCCTGCGTCCCGACCCCGCCAGCTCCTCGCGCATCCCCCAGGCGCCGCTCGCGCCCCCGGGCGCCATCCCGACGCAGTTCGTCACGTTCGCGGCCAGCGGGGACAGGCCGGCGGCGAGCAGGGCGGGGAAGGTCAGCAATGACCCGGCGCCGGCGACGGCGTTGACCGCGCCCGCGACCAGCCCCGCCCCGGTCAGCAGCACCGCCTCGGTCGGGTCCATCAGTGGACGGCGACGTAGACGGTGTTGCGCGACTCGCCGCCGGTGTACGGGTTGGCGAACGGGACGACGTGCGCCGCCACGGTCGCGAACACCTCCCGGAGCGCGCCGAGGAAGGGCTCGTCCGGCGGGTCGTCCGACCAGAGCCCGAAGACCCCGCCCGGCCGGACCTGCCCGGCGAGCCGCTGCAGCCCGGCGACGTCGTACAGGGCGGCGTGGCCGGGGTCGAGGACGTTGCGGGGGGAGTGGTCGACGTCGAGCAGGACGGCGTCGTAGGCGGCCGGACCGCCGGGCGCGAAGGGGCCGCCGCCGAGGGCGAGCGCGAAGAAGTCGCCCTCGACCAGGGTGGTCCGCGGGTCGTCGACGAGCTCCGCGGCGCGGGGGAGCAGGCCGCGCTCGTGCCAGCCGATCACCGCGGGCAGGGCCTCGACGACGTCGAGCCGCCGCACCCGCGGGTCGGCCAGGGCGGCGCGGGCGGTCCAGCCGAGGCCCAGCCCACCGACGACGACGTCGAGGTCGGTCCCCGGGTGCGCGGCCAGGCCGAGGTCGGCGAGGGCGACCTCGGCGACCGTGAACAGGCTCGACATGAGGTACTCCTCGCCGAGCAGGACCTCGTGCACCTCGGACCCGCTCACCGGGTCGGCCCGACGGCGGAGGCTGACGTCCCCGATCCGGGTCGGCTGCCAGTCGAGCTCGACGATGCGCTTGCTCACCCGTCCTGTCTAGCGCCCTCCGGGCCGGGACGGCTGACGCGGAGGCGCCGGCCGGGCAGGATCGCGGGCATGCACTCCGCCTCGTACGGCAGCCACGACGACGGGACCGACCCGCCCGACACGCGGTCGTGGAACCCGCCCGACAACGAGGTCCCGGCCGCCGTGCCGCTGTCGTTCGTGCTCGCCCGGACGGACGACGTCGCCGTCGCCGTGACCGGCGTGCACGCCTACACCTCCGGCATCGCCTTCACGGTGTCGGTGCGGCTGCGCCACGAGCGGGTCCTGCCGGGACGGCACGACCTGCACGACGTGGTCTCCGGCTGGCGCGGCTCCAGCGACGGGCAGCTGCTGCTCGGCGCCGAGTTCGCCGACGGGCGGGCCGCGTCGACCGCCGGGCTGGGACGGGCGCCTGCAGCAGACAGCGGTCTGGACCAGCCGCTGCTGGTGCCGGGTGGGGGAGGCGGCAGCGAGCGCCACGCCGACCACGAGTACTGGCTGGCGCCCGTCCCGCCGCCCGGGCCGCTGACCCTCGTCGTGGCGTGCACCGCCCTCGGCATCGCCGAGACGGCGGTCGAGGTCGACGGCGACCTCCTCGTGCAGGCGGCGGCGCGGTCGGAGGTGCTGTGGCCGTACGAGCCGCCGGCCGAGCCCTCGTGGGGGGACGGTCCGGACCTGCCCGGCGAGGGGTGGTTCGGCCGGCTGCGCGACGAGGGGAGCTGAGCCGGCGACCGAGGGGCGGACCCGCTGGCCCGCCGACCGGTCCAGGTCGCTGCCGAAGCGTCCTGGGCAGGGCGGGGCGGTGGAGCGGGCGACGGGAATCGAACCCGCGTAGCCAGTTTGGAAGCCCGGCCGGAGGTCGTCCGCCGCGATGCGCGGAAGTGCATACCTGCAGGTCAGAACAGGTTCAGTAGTCCGTCGCCGTCCGGCGCGGTGCACCCGTTTCCGTCCCCTTGGCTACCAGCGTGGCTACCAGTTCAGGTTGCTCTCGAGGTCTGGTCACTGGTCGTACCGTGGTCGTACCATGGTCTCGTGTCCAGCGTCGTGAAGCGGTCCTTCTCCCTGCCCGCCCCGCTGTTCCGCGGCATCGAGGACGAGGCCCGGGAGGCGGGCATCCCTCTGTCGGCGGCCCTCACCGAGGCGGCTCAGCAGTGGCTCACGGTGCGCCGCGGGCTGCGGACCGTGGGGGAGTGGGAGGCCGAACACGGCGCGCTGACGGACGCCGAGCTCGCCGAGGCGGACGCCCTGCTCGACGAGGCCGACCAAGGGGCTCGCCGGCCGGCCGGCGCGCCGTGACCGGGCTGACCTACGACACCGGAGCGCTGATCGCGGCGGAGCGCAGTGACCGGCGCATGTGGGCGCTGCACCGGCGCGCGCTCGAGCGCGGCGCCGCCCCGGTGGTCCCGGCTCCGGTGCTCGTCGAGGGCTGGCGGGGGAGCGTGCAGACGGCCCGGCTGCTGCAGGGCTGCCAGGTGGAGGACCTGGACGAGCCAGCCGCCCGGGCCGCCGGGCTGCTCCTCGGTGCCTGTTCCTTGCCGGTGGAGGCGACCGACGCCGTGGTGGTCGAGGGCGCGCTGCGCCGGCGGCAGGCTGTGGTGACGAGCAACCGGCAGCACCTCGAGGCGCTGGCCGAGGGCGTCCGACGGCAGCGTCGGGATCATCGACCTCTAGCGACGCCGCTCGGCTGCCCGACGGCCGGGGGCTGGCACCGCTGGGCCTCGCTTGCGCGGCGCTCGGACGTCCTCTCAGGCCGATGAGCGGGCACTGCCCCCGTCCCGGGTCAGCGGCATGCGCGTTATAGGGGCAGGCATATGTTGAACACTTGTGGTCCCAGTCGAGCGTTCGCCGTACCGGTGCCCGAGCTTGGTTGGCCCGCGACGGGTAGAACATGCTTATGGCAGTCGCAGACCTTTCAGCTCGTCGAGCGGGCCTACGCAACTGTGAAGAAGCGTCCTGCTCTGGGGCCGCCATCCACTCGGCGCACTTCTGCGTCGGACACATGTCCGACGACGAGCAACACGCCCTATTGCGCAGTCGGCGTCAGGAGGGAGTGTTCGACCTTCTCCGGGACTCCTTTGTTGGCCTAGCGCTATGGGAACGTGTTGTTCGCGCCCTGACGCTCGCCCACGGCGTCCGGATCGTGCGCGACTTTGACTGTTCGAGGGCCAGGTTTGCCAGTGGAGTGGCCCTACAAGGCTTCGAGTTTTCGGGTGCCACGAAGATGGTCGACACCATCTTCGAGTCGGGCTTTGATGCCCGCGGCGCGAGTTTTCTCGGTCCAGTCGACTGGACCCGTGCGCAGTTCGGACAGGGCATGAATCTGCGGGGCGCGACCTTTGCCGCCGGAGCGGCGATGGTTGCGGCGGAAGTGCAGGCTGGCTTTGATGTAAGTGCAGTACTCTTCCCAGCGGGCCTGAACGCAGGCAAGCTCAAGGTCCTGGGAACAGCGCGCCTCAATCAGTTGCACGTGAGGGAGACCCTAAACATGCAGGGTGCCGCCTTCGCGTCTCCCGTCTATGTAGTTGGATCACATCTACAGCGCGTCAATTTGAGCGATGCTGTGTTTGCTGGGATCTTTCAGCTCGCGGAAACCACAGTCGTAGATGGCGCTGAAGCACGTGGCGTCACATTGGCCGGTCGCACTGAGATTCGCGGTTGCACGTTCAGATCTGATCTCAACATGCACTCAGCGCACGTTACGGGAAGCCTCAGCACGAAGGACACCAAGGCCCTCGAAGATGTCCGGTTGACAGACACGTTATTCGATTCCCCGCCAGATCTTGCGGGGCTACAAATCAAGCAACGCCTGACGCTCGCCGGAGCGGTCTTCTCAGGCGGCCCACTCAGCACCCGTCTTACTGCGCGGGTGATCGACCTAAAGCGCTGCCGGCTGAAGGACGGTGGAATCGTCGAGCTCGATTGCGCCACCGTCGACTTGCAACGTGCGGAGTTCAGTCAGGCAACCACTTTGACCGGCCGAGCGCGGGGAGACGGCAATCTGCCGACTGTGCGGTCGCTGACCAATGCGGACGTAAGTAAACTAACGGTTTCGACTTTGAATCTCGGCGAAACCGAGTTCGGCGGAGCAGTCAATCTTGATAAACTCCGACAGGGCCCGGGAGTCGCGTTCGAGCGTGGCATTCGAAAGCGGCCCGAAAGGTCAGCGCAGCCTGGTGCAGCGTCGCCTCGCGGCAGTCGCCGTGGCCGCAGCCGCAGAGACGCCATTGCGGACGAGGCGCTCCTGCACGCCCGACGTCCAGCATCGCCGTACCGGGCACTCCTGCACCTGCAATTGCAGGAGTTCCGACGCCGTCGTCGTGCTTGGTTGGCTTGGCGTGCGGCGCAAGCTGACTTGGCCGACGTGTACCGGGCGTTGCGAAAAGGACGCGAGGACTCTAAAGACGAGCCGGGGGCGGCTGACTTCTTCTTCGGTGAGATGCAGGCGCGGAAGCGCGCGAGATCACCTGGGACGTTCGAGGGTCTAATTCTCCGCTTGTATAGGACAGTAGCCACCTACGGTCTGGGGGCTTCGAGGCCGGCCGCAGTGCTACTGCTGCTGGTGCTGTGCGGCACGCTGATGAGCAGTAACTATGGGTTCGTGTCTCCGAAGGAGGCGGCCGCGGGAGGTGCGCAGAGGACTGAATGTGAAGTCGCGGCAAGTTCGGAGTGGTACCGCGACGGGGCCGCCATCCGGTTCAGCATTACAAGCCTGACACCACTGCCGCCCCTAGAGCGACCGTGCTTGACGAATCTGGGCCAGTGGCAACGCCTGGGCTTTCGATTCGTTGGGCCCGTCTTCATTGCGCTACTTGCTCTAGGCATCCGGTCGAGGGTCAAGCGCTGAGGCCCTGAACTTGCGAGAGCCGCCGCTGGTGTGGGCTAGCTGGAACCCGGAGTCGGATCGGAGTCTCCCGGCTTGCAACAGTCGGCACATGGTCCAAGACCGGTCATCGACTAGGTCGCTCAGGGTCTGCTCATGCCGCTGCATGGCATACACCGCCGGAGCACCGTCCGTTGCGCACCATCTTCTGAGCCGCTTCCACCGAAGCTTGCGACGGTGCAGGCCCGACGGTCCGGACTTCGATGCGCTGGACCGCTTTGGAGGACGCCGCGCAGGGGGATGACTTTGCGGTATGTGTCCGAGCACGACGCGTTGGCAACACGAATGGCTGCTGCCTGGTCGAAGGCCTGTCCGCACCGGTGTCGCCCATAGGGTCGGGCGGTGACGTTCGAGCCCGGCCAGCGCGTGCGGATCCCGCACAGGGCCGACCTGCCGGGCCACGTCCGCGTCGAGGTCGCACTGCCCGGCCCCGCCGGCGGCTGGACGCTGTTCGTCGAGCAGGGCGCCGGGGCGTTCGCGAAGGTCGACCTGACCGCCGAGCAGGCCGCCGCGTGCGAGGTCCTCACCGAGGACGGCGCGGGCGACTCCGCGGCGCTGCTCGCGGGCCTGTGGACCGCGTGGATGCGGGCCGCCGGCGCGGGGGCGCGGTCGGCGGTGCTGGCGTCGTCGCCGCTGCGGCCGTACGCCCACCAGATGAACGCGGTGTACGGCGCGATGCTCCCGCAGCCCCGGCTGCGGTTCCTGCTCGCGGACGAGCCCGGCACCGGCAAGACGATCATGGCGGGGCTGTACCTGCGGGAGATGCAGCGGCTCGGGTTCGTCCGCAGCGCGCTGATCGTCGTGCCCGGCGCACCTGGTGACCAAGTGGCAGGCCGACTTCGAGCGGTTCTTCGGCGGCGGCCTGCGGGCGATCACCGCGCAGACGGTCCGCGAGCACGGCCTGGACAGCGGCCACGACCTGTGGGTCGTCAGCCTGGACCTGCTGTCGGTGAACGGCGCGGTGCAGGACGCCGTGCACCCGGACCGGATGGGCTGGGACGCCGTCGTGTTCGACGAGGCGCACCGGCTCACCCCGACCGCCGTCGGCTACTACCAGGCCGGGCGAGATGCTCGCCCTGAACACCCCGCGCGCGCTGCTGATGACCGCGACGCCGCACCGCGGGCAAGGAGTGGCTGTTCCGGGCGCTGCTGCACCTGGTCGACCCGGAGGTCTACCCGGCGGTCGAGAGCAACAAGGAGCCGTCGCGCAGCGTCAAGCCGGGCCGGGTCCACTTCCTGCGCCGGATGAAGGAGGACCTCGTCGACTTCGACGGGACGACCAAGCTCTTCAAGGGCCGGCACGCCGAGAACCAGCCGGTGCCGCTGTCGCCGGTCGAGAGCCGAGTTCTACGCCGAGGCGCTCGACCTCGTCGACCGGTACTTCCCGGCGATCGCCGTGCCGCTCGGGAAGATGGTCTACGGCAAGCGCGCCGCCTCCAGCCTCTGCGCCGCTCGCGGAGACCCTCAAGCGCCGCCGCGACGGGATGGGCAGCGCAATGCCGTCCGCCGCCGCGCATCGACGCCGACCCCGACGGCGACGACCCCGCCACGCGCCGACGAGGCCCGCGTCGTCCACGAGGGCTCGAAGTCCGCGAAGGCCGAGAAGCGCGAGATCAACGCGCTGCTCGCCCGGCTGGAGCCGCTCGTCGACGACCCGGAGCTGCCCGTGTCCAAGTGGGACCCGCTCGTCGCTGACGTGCCTCGGCAGGAACGGCATCAAGCCCGGCAACGGCGAGCAGGCCGTCGTGTTCACCGAGTACGCCGACACCGCCGACTGGCTCGTCCAGCCGGCTCGTGCACGCCGGGTTCACCGCCCGCCGGTACTCCGGCACGGGACAACCACCACGTCCGCGACGACACCCGCGACGCGTTCGCCCGCCGCGACTTCCAGATCCTCGTCAGCACCGACGCCGGCAACGAGGGCATCGACCTGCAGACCGCGCACGTCCTCGTCAACTACGACATCCCCTGGTCGCTCGTCCGCCTGGAGCAGCGCATGGGCCGCATCCACCGCGTCGGCCAGACCCGCGACGTCGAGCTCTACAACCTCATCGCCACCGACACCCGCGAGGGCGACGTGCTGGAGGTCCTGCTCGGCAACTTCGTCACCGCCGCGAACCAGCTCGAAGGCCGGATGTTCGACAGCCTCAGCCTCGTCGGGGAGCTCGTCGGACTCGCCGACGACGACCTCGAGCAGGGTCCTCGCGGACACGTTCGGCGACGACGAGCAGCGCGCCCGCGCCCTCGCCGCCGTCGGCGCGGTCACCGCCAGCCGCCTCGCCGACGCCGCGAAGCGGGCCGACGAGCAGGAACGGGCCCTCAAGACCAGCGTCGACATCGCCCAGGCCGTCACCGCCCTCCAGGACGAGCAGCTCGACCGGATCAACCCCGCCATCGTCGAGGCGTTCCTGCACCGCGCCGCCGACGGCGGCGCCATCACGATCAGCCCGCACGCCGCCGGCGACGGCATGTTCACCCTCGCCCTGCCCGACGGCCAGCCGCTGCCCCCCGAGTTCGCGCCGCCCGGCCAGCGCAAGGCCGGGGCCACTGCGCTCGTCGCGACCAGCGGGAAGTCCCTCGCCGCACGCCCGCGCCAGCGGCGCCGCCGTCGCGGACGCCGTCAACCTCGGCCCGAGCGACCCGCCGTACAGGGCGCTCGTCGCGCTGTGCGCCGACGCCCTCGCCCCCGCGATGTTCCGCGGCGGCGCGCTCGTCGACGCAGACCAGCAGCACCGACTACGACCTGTTCGCCTACGAGGCCGACCTCACCGAGGCCGGCGGCCGCCGCAAGGGCACCTGGGCCTGCCTGGTCCGCGTCGACAGCGCCGGCGCCCGCCCCGTCCGGTGGGAGACGCTCGCCAACCTCACGCCCGCCGACGCCCCCGCCGGCGCGCCGCACCCCGGCCGCGCCCACGACGCCGCCGCCCGCGCCGCGATGGCCGCCGACGAGGAGCAGGCCCGCCGCGCCGGCGCCCTCGACGACTGGCTCCGCGTCGCCCAGACGCGAGCTCGACCTGCTCCCCAACGAGCTCACCAACGACATCGCCGACCGCGACACCCGCATCGCCGAGCGCGAGCCGGCTCAAGGCACATGACCGCGCAGCGCCTCGCGGACCTCCGGCAGATGAGCGAGGTCGCCATCGGCGAGCCCCGCCGGCTCGCCTGGGCCCGCGTCACCGCCGCCGCGCCGCCCGCCGACCCGACCGAGACCGACAGCGAGCGCATCAGCACCGACCTCGTCGCCGAGCACCTCCGCGCCCAGGGCTTCGCCGTCGCCGACGTCCACACCGAGGGCCGCGGCTACGACCTGCACGCCAGCCGCGGCCGCGAGCAGCGCCTCGTCGAGATCAAGGGCGTCTGGCGCGCCGCCAGCAGCCAAGGCATCAGCATGACCGCCAACGAGGTCCTCATCGCCACCCAGCACGGCAACGACTACTGGCTCTACGTCGTCGACCAGTGCCACGACGGCAAGGGCAGCCTCTACGGCGCCTACCCCGACCCCGTCCGGACGTTCGCGCGACCTGTCCACCGGCCAGGTCATCGTCCACGTACCCGGCAGCGCCCTCAAGGCCGCCCGAGACCAGCGAGGAGCACGCCCCGTGCGCATGATCGAGCGCTGGTTCCCCTGCGCCGAGGTCAGCGAGGCGTCTGCCAGCGGCTGGGGAAGCGGGCAACAGCGAGAACGGCCTGTTCACCTGGTTCGCCGAGCGGCCGCTCGCGCAGGCCAAGGCCGCAGTGCTCACGAGCCTGCTGCCGTGGCCGGACGACGAGTCCGAGCAGCGCCGGCTGCAGGACCTCGTGCGCCGAGCCATGACCGGCCGCGACGCCGCTCGGAGCGAGATCGTCGCAGAGCTGCTCGAAGCACCACCCCGAGGTGCCGCGGTGCTGGACCCGTTCTCGGGCCGCGGCGATGATCCCGCTGGAGGCGGCCCGGCTCGGGGGCTCGCTCGACGGAATCGACTACTCGCCGGTCGCCACGCTCGCGGGCCAGCTCCTTGCCGACTACCCGATGCGCGACTGGTCCGACGAGCCGCCGCTGCCGTTCGGTGCGAGCCGACGTGCTCGAGCATCGGAACCGGCTCCCGACGACGTCGGACCGTTCTTCGCTGAGGTGGGCCGTCGTTACGCAGCGGCCATGTCGCGACTTCTACCCGCCGGTCGACGGCAAGCAGCCCGTGGGGCTACGTCTGGGCGGTGACCCTGCCGTGCCAGGAGTGCGGGCACCGGTTCCCGCTGACCGGGCTCCTGCGTCCTGCGGCACCCGACGCCGGCGAAGGGCGACCCCGGACAGAGCTACCGCATCGAGGTCGGACCGAGCCGCCGGCACGTTCCGCGCCGTGGTCCACGACGGCCCGCCGACGGGTCAGCCGACGCTCGTCGCACCGCTCAAGGCGGGCAAGGCCGTCAGGGGCAAGGCGGCCGTCTGCCCCTTCTGCGAGCACGTCCATGCGAAGGACACGCACCAGCGCCTGGCCGCGCTCCGGGCTGGGGCAGGACGCGCTGCTCGTCGCGGCGGACCTCGATCCCGCTGTCGGCAAGTTCTTCCGCCCGCCCACAGCAGCTGAGCTTGAGGCCGTCCGTAGCCGCGGCAGACGGCGCTGGCGTCGGAACCCGTGTTCGCCCCTGGCCTTCCGGCAGTGCCCGACGAGCGCGATCCCCGGCAGCAACGGCGCGACGGTCCGGCCGTCAGCTCTACGGCGCGGTGACGTACGGCGACCTGTGCAACAACCGGCAGACGCTGGGGTTCGTGCGCCTCGCCCGGATCATCAACGACCTCGGACGCCGAGCTGCAGCCAGCGCGGGCCTCTCGACCGAGTACGCCGCCGCGCTCGTCGGCTACGCCGCCTCGGTATTGGTCCGCAAGATCAAGCGGTCAACGCGCGGCACCTCGATCATGGTCTACAAGGACGGGCGCTGCCACCGGGGTCAACCACATCTTCGGCAACGAGGCGAGCCGTCGGCTTCTCCTACGACTACTTCGAGACAGGGCTGGGGACCGGGCCGGGCACCTGGGACTCGCTCACGGGCGACACGGTCAACGTCGCTACGCAAGCAGCTCGGCCGCAGGCAGAGCACCCCGGCCACCATCAGCCGAGGATCCGCCACTGTCCCTGCCCTTCCGAGCCGGCACCTTCGAGGCGGTGGTTACCGACCCTCCCTACGACTCGATGATCTATTACTCCGACAGCTCAGATCTCTTCTACGTCTGGCTCAAGCGCGCCCTGTTGTCCGTCCGGCCCGACCTGACGTTCACGGCGGACATGCGCGGGGTGCAGGAGAAGACCGAGGAGCTCATCGTCAAGGAGCACGGCGTAGCCGCAGGTCGAGCACCGGACCCGCGACTACTACGACCGCAACATCTCGCGTGCCTTCTCCCAGGCCCGCGAGGTCGTCCGCGAGGACGGCGTGGTGACCATCGTCTTCGGCCACGGCGAGCCTGAGGTCTGGCACCGGCTGCTCGGCGCCATCACCCGTGCCGGCCTGGTCCTGACAGCATCGTGGCCCGCGAGAACCGAGTCAGGAGGACAGCAGGGCAAGGCGAACATCGTCACGACGCTCACCATGTCCTGCCGCCCGGCTCCTGCCAGCCGGCCCAAGGGCAGGGCAAACCTGGTGGAGGCAGAAGTCCGGCGCGAGGTGCAGTCACGCATCCCGCTCTGGGACGCCGCCCGGCTCGCGCCGACCGACCAGCTCATGGCGTCCGCTGGACCGGCGATGGAGGCGGTCGGCCGTTACGAGCAGGTGCTCGACCACCTGGGCGACCCGGTCGATCCGGCGCACTACCTCGTAGTCGCACGCAAGGCGGTCATAGACGCCTCCTCGGTGCCTATCGAGAACCTCCCCCTCGACACCTTCGACGCCCGGACGCGCTTTGCGCTCGGCTGGGTCCGGCTCTACCGCCGCTCCGTCGCGGCGAAGTCTGAGGCCCGCTGGCAGGCCCTGGCGGCGGACCTGACGATGGACGAGCTCAAGGGTGTACTATCGGACGCGGACAAGGGCGTGCGCTTCGCACCCGCCAAGGACTGGAAGGGCGTCATCGGCCCCACGTCGTCGGTGATCGACGTGGCGATGGCGATGGCGAAGGCGTGGCCGGGCGGCCTGGACGAGGTCGCCCAGGTGCTGGCGTCAGCCGAGCGAGACGACGACGACGCCTACCTGTGGGCGAGTCTCGGCTACCTGTCTTCGCTGCTGCCGGAAGCTGACCCAGACGCGGTCGCCTGGACATCGCTGGTGCGAGCCCGCAGGGGCATCGGGAACGTCGCCCGCGGCGTCGTCTCGGCGCAGCGCGAGGCCGATGAGATCAGGAACCAGCAGCGCAGCCTGTTCGACATCGACACGGCGGAGGAGACCTCTTGAACAGCGGCGTGACCCCTTGGTGGGAGGTCCTCAAGCTGCGCGACGAGGTCGTCCACGCGAGCGGGTCGATCGACGACGTGCAGATGTCGCTGTTCCAGGCGGTCCACGGCACGCCGCAGGACCGCCCGGCCTACGCCGACGCGGCCTACTACGGCGAGATCACGCACCCCAGCCCGCTGTTCACCGACCTCATGGCGAAGGTCGCGGTCCGCCTCGGCGGCGGCGGCAAGCACACCCGGGCACGGGCGCTGTGGCGACTCGACCAGGCGATGGGCGGCGGCAAGTCCCACGGCCTCATCGGCTTGTGGCACCTCGCCCAGCACCCCGCGGCCCTCGGGCAGACCGACGTAGGCCGGGCCGCGTGGGAACGGGCGGGGCAGATCCTGGACGAGTCCCCGCCGGCGGACCTGAACAGGCCGCAGGTCGTCGTGCTGGCCTGCGACAACATGACCGCGGGCAAGGGGTCGGCGGAGTTCGACGGCCCGGCGCAGACGCTCCACGAGCGGTTCCTGTGGCGGCTGTTCGCCGGCGACAACAACCTGTACCTGCGCTACCGGGACGGGTACGGCGACAAGCACCGGATCGTCGAGGCGCTCACCGCCGTCGGTCGGCCCGTTCTCATCCTGATCGACGAGATCATGGACTACGTCCGCCAGCTCTCCCTGTCCGGGAACGCGGACCTCGCGATCAAAGACATGGCGTTCCTGCGGGCGCTGCTCGACAGCGTCAACGACGTCCCGAACGTCGCCGCGGTCGTCGTAATGATCGCGTCCGAGGCTGACAACATCGACCTGGACGAGGCCGGGCAGAAGCGCCGCGCCGAGCTGGACGACCTGCTCATCCGCAACGGCGAGACCGCGACGATCAACGACAACACCGACTTCGCCGCGATCCTGCGCCGCCGGCTGTTCGACGGGACGCCGCCGGCGGAGGTCCTCAAGGCGACGGCCACGGCGTACGCATCCCAGATGACCGGGTCCTGGCGCAGCAAGGTCTTCGACCTCGTTCCCGCGACCTCGTCGCCGGACTTCCCGGAAGAGGTCGCGCGCTGCTACCCATTTCACCCGCAGCTCATCTCGCTGGCGGAGCAGGAATGGGCCAAGCTCGCCGGGTTCCAGCGGGTCCGGTCAACGATCCGGATCTTTGCCGCCACCGCCCATAGCCTGTGGCAGCGCGGGAAGGCCGGCGAGTGGGCGCCGCTGCTCGTCGGCCCCGGCGACCTCCCGCTGTCCGACCCCGCCGTCCGCGAGGCCGTCATCAACAGCGGCCTGATCGTCGACACCCGCACGCAGGCCAACTACCGCCAGATCGCCAGCGCGGACATCGTCGCCGCCGACGACACCAAGGGGGCGGCGCGCGAGCTCGACCGAGCCCGGACCGACGGGATCATCGGACCCCTCAACCCGCGTGCCGCCGAGCGCGCCGCGACATGTCTGTTCCTGTGTTCCGTCATCGGGGCCCGAGCGGGCGGCAGGCAGGGAGCGACGGAGGCCGAGCTCAAGGCCGCGCTGTTCGTCCCCAGCGGCTACCCCATCGGGGAGGCCGACACGGTCCTCGCCGAGCTCATAGATGTCGAGGGCGGTGGACTATCCAGCGTCGAGCACCTCGCCGGCAAGGGCGGCCAGGCCCCGCGCCTGTTCATGTCGACCCGCCGGACCTTGAACATGCTGTTCAAGGCCGCCCGGACGAGCGTCAACGAGGACGACCGCGACGAGGAGCTCGCCCGAGCCGCTGACCGCCTCTCGGTGACGGGGCCCTTCAAGACCAAGCGGTTCATCACCGCCGACCCGGCCCTCACGCCGCTCGCCGTACTCACGGGCGCGAGCGTCGACGAGCGGGCCACCCGGCTCGTCGTCCTCGACCCCCGCCAGTTCAGCCTCCTCAACGGGATCGACAAGGACACCCGCAACGCCATCGAGGCCGTCATGGGACTCGGCGGTGATCGGGTGCCCGTGCAGTGGGCGTCGTCCGCCGTGTTCGCCGTCGTGAACACGCAGGGACGAGCGGCAGCGCGCGGCGCAGCGGCGGCCTACCTCGCGTGGGACCGCGTCGCGCTGATGGACGCGGTCCGCGCCGATGAGGAGCTCGCCGAGCAGGCCAGGACGGAACGAGCCGACGCGAAGCGCAATCTTGACTCCGCGGTCCGCCGTGCCTACCGGCACTTCGTCCACCTCGCGGAAGGCGACCAGCAGGACCAGCCTCGGGTCGCGAAGACCACCGCGTTCGAGCCCGACAGCAACCAGTCGTCGCTCGACGGCACGCATGTGTGGAAGTCGCTCGTCGCGCAGGGCAAGGCGTTCGACCTCGCCGCCCTCAACGCGAAAGCCCTGCTGCACAACCTCGACGCGAAGGACTACGGCAAGCCCCTCGACGAGCTCCGCGACTTGTTCTGGAGCGCGCCCCGGCTCCCCCTGCTCCCCGAGGGGGATAAGGACCTGCAGCGCGCCATCCACGAGGCCGTCAGCACAGGGCAGCTCCGCCTGGTCGGGACCGATGGGATCGACCGGACCGTCACCCGCCCCGCCGACATCGCCACCGGCTCCGGCGGCCTCCGGCTCGCGCCGCCGAAGGCGGTCGTCGTCCCCGATCCCGACCCCCGAGCCGATCCCGAGCCCGACCCGCAGCCGGATCCCGACCGGAAGCCTCCGCACCGGGTGATCACCCCCGACCCGGACCCGGACCCGCAGCCGGATCCGGAGCCGGACCCCGACCCGGAGCCGGACCCGCAGCCGGCTGAGCGGGAGATAGCGTTCAACCTCATGACCAGCATGAGCGACTCGGACACGCAGGACGCCGTGCGACGGCTTCTCCTCGACCTGTCCAACGCCGCCGACGACGGGCAGATCAGTTGGGCCCAGATCCAGGTCAAGATCGTCGTCGCCGAGGACGCCGCCGACGGCATCGAGAAGGACATCCGCGACACCGGCACTACCCCAAGCAGCCGCAAGGTCTGACCGAGCCGGTGTCCTGCCGGAGGGCTGTCAGACCGGGACGAGCAGGAGCCAGCCGACGAAGGCGGCTCCCGCTCCGAGTCCCGCGCCGAGGGCCTTACTGAAGTACGTGTACTTGTGCAGGAGGATCCGGGCGAGGGTCTGCGCCTGGATCCACGCATCGACGCGGGCCTGCGCCGGGTCCGGCTCGGCCAGCGAGGTGAGGTCGGCTGTGGCGAGGTGCGGGAAGGCGAACCGACTCGGGTACTCGTTCGTCAGCCGGGGCTTGAGCGCGAGGAACAGCCAGGCGCCGGCAAGGACGATCATGACCGCGGCTGTCGTCAGCGACGCCAGTGCGAGGGCGTCCCGGACCCCGACGCCGCCGTCGACGAGGGCCTCGACGCGGGGCCGCTGCCGGACGACGCCGGTAGTAAGGACGGTGAGCGCGGTGGCGAGGAACCCGATCTTCGTGTCGGCGTTGTTGACCCACGGCCCGATGGTCGTGACCGCGAGGAACGCGTCCTCGTTGCCCTTCGGCGGCTCGGGGGCGGGGCTACGCGGCGGCATGGGGCCGGTACCCGTCGGTGGGCCACGGGCCGCCGAGGCGCCAGTCCGTGTAGGCGGCGTACCAGTGGGCGGCCCAGGCGATCGCGGTGGCGCTGGTGTGCTCGCCCTGGTGCCAGTCGCTGGTGTCGGCGACGCAGAGGTTGCCGCTGAGGTAGAGGTGCGGGGCGGGGCGGAACCCGCGGCGGCCCTCGTTGCGCCCGAGGACGCGCGGCGTGACGGGCACGATCGTGGGGAGGCCGCCGGCGGGGTCCGCGACCACCGTGACGTCGAACGTGCCGCGGCCCGTGTCGATGGTGCCGGTCCAGGCGTGCCCGCCGTCGCGCTGGTCGAGGCGGAAGCCGGGGAACGCCCGGTTGACGTCGGCGATGTCGGCGTCGCGAGCGGCGGGGTCGTCCCACCACGCGGAGCGGGTCGCGGCCGGGGGCGGTTCGTCGCCGCCGTGGAAGGCGTGCGGGACGACGGCGGACGCGGTGCCCGCAGCGACGGCGGCGGTGGCGGCGCGCCCGAAGAGGACGCGCCCGTCGATGCTGACGCCCCGGGGGATGTCGATGCCGACGTAGCGCAGGAGGCTGGGCAGGGTCATCGGGCTCTCGCTCTCAGAGGATGCGGACGCGGCTGGAGGGGGCGCCGGCGAGGGCCTCGCTGAGGCCCTTGAGGTGCGGGAGGAGGTTCCGCCACCGGAGGTCGTAGAAGGCGTACGTCCTGACCTGGTCGCCGCGCGTGTAGCGCTTGGGGCTGTCGGCGTGCTGGACGAGGAGGTCCTTGTTGCCGATCAGGTCGGCGAGGCCCTGGCCGACGACGATCTCCCAGCTCATGGCGGCCTTCTCGCACTTCGAGGCGAAGTTCGGGGCGAAGCCGAGGACGTTGACCTCGCTGACGGCCTCGGTGCCCGTGCGCACGAAGTCGAGCCGCCCGTAGTCGGCGCCGGCCCGCAGCTGCACCGGCTCGATGCCGCTCATGACGAGCAGCTCGTTGAGCGCGTTCTGCGTCGCGTCGAGGGAGAACGCGCAGGCGGCGAGGGCGTGGACGGCGTCGACGGCGGGGTGCTCGCTGTCGGGCCCGCCGAAGCAGGCGAAGACGCCGTCGCCGCGGAGCCCGAGGACGTGGCCGCCGTGGTCGGCGACGACCTCGACGACCTGTGTGAGGACCGCCAGGGCCAGCCGGGCGACCTGGTCGGGCGTGTCCCAGAACGTGCGGGCGGTGAACTTGCGCAGGTCGATGAACGCGACGGCGGCGTGGCAGTGGCCCCGCTCGTTCAGGGCGAGGCCCTCGAACGCCGGGTGCCCCGTCGGGCGGGACAGGCTCCCGGCGGTCTCCGCGGCGGCTGATGCGCGCATCCCCTTGCTCAGGTACAGGTCCTTGCGCTCGTAGGAGCCGTACGCGTCGAGGACGCCGCGGGCGAAGGACGCCTGGTCGGCGGGCACGCGTCAGCCCTCCGGCGCGGCGGCGGGAGCGGGCGGCGAGAGGAGGGTGCCGCGCAGGGCGTCCTGCACGTGGCGGGCGACCGCGTCCGCACGGCTGATGACGACGGCGGACACCAGGGACGTGGCCCACCCTGCGTTCAGGAGCAGGCCGGCGGCCAGCAGCAGCGCCGCGGGCTGGCCGATGCGGCGGGGGCCGGCGCGCAGCGCCGCCTCCCCCATCTCGATGAGGTCCATCAGCGCCTCGATCCGTTTCAGTGCTTACAGGAACCAACACCGGATCCTTGTCAGCACGATGCCCGGTGTCCCACCTTCCGAAACCGGCGGGTCGCGCGTAGCGATCGTCGACCCGGACGGGCGACGGGACGGGCTCGGCGCTTCACTGGTAAGGGCGCCGCTGCCGACATAGCGGTCAGAGTGTTAGCAGTGCAAGGGAGACGCAGTGACCCTCGACGAGGCCGGCAGGACCGTCATCGCGCTCGACCGCTCCCGCCTGCAGGCCGGGCGTGAGCTCCGCGGCTTGAGCCAGACCGCCCTCGCACGGGAGGCAGGCATAACCGCTGCCGCCGTCAGCCAGTTCGAGAACGGGCACAGCCGCCCCACGGCGGCGACGCTGCTCAAGGTCTCGCACGCGCTGGAGCTGCCGCTCGCGTACTTCGCCCGCCGCCCCGGCCACGCCACCGTGGAGCCGCCCCCCGCGTTCTTCCGCAGCCTGCGCTCCACCAGCGCCGCCGAGCGCCGCCGGGCCACCGCCCTCGTTGGCCTCGTCCACGAGCTCGTCCACGCCGTCGAGGAGCACGTCGCGCTCCCGCCCGTCGACGCGCCCGAGAACCGCCCCGCCCGAAACGACGCCGCGATCGACCGCGCCGCCGCCGGCGCCCGCGAGCACCTCGGACTCGACCCCCACGCCCCCGTCCCCGACGTCGTTCGCGCCCTGGAGCAGCACGGCATCGTCACCGCCAGGTTCCACGTCGACGGCCACCACATGGACGCCTTCTCTATCGAGTACCCCGACCGGCCCGTCGTCGTCCTCGGCGCCGACAAGGGCCAGCGCGACCGCTCCCGGTTCGACGCCGCCCACGAGCTCGGCCACCTCGTCCTCCACCGCCCCGAGCACGCCGGCACGAAGGAGTCCGAGAACCAGGCCCACCGCTTCGCCGCCGCGTTCCTCATGCCCGCCGACGCCATCCGCGGCGACCTGCCCCAGAGGGCCGACTGGGAGCGCCTCGCGCACCTCAAGCAGGAGTGGGGCGTCAGCATCGCCGCGCTCCTCAAGCGCGCGCAGACCCTCGGCACGATGGACCCGACCGCCTACACCCAGGCCATGAAGACCATGAGCGCACGCGGCTGGCGCAAGCGCGAGCCCGTCGACCTTGGCCCCGCCGAGAAGCCCGTCCTGCTCGCCAAGGCACTCGACGTCGCCGCCGCCCACGGCGTCACCCTCGCGGACCTCGCAGCCGAGCACGGGCTGCCGCTCCACGACCTCCGCAGGATCCTCCAGCACTCGAACGACGTGCGGCCCCGCGTCGAGTTGTAGTCCGGCGTCCCCTCGCTCGGTGGAGCCCGTCCCAGCTAGCGCCTTCTGTTCCGTGCCGAAGTCGTCATGCGCTCACGCCGCCATGCCGGCGAGACGATGTCAGATAGACACCAGCGTGAACCGCGCCCCGCGGCCGAGCTGACCGGGGTGAGCTCCGGCTACCGCTGCGAGCCGCTGCGCCTGGTTGCCGCCACCCCGGTTGCCTTTAGCCGGGCGCCTGTCCCGGCGTCGGCACCTCCCGTGGTGACGTTATAGGCGCCGCGCTGGTCGCGACCTGCTCCGCGCCTGCTTCCTTTGCGCAAGGACGACGTCGTCGGTTTGGCCGGCGGCTTGCACGCCCAACTCTCACCTGGGCTTCCGGAGTCGCGAGTTCTGCACAGGCACGCTCGCCGTCGCCTCTACCGGTTTGTTGCGCGCCGCAGCCTGCGCTCATGGAGCAGAACCAGGCGGAGCAAGATATGCCCATAGGGCGGTCGTACGGGCCGGACGGCGCTGGGGCGCCTCCGGAACGTCGTCCGAGCGACGACGGGCAGGGTCGCGCTGAGGCGCGCGACGGGGCGGACATCGGGCCGCGGCGGAGGGCCCTGAGGGTCCCGCTGGTCGTGCGGCCGTCGTCGTCATCGGCCGGCGAGGTGGAGGTGGGCGACCCGACATCGACAGCGTCGGTGGCCGACACAGCCCGTGGGACGGGTGCGCCGCGGCCGGCTGCCCGCCGCCCGGGTGCCGCTGGGCCGCGCCGTCGGCAGCGGCAGACCGAGCCCCGGCCCCACCGGTTGACCCTCCGGCTGTCCGACGAGGAGCTCGAGCCTGGTGCGGTTGCGGCGGCGGTGGAGCGGCTGACGCCGACGGGCTACGTCGGGAAGGTGGCGGTGAACGTCGCGGCAGGGCGCGTCCAGCCGGTGCCGACCGGCCTGGTGGACGCGATCGGCGAGCTGCTCGAGGCGCGTCAGCAGGTCCGTAAGTTCAGCGTCCTGGTGAACCAGGCGGTCGCGAAGCTGCACGCGATCGGCGAGTTGCCGGCCGAGTTGGGGCCCGCGGTGGCGCTCGTGGGGCGGGTGTTGCCGCGGTTGGAGGACGCGGCGGTGGCGGTCCGCCGTGCGTCCGAGCGCGGGAAGGGCGGTCGGTGCCGGTGATCGGCCGGGTCTACCGAGGCGGTCAGGTCGGCGGGTCTGGTGCGCTACCTGTACGGCCCGGGCCGGCACAACGAGCACGAGGACCCGCGCCTGGTCGCGGCGTGGGACCTCGCACCGGCGCCGAACTCGCGACCCTCGAGCCGCCTGTCCTGGCCGGACAGGGCGCCCGGGGGAGCGGGACTCCGCGGCCTGATCGGCGAGATGGAGCTGGCGACGGCGCCGTGCGCCCTACGCCGGGCGCGGTCGCCACCAACAGGTCTGGCACTGCCCGCTGCGGACCGCGCCGGGCGACCGGGTCCTGACCGACGCCGAGTGGGCCGACGTCGCGCGGGACCTGATGCACCGGACCGGCATCGCCCGCGCGCGACGAGGGCGCGTGCCGGTGGATCGCGGTCCGCCACGACGAGGAGTCCATCCACGTCGTGGCGGTCCTGGCCCGGCAGGACGGCGGCGCGGGCGCGGATGTCGAACGACTACCGGCGGGTCCGGGAGACGTGCCTGGCCGCGGAGCAGCAGTACGGCCTGGCGGTCGACGGCGCCGGCGGACCGGACCGCCGCGACCCACACCACCCGCGCCGAGGTGGAGCGGCCGCGCGGACCGCGGGACCCGAGTCGTCCCGGGCCGGACTGGCTGCGCGAGCAGGTCCAGCACGCCGCGGCGTGGGCGACCCGCCACCCGCGTTCCTGGACCGGCTGCGCGTAGCGGCGTCGAGGTCCGCGAGCGCACGCGACGCCGACGGTACTCTGACCGGGTACGCCGTCGCCCGACCGGGCTCGGAGGGGGAGACCGTGTTCTACGGCGGCGGGAAGCTCGCCGCCGACCTGAGCCTGCCGAAGCTGCAGGCGCGGTGGGCGCTGCCGCCGGCAACGACGTCGGGGGCGCCGGCAGAGCCCTTCGACGTCCGCCGAGCGGACCTCGCTGTCCGCGCCGCGGCCGGGCTGGTCCGGCAGCAGAGCGGCCACGGCGAGACGGCGGCGGCGGCCGACGTCGCCTCGGCGAGTAGCGATCTCCTTCGCGCTGCTGCATGGGCCGAGGAGGGCGCCGCCGGTGGCGCACTCACGCGGGCGGCCCGTCAGTACGACCGTGCCGCACGGGAGAGCAGCGGAGCCGCTGTGCGCCGCACCGCCGAGGGGACGGCCTTGCGCGGCGTCGCTCGCGCGCTGCTCGCCACACACTTCAGCCAACGGGGCTCGGCTGGTGACTGGGCGAAGCTGGTCCTGCAACTCCACGACCTGGTCGTGGCCGTGGCGGAGCTGCGCCAGGCGCAGCAGCGGACGGCCCAAGCCGTCGCTGCTCGACGGACTGCGGGCCACCTCGACGTGGCCGCCCGGGCAGCCGCGCGAAGCGCGATGCCTGCCTGGGCGGCGCAGCTCAGCTCACCCCGGGCGACGGCACCGACGGCGTCCCCAGCGGCTCGTAGGCCTGCCCTTCCTCCGCCCATGGCGCGCGGAACGGGACGCAGCAGGTGATTCCAGCGGTCGACCCGGCGCAGGGCGCTGTCGTCATCCCCAGGCGTCCAGTTGTCCACAGATGCGCTTGCGGGTGGGCCGCCGGCCGCCGCCGCTCCCATAGGCAGGCGGGAGTGGCGCCCGAGAAGCGGTAGCGGGCGCGGGACCTCGAGGAGCAGGCATGGGTAAGCGCAGGACGACAGGCGAGGGCGCCATATACAAGGACGTCGACGGCCGGTGGCGAGCGAGCCTCGAGCTCGGCTGGAAGGACGGGAAGCGCCAGCGCAAGGTGCTGTCGGGCGCGACCAAGGCCGAGGTGGCCACCAAGCTGCGCAAGCACCTCGGCCTGCAGGACGACGGTCTACCGGTCCCGCGCGAGGGCAAGGGGCCGACGGTCGAGGAGTGGCTCTGGCACTGGCTCGACACGATCCAGCCCCGGCGGGTCCGTGAGGGGACGCTCCTGGGCCAGATCGGCATCGTGAAGAACCACATCGTGCCGAGCATCGGCCGGGTGCGGCTCCGGGACCTGCTCCCTGACCACATCGAGAAGCTGGAGGCCGAGGTCGCCGAGAAGGGGGTGTCGGGCTGGACGGTGCTCAACGTGCACCGGACGCTGTCCCGCGCCCTGGTCGTCGCCGAGCAGCGGGGACTGGTCGCCCGGAACGTGTGCCGGCTCGTGGACCCGCCCCGGCGTGAACAGGACCCCCGTGCAGCCGCTGACACAGGACGAGGCGCGGGCGCTGCTGGTCGCCGCGGAGAGCGAGCGCAACGGCGCGCGCTGGATCGTCGCGCTCAGCCTCGGGCTGCGGCAGTCCGAGGCGCTCGGGCTGGCCTGGCCGGCGGTGGACTTCGAGCGCGGCACCCTGAGCGTCACGCAGCAGCTGAACCGGGCGACCCACCGCCACGGCTGCGGACGACCGCCGACCTGCGGCCTCGGCCCCAGCCGCTGCCCGGAGGGCAAGGGCGGGCCGATGGCGACTGTCGGCGCCGAAGAGCGGCGCCGGTCGTCGCGTCGTCGTCCTGCCGCCGCCCCTGCTCGCGGCGCTCCGCCGGCAGCGGGCGCAGCAGGCGGAGGAGCGGCTCCGGGCCGGCAGCGAGTGGCCGGCGGAGATGAAGGCACCGAAGGGCTACTCGTGGGACCTCGTCTTCCGCTCAGCGCTGGGACGGCCGCTGCAGCACGGGCACGACTCGGTCGCGTGGAAGGCGCTGCTGCGCAAGGCCGGCGTGCGGGACGCCCGCCTGCACGACGCGAGGCACACGGCGGCCTCGCTGCTGCTCGCGATGCGGGTGCCCGCGCGCGTGGTGATGGAGGTGCTCGGCCACTCCAAGTACGAGCTGACGATGACCACCTACAGCCACGTCATGCCCGAGCTGGCGCGCGACGCGGCCGCTCAGATGACGGCCGCCCTGTGGGGCCCGCCGGGGCCGTAGCAAGTTTCTGGCCGAGCCGCGGCAGAGTCTGTGGCTACCAGCTTGGCTACCATCAACTTGTGGCCGAAGAGAAGAAGAAGCAGAAGAAGTGCTCTGACCAGGCACTTCAGGGGGAGCGGGCGACGGGAATCGAACCCGCGTAGCCAGTTTGGAAGACTGGGGCTCTACCATTGAGCTACGCCCGCAGCGGTGCTGCGAGGCCAGCCTAGGCGGGGACCAGCTCCTCCTCGAACTCCTTCTCCCACTCGGCGAAGTCGTCGTCGTCCTTGGCGGGGTCGTGCATCACCGGGGTGCTCCTCGTGCGTCGGGGGAGCGCTCAGGGTACCGAGGTCGGCCTGTGTGACCTAGGGTCCGACGCACCGGGGCGTAGGGCAGTGGCCAGCCCGCCTGCTTTGGGAGCAGGAGACCGCGGGTTCGAGTCCCGCCGCCCCGACCCTCCTCCCGTAGGCTGCGTCGCGCCCCTGCCGGGGCCCGCCACCGCCGAGAGGACCACCAGTGCAGAGCGCCGTCGAGACCCTCAGCCCCACGAGGGTGAAGCTGACCGTCGAGGTCCCCTTCGACGAGCTCAAGCCCGAGCTGGACGCCGCGTACAAGGAGATCGGCAAGCAGGTCAACGTCCAGGGCTTCCGCCCGGGCAAGGTCCCCGCGCGGATCATCGACCAGCGCGTCGGCCGCGGCGCCGTCCTGGAGCAGGCCGTCAACGAGGCCATCCCGCGCCTCTACGGCGAGGCCGTCACCGACTCCGGCATCACCCCCCTCGCGCAGCCCGACGTCGAGGTGACCGGCTTCGGCGACGGCGAGCAGCTCGCCTTCACGGCCGAGGTCGACGTCCGCCCCGAGATCACCCTGCCCTCCTTCGACGGCCTGTCGGTCACGGTCGACACCGTCGAGGTCGGTGACGAGGAGGTCGACGAGCAGGTCCTCGCCCTGCGCGAGCGCTTCTCCTCCCTCGCCGACGTCGACCGCCCCGCGGCGGACGGCGACTTCGTCACGCTCGACCTCGTCGCCACCGTCGACGGCGAGGAGGTCGCGGGCGGCACCGCCACCGGCCTCAGCTACCAGATCGGCTCCGGCCAGCTGCTCGAGGGCGTCGACGCCGCCGTCACCGGCGCGTCCAAGGGCGACCAGCGCACCTTCACCACCGCGCTCGTCGCCGGCGAGCACGAGGGCAAGGACGCCGACGTCGCCGTCACGGTGCAGGCCGTCCAGGAGCGGGCCGTCCCCGAGGCCGACGACGCCTGGGCCTCCTCGTCCACCGGCTTCGAGACCTTCGCCGCCCTCCGCGAGGACGTCGTCACCCGGATCGACCGCATGAAGCGCCTGCAGCAGGGCGTCGACGCTCGCGACAAGGTCCTCGAGGCCCTGCTCGCCGAGGTCGAGGTCCCGCTGCCGCAGTCGATCGTCGACGCCGAGCTGACCTGGCGCCGCCAGACCGCCGAGCAGCAGCTCACCCAGAGCGGCGCCACCCTCGAGGGCTACCTCGAGCACGAGGGCAAGACGGCCGAGGAGTTCGAGGCCGAGCTCGTCGAGAGCGCCACGTCCGCCGTCAAGGCCCAGCTCGTGCTGGACGCCGTCGCCGACCGCGAGGAGCTCGGGGTCACCGACGCCGAGCTCACCGACCAGGTCGTCCGCCGCGCCGCCCGCGCCGGCGTCTCGCCCGACCAGTTCGCCCAGCAGGTCGTGCAGTCCGGCCAGCTGCAGGGGCTCATCTCCGAGGTGCGCCGCGGCAAGGCGCTCGCCACGGTCATGGAGTCCGCCACGATCGTCGACGCGGCCGGTGCGCCGGTCGACCTCGAGCAGCTCCGCGACGACATGGAGTCGCCGGAGGCGGACGTCGAGGTCGACGACGACGGCCGGCCGTACCACGTGCACGACGACGGCACGGTCCACTACCTCGACCAGCAGTAGCGGTCACGCCGACGGGGCGTCCTCCACCAGGAGGGCGCCCCGTCGGCGTTCCGGGATTGCCCGCGGGCGCCCGGGACTGCCCGGCCCGCCGGCGTTCCGGGCTGCGCCCGCTCCCGGGGCCCGGGACTGCCGGGCCCGCCTCAGGCGTCCCGCTATTCACTGCCGTCCCGCCTGTCCGGGCAGGGCGACGTCGCGGGCGCCCTGCGCGGTCGCTGTGCTCGGACAAGCCGGCGCGCTGAGGCCCGTGCAGCCCCCGCCCCCGCCCCTGCCGCACGCCTGCGCCGCCCCCGCAGCCCGCCTGGCGCGCCCGCCTCAAGCTTCCGGGGCTGCCGGGCCCGCCTCAGGCGTCCCGCCGGCCCCTGCCGTCCCGCCTGTCCGGGCAGGGCGACGTCGCGGGCGCCCTGCGCGGTCGCTGTGCTCGGACAAGCAGCGGCGCCGAGGCCCGTGCCCCCGCCCCACTCCCCACGCCACCGTCCGCTCCAGCGCGGCCCTCACCGTCCGCCTCCAGCGAAACGACGGCGTCGGCGGGATGGACCGTCGGAGGGCGGCGTTAGGGTCCGTGACAGGCCAGTGGCACAGCCCCTCCGCTCCGGCGGCAGGGCGCTGAGGACCAGCGGCAGGTCACTGGCACAAGCTCGACGACCAGCCCGACGCGGCTGGCACCGACCGCGTGGACCACACGCACAAGACCGAGGGCAGGCCCCGTGAGCCACACCGACCCCACCAGCGGACTCCTCGTCCCCAGCACCTACGGCACGGCCAGCCCGCTCGCCCCGACGATGCGCGGCGGTGAGCAGCTGGGCCTCGACGGCCAGGTCTACAACCGCCTGCTCAAGGAGCGGATCATCTTCCTGGGCACGGCGGTCATGGACGAGATGGCCAACGCCATCTGCGCCCAGCTGCTGCTGCTGGCCGCCGAGGACCCCGAGCGTGACATCTTCCTCTACATCAACAGCCCCGGCGGGTCCGTCTCCGCCGGTCTGGCCATCTACGACACGATGCAGTTCATCAAGAACGACGTCGCCACCGTGGGCCTGGGCCTCGCCGCCTCGATGGGCCAGTTCCTGCTCTGCGCCGGTGCCAAGGGCAAGCGCTACGTCACGCCGCACGCCCGCGTGATGATGCACCAGCCCTCGGGCGGGATCGGCGGCACCGCGGCCGACATCGCCATCCAGGCCGAGCAGATGATGTTCACGCGCCGGGTGCTGCAGGAGCGCATCGCGTTCCACACCGGCCAGAGCTACGAGAAGATCGAGGAGGACTCCGACCGCGACCGCTGGTTCACCGCGGAGGAGGCCAAGGAGTACGGCTTCGTCGACCACGTGGTCGAGGGCGCGACCCAGGTGCCGTCCGGCGCCGGCACCCGGTCCTAGGCAGAGGAGCCCCAGACCATGAGCTTTTCTGAGCCCACGAACTACACGATCCCGATCGTCATCGAGCAGACCTCCCGCGGGGAGCGCTCGTTCGACATCTACAGCCGGCTCCTCAAGGAGCGCATCATCTTCCTCGGCACGCCCGTCGACGACGGCGTCGCCAACGTGATCATGGCGCAGCTGCTCCACCTCGAGTCCGAGGACCCGGACCGGGACATCTCGATCTACATCAACAGCCCCGGCGGCTCGTTCACGGCCCTCACGGCCATCTACGACACGATGCAGTTCGTCAAGCCCGAGATCCAGACGATCTGCATGGGTCAGGCCGCCTCCGCGGCCGCCGTCCTGCTCGCCGCGGGCACCAAGGGCAAGCGCCTCGCCCTGCAGCACGCCCGCGTGCTCATCCACCAGCCCAGCGGCGGCGGCGAGGGGCAGAGCTCCGACATCGAGATCCAGGCCAAGGAGATCCTGCGCATGCGGGACCTGCTGGAGAAGATGCTGTCCGACCACACCGGCCAGGACATCGCCAAGGTCCGCAAGGACCTCGACCGCGACAAGATCCTCACGGCCGAGCAGGCGCTCGAGTACGGGATCATCGACGAGGTCGTCAGCACCCGCAAGATCGTCAAGGTCGGCTCCGCCGGCCGCTAGCGGTCCCCGGCTGTTCGCCCTGCGCGGACCGGGCTCCGGTCCGCGCAGGGACTGCCGACAGGTACACAGCACGAGCACCACGCGTCGCCGGGAAGACCTTCTCGGGGCACGACCCAGGCGGTACCGTCCGGGGCAGGCCGATCCCCGTCTCCTGACGGGGGCGGATCGAGAGGGACGAGGTAGCGGTGGCACGCATCGGTGACGGCGGCGACCTGCTGAAGTGCTCGTTCTGCGGCAAGTCGCAGAAGCAGGTCAAGAAGCTGATCGCGGGCCCCGGGGTCTACATCTGCGACGAGTGCATCGACCTCTGCAACGAGATCATCGAGGAGGAGCTCTCCGAGAGCTCGGAGCTCAAGTGGGACGAGCTGCCGAAGCCCAAGGAGATCTACGACTTCCTGGACGGCTACGTCATCGGCCAGGAGACCGCGAAGCGGACCCTCGCCGTCGCCGTCTACAACCACTACAAGCGCGTGCAGGCCGGCTCCAACGAGAAGGACCCGGTCGAGCTGCAGAAGAGCAACATCCTGCTGCTCGGTCCCACTGGCTGCGGCAAGACGCTGCTGGCGCAGACCCTCGCCAAGATGCTGAACGTCCCGTTCGCCATCGCCGACGCGACGGCGCTGACGGAGGCCGGCTACGTCGGCGAGGACGTCGAGAACATCCTGCTCAAGCTGATCCAGGCCGCCGACTACGACGTCAAGAAGGCCGAGACGGGGATCATCTACATCGACGAGGTCGACAAGATCGCCCGCAAGAGCGAGAACCCGTCGATCACGCGCGACGTCTCCGGCGAGGGCGTGCAGCAGGCGCTGCTGAAGATCCTCGAGGGCACGACCGCCTCGGTCCCGCCGCAGGGCGGGCGCAAGCACCCGCACCAGGAGTTCATCCAGATCGACACCACCAACGTGCTGTTCATCGTGGGTGGCGCGTTCGCGGGCCTGGACAAGGTCATCGAGGCGCGGATCGGCAAGAAGGCCATCGGCTTCGGCTCGGTGCTGCACAGCAAGAACGAGGTCGACAAGAACAAGGTGTTCGGCGAGGCCATGCCCGAGGACCTCCTGAAGTACGGGATGATCCCCGAGTTCATCGGCCGCCTGCCGGTCCTCACCAGCGTGCACAACCTCGACCGCGAGGCGCTCATCGCGATCCTCACCGAGCCCAAGAACGCGCTCATCAAGCAGTACCGCAAGCTGTTCGAGCTCGACGGCGTCGAGCTGGAGATGACCGACGACGCCCTCGAGGCGATCGCCGACCAGGCGATCCTGCGCGGCACCGGGGCCCGTGGCCTGCGCGCGATCCTCGAGGAGGTGCTGCAGTCGGTCATGTACGACATCCCCTCCCGCGCCGACGTCGGCACCTGCGTCATCACCCGCGAGGTCGTCATGGAGCACGTCGCCCCGACCCTCGTGCCACGCGACGCCGCCGCGCCGGCCCGCCCCCGCGAGCGCCGCGAGAAGAGCGCCTAGCCCGCACCGCTTCGGCCGCCGTCCCGGACAGGGGCGGCGGCCGTCGTGCTGTCTAGTCCCGGGGTTCGCGGTACATCGCCAGCTGCCGCGCCTGCACCACGAGGCGCCCGGTGCTGTCCCAGACCTCGCACTCCTCGTCGAGCCACCCGGCCTGCACCAGCCGCGTCCGCTGCACGCACCGCAGCCAGCCCGGTGCCGGCACCCCGCGCAGGTGGACGGTCAGCTCGACCGTCGGGACCCACCCCGGGATGCCCATGTCGAAGGTCACCGGCGGCAGGGCGTCCGCGACGCAGAGCAGCTGCAGCGGGTCCGGCTCGCGCCCGTCCCGCGCCCGGATCCACCCGCGGACCTCGGTGCTGCCGCCGGGCGCGCCCTCGAAGAAGCCGGCGGTGGCCGGGTCCAGGCGGATCTCGAGCTGCTCGAGGATGCCGTTGGGGAAGGCGGGGGTGGACCGCGACTCCCGGCACGCGGCCGGCTCGGGCAGCTCGGGGACGACCACGTCGGTGAAGCGCGGCGTGCCCGCGGCCGGGAGGGTGCCGCAGGAGACCAGGGCCTCGACCTTCGTCCGGCCCTCCTGCACGAGCGACGTCCGGACCGTGGCGACCGAGCGCCCCTCCCGCAGCACCTCGGACACGAGCGCGGACGGCCCGACCTTCGGCGTCGCGACGTAGTGCGCGCTCACCGCGACCGGGTGCGGCTGCGCCACGAGCGAGAGCGCCTCCCCGGCGAGGGTCTCGAGGAGCCACCCGCCGTGCAGCACCCCGGCGCCGTAGGCCCAGGTGTCCGGCAGGTCGACGTCGCGCGTGGTCACCGCGCGAGGATAGGGAGGGCCGCCCTCCCTAGACTCGGGGGGTGATCGACAGCAGCCGTGTCCCTGACAAGCCCGTGCTCGACGGCGTCGAGGACCGGTGGAGCACGGTCTGGCAGGAGCAGGGCACCTACGCCTTCGACCGCACCGCCGAGCGCCCCGACGTCTACGCCGTCGACACCCCGCCCCCCACGGTGTCCGGCAGCCTGCACGTCGGCCACGTCTTCAGCTACACCCACACCGACCTCGTGGCGCGCTTCCAGCGCATGCGCGGCAAGCAGGTCTTCTACCCGATGGGCTGGGACGACAACGGCCTGCCCACCGAGCGCCGCGTGCAGAACTACTACGGCGTGCGCTGCGACCCGAGCCAGCCCTACGACCCCGACTGGACGCCGCCCGCGGACGCCGGGGCGCTCAAGAAGGGGCACCAGCAGGTGTCCCTGTCCCGGCAGGGCTTCGTCGAGCTGTGCCAGACGCTGACCGCCGAGGACGAGAAGGCCTTCGAGTCGCTGTTCCGCCGGCTCGGGCTGTCGGTCGACTGGAGCCACACCTACGAGACGATCGGCGACCGCTCCCGCCGGGCCGCCCAGCGCGCCTTCCTGCGCAACCTCGCCCGCGGCGAGGCCTACGCGACCGAGGCCCCGACCCTGTGGGACGTCGACTTCAAGACCGCCGTCGCGCAGGCCGAGCTCGAGGACCGCGAGCAGCCGGGCGCCTACCACCGGGTGGGCTTCCGGAAGCCGGACGGCGAGAGCGTCTTCATCGAGACCACCCGCCCCGAGCTGCTCCCTGCCTGCGTCGCCCTGGTCGCCCACCCCGACGACGCCCGCTACCAGCCGCTGTTCGGCACGACCGTGACGACGCCGCTGTTCGGCGTCGAGGTGCCGGTGCGGGCGCACGAGCTGGCCGACCCCGAGAAGGGGTCCGGCATCGCGATGATCTGCACGTTCGGCGACACCACCGACGTCACCTGGTGGCGCGAGCTCGACCTGCCGGTGCGCAGCGTGGTGGGCCGCGACGGCCGCTTCCTCGCCGAGGCGCCCGAGGGCGTCGGCGCGCCCTACGAGGAGCTGGCCGGCAAGAACGTGAAGCAGGCGCAGCGCCGGGTCGTGGAGCTGCTCGCGGAGTCGGGCGACCTCGTGGGGGAGCCGAAGCCGATCACCCACCCGGTGAAGTTCTACGAGAAGGGCGACCGGCCGCTCGAGATCGTCACCAGCCGCCAGTGGTACCTGCGCAACGGCGGCCGCGACGCCGACCTGCGCGACCGCCTCGTGGCGCGGGGCGAGGAGCTGACCTGGCACCCGGGGTTCATGCAGAGCCGGTACGAGAACTGGGTCGGCGGCCTCAACGGCGACTGGCTGATCAGCCGCCAGCGGTTCTTCGGCGTCCCGTTCCCGCTCTGGTACCGCCTCGACGAGCACGGCGAGCCGACCTACGACGCCCCGCTGCTGCCGCGCGAGGACTCCCTGCCGGTCGACCCGAGCAGCCAGGCCCCCGAGGGCTTCACCGAGGACCAGCGCGACCGGCCGGGCGGCTTCACCGCCGACCCCGACGTCATGGACACCTGGGCGACCAGCAGCCTCACCCCGCAGATCGCCGGCGGCTGGGAGGACGACCCCGACCTGTTCGGCCGGGTGTTCCCGTTCGACCTGCGCCCCCAGGGTCACGACATCATCCGCACCTGGCTGTTCTCGACCGTGGTCCGCAGCCACCTCGAGCACGGCAGCCTGCCCTGGACCGACACCGCGCTGTCGGGCTGGATCCTCGACCCCGACCGCAAGAAGATGAGCAAGTCCAAGGGCAACGTCGTGACGCCGATGGGCCTGCTCGAGCAGCACGGCAGCGACGCCGTCCGCTACTGGGCCGCCGGCGGGCGCCTCGGCACGGACACCGCCTTCGACGAGGGCCAGATGAAGGTCGGCCGGCGCCTCGCGACCAAGCTGCTCAACGCCAGCAGGTTCGCCCTCGGCTTCCCCGAGGCGCCCGACGGGCCCGTCACCGAGCCGCTCGACCTCGCCCTGCTCACCCGGCTTCGCGAGGTGGTCGAGGAGAGCACGAAGGCGTTCGAGGCCTACGACTACAGCCGCGCGCTCGAGCGCACCGAGGCCTTCTTCTGGACCTTCTGCGACGACTACATCGAGCTGGTGAAGGGCCGCGCCTACGCCGAGGGGCCGGAGGCGCAGAGCGCGAGCAGAGCGCTGCGGCTCGCCCTCGACGTCCTGCTGCGGCTGTTCGCCCCCGTGCTGCCGTTCGCGGCCGAGGAGGTCTGGTCGTGGTGGCGCGAGGGCTCGGTGCACCGGGCCGCCTGGCCGACCGCGGACGAGCTCACCGGCGACGGCGACCCCGCCCTGCTCGTCGCCGCGGGCGAGGCGCTGTCCGCCGTCCGCAAGGCCAAGAGCAGCGCGAAGCGGTCGATGAAGGCCGAGGTCGAGCGGGTCGTCGTGACCGGCGACGACGCCCGGCTGGCCCTGCTGCGCCAGGTCGAGACCGACCTGAAGAACGCCGGCGTGGTCGCCGAGGTGGCCTACGAGGTGGGGGAGCAGGGCGTCGAGGCGACCCTGGCCCCCGAGCCGCAGGCGTGACGACGCCGCTGGACCGGCTGCAGACCGCGCTGGCCGCCCGGTTCCCGACCGAGGACCGGATGGTCCCGGACCTCGACCGCATCCGGATGCTGTGCGACCTGCTCGGCGACCCGCAGAAGGCCTTCCCGTCGATCCACCTCACCGGGACCAACGGCAAGACCAGCACCGCCCGCATGATCGACGCCCTGCTGCGGAGCTTCGGGCTGCGCCCCGGCCGGTACACGAGCCCCCACCTCGAGTCGCTGACCGAGCGGATCTGCCTCGACGGCGTGCCCGTCGACGAGGTCCGGCTGGCCGAGGCGTACGACGAGATCGCCCCGTACCTCGACCTCGTCGACAGCCGCAGCCCCCAGCCCATGACCTTCTTCGAGCTCCTCACCGGGCTCGCCTTCGCCGTCTTCGCCGACGCCCCGGTCGACGCCGGGGTGATCGAGGTCGGCCTCGGCGGGGCGTGGGACGCCACCAACGTGCTGCAGGCCCAGACCTGCGTCGTCCTGCCGGTCGGCCTGGACCACGTGCCGCTGCTCGGCACGACGATCGCCGAGATCGCCACCGAGAAGGCCGGGATCATCTCCGAGGGCGCGACCGTCGTGCTGGCCGCGCAGCCGCCCGAGGCCGCCGAGGTGCTGCTGCGCCGGTGCGCCGAGGTCGGCGCGACCGTCGCCCGCGAGGGCCTCGAGTTCGGGGTGGTCAGCCGGGCGACCGCCGTCGGCGGGCAGCTCGTGACGCTGCAGGGCCTGACCGGCGTGTACGAGGACGTCTTCCTCCCGCTGCACGGCGCCCACCAGGCCGCGAACGCCGCCGCTGCGCTCGCCGCCGTCGAGGCGTTCCTCGGCGGGCAGGGAGGCCTCGACCCGGAGGCGGTCCGCGACGGCTTCGCGCAGGTCGACAGCCCCGGCCGCCTCGAGGTCCTGCGCACGAGCCCGACCGTGCTGGTCGACGCCGGGCACAACGCGGCCGGGATGGTGGCCACGGTCGCGGCCCTGACCGACGCCTTCTCCTTCACCCACCTGGTCGGCGTCCTCGCGGTGCTCGGCGACAAGGACGCGCGGGGGATGCTCGAGGTGCTGGAGCCGGCGCTCTCGCAGGTCGTCGTCACGCAGACCCGGTCCCCCCGGGCGCTGCCGGTCGACGCCCTCGCCGAGATCGCCCGCGACGTGTTCGGGGAGGACCGGGTCGCCGTCGAGGACGGGCTCGACGACGCCATCGACACCGCCGTCGCCCTGGCCGAGCAGGAGGCCGAGCTCGGGTCGGCCGGCGTGCTCGTCACCGGCTCGGTCGTCACCGCCGGCGAGGCCCGCCGCCTGCTCACCCGCCGGTAGCCTCGCGCCAACAGCAGTCCCCGGACCCAAGGAGCACCAGCAGTGGCCACCGAGCGCACCCTCATCCTCGTCAAGCCCGACGGCGTCCGCCGCGGCCTCGCCGGCGAGGTCATCGGCCGGCTCGAGGGGAAGGGCCTGACGCTGGTCGCGATGGAGCTCCGCACCCTCGAGCGCGCCACCGCCGAGGAGCACTACGGCGAGCACAAGGAGCGCCCGTTCTTCGGCGAGCTCGTCGACTTCATCACCGGCGGCCCGCTCGTCGCGCTCGTCGTCGAGGGCCCGAACGCCGTCGCCGGCTGCCGCGGCCTGATCGGCGCCACCAACCCGGTCGAGGCGACGCCGGGCTCCATCCGCGGCGACTTCGCCCTCGAGATCGGCGAGAACCTCGTGCACGGCTCGGACTCCACGGACTCCGCCGCCCGCGAGATCGGCATCTTCTTCCCGAACCTCTAGCACTCCTCCCGCGACCCGGTCCCCGCAGCAGCAGGGGGGCCGGGTCGCGGCCTGCGCGGCACTAGGCTGGGCTCTCGGCCGGAGGCGGTGCACGTCGCCCCGGCACCCCTCCGGAAGGCCCCGCATGGCGTCGTCGCTCTCGTTCCTCGGCCGGGACATGGCCGTCGACCTCGGGACGGCGAACACCCTCGTGTACGTCCGGGGCCGCGGCGTCGTGCTGAACGAGCCGTCCGTCGTCGCCATCAACACGACCACCGGGGCGATCGTCGCGGTCGGCACCGAGGCCAAGCGGATGATCGGCCGCACCCCCGGCAACATCGTCGCGATCCGGCCCCTCAAGGACGGCGTGATCGCCGACTTCGACACGACCGAGCGCATGCTGCGCTACTTCATCCAGAAGGTGCACAAGAGCCGGTTCGCCAAGCCGCGGATCGTCATCTGCGTGCCGAGCGGCATCACCGGCGTCGAGCAGCGGGCGGTCAAGGAGGCGGCCTACTCCGCCGGAGCGCGCAAGGTCTACATCATCGAGGAGCCGATGGCGGCGGCGATCGGCGCCGACCTCCCGGTGCACGAGCCCACCGGGAACATGGTCGTGGACATCGGCGGCGGCACCACCGAGGTCGCCGTCGTGAGCCTCGGCGGCATCGTCGTCAGCCAGTCGATCCGCACCGGCGGCGACGAGCTCGACGCGTCGATCATCGCGTACGTGAAGAAGGAGTACTCGCTCGCGCTGGGGGAGCGGACGGCCGAGGAGATCAAGATGGCCGTCGGGTCGGCGTTCTCGACGCCGGACGAGCCGCAGGCCGAGATCCGCGGGCGCGACCTCGTCAGCGGCCTGCCCAAGACCATCACGGTCACGGCGGAGGAGATCCGCAAGGCGATCGAGGAGCCGGTCAACCGGATCGTCGACGCCGTGAAGTCGACCCTGGACGTCTGCCCGCCCGAGCTGTCCGGCGACATCATGGACCGCGGCATCGTCCTCACCGGGGGCGGCGCGCTGCTGCGCGGCCTCGACGAGCGGCTCCGCGACGAGACCGGCATGCCGGTCCACGTCACCGACAACCCGCTGCACTCGGTGGCCATCGGCTCCGGCAAGTGCGTCGAGGAGTTCGAGGCGCTGCAGGCGGTGCTCGTCCCCGAGCCCCGCAGGTAGCGGCCCGCGGTGCGGGGCTCCCGGCTCCTGCTCGTCCTGCTCGTCCTGACCTCGCTCACCCTGATCGCCCTCGACGGCGGCGGCCCGACGTCGGCGCTGCGCCGCGGGGCGGACACGGTGCTCGGCCCGCCGCAGCGACTCGTCGGCGGCCTGTTCTCCCGCGGCGACGACCGCGCGCTCGCCCGCGAGAACGCCCGGCTGCGGGGGCTGCTGTCCCGGACGGAGGGGCTGCGTCGGCAGGAGGCCGAGCTGCGCACGCTGCTGGGGCTCCCGGCGGTCGACCGCTACCCGGTCGTGCCCGCCCGCGTCGTCGCGCGGAGCGGTCCGCTCGGCGGCGAGACGATGACGCTCGACGCCGGCAGCCGCGACGGCGTGCGGGCCGGGCAGACGGTGCTCGCCGCCGAGGGCCTGGTCGGCCGCACCACCCGGGTCGGCCCCTTCACCTGCACCGTCCTGCTCCTCACCGACCCGGGCTCGACGGTCGGCGGACGGCTGGCCCGGGTCGGCGGCGTCGGGCTGGTCGACGGGCAGGGGGCGGGCGGCCTGCGCTACGAGCTCGTCGACGCCTCCGCTGCGATGAGGGTCGGCGACGTCGTCACCACCACCGGCTCGGGCACCTTCGTCCCCGACGTCCCCGTGGGGCGGGTGTCCCGGCTGGTGACGCGGTCGAGCGCCCTGACCCGGGTGGCCGAGCTCGTGCCCCTGGTCGACCTCGACCGGCTCGACCTCGTGGGCGTCGTCGTCGGTCCGGCCCGCAGCGGTCCCCGGAAGCCGCTGTGAGGGCGCTGTCATGAAGGTCCTGGCATGAAGGTGCTGGCGCTGGTGCTGCTCGCGCTGCTGCTCCAGGTCTGCGTGCTGGCCCGGCTGCCCCTGCCCGGGCCCGGTCCGGACCTGCTCGTCGTCCTCGTCGTCGCCCTCGCGCTGGCCGACGGCCCGGAGGCGGGCGCGCTGGGGGGCTTCGCCACCGGCCTCGGGGCCGACCTGCTCGGCGACGGCGCACTCGGCCGGCTCGCCCTCGCCTACGCCGTCGTCGGCCACGTCGTCGGTCTGCGCCGCGACGCCGCCCGCTCGGTGCTGGTGCCGTCGCTGCTCGGCGCGGCGGCCGCCGCCGGGGCCGTGCTCCTGCACGCCGGGGAGGGCGTCCTGCTCGGCGACCCGGAGGGCGCCCCGCTGGGCAGGACGGTGCTGGCGACCGCTGCCTACGCTGTCGTCCTGACGCCGCTCGTGGTCCCGCCCGTGCGCCGCCTGGTGGGGCGCGAGGACCTGGACGCCCCCCTGCGGGCCCGTCGCTGGCGGTCGCACTCGTGGAGGGGGGCCAGGTGACCGACCGTCCCCGCGCCCGCCTGTTCGTGCTGCAGGTCCTCGTCCTGTCGCTGCTCGCGACCCTGCTCGGCCGCCTGTGGTTCCTGCAGGTCCACGACGGCGCCGCCTACGCCGAGGCGGCGAGCACCAACCGCCTGCGCGACGTCGTCACGACCGCGACCCGCGGCGGGGTCTACGACGTCACCGGCACACCGCTCGTGCGCAACCGCACGGCCCTCGTCGTCACCGTCGACCGGGCCCGGCTGCGCCGCGAGGGCGACCACGGGGCGTCCGTGCTGGCCCGGCTGGGCGGGATCGTCGGCAGGACCGGGCCGCAGCTGCGGCAGGAGACGACGCCGTGCGGGGGCAGGGTCCGGCCGCCGTGCTGGCGCGGGTCGCCGTACCAGCCGGTGCCGGTGCAGGAGTACGCCGCCGACGACGCCGCAGGGCTGCGCCGGGTGCTCGCCGTCGAGGAGCACCGCGAGGACTTCCCCGGCGTCGAGACGCAGTACGCCGCCGTCCGCGACTACCCGCGGGACGACCGGGCGGCCCACCTGCTGGGCTACCTCGGGCCGATCAGCCCGCAGGAGACCCGGCAGCCGCAGTACGCGGGCGTGCAGGACAGCGCCCTCGTCGGGAGGTCCGGCGTCGAGGCGACGTACGACGCCGCCCTGCGCGGCCGCGACGGCGTCCAGCAGCTGCTCGTCGACCACGTCGGGACCGTGACCGGCGTCCAGTCCGACACCCCGGCGCAGCCCGGCGACAGCCTCGTGCTGAGCATCGACGCCGACGTGCAGCAGGCCGCCGAGGACGCCCTGGTGCACGCCGTCCAGCGCGCCCGCACCCGTCCCGCCCGTGAAGGCGGGGGGACCTACGTCGCCGACTCCGGGTCGGTCGTCGTCATGGAGGCGAGGACCGGGCGGGTCGTGGCGATGGCCAGCTACCCGAGCTACGACCCGTCGGTGTTCGTCGGCGGGGCGTCCGACGAGGAGTACCGGCAGCTCGTCGACGAGACCCGGGGGGCGCCGCTGGTCTTCCGGGCGGTCCAGGGCGCCTACGCCCCGGCGTCGACGTTCAAGCCGGTGTCGACGGCGGCGGTGCTCGAGGACGGCACCCCGAGGGACGGGACCTACCCCTGCCCCGGCGCGTACGCCCCGCTGGGGGGCAAGCGCAACTTCGAGGGCGAGGCGTTCGGGTCGATCACGCTGCGGACCGCCCTGGTGAAGTCCTGCGACACCGTCTTCTACGACTTCGCCTACAAGCAGTGGCTCCGCGACGGCGGCAACGACCCCGTCGCGAGGCCCGCGGACCCGATGGTCCGGATGGCGCAGGCGTTCGGGCTCGGAGCGAAGACCGGCGTCGACCTGCCGGCCGAGCGCAGCGGCACGATCGCCGACCGCGCGTTCCTGCAGGAGCGGTGGGAGCGGCGGAAGGGCGAGTACTGCAAGGGCGCGAAGAACCCGGCGCTGCCGCCCGAGCGGCGCCGCGCGGACCAGGAGTTCTGCGACGACGGCAACCGCTTCCGCGGGGGCGACGCCGCCAACGTCGCGATCGGGCAGGGCGACACCCTCGTGACACCGCTGCAGCTGGCCGCCGTCTACGGGGCGATCGCCAACGGAGGGTCGCTCATGGAGCCGCACGTGGCCCGGGCCCTGCTGTCGGCCGACGGGACGACCGTCCGTGAGGTCCGGCCCCGGGTCCGCGCCCGCGTGCCGGTGAGCGGGGACGACCTCGCGTTCCTGCGCGACGCCCTGCACGGCGTGACGACGGAGGGGACGGCGGCCGGCTCGTTCGGCCCCGGCTACCCGATCGCCGTCGCCGGCAAGACCGGCACGGGCGAGGTGGCGGGCAAGCAGGACACCGCCTGGTTCGCCTCGTTCGCGCCGGCCGAGGACCCGCAGCTCGTCGTCGTCGGGATGGTCAGCCAGGGCGGGACGGGCGGCACGACGGCGGCGCCGATGGTCCGCGAGGTGTACGACGCGCTGTACGGCGTCGGGCGGCCGAGCCTCCTGCCCGGCGGGAGGCTGCCCGCCGCGCTCCCGGTGGTGCGCCCCGACGGGACGGTCGGGCCGCCCGGGACCAAGACAGCCGGCCGTCCGAGGGTCGTCCCGTACGTCGCGCCGACGCTGCCCCGGCGCCCCACTGCGACGTCGGCCGGCCGGTGACGTCGCTCGCCCGGCCGGTCCCGCGGACCGCGACGCGCCGGCTCGACCCCCTTCTCGGGCTCGCCGTCGCGGCGCTCGTCGTCCTCGGGGCGCTGCTCGTCTGGTCGGCGACCCGTCAGCGCATGCTCGACCAGGGGCTCGCCCCCACGACGTTCCTCACCAGGCACCTCGTCAACGCCGCTCTCGGGTCGGTGCTCGGGACGGCCGCCGCCCTCGTCGACATCCGCACCCTGCGCGCCTACGCGCCGGTCGTCTACGGCGCGTCGTGCCTCGGGCTGCTCGTCGTGCTCAGTCCCCTCGGGGCCACCATCAACGGGGCGCACAGCTGGATCCTGCTGCCCGCGGGCTTCCAGGTGCAGCCGTCGGAGTTCGCCAAGGTGGCCCTCGTCGTCGGCGCGGCGGTGCTGCTGGGGGAGGGGCACGACGCCGAGGCCGAGCCCCGCGACACCGACGTCCTGCTCGTGCTCGCCCTGGCCGCCGTCCCGATGGCGCTCGTCATGCTGCAGCCCGACCTCGGGACCTGCCTCGTCCTGGTCGTCGTCGTGCTGGGGCTGCTCGCGGTGTCCGGGGCGCCCGCCCGCTGGATCGCCGGGCTGCTGCTGGCCGGCGTCGTCGTGTGCGCCGCGGCCGTGCACCTCGGCGTCCTCGACGACTACCAGGTGGCCCGCTTCGCCGCCTTCGCCAACCCCGAGCTCGACCCCCGCGGCGTCGGCTACAACACCAAGCAGGCCCGGATCGCGATCGGCTCGGGCGGGCTGACCGGCACGGGGCTGTTCCACGGGACGCAGACGTCGGGGAAGTTCATCCCGGAGCAGCAGACCGACTTCGTCTTCACGGTCGCGGGGGAGGAGCTGGGCCTGGTCGGGGCCGGCTCGATCGTCGTGCTGCTCGGCGTCGTGCTGTGGCGCGGCTGCCGGATCGCCGCGGAGGCGGGCGACGCGTTCGGGCGGCTGGTGGCGGCCGGGGTGGTCAGCTGGTTCGCGTTCCAGAGCTTCGTGAACATCGGGATGACGCTGGGGATCATGCCCGTCACGGGTCTGCCGCTGCCCTTCGTGTCCTACGGCGGGTCGGCCATGTTCGCCAACCTGGTCGCCGTCGGGCTGCTGCAGAACGTGCACGTCCGCGGCCGTCGCTGACCGGTCCCGGCGCTGGCCGAACCGGACGCCCCGGACGAGCAGCGCGCCCCTCGCGACCCCCGTAGCCTCGGCAGCATGACCGTGCTCCCCGGTGTGCTCCCCGGAACCAGCCTGTTCCCCCGCCTCGAGCCCCTGCTCGCCAAGGTCCAGAAGCCGATCCAGTACGTCGGGGGCGAGCTCAACTCCACCGTGAAGCCGTGGGAGGAGTGCGACGTCCGCTGGGCGATCATGTACCCGGACGCCTACGAGGTCGGGCTGCCCAACCAGGGCGTCATGATCCTCTACGAGCTCCTCAACGAGCAGCCCGGTGTGCTGGCCGAGCGCTGCTACAGCGTCTGGCCCGACCTCGCCGGCCTCATGCGCGAGGCCGGCGTCCCGGCGTTCACCGTCGACGGCCACCGCCCGGTCAAGGGGTTCGACGTCCTCGGCCTGTCCTTCTCCACCGAGCTCGGCTACACGAACATGCTCGAGCAGCTCGACCTCGCCGGCATCCCGCTGCACGCGGCCGACCGCACCGAGGACGACCCGATCGTGCTCGCCGGCGGGCACGCCGCCTTCAACCCCGAGCCGATCGCCGACTTCATCGACGCCGCCGTCCTCGGCGACGGCGAGCAGGCCGTGCTCGAGATGACCCGGTCCTCCGCAAGGCCAAGCAGGACGGCGCCTCCCGCGAGGAGACGCTGCTGCGCCTGGCCCGCACCGGCGGCGTGTACGTCCCGCGGTTCTACGACGTCAGCTACCTGCCCGACGGCCGCATCCAGCGGGTCGCGCCGAACCGGCCCGACGTCCCGTTCCGCGTGCACAAGCGCACCTCATGGACCTCGACAGCTTCCCGTACCCGAAGCAGCCGCTCGTGCCGCTGGCCGAGACGGTGCACGAGCGCATGAGCGTCGAGATCTTCCGCGGCTGCACCCGGGGCTGCCGCTTCTGCCAGGCCGGCATGATCACGCGGCCGGTGCGCGAGCGGTCGATCACCGGCATCGGCGAGATGGTGAAGGCCGGCCTGGAGGCGACCGGCTACGAGGAGGTCGGCCTGCTGTCGCTCTCCTCCGCCGACCACTCCGAGATCGCCGAGATCGCGACCGGCCTGGCCGACCGGTACGAGGGCACCAACACCTCCCTGTCGCTGCCGTCCACCCGGGTGGACGCCTTCAACGTCACGCTCGCGCAGGAGCTGTCCCGCGGCGGACGCCGCTCCGGCCTGACCTTCGCGCCCGAGGGCGGCAGCGAGCGGCTGCGCCGGGTCATCAACAAGACGGTGAGCAAGGACGACCTCGTCCGCACGACGTCGACGGCGTTCGCCGCCGGCTGGCGCCAGGTGAAGCTCTACTTCATGTGCGGCCTCCCGACGGAGACCGACGAGGACGTCCTCGAGATCGCCGAGCTCGCCCACGCCGTCATCCGCGAGGGCCGCAAGGCGTCCGGCTCCAACGACGTCCGCTGCACGGTGTCGATCGGCGGCTTCGTCCCGAAGGCGCACACGCCGTTCCAGTGGGCCGAGCAGGCCGACGTCGAGACGATCGACCGGCGGCTGAAGATGCTCCGCGACGCGATCGGGGCGGACCGCAAGATCGGCAAGTCGATCGGCTACCGGTACCACGACGGCAAGCCCGGGCAGATCGAGGGGCTGCTCTCCCGCGGCGACCGCCGGGTGGGGCGGGTGCTCGAGGCCGTCTGGCGCGACGGCGGCCGGTTCGACGGCTGGAGCGAGCACTTCTCCTACGAGCGCTGGACCACGATGGCCGCCCGCGAGCTCGCGCCGCTCGGCGTCGACCTCGCCTGGTACACGACGCGCGAGCGCGGCGAGGACGAGGTCCTGCCCTGGGACCACCTCGACTCGGGGCTGGACAAGGAGTGGCTGTGGGCCGACTGGCAGGAGGCGCTCGAGGAGACCGAGCTCGACGACTGCCGCTGGATCCCGTGCTTCGACTGCGGCGTCTGCCCCTCGATGAACACCGAGATCCAGGTCGGCCCGACGGGCAAGAAGCTGCTGCCGCTCTCGGTCGTCTAGTGCCGGACACGAAGGACTGGACCTGGGTGCTCGCGCGCCCCTGCCCGGAGTGCGGTCTGGACGCCTCCTCGGTCGCCGTCGAGGACATCGCCCCCCGGCTCGCAGCGGCCTCCACGGCGTGGGCGGACGTCCTCGGGCGGCCGGGCGTGCACGACCGGCCCGCGCCCGAGGTCTGGTCGCCGCTCGAGTACGGCTGCCACGTCCGCGACGTCCTCGGCGTCTACGACGAGCGCCTGTCCCTGATGCTCGACACGGACGACCCGCTGTACGCGAACTGGGACCAGGACGCCTCCGCCGGCGGCTACGCGGGCGAGGACCCCGCTGCGGTCGCCGCCGCGCTGCGCGACCGCGGGCTCGCCCTGTCGCAGCGGTTCGCCGCCGTCACGGCGTGGGACCGGCCCGGCCGCCGCAGCGACGGCGCCTCCTTCACGGTCGCCTCGTTCGCCCGCTACTTCCTGCACGACGTCGAGCACCACCTCTGGGACGTGCGCGCGCCGACGGACTGACCCTGGTGGAGCGGCACCTCCGGACTCCGCCCCGCTGTCCGGCGCTGCCTCCCGGCCGGGCCGGGGCACCTCCCGGCCCGAGGTGGAGTCCGGACCTGCCGCGGACGGACGCTCGCTGCCCGGACCGCCGCCGACCGCCGCGCCGCTAGCCTCGGACCTCGTGTCCAAGCGCCAGCCCACCGGCCCCCCGCCGCCGCCCGCGGTGCAGAAGCTGCGGCTGCGCTACACCAAGCGGGGCCGTCTGCGCTTCACCAGCCACCGCGACATCGCGCGTGCCTTCGAGCGGGCGCTCCGCCGGGCCGCCGTCCCGATGGCCTACTCCGCCGGCTTCAGCCCGCACCCCAAGATCAGCTGGGTCGGCGCGGCCCCCACGGGCGTGGCCAGCGAGGCCGAGTACGTCGAGATCAGCGTCGTCCGCCGGGTCGACCTCGAGGAGCTCCGGGCGGCCCTGGACGCGTCGCTGCCCGACGGGATCGACGTCGTGGAGGTCGTCGAGGCGCCCGTCGGCACGTCGCTCCCCGACCGGGTCGAGGCCTCGGACTGGGTGGTCCGGCTCGCCGAGGTCACCGTGGAGGAGGCGCAGCGGGCGGTCGGCCTGTTCCTCGCCGCCGACGAGGTGCCCGTGGAGCGGCTGACCAAGGACGGGCGCCGGACCCTGGACGCCCGGGCCGCCGTCGTGTCGCTGAGCGCGTCCGCGGCGGACGACGACCCCGGGTGTGCCATGCTTCACCTGGTCGTACGGCACCTGACGCCCGCTGTCCGACCCGATGACGTCCTCTCCGGTCTCCGGTCCGTAGCGGACCTCGCGACGCCCGTGCCGCCTGCGGCCACGCGCACCGCGCAGGGTCCGCTCACGGAGAACGGCGAGGTCGCCGACCCGCTCGCACCCGATCGCGCCGACCCGGCGCGGGGGGCAGGGCGTCCCGGCGACAGCGTGGACGACGTCGGCACGGAGCCCCTCCCGAGGGACCCCGCGCACCCCTGACTTCCCGCGGCGGCCACCCGGCCGGCGCGGACCCGCCCACACTGGCCGCCGCCACGCGTCGACGCGACGGCCGGACCGGAGCCCCGGTGCTCGACGAGCCCACCGACAGCACGACCACCCCCGCCGACGCCGCGGAGACCCCGCCGGCGAAGAAGGCCCCGCGCAAGCGGGCGACCCGCAAGGCCGCCGCCCCGGCAGCCGGCCAGGACGCCGCGACCGGCACCACCCCGGACGAGGCCGCGCCCGAGGTCGCTCCGGAGGCCGACACGGTCGCTGCGCCGGCCGCGGATCCTGAGGCCGCCCCCGCCCCGGCCAAGCGCACCCGCGCGCGCAAGGCCACCAAGGCCGTCGCCGAGACGCCCGAGGCCCCCGAGGCGGCTGCCGAGGCCCCCGCGGAGCCGGTGACCCCCGCCAAGAAGGCCCCCCGCAAGCGGGCCACCCGCAAGGCCGCCGCCCCCGAGGTCGCGCCCGAGCCGACCCCGGAGCCCGAGGTCGCCGCCGAGGACGAGGCCGCTGCAGCTGCCCTCCTGGACGCCGGTGAGCCCGTCGTCGACGCCGTCGAGGACGACCCGGCCGTGGTCGAGGCCGCGGTCCAGGACGTCACGTCGGAGGCCCTCGCCACCGAGGGCACCCCTGCCTCGCGCAGCCGCCGTGGCCGCGGCCGTCGGGCCAGCGCCCCCGCCGCCGCCCCCGCCGAGCTGCTCGCCAGCGCTCCGCCGGAGCTCCTCGCCCCGGCCGAGACTCCGGCCGAGACTCCCTCCGAGACCGCTCCTGCCGCCGAGGACGAGGACGTCCCGGCGCCCCGCTCCCGCCGCCGCCGGGCCCCCGCCGTCGTCACCTTCGTCGCGCCCGACGAGGTCCTGCCGCCGTCGGCCACCGCAGCCCCGGCAGCGCCGTCGGCCGACGCGCCCTCCGACGACGCCCCGGCCCCGCGCCGTCGTCGTCGGGCCGGTACCTCCGCCGCGACCGCCCCGGCCGACCTGCCGGCGGCCGAGGAGGCCCCGGTCGGCGACGGCCCCGCAGCCGAGACCGACGCGGACGACGACGAGGACAGCGACCGTCCGCGTCGGCGCCGCCGCGGTCGCCGTGGCCGCGGTCCGCGCCGCGACGACGAGACCGCCGAGGGCACCGACGAGACGTCCGACCAGACGGGCGAGGCCGCCGAGGGCGAGACCGCCGAGGGCGACGACGACGAGCAGGGCGAGCTGCAGGCCGACGGCACCCGGCGTCGGCGTCGTCGTCGGCGTCGTTCGGGCGCGGGCGGCGGCGAGGACGACGCGGCCGACGACGTCCCGACCGTCGTGCACGTGCGCGAGCCCCGGGCCCCCCGGCAGCGCGGCACGACCGCGGCCGACGAGGACGGCGTGCGCGGCATCACCGGCTCGACCCGGATGGCCGCCAAGCGCGTGCGCCGTCAGGAGGGCCGCGACAGCGGTCGGGGGCGCAAGGCGCTGCTGACCGAGGCCGAGTTCCTGGCCCGCCGCGAGGCCGTGCAGCGCGACATGGTCGTCCGCCAGAAGGGCGACATGACCCAGATCGCCGTCCTCGAGGACGGGATCCTGGTCGAGCACTTCGTGACGAAGGCCAGCGCCGAGTCCTACGCGGGCAACGTCTACCTCGGCCGCGTGCAGAACGTGCTCCCGAGCATGGAGGCGGCGTTCGTCGACATCGGCAAGGGCCGCAACGGCGTGCTGTACGCCGGCGAGGTCAACTACGAGGGCGGCGGCAAGAACCGCAGCATCGAGTCGGTGCTCAAGTCCGGCCAGGAGGTCCTGGTCCAGGTCAGCAAGGACCCGATCGGCCACAAGGGCGCCCGCCTCACGAGCCAGGTCTCGCTGCCGGGCCGGTACCTGGTCTACGTGCCCGAGGGCTCGATGACCGGCATCAGCCGCAAGCTCCCCGAGGGTGAGCGGGCGCGCCTGAAGTCGATCCTCAAGAAGGTCGTCCCCGACACCGCCGGCGTCATCATCCGCACCGCCGCAGAGGGCGCGTCGGAGGAGGAGATCGCCGCCGACGTGCGCCGCCTGCAGGCGCAGTGGGAGGTCATCCAGGAGAAGGCGGCCAAGGGCGGCGCGCCGAAGCAGCTCCAGGCCGAGCCCGACCTCGTCGTCCGGGTCGTCCGCGACGTCTTCAACGAGGACTTCACCAGCCTCGTCGTGCAGGGCGAGTCCGAGTGGGACACGATCCGCGACTACGTCGAGTTCGTCGCCCCCGACCTCGCGGACCGGGTGAAGCGTCACGTGGGCAACGCCGACGTCTTCGCCGAGCACCGCATCGACGAGCAGCTGCTCAAGGCGCTCGACCGCAAGGTGCACCTGCCCTCGGGCGGCTCGCTGGTCATCGACCGCACCGAGGCGATGGTCGTCATCGACGTCAACACCGGCAAGTACGTCGGCAAGGGCGGCAACCTCGAGGAGACGGTCACCCGCAACAACCTCGAGGCGGCGGAGGAGATCGCCCGTCAGCTGCGGCTGCGCGACCTCGGCGGGATCATCGTCGTCGACTTCATCGACATGGTGCTCGAGAGCAACCGCGACCTCGTGGTGCGCCGTCTCGTCGAGTGCCTGGGGCGCGACCGCACGAAGCACCAGGTGGCCGAGGTGACCTCGCTCGGGCTCGTGCAGATGACCCGCAAGCGCGTGGGCCAGGGCCTGCTGGAGAGCTTCAGCGAGACCTGCCCGTCCTGCGACGGCCGCGGCGTGCACGTGCGCACCGACGTCACCGGCAGCCCCGCCGGCACCCGCGCCAGCGACGGCGGCGCCGGCATCGAGCGGGTCGCGGCGGCCCTCAAGAAGGCCGAGCCGGCTGCTCCTTCCGACGACGACGCTCCCGCTGCCGAGGAGGGCGCCCCCAAGCGCCGTCGTCGGGGTGGACGCGGTCGAGGGGCCAGCACGGTGGCGCCGCAGGACGAGATGAGCGAGCTGCTCGCCGAGCCCGCCGGCAGCGAGATCCCGCCGGAGCCCGTGGACGAGCCGGTCGCGGACGCCGAGGGTGAGGTCCAGGGCGAGGTCCAGGTCGAGACCGACACGGAGGTGGACGCCGTCGCGGACGCCTCCGCCTCGGTCGCGGCAGATCCCGCTGCCGGCAGTGCGCCGGTCGCCCCCGAGGTCGAGCCCGAGCCCGAGGTCGAGCCCGACGTCGTCCCGGAGCTGGCCGACCAGCCGACGCCCGCCGAGGAGGACCTCCCGGTCGTCCCCGACCTGGTGCAGAGCGTCGTCGAGCCCGAGACCGAGCTGCGCCCGGACCTGGTCGAGTTCGGCAACGAGCCCGAGGTCGAGGCGCGTCCCCGACGGCGTCGTCGGGCGACGAGCCGCCCGGCCGGAGCGCCCGAGCAGTAGAACGGCACGGCCCGACGGCCGCCGTCCCGAGATGACCGGGGCGGCGGCCGTCGTCGTGTCGCACTGCGCCCCGGTCGGGCTCCTGGCAAGGGGCGTACCGCGACACGGGCGCAGCCGATCCGCGGCCGGTCCGCCCCCTGGCCGCCCCCCGGCCGCCGCCCTGCTGGCCGCGCCCCGCAGCCGCGTCCGTGTCGCGCTGCGCCCCGGTAGGGCTCCCCTTGAGGGGCGTACCGCGACACGAGCCCGCTGTCAGGCCGCCCCCTGGCCACCGCCCTGCTGCCGCACCCCGTCCGTGTCGCGCTGCGCCCCGGTCGGGCTCCTCCTGAGGGGCGTACCGCGACACGAGCCCGCTGTCGGGCCGCCCCCTGGCCGCCGCCCTGCTGCCGCACCCGGTCCGTGTCGCGCTGCGCCCCGGTCGGGCTCCTCCTCAGGGGCGCACCGCGACAGGAGCGCAGCCCGGTCCGCCCCGCCTGACCCCCCCGGTCCGTGTCGCGCTGCGCCCCGGTCGGGCTCCCCCTGAGGGGCGTACCGCGACACGAGCGCACAGGCAGTCCGCCCCCGGACACCACGACGGCCGCCGCCCCGGAGCGGGACGACGGCCGCCGAGGGCCGTCCGTGCCTAGTAGACGAGCGTGCGGCGCACCAGGCTGCTGCCGCTGACCGTCACCAGGTCGGTGCTGGTGCGCGTGGAGAAGTCGAACAGGCCCGACCCGGTGAAGCGGCGGGTGATCGAGTAGCGGCCGTCGCTGCCGGTCTTGGCCTGCGCCGTGAGGACGTCCCCGGAGGCGCTGCGCCGGTAGAGCGTCACGACCTGGCCCGGTCGGCGCGGGAAGGTCCCACCGCTGAACGTGTAGGTGCGCGAGGCGTCGCGGGTAGCGCTGATCCCGAGGGCGGAGCGCACGGAGACGGTGACCGAGGCGCTCTTCGCGCAGCCGTCCTCCTCGCCGTACAGCCGGGTGTTGGTCGGCGGGAAGACCTTGAACACGGTGGTGTCAGCGGTGGCCGTGGCCGAGCGGACGACCGTGAACGTGGTCTTCGGCTGGCTGTAGGCGTAGAGCCGGACGAGGCGGCCGGGGGTGCTCCGGACGGTCACGTCGCTGCTGGTGCCGCTCGTGACGACCGCCGGGCTGACGACGGTGCTGCCGGGGGTGCTGCACGCGGCCGGGCCGGTGGCGAAGCTGTTGTCCTCGGTGTCGGTGCAGACGCCGGCCGCCGGGCTGGGCGTGGTGTCGGTGGCACCTGCGCCGGCCGCGGCGTCGCACTGGGTCTGCCCGGCGGAGATCGTCGCGGTGACCTGCTGGGTGCCCGTCTCGGTGGCGCCTGAGGTGACGTCGACCCGGGCGGTGCCGGCGGCGTCCGTCGTCGCGGCGACGCGGGACGAGCCGTCACGGAAGGCGCCCGTACCGGTCTCGGTGAACACCACGCCGATCCCGGCGACGGGGGCGCCGTTGACGTCGGTGACCACGGCCGTGACCTCGCGGAAGGCGCCGGAGGAGGTGGTGAAGGGGCCCTCGGGGCGGACGTCGACGTAGCGGGCGTCGCGGGGGGCGTTGCGGAAGACGATCGTGCCGCTGTCGCTGCTGATCTCCCCTGAAGCAGTGCCCTCGGCGACGTCGCCGGCCGGGTCCTGCCCGCGGACGGTCGCGGTGACGGCGTAGGTCTCCCCGCCGACGGGGGTCCTCTCGGTGACGACCGCGGTGCAGGTGCCGTCCGCGGCGGTGACGCACTCCTGCGCGTCGGTCGTGGTCACGCCGCCGTTGCCGGCGCGGCCCGTCGGGCTCGCGACGACGGTCGCGTCCGCACCGGTCTCGGTGAAGCGGACCAGCACGCCCGCGGTGGCGGCGCCGGCCCGGGTGACCTTGGCGACGAGGCCGACGGTGGCGTCCGCGCGGCCTGCCGGGACCGCGGCCGTGCAGTCCTCGGCCGACGTGCCGGCGGTCGCGCAGGTGAGGTCGACCTGCAGGCCGGTGGGCCGGGCGGCGGCGGACCGGGCGACGGTGTCGCTCGGCTCGTTGGCGTCGGCGGCCGGGCCACCGGCGCCGTCGGTCTGGTTCACGAAGACCTTGACCGCGTCGTCGCCGAGCCTCGTGGCGACGTAGGTGCAGCGCGAGCGGCCGGCGCCGCTGGACGGGGTGCAGGTGACCGCAGCGCCGGCATTGGCCCCGGTGACGACCGCCGTCGGGGTGACGCCGGCGACGGTGTCGCCCGTGCAGCCGCTCGTGCCCGAGTCCCGGACGAGCGGACCCGGCGTCTGGACGCCGGTGCCGAGGTCGGTCGTCACCTGGTTGGTGAGCGCGGCCGTGACGACCTGCTGCTCGCCGCCGAGGTTCGTGTCCGTCTCCGGGGTGGCGTTCAGGCACTGCACGGCGTTCGCCGTGGCCTGCGCCCCGGCGGGGCCGCCGGGGCTGAGGTGCAGCACGGCGACGTCCTGGACCTCGGTGGCCTGGCGGACGTCGTCGCCGCTGCTGTCGAGGAACGCGGCGACGTCGACCGTGCCGCGCTCGCTGGCGACGATGCCGACGACGGCGGTGCCGTCCGCACCGGTGGTGACCTCGGCGCGGTCGCCGCTGCCGGCGGGGCCGGAGTCGGTGCCCTTCGCGACGCTCTGGGCGGGGGCCCCGCCGGTCGGGGAGGTGCAGAAGTCGACGTCCTGGGTGGCGGACGGCCTGCGCTCGGCGAGGACGACGTCGACGACGGCGCCCTCGGCGCGGACGCCACCGGCACCGGTGGCCGTCACGACGAACGTCGCGCAGGTGCCGACGGAGGCGCTGTCGTCCGCACCCAGGGTGACCGCGGTGGCAGGGACCGCAGCGGAGGCCGGGGCGAGCAGGACGGGGGCGGCCGCGACGAGGCAGGCGGCCGACAGGACCGCCGCCCCTGCTCGGCGACGGAGAGACAGCGGGGTGCGCACAGGGCCTCCAGGGGCGACAGCGGACGAACGCCCGCAACCTAGGTGACGACGAGCACGGCGAGAGGTCGTCTCCCGGGCGGCGCGCCGCTCCTGTAGTCTCTCCAGGTCGCGCGGTACGTCGTGCGCGCACCCCAGACCCCCGCGAGGAGCTCAACCGTGTACGCCATCGTCAAGACCGGCGGCAAGCAGTACAAGGTCGCCGTCGGCGACGTCGTCGAGGTCGAGAAGCTCGACGGTGCGTCCGGCTCCTCGGTCTCCCTGCCGGCCCTGCTCGTCGTCGACGGCACCTCCGTCACGACCGACGCCGCGGCCCTGGCCGCCGTCACCGTCAGCGGTGAGGTCGTCGAGCAGACCAAGGGTCCGAAGATCAGCATCCTGAAGTACAAGAACAAGACCGGCTACAAGCGCCGCATGGGCCACCGCCAGAAGCTCACCAGCGTCCGGGTGACCGCGATCGAGACGGGGAAGTAGACAGATGGCTCACAAGAAGGGCGCGAGCTCCTCGCGCAACGGTCGTGACTCGAACGCCCAGTACCTCGGCGTGAAGCGCTTCGGCGGTCAGGTCGTGAAGGCCGGCGAGATCCTCGTCCGCCAGCGCGGCACCCACTTCCACCCCGGTGAGGGTGTGGGCCGTGGTGGCGACGACACCCTGTTCGCCCTGGTCCCCGGCGCGGTGCTGTTCGGCACCAAGCGCGGCAAGAAGACGGTGAACATCGCTCCGAAGCCGGCGCCGGACCTGTCGGTCGCCAGCTAGCTCCCAGCACCACGACGAGGCGGGTCCGGCATGCCGGGCCCGCCTCCGCTGTTCTCCCCCCACATGAAGGGCACCCCGTGACCACGTTCGTCGACCGCGTCGTGCTGCACGTCGCCGCCGGCGACGGCGGCCACGGCTGCGCCAGCGTCCACCGCGAGAAGTTCAAGCCGCTCGGCGGGCCGGACGGGGCGGACGGCGGCCACGGCGGCGACGTCGTCCTGGTCGTCGACCACAACGTGACGACGCTGCTCGACTACCACTTCCACCCGCACCAGAAGGCCACCAGCGGCAAGCCCGGCGCGGGCGACCTGCGCACCGGGGCGAACGGCCACACCGTCGAGCTGCCGGTCCCCGACGGCACGGTCGTGCTCGACAGCGAGGGCAACCAGTTGGCCGACCTCGTCGGCGTCGGCACCCGCTACGTCATCGCGCGGGGCGGCCGCGGCGGCCTCGGCAACGCCAGCCTCGCCACGCCCAAGCGCAAGGCTCCCGGCTTCGCGCTGCTCGGCGAGCCCGGCCAGAGCGCCGACGTCGTCCTCGAGCTCAAGAGCGTCGCCGACGTCGCCCTCGTGGGGTTCCCGTCCGCGGGCAAGTCCAGCCTGATCGCCGCCATCAGCAGCGCCCGGCCCAAGATCGCCGACTACCCGTTCACGACCCTGGTGCCGAACCTCGGGGTCGTCGAGGCCGGCGGGACGATCTTCACGGTCGCCGACGTCCCCGGCCTCATCCCCGGCGCGAGCCAGGGCAAGGGCCTGGGCCTGGAGTTCCTGCGCCACGTCGAGCGCTGCAGCGTCCTCGTGCACGTCCTCGACACCGCCACCTTCGAGCCCGACCGCGACCCGCTCACCGACCTCGACGTCATCGAGGCCGAGCTGCGCGCCTACCAGAGCGACCTCGCCGACCGCCCCCGCGTCGTCGTCCTCAACAAGATCGACGTGCCCGACGGCCGCGACCTGTCCGACATCGTCACCGCCGACCTCGAGGCCCGCGGGCTGAAGGTCTTCCCGATCTCGGCCGTCACGCGTGAGGGCCTGCGCGAGCTCACCTACGCGCTCGGCGGCCTGGTCGCGGCCGACCGGGCGAGCAAGCCGGTCGAGGAGGCCACCCGGATCGTGCTCCGGCCGACCGCCGTCGACGACGCCGGCTTCACCATCGAGCCGGCTCCGGACGGGGACGGCTTCGTCGTCAAGGGCAGCAAGCCCGAGCGCTGGGTGCAGCAGACGGAGTTCGGCAACGACGAGGCCGTCGGCTACCTGGGCGACCGGCTGGCCCGCCTGGGTGTCGAGAAGGCGCTGGCCGCGGCCGGTGCGGAGCCCGGCTGCCAGGTCACCGTCGGCGACGTCAGCTTCGACTGGCAGCCCACCGAGCTCGAGCAGTTCGCGTCCGGCCTGCGCGGCCAGGACGTCCGGCTCGAGGTCGACCAGCGCATCGGTGCGGACCGGCGCCGTCAGCTCAAGGACATCCGGAGGGCGGAGCGTCTCGGGCTGGACCACCTGCTCGAGGACCCGTCCCGGGCGGAGGACGCGACCCGCGAGGACCTCAAGGGGTGACCAGGCAGGCGGTCGCCGCCGCCCGCCGGGTCGTCGTCAAGGTCGGCTCCTCCTCCCTGACGACGGCCGAGGGCGGGCTGGACGAGGCCCGGGTCGACGCCCTGGTCGAGGCGCTCGCCACCCGGGACGGCGACGTCGTCCTGGTGTCGTCGGGGGCCATCGCCGCCGGCCTCGCGCCCCTGGGGCTGGTCCGCCGGCCGCGCGACCTCGCCACGCTGCAGGCCGCCGCGAGCGTCGGGCAGTCGCTGCTCGTGCAGCGGTACGCCACGGCCTTCGGCCGGCACGGCCGCACCGTCGGGCAGGTGCTCCTCACCGCTGACGACGTCGTCCGGCGCAGCCACTACCGCAACGCCCAGACCACGCTGGAGCGGCTGCTGGCCCTCGGCGTCGTGCCGGTCGTCAACGAGAACGACGCCGTCGCCACCGAGGAGATCCGGTTCGGCGACAACGACCGGCTGGCCGCCCTGGTCGCGCACCTCGTCCGGGCCGACGCCCTCGTGCTGCTGTCCGACGTCGACGGGCTCTACGACGACGACCCCCGGCGGGCCGGCGCACAGCGGCTCGACGTCGTGCGCGGCCCGGAGGACCTCGCCGCGGTCGAGGTCGGGGGCACCGGCTCCGCCGTCGGCACGGGCGGGATGGCCAGCAAGGTCGACGCCGCCCGGGTCGCCACCGGCGCCGGCGTGCCGGTCCTGCTGACGAGCGCCGACCGGGTGGGCGAGGCCCTGCGGGGCGAGGGCGGCACGGTGTTCCTGCCCACCGGGACGCGCAGCAGCGGGCGGCTGCTGTGGCTCGAGCACGCCAGCACCCCCCGGGGACGGCTGGTGCTGGACGACGGCGCGGTCGCGGCCGTCTGCGACCGCCGGCTCTCGCTGCTCCCCGCCGGGGTCACCGCCGTCGAGGGCGAGTTCGGCGCGGGCGACCCGGTCGAGCTGGTCGGGCCGGACGGTGCGGCCGTCGCGCGCGGGCTGGTCGCCTACGACGCCGCCGAGCTGCCCGCCCTGCTCGGGCGGTCGACCCGCGAGCTCGGGCTGCGTGAGGTGGTCCACCGCGACGACCTGGTGGTGCTCGGGCGCTAGCGGGGTAGGCGGACCGCATGACGATCCACAAGCTCGACCAGGGGGCCGACGCCCCGTCCACCGCCGTCGACGGCGACGTCCTGCTCCGCCCCGCGGGCGACGACGTCGAGCTCGCCCGGGTCACGCAGGGCGGCCCGGAGTGGCTCGGCACCGTCCCGGCGTCCACGCTCGACCTGACGCAGGACGACGCCGCCCTCGAGATCGCCGTCCGCGGCGTGGAGAGCGCGCTGGTCCAGCGCGGCGGCTGACACCTATCGTGCGGGCATGAGCGACGTCCTCGACACCGCCCGCCGCGCCAAGACCGCCGCCGCCGCCCTCGCCCCCCTCACCCGGGGGGCGAAGGACGCGGCGCTGCTGGCCATGGCCGACGCGCTGGAGGCGCGGTCCGAGGAGGTCCTGGCGGCGAACGCCGTCGACGTGCAGGCGGCCCGAGAGGCCGGCACGGCGGAGGGCCTGGTCGACCGGCTCGCCCTGACCGCCGACCGGGTGACCGCCATGGCCGACGGACTCCGCCACGTCGCGACCCTGCCCGACCCGGTCGGCGAGGTCGTCCGGGGCTCGTCGCTGCCGAACGGGCTCGAGCTGCGCCAGGTCCGGGTGCCGTTCGGCGTCGTCGGGATCGTGTACGAGGCCCGCCCCAACGTCACCGCCGACGCCGCCGGGCTGTGCCTGAAGTCCGGCAACGCCGTCCTGCTCCGCGGCAGCGCGAGCGCCTACCGCAGCAACACGGCGCTGGTGCAGGTGCTCGCCGACGCCGCCACCGGGGCCGGCATGCCGGTCGACAGCATCCAGCTCGTGCCCGGCACCGACCGCTCCAGCGTCAAGGAGCTCATGACGGCGCGCGGCCTGGTCGACGTCCTCATCCCGCGCGGCGGGGCCTCGCTGATCCAGAGCGTGGTCAGCGAGTCGACGGTGCCGGTCATCGAGACCGGCGTCGGCAACTGCACCGTCTACGTCGACGCGAGCGCCGACCTCGACAAGGCCGTCGCCATCACCGTCAACAGCAAGACGCACCGGCCGAGCGTGTGCAACGCCGCCGAGACCCTGCTCGTGCACGCCGACGTCGCGGAGGAGTTCCTGCCGCGGGTCGCGGCCGCGCTCGAGGGCGTCGTCCTGCACGCGGACGCGCGGGCCGCAGCCCTGGTGCCGTCGTCGGTGCCGGCCACCGACGAGGACTGGGCGGAGGAGTACCTCTCGCTCGACCTCGCGGTCGGGGTCGTCGACAGCCTCGACGACGCCGTCGCCCACATCCGCCGCTGGGGGAGCGGCCACACCGAGGCGATCGTCACCCGCGACGTCGACGCCTCACGGCGCTTCGTCCGGTCGCTCGACAGCGCCGCGATCATGGTCAACGCCTCGACCCGGTTCACCGACGGCGGCGAGTTCGGGTTCGGCGCCGAGATCGGCATCAGCACGCAGAAGCTGCACGCCCGCGGCCCGATGGGGCTCCCGGAGCTGACGAGCACGACCTACGTCGTGCACGGCGACGGGCACGTCCGCTAGGACTGCTCCACCGCGGTGGTCAGCGCGCTGTAGTCCTCGCCGGCGTGGGACTGCAGAGCGGAGCGGGCCGCGTCCAGGACCCCCTGCGTGACGGCGAGCTGTGACTGCGCGGCGTCCACGGCCAGCTGCAGGTCCTTGACCATGAGGTCGAGCGAGAAGGTCGTCGCGGAGAAGTCGTCGCCGTCGAGCATGGGCCGCTTCTGCCCGAGGTACCAGCCGTAGGCGGTGCCCCCGAGGACGTCGAGCAGCACCGAGCGGTCCAGTCCGAGGTCGCGGCCCAGCCGCAGCGACTCCCCGACGCCGGCCGCCATGACGCCGAGGCCCTGGTTGACGCACAGCTTGAGGGCCGACCCTGCGCCGACCTCCCCGACCCGACGGACCTTCTCGGGCGCGCCCCACAGGTGGAGCAGCTCGACGGCGTCGTCGTGGTCGGCCTGCGCCCCGCCGACCAGCACCCCCAGGGTCCCGTCGCGAGCCGGGCCGGTGCTGCCCGCGACCGGCGCGTCGACGTACCGCAGGCCGAGGTCCGCGGCGGTGGCGGCGAACTCGCGGGCGGCGTCGGGGCCGATGGTGGTGCTGTCGATGACGAGGGCGCCCGACGGCGCTCCGGCGAGGCGGGGGAGGACCTCGCGGACGCTGTCCGGCCCGAAGAGCATGAGGACGATGCGGTCGGCGCCGTCCACGGCCTCCTCGACCGAGCCGGCCTCGACGTCGGCGAGGTCGCCGGCCTTGCCCGCGGTGCGGTTCCAGACGCGCAGGTCGTGCCCGGCGGCGCGGACGTGGGAGGCCATGAGGACGCCCATGCGTCCGAGGCCGAGGAAGGCGACGGTGGTCATGGGCGCCAGCCTCTCACCGGGGGTCGGCCGAGGCTGCGGCGCCGCCGTCGTGCTCGTGCCCGGTGAGCAGCGGCCCGCCTCCGGCGTCGTGCCCGACCGCGCTGGCGGAGGCGTGCGTCGAGACGGCGGGGTGCAGGGCGACGCCGTCCGGCAGGCCGACGAGGTCGTGCGGCGCGACCAGCGGCACCGCGGACAGGAACGCCAGCGGGCCGAGGACCCGCTCGAGGCGGGCGAGGCTGACGTCCAGCAGGGCCCGCACGACGGCGGGGTCGAACTGCGTCCCGCTGCAGGTCACGAGCTCCTGCCGGGCCCGCTCGGGCGGCAGGGCGGAGCGGTAGGAGCGGCCCGCGGTCATGACCTCGAAGCTGTCGGCGACCGCGACGATCCGGGCGGCCCGGCTGATCTGCTCACCGGCGAGCCCGGCGGGGTAGCCGCCGCCGTCCCAGCGCTCGTGGTGCTGCTCGATGGCGAGGAACCACTCGCCGAGGAAGGGTGCGAGGTCTGCGGCCAGCCGGGCGCCCGCCTCGGGGTGCCCGCGGACGCTCTCCCACTCGTGGTCGTCGAGCCGGGCCGGCTTGGCCAGGACGGCCGGGGCGACGGTGAGCTTGCCGAGGTCGTGCAGCAGGGCCGCCCAGCGCAGCCGGTCCCGGTCGGGCTCGGGCAGCCGCAGCGCCTCGCCGAGCAGGTCGCAGTAGGCCCGGACCCGCTCGGTGTGGCGGCGGGTGTCGCGGTCGTGCCGGGCGAGGGCGGCGAGCAGGGCGACGACGTCCCGCGCGGCCCGGGCCGGCCCCTGCGGGCCGTCGAGCCGCTGGGTCAGCTCACGGGTGGACCCCGCGGACAGCGCGAGGGCGAAGCGGCTCGGCGCGGCGCCGGGGAACAGCAGCGACAGGTCGAGCAGGGCCGCGAGCGGCAGCAGCCGGCGGCCGAGCCGGCCCAGCAGGGCCGCGACGACGAGGGCGACGACGAGGGCGACGAGCAGCCGGACCGGCAGGGGCCCGGGGGCGAGCCGGCCCGCGACGGCGGCCAGCGCGGCGGCGGCGGCCAGGGGCAGGACCACGGCAGAGCCCCGCACCAGGCCGGCCAGGAGCGGGTGCCCGCCCCAGCGCTCGTCGTTCACGAGGGGAGGTCCGACGTGCAGAACGGGCAGCGCGTCGCCGCAGCCGGGACGGTGGACAGGCAGCGGGCGCACGGAGCCGTCTCGACCGGCTCGGGAGCCGCGCCGCGGGAGAGCCGGGCGAGCGGACGGACGACGCAGAAGAAGACGCCCGCGGCGGTCAGCAGGAAGGTGACGAGGTCGTTGAGGAACAGGCCGTAGCGGAACGTCCCGCCGCCGACCCGGAAGGCGAGGTCGCCGAAGTCGGTGTCGCCCGGGACGGCCAGCAGGGGGAGCAGGAGGTTCGCCACCAGGCTGCGGACCAGCGTCCCGAACGCGATGGCGAGGACCACCGCCACACCGAGGTTGACCAGGCTCTCCTTGGTCACGAACGCCTTGAAGTCGCGCAGCATCCCGCCATCCTTCCCGGGCGCGGGACGCGCCACCGCAGGGCATGGGCCAGAATGGCGTTCGGTCCGGCCCCTCTGTCTCGTGGAGTGCTCGTGCAGCAGCCCCAGTTCGCCTCGGTCGACGACGTCCGGGAGCGGCTGTCCGCGGCCGGGTACCTCACCGACCACGCCATCGCGACGACGGTCTTCCTGGCCGACCGCCTCGGCAAGCCGCTCCTCGTCGAGGGTCCGGCCGGCGTCGGCAAGACCGAGCTGGCGAAGGCGGTCGCGGAGGCGACGGGCTCCGAGCTGATCCGGCTGCAGTGCTACGAGGGGCTGGACGAGGCCCGGGCGCTGTACGAGTGGAACTACAAGAAGCAGCTGCTGCGCATCCAGGCCGCCTCGGACGACACCGCGTGGGACGAGATCCACGACGACGTGTTCGCCGAGGAGTTCCTCATGAGCCGGCCGCTGCTGACCGCGATCCGCAACCCGAACCCCACGGTGCTGCTGATCGACGAGACCGACAAGGCCGACGTCGAGGTCGAGGGTCTGCTGCTCGAGGTGCTCAGCGACTTCCAGGTGACGATCCCCGAGCTCGGGACGATCGCCGCGGTCCGCCGCCCGATCGTCTTCCTCACGTCGAACGCCACCCGCGAGCTGTCCGAGGCGCTCAAGCGGCGCTGCCTCTACCTGCACCTGGACTACCCCGACGCCGACCGCGAGAAGGCGATCGTGCTCAGCCGGGTGCCCGAGATCGCGGAGCAGCTGGCGGAGTCGCTCGTGCGGACCGTGCGGGCGCTGCGCGCGCTCGAGCTCAAGAAGTCGCCGTCGATCTCGGAGTCGATCGACTGGGCCCGCACCCTGCTCGCCCTCGGCCTCGACACCCTCGACGAGGCCGCCGTGAAGGACACCCTCGGCGTCGTCCTCAAGCACGCGAGCGACCACCAGCGGGCGTCGACGCAGCTGAAGCTGAACTAGCCGTGGCCACCCTCGGCGGCCTGGTCGGCCGGGAGATCGCCTTCCTCGACGCCCTGCGCGCAGCCGGCGTCCCCGTGCCGCTGTCGGAGGTGCTCGACGCGACCCGGGCGCTCGGCGTCGTCGACCTCATGGACCGCGAGGCGCTGCGGGCCGCGTTCGCGGCGACCGTCGTGAAGCGGCCTGCGCACCGGCGCAGCTTCGACACCCTGTTCGACCTGTGGTGGCCCGCTGTCACCGGCGAGACCTCGCTGTCGGAGATGGAGGCGGAGGCAGCCGCGGGCGACGGCGAGGGACAGCCCGGGGAGGGGCAGCCCGGCGGCGACGCCGAGGCCCTCAAGGACGCCTACCGCGACGCCCTCCGGGACCTGCTGCTCAAGGGCGACGAGCAGGCGCTGCAGCGGTTCGCCCGCGAGGTCGTCGGCAGCCTCGGCCGCGCCGACGCCCAGCCCGGCCGGCAGAACTGGTTCGCCTACCGGGTGCTGCGCTCGCTGTCGCCCGAGACCCTGATGGCGTCCCTGCTCGAGGCGATGCTGCAGGGGCAGGAGCGCGGCGGGCTCGCCGAGCGCGTCGCCCGGCAGACCGTCGGGGAGCGCATCCGGCAGTTCCAGGAGATGGTCGAGGCCGAGGTCCGGCGCCGCCTCGCCGAGGACCGCGGCGCCGAGGCGCTCAGCAAGACGGCCGTGAACCCGCTGGCCGACCAGGTCGACTTCCTGCGGGCCAGCCGCGACGACATGGCCGAGCTCCGCCGGCAGGTCTTCCCGCTGGCCCGCCGCCTCGCGACCCGGCTGACCGCCAAGCAGCGGCTCGGCCGCACGGGCAAGCTCGACTTCCGGCGGACCGTCCGGGCCAGCCTCGGCACCGGCGGCGTCCCGCTCGTCACGCACCACAAGCCGCACAAGCCGCACAAGCCCGAGCTGGTCGTGCTCTGCGACGTCAGCGGCTCGGTGGCGGGCTTCGCGCACTTCACCCTGATGCTGGCCTACGCCCTGCAGGAGCAGTTCACCAAGGTGCGCGCCTTCGCCTTCATCGACTCGTGCGACGAGGTGACCCGCTTCTTCTCCTCCGACGGCGACCTCGGCGACGCGCTCGGGAAGATGAGCAGCGAGGCGAAGCTGGTCTGGTTCGACGGCCACAGCGACTACGGCCACGCCATCGAGCAGTTCGACGAGGACTACCCCGACGCCGTCGGTCCGCGCACCTCGCTGCTGATCCTCGGCGACGGCCGCAACAACTACCGGGCCACCGGGGCCGCGACCCTCAAGCAGCTCGTCCAGCGCAGCCGGCACGCCTACTGGCTGAACCCCGAGCCGCAGGCGTACTGGGGCTCCGGAGACAGCGCGACGGCGGTGTACTCCGAGGTCATCGACATGGTCGAGGTGCGCAACGCGGCGCAGCTGTCGGAGTTCGTCACCCGGATCCTGCCCTCGTGAGCGAGGGCCGGTGTCGCTGAGGGACCGCCTCGCCGGCCTGTCCGCCTTCTCCCTCGGCTTCGTCCTGGTCTGCCTGCTGCAGGCGGGGCTGGACGAGGTCGACCCGACGTCGGGGCAGGTGGAGCGGGTGCTCGACCTGCTGCTGCTCGCCTTCGCCGTCAGCGGCGTCGTGGCGGGGCTGGCCCGCGAGCCCGAGCCGGTCCAGCCCGGCACGGCGCTCACCGGGTTCCTGCTGCGCGCCGGCCTCGTCGCCGCCACCGCCGTCCTCGCCGCGCTGCTCCTCGGGGGCGCGCGGGTGAACCGGCTGGGCGACCTCGCGTTCGTCGTCGCGCTGCTGCTGGTGGCCCTGACCACCGTCCCGTACTCGCACGACCGCAGCAGCCGCCCCGACGTCCTGCTCGCCCGGTTCGCCGTCCCCGCGGGGCTGGTCGTGCTGGCCCTGAGCCTGCCGGTCGTGGTCGCCCGCCTCGCGGACCTGCGCTGACCGCCCCCGCTAGGGTCGCGCGCGTGGGCAGGCGGATCGGGGTCATGGGCGGGACCTTCGACCCCGTGCACCACGGGCACCTGTCGGCGGCGTCGGAGGTGCAGGCCCGCTACGAGCTCGACGAGGTCGTGTTCGTCCCGACCGGCCAGCCGTGGCAGAAGGCCGCGCGGCAGGTCAGCCCGGCCGAGGACCGCTACCTCATGACGGTGGTCGCGACGGCGTCGAACAAGCGCTTCTCGGTCAGCCGCACCGACGTCGACCGCCCCGGCCCGACGTACACGATCGACACCCTGCGCGACCTCCGGACCGCCTACGGCGACGACGCCGAGCTGTTCTTCATCACCGGTGCGGACGCCCTGTCGGCGATCCTCGGCTGGCGGTCGGCGTCGGAGCTGTTCGCCCTGGCCCACTTCGTCGGCGTCAGCCGCCCCGGCTACGGCCCCGTCGACGTCTCCTCCTTCCCCGACGGCGCCGTCACGCTGCTCGAGGTCCCCGCGCTCGCCATCAGCTCGAGCGCCTGTCGCGACCGCATCGGGCAGGGCCTGCCCGTCTGGTACCTCGTGCCGGACGGCGTCGTGCAGTACATCGACAAGCGCGGGCTCTACCGGTGAGCGAGCTCCTCGAGGGCAGCGAGGGGCGCCGGACCGCGCTGCGGCGCCAGCGCCGTCGACGTCGTCGGCAGCTGGTCGCGCTCGCGCTCGCCGTCCTGGTGGCCCTGACGGTCGCCCTCACCGTGCAGTTCGCGCGTGGCGGCTCGATCGCGCCCCCGCCCGTCGCCGCGCAGCAGCGCACGCAGCGCACCCTGCTGTTCCAGGTCCAGGCCCCCAACGGTGACGCCGTCGCGACCGCCCTGCTCGCCGACGACCCCGCCTCGCGCTCCGGCGCCGTCGTGCTCGTGCCCCGCCAGACGATCGTGACCGTGCCGGGGTCGGGCTCGCTGACCGTCTCGCGGGCGCTGCGGACCGTGTCGCCGGAAGGCTCGCGTGCCGCCGTCGCGGACGCCCTCGGGGTGTACGTCGACGACGGGTGGGTGGTCGACCAGCCGGCGCTCGCTCGGCTGGTCGACCTGCTGGGCGGCATCGCGGTCGACGTCGACGTGCCCGTGCTGCGGGCGGGTGTGCTGTACCTGCAGCCCGGCTCGCAGCGGCTGGACGGGCAGCACGCGCTCGTCTACCTGGCCTACCTCGCCGCCGGGGAGCAGGAGCAGGCGCGGCTGGCCCGGGTGCAGCAGGTGCTCGACGCACTGCTCGCCGAGCTGCCCGCGACCGCCCCCGACACCGCGCCGTTCCTCGCCCAGCTGGGCCCCCGGTCGATCGCCACCCTGCCGGTCGGTGAGCTGGCCGAGCGCCTCGTCGGGCTGGAGCAGGCCGACGCCGGCTCGTCCCTGCAGTACGACAGCCTCCCCGTCGTCCCGATCGACACCGGGGCCGGCGGCGGCGAGGGCTCGTTCCGCATCGACGCCGAGGCGACCCGGGTCGTCGTCGACCGGCTGCTCGCCGGGTCGGTCCCGCCCGGGTCGCGCGACGCCGGCAACCGCGTCCTCGTGCTGAACGGCGTCGGGACCCCCGGCCTCGGCGAGCAGGTCCGCGCCAAGCTCGCCCCGAAGGGCTTCGCCTTCGTCGGCTCCCGCAACGCCGCCCGGTTCGGGTACGCCCGCACGCAGGTGCTCGTGCCGGAGGCGACGGTCGAGGCGCAGGCGCTCGGCGCCCGGGTCGCGCAGGCGCTGGGGCTCACCGAGGACGCCGTCCGCAGCACCGACCAGCTCGGCTCGGTGGCCGACGTCATCGTGCTCGTGGGAGCCGACTTCCGGCCCTGACCACGGCGCCTAGACTCGAGAGCATGTCTGCCTCTGAGCGCGCGGTCGAGCTGGGACTGGCCGCTGCACAGGCGGCCGCCGACAAGCTGGCCAGCGACATCCTCCTGCTCGACGTCAGCGAGCAGCTCGTCATCACCGACGTCTTCCTGCTCGCCTCCGCCCCCAGCGACCGCCAGGTCAAGGCCGTCGTCGACGAGATCGAGGACCGGCTGCGCGAGCTCGGCGCCAAGCCGGTCCGCCGCGAGGGCCAGCAGGAGGCCCGCTGGGTGCTCCTCGACTTCGCCGAGATCGTCGTCCACGTGCAGCACGAGGAGGAGCGGGTGTTCTACGCCCTCGAGCGGCTCTGGAAGGACTGCCCGACCATCCCGTTCGTCGACCGCGACGAGCTCCGCGCCCGGGCTGCGGCCTCCTCCTGACCGAGCCGCCTCGCCGGGTCGTCCTGCTGCGGCACGGCCAGACCGGCTACAATGCCTCCGGCCGCATCCAGGGCCAGCTCGACGTCGACCTCGACGACGTCGGCCGGGCCCAGGCGGAGGCCGCCGCCCCGCTGGTGTCCGCGCTGGAGCCGTCCGTCGTCGTCAGCAGCGACCTGGCCCGGGCTCGCGACACGGCTGGTGCCCTCGGGCTCCCGGTGACGCTCGACCCGCGCCTGCGCGAGCTCCACCTCGGCGCCTGGCAGGGCCTGACGTCGGCCGAGGCGGCCGCGCGGTTCCCCGAGGAGCACGCTGCGTGGCGGGCCGGCGTCGACGTGCCGCGCGGCGGCGGGGAGACCTACGCGCAGGCCGGTCTCCGGGCGGCGGAGTGCGTCCTCGAGCTGCTCCCGCAGACCGGCACCCTGCTGGCCGTCACGCACGGCGGGACCGCCCGGGCCGCCGTCGCCGCGCTGCTCGGGCTGCCGACGTCGGACTGGCTGTCGCCGCTCGGCAACGCCCGGTGGTCGGTGCTCGTGGAGGCCCGGCGCGGGTGGCGGCTGGAGAAGCACGACCACGGCGCGTTGCCTGTAGGGTGATCCCCGCCCTGCACGTCGGGGCAGCGGGGCTGTGGCGCAGCTGGTAGCGCACCACACTGGCAGTGTGGGGGTCAGGGGTTCGAGTCCCCTCAGCTCCACCCGTCTGACCAGGGCTTTCTCTCTCAGAGAGGAAGCCCTGAGTCGTCTCTGGTGCCACTCTGGTTGCAACTGGTGCCACCGGCCGTCGCGGGGCTCAGCCCCAGAGGGTGTCTCCCATGCGGTCGGCGGCCTCTTGGGCCAGCGCCGGCATCACGTGCTGGTAGGTGTCGGTCGTGGTCCGCATCTGGGAGTGGCCGAGCAGATCCATGACCACACGGGGGTGCACGCCGGCTGTCAGCAGCAGGGTGGCGGCGGTGTGGCGGCCGTCGTGGAGCCGGACGTCGCGGACGTCCGCCTTCCTCAGGAGCGCCTTCCAGGCGTCGTAGTCGGTGTGCCGGTCGACCGGCCGGCCGGTGGGCCGGGCGAACACCAGGTCGTGGTCCTCCCACAGCGAGCCGGCGAGCTCGCGCTCGGTCGCCTGCGCGTCCCGCTGCTGGCGCAAGGCCTCCACGAGCTGGCGGGGCAGCACGAGGGTGCGGCGGCTCCGCTCGGACTTCGGCTCCTCGTAGACCAGGCCCTTGCCCGCGACCCGGTGCAGGCCCCGCCGGACGCTGAGGGTCCCGCGGGTGAGGTCGATGTCGGCCCAGCGCAGGCCGAGCGCCTCTGACTGCCGCAGCCCGAGTGCCAGTGCGACGGTCCACCGCGCCGCGTTGCGCTCCGTGGCGGCCGCCGTCATCACCCGGCGGGCTTCGTCGGCGGACAGCGGCAACGCGGTCTCCGGACGCCTCAGCTGTGGTGCGTCGACGAGGACCGCGACGTTGCGGCCCACCCGGCCTCGTTGCTGGGCGACCTTCAGAGCCCGGCTGAGCACCCGGTGCACGCGCAGGACGGTGCTCGAGGACAGCTGCTCGCCCAGCAAGCCGTAGAGCCGCTCCAGGTGCTCGGGCTGGAGCCGATCCAGGCGGTGGTGGCCGATGCCCGGCACCAGGTGCATGCGCAGGATGCTCCGGTAGCTCTCCAGTGTCCGCGGCCGCACCCGGCGGGAGGCGATGTGCTCCAGCCAGTGCTCCAGCCACGCCCCGACGGTCAGCGTCTGGCCCGCTGCCTGGGCGGTGCCGGCGTCACGCTTCTCCTCCAGCGCGCGGACCTTGGCGACCACGTCCGCGCGGCGCTTGCCGGTCACGTGCCGGCGGTCGCGGTGGCCGTTCTCCTTGAGGCCCATCGACACGTAGCCGTGCCAGCGTCCCGCGTCGTCCTTGTGGATCGAGGACTCGCCGTTGGCGGCCTTGTCGGACATCGCTCGCGCCTCCGCTCGACGGCCCGTCGACGAGGTGGTCGGGGGCACGTGTGCCGGGCAGCCTCTGACGGGCCAACCGGACTGCGACGACGGCCGAGCGTGGCTGGGGACAAGTTCCGCTGTGGACGACCCGCTCCCGTTGTGTACGCACAAAAGGCGTACAGTGGCGGAATGCCCAAGGACGCACGTCTCGCGGTCCGTCTCGACGAGCGCCAGCTCGACCAGATCCGGCAGGCGGCGACCACCACGGGCCAGACTGTCAGCGACTTCGCGGTCAGGACCCTGACCGCGGAGGCGGCACACGTGCTGGCCGACCGCCGCGTCTTCGCCCTTGGCGACGAGGAGTGGGCTGCGCTGAACGAGATCCTCGACCGACCCGTCCAGCACAAGGGCACCCTCGAGCGGCTGATGTCGGCACCGTCGCCCTTCGCCCCTCCCGCAGAGGCGTGAGCGAGCCGCGTCGGAACGCCCCGGTCCTGCTCGAGCCGAAGCGGCACCAGCGGTCCGCCTTCCAGTCCGGCAACGCTGAGCTCGACAAGTGGATGCGCCGGTACGCGAACCAGTCCCAGGCCGCCGGGACGACGCGGGTCTTCGTCGCCACGCCAGTCCGCGAGCCCGCCGTCATCGCTGGCTTCTACAGCCTCCACCTCGGCGCCATCGAGCGGCGCCGGGCCTCCGCTGCGGCTGCCCAGCGTGCCCCGGACCCGGTCCCGGCGGTCGTGATGGGTCGGCTCGCGGTCGACGATCGCTTCGCCGGTCAGGGGCTCGGGGCAGGCTTGCTGCGAGACGCGCTCGAGCGCACCCTGCTCGTGGCTGCTCACGCCGGCGCCCGGGTGTTCCTCGCGCATGCCAAGGACGAGCAGGCCAAGAGCTTCTACGCGCACCACGGGTTCGAGGCCAGCCCCGTCGACCCGCTCACGCTCATTCTTCTCGTGCAGGACATCCCGCGGCCCTGACATGCCCTGCTGGGCAGCCACGGAGCTTCTCAGCCGCCGCGGGACCGAGACAAGACCCTTATAGGGAGTGCCGCGACGTCCGCAGGGCCGTAGATCGCACCCTTCAGGGCCGGCGCAGGAGCGGAGCCCGCCGCAAGTTCAATCGCACGGACTCCCGCCGATCTGCAGGAGTGCCAGTAGCGCTCAGGGCAGGCAGCGCCGCGTCTTCTGACACCCGTCGATCCGCCCAGGTTTTCGTCATACGATATGACGATGAGCAGCGAGGAGCAGATCCAGGCCTGGGCCGCCGAGGCGGAGGACGGCTACGACGTGGAGCAGCTCAAGCGTCGGGGTCGAGGGCGGCCGGGGCGCGGTGCCGAACCGATGCAGGTCGTGGCGGTCCGGCTTACCGCCGAGGAGATCGAGGCCCTCGACGCAGCTGCCGCGGCGCGACACATGAGCCGTTCTGAGGCCATCCGGGTCGCCCTTGCACAACTCACTGCGTGAAGGCGCATCCGAGCGCGCTCAAGCACGGCATCAAGGAGTCAGACGCGCGTGCAGGCCGCCGAGTGGCCGCTCTGGATCGAGCCGCTGGACGACGGGCCGCCGCAGAGAGAGTTGCGCTTGGGCTTCGACACAACCGGCCGCTTCCTCGAGACGGTCGTCCTCCGCCTCGAAGGCAACATCGAGTTCGTGATCCACGCGATGCCCTGCCGCAAGAGGTACCTGGACCTGCTTCCATGAGCGCGCATCCCTGCGGACCGTGAGTGCAGAGCACGCATGTCACTCAGGGTCAGCGCCGGTGCAGATGTAGTGCCGCTTACCTCTCGCGGTCGGCACCGCTTCCCCCGCCGTTACTGCTCGGACCCACGAGCAGTCGGCGGTGACAAGGGCCCGCTTGCACCAGGCGGGTCTGCGCACCGCGATCGGCGAGAGACGCACGTTCATAGTGCCCCGCTGCAGGTGGGATCGCCCGCGGCGGCAGCGGGCGGAGGACGTGGCAGAGCCGTACGACTTACTTGTGGCGCATCACGAGCAGGGCGTAGGCCGCGTAGTCACGGACGATCTCCTCACGCGTGCCTTGGGGGCGCGGCCACTCGGCGGCACGGAAGCCCATGTCAGCGATGGCGCGCAAGGCGCGCTGCGGGTTCTGGACGTCGAACTCGCCCGCTGAGCGACCGCGCTCGACGACGTCGAGGAACAGGCGGGCGGGCCGGTCTCTGATCGCCAGGACCTCCGGGAGTCGGGCCTCGTCCAGGTGCTTGAGCTCGTGGGTGAAGACGCGCACGAGCGAGGGGTGGTCGAGCGTCATCCCGACGTGGGCGCGGACGAGGCCGGCGAGTTGTGCCCCTGGTGACGCCTCGATGTGGGCGGCCTGCAGGCGCTGCGCGTGCTCGATCAGACCGACGCGCACGACCTCGAGGAGCAGGTCCTGCTTGGACGCGACGTGGGCGTAGACGGACGCAGCCTTGATGCCGAGCTGGTCGGCGAGGTCGCGCACGGAGACGCCGGCGTAGCCGAGCCGCCCGAACAGGAGGACGGCCGCCTCGAGCAGGCGACGTCGGGAGGCGGACAGCGCGAGCCCGGGTGGCAGAAGCTGCTCGACGTCGTGCGACACGACAAGTACGTTATGCCTAACGATCGTTAGGCAGCGCCGCTCTCGGTCTGCCGCTGAGCAAGGGCCGTCATGCATCCGACACCGCAACGCCGCCGCCAGCAGTGGCTCGACCTCACCGGCACCTGGGGCTTCGCGTACGACGACGACGACGCCGGCCTTGTGCAGGGCTGGCAGTCGCAGGAGCACAGGTTCGGCAGCACGATCACGGTGCCGTTCCCACCGGAGTCGTCGGCCTCGGGGATCGGCGACGCCGGCTTTCACCCTGTGGTCTGGTACCGGCGGACTCTCCGCCTCGCAGACCTCCCGGGCTGGTCTGCCGGTCAACGGGTGCGCCTGCACTTCGGTGCGGTGGACCACAGCGCGCACGTCTGGGTGAACGGGCAGCTCATCGGCACACACGAGGGCGGGCACACGTCCTTCGTCCTTGACGTGACTCCGGCGCTGCGCGGCCAGGACGAGCAGGTGCTCGTGGTCCGAGCCTTCGACTCGCCGACGGACCTGAGCCAACCGCGGGGAAAGCAGTACTGGGAGGCCGAGCCGGGCCGGGTCTGGTACCACCGCACGACTGGCATCTGGCAGCAGGTCTGGGCCGAGGTCGTCGGCGACCGGTTCCTGGCCGTTGTGGATTGGACGAGCGACGTCTCCCGGGGCCTCGTGGGGGTCGAGGCGACGCTGGACGGTGAGCCGCGCGGGGCGCTGTCGCTGCGCGTGCGGTTGTCCCTGCGTGGCCGGGTGTTGTCAGACGATGTCTATGGCGTCACCGGGAGGCAGACCCGCCGGGAGATCGGGCTGCCCCCGTTCTTCCTCAACAGCGCTCGGCGGGAGCTCCTGTGGTCCCCGGCGCACCCGAACCTGCTCGACGCCGAGCTGGTCCTTCAGGACGCCTCGGGGGACGTGCTCGACCGTCTTCACAGCTACGTCGGTGTGCGTTCCGTCGAGGCCGCCGACGACTTCCTGCTGCTCAACGGCATGCCGGAGTACCTGCGCATGGTCCTGTCGCAGGGCTACTGGCCGCAGTCCCACCTCGCGGCCCCGTCCGCGGAGGCACTGACCCGCGAGGTGGCGTTGGTCAAGCAGCTCGGCTTCAACGGCGTGCGCGTGCACCAGAAGATCGAGGACCCGCGCTTCCTGTACGAATGCGACCGGCAGGGGGTGCTGGTGTGGGCCGAGATGCCGAGCGCCTACGCGTTCGACGCGACGGCTGTCCGACGCACGACGGCGGAGTGGATGGAGGCCGTGCGTCGTGACATCAGCTGCCCGAGCATCGTGGCCTGGGTCCCGTTCAACGAGAGCTGGGGCGTGCCGCACGTGGCGACCTCGGCGGCGCAGGAGCACCTGGTCCGCGGCCTGTACTCGCTCACGCGCGCGGTGGACCCCTCCCGGCCCGTGATCGGCAACGACGGTTGGGAGCATGTGCAGGCTGACATCTGGGGTGTGCACGACTACGGGCTCACCGGGGCAGAGCTGTCCGGCCGGTGGGGCTCGGACGCCCTGCGTGAGCAGTCGCTAGCTGGGCGGCCGCTGTACCCCCGCGTCACCCTGGACGCCGCTGCTCGCAGCGGTCAGCCGGTCGTCATCACGGAGATGGGCGGCATCTCCTACCACGCGGACCCTGAGCACGTCTGGCACGGCTACGGCTCGGCCACCTCCCCGGAGGGAGTCCTCGCAGCCTACGACGATCTGGTCGGCTCGCTCCTCGCGTCCCCGTCCCTGGCTGGCTTCTGCTACACGCAGCTGACCGACACCGAGCAGGAGTCCAACGGTCTCGTCGACGTACAGCGCAGGCCCAAGGTCGCCCCAGAGCTGATCGCGGAGGTCAACCGCCGCCCGAGCCGGGCCCTGCCGGCGGAGCGACTGGTGTCCGCGCAGTCCGCCGCGGCTGCGCCGTGACGGGGCCGGTACGCACGCAGAGCGTCCTTGCCGACGGTCGCGAGATCCTGTACTTCGACGACGTGGAGCGCGGGCGCCGACCGGCCGTCGACCGCCGAGTGCTCGACGCCTCGGGCGGCCAGGGGGAGATCCGCACCGACCCGCTGACGGGGGACCCCGTCGTCGTCGCCGCTCACCGCCAGGTACGCACACACCTGCCCGCGACGGACGCCTGCCCGTTGTGCCCGGGGCAGGAGGTCCCCGACAGCCAGTACGACGTCGCGGTCTTCGAGAACAGGTGGCCGTCGCTGTCAGGCGCGAGCGCCGGCAGGCACGACGTCGCCGCCGGCAGATGTGAGGTCCTCGCGTACACCGATCGGCACGACGCGAGCTTCGGCCGACTGCCGGTGCAGCGGGTCGCCACGGTCGTAGAGGCCTGGTGCGACCGGTCGTTCGCACTCGGGCATCTGCCCGACGTGCAGTACGTGGCGTGCTTCGAGAATCGCGGCGAGGCCGTCGGCGTCACCCTGCACCACCCGCACGGCCAGGTGTACGGGTACCCGTTCGTCCCGCCGGTCATCGAACGGATCGCCGGCCGGGCGAGCCGGCAGCCGGAGCTGTTCGACGCCGTGCTCGATGACGAGGCGCGTGGGCCGCGGGTGCTCATCGACGGGCCGTACTGGCTGGCCTACGTGCCGCACGCCAGCCAGTTCCCGTACGAGGTCGTGGTCCTGCCGAGACGCCATGCTCCCCGGCTGGAGCTGCTCTCGGCCGACGAGCGCAGTGAGCTGGCGATGCTCCTGCCACCGCTGTTCGCGGCCTTGGACCGGTTGTTCGACGTGCCTGCGCCGTACATCGCCGCCTGGCGACAGAGTCCTGTCCACTCCGAGGACGTGCGGGCGCACCTGCGCATCACCTGCTTCCGGCGGGCGCCCGGCAAGCTCAAGCACCTGGCCGGCTCCGAGACGGCCTACGGCGCTTTCGTGTCGGACGTGTCGCCCGAGGCGGCTGCTCGGGCGTTGCGGAACCACCTGCTGTGAGTGAGCTGCATCCACGACGCCGCGCCGCGGCCGAGGTGTTCGCTGCCGTCTTCGGGACTGCGCCGCAAAGGGTGTGGACGGCGCCCGGGCGGGTGAACCTGCTGGGCGAGCACACCGACTACAACGACGGCCTGTGCCTGCCCCTCGGCCTGCAGTTCGGTGCTGACTGCGCAGTGCGCAGCAACAGGACCGGCATGCTGCGCGTCGCCTCGGCGCAACGTCCCGGTGAGGTGGTCACGCTGCCCTGCGCGCGACTGTCTCCGGGAGCAGTGACGGGCTGGGCCGCCTACGTGGCTGGAGCCGTCTGGGCCGCCGCGCCGAGGGCGACCGGGCTCGACGTCCTCATCGACAGCGACGTGCCGGAAGGAGCCGGACTCTCCAGCTCCGCCGCCGTCGAGGTCGCGACCGCCGCTGCCGTCTCAGGCCTGCGCGGTGACGAGCTGGCGCGCGCCGCACACCGGGCGGAGAGCGAGTTCGTCGGCGTGCCGTGCGGCGACATGGACCAGACCGTGTCAGTCCTCGCCCGCAAGGGCGCCGCGCTGCTCTTCGACGCCGACGACCTGTCCGCGCAGCAGGTCGACCTCGCTCTCGGCAAGCACGCCCTGCTCGTCCTCGACACCCGGGCGCCGCACCGGCTCAGCGACGGCGCGTACGCCGAACGCCGTCGGCAGTGCGACGACGCCGCCGCTGCACTGGGTGTCGCGAGCTTGCGCCAGGCGACGTCCTGGGACGGTCTGGACGGGCTGCTCACCCGTCGGGCTCGCCACGTCCTGACCGAGAACGACCGGGTGCGGGCGGCTGTCGGTGCCTTGCGTGACGGCGACGTCGACCGGCTGGGGCGGCTGATGACCGCCTCACACATTTCGTTGAGAGACGACTTCGAGGTGACGGTGCCTGAGCTCGACGTCGCTGTGGAGGTGGCGCTGCACGCCGGCGCGCTCGGCGCGCGCATGACCGGCGGCGGGTTCGGCGGCAGCATCGTCGCGCTGGTCGACGATGCCGCGCTGGTCGCCGGTGCGGTGGAGGCAGCCTTCGCGGGGCGCGGTTGGGCGGAGCCGCGGTGGTTCGTGGCTCAGGCATCAGCTGGCGCGCACCCTGTGCGCTGAGGCGCTCGATCAGCCAGAGGTGGGCTGGAGCTCCTGCCGACGCGCGTCGACGTCGCGCAGGAACTCCAGCACGGCCTCGTTGGCCGGCTCGCCCGCCCCGACCGCGAAGTTGTGGCCGACGCCCTCGAAGCTGATGAACCGGGCGTCGGGCAACGTCGCGGCCAGCGCCACGCCGTGCTCGTGCTTGACCGTCGTGTCTGCCGTCCCGTGCAGCACGAGCGCCGGCACGTCCAGAGTCGCGACCTGCTCCCGCGAGATGGCGTAGGCCCGCAGGGCGTCCTGCTGGGCGAGCAGGGCGCGCTTCACCGGCCGTTCAGCAGCGAGGACCGCCCGGTCAGCCTCGGCTCGCTCAGGCGGGCACGCCGGACCGTAGGGGTCCTGCCGCCCGAGCAGCAGCGAGCGGATGCCCTTGGGCATGATCAGCAGCAGCCGCGGGACCCACCAAGGCAGCCGGGGCGAGTCCTCCGTCAGCATGCCGGTGCAGCCGAGGACCAGGGAGCGCACCCGTTCCGGCGCCTGCAGGGCGATCTGCTGAGCCACGACGCCGCCGAGGGAGACGCCGTAGACGTGCGCGGTCTGCTCGCCCGCGGCGTCCAGGACCGCGAGCGCGTCCGAGCCTGCGCCAACAGGCCCCATCCCTGTCCTGTCCGACCGTCAGCTCGTGCCGGGACGCCCCACTCGCTGCAACGAGAAGGACGGACATGACCACGATCCCAGCAGCCGCTCCCACTGTCACCACGCCTGTGATCGGCGGCGTCGACACTCACGCCAACATGCACGTCGTCGCAGCCGTCGACCAGGTCGGCGGCGTGCTCGGCACCGCCAGCTTCCCGACCACCCCGGCCGGCTACCGACGGCTGCTTGCCTGGCTCCGGTCGCACGGCGATCCCGTCGCCGTCGGCGTCGAAGGGACCGGCAGCTACGGCGCCGCGCTCGCCCGGCACCTGACCGAGCAGGACGTGCGAGTGCTGGAGGTCAGCCGCCCGAACCGGCAGGTCCGGCGACGGCACGGCAAGACCGACGTTGTCGACGCCATCGCCGCTGCACGCGCCGTGCTGTCGGGCGAAGCGAACGCGACGCCCAAGACGCACGACGGGCCGGTCGAGGCGTTGCGGCTGCTCAAGACGCTGCAGCGCAGCGGCAACAAGGCCCGCACCCAAGCCATCAACCAGTTGCGTGCTGTCGTGCTGACCGCACCGCCGGAGCTGCGGGAGCGGCTGCGCGAGCTCAAGACCCGCGAGCTGCTGGAGACCTGCCGAGGCTTCCGAGTCCGCGCCGACGACGACAGCCTCGCCGGCACCACCCGGCTCGTTCTGCGCGAGCTGGCGCAGCGGATCGCGATGCTCGACGAGCAGCTGACCGACACAACCAGCCGGCTGCGGCGGATCACGAGCGCCGCCGCTCCCGACCTCGTCGCCAAGCACGGCGTCGGCCCCGACACCGCCAGCACGCTGCTCGTCGTCGCCGGCGACAACCTGATGACGCTCAGCGAAGTTCCTCGGTGCTGCTCGGCGAAAGTCCCCACCTCGAGCGGGCTGAAGGTAGCCGGTTAGCGGTCGGGGCGGGTTGCCTCGCGGAGGGCGTTGCTGCGTGCGTGGTGTCCGTGGAGGCGGTAGCTGTCGCCGTCGAGGTGCATGACGACGCTGCGATCGAGGAGCCGGTCGAGCATGGCGGCCGCGAGCATCTCGTCGCCCAGAACGCTGCCCCAGCTGGCGATCCCGCGGTTGGTCGTCAGGACGATTGAGGTCTTCAGGTGACGCTGGCTGACGACCTGGAAGAGCGCGGCTGCGGCGTCCGCGGGCAGTGGGAGGTAGCCGAGTTCGTCGATGACGAGCAGGGTCGGGCCGGCGAAGAAGCGCATGGTGGTGGCCCAGCGGCCTTCGAGGGCGGCGCGGTGGCAGCGGGCGGCGAGGTCGGCGGCGGTGGTGAAGTAGGTGCGGTAGCCGGCCTCGGCGGCCTTGCGGGCCAGGCCGATTGCGATGTGGGTCTTGCCGACCCCGGGCGGCCCGATCAGCAGGACGTTGGACGCCTGCTCGACGAAACGCAGCGACGCGAGATCGGTGATCAGCGCCCGGTCCAATGCGGGGCTGGCGTCGTAGTCGAGGTCCTCGAGGGTCCAGGGCGCGGGCAGGCTGGCGAACCGAAGCCGGCCGGTGAGCCTGCGGTCCTCGGTGGCGTTGACCTCGAGCTCCAGGAGCCGTTCGAGGGCTGCGGTCAGCGACAGGTCCTCGGCCCGGGCGGCGTCCAGGACGGCGGGGAGCTGTTCGGCGGCGGTCGGGAGCTTGAGGTAGGCCAGGTGCGCCCGCAGCCGCTGGTAGGCCGCGGCCTGCGCTCCGGTCGACGGCGCGGTCACGGGGCGACCTGCCGGTCGCGAGCGGCGCGCGCGTAGCGCGCGAGGTCGACCACGACCTCCCGCTCATCGGGCCGACTGGCGCTGCGGAGCTGCTCGGCCTCGGCGAGCGCCGCTGGCGAGGGTGGTCGTCGGGCTTTGCGCTGGCAGGGCTTGCCGGTGTCGAATGCCGCGAGGACCGCGGTCTGCAGCGCGGTGACGTGGACCGTGTCGCGAACCAGGACGCCGGCGCCGTCGGGTTCGCGGCGATGCCGCGCCAGCACCTTCCCGCCGTCCGCTGTTGAGGTCGTCGCGATGTCCAGGGTGAGTGCGCCGAGCCGGTGGGTGACGGTGACGGTGCTGCCCGCCAGGCCCGGCGGGACGGAGTAGCGGTTGCCGCGGAAGCTCACCAGCGCCTGGCTGCTGACGACCCGGCTGACCGTCAGGGTCGCCGGGAACGCTGGCGGCAACGGGCCCAGCGGCTCGGTCTCGGCGAGTGCTCCGACGGTCGTGCGCGCGCCGTCGCGGCGGCGGAGCCGCTTGTCGCCGACGCGAGCGCAGAACGCGTCCAGCGACGCCTGGGCCTGCGCCATCGTCAGGTCGTCCGGGACCGTCCGCCACCAGCGCTGCGCCGCCGAGTCGTTGGCCTTCTCGACCGTGCCTTTGCGGTTGCCATGCCTGGGCGGGCAGAGGTCGACGTGGACGCCGTAGTGCTTCGCGACTGCCGCGAACGAGGCCGTGACCCGGCCGGTGTTGGGGCTCGCGACGGTCGCCATCCGATCGAACCGCCACCGCCTGGGCAGCCCTCCGAGGCGGGCGGAGACGGCGTGCAGGCCCTCGATGAGGTGCGGCAGGTCCTCGCTGTCGGCCAGCACGGCCCGCCACTTGCCCGAGCACGACAGTGCGCCGACCAGCAGGTGCGCCTGCGCCGCCGGCTCGCTCCGGCCGGCGCTCCAGTGGGCGGGCGGATCGGGGAGCTCGAGCCAGTCCCACTGCACCTCCTCGCCCGGCGGGTGGTCGATCACCGCGTGGTCGCGGCCGGCGCTGCTTGAGCACGGCTCGCAGTGCGGCCGCAGCCGATGGGCCCGTAGGCCCCGGGTGAACGTCGCGTAGGAACGGTCGAAGCCCAGCGCCTCGGCCTCGTCGAACAGCACGGTCGCCCAGACGTGCGGGTCGTCGGTCAGCCGCTGCTTGAGCCACGGCACAAACGCCTCGAGCGGGTCCTCCACCGCCGGGGCGCGCTGGCCGGCGACCCGGCCGCCGGTCAGGTAGGCCCGGATGGTCTTGCGGTCATGGCCGAGGTGCCGGGCGATCGCGCTGATCGTCCAGCCCTGCCTGCGGAGCGCGTGAGCGTCCACATCGTCCTCCTCTGTGAGCATGGGAAAGGGACTCCTTCGAGGAGCTGGTGGAGGTCAGAGACCGCCACCCTCGAAGGGGTCCCGCCGTGCGCAGCGACGCCACGCAGCGGGTGCTCAAGGTGGGGACTTTCGTTAAGCAGGTCTGGGGAGATTCAGATGAGCGCCGTCAAACCCGCACCGGCTGCACTCCGAGCGGTCCTTCGCCGCCCTCCTCGGCAGCAGCCCGATCGCCGCAAGCAGCGGCAAGCGGCAGAACCGGCACCGCCTCAACCGAGGCGGCGACCGGCACGGCAACGCAGCGCTTTGGCGCATCGCCCTCGTCCGCATGGCCACCGACCAACGCACCCGCGACTACGTCGCCAAGCGAGTCTCCGAGGGCAAGAACAAGCCCGAAGCGATCCGCTGCCTCAAGCGCTACATCGCCCGAGAAGTCTTCGCCGCACTATCGACTGCAGCCCTCGTTTGACAGTAGGAGCATCACATACCTTCGGTGCCGCGGGGTCATGGAGCGGCACCTACCCTGCGCTCGTGGATGACGCGGACCGTCAGTGGAAGGCCATCGAGTCCGTGACTCTCGACTTCGTCGGCCTGGTTCGGTCGGCGGCTGAAGAACTGGCCGCTGGCCTCGGTCTGCACCCCACCGTCCTCGACTGGGACAAGCTCGGCAGGAAGCCAGTCGCGCTCGCCTTCTCGACGCGCGACGACATCATTGTCTTGCACATCAAGGGTGGAGTCGTCACCCGAGCTGAGGGCCTGTAGCGGCACCTACTCGTACTGGACTGCTGCGGTAAGCAGCAGGCCGAGCACGCCAAATAGGACGCCTGCAGCGACCCACCGCCTCCGTCCTGGCCGAAGGAGCGCGACGACGCCGAGAACCAGAGCCGCGAGCATCGTCAGCAGCGCCCAGTCGCCAGAGGCGACGCCGGCCATGACCGTGAGCACGGCTGCCAAGACAGCGCAGCCTGCGTCTGCCGCGCGGACCCGAAAGACCGGGTCAGAACTCACCTTCACGGTCGGAGGCTAGTGCCGGGTACCGACTGGATCTCCTGCCAGCGGTAGCGGCACCTACCGTCGAAGACGGTGCCGCGGGCATGTAGCGGCACCTACCGTCGAAGACGGTGCCGCGGGCATGTAGCGGCACCTACCGTCGAAGCCGGTGCCGCAGGCATGTAGCGGCACCTGGCGGTGGTCATCGCACCAACACCGTCAGCGGCTCCGCGCAAGCGCGGTGCCCGTCCAGCACGCGAAGGCGGCGCCGACCGCGGCCGGCGTCACCACAAACGCGATCAGAGTGGCATCGACGCGCGGGCGGTTCATCAGGACAAGGACGACGGCGATGGCGGCTAGCCACACGCCTCCGCCGATTGCGCCGCCGACCGCGGCAGCGGGGGTAGGCCTGCGTCCTGGAACGGCGGCGCTGACGGCGACGCCCGCGACGGCGCCAAGCCCGGCTCCTACCGGTGTGGCGAAGAACGCGGCGATGATCGCCCCGCCGGCTCCGCCGGCGACGGCCCCTGCAGCCGTCGACCAAACGAGGCCAGCGAGGGCGCCGTGACCCGCGCCGAGCGCGGCGCCCCTCAACGGGCCCGCAAGCAGCGGCTCGTTCACCTGTCGCCCACGACAGCCGGGCACGTGACGTGCTGGGCCGCGAGCGCCGCTGCCGTACGCGGCTGCTGGTCCCGTTGGTACGTCGCGTTGACCGACGACACCTGGCGTCCGGTCGTGCCGTCCAGCTGCACGACGGTCTCCTCGACGGAGGCGTCGGCATTGGCGCGCCGGAGCACGACCCGGACCGTGACGCGGCCGTCGACGCCCGGGTCGTCCGCGTAGTCCCTCAGGGCCTCGCGGACGCCGAGTGCCTGCGGGACACACCCGACGGCCACCGGCTGCGCACCTTCGGGGACGGCGGCAACGGCCTTCGCCTCCAAGTCGCCGAGCGACAGCGCGAGCCGCGGCGGTCGTGCGTCGGCAGATTGGCTCTCCTGCTGTGTCGCGTTCCGGGCCGCGCCCGCCAGGTCGCGCGCGAGCAGGGTGGCTCGCGTGAGGACATCACCGGGACGGGCCGTCCCGGTGCCCGCGTCCGCATGCGGGCCAGTGACCGTGACCTCCGCGAGCCCGCCGGCGGCGGTCCAGGCGGTCACCGCGAGGCTCGTCGGCCCGCCGGGACGATAGGCAACGGCGCGGACGCCGTCCGCGTCGGCGAGCCCGACGGCCAGCGGGACGCGGGCGAGCGCGGCCTTGCGGCCGGGCGGGGTCAGGTTGGGCCCGTCCCGGCCGACCGGCGGGTCCACGGCGTACCAGTTCACGATCAGCAGCGGAGGGGCCGGGATGCCGTTGGGGTCGCCGCCCTTGAACGGGGCGCCGTCGTCGCCCGTCGCGAACTGCATGCTCAGCCCCTCGATGGGCATCGACCGGTCCGCATCCAATCGGCCGGCCGGAACAACGTCCTCGCCACGCAGGACGACCCCCGGGAACCGGTCGGTCGCCGCGGCCAGGAGCCGCCCCCGCTCGGGCACGGGCGCCCCCGTGCCCGCTGTCGTCCGGCCGGGACCGTCGGCGACCCGCAGTCTGCCGTCGCCGCCTTGCAGGAGGGGGACGGCGACCGGCAGTACGACAGCGACCGCCGCGCACGCCGCCGTGATGCCGCCCGCCCACGCTGTCCGTCGTCTGCGTCGTCGGCCCGCGGCCCGGCCCGTGAGCAGCGGCAGGTCCAGCGGGCCGGGGTCGACCTGAAGCGCTAGGTCGGCGAGCCGCCTGCCCAGCAGGTCCGTCGGCAGCCCGCCGTCGGGCAGGGACGGTCCTCGATCAACGGTCATGGCGGCCCCCTGCGGTGGTTGCGTCGTCGTCGGCGGAAGGGACTGTCAGATGCCCGCGGAGCGCGGCGAGTCCCCGTGATGTCAGGCTCTTGACCGTCCCGACCGAACAGCCCAGTAGCTCGGCGGCCTGCGCCTCGCTGCGCTGCTCGTAGTGCCGGAGCACCACCGCCGCCCGTTGCCGCGGCGGCAGCAGCTGCAGCCCGCGACGGAGCTCGTCGCGGTCGTTCGGCCGGCCGTACGGGTCGGCGCCAGCTATGTCCGGAAGCTTGTCGTGGGGGACCTCGCCGTGCCACCGCCGGCGACGGCCGTCCAGGAACACGTTCAGCATCAGCGCCCGGACGTACGAGTCGGGCTCGTCCGCCCGGCGCACGAGCCGCCACTTCACCATGACCCGGACCAGCGTCTCCTGCGCGAGGTCCTGCGCCGACGACTCCTGCCCTGTCAGCAGGTACGCGGCCCGAACTAGCGGCGCGTGCTGCGCCGCGACGAACGCGTCCCGCTCCTGCTGCACCCCCACACCCTTCCGGACGGGCCAGGCCGGACGGAAGGTTGCTGCGCGGGGTCCTATCGCTGCGAGCCGACAACAGAGCGCGTCGCGCGAGACGCGCCTACTCCCGCGCAAGTCCGCAGACGGGGAGTGGCTTCAGCGTCTGCTTGCGCCGGGCCGCAGGTGCGGGTTGCTTCCTGCAAAAGCCCTGCAACTCGTCTGCGACCCCCTTCCTTCTACAAGCAGGAGAAGTCGCCGCCGTACCTGGCGGCGACCTAGCGAGGACCGGGACGGCGCTCCCTCCCGGGGGTGCCGCGGGCATGTAGCGGCACTTACCCTCGACGAATGACGCCCCGGCTGCGCTCTCTACTGGGTGCCAGCGCGGTCGTCCTGCTGCTGGCCGTTGCCGCAGTCACGTACCTGAACGTCACCGGTACCCCTGCGGAGGTAGAGCGAGCGGCTCTGACTGCAACGCAGCGCGAGGATGAGCCGGGCATCGACCCCGACGACGAGTTCGAGGTGTCCTGCGCGGACCCGCGTGGCGAGAAGTACATCTGCATCGTCGTCTTGAAGCAGGTGGACCGCCTGTACGCGGACGGTCCCGCCGACTACTGCTTGGAGCGACGGGTCGTGGTCGACGACGGTCGAGCGGGTCAAGTCGTGCCCATCCGGCAGCCGGACGGACGAGACTTCCGCTCCTGCCGGTAACGGCACCTACCGCTCGGGCAACTCTGCGACCGCTCGCCGAGCCAGGTCCTGCACAGTCGGTCGTAGCCGCTGCCGTTCCTCTGGCGTTGACTCGTCCCACTGGTCGGACAGGTTCATCGCGGTCACGTGGAAGTCGGTCAGCGGCCCGGCGGAGCGGGCGTGCGCGGAAGCGGCGCTCGACGCTGCTGCAAGGAACTCGTCGGGCGAAGCCCCGTCCGCCAGCAGGTACTCGGCCACCCGACGACAGGTCGCGTCGGCGTCGGCTGTGGAGTCCTCGACCTGCACGGTTCCAAGGGTAGAGCCGGTGTCCGGCGCGTCGCTGCGCCGCGATGTAACGGCACCTACCTTGATGTCGCTACAACGGGTACGCGTACAGGTAGTGGTCAGCAGGCGGCTGCTGAGGACCGCAGAAGTTCGCGAGAGGCCCGGCTGCCAGGGCTCCGGAGCGGTCCCCGGAGTTGATAAGGCGGACATCGACGGAGTGGTCGGAGAAGGTGCCCGAACCGACCTTCTCGGGCGAGAGACGGGAGGGCGGGACCGGCTCGCAACTGAGGATGTACTCCTTGCCGTCGAGCGCGAAGCCTGCGGCGCAGTCGCTGGTGCACTTCCGGTCAGTCACCTGACCGGACCGTTCAGTCGTCCCGCTCTGCGGCCCGCTTGCTGTGGAACTCGCTGTGAGGGCACGACTGGCTTTCGGACCAGCCTGCGAAGCGCAAGCAGGCACAAGCAGCACTGACAGAAGCAGAAGGCGCAGCGGCATGCGGGTCACGCTTGTGTGACGCGGCACAGGGATGCGCGGTTCCCTGAGGCGCAAGGGCAGGTAGCGGCTGCACCTACCTTCGGTGCCGAAAGGGCAGGTAGCGGCACCTACCTCATGACGAGGTGCGCTGGCGCAACCAAGGCAGCCCGTACTGCTCGATGAGCGCAAGCGGCTCTCGACAGGCCGCTGCCGGGTCCGCACCAGCCGCGACCTCCCACCACCTGTCCTCGCCGTAGGCCAGGCCGCTGACCCGCTTGAGTTGAGTCCATGGACGTGGTGTGCGACCTCGACGGCGACCGTGTCGTGAGGACGTAGAAGACGGTCACCGCGTGATCCTTCAGAAGACCTGCGAAGTCAGCCTGAAGGAGAACCACAACGATGACCGCCGCCCCAATTATTGACCCTGCGCTGCCGTGGGACGCGCAGATCGACCGTGCCGACCCCGACCTGGTCCGGCACCTGCTGAAGGTTTTCGTGCAGTCGCTGATGGGTGCCGAGGCCGACGCGCTGTGCGGCGCGCCCTATGGCATGCGCAGCGACGAGCGGACCAACACCCGCAACGGCTACCGGCCCCGCGACTGGGACACCCGGGCCGGAACGATCGACCTCGCGATCCCCAAGCTGCGGTCCGGGAGCTACTTCCCGGACTGGCTGCTCGAACGCCGTAAGCGCGCCGAACGGGCGCTGACGACGGTCGTCGCGACCTGCTATCTGCTCGGCGTCTCGACCCGCCGGATGGAGAAGCTCGTCGAGACCCTCGGCATCACAAGCCTGAGCAAGAGCCAGGTCAGCGTGATGGCGAAGGAGCTCGACGAGCACGTCGAGTCCTTCCGGACCCGGCCGCTGGACGCCGGGCCGTACACGTTCGTCGCGGCCGACGCGCTGGTCATGAAGGTCCGCGAAGGCGGCCGGGTCGTGAACGTCCACGCGCTGCTGGCCTGCGGCGTGAACGCTGACGGGCACCGCGAGATCCTCGGGCTGCAGGTCACCTCGGCCGAGGACGGCGCGGGGTGGCTCGCGTTCTTCCGCGACCTCACCGCCAGAGGCCTGTCGGGCGTCAAGCTCGTCACCAGCGACGCGCACGCCGGGCTCGTCGCCGCGATCGGCGCGACGCTGCCCGGCGCCGGCTGGCAGCGGTGCCGCACGCACTACGCCGCGAACCTCATGAGCGCCACGCCCAAGAGCAGCTGGCCGTGGGTCAAGACGCTGCTGCACAGCGTCTACGACCAACCCGACGCCAAGTCCGTCAACGAGCAGTACGACCGGGTCCTCGACGCCCTGGCCGAGAAGCTGCCTGCGGTCGTCGATCACCTCGAGGCCGCCCGTCCCGACGTGCTCGCGTTCACCGCGTTCCCCAAGGAGATCTGGCGGCAGATCTGGAGCAACAACCCCCAAGAACGCCTCAACCGCGAGATCCGGCGGCGCACCGACGTCGTCGGGATCTTCCCCGACCGCAACGCGCTCGTCCGACTCGTCGGCGCCGTCCTGGCCGAGCAGCACGACGAATGGACCGAAGGACGCCGCTACCTCGGCCTCGACGTCCTGACCCGCAGCCGCATCACCCTGGCCACCAGCAGCACCGACACGACCACGACGGAGGTCAACAACGAGCCGCTGACAACAGCCGCCCTCACGGCCTAGCCTGGACCCACCGGATCAAGTGGTGATCACTTCACACACCACGTCCGTGGACTCGACCCCCGCTTGTCCAGACGTTCGCCGACCTTGCCGTAGGCAAAGTTGTGCTTCGGCTGCTCAGGCAGATACGGCGAAGCGACGCGCATCTCCGCCCACCTGTCGTGACTGACAGCCAGGAGGTTCGCTGTCCAGCGGACAAGGTCACTGGTGCTGCCCGACGCCTTCTGCACACCGAGGAAGGCGAAGTGACCCGGCACCTCAAGCCGGTACTTCTGCCCCGAGCCCTTGAGGCCGAGTGCGCGAAGGCCCGGCGCAAGGTGGTCCTTCAGGAGGGCCTGCATCACGTCCTGCGCCGTCGTCACGGAGGGAGGCTAATGCCGGGTACCGACGGGTGCCGCACAGTCGGTAACGGCACTTACCCCTCGTTCCAGCAGAGACTGGACGGGGGGCCGGGTGTGTTGCCCTCTGGACCGCCGATAGTCAGAAGCATGAACAGCAACGAGGCTGAATCCCAGCGGTCCGAGGACGCCGTCGTTCGAGCAGCACCGGAGCGGGTGCCGTCAGGTGAGTTGGACCTGATCCGGCTAACCGCCGTTGAACTGGCGGCGACCAACGCAGCCGTCGTGAAGGAGTACGAGGCTGCACTCGACACGGCTAGGACGGCACAGCGCGAGGTGGGGCCTTGACCCTTGATCTTGGACACGCACTTGATGGTTAGGCGGCTTGCTGAACGGTAGCGGCGGACACGGCCTCGTAGGTGTTCGGGGCCTGCTGGCCGCACCAGGAGTGGCGTCGGCGGGTGTTGTAGCGGGTGGCCCAACGGAAGACCTCACGGCGGCAGGACAGCTCGTCGCTGAACGCCGCGGCGCCCGCCAGGAGCTCGCGCTTGAGGGTGGCGTTGAACGACTCGGCGAGGGCGTTGTCGGCACTGCTCCCGACCGCACCCATCGACTGCACGACGCCGAGGGACTTGCAGAGCTCGGCATAGGCCCGAGAGGTGTACTGGGCTCCGTGGTCGGCGTGGAACACCGCGCCGGCCAGGCTCCCCCGGGTCGCGGCAGCGGCGTGCAGAGCGTCGGCGATGAGGTCGGTGCGCATGTGGTCGGCGACGGCCCAGCCCACCAGCCTGCGGCTGTAGCAGTCGATGATGGTAGCAAGGTAGAGGTTGCGGCCGCAGCCGAGCGGCAGGTAGGTGATGTCCCCGACGTACTTGAGGTTCGGGGCGGGGGCGGTGAAGTCCCGCTTCACCAGGTCCTCGACCTTGGCGTCCGCGGGCTCCGGGACGGTCGTGCGCACGCGGCGGCGTAGCCGCAGGCCGGGCAGGTGGTGGGCGCGCATGACCCGGGCGACGCGCTTGTGGTTCACCCTGTCCTCGGGCGCGACCCCGTCGTTGAGCTCGGCGGTCACCCGCGGCGCTCCGTAGGCCCGGTCCCCGCCCTGCTTGGGGTCCTGCACGGTCTTGATCTGCGCGGCGAGCGCGGCGTCGCGCGCGGCCCGCTCCGCCCGCCCCGGCGCGGCTTTCTCCCACGCGTAGTACGCCGAGCGGCAGACCTCGACGCCCTGGCACAGCCGCTTCACCTCGAAGGCGTCCCGGTGGTCGGCAACGAACTGGAAGCGGCTCACCAGATCGTCTCGCCGGCGAAATACTTCGCCGCCGACCGCAAGATCTCCCGCTCGGTCGTGAGCTTGGTCGTCTCAGCCTCCAGCTCCCGGACCCGGGCCTCGAGCCGCGCCAACTTCACCGCCTGCGACTCCGCCCGACCGGTCCCACCACCGCCTGGCGAGCGGCCCCTGGCCGCCGCCGGCGGCGACCCCGGCACTGTCGTTGTGCCGGTGCCGGTGCCGGTGCCGGTGCCGGTGCCGGTGCCGAACGTGGCGACCCAGGCGGCCAGGGTGCCTCTGGCCAGGCCCAGGTCCCCGGCGATGCCTGACAGCGTCGCGCCCTCGGTCTGCTCGTACAGGTCCACGGCCTGACGCCGGAACTCGTCGGAGTACGTCTTGCGAGCCATGCTCGAGATCATCTCGCTTCCTCCAGCAACTGCTGGAATCAGCGTGTCCACACCTCGGGGTCAGGCCCCGTGCGACGGGTGAGCGACGAGTTCCGGCGACGACAGATGGCGACACCCGCCAGGACGCAGTCAGCGGTCGAGCAGTAGCGGCACCTACCTTCTCTTCCGACGACGGCGCGAAGGCGCACGACCTGTCGTGTAGCCGCTCTACGCTGCACGCATGGACGCCTGGCAGGCCGAGGAGGACGCCCTCGACGCGCTGGCATCCGGTCTCGTCGGGCTTCCCAAGGAGGACGCCCGGCAGATGTGCGACGACCTCGGGCTACGTCTTCGCCTCGTTGACTGGGACGTGATCAAGGGTCGGTTCGCGCTGACGAGCGACTACCGAAGCGACCGCATCACCGCCGAGGCAAGGAACGGCGTGATCACGAAGGCCGAGGGCGGCTAACGGCACCTACCGTCGACACGGTCCGGTGCGGATGTAGCGGCACATACCTTCGGTGCCGCGGGGACGGCTAGCGGCACATACCTTCGGTGCCGCGGGGACGGCTAGCGGCACATACCTTCGGTGCCGCGGGGACGGCTAGCGGCACATACCTTCGGTGCCGCGGGGACGGCTAGCGGCACATACCTTCGGTGCCGCGGGGACGGCTAGCGGCACATACCTTCGGTGCCGCGGGGACGGCTAGCGGCACATACCTTCGGTGCCGCGGGGACGGCTAGCGGCACATACCTTCGGTGCCGCGGGGACGGCTAGCGGCACATACCTTCGGTGCCGCGGGGACGGCTAGCGGCACATACCTTCGGTGCCGCGGGGACGGCTAGCGGCACATACCTTCGGTGCCGCGGGGACGGCTAGCGGCACATACCTTCGGTGCCGCGGGGACGGCTAGCGGCACATACCTTCGGTGCCGCGGGGACGGCTAGCGGCACATACCTTCGGTGCCGCGGGGACGGCTAGCGGCACATACCTTCGGTGCCGCGGGGACGGCTAGCGGCACATACCTTCGGTGCCGCGGGGACGGCTAGCGGCACATACCTTCGGTGCCGCGGGGACGGCTAGCGGCACATACCTTCGGTGCCGCGGGGACGGCTAGCGGCACATACCTTCGGTGCCGCGGGGACGGCTAGCGGCACATACCTTCGGTGCCGCGGGGACGGCTAGCGGCACATACCTTCGGTGCCGCGGGGACGGCTAGCGGCACATACCTTCGGTGCCGCGGGGACGGCTAGCGGCACATACCTTCGGTGCCGCGGGGACGGCTAGCGGCACATACCTTCGGTGCCGCGGGGACGGCTAGCGGCACATACCTTCGGTGCCGCGGGGACGGCTAGCGGCACATACCTTCGGTGCCGCGGGGACGGCTAGCGGCACATACCTTCGGTGCCGCGGGGACGGCTAGCGGCACATACCTTCGGTGCCGCGGGGACGGCTAGCGGCACATACCTTCGGTGCCGCGGGGACGGCTAGCGGCACATACCTTCGGTGCCGCGGGGACGGCTAGCGGCACATACCTTCGGTGCCGCGGGGACGGCTAGCGGCACATACCTTCGGTGCCGCGGGGACGGCTAGCGGCACATACCTTCGGTGCCGCGGGGACGGCTAGCGGCACATACCTTCGGTGCCGCGGGGACGGCTAGCGGCACATACCTTCGGTGCCGCGGGGACGGCTAGCGGCACATACCTTCGGTGCCGCGGGGACGGCTAGCGGCACATACCTTCGGTGCCGCGGGGACGGCTAGCGGCACATACCTTCGGTGCCGCGGGGACGGCTAGCGGCACATACCTTCGGTGCCGCGGGGACGGCTAGCGGCACATACCTTCGGTGCCGCGGGGACGGCTAGCGGCACATACCTTCGGTGCCGCGGGGACGGCTAGCGGCACATACCTTCGGTGCCGCGGGGACGGCTAGCGGCACATACCTTCGGTGCCGCGGGGACGGCTAGCGGCACATACCTTCGGTGCCGCGGGGACGGCTAGCGGCACATACCTTCGGTGCCGCGGGGACGGCTAGCGGCACATACCTTCGGTGCCGCGGGGACGGCTAGCGGCACATACCTTCGGTGCCGCGGGGACGGCTAGCGGCACATACCTTCGGTGCCGCGGGGACGGCTAGCGGCACATACCTTCGGTGCCGCGGGGACGGCTAGCGGCACATACCTTCGGTGCCGCGGGGACGGCTAGCGGCACATACCTTCGGTGCCGCGGGGACGGCTAGCGGCACATACCTTCGGTGCCGCGGGGACGGCTAGCGGCACATACCTTCGGTGCCGCGGGGACGGCTAGCGGCACATACCTTCGGTGCCGCGGGGACGGCTAGCGGCACATACCTTCGGTGCCGCGGGGACGGCTAGCGGCACATACCTTCGGTGCCGCGGGGACGGCTAGCGGCACATACCTTCGGTGCCGCGGGGACGGCTAGCGGCACATACCTTCGGTGCCGCGGGGACGGCTAGCGGCACATACCTTCGGTGCCGCGGGGACGGCTAGCGGCACATACCTTCGGTGCCGCGGGGACGGCTAGCGGCACATACCTTCGGTGCCGCGGGGACGGCTAGCGGCACATACCTTCGGTGCCGCGGGGACGGCTAGCGGCACATACCTTCGGTGCCGCGGGGACGGCTAGCGGCACATACCTTCGGTGCCGCGGGGACGGCTAGCGGCACATACCTTCGGTGCCGCGGGGACGGCTAGCGGCACATACCTTCGGTGCCGCGGGGACGGCTAGCGGCACATACCTTCGGTGCCGCGGGGACGGCTAGCGGCACATACCTTCGGTGCCGCGGGGACGGCTAGCGGCACATACCTTCGGTGCCGCGGGGACGGCTAGCGGCACATACCTTCGGTGCCGCGGGGACGGCTAGCGGCACATACCTTCGGTGCCGCGGGGACGGCTAGCGGCACATACCTTCGGTGCCGCGGGGACGGCTAGCGGCACATACCTTCGGTGCCGCGGGGACGGCTAGCGGCACATACCTTCGGTGCCGCGGGGACGGCTAGCGGCACATACCTTCGGTGCCGCGGGGACGGCTAGCGGCACATACCTTCGGTGCCGCGGGGACGGCTAGCGGCACATACCTTCGGTGCCGCGGGGACGGCTAGCGGCACATACCTTCGGTGCCGCGGGGACGGCTAGCGGCACATACCTTCGGTGCCGCGGGGACGGCTAGCGGCACATACCTTCGGTGCCGCGGGGACGGCTAGCGGCACATACCTTCGGTGCCGCGGGGACGGCTAGCGGCACATACCTTCGGTGCCGCGGGGACGGCTAGCGGCACATACCTTCGGTGCCGCGGGGACGGCTAGCGGCACATACCTTCGGTGCCGCGGGGACGGCTAGCGGCACATACCTTCGGTGCCGCGGGGACGGCTAGCGGCACATACCTTCGGTGCCGCGGGGACGGCTAGCGGCACATACCTTCGGTGCCGCGGGGACGGCTAGCGGCACATACCTTGGGACTGCTGCAGGTTCGGTTGACACTCGTTCTGTGGGGCGCTGCCCTGCAGGGAGGATGTCTCTGTGCCGAAGAAGTTCCCCGAGGAGTTCAAGCGTGATGTCGTGCGGGTCGCCCGTCGCGGTGACCTGAGCCAGGCGGAGGTCGCCGCCGACTTCGACATCAGCGTCGAGTCCGTGCGGCGCTGGGTCCGTCAGGCAGACGTCGACGACGGCGTCGTGGACGGGCAGACCAGCAGCGAGCAGAACGAGCTCGTGCAGCTGCGTCGAGCGAAGCGCCGTCTGGAGCAGGAGAACGAGATCCTGCGCCGCGCCGCGGCCTACTTCGCGCAGGCGTCGCTCCCAAAATGAGCTACCCGCTGGTCCGTGACCTGGCCGCCGAAGGAGTTCCGGTGCGGCTGACCTGCGGGGTGCTCGGCCACTCGACCCAGGCCTACTACCGCTGGCTGCGACAGCCCGTCAGCCAGCGCGACCTCGACGACGCGTACTTCACGAACATGCTCATCGACGCCTATGCCGACGACCCGGAGTTCGGCTACCGGCTGCTCGCCGACGAGCTCGAGCTCGCGGGCCACAAGGTCGGCGAGCGCCGGGTCTGGCGGCTGTGCAGCCAGCAGAAGCTCTGGTCAGCGACGGTGCGCAAGGGCAGGCGGGGCAGCGGCAAGACGCCCGGCCCGGCGGTCCACGACGACCACGTCCAGCGCGACTTCACCGCGCAGGAGCCGAACACGGTCTGGGTCACCGACATCACCGAGCACCCCACCGCCGAGGGCAAGCTCTACTGCTGCCTGATCAAGGACCTGTTCAGCAACAAGATCGTCGGCTACGCGCTGTCCGAGCGGATGACCGCCCAGCTCGCCGTCACCGCGCTGCGGACCGCCATCGCCCGCCGCCGCCCGAAGAACATTGTCATCGTCCACAGCGACCGCGGGAGCCAGTTCCGAGCCCGGAGCTTCCGGGCCGTGCTCAAGGCCGCGGGCCTCAAGGGCTCGATGGGCCGAGTCGCGTCCGCGGGCGACAACGCGGCGATGGAGTCGTTCAACGCGCTGCTCCAGAAGAACGTCCTGGACCGCCGGCGCTGGCGGACCCGCGAGGAGCTCCACAACGCCGTCGTCCACTGGGTTGAACACACCTACAACAACAGGCGCCGACAGCGGGCCCTTGGCAAGCTCACCCCGGTCGAGTACGAACTCGCCTTCACACGTCAGGCCGCAGCCGCGGCATGATCCAACTCAAGCAGTGTCAACCAGACCTGCAGCAGTCCCGTGTTCGGCTTCCTGGCTCGGTATCGCGGGGCGACGTTGCGGGCCTACCGTCAGGACTTGAAGTCGTTCCTGGGCTGGTGCGAGCTGCAGGGCCTGCAGCCGTTGCTGGCGCAGCGGCCGCATCTGGAGCTGTATTTGCGGTGGATGGAGGACCGGGGGCTGAGCCCGGCGACGATCGGCCGCAGGTTCACCGCGGTCGGCGGCCTGTACCGGTATGCGGTGATCGACGGCTACCTGAGCGCCGACCCGACCGTGGCAATAGCCCGGCCGAAGGTGCCGTGGGAAGGCCAGCACCGGTCGATCCTGCATCCGCTGGAGTTCGCGGCGCTGCTGACCGCAGCCCGGGCAGAGGGCCCGCACAGCCATGCGCTGGTGGCGCTGCTCGGGATGGTCGGGCTGCGGGTCGGGGAGGCGTGCTCGGTGAACGTCACCGACCTGCACGCCAACTCCGGTTACGAGCTGCTCCATGTGATGGGCAAGGGCAGCAAGCCGGCGACGATCCCGCTTCCGGTCCCGGTCCTGCGGGCGGTGCGGGAGGCCGCCGCGGACCGGCAGGCAGGACCGCTGCTGCTGAACCGTCGGGGCGAGCGGATGACCCGCAACAGCGCCGCCACGACGCTGGCCCGACTGGCCAAGACCGCCGGGCTGATGCAGATCCCGAGTCCGCACGCGCTACGCCGCACGTTCTGCACCGCCGGGCTCCTGATCAATGTGCCGCTGCGGGACATGCAGTACGCGATGAGGCACGCCGACAGCCGCACGACGTTGCGCTACGACATGGCCCGGGCGAACCTGGACCGGCACGCCGGGCACGCCGTCGCCGCCTATCTCGCTGGGATGGCGTGCAACTGATATCGGCGGTGACCAGAACCAGCCGGCGGAGCAGCCGCACTCTGCCGTGCCTGCGGTAGACCAAGGAGCATGGCAACGGGGGCGACTTTGGCGGACGTGCGCGCATGGGCACGGGAACAGGGTCTTCCGGTCGGCGACCGGGGCCGGCTGCCCGCGAAGCTGGTGGAGCAGTACGACGCCGCGCACCCGCGGGGGACGGCAAAGGCCGCGAAGGCGAAGGCGAAGGCGACGGCGCCCAGCACCGCAGCAAGGCCGGCCAAGAAGCCCGCCGCAGCGAGCGACGCCGTGCGGCCCGCCGCCCGCCAGCGTCCGGCTCCTGCCGCCCCGGTCCAGAAGCCGGTGGAGGCAGTGGCGCCATCGGCTGCGCCGATCGCAAGCGACAAGGCCAGCCAGGACCTGGACCTCGTCCGCAGCGAAGTCGCCGACCTGCGCAAGCACCTAGAGGAGGTGCTGGCTCGTCTCACGACGCTGGAGCAGCCCCGCAGCCTGTTCAACCGTTCGAAGGGCAAGCGGTAGCAGTTGCGCTCCTGCCGCCCCGGAACAACAGCGGCCGACCGGGGTTGGGGTAGGGGCACCGCAGCCGATCGGGCTGGGCCGCACCCAGCTGGAAGGCTCTTCATGCCCCTCACCTCCGCCACCCGTATCCGCCTCGAGCACGAGCTGACACAGCTGCTCGGACAGGACCGCCCGCACCTGCTGTCGCAGACCGTGAGCCAAGAGGGCACAGGTGACGCGGCGGACGAAGCCGGCCGAGTCGATGCCTTCATGGAGCTCGAACGGCTCAACGGACGGGTCGCGCAGATCCACCGTCTGCTCGAGGACTCCAACCAGGCCGCCGACCAGTCGCCCGCGGGGACGGCCGCGGCCGGCCGACTGGTCGAGCTCCGCTTCGCTGGGGAAAGCGCGACGGAACGCTTCCTGCTCGGCACCATCGAGGAGCGCTACGCGGGCCTGGAAGTCGTCACCGCTGACAGCGCACTTGGCCGCGCTCTCATGGGACAGCCGGCAGGCACGACCGTCACCTACATCCCGCGGTCGGGGGCTGCTGCGCTGAACGTCGAGCTTGTCGCAGTCACGACCCTCGAGGCCGCGGCCGCCTGAGCAGCAGCTGCCGCGAGCCGGCCTCCCGCCCCTGCCCCCGCAGGGGTGGTTGGCCGTACGTTCTCGCGGTCCTTGGGCCAGCAACTGGTGAGTCAGCAGCCTCCCTCTCCAGAATCCTACTATGTCCTCCATGATTGCATCCCAGGCCGGTACCATCGGACCGTGAGCACTCAGATCGCGGTCCGCCTCCCCGATGACCTTGTCGCCTACGTCGATCAGGCCGTCGCGTCGGGCAGGGTCAGGAGCCGGGCCGACCTCGTGAGCCGGCTGATCGCCCGTGATGCCCGACGCCAGCGGGCCGAGGACGACCTTCAGCGACTGATCGAGGCCGGCGCGCTCGAGGACCGCGAGGCGCTGGCGATGGCTACGGCTACCGCAGCGACTCCCATCGAGCACTGATGCGGCCGCTGCACTGGGCCACGCTGGACAAGCGTCGCCCGGTGCTCGTCCTGACCCGCGAGCTGATGGTCGGGCGGATGTCCACCGTCACCATCGCGCCCGTCACGGGGACGGTCCACGGTATCGCCACCGAAGTACCCGTCGGCCGGCGGAACGGACTCAACCTGCCGTCGGCGGTGAAGTGCGACCAGATCACGAGTATCCCGATCGAGCAGCTCCACGAGCCCTGCGGCTTCCTGCTCGATGTCCAAGAGCTCGCCCTACACGAGGCGATCCAAGCGGCCTTCGACCTCGTCTAGCACCCGTCCCCCAAGTTCCCACAGGTAGGTCGCAACGGACGACGACCGTGTCCCCACCTGGCCGAGAAGAAGAGCGTCACCACTGGGGCCAGGGTCGACGGCGTGAGTCCTCTTGCCCCACCGCCACGAGGTGACTACAATTTTGGTCATGAGCACTCTGCCGCTGGCTGACGTCAAGGCACGCCTGTCTGCTGTCGTCGACGAGGTCCAAGGCACCCACGAGCGCGTGGTCATCACCCGTAACGGTCGGCCGGCTGCCGTGTTGGTGTCCGCCGACGACCTGGCAGCGCTCGAAGAGACGCTGGATGTGCTGTCTCAGCCCGGGATCGTCGACCGGCTGACCTCGGCACGCGCCGAGCTCGACCGTGGTGAAGGCCTGAGCGCGGAGCAGCTTCGCGCCGCGGTCAGCGGGCGGGCGTCCTGACTGACCCGAAGTTGCTATTGCCCGAGGGGCCCTGGCAGCTCGTGGTGGCTCCTGCCGCCGCCCGAGCGCTGTCTGAGCGGCTGCCGGAGAGCGCCGCCGCTGCAGCGGTCGAGTTCATCACCGGCCCACTGCTTGTCTCACCACGGCGCGTTGGGCACGAGCTACTGCGCGACCTCGCAGGCACTTGGTCAGCGCGGCGCGGCGTGTACCGCGTGCTGTACGAGCTCGACGACGACACCCGCACCGTGCGGGTCCTACTCGTGGAACACCGGGCAACGGTCTACCGCCGTCATTGACCCCGGGCTGGCGGACGCAGCCTCCCGACAGGCAGACCCTTGCACGGGGCTATCCGGCCCTACCGTCTGTCGGGTGGTAGCGGGGTACACGGTGGCCGTTGTCGCGCTGGCACTTGTCGTCGGCGCCGTTCTGCGGGACCGGACGCGGCTCGGGACCGACCACGCTGTCGCCTTGGCGGCGGCATGGCCGTTCCTGTTCGTCGTGGGGCTAGTCAGGTTCGCGGTCACCGGCAACCTCGATGACCGCACGCTGCCGTGGGCGATGGCGTCGGTCTACCTGGCCGTGCTGGTTGTGAGCGGAGGTCATCCTGCACTGGTCATGCTGGACATGGACAAAGACGAGGACAGGGAACTCCTCACCGGCGCCGAGGCACTTCGGGTGCGCTGGCAGCAGCGGGCACTGCTGGCAGTCGTGCTCGGCGGCCTGTTCGTGCTGTTCTGGAACTTCGGTTAGGTGCCTACCTGTTCACTCGGCGGCAGCTCGGGGCCTGGCCAAGGCTTCGGGTCAGGTGGTCGGCGAGTCGCTCACTAGGTGCCTGCCCGCGTACGTGCGTGGCTCTGTAGCGGGGTGCGTTCTCGCCGGCCATCGCCTCGGCGGGTCGTGGCTCAAGAGGGGTCTGCTGCGCTCAAGGTAGGACTGCCCGGCCTCGCCACCCAGCCCGATGGTGACGACAACGGAGGCAGCTCGTGACAGCGGTAATGATCGGTGTCGACCCGGCCAAGCGGACCCACGCGATGGCCGTGCTCGATGAACGCGAGCAGCAGCTCGCGGCCCTGCAAGTCGCCAACGACACCGCCGGCTACCGGGCCATGCTCACGCTGGCCAAGCGCTGGAAGACCCGGGTCTGGGCCGTCGAAGGCCCCCGGCGGCGTCGGGGTCCAGCTGGCGCAGCGCCTGGTCGCCGACGGCGAGACCGTTATCGACGTCCCGCCCAAGCTCAGCACCCGAGCCCGGATCTTCGACCGCGGGCACGGCCGCAAGAAGCGAGGTCTCGACCCGGAGCGTCCGCGGCCGCTTCGTCGCTTCCCGCTTACGCCTCAGAACGCCCATGGGGCGAAGTCGACGACTGACGGCCTCAGACGGCCCGCTGTCGCCGCGGTCTTGCGGCGGTGGGAACAGTCGCCGTCGCCGAGTGGGCTGCGGCTGCCGGGCGAAGGTGAACATGGGGATCTCAAAGGGGTCGACGTCATCCGCTCCGGGTTCGCCTTCGAGGACGAAGCCGAGCTCGGCCCGCAACAGCTCTTCCGCGAGCTCCAGCGGGTGGAAGGGCAACGAGTAGTCGTCGTCCTCGGCGTGCTCCCCGGCCCAGAAGGGGCGCTCGGCGGGGAGCGGCTCGCCCTCGTTCAGGAAGATGCCGTTGTCCGGGTCCATACCGAGCCTGCGGACCCACCGACCGTTATGCCAGACACCGAAGCCCATGGAGTCGTTGACGCTGTGCATCTGGTGGACGACCAGTCGGCGGTCGCCGACCGACCGGGCTACGTGTTCCGGCAGGGCGTCGAACCAGGTGAGCACCTCGTCTGCGCCGACGATGTCAATGCCGGGTAGCCGCAGGGCCGCGTGAGTTAGTTGAGTCCATGGACGTGGTGTGCGACCTCGACGGCGACCGTGTCGTGAGGACGTAGAAGACGGTCACCGCGTGATCCTTCAGAAGACCTGCGAAGTCAGCCTGAAGGAGAACCACAACGATGACCGCCGCCCCAATTATTGACCCTGCGCTGCCGTGGGACGCGCAGATCGACCGTGCCGACCCCGACCTGGTCCGGCACCTGCTGAAGGTTTTCGTGCAGTCGCTGATGGGTGCCGAGGCCGACGCGCTGTGCGGCGCGCCCTATGGCATGCGCAGCGACGAGCGGACCAACACCCGCAACGGCTACCGGCCCCGCGACTGGGACACCCGGGCCGGAACGATCGACCTCGCGATCCCCAAGCTGCGGTCCGGGAGCTACTTCCCGGACTGGCTGCTCGAACGCCGTAAGCGCGCCGAACGGGCGCTGACGACGGTCGTCGCGACCTGCTATCTGCTCGGCGTCTCGACCCGGCGGATGGAGAAGCTCGTCGAGACCCTCGGCATCACAAGCCTGAGCAAGAGCCAGGTCAGCGTGATGGCGAAGGAGCTCGACGAGCACGTCGAGTCCTTCCGGACCCGGCCGCTGGACGCCGGGCCGTACACGTTCGTCGCGGCCGACGCGCTGGTCATGAAGGTCCGCGAAGGCGGCCGGGTCGTGAACGTCCACGCGCTGCTGGCCTGCGGCGTGAACGCTGACGGGCACCGCGAGATCCTCGGGCTGCAGGTCACCTCGGCCGAGGACGGCGCGGGGTGGCTCGCGTTCTTCCGCGACCTCACCGCCAGAGGCCTGTCGGGCGTCAAGCTCGTCACCAGCGACGCGCACGCCGGGCTCGTCGCCGCGATCGGCGCGACGCTGCCCGGCGCCGGCTGGCAGCGGTGCCGCACGCACTACGCCGCGAACCTCATGAGCGCCACGCCCAAGAGCAGCTGGCCGTGGGTCAAGACGCTGCTGCACAGCGTCTACGACCAACCCGACGCCAAGTCCGTCAACGAGCAGTACGACCGGGTCCTCGACGCCCTGGCCGAGAAGCTGCCTGCGGTCGTCGATCACCTCGAGGCCGCCCGTCCCGACGTGCTCGCGTTCACCGCGTTCCCCAAGGAGATCTGGCGGCAGATCTGGAGCAACAACCCCCAAGAACGCCTCAACCGCGAGATCCGGCGGCGCACCGACGTCGTCGGGATCTTCCCCGACCGCAACGCGCTCGTCCGACTCGTCGGCGCCGTCCTGGCCGAGCAGCACGACGAATGGACCGAAGGACGCCGCTACCTCGGCCTCGACGTCCTGACCCGCAGCCGCATCACCCTGGCCACCAGCAGCACCGACACGACCACGACGGAGGTCAACAACGAGCCGCTGACAACAGCCGCCCTCACGGCCTAGCCTGGACCCACCGGATCAAGTGGTGATCACTTCACACACCACGTCCGTGGACTCGACCCGTGAGTTTCCCGCGGGTAGATGCCCGAGTCGAGCGTCGTGGGGTCGCCTTGGCGCCAGATTCCTGGCAGCCACTCTGCGATGAGGTCGGCCGCCGCTGACGGGTCCGGGACGCCCTCGCGAAGGAGTACCCCCGCCTGACCCGACACGGCGGCAGCGAAAGCAGTCTTGGCGCCCATGGGGGCACGCTAGGCCCCGGGCCGGCTGCGGCGCACCAGACGCCGGCATAAATCGAGAAGAAAGCTCGGGGCTGCTGCCGGGCTTGGTGGACCCTCCGCCTGACGAGGGGCGGACAGGAGGTAAGCGGCGCTACTTCGCCTCGCGTCGGACCTGCTCGGTGCTGCTGTCGGGCCGCGTCGTGCAGCCGGGCGATTGAGCCGGAAGGTCTCGGTCTTGGGCCCGGCCAGCTTGGGGTGTCCCAGTTCGAGAAGCTGGGCCCGATCGTCCTCGTTGGCAGAGTCAGCCCCCGGGACACAGGTTCAAGACCTCCTCGGACGACGACCGGTCGCCGCAGAGCCGTCCCATGCACGCGGGTCACCTGGAGCGGCAGCGTCGACCCGGAGCGGGTTCAGGACTCGGCGCTTCCCTCGTCGGAGCCGGCCTCCACCGCTGTCGACCGCTGCTCCTCTGACGGTGTCTGCGTGGCGGCGTTCTTCGCGTCGTCCTTGCCGCGTCGGCGCTGCCGGACTGGCGGGTAGCCGAGACGTTTGAGCTCTGCGTTTGTCCAGCCGCTGCTGAGCGCGCGGTTTCGCACATCGCGGTACTCCTCCTCCGCGGTGACAAGCCGGGCTTGTGCGCTCGTCACCGCGGCGTCAGCGGCAAGCCTGTGGTTGTTGCTCGTGGCGAGGTCGGCGACGGTCTCCTTGCGTCCAGCCATCAACTGCTCGGCAGCTTGGCGTGCGTCGCGTCGTGTTGTTCGGCTGTCCATGCCCGCGACGTTAGGAGCGGCAGGTCTCCGCCATATGGGCTGTGACGCTTCCCTGTGGACGGTGAGGTGTCGGTGTCAATGGCCAAGGTGAGGTCCCCGCTGGTGGCCAACGAAAGTCTCCACCCCGCGCGCAGGGTCAGGGCGTCGAGGGGCGGCTCCTGGCGGGGTTGAGGGTGTGGGTGCGGGCGTCGCGCATGCGGTAGCTCTCGCCGTCGGTCGCGACGATGGTGTTGTGGTGCAGGAGCCGGTCGAGCAGGCTGGCGGCGGTGGTGTGTTCGGGCAGGAAGCGGCCCCACTGCTCGAAGGGCCAGTGGCTGGCGATGGCGAGGCTGCGCCGTTCGTAGGCTGCGGCGACGAGCCGGAACAGCAGCTGTGTGCCGTTGTCGTCCAGCGGCGCGAACCCGACCTCGTCGATGATGATCAGGTCGTTGCGCAGGAGCGCGTCGATCTGCCGGCCGACGCTGTTGTCCGCGAGCCCGCGGTAGAGGTTCTCCACCAGGTCGACAGCGGTGAAGTACCGGACCTTGTGGCCGGCGTGGACCGCGGCGTGCCCGAGGGCGAGCAGGGTGTGGCTCTTGCCGGTCCCGGCCGGCCCGACGAGCGTGACGTTCTCCTTGGCCCGGATCCACTCCAGCGACGTCAAGTAGGCCCAGGTCGGGGCGCCGATGCTGCTGGCCGCGAGATCGAACTGCTCGATCGTCTTGACCATCGGGAAGCCGGCTTGCTTGACGCGGAGTCGGGTGTTGCTGGCGTCGCGCGCGTCGATCTCGGTCTCGACCAGCGCGCGCAGCAGCTCCTCGGGCGCCCACCGTTGGGTCTTGGCCGTCACGAGCAGCTCAGGGGCGATCCGACGCATCGACGCGAGCTTGAGCCGCCGCAGGCCGCTCTCGAGGTCGGCCGGCAGCGGCGGCGCGGTCGGGGCGCTCACCGAAACTCCCCAGCCAGCGCAGTCCCGGCAAGCGCGCGCATCGAGTACTGCTCGAGCGGCCTTGAGGCGGTCGCGGGCAGGTCGATGACCAGGGCGTCGCCGGGTGGTTGGGGCTGCGCGACGCCGCTGCCGGCGTCCAGGATCGAGCGGATGTCGGCGGCCCGCCAGCGGCCGAACGCGACCGCCCGCCGCAGGGCCGCGCGCAGCGCGTCGGGGCCGTGCGCGGCAGCGAGGTCGGCGAGCTGTTCGAGCTCAGGTCCTAGCCGGGTGTTGCCGGCCGCGGCGGCGCTCTTGAGCCACTGCTCCGCGACCGGCCCGAGCGCGCAGAACGCCTTCTCCGCCGCGGTCCGCGGCGTCACCTTGCGCGCGGGCGTGGCCGGGCGGCTGCTGCCGTAGTGCTCGTCGACCACGCTGGCCTGCCCGGGAGCGACGAGCGCATGGACAGCCAGGACCTCGCCCGTGGCGGGCTCGACGATCGTGAGGGTGGTGGCGTCGGCGAGCAGCTGGACCTGGGCGCCGAGCATGCGGTTCGGGACCGAGTAGCGCGCAGAGGCAAACCGGACGCACGACAGCTTGTCGACCTTGCGCGTCTCCCTGCGGCCGATCGTCGGTCGCAGCGATGGCAGCGCCCCGAGCAGCGGCGCCTCGACCTGCGCCAGGCGCTGCGCGGGGACCGCGCTGATCTCGCTGTGCTGCGCAGCGTTGACCTCGGCGCACCACGCCTGCGCGGCCTCGTTCGCCGCGGTCAGCGACATGACCGGCGACAGCGGCTCGTCGTTGCTCTGGTCGCCGCCGTCCTCGCCGTCGCGCAGGGCTTGCAGCGGGACCATGAGGTCGCGCTTGGCGTAGCCGACGAGGTTCTCCACGATGCCCTTGCTCTCGGGGTCGCGGGCGTGACAGAAGTCCGGGCGGAACCGGTAGTGGCTGGCGAAGCGGACGTAGTCCGGCGTCGGGACGACGACGTCGGCGACGACCCCGCCCTTCAGGCAGCCCATCCGGTCGGCGAGCACGACCTGCGGGACCCCGCCGAGCTGCTCGAAACACTCCGCCAGCAGCGCGAGCGTGGTGTCGGCGCGCTCGTTGTCGGCGAAGCGCACGAACCTGACCCGGGAGAACGCCAGCACGGCGCAGAACACGTGCAGCCCGGCCAGGACGCCCCAGTCGATGACCAGGTGCTCCCCAGCAGCCCAGACCGCCGGCCGGCGGCGGGACTGCGCCGCGTGGGTGCTGCGCCACGCCTGCTTCTCCTGCGCAACCAGCCGCCTGAAGTTCCGGGCCGACCCGCAGTAGCCAGCGGCGACCGCCAAAGGCAGCAGCCGCTTCGCGCTGATCCTGGCGCGCGAGACCTTGACCTTGTCGGCGACGAGCGCGCGAACGCCCTCGTAGTTGTTGCTCCCGCTGCGCGCGCGGGTCGTGCTGATCGTGCCGTCAACGGCGTTCGTGGCGGCGGTGCGCTCGACGACCCGCTTCACGGTCTTGGGGGTGACGCCGCAGAGCTCTGCGGCGCCTCGGTAGGTGCCGACCTCTCGGTAGGCGGACAGAACGTCCAACTGCTTCCTCGCAGACAACAATGAGGCCCCCTGGGCGGTGTTCGGTGCACGGCTTCGACACCGCCACCGTCACCGCCCAGGGCCTCGATCTCGGGCAGGCACGACGCGCGCGAGGTGGGGACTTTCGCTGGCCACCACCGGGGACCTCCGCTGGCCACCAGCGGGGACTTTCACATGGCCACGGACATGTCGGCTGGAGTCTCGAACTTTCAGCGCGGCCAGCCAGGCGTGCTGCCGTCCACAAGCACGCTGGGCCGCGGTCGTAAGCCGGTAACCGTCGGCGCAGTCTGCGGCTCATGAGGCAGAAACGAGCGGAGCAAGATATCCGCTTCGCTAATCAAAGCCGCGCGGGGGCACGCGGAACTGCACCGCTGGGGCGCGGTGTGGGTCGGCGCTGGGGCGCGCCGACGGGTGGCTGGGGCGAGGTGCTGGTCGCAGTAGAGGTGGCCCTCGCCCCGCCGGCCGGCAGGTGACCGAGGTGACGGGCGACGCCGGACCGACGCCGTGCACCGGTTCAGCTACCGGCCCGACGCACCCGGAGGCCCAAGTAGCAGCGGACGGGCGGGTGCCCGCCGGCATGGCGGGGACGCTGCCACCTGGGCCTGAGCCCTCTCGCAGGCAGCGGAGTCCGCGGCGTGGCGCGCGTCCCCACGCGGTGTTCGTGCGCCTGTCGAGCGAGGAGCTCGACGTGTTGAGCATCGCAGCGGCCGTCGCGGGGGTGACCGTGACGTCCTTCGTCGGCGCTCAGGCCGTGGCGGTGGCCCGAGGTCTGGTGCACCCGGTGCCCGCGGCGACCGCCGAGGTGGTCCGCGAGTTGGTCGCGGCGCGTACGCAGCTGGTGCGGTACGGGACGCTGCTGAACCAGGCGGTCGCCCGGCTCCATGCCACAGGGGAGCTCGACGCCGGTCTGCTCCTGGCAGTGCAGAGGTGTGACCAGGCGGCTGCTGCGATCCGCGCCGCGACGGAGCGGCTCGGCCGGACGGCGTGATCGGGGTGCTGCGGGGCTCGGCCGGCGAGGATGTCGCCTCGCTCCTTGACGTACCGCGGCGAGTGGCTGCAGGGGCTGGTCGTCAGTCCCTGTCGGGGCGGGGCACGTGCACGCTGCTCCCGTCAGCCGTCGGCGCCCCGCTCCTCGTCCCACCCGGCGAGCAGACCGGCGACGAGCTGCTCCTCGTGCACGGCAGTACCGCGCTCGTGCATGGCCACTGCGAGCTCCGGGTCCCACGGAGTCGGCACCTCGCGACCGGTGAGCGCGGCGCCGGAGGGAGCAGCGAGGTAGTCCGAGGCGGACATCCGCCACGGCCGCACGCCTCGACGAGCCACGAGCCAGCTGCAGATCTCGACGCCCCGCCAGTCGAAGTCACCGTGGTAGCGGAGCGGTACCGCGAGCCGGTCGAGCAGGTCGAGGGCGACCGCAGCCGGCCAGCCCGCGGTGCAGACGACGGCGAAGCGTCCTCCGTGCTCAGTGGCGAAGGACTCGAGGACCGCCGGGTTCTCCACGACCAGCACCGGTCCGCCTCCCTGGGCGATGTCGATCCGCCGGAGGTCCCACGCCGTGAGGTGGACGGGATCCCCGCGCTCGGCGGCCTCGTGCAGCGCCTGCTCGCGCGGACCGCGCGCTGCGGGCTTCAGGCCGAGAGTCAGGACGGTGGTCGAGACCGTGTCGGCGAGCACCCCGACGTCCTCCCAGAGCCTGCGCCGTAGCGCGGGAGTGGCGGGGAGTTCGCCGTCGGACAGGCCGCGCAGCACCAGGGCTGCCAGCGGGCGTCCTTCGTCGAGGGCGTGCGCGTCGCCGGTCACGGCGCTGGCGAGCTCGGTGCGCAGTCGCCCCGGCGTCGCGGGGAGCAGGGCGCGGACCGCCACCGCCTGACGAGCCACCGTCTCGGCGTCGGCCAGCCGGCTCAGGAGCCCGCTCCTGCGCACGTCCTCGGCCCAGTCGGCGTCGACGGCCGACAGGACCTGAAGGGGAGCGGCGCGGCCGGCCGCCTCCGCTGCGCGGTCGCGGAGCGGACCGGTTGCCGCGACGACGACCTGCTCGAGGGTCAGCCCAGCACGGAGCTCGAGCAGCGCCGACACCTCCTCGAGCACCAGGGGCGCGTCCTCGGGCACCGGCCGACCCACCACACCGGCCAGCGCGTGCCGAGCGGGACGGTCGAGGCCCCGCAGCCGCGTCGTGCGCACCCCGCGCTCGAGCGGAGCTCGCAGCCGTCGCCACACCGGCAGCAGGGCAGGATCGGCGAGCCAGCCGGGCAAGATCATCCTTCGCCAAGGAGCGCGAGACCGTCCCAGGTGTAGCGGTACTGCGCGATCCCGCGCTCGCCGGGCGCGCGCAGGGCCTCGTAGATGGCCAGCGACGGGACCGTCGCGTGGTCGCCCCACAGGCGCTCGCTGGTCAGGACGAAGTCGAGGTCGAGGTCGACGAGGAGTCCGAACAGCAGCGGGTGGGTGCGGACGTCGATCTTCGGGAAGGCGTCGTCGAGCAGGATGAGCCTCGGCGCCCACGGCGCGGCGCCGGCGATCGATGTGAAGTGCGCGGCGGCAGCGGCGAACAGGGGCAGGTAGCAGACGACCTTCTGCTCGCCCTGCGACAGCGGGGTCCGTCGGGTGAGCGTGCTCCAGGTGGTGGTGCCCGGCCGGTGGAGCCGGACGGTGAATGCAGACCAGCGCCGGTAGTCCAGGGCTCGGGCCAGGTGCTCGGTGTAGCCGCGCTCGGGCTCGGCGTCGCGTTGCACGCCGATGAGGGCGCTCAGGACCTCGCGGAGCCGGCTGCGCTCGTCCGGCGTCAGCGACCCGTGCGCGCGTCCGAGCAGAGCGACAGCGTCCTGGACGTCCTGCCCGGCGTCATCCCGCAGCGACCAGTCGAGTCTGACCCGGATGCCCTGCGACGTCTTGACCTCCGCGAGCAGGTCGTTCATCCCCTTGACGAGGTCGCTCGCCTCGGACCGCCGCGCCCGCAGCTTGTCGCCGAGCTCGCCGAGCAGGTGCTCCTCGAACAGCGTCCGCTCCCGGTCGGTCAGCAGCTCGCGCTCACGGGCTGCCTCCTGGGCCAGGCGCGCAGCGGCCTGTTCGAGCGGCTGCTCGGCACCGGCGGGGTCCCGGGCCAGCACCGTCAGCACGTCCCCGACGGGCACGACGCGCGGCTCGGCGTCGGCGGCTGGCCCCGCAGCCAGCGACCGCACCTCGGCATGGACGTCGTTCCCGTCCGCGCTCCTGCCGGTCACCTGCTCGCTCCAGGTGCTGAGCAGCTGGACGGCGGCGCGGGGGAGTGGCAGTGCCGGCAGGGCGTCGAGGCCGGCGTGCTCGTGGTCCTGCAGCGGCCGGCCCAGGGCCGAGGACAGGAGGCCGGGCACGGCGCGCAGGGCCGCGACCCGAGCCGCCTGCTCCGTCACCTCGGGCAGGGCGTCCGTGAGCCGTTGCTCCGCGGCCGCGACCCGGGAACGCGCTGCACCACGACGCCCGGTCAGGTCCAGCACCCGCTGCTCGACGCCACGCAGGTCACCCCGGGCGGCCCGCTGCGCCTGCAGGGCGGCGTCGAGGTCGGCCTGCATCTGCTGCACCTCGACGCCGAGGGTCTCCAGCAGCGCGGAGCTCTCCTCGGCCGCGTCCCTTGCGCTTCGCTCTGCGGTGTCCGCCTCAGCCGCCGCGTGCTCCGCCTCGTCGGCGTCGCGCTCGGCGGACTCGCCGTCCTCCTCGAGCCGGCGGGCGGCCATCAGGTGCCGGGTCGCCTCGGCGTGCAGCGCCTCGAGCCGCCTGTCGAGGTCGCCGAGGGTCGCGCTCCGGGCCTCCAGCGCGTCCCGGTCCGGCGGCAGGTCGTGCTCGGCGCACAACCGGGCGAGGACGGCGGTGCCACGCGCCAGCTCGTCGCCCGCCGCGGTCAGCCGTTCGCTGCGCGCGCTGGCCTCGGCCTGGGCCCGGTCGTGGGCCGCCGCGCGCTCGTCGCGCCGCACCCACGCCTCGCGCAGCGTGCCCGACGCCGGCAGCCGCTCGAGCCAGTCGAGCAGCGTCGTCTGCTCCTCGGCCGCGGCCCGCTCGGACTCGGCCGCCGTCGTCCGGTCTCGCGTCGCAGCGGCCTGCTCGGCCTGGACCGCCGCCAGCCGACGGGCTCGCTCGGCGGCCCGCGCTGCACTGCCCACGTACTGAGCGGCCGGCTTGTCCGCGCGCCCGCTCAGCGGGCCCAGCCGCCACGACCCGTCCCGACCGATCGCGGGAGGGCCCGGGCCGCTGTCGACCCGGTCCAGGAGCGCGATGGTCCTGAGCAGGTCGGCGACGGCCTCAGGCGGGACCGGGCTGTCGGCGGGGACGTCGGGTCGCAGGACGTCACCCAGCGTCGGACCTTCGAGCGCGCCGGCGGGCAGGAGCACGGTGTCCAGGGCGTCGGCGCCCAGGACCGAGCCGTCGGCGAGCACCTGGGCGTCGAGCAGGCCCGCGGCCTGCAGGGCCGCCTCGACCGGTGCGGCATCGGCGCCGTCCCGGGCGTCGACCAGCCGCCAGAGCGGCGTGCCGTGCGACCGGTCCCGCCCCGGACGCGGCAGGGCCGGCTCGGGTGGCGCGGGGTCGGACTCCGCGAGCACCGTGGCGTGTCGCTGCGCCAGCTCGCGCAGCAGTGCGTCCAGGGCGACGCCCCGGGCCGCCGCTTCGGCCTGTCTGGTCCGCAGCGACAGCAGGACCGGCGCGGCCGCGGCGCGAGCGCGGGGCGCGAGCGCGTCCACGTCCTCCGGCGTCGGCAGCGGGACGACGAGCGCCTCGATGCCGTCGGGGCGCGCGTCGTCCCAGGCTGACGCCATCCGCAGCCAGGTCTCGGCCTGTCCGTTCACCTCGCGCGCCGCGTCGGCGAGCAGGCCGGCCGCCTGTTCCTCGCGCCGCTCGGCCTCGGCAGCCTGCTCGGCGGCGCTGTCGCGCATCCGCTCGAGGCGCTCGACCGCGGCGACCGACTGCCGGACGACGGACACAGCCGCGCGCACGAGCGACAGCCGCTGTCGGGCGGTGGGCGCCGCGAGGATCAACGTCTCGCCGAGAGCGAGGCGGTCGTCAACCAGAGGCAGCGCGCCCACGAGGCCGCACTCGCGCAAGCCGGTGTCCATGTCGGCGGTCGACGCGACCAACCGCGCGCCCTGCTCGGCGAGCTCGCTCGAGCCGCGCTCGAGGCGCGCCCCGCTGTCCTCTGCCCGAGAAGCCGCTCGGCCGGCGGCCTCGCGTGCTCGTGCCGCCGCGTCCGCCAGGTCGCTGGCCCGGCGTTGCTTCTCCCGGAGCACCTGCTGGTTGCGGGCCAGCGGGCCGGACTCCAGCACCTGGACGCGGCCGGACGCCTGCGCCAGCCGCTCCTGCAGGGTCCGCTGCTCCGCGTCCGCAGCCGCCAGTGTCGCGACGACGACCTCGAGCGCGGTGGATTCCTGCGCCACGGCGCGGGCACGGGACGCCCGCTCCTTCTCCGCCGCGAGGGCCGAGGCCGCGCGCTCCTGCACGACGGTGGCCGCGTAGCGGCGGTAGACGTCCGCCGACGCCTCCGTCGCGGCTGCTGCCGCCACCAGCTTCTCGACCCGCTCGCCGTGCTCGGCCAGGTCGTCGAAGGCCTCGCCCACCTGGCGGACCGCGTCGTCGTCCAGTGCGGGGAGCGCCTCGTCGAGCATCGCGACGAGGCGAGCCGGGTCGATGTCCTCGCCGACCTGCGGCTGTCGCAGCCAGTACAGGAGCCGGAGCAGGTCGTCGTAGGCCTGCGGCTGCAGTCCGAACAGCAGCCGTCCGACGTGCTCCTTGTAGGTCCGCGGCGTGTCGAACAGGCTGCCGCCCAGGGACTCCACGAGCTCTCGGCAGCGCGGCGCGGACAACGGCGTCCGGTCGGCCTCGCAGAGGTCGGGCGCCTCACCGGGCACGGTGAACTGCCAGGTGGACACCGTCCGGGCCCCAGCCGAGTAGCGCAACCCGACGCCGCAGGTCACCACCTGCCGCCGTCCGCTCGGGTCGACCCGGGCCAGCTCGACCCACAGGTAGCCGACCCGCGTGCCTTTGCCGCTGGCGCCGTCGGACATGAGCCACAGCAGCTGGCTGCCCTGGCGTCCGGTCGCGGTCATCCGCGCCTTGTCGCCGTCGAGCACGAACGGCAGGAGCATCTCCAGCGTCTTGCTCTTGCCTGCCCCGTTGGTCCCGCGCAGCAGGAGCCGCCCGTCGGCGAAGGTGAACACCTGCTCGTCGTACTGCCAGACATTGACGCACGCCGGCGCGCGTGAGCCGGTAGCGGTGCGGGTCGCGGGGCATCAGGGCCGCCACATCAGAACAGCGCCTCGGCGTACGAGGTGCGCGCGGCGTAGCGGGCCGCGGCGGCGTGGATCTCGAAGCCCGTCGTCGGTCTGCCTGAGCAGACCGCTCTCGGTGAGCACCTCGACGACGTCGGCGCGCAGTAGCGCGAGGTCGGCGTACGCCTTCTTCAGACCGCGACCGTGCTCGGCGACGACGGCGGCCAGCGCACCGTCGAGGTCGACTCGCCGGACGCCAGACCCGCTCGCTGACCGGCGCGCTTCGGGCGGGACTCTCGGGCAGCGTCGGCGAGCCGCTCGAGCACGAGCAGGGCGGCGTGACGAGCGGAACCTGTGCCGGGGAAGGCGACGTCCGTCAGCTGCTCCTCCGGGTCGATGGCCAGCGCGCCCTCGGCACGGAGCTCGAGCTCGAGCCCCGCGTTGTCACGGAGCCACTCCCGCTCACGGTTGCGGTTGCGGCTCCACCACTCGGCCTGGTCGGCGGTCAGGTCGCTCACGGACAGCACCGGGGACTCCAGCAGCCTGCGTCGCACCGCGACGCGGGCGCCGCCGGCGGCGCTGGGGAGCGCGGCGGCGTCGAGCAGGTCCTGCGGGCTCTGGGCGCCGGACAGGCCCGCGGCGACGAGCAGGCGGAGGCGGTCGCGCCGCACGTCGAGCAGGCTCTGCGCGCTCGCGTCGTCGGCGAAGCGGGCGAGGTCGCCGTCGCGTTCGACGAGGACGCCGAGCTCGACCAGGACGGCCAGCGCCGCGGCGAGAGCCCGCCGGTCTGCGACGGTGTCGAGGTCCACGTGCAGGCCCGCGTCCGCGACCGCGCTGCGCACCTGAGCGACGAGCTCGTCGAGGAGGAGCTGGGCGGGGCAACGGGTGAGCGCGGCCATGGTCAGGCACAGCAGGGCGTAGCCGCGCGGGCCGAAGGGCCGCCCGCGCCCCGCGCTCGTCTTCCTGCGCAGCGGCCGGCTCGCGTCGCGGCCCAGGCCGGCCTTGAACAAGCGGGCGGCCTTGGGCTCGACGACCAGGCGGTAGCCCAGTCCCTCGGCGAACAGCCGCTGGAGGTGCTCGCGGTGCCGGCGCACGAGCAGCAGCTCCTCGGCGTGCGGGCCGTCGGCGGTCATCAGCGGGTGGAGCAGCAGGGCCCGCAGCGCGGTCCGCCGTTCCGCCACGGCCTGGGCGTCCTCGGCGATCACGCCAGCTCGAGGGTCAGGTCGTGCAGGACCAGCGCGCCGCTGGGGCTGGTGAGCCGGGTCGGGCAGCCCGGGGTGGGCCGCACGAGCAGCCGCAGGATGGAGCCGTCCGGCAGCGCGGCGGTGGCGCTGGCGTGGGTGAGGCTGCCGTCGGCTCCGGACAGCGCGCGGGCGTGCAACTCGAGCAGCTGGCTGCGCGCCTCGTCGCTGAGCTCGGTCAGCTCCTGTCCCGCAAGGCCCTGCAGTTCCTGCAGAGCCCTGGTCCGCACCGCTTCGGCCGCCGCCCGCTCGCGCAGCCGCTGGGCCTTCACGGCCCCGAAGTCCTCACGTCGAGCGCTCGCGCCAGCGGCCTTGCGCTCACCGCTGGTGCGCAGCATGACGGGCACGTCGGCCACGGGCGCGCGCCACCAGGAGCTGGTCGCCGGCACCGGGTCGCCGTCCGCCTCCGCGGCGAAGCCGAGGTGCCGGCAGGGGTAGAGCCCGAACGCTGCCGCCCACAGCGCCGCTGCCGAGGCGGCGTCGCTGTCGTCGAACCAGCGGGCCAGCCGGACGAGGTCGGCGTAGCGGCTGACCTCTCGATCGGTGCTGCTGGCGAGCCTGCGCAGATTGACCAGGAGGGCGCGCATGGCCCGCGTCGCGAGCAGGCGCACCTCCTCGGCGTCGCTCGGGCGCCCCGCCGTCCCGAGGAACCAGGCCCGCAGCCCGTCCCAGTCCGACGCCGACAGACCGGTGCTCCGGCTCGCCTGTCCGCCGTCGACACCGACCAGGCGGGCGCCCGCGTTCGCGCGGGCCAGCAGGGGCTGCCGGGTCGATCCCGAGGAGCAGCTCGGCGATCTGAGGCAGCGTGCGGGCGATCTGGTCGACGAAGCGCTGCAGGTAGTCCAGCAGGGCGGCCTTGAAGGCCTGGAAGTCCTCGCGGCCGAGGTCGTAGCGCGACAAGACCTGGCTCAGGCTGGCGTAGAAGGCCCTCGTGCTCGTGACCAGCCGCTCGAACTGCGCGAACAACGTCGCCACCTGCCCGGCCACCACGTCGGGGTCGGTGTCCGCGAGCGCGGCAGCGTCGTACGCCCGCAGGACCCGCAGCCCGCTCAGGATGCCGCCGAGCATCTCGGTGGAGACCTCCCGCACCTCGTCGCTGGCACCGAGGAGCTCCTCGACCTGGCGGTGGACCAGCTCGCCCCGCTGGGTGAGCTGGTAGCGGGCCCGCGTGCTCAGGTACTCCCGGATGCTGCGGGCCTCGTTCTCCCTGGGGCTCCGCGCGAGGTTGCCGTGGCTGACCAGGTAGGACAGGCGGGCGTCGACGACGTCCACGTCCAGGTCGAGACCGTGCTGCTCCGCCAGCGCGACGGCGACCTCCCGGGCCGACAGGTCGGACAGCAGGCCCGCGGTCCCGGAGGTGAAGGTGCGCATGACGGCGACGTACTGCTCGGACTCGTCGTTGACGGCGTAGCGCAGAGCGGTGAGGCGCAGGCGGTCGTAGGGCGCAGCGCTCACCCCGCGGACGCTATCGGGAACGGGTCGACGACCGGGAGAGGCGAGTGCTCGGGACAGGGGGTGTCCTCGCTCGCCGTCGGCGACCCGGGCGCGGTGAGCGAGCCCCTCGCTCGGCCCCGACTGGACCTCGAGGACAACACGATCTGGTGCCACTCTGATTGCAACTGGGGCTTGTCCAGGGTCGTCCGTCGCAGTTCATGTTCGTCCACACAAGGCTTTGACCAGCAGTTATGCACGCGGATGGATGGCTCCGGACACCCCCTGGACACGCTGGCAGTGTGGGGGTCAGGGGTTCGAGTCCCCTCAGCTCCACCCGCAGACGAGGCCCGGTGACCTGGAGGACAGGTCCCCGGGCCTTCGTCGTCCTGTGCGGACCGAGGCTCGGTCCCGTCGCTGTGCCAGGGTGCCGCCATGACGGACGCACCCTGGAGGGTCGGCTGCGGCAGCGCCGACGTCACCGGCGAGCCCTGGGACGCCGGGATGCTCGGCTACGGCATGCGCTGGCAGCGCAGCGAGGGCCTGCACCTGCGGCAGCGCAGCCGGGCCTTCGTCGTCGCCGACCCCGAGACCGGCCGCCGCCTGGCGTTCGTGGTCGCCGACATCGGCATGTTCTTCGCCAACGTGCGCGACGCCGTCCTGGCCCGGCTCGCCCCCACGGGGCTGCGGCCGGAGGACGTCCTGCTCACCGCGACGCACACGCATGCCGGGGCGGGTGGCTTCGCGGGCTACCGGATGTACGCCACGACGAACGGCGGCCTGCGGGCGCACACTCTCGCCGCCGTCGTCGACGGCGTGGTCGCGTCGGTGGAGCAGGCGCTCGCCGACCTCGCGCCCGGCCGGCTGTTGCTGTCGCGCGGGGAGCTGACCGGTGCGAGCGTCAACCGCTCGCCGACGGCCTTCGCCCGCAACCCCGAGGCCGACCGGCGGCACTTCCCCGGCATGGTCGACCCGTCGACGGTGCTGCTGCGCCTCGAGCGGGAGGGGCGGGTGGTCGGCGTCGTCAACTGGTTCGCCACGCACGGCACGAGCCTGTCCAACCACAACACGCTGCTGAGCGGCGACAACAAGGGCTACGCCTCCTGGGCGTGGGAGCAGGGCGCGGCCGGCGTCGTCGCGGCGTTCGCCCAGACCAACGCGGGGGACATGACGCCGAACGTCCCCGACGCCGTCCGCGGCCCCACCCCCGACGACGTCGAGAACACGAGGGTCATCGGGACGCGGCAGGTCGAGGCCGCCCTCGCCCTCGCGCAGGACCCGGGGCGCGAGCTGCACGGTGGCCTCGACAGCCGGCTGTCCCTGGTGCGCCTGCCCGGGCTCGACGTCGACGCGCGGCACACCCCCGACGGCCGGGCGCACCGGCTGGGGTCGGCCGTCCTCGGCGCCGCCTTCGCCGCGGGCACCAAGGAGGGCCCGGGGGCCGGTCTGTTCGAGGAGGGCGTCGAGGGCAACCGCGTGCTGTCCGCGTGCAGCGCCTTCGCCTGGCGGCTGCGTCCCGGGGTCGGCGAGGCGCAGGCGCCCAAGGCGATGCTGCTGCCGGTCGGCGCCCTCGGCTGGACCGCCGAGACCGTGCCGGTGCAGCTCGTGCGGATCGGTCAGCTGGTGCTCGTCGCCCTGGCCCAGGAGGTGACGGTCGTGGCCGGGCTCCGGCTGCGTCGCGCGGTCGCCGAGGTGCTCGAGGTCCCGCTGGAGGACGTCCTGCTGCAGGGCTACGCGAACGACTACGCCGGCTACGTGACGACGCCCGAGGAGTACGACGCCCAGCGCTACGAGGGCGGGCACACCATGTTCGGGCGCTGGCTGCTGCCTGCCTACGTGCAGGAGGTCGTCCGGGTGGCGACCGACCTGCGCGAGGGACGCCCGAGCAGCTCGGCTGCGCCGGGACGGCCCAAGCCCGTGGCGGCCGCGCAGGTCGAGGGCCCGGGTCCGCTGGCCACCCCGAGGCTCACCACCCCGCCGCACGCCGAGCCCGGCGCGGGCGTGCGGGTCGAGGTCCGGGGCGACGACCCGCGCGGTGCGGTGCGACCGGTCTACTTCGACGTCCAGCGCTCGGTCGAGGAGGACTGGCAGACGGTGGCGACCGACGCCGACTGGACCACGACCGTGCGCTGGCGCCGGACACCGGACAGCGGCTGGGTCGCCGTCGTGCGGTGGCAGGTGCCGGCGGACGCGGCCGGGCCGCACCGCGTGCGCTGGTGCGACCGCGCGGGCACGTGGCACGAGGGCGCCGCCTTCGAGGTGGCCTGACGGGAGGCGGGTCAGACCCCCACGACCTCCCTGAGGGTGATGCCGTGCTCGGCCGCGAGCATCTCGGCGGCCTTCTCGCCGATCATGATCGACGGGGCGTTGGTGTTGCCCGAGGTCACGTTCGGCATGACGGACGCGTCCGCCACGCGCAGCCTCGTCACGCCCTTGACCCGCAGCTCGGCGTCGACGACGTCGCCGATCCGGCAGGTCGAGGTCTCGTGGTACACGGTCAGCGCGTAGTGCCGCGCCATGTCCTCGAGCAGGGCGTCGGTCGGCTCGTCGCCGGTGCGGTGCCCGTGCGCCTCGGCCAGGGCCGGCGGCACGAGGAGGTCGCCCATGCCCGGCACCGGCCAGGCCGCGACGATCTCCAGCGACCGGCGCATGACGGCGACCATCACGGCGACGTCGTGCGGGTCGTCGAAGTAGTTGAGGTCGATCACCGGCTCGGCCATCGGGTCGGAGCTGGCGAGGCGCACCGAGCCCTCGCTGTGCGGCTGCACCGGGTTCGGCAGGACGACGACGACCTGCCGGTCCGGGGCGAGCGCCTCGGGGTCGGCGAAGTAGACGGTCGGGTCGACCCGGAACAGGCCGCGCCAGAGGTCGGGCGTGTAGCCGCAGACGAGGAACCCGATCTGCGCGTCGTGGGTGTGCGGGTCGCCGAGGCCGGTGGAGTACCAGAGGCCGGCGTCGTAGAGCGAGGAGGAGACCAGGCTGCGGCCCGGTGGTGGCCCACTCGACGAGCGGCGCTCCGCCTCGGCCTTGAGGGCGGCGAGCTCCGGCGGGAGGTCGGCGTCGTCGGCGGGGTCGGCCGGGAGCGGGCCGGCGGGGGCGCGCAGGGCGTCCGGGCCGAGCGAGCCACGGCGACCTCGGTCATGGGCAGCCCGATGCCGGGCGCCGGGAAGACCATCGGGGTGTGCAGGTGGTCCTTCAGGTGCTTGCCGACGTCGGGGAGGTCGACCCGGCAGTCGATGCCGACCTCCGCCAGCTCGGCGGACGGACCGATGCCCGACAGGAGCAGGAGCTGCGGCGAGCCGATCGCTCCCGCCGACAGCACCACCTCGCGCGACGCCGTGACGGTCTGCAGCACGCCGTCGGCGTCCAGGTACTCGACGCCCGTGCAGGCGAGGTCGTCGTCCAGGACCAGGCGCTGCACCCGGGCGCGGGTGAGGACGACGAGGTTCTCGCGCTCGTCCATGACCGGCTCGAGGAAGGCGTGGAAGGTCGAGGACCGCCTGCCGTCCTTGGTCGTCGTCTGGAACAGCGACGCCACGCCCTCGGGGCGCTCGCGGTCGCGGCCGTTGTAGTCACCGGGCGCGATCCCGATCGCCGCGGCGGCGTCGACGAACTGCTGGGCGGCCGGGACGACGGGCGAGCGGACCGAGACGCCGAGCGGGCCGTCCGGGTTGTGCGAGTCGTGGTCGACGACGATGTCGCCGCTGGGCTGCAGGCCCTCGGACTTCTTGAAGTACGGCAGCACCTGCTCGGAGGACCAGCCGTCGGCGCCCCAGGCGTCGAAGTCGCCGGGGTGGCCGCGCACGTAGGCCATGTAGTTGATGCCGGACGAGCCGCCGAGCATCTTCCCGCGCGGCACCATCATCCGGCCGCCCGCGAGCCCCTTGCCGACCCCGCCGGCATCGCCCGTGAGCATCCAGTCGGTCTCCGGGTTCAGCTGCAGGGCCGACACCGCGGCCGGCATCGACTCCTCGGGCGGCGGCGGTCCGCCGGCCTCCAGGAGGGCGACCCGCACGGACGGGTCCTCCGACAGCCGCGCTGCGACCACCGCTCCGGCCGACCCTGCTCCGACCACGACGACGTCGAACTCCACGGTTCCTCCTGGGGTGTGACCGAGAGCACACAGTGTCGCCCTACGGCGTTCCGCGCCAGTGCAGGAGCAGCAGGGCGGCCCCGACGTGCACCGCGTTCTCGGCCAGGGGGCGGGGGAGCAGTGCGTCCGCCCGCTCGAGGCGGCGCAGGACGGTGTTGCGGTGGGTGAACAGCCGCTGCGCGGTGGCGGACGCGTTCGACTGCTCCTGCAGGTAGGTCAGGACGACCTCGCGGAGGTCGGGGTCGACGAGCGCTCCCAGCGTGTCCGCCACGAACTCGTCCGCCGCGGCCGGGTCCGTGGACAGGAGGGCGACCAGCTGGACCTCGTCGTAGCCGGCCACCTGCGACGGCGTGCCCAGCCGGGCCACCATGCGCTGGGTGACCGCGGCGTCGAGGTGGCTGCGGCGGAACCCGGCCAGGTCGGTGCCGGGCCGGCCGAGGGCGATGCGGACGTCGGGGGGCAGCGGCAGCAGGGCCTCGCGGGAGGGGGCGGCGTCGACGGGGAGCCACACCCACAGCGTGCTGGCGCTGGCGACGACGGTCAGCCGACGGGCCGCCCCGCTCACGCGCACCAGGGCCTCGGCCGCGACCTCCAGCGCCGACGACGGCGTCCCCGGCGGGCCCCACACGACGGCGGCGGTGTGCGGACCGGTCAGCACGTGCCCGAGCCGGGCCTCTGCGCGGGCCCGGGGGATGGGCGCGCCCTCGAGCAGCAGCTCGACGGTGGCCCGCCGCTCGGCCTGGGTGCCCTCGGTGAGCTCGGCGCGCTCGGCCTCGATCAGCCCGGTGACCGCCGCGATGCTGTCGTCGATGAAGGTGGAGATCGACAGGGCGGACGCGTCGAGCAGGGCGCGGAGGTCGTCGACGTCGGAGGTCAGCCCGAAGCAGATGTCGAGCCAGCGGCGCCAGGCGGTGTTCTGGCCGGTCCGGTAGGAGTCGAGCGCCGTGCCGTCGAGCCCGCGCCGGACGAGGTCCCGCGCGGTGTCGAGGACGTCCGGCCCGAGGTTCGGGGCGACCCGCCGCCCGGGGTGCTGCACGTTGGCGGCTGCCCAGTGGACGAGGTTCGCGAGGTTGGTGCGCTTGGTCTCCTCGGCCAGCACCGGGTCCTCGGCGACCGCCCTCATGAGCGGCCCGGACAGCGCGGCGGCGTGCATCTCCTCGACCCAGCCCGGCTCGGGGGTGAGGGCGAGCTCGGCCCCGCGGCGGAACAGGTCGCGGACGGCAGGGGACAGCTCGGGCCACGACACGCACAGAGTGCACCATGCGGCGGCCGAGAGGGTGCAGACCGTCCCTGGCGCAGGCGCGGGGCGGACCGCAGACTCTGCTCATGACCACCACGCAGACCACGGTCGAGCACGCCGACGTCGTCGTCGTCGGGGCCGGCATCTCCGGCATCGGCGCCGCCCGGTACCTGCGGGTCGAGCACCCGTCGCGCAGCGTCGTCGTCCTGGAGGCCCGGGCGACCTCCGGCGGCACCTGGGACCTGTTCAAGTACCCCGGCATCCGCAGCGACTCCGACCTGCACACCTTCGGCTACGACTTCAAGCCGTGGACCGACCGCGAGTCCATCGCCGACGCGCCGAAGATCCTGGCGTACCTGCGCGAGGCGGCGACCGAGTCCGGCGTCGACAGCCTCATCCGCTACCACCGCAAGGTGCACGGCGCGGCGTGGTCGAGCGAGGACGCCCGCTGGGCCCTCGACGTCGAGGACACGCAGACCGGCGAGCACACGACCATGACGGCGTCGTGGATCTTCTGCGCCGGCGGCTACTACCGCTACGACGAGGGCTACACGCCCGAGTTCCCCGGGCGCGAGCGCTTCCAGGGGCAGGTCGTGCACCCGCAGCACTGGCCCGAGGACCTCGACACCACCGGCAAGCGCGTCGTCGTCATCGGCAGCGGCGCCACCGCCGCCACGCTCATCCCGGCCATCGCCAAGAACTCCGCGCACGTGACGATGCTGCAGCGGACGCCGACCTACGTGATGCCGGTGCCGAAGCACGACCCGATCGCCGCGGTCTTCCAGAAGCTGTTCAGCCCCGAGCGGGCCTTCGACCTCACCCGCCGCAAGAACATCGCCATGCAGAAGCGCGTCTACGCGTTCTGCCAGAAGCACCCCGACACCGCCCGCAAGCTCATCCGGGCCGTCAACAAGCGGTCGCTGCCCGAGGGCTATCCCGTGGACGTCCACTTCAACCCGCCGTACGGCCCGTGGGACCAGCGCATGTGCGCCGTCCCCGACGGCGACCTGTTCAAGGCCATCACGCGCGGCGACGCCTCCGTGGTCACCGACCGGATCGCCACCTTCACCGAGACCGGCATCCAGCTCGAGAGCGGGGAGTACCTCGAGGCCGACGTCGTCGTCACCGCGACCGGGCTCAACCTGCAGCTGTTCGGCGGCGTCACCCTCACCGTGGACGGGACGCCGGTCGACCTCGCCAGCACGTTCGTCTACAAGGGCCTCATGCTCAGCGGCGTCCCGAACTTCGCCATCGCCGTCGGCTACACGAACTCCTCGTGGACGCTGAAGATCGGGCTGCTCTGCGAGTACTTCTGCAAGCTGCTCGCCCACATGGACCGCACCGGCGCCGTCGCCGCCTGGCCCGAGGCCGACCCCGACATGCCGGCCCGCCCGCTGCTCGACTTCGGGGCCGGCTACGTCCAGCGCAGCCTCGCCGCCCTGCCGAAGCAGGGGCCGGCGGCGCCGTGGGTGATGTCCCAGGCGTACGCCGACGACCGGACGCTGCTGCGCGGCGACGTCGTCGACAGCGCCCTGCGCTTCTCGGCGGAGAAGGTCCTCGTCGCCGGCAGGTGAAACACGAGCAGTGGCGAACACCACTGGTATGACCGCACCCTCGCGCCGCGCGCTCACCCTGCTGCTCGCCGTCCCGGTGGTCGCCGGCGTCGGGGCCTTCGCGCTCCCGTCGTCCGCCGCCACGGCCGCCCCGCACGCCGGCCCGCTGGCCGTCCCCGCCTACAGCTCCTTCGACGTCCGGGACACCAGGGCGCCGGTGCAGCTGCGGGCGCTGTCGACCCGGGCCGACCTCGTGACCGGCGGGGACGTGCTCGTGGAGGTCGTCGTGCCGAAGGGGACCGACGTGAAGAGGGTGAAGGTCCGGGCCGGGACCCGCGACGTCACCGGCGCGTTCCGCAAGCAGGGGCCGGGGCTGCGCGGCCTCGTCACCCGGCTGCCCGGCGGCAGGACCACGCTCACCGCGACGGTCCCCGGTGCCGGCTCGGCGTCGCTGCCGGTGTCGAACGTCGGCCTGCAGGCGCCGTCGTTCTCCGGGCCGCTGATCGAGCCCTGGACGTGCGGCAACGGGGCGACCCGGGCCGACTGCAGCCAGAACGCGAAGATCACCTACGTCTACAAGTCGACCGACGGCGGCGCCCTGCAGGCCTACGACCCCGCGTCGCCGCCGAGCGACGTCGCCACCACGACCACCGACGACGGCAAGACGGTCCCCTTCGTCGTCCGGGTCGAGACGGGCTACAGCCTGCGCGACCAGTACCGGATCGCCGCGCTGGCCGACCCGAAGGCCGGGACGCCGGACCCGACCGCGGCCAACCCCGGCTTCAACCACAAGCTCGTGCTCAACCACGGCGTCAGCTGCGACACGTCCTACACGACCGCCGACGCCCCGGACGTCCTGCTGGAGGACGCGCTGAGCCAGGGCTTCGCCGTCGCGTCGCACGCCCTGGACAACGCGGGACACAACTGCAACATCGTCACGCAGGCCGAGTCCCTCGTGCGGACCAAGGAGATGGTGGTCGACCGCTTCGGCCCGCTCCGCTACACGATCGGCAGCGGCTGCTCGGGCGGCTCGCTCGTCCAGCAGCAGATCGCCAACGCCTTCCCGGGCGTCTACCAGGGCATCACCCCGCAGTGCAGCTTCACCGACGCCTGGAGCTCGGCGCAGCAGTACGTCGACTACGTCGGGCTGCGTGCCTACCTCGAGGGCCCGGGCTCGGCGGAGTCCGGGATCCTGCCCGCCCAGTGGCCCGCGATCTTCGGCCACGCGAACCCCGGCAACCAGATCACCTTCACCGAGGCCATCCCGAACAGCGGTGACCCGAGCCGCGACTGTCCCGGCGTCGCGCCGGAGAAGGTGTTCACCACGGAGTCCCAGAAGGGCGTGCGCTGCTCGTTCCAGGACTACATGAAGAACGTCTTCGGCCTGGACGCCGCCGGCAAGGCGCACCGCCCGATCAGCAACGTCGGCGTGCAGTACGGCCTGTCCGGCCTGCTCGCCGGCCTCGGGGCGAACGCCGGCGACCCGACCCGGCCGCCGCTGTCCGTCGCGCAGTTCGTCGCGCTGAACGCCAACGTGGGCGGCTACGACATCGACTTCGAGCGCACGGAGGCCCGGACCCAGGGCGACCCGGTCGCGCAGGAGCGGGTCTACCGCAGCGGCGCGGTCAACACCGGGGCGCACCTCGACTCGGTGGCGATCATCGACCTCGGCGGCCCCGAGCCCGGCGCCTTCCACGACGTCTACCGCAAGTTCGCGATGCGCGACCGCCTGGTGCGCGAGCACGGGACCTCCGCCAACCAGGTGTTCTGGCAGGGCCAGACCCCGCTGCTCGGCGACCCGTCGTTCAAGGACGCCTCGATCTCCGCGATGGACACCTGGCTCGCCGCGGTCGAGGCCGACCGGGGTGCGACGACGCTGGCGAAGAAGGTCCTCGCGGCGCGGGAGAAGGCCGGTGTGACCGAGCGCTGCGCCGCTCCCGGTGGCGCCACGGACCTGCCGCTCGAGCAGTGCCGCAACGCCGTGGGGGCCACCCTGTTCAGCTCGCCCCGCATCGAGGCCGGCGGCGGCGACACCGCTCCCGTCAACGGCGTCGGGACGAAGACGGTCGGGTTCACCGACGACCGGCTGGACTGCCAGACGATGCCGCTGGAGACGTTCGTGTACGCCGGGAAGAAGGCCTCCGAGGTGTTCAGCGCCGAGCAGCTCGCGACGCTGAGGAAGACGTTCCCGACCGGCGTCTGCGACTACAGCAAGCCGGGCAAGGGCTTCCAGCCTGCCGTCACCTGGCTGCGGTACCAGGACGCCGCCGGCAAGGTCGTCTACGGCGGCACGCCGATGGGCACCGCCCCGACCTCCGCCTTCCGGAAGGGCTGACCGGCTGCTCGGACGCGACTGCCAGGCGGCGCGGAGCGTCCTCCCAGCGTCGGGCCGGACCGTGGAGGTCCACCCACCTGGAGGTCTCCCGTGACAGTCCTGAGCACCCGTCCTGCCGCCGTCCTCGCTGACTCCGCGCGGCTGCCGGCGACCCCTGTTCGCCTCGGCACCGCGTCCGCCGCAGGCCGTCCGCACGAGGCGCACGCGCACCCGCGCGTGCGCCTCGTGGCCGTGCTGTCCCCGCGCCCGGTCGAGGTGCGCCCGTGAGCGCGCCGGAGCCGGCCGGCGTCCGGTCCCGGGTCCGCGCAGCCGCGGGATGAGGCGGGGGCGTCCACGGAGCAGCTCCGTCGTCGCCGCGCTGGCGACGCTGCTCGCCCTGTGGCTCGGTGCGAGCGCGCCGTCGGTGTCGCCGGTCGCTCCGGTGGTCGCGGGCGCCGTGCAGGTGGTCGAGCGGGTGCCTCCCGCCCCGGACCTCGACCTGAGGCGGCGGCGGTGATCCGGCCCGAGGAGGTGGTCCGCGGCATCGCCGTCGGCGCCCTGCTGCTCGTCGCCTGGCCCTGCCTGCTGGCCCTCCAGGGTCCCCGACCGCCGCAGGTGCTCGTCGTCGTCGCGCACGTCGCGGGCATGCTCGCCGGGTACGGCGTCGTCGTCCTCGTCGGCCTCATGTCGCGCACGCCCGCCCTCGAGCGCGGCGTCGGCGCGGACCGGCTCGCGCGGTGGCACGGCGTCGGCGGGCGCGCCGTCGTCGGGCTGGTCCTCGTGCACGCGGTCGCCGCGACCGCCGTCTGGTCGCAGAGCCGGGACGAGAGCACCTGGCTCGCGCTGTGGCACGTCGTGCGGCTCCCCGGACTGCTCGCCGCCACCGTCGGCACCGTGCTGTTCCTCGCCGTCGCCGTGGTGTCGGTGCGGGCCGCCCGACGCCGGCTGTCGTTCGAGTCCTGGCACACCGTGCACCTGCTGGTCTACGTCGGGGTCGCGCTGTCCTTCGTGCACCAGCTGGCCGGTCCGGACCTCGTCGGCCACCGGGTGCTGCAGGTGCTCTGGGCCGGGCTGTACACGGGTGTGGCCGGCCTCGTGCTCGAGCACCGGATCCTGACCCCGCTGCGGAACGCGGGGCGGCACCGCCTGCGCGTGTCCTCGGTGCACGTGGAGGGTCCGGGCGTGGTGTCGATCGTCGTCGAGGGGCGCGACCTGCACGAGCTGCAGGCCACGTCCGGGCAGTTCTTCCGGTGGCGCTTCCTGACGCCGGACCTGTGGTGGACGGCGCACCCGTTCTCGCTGTCCGCGCCGCCGACGTCGACGCACCTGCGCCTGACGGTGAAGACGCTGGGCGACGGCAGCTCGCGGATGCAGGACCTCGAGCCCGGCACGTGGGTCGTGGCCGAGGGACCGTACGGCGCGATGACGTCGTCGCGGCGTACCCGGGACGACGTGCTGCTGGTCGCCGGCGGCGTCGGGATCACGCCCCTGCGTGCGCTGTTCGAGTCGCTGCCGCTGGTGCCCGGGCAGGACCTGCTGCTGCTGGTGTTCGCCCGCAGCCACGACGACGTCCTGTTCCGGACCGAGCTCGACCTGCTGGCCGCCGCCCGGGGCGCCCGCGTGCGGTACCTGGTCGACGGCGCACCGCTGACCTGCTCCCTGCTGCTGTCCCTCGTGCCCGGGCTGTCGACGCGGGACGTGTACTTCTGCGGCCCGCCCGGCATGGGCGTGGCGCTCCGCACCGCGCTGCAGCAGGCAGGGCTGCCGGCCGGTCGGCTGCACGAGGAGCGCTTCGCGTCCTGACCGTCCTGACAGGCGCTTCCGATGCTCCTGCCAGGTGGCGCTCCGACGCTGGAGACCCACCCGCCCTCCGTCCTGAGGAGACCGACATGACCAGCCCCACCGACCTGCCCCGCCGCACGGCCTCGACGTTCGCTCTCGTGATCGCGGGAGGCCTGGCCGGAGTCGCCCTCGGCCTTCCCGGTGTCTCGTCGGCCGCGACACTGACCCCGACCCCGACCCCGGCGCCGACACCGTCGGCGACCGCGCCGGCCGCGACCGACCAGGTCCCCGCCGACGGCGACGTCCGCGACTGCCCGGAGCACGACGGCACCGGTGCGGCATCGCCGTCCCCGGACGCGTCCGGCACGACGACGCCGAGCCAGGCGCCGACGGGCACGCCGTCCGTGTAGGGGCACGCAGCACGACGACCCGGCCGGCGACACCGGCCGGGTCGTCGTGCGTCCCGGGGTCGGAGCCCGCGGCCCGTGCCACGCTCGTGCCATGCAGATCGGCATCGACAGCTTCGTCTCGACCGTGACCGACCCGGACACCGGGCAGGACGTCGGCCCGGTGGAGCGGGTCCAGCACCTGCTCGAGGAGGTCGAGCGCGCCGACCAGGTCGGGCTCGACACGTACGGGATCGGGGAGCACCACCGTCCCGAGTACATGGACTCCGCACCCGCCGTCCTGCTCGCTGCGGCCGCTGCCCGGACGACCAGGATCCGCCTCAACAGCGCGGTGACGGTCTTGTCCGCGAGCGACCCCGTCCGGGTGTTCCAGGAGTTCGCGACCCTCGACCTCATCAGCAAGGGCCGGATCGACCTCGTCGTGGGTCGCGGCTCCTTCACCGAGTCGTTCCCGCTGTTCGGCCTCGACCTCGCCGACTACGACACCCTGTTCGCCGAGAAGCTCGACCTGCTGCTGCGCATCCGGGAGAGCCCGGAGGTCATGTGGTCCGGCCGGCACCGGCCGGCGCTCACCGGGCAGGGCGTGTACCCGCGGCCGGTGCAGGACCCGCTGCCGGTCTGGGTCGGGGTCGGTGGCACGCCCGGCTCCTTCGTCCGGGCCGGTGCCCTCGGGCTGCCGCTGATGGTGGCGGTCATCGGCGGTCAGCCGGCCCGGTTCCGTCCGCTCATCGACCTGTACCGCGAGGCGGGCTCGCGGGCCGGGCACCCGCCGGAGCGGCTGAAGGTCGGGCTGCACTGCTTCGGCTTCGTCGGCGAGACCGACCAGCAGGCCCGCGACGACTTCTACCCGGGCTGGGCGCAGATGTTCACCAAGATCGGGCGCGAGCGCGGGTTCGCGGCGCCCGGCCGGGCGCAGTACGAGGCGACGTGCGAGCCGGACGGCGCCTTCCTCATCGGCGACCCGGCGACGGTCGCCGCCAAGGCGGTCCGGATTCACGAGGACCTCGGCGGCGTCGACCGGCTCTCGCTGCAGATGACCAACGTGCGCCTCGCCCACGCGAACCTGCTGCGCGGCATCGAGCTCCTCGGCACCGCGGTCGCCCCCGTCGTCCGGGAGCGCCTGGGCTGAGACGCGGACGAGGGGCCGCCCCGGCAGGAGCGGCCCCTCGTCGTCGTCGCAGGGCTAGTAGACCGTGTAGACCATGACCGGGCCGTAGCCGGCCTGGTTGCCGGGGACGGCGGGCTTGTAGACCCGGTAGGTGTAGCTGCCGCGCGGCTTCCTGACCGAGAAGGCGTAGGTCGAGGACGTCGACAGGCGGGTGGACGCGACGTTGCGGAACGCGCCCCCGCTCTGCTGCTGCAGGTAGACCACGGCGCCCTTGCTGGCCGGCCGGACGCCGCCCGCGAGGGTGCCGGAGCCGGACCGCGTCGTGCCGGTCGTCGAGACGCCGAACGCGACCTGCGTGAGGGTGTAGCCGCTGACGGAGGCCGAGGCGTTGGCCGCCTCGGGGACCTTCGCCTGCCAGCGGATGTCGCGCTGGGGCTTGAGGTCGAAGGAGACGGTGTCGCCGCCGGTCGTCGTCACGGTGCGGAGCAGCCTGAACGCGGGCTGGCCGGTCTCGCGACCGGTCAGCTGGACCTGGACCCCGGCGGGGACGGCCCCGTCGGTGCCCCTGCCGCGGACCACTATCCGCACCGTCCCGGCCTGGCCGGCGACGACCTTGGCCGGGACCTTGAGCCCCAGCTCGGTCGGGTAGGGGCTCGGCGAGGTGCCCGACTCCGCCACCGCCGACACGGTGCCGCCGTCGAGGTAGGGGTCGCCGCTGAAGCGCCGCACGGTGAACGTCGCGGAGGCGCCGGGCGCCAGCGTGCTGCTGTCGTCGGCGTTGGTCGGGAAGGCCTGGTCGGTGTCGTAGACCACGCCGCTCGCGTCCCGCAGGACGACGCTGACGACCGGCAGGGACGCGGTCGCGGTGTTGTCGTTGCGGACGGTGCCGGTGATCGTGCGCTCGCTGCCGTTCAGCGTGTTGCCGGTGAGCGCCACGGTGAAGCGGTGGTTCGGGACGAAGGAGGACGCCGGCGTGGTGGCGCCGGTGATCCGGTAGCCGGTGTAGCCCGCCGGCTTCGTGTAGCTGCTGCGGAAGGTCGCGTGCTCGCCGGGGGAGAGCCGGACGAGGTCGGTGAACTCGTCGTCCTGGGACAGGACCGTCCCGCCGCTGCCGAGCAGCTCGACGTGCACCTTCGGGTAGGAGACCACCCGGTTCCAGTCGTTGCGCACCTCCCCGACGACGACGAGCCCGTTCGTGCCCGAGGGCCGGCTCGTGCTGCTGACGACGACGACCGTGCCGCTGGGGGTCGGGGCGGGGTCCGCGGCCCGGACGGTGCCCGCCGCCGCAGCGGGGGCGGTGAGGCCGGACGCCAGGGGCAGGCCGGCAGCCACCAGGCCGGCCAGCAGGACGCGGGCGGTGGCCCGGCGCGAGAGGGACGTGCTCATGTGACACCTTCCGACAGGCCGGCAGGCGCACGCCGTACCGGGGGTGCACGGAAAGTAGCGGTCCGTCGCGCTGTGTGCAGGCGGCTGTGGACAGTCAGCCGCGGAGCACCGTCGCCACACCCCTCAGCACCTCGGCCGGCCGGCGCACCAGGAGCGTGAGGTGGCCGTCGTCGGGCAGCGGCCGGGCGTCGCAGTGCGGCAGCCGGTCGGCGAGCCAGCGGCCGTGCGCCGGCGGCACCATGAGGTCCTGGTCGCCCTGCCACAGCGTGACGGGCACCGCGACGTCGGCGGGGGAGAAGCCCCAGTCGACGGTGAAGGCGAGGTCGTCGTCGAGCCACCCGTCGACGCCGTCCCTCAGCGCGAGCGACACCGACGCGTGCAGCTCCGCGGCGACGTCCCCGGAGAAGACCTCCTGGTCCGGCGGGCTGAGGACGCTGAGCATCGCCTCGAAGGTGCCCTGCGGCCCGGCGCCCACCATGTCGAGCCGCCAGGGCTCGAGCAGGGCCCGCAGCGGGTCCTCGCCCTCCAGCGCCGCCGCGAACTCGACCTCGTTGCCCTCGCCCATCCCCGCCAGGAAGTCCAGGCCGTCGGCGTCGAAGGGCCCGACGCTCGCCACGGTCGCGACGGCCGCGCACCGCTCGGCGGCCAGAGCCCCGCAGGCCAGCGCGTGCGGCCCGCCCCCTGACGCCCCGACGACGGCGAACCGCTCGGCACCGAGGGCGTCGACCACGGCCAGCACGTCCGGGACGACGTCGGCCACCGTCCGGCCCGGACGGCGGGTGGACCCCGCGTACCCCGGCCGCGCGAACCCGGCCAGCCGCACGCCGACCTCCGCGGCGGCCGCGACCAGGGCGGGCGACGGCCGGTGCCCCTCCGGGGTCCCGTGCAGGTGGACGACGAGCGGCAGGGCGTCGTCGCCGGTGACCTCGACGTCGAGGCTGCGTCCGTCGGGCGTGGTCACGGTGAGGCCGGTCATCGGCCTAGGATGCCTCCCATGGCACTCCTGCTGCTTCCCGGGCCGCGCTGAGCAGACAGCTCAGACCGCGGCCCCTGTGATGCACAGGGGCCTTTCTCTTTGTCCTGGAGGACTTGGCATGACCCACGCGCAGCCCGACGCCGACGCCTACGACCCGCACGCCGTGCAGGACCGGTGGCTCCCGGTCTGGGACCGGCTCGACCTGTCGCGGGCCGGTGTGCGCGAGGGCGCCGAGAAGAAGTACCTGCTCGACATGTTCCCGTACCCGAGCGGCGACCTGCACATGGGCCACGCCGAGGCCTGGGCCATCGCCGACGTCGCCTCGCGGTACTGGATGCGCCGCGGCTACGACGTGCTGCACCCGCCCGGCTGGGACTCGTTCGGGCTGCCCGCGGAGAACGCCGCGATCAAGCGCGGGGAGCACCCGGCGTCGTGGACCTACGCCAACATCGACGTGCAGGCGGACAGCTTCCGCCGCTACGCGGTCAGCTTCGACTGGTCGCGCCGCCTGCACACCAGCGACCCCGAGTACTACCGCTGGACCCAGTGGCTGTTCACGAGGTTCCTCGAGCGCGGGCTGGCCTACCGCAAGAGCAGCGCCGTGAACTGGTGCCCGCAGGACCAGACGGTGCTGGCCAACGAGCAGGTCGTGCAGGGCGCGTGCGAGCGGTGCGGCGCGCAGGTCACCAAGCGCGAGCTGACGCAGTGGTACTTCAAGATCACCGACTACGCCGACCGGCTGCTCGACGACATGGAGCAGCTGCGCGGCTCGTGGCCCTCGCGCGTCCTGCGGATGCAGGAGAACTGGATCGGGCGCTCCGAGGGAGCGACCGTGCGGTTCAGGGTCGGGGACCGCGAGGTCCCCGTCTTCACCACGCGTCCCGACACCCTCTACGGCGCGACCTTCTTCGTCGTGGCGGCCGACGCCGCCCTGGCCGACGAGCTGTGCGCCGACTCTGCCCGCCCCGCGTTCGAGGCCTACCGCGACCAGGTCCGGCGGCTGACCGAGATCGAGCGGCAGAGCACCGAGCGCGAGAAGACCGGCGTCCCGCTCGGCGTCGTCGCCGTGAACCCGCTCACGGGCGAGGAGCTGCCGGTGTACGCCGCCGACTACGTGCTGGCGCAGTACGGCACGGGCGCGATCATGGCCGTCCCGGCCCACGACCAGCGCGACCTGGACTTCGCCCGGGCGTTCGACCTGCCGGTGCGGGTCGTCGTCGACACCGGTGAGGAGGACCCGGCGGTGACCGGGGTCGCGACGTCGGGGGACGGGCGGCTGGTGAACAGCGGCGTCCTCGACGGGCTCGACAAGGCCTCGGCGATCGCGCGGGCGGTCGAGCTGCTGGCGGAGCGCGGGACCGGCGAGGCGACCGTGACGTTCCGGCTGCGCGACTGGCTGCTGTCCCGGCAGCGCTTCTGGGGGACGCCGATCCCGGTCGTCCACTGCCCCGACTGCGGGCTCGTGCCCGTGCCGGACGACCAGCTGCCCGTCGTCCTCCCCGACCTGCGCGGGTCCGACCTGCGTCCTGCCGGCACGTCCCCGCTGGCGGCGGCGGCCGACTGGGTGAACACGACCTGCCCGTCCTGCGGCGGCCCCGGCACCCGCGACACCGACACGATGGACACGTTCGTCGACTCGTCCTGGTACTTCCTGCGCTTCTGCTCGCCGGGGTACACCGACGGGCCGTTCGACCCTGCCGCGGTGCGCGACTGGATGCCGGTCGACCAGTACGTCGGCGGCGTCGAGCACGCGATCCTGCACCTGCTGTACGCACGGTTCTTCACCAAGGTGCTGCACGACATGGGCATGGTCGACGTCGTCGAGCCGTTCGCCGCGCTGATGAACCAGGGACAGGTCATCAACGGCGGGCAGGCCATGAGCAAGTCCAAGCCCGAGACGATGGTGCACCTGGGCGACGAGCTGTCCCGCTACGGCGTCGACGCGGTGCGCCTGACCATGGTGTTCGCCGGGCCCCCCGAGGAGGACATCGACTGGGCCGACGTCTCGCCGTCCGGGTCGGTGAAGTTCCTGGCCCGGGTCGTCCGGCTGGCCACCGACGTCGGCGAGCTGCCGCTGTCGGAGCTGCGCGACCCGGCGCTGGACCGTGCGGTCGCCCGGTCCGTCGACGAGATCACGCGGCTGGTCGAGGGGCAGCGGTTCAACGTCGCGGTGGCCCGGTCCATGGAGCTGACCTCCGCCCTGCGCAAGGCCTACGACGGCGGGGCCGCGGGGGTCGCGTCGCTGCGCGAGGGCACCGCCGCGCTGGCCGTCGTCCTGTCCTGCTTCACCCCGTACACGGCCGAGGAGGTGTGGTCGCGGCTCGGGCACGACGTCGACGCGGGCGACTCCGTGCACGCCTCCTCCTGGCCCGAGGTCGACCCGGCGCTGCTGGTCGAGGAGTCGGTGACCTGCGTCGTGCAGGTGGCCGGCAAGGTCAAGGCCCGTCTGGAGGTCCCGCCCGGCATCGCGGCGGACGAGCTCGAGGCGCTGGCCCTGGCCGACGACGCCGTGGTGCGCACGCTCGACGGACGGGGCGTGAAGACGGTGGTCGTGCGGGCGCCGAAGCTGGTGAACGTGGTGCCGGCGTAGTCGACCGGCCCGGTGCGTGGGCCCGTGCGCCGACCGGTCCGTCGTCCGGACCGGGGTCGCGCGCGACGGTCTGCTGCGGCTCGAGCTCCCTCCCGGTCGGGCTCCGGCTGGCGGACCTGCTCCTCCGAGCCCGGTCTAGCCTCCGGGGGTGCCCGAGGTCGCCGTCGTCACCGACTCGACGGCCTACCTGCCGTCCGGTGTCGCCGGCCGCGAGGGCATCGGCGTGGTGCCGCTGCACGTCGTGCTCGGTCGGCGCACCGGCGTCGAGGGGCTGCAGGTCTCGCCCGACGACGTCGCCCAGGCCCTCCGCGAGCGGCGTGTCGAGGTGTCGACGTCCCGCCCGACACCGGCCGAGTTCGCCCGGGCGTACCGGGCCACCGGCCTGCGGGACGTCGTGTCCGTGCACCTGTCGGCCTCGCTCTCCGGCACCCATGACGCCGCGGTCCTCGGCGCGCGCGAGGTGGCCGAGGAGGGGCTGCGGGTCCGGGTGGTCGACAGCAGGACCATCGGCATGGCCCTGGGCTTCTCGGTGCTGGCCGCCGTGGAGGCCGCCCAGGCCGGTGCGGACGGCGAGGCCGTCGAGGACGCCGCCCGGGAGCGGGCCGCGGGGACGACCTGCCTGTTCTACGTGGACACGCTGGAGCACCTCCGCCGCGGCGGCCGGATCGGCGCGGCGTCCGCCCTGCTCGGCACTGCCCTCGCGGTGAAGCCGCTGCTGCAGGTGGTGGACGGCCGGATCGCGCCCAAGGAGAAGGTCCGGACGTCGTCCAAGGCGCTGGCCCGCCTGGTCGAGCTGGCCGTCGTGGCCGCCGGGGACGGGCCCGCGGACCTCGCCGTCCACCACCTCGCCGCGCCCGACCGGGCCGCGCACCTGGCCGAGCAGCTCCAGGAGCGCGTGCCCGGCCTGGGCGCGCTGCACGTGTCCGAGGTCGGAGCCGTGGTCGGGGCGCACGTCGGCCCGGGGGCGCTCGCCGTCGTGGTGTCCTGCCGGTGACCGTCCTGCTGCTGGTGGCGGCGGTCACGGGCTACCTGGTCGGGTCGATCTCGCCCGCGGTGCTGCTCGCGCGTGCCCGCGGCGTCGACCTGCGGGCTGTCGGCTCGGGCAACCCCGGCGCCTCGAACGTCGGGCGGGCGCTGGGCCGCCGGGCCGGGGTGGCCGTCGCGCTGGCGGACGTCGCGAAGGGCCTCCTGCCTTCGGTCGGCTTCGCCTCCGTCGACCACCGGGCCGGGCTCGTCGCGGGGGTCGCCGCCGTGCTCGGGCACGTGACCTCCCCGTTCCTGCGCGGACGCGGCGGCAAGGGGGTGGCGACCGCGGCGGGCGCCGTGCTGGGGGTGCACCCGCTCTGGGCGCCCGTGCTGATCGTCGTCTGGGCGGTCGTCCTCGCGAGCTCGCGCTGGATCGCGCTCGCGTCGGTCGCGTCCGCCGTCTCGCTCGTCGTGGTCGCGGCCGTGCTGGGGGACGACGTCGTGTGGGCGCTGCTGCTGGCCGCCGTGGTCGTGGTGCGTCACCAGGGGAACGTGGCACGGCGCCTGTCCGGCTGACGCTCCCTCCACAGCCCCACGACGTCGTCCACAGACCGGTCGGTCGTCGACGACAGGGACCGGCCGTTCGCCGACCGTCGTCGGCGTGCTCCTGCCCCGACGCCCTCCTCCCGCTCCCGAGCAGGCGGCTGCCGCGGCCCGGGTGCGGGGTCTGCTGCCCGGACCGGCACGCGCCGGCTGGGTGCTGCCCGAGGAGGGAGCCCGACCCGAGGCGGACTCCACGGGCTGGACGCCGCCCGAGGAGGACCCCGACCCGATGGACCTCCCCGACCCCCTCGACCCCCTCGACCTCCCCGACCCCCTCGACCTGCCGACCCGCCCCCGTCGCCCGGGCCGGTCGTCCCCCCGCCGGTCCTGGCCCCGACCCTGCGGGAACGCCTGGTCGCCGGCCGGCTCGACCCCGGCCGCCGCGCCGTCGCCGGGCTCGCCCTGGTCGGCGTCGTCGCCTGCCTCGTCGCCGGCTGGCTGGTGCTGCGCGGTGCGCCGCGAGAGGTGCTCCCGCCGGTCGTGGAGCAGGCCGGCCGGGCCGTGGCCGGGGCGACCATCGGTGCCCCGTCGACTCTCCCGACGTCGGCGGGACCTCCGGCCGGTCCGGCCGGGGAGGTCGTCGTCGCCGTCGCCGGGGACGTCCGCAGGCCCGGCCTCGTGCGCCTGCCCGGCGGCAGCCGGGTGGACGACGCCGTCACGGCGGCCGGTGGGCTGAAGCCCGGCGGGTCGCTCGGCCTGCTCAACCTCGCCCGGCGCCTGGTCGACGGCGAGCAGGTCGTGGTCGGCAAGGACGCCCCCGCGGCGGCCCCGGCGGGTGCCGGCCCGGCCTCGGGTGGTCCCGCGGGCGGGCTGGTCGACCTGAACACCGCCACGGCGGACCAGCTCGACGCGCTCCCGGGGATCGGCCCGGTGCTCGCCGAGCGCATCCTCGACTACCGCACCGCGCACGGCCCCTTCCGCAGCGTCGACCAGCTGCGCGAGGTGTCGGGGATCGGGGAGGCGAAGTACCAGACGCTGCGCGACGCGGTGACCGTGTGACCACACCGGCCGCCACCGCCGAGCCCCTGGACCTGCGCCTCGTCCCCGCCGCCGTCACCGCGTGGGTCGTCGCCTGGCAGGTGCGCGTCGTCCCGCCCCTGCCGGTGGTCGTCCTGGCGGCGGTGGCGGCCGCCGCCGGCGTGCTGCTCCTGCTGTGGAGCCCGCGACGCGGCTCCGCCGGTCTCGCGGCTGCCCTGCTGTGCGCCGCGGCGGCAGGCACCTGCACCGCGGCCAGGGTGCACGCACGCACGAGCGGCCCCCTGCCGGACCTGGCCGGACGGGGAGCGGCGGTCGCGGTCGAGGCCGTCCTCACCGACGACCCGAGGGAGACGACGTCGACGTCCCCCGCCCCGTCGCTCGTCGTCGCCCGGGTCCGCGTCGAGCGGGTCACCGCGGCGGGGCGGAGCCACGAGCTCCGCGCGCCCGTGCTCGTCCTCACGCAGGAGCGGGCCTGGCTCGGTCTACTGCCCGGGCAGCACCTGTCCGTCGAGGGCAGGCTGCGTGCCGCGGAGGCCGGGGACGACGTCGGCGCCGTCCTGTCCGCACGGGGGCGGCCCCTGCTGCGCGGTCGCCCGGACCCGGCGCAACGGGTGGCCGGCCGCCTGCGCCGGGGGCTGCGCGACGCCGTGTCCGTCCTGCCCGCCGCCGAGCGCGGCCTGCTGCCCGGGCTGGTCGTCGGTGACACGGCCCGGCTGGACCCGGCCCTCCGCGAGGACTTCCGCAGCGTCGGGCTGACCCACCTGCTGGCCGTCTCCGGCACGAACTGCGCCGTGGTCGCCGGCGCGGTCCTCCTGCTCGGCCGGCGGCTCGGCCTGGGTCTCCGGGCCTCGCCGGGTCTCGCGGCGGTGGCCCTGCTCGGCTTCGTCGTCCTGGCCCGTCCGTCCCCCAGCGTCCTGCGGGCCGCCGTCATGGGCGCGGTCGGGCTCGTGGGCCTCGCCACCGGCAGCCGGCGGGCCGCCCTGCCCGCTCTCGCGGGGTCGGTGCTGCTGCTCGTGCTGCTCGACCCGGACCTGGCCGCGACGGCCGGCTTCGCCCTGTCCGTCCTGGCCACCGGCGGCATCCTGCTGCTCGCCCCCGGCTGGCGGGACGCCCTCGCCCGCCGTCTGCCCCGCTGGCTGGCCGAGGCGCTGGCGGTCCCCGCGGCCGCGCAGGTCACGTGCGGGCCGGTCGTGGTCGCGCTGGCCGGGACGGTCGGGCTGCTGTCCGTCCCCGCGAACCTGCTCGCCGTCCCCGCGGTCGCCCCCGCCACGGTCCTCGGCGTCGGGTGCGCCCTCCTCGCCCCGGTCTGCCTGCCGCTCGCCCAGGCCGTGGCCTGGCTCGCGTGGCTCCCCTCGGCCTGGCTGGTCCTCGTCGCCCGGCGCGGGGCCGCGCTCCCCGGTGGGCAGCTCCCGTGGCCGGACGGTCAGGGCGGTGCGCTGCTGCTGGTCGTCGCCACGCTGCTGGTCGTCGTCGTGCTCCGCCGCCGCCTGCTCCGGCAGGTGGTCGCCGTGAGCCTGGTCGGGGTGCTCCTCGCCGTGGCGGGCCTGGGTGCCCTCCGCCCGGGCTGGCCGCCGCACGGCTGGTTCATGGTCAGCTGCTCGATCGGGCAGGGTGACGCGTCGGTGTTCTCGCTCGGCGCGGGCCGGGCCCTGGTCGTCGACGCCGGGCCGGACCCCCGCGCCGTGGACCGCTGCCTGCGCCGGCTCGACGTCCGCGAGGTGCCTCTCGTCGTGCTGACGCACCTGCACGCCGACCACGTCGACGGGCTGCCCGGCGTCCTGCGGGGTCGGGCGGTGGGGCTCGTCGAGGTCGGACCGCTGGACGAGCCGGAGGCGCAGTGGCGCGAGGTGCAGGAGCAGGCCGCGGCGGCGGGGGTGCCGGTCCGGCCCGCGGCGGTCGGCTCGGTGCGGACAGCCGGGCGCGTCCGCTGGGAGGTCCTCGCGCCGGACCACGCCTTCCACGGCACGAGCTCCGACCCGAACAACAGCAGCCTCGTGCTGCGCGTGGAGGTCGGTGGGGTGCGGCTCCTGCTGACCGGCGACGTCGAGCCGGAGGCGCAGCGTGAGCTGGTCCGCAGCGGAGCCGACCTGCACGTGGACGTCCTGAAGGTCCCGCACCACGGCAGCCGGCACCAGGACCCGGGCTTCCTCGAGGCGGTCCGGCCGCGGCTGGCGCTGACCAGCGTCGGGCGCGACAACGGGTACGGGCACCCGTCGTCGAGGACGCTCGGGCAGCTGATGGACGAGGGGGCGCGGTCCTACCGGACCGACCGCGACGGCGACACGGCCCTGGCGCTCCGCGAGGGGCAGCTGGTCAGCGCCGGGCACGACGGGGACGGGCAGCTGCGCGGACCCGTGGTGACGGCCGCGGGCCGCCGCGCACCCGGAGCCCGGGGCGGGACCGCAGGACGTCGAGAGACCCGGACCACCGGGAGTCGCGGCCTCGCCGACCACGCCGGTGCAGGACGGCTCGGCGACCGCGGCCGCCGAGACCGTCGCCACGGCCCGGGGACCACCGAGCCGGCGGAGAGGGGTGCCCGGGCACGTCACGCCGGCGAAACACGGGGGACACGGGCCGTCCCTAGCGTCGCCGTCGTGAGCGACCTCTTCGACGGCTACCGGAGCGGCGGAGCCTTCGACGAGCTGTTCGCCGCGCCGGGAGTGCCGCACCCGACCAGCGCCGGGCTCCACGCCGCACTGCAGGCGCTCTCCGCGGGGGAGCTCGACGCACGGGCGGTGGCGCTCGCCAGGGCCTTCACCGACCAGGGCATCACCTTCAGCCACAGCGGCCAGGAGCGGCCGTTCCCGCTCGACCTCGTCCCGCGCATCGTGTCGGGCGAGGAGTGGGACGAGGTCAGCCGCGGGGTCGCCCAGCGGGTCCTCGCCCTGGAGGCCTTCCTCGCCGACGTGCACGGCAGCCAGCAGGTGCTCCAGGACGGCGTCGTCCCGCGGCGCGTGGTCCTCAGCAGCTCCGCCTACACGCGGGCCGCAGCAGGGGTCACTCCCGCGAACGGCGTCCGGGTGCACGTCAGCGGCGTCGACCTGGTCCGCGACGAGCAGGGCCGCTTCCGGGTCCTCGAGGACAACCTGCGGACGCCGTCGGGGGTCAGCTACGTCGTCGAGAACCGGAGGGCCATGGCGCGGGTGTTCCCGGAGCTGCTCGCGACCCACCGGGTCCGCCCGGTGAGCGACTACCCGGCCCGGCTGCTCCACGCGCTCCGCGCCGCGGCGCCGGCCGGCGTGCACGACCCGACCGTGGTCGTCCTGACCCCCGGCGTCTACAACGCGGCCTACTTCGAGCACTCGCTGCTGGCCCGGCTCATGGGCGTCGAGCTCGTCGAGGGTCGCGACCTCACCTGCCGCGAGGGCGTCGTCTGGATGCGCACGACGGCGGGGGAGCAGCGGGTCGACGTCGTCTACCGACGGGTCGACGACGCGTTCCTCGATCCCGGTCCACTTCCGTCCCGACAGCCTCGTCGGCTGCCCCGGCATCCTGAACGCCGCCCGCGCCGGGAAGGTGACCATCGCGAACGCCGTCGGGAACGGGGTCGCCGACGACAAGCTGCTCTACACCTACGTGCCGGCCCTCGTCCGCTACTACCTGGGCGAGGAGCCGCTGCTGGACAACATCGACACCTACCGCCTCGAGGACCCGTCCGTGCTCGAGCACGTGCTCGAGCACCTCGACAGCCTGGTGCTCAAGCCGGTCGACGGCTCCGGCGGCAAGGGCATCGTCATCGGCGACCAGGCCACCGACGAGGAGCTCGCCGTCCTGCGTGCGGCGGTCGCGGCCGACCCGCGCGGCTGGATCGCCCAGCGGATCGTCCGGCTCTCGACCAGCCCCACCCACGTCGGGGACCGGCTGGCGCCGCGGCACGTCGACCTGCGGCCGTTCGCCGTGCACGACGGCGACAAGGTCTGGGTGCTGCCTGGCGGGCTCACCCGGGTCGCCCTGCCCGAGGGGTCGCTCGTGGTGAACAGCAGCCAGGGCGGCGGGAGCAAGGACACCTGGGTGCTCGCCGGGGACGGGGCGGCGGCGGAGCGCGGCCACGACCGGATCCCGCTCGCCGCCCGCCACGACGGACGCGCGCTCGACCAGGGTCCGCAGCGTGCACGAAGCAGCAACAGCAGCAGCAGCAGGAGGCCGTCCCGTGCTGAGCCGCGTCGCCGAGGCCCTCTACTGGACCGGCCGGTACGTCGAACGGGCCGAGGACACGTCCCGCCTGCTCGACGTCCTCGTGCACGCCCTGCTCGAGGACCCGTGGGTCGACGCGGAGGCGGCGTGCCGCGACCTGCTCGGCGTCATGGGCGCCCCGCCGGCCGACGCGCTCGAGGGCGGCGCGGCGCTCGACGTCCTCAGCACGACCCGACGGCTGGCCTTCGCGGCGGACGGTCCGCACAGCATCGTGGGCTCCCTGACGGCAGCACGGGCGAACGCCGGCGGCGTCAGGGAGGCCCTGTCCAGCGAGCTCTGGGAGTGCCTGAACGCGACCTACCACGCCCTGCCGGCGCACCAGTCGGCCGCGGAGCGGCGAGGCCCGCACGCGTTCTTCCGCTACGTCCGCGAGCGGGCCGCGATGGTCGCGGGCCTGATCGACGGGACCATGCCCCGCGACGACTGCTGGCGGTTCCTCGTCCTCGGTCGGTCGCTGGAGCGGGTCGACATGACGGCGCGGCTGCTGTGGGCGCAGGCCGGGCAGGGCGGCGCCACCGGCTGGGTCGGCCTGCTGAAGAGCTGCAGCGCCCACGAGGCGTACCTGCGGACCTACCGGTCCGGGGTGGAGCCGGAGCGGGTCGTGGAGTTCCTCGTCCTCGACCGGCTGTTCCCGCGCTCGGTGTACGCCGCGCTGCTGCAGGCCGAGACGGTCCTGCGCGAGCTCGACCCCGTGGCGGGCCGTACCGGCGTCGACGACGAGGCCAGGCGCCTGCTCGGCCGGGCCCGGACCGAGCTCGAGTTCCGCGTGTCGAGCGACCTGCTCGACGACCTCCCCGTGCTGCTCGCCGGCCTGCAGGAGACCTGCGCGGCGGCTGGTGAGGCCCTCTCGCGGCGCTACTTCGCGGCTGGTCCTGCGCTGCAGTGGGCGGACGTGAGCCTGTGACCTGGCGGCTGCGGATCGAGCACACGAGCGGGTACCGCTACGACACGACCGTGACGTCGAGCTACAACGAGGCCCGCCTGACCCCGGTCACCGATCCCCTGCAGCTCGTGCTCGAGTCGAACGTGCGGACGTCGCCGGGGACGACCCAGCACCGCTACTGGGACTACTGGGGCACGCAGGTCGCCAGCTTCGACCTGCACGTCCCGCACGACGCTCTCGAGGTCGTCCCGCTGAGCGTCGTCGACACCGCCCCTGCCGTCCGCGAGCCCGTCGACGGCGTCACCTGGGACGCCCTGCGCGGGGAGGACCTGCGCGACCTGCACGCCGAGCTGCTCGGCACCACGGAGCGGACGGCGCCCGACGGCGAGATGGTGCAGGCCGCGCGGGACGCCGTCGCCGGCAAGGACCCCTACCGCGCGGCGCGGGCGGTGCTCGAGATGGTGCACGAGCGGGTGGCCTACCTGGCCGGGTCGACGGGCGTCCAGACGGGGGCGGCCGAGGCCTGGCGGCTGCGCACCGGCGTCTGCCAGGACCTGGCCCACGTCGCCCTGGCCTGCCTGCGCAGCGTCGGGCTGCCGGCCCGGTACGTGTCCGGCTACCTGCACCCGGCGGGCGCTGCCGGTCGGGTCGGGGAGGTGGTGACCGGTGAGAGCCACGCCTGGGTCGAGGTCTGGCTGGGCAGCTGGTGGCCGTTCGACGTCACCGGGCTGGTGCCCGTCGCGGAGCAGCACGTCGTCGTCGCACGCGGACGGGAGTACGGCGACGTCCCTCCGCTGAAGGGGGTCTACTCGGGGGGCGGGTCGCAGTCGCTCGGCGTCTCGGTCGAGGTCACCCGGCTCGGCTGAGCCCGCGCGTGGGACCATGGCCCCGTGCCCGACGACGTCCTCGTACCCCTGACGCTCGTCGTCGGCGACGAGGGCCTGCTGGTGGACCGCGCCGTCTCGCGGGTCGTCCGTGCCGTGCACGCCGCCGACCCCGACGCGGACGTCACGGACCTCCCGGTGTCGGAGCTGGAGCCGGGCGACGTCGACGGGCTGCTCGCGCCGTCGCTGTTCGGGGGCGCCCGGCTGCTCGTGCTCCGCGGGCTGCAGGACGCCGGCAAGGACCTCGCTGCGGAGCTGACCGCGACCGTCGAGGACCTGCCCGGCGACGTCCTGCTGGTCCTCGTCCACGCCGGCGGCGCCAAGGGCAAGGCCCTGCTCGCGACCCTGTCGGCGGTCAAGGGCGCCCGCACGGTGCCCGCGGCCAAGGTGACCCGGCCCGGGGAGCGCCGCGACCTCGTCCGGCGTGAGCTCAAGGAGGGCGGCCGGCAGGTGTCCGAGGAGGCCGTGACGCTGCTGCTGGACGCCGTCGGCACCGACCTGCGCGAGCTGTGCGCGGCCGCGAGCCAGCTGCTGTCCGACACCGAGGGCGCCATCACCGAGCAGGTCGTCTCGACGTACTACCGCGGCCGGGCGGAGACCAGCGGCTTCGCGGTCGCGGACAGGGCGGTCGAGGGCGACCTCGCCGGGGCGCTCGAGCTGGTGCGGTGGGGCGAGAGCGCCGGGCTCGCCCACGTCCTGGTCACCAGCGCACTCGCCAGCACGCTGCGCTCGGTCGCGCGGGTCGCCTCCGCGGGGCGCGTGCCGGCCGGGCAGCTGGCGGCACAGCTGGGGATGCCGCCGTGGAAGGTCGAGAAGACCCAGCGCCAGGCCCGGGCCTGGCGCCCGGAGGGCCTCACCCTCGCGCTGCAGGCGGTCGCGCAGGCCGACGGCGACGTCAAGGGCAGCGGTGCCGCCGACCCGGCGTACGCCGTCGAGCGGGCGCTGATGGCGGTCGTGCAGGCCCGTGAGGTGGGGGCGTGAGCGAGCGCACGCCGTTCTACCCGCGGCTGCTGCGCCTGCGGCACGTCCACCCGAACGCCTGGCAGCGTGCTGCCCTGGGTGAGGGCGCCCTCGCCGCGGCGGCCGTGCTGGTGCTCGCCGACGTCGCCACGGCCTGGACGCTGCTGGCGCTGCCGGTGGCGGTGGCCGTGGTGGTCAAGGCGCACGACGTCGTCGCCGGGATGGTCGGAGACGACAGCAGCGCCGCCCCCGCAGGGACGGCGCTGCCGGAGGAGCGGGAGAGCTAGGCGCTGGGGGTGCTCGTCAGCGTCGCGGCCGTCTTCATGATCGACGACTTGCGGTTGGCGGCCTGGTTGGCGTGGATGACGCCCTTGCTGGCGGCCTTGTCGAGGGCCTTGCTGGCGTCCTTCGCGAGCACCGTGGCGGTGGCGACGTCGCCGGCCTCGAGCGCGGTGCGGTACTTGCGGATGGCCGTCTTGAGCGAGGACTTGACCGCCTTGTTGCGCAGGCGGGCCTTCTCGTTCGTCTTGTTCCGCTTGATCTGGGACTTGATGTTCGCCACGCGGAGATGTCCTCGAGTCGCTGTCGTCGGATGGAGGGCGTGCTGAGGTACCCGGAACCGGTCGCGGGGCACGCGTCGGCAACGAGACTAGCAGCCGGGCGGGGCCCGGCCCCGGCGCTCGCCCCGGGGAAGGTCGCGCGGGCGACCCGGGGCTGTCCCACGCGTCGAGCACAGCACGGGCGTCGAGCGGGATCCCTGCGAGAATGAGCACGTGACCTCGATGGGCTCCGGCCTCACACCGCAGCAGATCATCCGCAACTTCTGCATCATCGCCCACATCGACCACGGGAAGTCGACGCTGGCCGACCGGATGCTGCAGCTGACCGGCGTGGTCGACGCCCGGCAGATGCGCGCTCAGTACCTCGACAAGATGGACATCGAGCGCGAGCGCGGCATCACCATCAAGGCGCAGAACGTGCGGATGCCCTGGCAGGCCGACGACGGCGTCGAGTACGTCCTGCACATGATCGACACGCCGGGGCACGTCGACTTCACCTACGAGGTCAGCCGGAGCCTGGCCGCCTGCGAGGGGACCCTGCTGCTGGTCGACGCCGCGCAGGGCATCGAGGCGCAGACGCTGGCGAACCTCTACCTGGCGCTCGAGAACGACCTGCACATCATCCCGGTGCTGAACAAGATCGACCTCCCCGCGGCGCAGCCCGACAAGTACGCCGAGGAGATCAGCAAGATCATCGGCTGCGAGCCCGACGACGTCCTGCGGATCAGCGCCAAGACCGGCGAGGGCGTCCCCGACGTCCTGAACGCGATCTGCCGTGACGTCCCGCCGCCGATGGGCGACGTCGAGGCGCCCGCCCGCGCCATGATCTTCGACTCGGTCTACGACTCCTACCGAGGCGTCATCACCTACGTGCGGGTGTTCGACGGCCAGCTGTCCACCAAGGACAAGGGCCTGATGATGTCGAGCAGGAACGAGCACGACATCCTCGAGGTCGGCGTCGTCAGCCCGGACATGGTGCCGCGCAACGTCATCAGCGCCGGCGAGGTCGGCTACGTCATCCCGGGCGTGAAGAACGTCCGGCAGGCCCGCGTCGGCGACACCCTGACGACGGCGCGCAAGCCCGCCACGGAGAGCCTCGGCGGCTACCAGGACGCCAAGCCGATGGTGTTCAGCGGCCTCTACCCGCTCGAGGGCAGCGAGTACCCGGCGCTGCGCGAGGCCCTGGACAAGCTCCGCCTCAACGACGCCGCCCTGGTCTACGAGCCGGAGACGAGCCTCGCCCTCGGGTTCGGGTTCCGCGTCGGCTTCCTCGGCCTGCTGCACCTGGAGATCGTCCGCGAGCGGCTCGAGCGCGAGCACGGCCTCGCGCTCATCAGCACCGCGCCCAACGTCGTCTACACGGTGACGCTGGAGAGCGGCGAGGACGTCGTCGTCACCAACCCGAGCGACTGGCCGACCGGGCTCAAGATCGAGGAGATCCGCGAGCCGGTGGCCAAGTGCATGGTGCTGCTGCCGAGCGACTTCGTCGGCACGGTCATGGAGCTGTGCCAGAACCGGCGCGGGATCCTGCAGGGGATGGAGTACCTGTCCGAGGACCGGGTCGAGCTCCGCTACACCCTGCCCATGGGCGAGATCATCTTCGACTTCTTCGACCAGCTGAAGAGCCGGACCAAGGGCTACGCGAGCCTGGACTACGAGCTGGCCGGCGAGCAGGCAGCCGAGCTCGTGAAGGTCGACATCCTCCTGCAGGGCGAGCCGGTCGACGCCTTCAGCGCGATCGTCCACAAGGACAAGGCCTACGCCTACGGCACGAGCATGGCGACCAAGCTGCAGAAGCTCATCCCGCGGCAGAACTTCGAGGTGCCGATCCAGGCGGCCATCGGCGCCCGGGTCATCGCGCGCGAGAACATCCGGGCGATCCGCAAGGACGTGCTCGCCAAGTGCTACGGCGGTGACATCACCCGCAAGCGCAAGCTGCTGGAGAAGCAGAAGGAGGGCAAGAAGCGGATGAAGATGGTCGGCCGCGTCGAGGTCCCCCAGGAGGCGTTCATCGCCGCGCTCTCCACCGGCGAGGAGACCGCCGGCAAGTGAGCGTCAGGCTCGGGGCGCCGGCGCTCGGGCGCTGAGCGACTCGGCCGCCTACGCCTGGGCGAGCCGGGCGTTGCGCCTGCCGTAGACGACGTAGACGGCCAGCCCCAGGGCGAGCCAGAGCAGGAAGCGCAGCCAGGTCTCGACCGACAGGTTGGCCATCAGGTAGACGCAGAACAGGGCCGACAGCACGGGCACGAACGGGGACAGCGGCACCCGGAACGGCCGCTCCAGGTCCGGCCGGGTACGGCGCAGGACCGGCACCGCGACCGACACGACGACGAACGCGAACAGCGTGCCGATGCTGACGAGGTCGGCCAGCACGGTGAGCTTCACGAAGGTCGCCAGCACCGCGACCATCGCCGTCGTGAGGACGGTGGCGAGCACCGGCGTGCCGTAGCGCGGGTGCAGGGCGGCGAACCGCGGCGGCAGCAGCCGGTCGCGGCCCATGGCGAAGAAGATGCGCGGCATCGTCACGAGGTCGACGAGGGTCACCGACGTCAGCCCGGCCACCGCGGCGATCGACACCAGCGTGGACGCCCAGCCGGCGCCGACGGCGTCGAAGGCCTTGGCGATGGGCGCGCCGACGTCGAGCTGCCGGTAGTCGACCATCCCGGTGACGACGAACGACACCCCGACGTACAGCACGGTCGCGATCCCGAGCGTGCCGAGCAGCCCGAGCGGGAGGTCGCGGCCGGGGTCCTTCGTCTCCTCGCCGAGGTTCGCGACCGCCTCGAAGCCGGTGTAGGCGAAGAAGACGACGGCGGCGGCGGCCAGCACGCCCGCGATGCCGAACGCGCTGGGCGTGAGCCCGAACAGGGCCTGCACCAGCGGCTGGCCCAGGCCCTCCGCGCCAGGGGTGGGCTCCGCCGCCGGGACGTAGGGGGAGAGGTTCGCGCCCTTGACGTAGAACAGCCCCGCCACGATGACGAACACGCACACCGCGACCTTCACCGCCACCAGCAGCCCGGTCACCCGGGAGCTCTGCTTCACCCCGACGACGGCGACCACGCCGAGCACGAGCACCAGCGCGAGCGCCCCGACGTTGACCGGCGCCTGCTCGCCGAACAGCGACGTCGGGAGGGCGAACAGGTCCTGCAGGTACGACGACCAGCCGCGGGCGACGGTCGCGGCCCCGAGGGCGAACTCCAGCAGCAGGTCCCAGCCGATGATCCAGGCCGCCAGCTCGCCGATGGTGGCGTAGGCGTAGGTGTAGGCGCTGCCGGCCGCCGGGACCCCCGAGGAGAGCTCGGCGTAGCAGAGGGCCGCCAGCGCCGCGGCCACCCCCGCGACGAGGAAGGACACGGTGACGGCCGGCCCCGCCGACTCCTTGGCGACCACGCCGGTCAGCGTCAAGATGCCGGTGCCGATCACGACGCCGATCCCGAACCCCATGAGCCCGAGCGGCCCGAGGGTCCGCTTGAGCCGCCCCGGAGAGGCCTCGCCGCCGGGCTCGACCTTCCCCTGCTCGAGGACGTCGTCGATGCTCTTGGTCCGGAAGGCGGTCAGGCTCACCGCGGCGCTGTACCCCGGCTACCGCGTGTCGACCACCTGGTAGGCCTCGGCCAGCCGCCCCTCGGGCAGCCCGTGCTCGACGGCGGTCCGGCCGAGGTGCTCGCGCAGCTCGTCGGCCACGCCTCGGTCGAGCATCGGCGTCTGGCTGTCGTGGGCCGAGCAGGCGGCGACCTTCGCGTCGAAGACGTCCGTGACGTCGACAGCGGTGGTGTCGGACGGCCCGCCGAACAGCCACACCTCGGGCACCTCCCACAGCGGCAGGTCCAGCTCCTCGCGGGGGAAGGCGAACGCGTTGCGGGCATCCGGGTAGACGGCGGCGAGCACCGCGGCGCCGGTCGCGAGGTGGTCCGGGTGGTAGAGGTACACGAACCGGTAGTTCCGGTCGGGGGAGTGGGTGACGACGGCCTCGGGCCGCACCTCGCGCACGATCCGGGCGAGGTCGAGCCGCAGCGAGCGGTCGACCTCGACCCAGCCGTCGAGCCGGCCGAGGAAACGCACGTCGGTGACGCCGAGGGCCTTCGCGGCGTCGCGCTGCTCCTGCTGGCGGATCCCGGGGACGTCCTCGCGCGGGACGTCCTCGTCGAAGCCGCCGCTCTGCCCGTCGGTGACGCAGACGACGGTGACCTCGCAGCCCTGCGAGGCCCACAGGGCGACCAGGCCGCCGGCACCGAAGTCGGCGTCGTCGGGGTGGGCGCCGACGACGAGGGCGCGGGCGGGGACGGGGCGCGCGGGAGAGGTCACGCCGGGGCCCTACCCCGCGCGGGCGGTCACGCGCGCACCCGCGATGCGCGGAGCTCGCGCCACCTGCCCAGCAGCGCGACCGTGCCCACCACCGGGACCGCCGTCCGGCCCCGGTCGCGGCTGCGCAGCACCAGCACCCAGGGGCGCAGCCCGAGCAGCTGCGCGCTCATCACGAGGGGGAGCAGGGCGAGCAGGAGCAGCAGCTCCGCGCCGAGCAGGAGCACCCCGACGACGCCGACCAGCAGCCCGGGCAGCACCAGCACCAGGAGGAACAGGCCGACCACCAGGCTGATGGGGTCGTCGCCCAGCGCGTCCCCGAGCGGGCTCAGGTCGACGTCCGGGCCGGTGTCCCCGGTGCGCCAGCGGGGCCGCCACGGCAGCAGGCGGAGCCGGACCGAGACGAGGTCGTCCGGGCTCACGACACCCGGCGGTACTTCCGGACGGCCAGCGCGCTGAACACGACGGTGATCCCGACGATCCACGCGAGGCTCTTGAGCAGGGCGTGCTGCAGCGGCAGGCCCTCGTTGAGCAGCGCGCGGACGGCGTCGACGGTGGGGGTGACCGGCGTCGCGTTGGCGAAGGCCTGCAGCCAGCCGGGCATCGTCTGCAGGGGCACGAAGGCCGACGACGCGAAGGTCAGCGGGAACAGCCACACGAACCCGGCCAGGTTCGCGGCCTCGACGTTCGGGACCGACAGGCCGATGAACGCCTGGATCCAGGAGAACGCGAACCCGAACAGCGACGTCAGGGCGATCGCGCCGACCAGCCCGAGGAACGACGCGGGACGCAGGCCGACGGCGAGCCCGACGGCGGTCATGACCAGGACGACCAGCACGATCCGGCAGAGGTCGCCGAGGGTGCGGCCGGCGAGCACGGCGGACCGGGCCATGGGCAGGGACCGGAACCGGTCGACGATCCCCTTGGCGAGGTCGGTCGCGAGCCCGACCGCGCTGCTGGTCGAGGCGAAGGCGGTGGTCTGGACGAAGATCCCGGCCATGAGGAAGTTGACGTAGGACAGCGGACCGGTGTCGATCGCGCCGCCGAAGACGTACCGGAACAGCAGCACGAAGATGACCGGCTGCACGGTGCTGAAGAACAGCAGCTCCGGCTGACGGGTGGTGTGGCGCAGGTTGCGTCCGGTGAGGACGAGGGCGTCCCGGACCGCCCAGCGCAGCCCGCCGGTGGCGGGGGCGTCCAGAGCCGTGGTCATGCGGTCTCCTCCTCGGTGGGGCGACCCGTGAGGGTCAGGAAGACGTCGTCCAGCGTGGGACGGCGCAGAGCGAGCTCGCTGACGACGACGCCAGCCTCCTCGAGCACGCGGGCGGCCTCGGTGACGAGCGTGACGCCGGTGGTGGCCTGCATCGTGAGGTCCCCGCCGGTGCCCCGGACCGGGTCGCCGACCAGCTGGAGCGCCGTCATCGCGCGCTCCCCGTCGGCGACGTCGGCCGGCCGCACGACGACCACCGAGCCGCCGACCTTGTCCTTGAGCTCGTCGCTCGTGCCCTCGGCGATGACCTTGCCGGTGTCGATCACGGCGATCCGGTCGGCCAGACGGTCGGCCTCCTCGAGGTACTGCGTGGTGAGCAGCAGGGTCGTGCCGTCGCGGACGAGGTCCTCGATGACCTCCCACAGGCGGAGGCGGCTGCGCGGGTCGAGGCCGGTGGTGGGCTCGTCGAGGAACAGCACCCGGGGGCGGTTGACCAGGGAGGCGGCGAGGTCGAGGCGGCGCCGCATGCCGCCGGAGTAGCCGCCGACGACGCGCGAGGCGGCGTCGGTCAGCTCGAACCGCTCGAGCAGCTCGTCGGCGCGACGGGTGATCTCGGCCTTCGGCAGGTGGTAGAGCCGGCCGACCAGCAGGAGGTTCTCCCGCCCGGTCAGGAGCTCGTCGACGGCGGCGTACTGCCCGGCGACGCCGATCACGCCGCGCAGCCGGTCCGGTTCCTTGAGCACGTCGATGCCGAGGACGGTCGCCCGTCCGCTGTCGGGGCGCAGCAGGGTGGTGAGCACCCGGACCGTCGTCGTCTTGCCGGCGCCGTTCGGGCCGAGCAGACCGAGGACGCGGCCCTCGGGGACCTGCAGCGTCACGCCGTCGAGCGCCCGGGTCTTGCCGTACGTCTTGACGAGGCCCTCGACCTCGACCGCTTCTGCCATGCGCCGGAGGCTAGGGGAAGGTCGTGTACCGCAGGATCCGGTCGTCGCCCGGACGCTGCGTCCCGGACAGGCCGTTGTTGCTGCTCATGACCCAGACCGAGCCGTCCTTCGGGTTCCGCGCCACTGCCCGGATCCGCCCGTACGTCCCCTGCAGCATCGAGGTCGCGCCGGTGACGGTCGCGCCGCTGGTGCGCAGCCGCCAGACCCGCTGTCCGCGCAGGGCCGCGACGTAGACGCTGTCGCCCTTCACCGTGATCCCGGACGGCGAGGCGTCCTCGGGGCGCCAGGTCCAGACGGGGTCGACGAACCGGGAGTCCCCGCCCCTGCCCTCGACCGTCGGCCAGCCGTAGTTGCCGCCGGACTGCAGGACGTTGACCTCGTCCTGCTCGTTCTGGCCGAGCTCGCTGGCCCAGACCCGGCCGCTCGCGTCCTGCGCCAGGCCCTGCACGTTGCGGTGGCCGTAGGAGAAGACCCGTCCGAAGCGGTTGCCCGGGGCGGCGCCGCCCTTCTCGTCCACCCGCAGGACCTTGCCGTTGAGGCTCTTCGTGTCCTGCGACCTCGAGGTGGTGCCGCCGTCGCCGGTGCCGATCCAGAGGTAGCCGTCGCGGTCGGTCATGAGCCGCCCGCCGTTGTGGATGTTCGCCTTGGCGATGCCAGTGACGATCGGGACCGGGCGGGCGGCGGAGCCGCGGCGGACGTAGGCGACCCGGTTGTCGGTGGCCGACGTGTAGTAGACGAAGAAGCGGCGGTCGGTGGCGTAGTCCTTCGGCACGGCGATGCCCAGCACGCCGCCCTCGCCCTGCGGCCGCGCCTCGGTGACCGTGTAGATCTTCCGGGCCGGCTGCCCCGGCTTGACCTCCCAGACGGCGCCCGTCCGCTCGGTGAACAGCGCCGTGCCGTCGGGCAGGAACGCGATCCCCCACGGGATCTGCTTGCCCGTGGTGATCGTCTGCGGGGCGCTCAGCGCCTGGGCCGGCGCGAGGGGGAGCAGTGCGGTGAGGGCGGCGGCCAGGACCAGGAGGCGCTTCATGTCGAGACGGTACGTCGCATGCCTGACCATGGACAGGTGGCCGGCCCCCTCCCTCTCGGCGAGCCGGTGCCGGCGTCCGGCGCGCTGCCCGAGGGGACCGTCGTCGGGGGACGCCCGTTCGGCCTGTACCTGCACGTGCCGTTCTGCCTGACCCGCTGCGGCTACTGCGACTTCAACACCTACACCGACCTCGGCGGCCTGCAGGCCTCCTACGCCGACGCCGCGATCAGCGAGGTGCGGCTCGCCCGTCAGGTGCTCGGCGACGTCGACCTGCCGGTGCAGACGGTGTTCGTCGGGGGCGGCACCCCGACGCTGCTGCCCAGCCGGGACCTCGTCCGCGTGCTCGGCGCCGTCCGGGACGAGTTCGGGCTGGCCGAGGGCGCGGAGGTCACGACGGAGGCCAACCCCGACAGCGTCACGCCGGCGTCGCTGCGGGTCCTGCGCGAGGGCGGCTTCACCCGGGTCTCGTTCGGCATGCAGTCGGCCGTGCCCCACGTGCTCGCGACGCTGGACCGCACCCACACGGAGGGCCGGCCGCAGGAGGCCGTCGCGGAGGCGTTCTCGGAGGGCTTCGCGCAGGTCAGCCTCGACCTCATCTACGGCACGCCCGGCGAGTCCGACGCCGACTGGCAGCGCTCCCTCGACGCCGTCCACGAGGCGCGCCCCACCCACGTGTCGGCGTACGCGCTCATCGTCGAGGAGGGCACCCGGCTCGGCCGGCAGGTGGCCCGCGGCGAGCTCCCCGCCCCCGACGACGACGTCCTCGCCGACCGGTACCTGATGGCCTCGGAGGCGCTCGAGGGCCGGCTGCCCTGGTACGAGGTCAGCAACTGGGGCGAGCCCTGCCGGCACAACCTCGCCTACTGGCGTGGCGACGACTGGTGGGGCATCGGCCCGGGGGCGCACAGCCACGTCGGCGGCGTCCGCTGGTGGAACGGCAAGCACCCGGCGCCCTACGCCGCCGCCCTGGCGCAGGGGCGCTCTCCCGCGGCCGGCCGCGAGGTCCTGTCCCACGACGACCGCCGGGTCGAGCGGGTCCTGCTCGAGCTGCGGCTGCGGGAGGGCCTGCCGCTGGACGTGCTGCGCCCGGAGGGGCGCGCGGCGGCGCACCGGCACGCCGAGGACGGTCTGCTCGAGCTCGACGGCGACCGGGCGGTGCTGACCCTGCGCGGCCGGCTGCTCGCCGACGCCGTCGTGCGCGACCTCGTCGACTAGCCGGCGCGCACGAGACGCAGCGCACACGGGGAATCCGGGCGCCCGGCGGTAGGTTGGGACACCTGCCGGGGCACTGCCCCCGGCCCCCTCCTGCGGACGAGCCGTCCGCACGGTCGCTCGTGTGTCGTCGTCTTGTTCAGGGTCCCTGGAACCAGGGTCCGGTCCGGTCCGCGTCGCAGCTCCACCCGACAGCGACCCGCCCCCCACCCTGATCTCGAAGGACACCCTTGCCCTCCAGCTACGCCTCTTCCAGCACGTCCCGCAGCAGCTCCTCCGGCGGCTCCTGGCGCCAGGGCAGCAGCCCGCGCCGCGGCCGTCCGCGCAGCAGCGCGCCCGCCCCGAAGACGATCGTCAAGAGCGACCTCGAGCTCGCCCTCGACGCCGCCGCCGAGGCTGCCGAGACCGACACCGCCGAGGCGCCGTCGTTCGCGCAGCTCGGTCTGCCCGACCGCCTCGTGTCGCTGCTCGCCCGTCGTGGCATGGACGCGCCGTTCGCCATCCAGGCCCGCGCCCTGCCGGACGCCCTCGCCGGCCGCGACGTCCTCGGCCGCGGCCAGACCGGGTCGGGCAAGACGCTCGCCTTCGGCCTGCCGACGATCGTCCGGCTGCTCGCCGGCCCGCGCCGCACGCCGAACCGCCCGCGCGCCCTCGTGCTCGTCCCGACCCGCGAGCTCGCGCAGCAGGTCCACGACGCCCTCGCGCCGCTGGCCCAGCCGATCGACCTGAAGCTCGCCACCGTCTACGGCGGTGCGTCCATGGGTCGCCAGATCGACCAGCTCCGCCGCGGCGTCGACCTCGTCATCGCGACGCCGGGCCGCCTGCAGGACCTCATCGAGCAGGGCGAGTGCAAGCTCGACGCCATCGAGATCACGGTCCTCGACGAGGCCGACCACATGGCCGACCTCGGGTTCCTCCCGGCCGTCACGGCGCTGCTCGACCTCACGCCGTCGACCAGCCAGCGGATGCTGTTCTCCGCGACGCTCGACCGCGGCGTGGACAAGCTGGTGCGCTCCTACCTGCGCGACCCCGCCGTGCACGCGGTGGCCGCCAGCTCCAGCCCGGTCGCCCTCATGGACCACCAGGTCTGGGCCGTCACCCACGACGCCAAGCCCGCGCTCGCCGCCGAGATCGCCGCCCGCCCGGCCCGCACGTTGTTCTTCGTGCGGACCAAGCACGGCGCGGACCGCCTCGCGATGCAGCTCCGGCAGAGCGGCGTCGAGGCCGGCGCGATCCACGGCAACCTCACCCAGGGCGCCCGCAAGCGCGCGCTGGACGACTTCGCCACCGGTCACGCCCGGGTGCTCGTCGCCACCGACGTCGCCGCCCGCGGCATCCACGTCGACGACGTCGACCTCGTCGTGCACTACGACCCGCCGGCCGACCACAAGGACTACCTGCACCGCTCCGGTCGCACCGCCCGCGCGGGTGCTGCCGGCACGGTCCTGTCGTTCGTGCTGAGCGACCAGGTCCGCGACCACCAGCGGATGCGCGAGTCGATCGGCATCGAGACCAACGCGGTCGCCGTCACGGCCGGGCACCCCGCCGTGCGCGTCGTGGCCGAGTCCGGCGACGAGATCGTCCTCGGCCCGCGGATGAGCCAGCCCCGCGAGCGCAGCAGCTCCGGCCGCCCGCGCAGCCCCTACGCCGGCAGCCGCAGCAGCGGTGCCTACACGGGGCGCACCGGCACGCCCCGGCCGGCGTCGGCGCCGCGCCGTCCCGCGCAGCCCTAGGCACCCCCCGCACCGCTGACCGCCCGTCCCCGCACTCAGGGGACGGGCGTTCTGCGTCGAAGGCATCATGAGACCCCCGCTCGAGAGGACCACCGCAGTGCGCAGGACCGCCGTCGTCGCCCTCCTCGTCGCGCTCGTCGCCGGCCCGGCCGCGGCCGCCCCGACAGCCGCCGACCGCAAGCGGGTCGTCGTCGGGACGGACTCCTACCTGTTCATCGCGCAGGACTGGACGGTGCCCTGCCAGGACGCGGGGCAGGCCGCCGCATCAGCCGGCCGCACCGGTCAGCTGACCTCGGCGATCCGTCGCTCCGGCCGCGAGGTCGCGCTCGTCGTCGCGCCCGACAAGTCGACGGTCCGCTCCGGCAACGTCGTGGCGTCCCGCGTGCCCGGCAAGGCCTGCGCCGACCGGCAGAAGGCCGCGCTCTGGTCCGCCCTGGCGAAGGACCCCGCCCTCGTCGACCTCCGCCGTCCGCTGTCCTCCGCCGGCTCGAAGCACCAGACCTACTGGCGCAAGGACACCCACTGGACGCCGACGTCGTCCGGCGTCTACGCCCAGCAGCTGGCCAAGCGCTTCGACCCGCTGCTCCCGCCGCGGCTGACCACGCAGGCCGCCACGTACACCCGCACCGGCGACCTCGCCCAGGTGCTGCAGCAGCCCGCCAGGGAGACCGTGCAGGGCCTGCGGCTGGTCTCGCCCGGGGTCACCGTCCGCGAGCTCGCCCGGCGTGACATCGGCGTCGGCATCGACGTCCGCACCACCCGCGCGACCGCAGGGCCGCTCGGGCGGGTCGTGCCGGGGCGCACCGTCTTCGTCGGCGACAGCATGGACGACGTCTCGGTCGAGCAGCTCGCGCCGCTGTTCGCCGAGGCCGTGTTCGTCTGGCTGCTGCCGGGCCGGCCCGTCGCGCCCGTGGTGCGCGAGCTCGCCGACGCCGACCGCGTGGTCGTCGAGACGGTCGAGCGCTTCGGCAGCCGCTTCCGGATGCAGCAGCCCGACGCCGTCCGCGCCGTGCAGGGCCTGCCCCAGCGCTAGGAGGCCTGGGCACGCACCGCGTCGGCGACCACCTGCGGGGCCTCCTCGGGCAGGAAGTGCCCGACGCCCGGCAGGAGGTCGACCTCCCCGGGGAGGTCGGCGAGCAGCGACGGGTGCACGACGAGGTCGCCCTCGCCCGCGATCAGCCGGGTCGGCACCCGCAGGTCCTGCGCCCGGTAGCGGCCGGACCAGACCGGGAGGGCCTCCGCGCGCAGGAACGTCCGGTAGACGAGGCTGCTCGCGCGTGCCCGCGCGGGTTCGGCCAGCACAGCGGAGTAGACCCGCAGGTCGGCGTCGGTGAAGGTGCCCGGTGCGGACGTCCCCGCCCGGATCAGCCGTTCGACCGCCGTGCCCTGCCGGACCAGGGCCTCGCCCAGCACCGGCGTGCTCAGCGGCAGCTGGTAGGCGGCCCGCCACAGCTGCAGCAGCCGGGCGTCGCTGCGCTGGAACGGCGGCGGGATGGACAGCGCGAGGAACGACGAGAAGCGCTCGGGCGCACGCAGGCAGGCGAGGAACCCGGTCCACCCGCCCCAGTCGTGGCCGACCAGCTGCACCTGGGGCAGGTCGAGGGCGTCGAGCACACCGAGCAGGTCGGTGGCGAACTGCTCCTTGTCGTAGCCGGCGGCGGGAGCGCCGGTCCAGCCGTGACCGCGCAGGTCGGGCATCAGCAGCCGGAAGTCCTGCGCGAGCAGCGGGACGACCCGGCGCCAGGACCACCAGTGCTGCGGCCAGCCGTGCTGCAGCAGCAGCGGGGGCGCGTCGGCCGGACCGGCCTCGGCGACGTGGACGGACAGACCGCCGCTGTCCGTTACAGGAAGGGTCACGGTCCGGTGGGTCACGCCGTCGAGCGGAGGCAGGGGGAGCACCCGACCTGCCTACCGGACGGGAAGAGTCCGGCGCCCCGCGGGTTGTCCGACGTGTCGGGGCGGCACCACGTCGGACCCGGGGACGAGGAGAACGCCGTGGGACTGTTCGACGCTGCCAAGGACGCCGCTGCCAAGGCTGTCGACAAGGGCAAGGACCTCGCCGGCGAGCACGGCGACAAGGTGCAGGACGGGATCGAGAAGGCGGGCGACCTCGTCGACGACCGCACCGGCGGGAAGTTCGAGGGTCACGTCGACAAGGCGCAGGACTTCGCCCGCGACCGCGCCGACAGGGTCTAGGTCACGACGAGCGTGCAGGCCTGACGCACGCGCTCGCGCAGCGGGGCCGCCTCCTCGGCGAAGCCCCGCTGCGCGGCCGCGTACTCGCCCCGGCCCGCGGCCGTCTCGATCCGCACGGGCTCCAGGCCGAGGGCCGACAGGTCGTAGGGCGAGGCCCGCATGTCCAGCACCCGGACGCGCTTCGCCAGGGCGAAGGCGTCCGCGACCAGCTCCGAGGCGACGTACGGCGCCAGCCGGTACGCCCACTTGTAGAGGTCCATCGCGGCGTGCAGGCAACCGGGCTGCTCGAGGTCGACCTGCGTCTCGCGCGTCGGCTGCACCGCGTTCAGCGGGCGGGCGCTGTCGGTGAAGAACCGGAACGCGTCGAAGTGCGTGCACGTCACCGGTCGGGCGTCGACCACCGCCGTCGTCCCCGCCGCGCCCAGCCGCAGCGGCCAGGTGGCGTGCCGGACGTCGTCCTGCTCCTGCCCGTGCACCATGGCCCACTCGTGCAGCCCGAAGCAGCCGAACGACGCCGGCCGCGACGCCGTCGCCGCGAGCAGCAGCCCGGTCTGCCGGGCCAGCCGCACCAGCCGGTCCGGGGGCGGCGGCAGCGCCGTGCCGCCCGGGACCGCCACGAAGGGTCCGGTCGGGCCGTCCTCGAGGACCACGCCCGGCCCCGGGCTCCAGCGGCGCAGGTGGGCGGGGCGCTGGCCGTAGTAGGTGAACAGGAAGTCCTCGACGGGGTGCCGCTCCCCCCTGCTCGCCCGGGCCAGCACGGGCGCCGTCCAGGCGTCGACGCGCTCCTCGTGGGCGGCCCGCCGGGCCTGCCACACCTGCGCGGGCAGCACCTCCACGGGGTCCAGGCTAGGGGGCGCGGGCGGTATGCTGGCACTCCTGTACCGCGAGTGCCAGGCCCCGGGAGGTGCGCAGTGCTGGACGACCGCAAGCTCGAGGTCCTGCGCGCCATCGTCGAGGACTTCGTGTCCACGAACGAGCCGGTGGGCTCCAAGGTCCTGGCCGAGCGGCACGACCTCCGGGTCTCGCCCGCCACGATCCGCAACGACATGGCGGCCCTGGAGGACGAGGGGTACATCACCCACCCGCACACCAGCGCGGGCCGCATCCCCACCGACCGCGGCTACCGGCTGTTCGTCGACCGGCTCTCGACCGTCAAGCCGCTGTCGACGCCGGAGCGCCGGGCCATCCAGACCTTCCTGGAGGGCGCCGCCGACCTCGACGACGTCGTCCGCCGCACCGTCCGCCTGCTGTCGCAGCTGACCCAGCAGGTCGCCGTCGTGCAGTACCCGTCGCTGTCGCGCAGCGCGGTGCGCCACCTCGAGATCGTGCACCTGGCGCCCAACCGGCTGCTGCTCGTGCTCATCACCGACACCGGCCGGGTCGAGCAGCGCGTCGTCGAGCTGCCGGGTGTCCTCGCCGACGACGACGTCATCTCGCTGCGCCACGCGTTCGGGTCGCGGCTGCACGGCGCCCGCCTCGTCGACGCCCCCGCGGCCCTGTCCGACCTCCCCGACGCCGCGCCCCCCGGGATCCGCCCGGTGCTGACGAGTGTCATGGCCGTCGTCCTGGAGACGCTGGTCGAGAAGCCCGAGGAGCGCGTCGCCATCGGCGGCACCGCCAACCTCACCCGCTCGGCGCTCGACTTCCCGCGCACCCTGCGGCCCGTCCTGGAGTCGCTCGAGGAGCAGGTCGTCCTGCTCAAGCTCATCGGCGAGGTCAACGACCCCACCACCGTGCACGTGAAGATCGGCGAGGAGAACAGCGTGGAGGGACTCCGGTCCACGTCCGTCGTCACGGCCGGCTACGGCCCCGACGCCGCGGCGTACGCCGGGCTGGGCGTCGTCGGCCCGACCCGCATGGACTACCCGCAGGCGATCGGCCAGGTCCGGGCCGTCGCGCGGTACGTCGGCGACCTGCTGGCCGGCGCGTAGTGGCCACCGACTACTACGGCCTGCTCGGCGTCGAGAAGAGCGCCAGCGAGGACGAGCTCAAGAAGGCCTACCGCAAGCTCGCCCGGCAGCTGCACCCCGACGTCAACCCCGACCCGGAGGCGCAGGAGCGGTTCAAGGCGGTGACGGCGGCGTACGAGGTGCTGTCCGACCCGCAGAAGCGCCAGGTCGTCGACCTCGGCGGCGACCCCCTGCAGTCCGGCGGCGGCGGGGGCGGCAGCCCGTTCGGGGCGCAGGGCTTCGGCGGCCTCGGCGACATCATGGACGCGTTCTTCGGCGGCGGTCAGGCCCGCGGGCCGCGGAGCCGGGTGCGCCAGGGCGCCGACGCGCTCATCCGGATCGAGTGCGACCTGTCCGAGACGGCCTTCGGCGTCGAGCGGGAGCTCGCCCTCGACACCGCCGTCGTCTGCAGCACCTGCACCGGCGAGGGCACCCAGCCCGGCACGCACGCCGAGACCTGCTCGACCTGCCGCGGCGCCGGCGAGGTGCAGCAGGTCCAGCGCAGCTTCCTCGGCCAGGTCATGACCACCCGCGCCTGCCCGCGCTGCTCCGGCACCGGTGCGGTCGTCCCGCACCCGTGCCACGAGTGCGGCGGCGACGGCCGGGTCAGGGCCCGGCGGACGCTGTCGGTCAAGGTGCCCGCGGGCATCGAGGACGGCATGCGGATCCGCATGCAGGGCGAGGGCGAGGTCGGCCCCGGTGGCGGCCCGTCCGGGGACCTGTTCGTCGAGGTCGTCGAGAAGCCCCACCCGGTCTTCACCCGCGACGGGGACGACCTGCACTGCCGCATCACCCTGCCGATGACGGCCGCCGCGCTCGGCACGACCATGCCGCTCGCCACTCTCGACGGCGAGGAGCAGTTCGACGTCCAGCCCGGCACGCAGCCCGACGCCGTGACGACGCTCCGCGCCCGGGGCGTCCCGCACCTGCGCGGCACCGGCCGCGGCGACCTCCACGTGCACCTCGACGTGCAGGTGCCCACGAGGCTGGACGCCAAGCAGGAGGAGCTGCTGCGCGACCTCGCCCGGCTGCGCGGCGAGGAGCGGCCGGGCGTCGAGGGCGGCGCGCACAAGGGGCTGTTCGGCCGCAAGAAGCGGTGAGCGGGTGAGTGTCCCCGTCTTCCTGTGCGAGGACCTGTCCGGCACCCGCATCCTGCTCGACGGCGCCGAGGGGCGGCACGCTGCCGGCAGCAGGCGGATGGCCGTCGGGGAGGCGGTCGACCTCGTCGACGGCCGCGGCACCCGGGCGTCCTGCCGGGTGGCGGCGTCGGGCAAGGACACGCTCACCCTCGACGTCGTCGGGCGGGTGCTGGAGCCGGTGCCGTCGCCTCGGATCGTGCTGGTGCAGGCCCTGCCCAAGGGCGACCGCGGGGAGCTGGCCGTCGAGCTGGCCACCGAGGTCGGCGTCGACGAGGTCGTGCCCTGGGTCGCGGCCCGGTGCGTCATGCAGTGGAAGGGCGAGCGCGGCGACAAGCAGCACGCCCGCTGGCAGGCCACCGCGCGGGAGGCGGCCAAGCAGTCCCGCCGTGCCTGGGTGCCCGAGGTGACCGGGCTGCACGACACGAAGCAGGTCGCGGCGCGGCTGAGAGGCACGACCGCGCTGGTGCTGCACGAGGCGGCGTCGTCCCGGCTGACCGGCGTCGACCTGCCCCCGGACCGCGACGTCGTCCTCGTCGTCGGCCCCGAGGGCGGGATCGACGAGCGCGAGCTGGAGGCGTTCGCCGCGGCGGGAGCGCAGAGCGTCCTGCTGGGGCCGACGGTCCTGCGCACCTCCACGGCGGGGGCGGCCGCCGCGTCGGTCGTGTCGGCGCGGACCGGACGCTGGTAGGAGCCTCTACGCTCCGCGGGTGCCGATCGCCGGGAGCCCGCGCCGCTGGGCCGCCCGTGCCGCCCTCGCCGTCGTGACCGTGCCGCTGCTGACGGGCACGGCCGCGGCCCAGGTCAGCCCGTCACCGCAGTCGACCGGCCTGGTGCCCGTCGGCGAGGCCTCTCCGACGCCCGAGCCGCAGAGCACGTTCGAGGAGGCGCCGTCCCCCTCGGCGTCGCCGTCGCCGTCGTCCTCCCCGGTGCGCCGTCGTCGTACCGCCGCCCCCAGCCCCGCCGTCCTGCGGACGCTCCGCCCCAGCCCGACGCTGGTGGCCACGCCCAGTGCGGTGCCGAGCCGGCTGCCGACGCCGCCCAGCCCGACGGCGCTGTCCTCCCCGCCGCCGCCGCTCGCGGTCGACGGGCTCGGCTCCCCGGCCACGCCGTCGCCGTCGGCCGTCCCCCGTGCCGCCAGCGCTCCCGCCGACCCCGTCGTCCGGCTCGCCAAGACCGCCGTCGCCGCCGCCGTCCTGCTCGGCCTGCTGGGCGGCACGGGCCTCTACCTCACCCGGGACCGCTCATGAGCTCCGACCCGTCCTGCGTCTTCTGCCGCATCGTGGCGGGCGACCTGCCGTGCACCAGGGTGGCCGAGACCGACCGGACGCTGGCGTTCCGCGACCTGTCGCCGGCCGCCCCCGTGCACGTGCTGGTCGTGCCCAAGGACCACCACGCCGACCTCGGCGCCCTGTCCGACGCCGACCCCGCGCTGCTCGCCGACCTGTGGGCCGCGGCCGTCGCGGTCGCCCGGTCGGAGGGCCTCGACAGCGGCTACCGGCTCGTGGTCAACACCGGGGCGGACGGCGGGCAGACGGTCTTCCACGTGCACGTCCACGTGCTGGGCGGCGGGCCGGTCGGAGGGCTCGCGTAGGAGGTGCGCGTGGAGCGTGCGCGGGTATCGTGGTGATCATGACGAGCACCTGCGACCCGCGTGCCTGACACCCCCCGCGTCACCACGAAGATCGTGGTGCCCGGCGCCCACAGCATGGTCAGCCTGCTCGGCAGCCGCGACGAGCTGCTGGCGGTGGTCGAGAAGGCGCTCAAGAGCGACGTCCACGTCCGCGGCAACGAGATCACCCTGACCGGCAGCGCGGCCGACAACGCGCTGGCCGAGGCGCTGTTCACCCAGCTGCTGGCCCTGCTCGACGCCGGGCAGACGCTGACCGGCGACGCCGTGGAGCGCACCGTCGCGATGCTGTCCACCGAGGGCACGCGCGACACCCCCGCCGACGTCCTGTCGCTGGCGGTCCTGGCCGGCCGCGGCCGCACCATCCGGCCCAAGACCGCCAACCAGAAGCGCTACGTCGAGGCCATCGACGACCACACCATCACGTTCGGGATCGGGCCGGCCGGCACCGGCAAGACCTACCTCGCGATGGCCAAGGCCGTGCAGGCGCTGCAGGCCAAGCAGGTCAAGCGGATCATCCTGACCCGTCCGGCGGTCGAGGCGGGGGAGCGGCTGGGCTTCCTGCCGGGGACGCTGTTCGAGAAGATCGACCCGTACCTGCGGCCGCTGTACGACGCCCTGCACGACATGCTCGACCCCGAGACGATCCCGAAGCTCATGGCCGCCGGGACCATCGAGGTCGCGCCCCTGGCCTACATGCGTGGCCGGGCCCAGCCCGTGGACACCCTGGTCATGACGCCGGAGGGCTCGGTCCCGATCGGCTCCCTCGAGGTGGGCGACCTGGTCGTGGGCAGGGACGGCCGGCCGACGCCGGTCCTGGGCGTGTACCCGCAGGGACGCAAGGAGGTCTTCCGGGTCACGACGCAGGACGGCGCCTCGACCCTCGCCTGCGCGGAGCACCTCTGGCAGGTCCGTACCGGCAGCGACCGGCGCAGCGGTGTCGTGGGACGTGTGCTGGAGACCCGTGAGATGTGTGGCCGGCTCCGTGCCGCGCACGCCCGTCGCTACGAGCTGCCTGTCGTCGCTCCGATCGAGATGGTGCGGACCGAGGTGCCGATGGACCCGTACGCGCTCGGGCTCCTGCTCGGCGACGGCTGCATCACCGGCCGGACGACGCCGTCGTTCAGCACGCGGGACCCGGAGCTGGCGGACGCCCTCGAGGCGGCCCTGCCCGACATCGAGCTGGTGCGCAAGGGCGAGGGCGACTTCACGTTGCGCCACGTCGGCCACCACCGCGGCGGGCTCCTGACGGCGAACCCCGTCACCGAGGTCCTGCGCGCCCTCGAGCTGGAGGGCACGCGCTCCACCACGAAGTTCGTACCGCCTTCCTACCTCGCGAACTCCGTCGAGGTCCGCCTCGGCGTGCTGCAGGGCCTGCTCGACACCGACGGCGGGCCCGTGACGCAGGCGGGACGTACCTGCAGGGTCCAGTACACGACCTGCTCTGACCAGCTCCGTGAGGACGTCGTCTGGCTCGTCCGCTCGCTCGGCGGGGTGGCCTACGTCCGCACCCGGCTGGCGGACGGGCGCAGACCGGGCTTCGCGGGCGGCCGACCGGTCGAGCACCGGAGCGACGCCCACGTCCTCGACATCCGTCTCCCCGCAGGCGTCGAGCCGTTCCGCCTGGCCCGCAAGAAGGCGCTCTACGACGCCACGGGCGGCGGCCGGCCGATGCGCTTCATCGACAGCATCGAGCCCGAGGGTGAGGCCGAGTGCGTCTGCATCTCGGTCGGGGCGACGGACTCCCTCTACGTCACGGAGGACTTCCTCGTCACCCACAACACGTTGAACGACGCGTTCATCATCCTCGACGAGGCGCAGAACACCACCGCCGAGCAGATGAAGATGTTCCTCACGCGGCTCGGGTTCGGCAGCAAGATCGTGGTCACCGGCGACGTCACCCAGGTCGACCTCCCCGGCGGCGCCGTCAGCGGCCTGCGCGTCGTCCGGCAGATCCTCGAGGGCGTCGAGGACGTCCACTTCGCCGAGCTCGCGGCGTCCGACGTCGTGCGGCACCGGCTGGTCGGGAAGATCGTCGAGGCGTACGCGCAGTACGACGCCGAGGTCGAGTCGCTGCGCGGACCGCAGCGGAGCGCCGGGCGCCGGGACGACGCCAAGCGCACCAAGCAGTGACGGCGGACCTCGACCGCCGGCTCGCCGACGCGCAGCGCACCTGGCGGGCTCCGAGCGTCGTCGCGGCCGTCGTCCGCGAGGGCGAGGTCGCGTGGGCGGGCGCCGTCGGGCGGGCGGACGTCGACGGCACGCCGGCGGCTCCCGACGTGTCCTACCGGATCGGCAGCATCACCAAGACGTTCACGGCGGTGCTCGTCCTGCAGCTGCGTGACGCCGGGCGGCTCGACCTCGACGACCGGCTCGAGCAGCACCTGCCCGGCACCCGCCACGGCGCGGTGACGCTGCGCCGGATGCTCGCCCACCTGTCCGGGCTGCAGCGGGAGCCCGTCGGGGACCTCTGGGTCGACCTGCAGGTGCCGAGCCGCGAGGACCTGCTGGCCGGGTTCGAACAGGCGGAGCAGGTGCTCCCGCAACGGGCGACCCACCACTACTCGAACCTCGCCTACGCGGTGCTCGGGGAGGTCGTCGCCCGGTGCACCGGCGGCACCTGGGAGCAGGCGCTGCAGGAGCGGCTGCTCGACCCGCTCGGCCTCACCCGCACCACCCTCGCGCCGTCGTCGCCGCGGGCCGTCGGGTACCTGTCCGAGCCCTACGCCGACGCCGTCCGCCCCGAGCCCGACCTGCCCACCGGCGCCGTCGGGCCGGCCGCCCAGCTCTGGTCCACGGCGCAGGACCTCGCCCGCTGGGCCGCCTTCCTCGCCGACCCCGACCCGGCCGTCCTCGCCGTCGACACGCTCGAGGAGATGCGCCAGCCGCTCGTCGTCTTCGACCCGCACGCCTTCACCCTCGCCTGGGGCGCCGGCCTGATGCTGCTGCGCAAGGGGGAGCGGGTGCTCCACGGGCACGGAGGCGCCATGCCGGGCTTCCTCGCCGGCTGCTACGCCTACCGGGACGAGCACGAGAGGGCCGGCGCCGTCGTCCTGACCAACACCGGTGGCCGGGCCGACCCCGAGGGGCTCGCCGCCGACCTGCTCGTCGCCGCCCTCGACGCCGACCCCCGGCCGGCCCCGGCCTGGACGCCCGGTCCCGTGCCCGACGCCGTCCGTCCGCTGCTCGGTCCGTGGTGGGCCGAGGGCAGCGAGGTGCTCGTCGAGTGGCGCGACGGAGCCCTGACGATGATCGGGCGCGGGGGCAAGGAGTGGCGTCGCACGCGCTTCGACGCGGTCGAGGACGGCCTCTGGCGCGCGGTCGCCGGCCGCGAGCGCGGGGAGCTGCTTCGCCTCGAGGGACCGGACCGGATGCGCTTTGCCGGGTACGCCCTCACCCGCGACGTCCGCACGTTCGCCGAGCTGGCGTGAGAACCTCATGAGCATCGAGGTCTGCAACGAGTCCGGCGTCGACGTCGACGAGCTCGCCCTGGTCCACGTCGCCCGGCACGCCCTCGACCGCCTGGGCGTGAGCCCGCTGGCCGAGCTGTCGCTGCTGCTGGTCGACGTCGAGCGGATGGAGGAGCTGCACGTCCGCTGGATGGACGAGCCCGGCCCACCGACGTCCTGGCGTTCCCCATGGACGAGCTCGACCTGCGCGGCTCGCGCGGCGTCGGGCACGGCAGCGGCCCGGACGAGGGGGAGGACGACCTGTCGCCCGCCGTCCTCGGCGACGTCGTGCTGTGCCCGGTGGTGGCCGAGCGGCAGGCGGTCGAGGCCGGGCACACCACCCTCGACGAGCTGCAGCTGCTCTGCACGCACGGCGTGCTGCACCTGCTGGGGTACGACCACGGGGAGCCCGAGGAGCACGCGGAGATGTTCGGCCTGCAGGGGGAGCTCCTGGCGTCCTTCCAGGCCGCCCGTCAGACACCGTGATCCGGACCCAGGTCGGCCCGCTGCTGGCCGCGGCGCTGTTCGTCGTCCTGGCCGGGCTGCTCGCCTGCCTCGAGGTCGCGCTCGCCCGGGTGTCCCGCGTGCGGGTCGACGAGCTCGCCGCCGAGGGCCGCGCCGGTGCAGGTCGGCTGCAGACGCTGCTCGACGACCCGCCCCGGTCGCTGAACCTGCTCCTGCTGCTCCGCCTGGGGTGCGAGCTGGCGGCCGCCGGCATCGTCACGGCGTACTGCGTGGACCGGGTCGACGGCAGCCTGGGCGTCGTCCTCGCCGTCGCGGTCATGGTGCTCGTCAGCTACGTGCTCATCGGCGTCATGCCGCGCACGGTGGGTCGCCAGCAGGCGGAGCGGGCTGCGCTGATCGGTGCCCCGGTGGCCCTCGCCCTGACGCGGGTGTTCGGGCCGCTGCCGCGGCTGCTGATCCTGCTCGGCAACGCCCTGACCCCCGGCCGCGGCCTGCGCGAGGGGCCGTTCGCGTCGGAGGCCGAGCTGCGCGACCTCGTCGACCGCGCCAAGGAGCGCGGCGTCGTCGAGGAGGCCGAGCGCGAGATGATCGAGAACGTCTTCGACCTCGGCGACACCCTCGTGCGGTCGGTCATGGTGCCGCGCACCGACACGGTGTTCATCGAGCGCGAGAAGACCGTGCGGCAGGCGCTCAACCTGGCGCTGCGCAGCGGGTTCTCCCGCATCCCGGTCATCGGCGACGGCACCGACGACGTCGTCGGGGTGGCCTACCTCAAGGACCTCGTGCGCAAGGAGCGGCAGGAGGGCGGCGCCGCCCGGCTGCTCGACGAGGTCATGCGCGAGCCGGTCTTCGTGCCGGACAGCAAGCCCGTCGACGACCTCCTGCGCGAGATGCAGGCGAGCCTCGGACACATGGCGCTGGTCGTCGACGAGTACGGCGGCATCTCGGGGCTCGTGACGATCGAGGACGTGCTCGAGGAGATCGTCGGCGAGATCCGCGACGAGTACGACCGGGAGGCCCCGCAGGTCGAGCAGGTCGACGAGGACACCGTCCGGGTCACCAGCCGGCTGCCCGTCGAGGACCTCGCCGAGATGTACGACGTCGAGCTGCCGCACGAGGACGTCGAGTCGGTCGGCGGGCTGCTGGCGAGCGAGCTGGGGAGGGTGCCCATCCCGGGCGCTACCGTGGAGGTCGGCGGCCTGGTCCTCGTCGCGGAGAGCGCGAAGGGCCGACGCAACCGGATCGGGACCGTGCTCGTGCGCCGGGTCCCGCCGAAGCCGCTCCCCGACGACGCAGAAGAGGACAGCCGTGCCGCAGCAGGCGCCTGACGACTCCCCGCAGGTCGAGCAGACCGCGATCGACCCCGAGGACAGCAAGCTGGTGACCCTCGCCCGGGGCGCCCGGCTGCGGGCCCACGCCCCGCACACCCGCATCCTCGAGGGCGCCGCGGTCCGCGACACCGACGGCCGCACCTACGCCGCCGCCACCGTCGAGAACGCCGATCCCTCCCTGACGACGTCGGCGCTGCGCGGGGCGGTCGCGGCCGGGGCCTCCAGCGGCATCCGGACCTTCGAGGCCGCCGTCGTCGTCACCGAGGCCCTGCTGTCGAGCGCCGACCTCGCCGTCCTGCGGGAGTTCGGCGTCGGGCTGCCCGTCATCGTGGCCGGCCCCGACGGCGTCGTCCGGGAGACGCTGTCCACGTGACCGCCTTCCGCTCCGGCTTCGCCTGCTTCGTGGGGCGGCCGAACGCGGGCAAGTCCACGCTGACCAACGCTCTCATCGGGCAGAAGGTCGCGATCACCAGCAGCCGGCCGCAGACCACCCGGCACGCCGTGCGCGGCATCGTGCACCGCCCCGACGCGCAGCTGGTCCTCGTCGACACCCCCGGCCTGCACAAGCCGCGCACCCTGCTGGGCCAGCGGCTGAACGACCTCGTCCGCGAGACCTACGCCAGCGTCGACCTCGTCTGCTTCTGCGTGACCGCCGACGACAAGATCGGGCCCGGCGACAAGTTCATCGCGGCCGAGCTGCGCGAGCTGAAGACGCCGGTCATCGCCGTCGTGACCAAGACGGACAAGGCCGGCAAGGAGCAGATCGGGGAGCAGCTGCTGGCTGTGTCGCGCCTCGGCGAGTGGGCCGACGTCGTCCCGGTCAGCGCGGTCTCGGACTTCCAGGTCGACCTCCTGTCCGACCTCCTCGTCGCCCGGCTGCCCGAGGGGCCGGCGCTCTACCCCGAGGGCGAGCTGACCGACGAGCCGGAGCAGACGCTCGCCGCCGAGATGATCCGCGAGGCCGCGCTCGAGGGCGTCCGCGACGAGCTGCCGCACTCCATCGCCGTCGTCATCGAGGAGATGAGCCCGCGCGAGGGACGCCCGGACGACCGGCCGCTGCTCGACGTCTTCGCCGTCCTGTACGTCGAGCGCGACAGCCAGAAGGCCATCGTGATCGGTACCGGCGGGAGCCGGCTGAAGGCGGTCGGCACGACGGCCCGTGCGCAGATCCAGACCCTGCTCGGCACGCCGGTGCACCTGGACCTGCGGGTGAAGGTCGCCAAGGACTGGCAGCGCGACCCGCGCCAGCTCCGCAAGCTGGGGTTCTAGGCAGCTCCTAGCGACCCGTCCGCATCTCCTCGCCGGGGAAGACGGGGACGCCGAGGTGCCAGCCCTGGCCGAGGTCGACACCGATCTCGAGCAGCGACTCCAGGTGCTCCGCGGTCTCGATGCCCTCGGCGAGGACGGTGCTCCCGACCTCCTGCGCGAACGACGTCAGCGCGACGACGAGGGCCCGCTTGCGCGGGTCGGTGGCGAGGTCGCGGACGAGCGCGGTGTCGAGCTTGACCACCTCCGGCTGCAGCAGCAGCACGTGCCGCAGGCTGGCGTAGCCGGCACCGGTGTCGTCGACCGCGATCCGGGCGCCCCGGGCACGCAGCCGCTGGAGGACCGCCCGGACCCCCGGGTAGTCGGCGACGGCCTCGTGCTCGGTGACCTCGACGACGACCCGGCACAGGTCCGCGCCCTCGAAGGCGTCGAGCGCGCGGGTGTCGACGAGGGCGGCGGGCGACACGTTGACGGCGAGGAAGCGGTCCTCCGGCAGCTCGGGGAGCAGGTCGAGCGCGCGCTGCAGGCACAGCACCTCGAGGTCGAGACCGAGGCCGCAGCGCGCCGCGCCGCGGAACCAGCGGTCGGTGGGGATGCGGCCGCCGAAGCGCGCCAGCGCCTCGACGCCGACCACCTCGCCGTCGGACAGCCGCAGGACCGGCTGCAGCGCGACGAGGACCGCCTCGTCCCGCAGGACGGCCTCGACCTCGGCGACCTCCGGCAGGCCCTCGTCGTCCTCGGGGACCACCGAGCGGCCGGGCAGCAGGGCGGTGGGGATGCGCGAGTCGCGGACCTCCTGCACGAGCTCGCGCCACCGCCGGGCCTGTCTGCTGTAGCCGGTCAGCGTGTGCGCGGTCAGCCCGAGCGACGGCACGAGCAGGGCTGCCGCCCCCCACGCGGACGGCCAGTCGCGGTCGGGGCCGGGGGTGGTCGCCGCGACGGCCAGCAGGGGGACCGCGCTGAGGGCGAGGCCGACCGTGACCCAGCTCCGCGTAGCGCCGGCGGGCACCGAGGTCCACCACACGGCGAGCGCGAGCACCACGAGGGCGGCGGGGATCCAGGGCGTGGCGAGGGCACCGGCGAGCAGCAGGAGGGGCAGCAGGACGGCCGGTCCGACCAGCCGCGGCCCGGCGCGCTCCGCCAGCGGGCTGGTGAGGGCGAAGGCCGGCAGCACCCCGAGCAGCAGGGCCGCCCGCGGGTCGGCGTCGGGCGAGGAGACCTGCGCGGCGGTGGCGACGAGGACGGCCGGGTGCAGCAGCAGCAGCCCGGCGCCGACCCACGGCAGGCGGAGGTCCTCCAGGACGCGTCCCTGCACCAGCAGCGCCCAGGCCGCCGAGGCGCAGGCTCCCGCCACCAGCGCGCCGACCACGACGGTCAGCACGCTCTCCGTCGGGCGCTCCTCGGCCCGCAGCAGGGCGGTCAGCGGGACGACGGCGGCGGTCCCGAGCAGGAGCGTGAGCACGACCGACCAGCCGGCGCCCACCCACTCCTCGGGAGGCCGTGCCGGCAGCGCCCAGCCGCGGCGGTGCCGGCGAGGTCGCGACCCCGCTGTGCCCTCCACGCGTGCTCCGTCCGCTGCTGACCCGTCGTGGCCGTCCCGACCCTGCCACTCCCTGCCCCGCGGGAAGGCCTCGACACGGATAGCGTGAGCGCGTGGCGCTGTACCGGGACGAGGGCGTCGTCCTGCGGGTGCACAAGCTGGGCGAAGCGGACCGGATCGTCACCGTGCTGACCAAGCGGAACGGCCGGGTCCGCGCCGTGGCCAAGGGCGTGCGGCGCACCCGCTCGAAGTTCGGGGCCAGCGTCGAGCCGTTCAGCCACGTCGACCTGCAGCTGTTCGCCGGACGGAACCTCGACATCGTCACGCAGGCGGAGTCGCTGCACTCCTACGGCAACGACCTCGTGGCCGACTACGCCGCCTACACGGCCGGGAGCGCGGTGCTCGAGACCGCGGAGCGGCTGACGGCGGAGGAGCGCGAGCCGGCCCTGCGGCTGTTCCTGCTCGTCGTCGGGGCGCTGCGGGCGCTCACCGGGAGCAGGGACGTGGCGGCCCGGGACCCGGGCCTGGTGCTCGACGCGTTCCTGCTCCGCGCCATGACCGTGGCCGGGTACGCACCGGCGCTCGAGGACTGCGCCCGGTGCGGCGCGCCCGGGCCGCACCGGGCGTTCTCCGTCCCCGCCGGCGGCACCGTCTGCCCCGCCTGCCGGCCCTCGGGCGCTGCCTCTCCCGGGCCGGCCGCGCTGCAGCTGATGGTCGACCTGCTCGGCGGCGACTGGGACGCCGCGGAGCCCTCCGACCCGCACGTCCGCCGGGAGGCGAGCGGCCTGGTCGCCGCGCACCTGCAGTGGCACCTCGAGCGCGGCCTGCGCAGCCTGCCGCTCGTGGAACGCTGAGGGTGGACCTGCCCCTGCCCGTCCTGCTGCTCGCCGGTCTCGCCTGCCTGCTGGGGGCGGCCGTGCAGGGCGCCGTCGGGCTCGGGCTCGGCCTGGTCGCCTCGCCGGTGTTCGCGCTGCTGGACCCGACGCTCGTGCCCGGGACGATCCTGCTGACGACGTCGCTGCTGCCCGTCCTGACGGTGCGGCGCGAGCTCGAGGGGACGGACTGGCGCGGGCTGTCCTTCGCGCTGCCCGCCCGCGTGGTCGGCACGGGGGCGGGCGCCTACGTCGTCGTGACGCAGCCGGCGACGACGACGGCCCTCGTGGTCGCGGTGGTGGTCCTGTCGGCCGTCGCGCTCTCGGTCACCACCTGGGACGCCCGCCCGACGCCCCGCGCGCTCGTCGTGGCAGGCCTGGTCAGCGGCGTCAGCGGGACGGCGACGTCCGTGGGCGGACCGCCCGTCGCGCTGCTCTACCAACGGGCCGAGGGCCGGGTGCTGCGCTCGACGATGGGCGTCTACTTCCTGGTCGGCAACGTCGTGTCCGTGGGCGTGCTGTCGCTCGCGGGGGAGGTCGGTCTGCGCGAGCTCGGACGGGCCGCCGTGCTCGTGCCGTTCGTCGTCGCCGGGTTCGCGCTGTCCGGGCCTCTGCGCAGGCGGGTCGAGGGCCCTGGGCTGCGGCTCGGCGTGCTGGCGCTGTCGGCCGGGAGCGCTGTCGTCCTGCTCGTGCGCACCCTGCTCTAGCGTCTGGCTTGTGAAGCGCGCCGTGCGTCCCCCGACGCCGCACCCGTCCGGCGCGACCCCGCCGCCGATCCCGCGCGACCTCGTCCCGAAGCACGTCGCGATCGTCATGGACGGCAACGGCCGCTGGGCCAAGGAGCGCGGGCTGCCCCGCACCGCCGGCCACACCGAGGGCGAGTCCTCGCTGTTCGACGTCGTCGAGGGGGCGATCGAGCTCGGCGTCCGGTGGGTCAGCGCGTACGCCTTCTCCACGGAGAACTGGAAGCGCAGCCCGGACGAGGTCCGCTTCCTCATGGGCTTCAACCGCGACGTCATCCGGCGACGGCGCGACGAGATGCACGAGCTCGGCGTGCGGGTGCGGTGGGCCGGCCGGCGGCCGAAGCTCTGGCGCAGCGTCATCAGGGAGCTCGAGGCGGCCGAGGAGCTCACCCGCGGCAACACGGTCTGCACCCTCACCATGTGCGTCAACTACGGCGGCCGGGCCGAGATCGCCGACGCCGCGCAGGCCCTCGCGCACGACGTCGCCGCGGGCCGGCTCGACCCGAGGAAGGTCGACGAGAAGGTGCTCGCCCGCTACCTCGACGAGCCGGACATGCCCGACGTCGACCTGTTCCTGCGGACGTCGGGAGAGCAGCGCACGAGCAACTTCCTGCTCTGGCAGTCGGCGTACGCCGAGATGGTGTTCCTCGACGAGCTGTGGCCCGACGTCGACCGGCGCACGCTGTGGAAGGCCTGCGAGCTGTACGCCTCGCGGGACCGCCGCTACGGGGGAGCGGTCCCGAACACGAGCGCCTAGCCGCAGTCCCGGCAGGTCCCGAAGACCTCGAGCGTGTGGCTGACGGCGGTGAACCCGTGCTCCGCGGCGACGGCGTCCGCCCACGTCTCCACAGCTGGGCCGGCCACCTCCACGGTCGCGCCGCAGCTGCGGCACACCAGGTGGTGGTGGTGCTGGTCGCTGCTGCACCGGCGGTAGACCGACTCGCCGTCGTCGGTGCGCAGGACGTCGACCTCGCCGGCGTCGGCCATGGCCTGCAGCGTCCGGTAGACCGTGGTGAGACCGACCTCGTCGCGCAACGACGCGTGCAGGTCCTGCGCGCTGCGGAAGCCGTCGGTCTCGTCCAGGACGCGGGCGACCGCCGTGCGCTGCCGGGTGGAGCGCGTCACGCCGTGGTCCGGCGGGCCAGGCCCAGCACGTTGAGGACGGCGAACACCCCGAGGGCCAGGACGACGGTGCTCGCGCCCGGGGCGACGTCGGCGTAGAAGGCCAGGGTCAGGCCGCTCACGCTGGCCGCCACCCCCACGGCGACGGCGAGCAGCAGGGTGCCGCGGAAGCTGCGCATGACCTGCTGCGCCGCCGCGACCGGCACGACCATGAGGGCGCTCACGAGCAGCAGGCCGACGACGCGCATGGCCACCGTGACCGTGACGGCCGCGGTGACGGCGACGAGCAGGTTCAGGAACCGCACGGGCAGCCCCTGCACCCGCGCCACCTCCTCGTCCTGGCAGACCGCGAACAGCTCCCGGCCGAAGGCGGCGACGACCCCGAGCACCGCCAGCGACAGCACGACGATGACGGCGAGGTCCGAGGGGCTGACGCTGGACAGGGACCCGAACAGGTAGCCGACCAGGGTGGCGTTCGAGCCGCCGGGTGACAGGCCGATGAGCAGCACCCCTCCCGCGATCCCGCCGTAGAACAGCAGCGCCAGGGCGACGTCGCCGCTGGTGCTGCCGCGCTCGCGCACCAGCTCGATCGCGACGGCGCCGAGGGTGGCGACGACGACGGCGGTGAGCACCGGGGCGGTGCCGAGCAGGAACCCCAGGGCGACCCCGGTGAGGGCGACGTGGCCGATGCCGTCGCCCATGAGAGCCAGCCGGCGCTGCACGAGGAAGGTGCCGATGGCCGGTGCGGCGGCCCCGACGAGGACCGCGGCGACGAGGGCGCGCTGGACGAACGCGAACGCGAGCACTAGCCCGGCATCCGCAGCGTGGGGCGGGCCGGGGGAGCCGCGCTCTCGTGCGCGTGGACGTGCACGTGGCCCGGGTGCGCGTGGTGCTCGTCCGGCTCGGGCGGCGGTCCGTCGCTGACGATGCGCCCCTCCCCGACGACGACGGCACGGCGGATCAGCCCGGCCAGCGGGCCGAGTTCGTGCGCGACGAGCACGACGCTCCCGCCCGCCCGGGACAGGTGCCCGAGGGCGCCGGCCAGGGTGTCCTGGCTGTCGGCGTCGACACCGGCGGTCGGCTCGTCGAGGACGAGCACCTCGGGCTCGCCGGCCAGGGCGCGGGCGATCAGGACGCGCTGCTGCTGGCCGCCCGACAGGTCGGTGACCGGCCGGTGCGCGCGGTCGAGCATGCCGACGTCCTCGAGGGCGTGGTCGACGGCGGCCCAGTCGTCCACGCCCAACCGGCGCAGGCGTCGGGCCCGGCCGGTGCGCCCGCTCGCGACCACCTCGCGGACGGTGCTCGGGACGCCGCCTCCTGCCTGCAACCGCTGGGGGACGTAGCCGAGGCGGGGCCACTCCCGGAACCGGGACAGCGGCTGGTCGAACACCGTGAGGGCGCCCCTGCGCAGGGGGACGAGGCCGACGAGCGTCCGCACGAGGGTGGTCTTGCCGGAGCCGTTCGCCCCCAGGACAGCGACGAACTCGCCCTCGTCGACGTGGACGCTGACGTCGTGCAGGACCTCGCGGCCGCCGAGGTCGACGCAGCCGCCCTGCAGGTCGAAGACGCTCACGCGCAGCCCAGCCCGGTGCGGAGCGCCGCGAGGTCGGCGTCCATGGCGGTGAGGTAGTCGCCGGTGGGCGGCGCGGCCTCGAGGGTCGACAACGGGGCCGTCGTCGCGCCGATCTCGCGGGCGACGGTCTCCGCGACCTTGCTCTCGCCGGGGGCCGTGAAGACCGTGGTGACGCCGGCGGACCGGGCGAAGCGGACGACCTCCGCGAGCCGGCCGGGGCTCGGCTCGGCCTCGGGGGAGGTGCCCGACACCCCGACCTGCTCGAGGTCGTACCGGCGGGCGAGGTAGCCGAAGGCGGTGTGGCTCGTGACGAGGTCGCGGCGCTCGCAGCCGGCCAGGCCGTCGCGGAACCGGCCGTCGAGGGCGGTCAGCGCCTGCACGGTGGTCGCGGCCCGGGCGCGGCTGCCGGGGGCGGTCTTCTCCAGCCGGTCCCCGAGGGCAGTGGCCGCCTGCGCCATCCGCACCGGGTCCAGCCAGACGTGCGGGTCGAGGCCGCCCTCCTCGTCACCGAGGTCGGACGACGCCCGCTCCTGCTGCACGGCACGCCCGAGGTCGAGGACCCTGCGCGGGTCCGCGACGGCGTCGTCCAGCGCGGGCTGGAAGCCCTCGAGCGCCACGACCAGGTCGGCGGTCTGCAGGCGGGCCACCTGCCGCGGCCCGAGCTCGAGCTCGTGCGGCTCGACGCCGCCCTGCGACAGGTCGACGACCTGCACGTCCGGGCCGCCGACCTGCTGGACCAGCCACGCGAAGGGGTACGCGGCCACGGCGACCTGCGGCCGGGCGTCGCCGCTGTCGCTGGTGCAGCCCGCGAGGAGCGCCGTCGCCAGCAGCAGGACCGGGAGCCTCATGTCTGTGATGCTACACGACAACGGTTTTCATGTGCTCTACTGCTGCCCATGCTGGTCGTGACGCGCTTCGACGTCCCCGAGAACGACGGGACGGTCTTCCTGGACCAGGCGCGGGCCGCCCTCGCCGCCTTCGCCGCCCGCCCCGGCTACCTGGGCGGCCGCATCGGCCGCGCCGCCGACGACCCCACCTGCTGGGTCCTCACCACCGAGTGGATCGGCGTCGGGGCGTACCGGCGCTCGCTCGGTGCCTACGACGTCAAGGTCGACGCCGCCCCGCTGCTGGCCCGCGGCCGGGACGAGCCGAGCGCCTTCGAGGTCCTGCACGGCGACGACGGCCCGGAGCCGACCCGGCGGGCGGCCGACGCCGAGCAGGTGGGGCTGCGCTCCGCCGCCGGGCCCGACGTCGGGACGTCCGTCTAGTGTCTCGCTCTCACCCGACAGCCAGCCGGACCGGAGAGCCCACCCGATGAGCAAGCCCGCCAAGACCGCAGACCGCATGGACACCATCGTCAGCCTGGCCAAGCGCCGCGGCCTGGTGTTCCCCTCGTCGGAGATCTACGGCGGACTGCGGGCCTCCTGGGACTACGGGCCCCTCGGTGTGGAGCTGAAGAACAACGTCAAGCGGCAGTGGTGGAAGAGCGTCGTGCAGGGGCGTGACGACGTCGTCGGGCTCGACTCCTGCGTGATCCTCGCCAAGGAGGTCTGGGAGACCTCGGGCCACGTCGCGACCTTCACCGACCCGCTGACCGAGTGCAGCTCGTGCAACAAGCGCTACCGGGCCGACCACCTCGAGGAGGCGAACCCCGGCAAGCAGCTGTCCGAGCTGAACTGCCCGAACTGCGGCAACAAGGGGACGTTCACCCCGCCCCGGAACTTCAACGGGATGCTCCGCACCCACCTCGGCCCGGTCGAGGACGAGAGCGGCCTCGCCTACCTGCGCCCCGAGACCGCGCAGGGCATCTTCATCAACTACGCGAACGTCCAGCAGAGCGCCCGCAAGAAGCCGCCGTTCGGCATCGGCCAGATCGGCAAGAGCTTCCGCAACGAGATCACGCCCGGCAACTTCATCTTCCGCACGCGCGAGTTCGAGCAGATGGAGATGGAGTTCTTCGTCAAGCCGGGCGAGGACGCCGAGTGGCACCAGTACTGGATCGACGAGCGCTACCGCTGGTACACCGACCTCGGCATCGACCCGGAGCGGCTGCGCCTGTTCGAGCACCCTGCCGAGAAGCTGTCGCACTACTCGACCCGCACGGTCGACATCGAGTACAAGTTCGACTTTGCGGGCAACGAGTGGGGCGAGCTCGAGGGCGTCGCCAACCGCACCGACTACGACCTCCGCGTGCACTCCGAGGCCTCCGGCACCGACCTCGCCTACTTCGACCAGGAGTCCGGCGAGCGCTGGCGCCCCTACGTCATCGAGCCGGCGGCCGGTGTCGACCGCTGCACCCTGACGTTCCTGCTCGACGCCTACACCGAGGACGAGGCCCCGAACGCCAAGGGCGGCGTCGACAAGCGCGTCGTGCTCAAGCTCGACCCGCGGCTGGCCCCGGTGAAGGCCGCCGTCCTGCCGCTGTCGCGCAACGCCGACCTCTCGCCGGTCGCCCGCTCGCTCAGCGCCACGCTCCGGAAGTCCTGGAACACCGACTTCGACGACGCCGGGGCGATCGGCCGCCGGTACCGCCGTCAGGACGAGGTCGGGACGCCGTACTGCGTCACGGTCGACTTCGACACCCTGCAGGACCAGGCGGTGACGATCCGCGAGCGCGACGCCATGACCCAGGAGCGGGTGTCGCTGGACCAGGTCGAGCGCTACCTGAACGACAAGCTCGGCCCGCTGTAGGGGGCGGTAGCGCCGCTGGCTGCCGCACCGGCCGCACCGGCCGCACCCCGCTGCCCGTCCCGGGCGCCCCGTGCGTCCCACCCGTCCCGCTCGTCCGAGCGCAGCGACGTCGGCAAGGGCGTCCGGTGTCCCTTTGGACGGACAAGCGGGCCGTGGAGAGGGCCGACTGCGGCCGTGCTCTGACCCGACGATCTGCCGGTGCCTCGAGTCGTGACCCGTGCCCAGGCCCTCGCGTCAGGGTCCACCACCGCTGAGGTCGATGCCGCGGTCCGGTCCGGGCGCTGGACCTCGCTCCGCCGCGGGATCTACCGGACCTGCCCCGAGCCGGACGACGTCCTGCAGCGGCACGCCGACCTCGTCGCCGCCGCGGTCCTCGCCACACCCGGCCTCAGCGCCGGCAGCCACGCCTCGGCGGCCGCGCTCCACGGCCTGCCGCTCCTGTCCTCGCCTCCTGCAGCGCCGATCGTCACGCGGTCGCGGCCGGAGGGTGGCCGGCGTGGCGCCACCCGGTCGGCGGCCGGCCTCGTCGCGACGCTCGGACCGGACGACGTCACCTCGGTGCGAGGAGCGCCGGTGACGACGGTCGCCCGCACCGCCGTCGACCTGGCGCGGGGACGGTCGACCGTGGACGCCGTGCTCGCCCTGGACGCGGCTCTCCGCCAGGTGCCGCGGCAGGTGCTCGAGCAGGTGCTCGGGCAGCAGCGCGGGTGGCCCGGCGCGGCCCGGGCCCTGCCCCGCCTGACCTTCGCCGACGGCCGCTCGGAGTCCGCGCTGGAGTCGCTGGGCCGCGTGCGCATGCGGCAGCTGCACCTGCCTGACCCCGAGCTGCAGGTCGTCGTCCCGCTGCCGAGCGGTCGCTCTGCGCGGGTCGACTACTTGTGGAAGCAGCACCGGACGGTCGGTGAGGCCGACGGTCGTGGCAAGTACGACGACGTCGGTGCCCTGTGGCGCGAGAAGCGGCGTGAGGACGACCTCCGCGACGACGGGTTCGAGGTGTTCCGGTTCACGTGGGACGACGCGCTGCGTCGGCCGCAGGTCATCCGCGACCGCGCGCTGCGGGCCTTCGCACGAGCCGCCGGGCGTCATGCCGCCTGATCGCCGGCCCGTCCGGTGCGGGCCTCGGTCCGGCTTGTCCGAGCGCAGCGACCTCAGGACCGCCCGTCGCCGTCGCTGCGCCCGGACAAGCGGGACTTGAGAGGCGGGCGGGGCAGGAGGGGCAGGAGGGGCAGGCGGGGATGCGGGGTAGGCGGGGACGAGGGGCAGGCGCAGAGGGGGCGGGCGGGACGGGACAGGCAGGCGAGGCAGACCCGCCCGCTCGAGCCTCCTACCGCTGGTCGGCGTCGGGGAGGCTCGCCGGGTCGGCCAGCGGCTCGCTCACGCCGGTGCGTCGCCCGATCGCCCGCATGACCGCGTGCCCGACGACGACGGCGAACGTGCCAAGGGCGATCCCGTTGAAGGAGACCCGGCCGGCGGTCAACGTGTAGTCGGCCGCCCCCACCACGAGGGCGATCGCGACGGGGAACAGGTTCGCGGGGTCGCGGAAGTCGACCCGCGACTCGACGAAGATCCGCACGCCGAGCACCGCGATGAGCCCGTACAGCGCCGTCGTGACGCCGCCGAGGACGCCCGCGGGGATGGTCGCGACCAGGGCGCCGAACTTCGGGGACAGCGCCAGCAGGACGGCGGAGACCCCGGCCACGGCGTAGGCGGCCGTCGAGTAGACGCGGGTGGCCGCCATGACGCCGATGTTCTCGGCGTACGTCGTCGTGCCGGAGCCGCCGCCGAGGCCGGCCAGCGAGGTGGCGACGCCGTCGGCGAACAGGGTCCGACCGAGCTGGGGGTCGAGGTCGCGCTCGGTCATCGAGGCGACGGCCTTGACGTGCCCGACGTTCTCCGCGACGAGGACGACCACGACCGGGATGAACAGCGACGCCGCCTCGAAGGAGAACCGCGGCGCGGTGAAGTCGGGCAGGCCGAACAGCGAGGCGTCGTGGAACCGGTCGACGGCGGCGTCGTCGAGGCCGCCGAGCAGCGTCGCGAGCACCCACCCGAGGACGACGCCGAGCACGATCGACAGCCGCCCCAGGAAGCCCCGGAGCGAGACCGTCAGCAGGAGCACCGACACGAGGGTGACCGTCGCGATGCCCGGCTGCGCGCTGTAGTTCGCCTTCGCGACGCCGACCAGGTTGAGCCCGATGAGGGCGACCACGGCTCCGGTGACGACCGGCGGCAGCACGGCGTTGAGCCAGCGCGTGCCGAAGGCCTGCACGAGCAGCCCGACCCCGGCGAGGACCAGGCCCGTGATGAGCAGCCCGCCGACCGCGAGCGGGAGGAGCGCCGGGTCGGCCGCGCCGTCGGTGAAGGCGACCGCCTGGATCGGGGCGATGAACGCGAACGAGCTGCCCAGGTAGGACGGGACCCGGCCGCGCGTGATCGCGAGGAACAGCAGGGTCCCGATGCCGGAGAACAGCAGGGTGGTCGAGACCGGGAACCCGGTGAGGAGCGGCACGAGGAACGTGGCGCCGAACATGGCGAGCACGTGCTGCGCGCCGACGCCGATCGTGAGCGGCCAGGCCAGCCGCTCCTCGGGGGCGACGACCTCGCCGGGGCGGACGGTGCGGCCGTCACCGTGCAGGGTCCACAGAGGCTTCACGGACGGCGAGATTAGCCTCCGCTTCGTGCGCACCCTCGTCGTCGACCACCCGCTCGTCAGCCACAAGCTCACGGCCCTGCGCGACGCCCGCACCGACTCCCCGACGTTCCGGCGCCTGGCCGACGAGCTCGTGACCCTGCTGGCCTACGAGGCGACCCGCGGCATCCGCACCGAGCCGGTCGAGGTCACGACGCCGGTCGCCGTCGCGCAGGGGGTACGGCTGGCCCGGCCCGTGCCGCTGGTCGTCCCGGTCCTGCGCGCCGGCCTGGGGATGCTCGACGGCATGACCCGGCTGCTGCCCACCGCCGAGGTCGGGTTCCTCGGCATGGTCCGCGACGAGACCAGCCTCGCTGCCACGACGTACGCCGACCGCCTGCCCGAGGACCTCGCCGGCCGCGAGGTGTACGTCCTCGACCCGATGCTCGCGACCGGCGGCACCCTGGTCCTGACGATCGAGCTGATGCGGCAGCGCGGGGCGGGCCGGATCACCTGCGTCTGCCTGCTCGCTGCCCCCGAGGGGGTCGCCCGGCTCGAGCAGGCCTTCCCCGACGACGACGTCCTCGTGGTCACGGCCGCCGTCGACGAGCGCCTGGACGAGCGCGGCTACATCACGCCCGGCCTCGGCGACGCCGGCGACCGGCTGTACGGCGTGGTGTGAGCTTCGTCGACCCGCAGGTCGTCGCCCGCACCACCCTCGACGAGGTCAGCGGGATCGCCGTCGGGGTGCACGGCACGTGGCTGCTCGAGGACAGCGGCAACCCGCCGGTGCTCACCCGGCTGGACGGTGTCCGGGTCCGCCTGCCCACGAGGAACACCGACTGGGAGGACCTCGCCGCCGCCCCCGACGCCGACGGCCGCCCGAGCCTCTGGGTCGCCGACACCGGCGACAACCGGTCGGTGCGCGACGAGGTGCAGGTCCTGGAGGTGGCGGAGCCGGCGGGCTCGACCGCAGGGCGCGTCACCTCCTACCGCTTCACCTACGAGGACGGGCCGCACGACGCCGAGGCCCTGCTCGTGCTCCCCGGCGGACGCCGGATCGCCGTCGTGACCAAGGCGCTCAGCGGCTCGTCGGTCTACACCGCGGCCCTGGGCGACCGGGTCCTCACGAAGGCCACCGACCTCCGGCTGCGCCCCACCGGCACCCGCGGCGGCCCGGCCGGTCCGTTCGGGTCGGTGCTCGTCACCGGGGGAGCGGTGTCGCCCGACGGCCGCCGGGTGGTCCTGCGCACCTACACCGACGTCCTCGAGTGGCCGCTGCTGGACTCGTTGGCCGCCACCTTCGCCCAGACGCCGGTCAGCACCGCGCTGCCGCCCCAGCCGCAGGGCGAGGCCGTCACGTACTCCCGGGACGGGCAGAGCCTGCTCGTCGCCAGCGAGGGCGAGGGCACGCCGGTCCAGCGGCTCACCCGGAGCGAGCCGTCGTCGTCGTCGCCGCCGTCGCCCAGCCCGGTGCCGCGGCCGGTCGCCGCGCCGCAGGGGCCGCAGGTCCGGCCGCTGTTCGCCGTCCCCGTGGTGGCCCTGCTCGTGCTGTTCGTCGCGGGTCGTGCGGTCCGGCGGCGCCGGTAGGCCTGACACTGGTGGAGTGTTCCTGCTGCTGTTCTCCAAGACCGCCCGGCGCCTGCTCGCCGCCGTGGTCCTGGCCGTCCTGGCGGTCCCGCTGGGCACGGCCGCGCACGTCTGGTGGACGGCCCGCTCCGACGACCGCACCCGCAGCGACGCCATCGTGGTGCTCGGCGCCTCGCAGTTCGACGGCCGGCCCAGCTCGGTCCTGGAGGCCCGCCTCGAGCACGCGGAGGGGCTCTTCCGCGACGGCGTCGCCCCGCGGATCGTCACGGTCGGCGGGGGACGGCAGGGCGACCGCTTCACCGAGGCGCAGGCGGGCGACCTCTACCTGCGCAAGCAGGGCATCGACCGCAACCGGATCCTCGCGATCGGCCAGGGCAGCGACACCCTGCAGAGCCTGCGGGCCCTCGACGTCGTCATGCGCGAGCGCGGCTGGACGAGCGTCGTCCTCGTCACCGACCCGTGGCACTCCCTGCGCAGCCGTACCATGGCCCGCGACCTCGGCATGACCGCGGTGACCAGCCCGACCCGGTCCGGCCCGTCGGTGCGCAGCCGCTCGACCGAGGTGCGCTACGTCGCGCGGGAGACCGCGGCGTACCTCTACTACCGGACGTTCGGCGACAGCGCGGGCAAGGGCGCCCCCCGCGCCGTATGACGCCTGACGACGCCCGCTGGGTCGAGGAGCCGCCGTCGACGCGGAGCCCCTACGCCCGCGACCGTGCGCGGGTCCTGCACTCGGGGGCGCTGCGCCGCCTGGCCGGCAAGACGCAGGTGGTCGAGCCGTACGGGCCGGGCGTCGCGGTCCCGCGCACCCGGCTGACGCACTCGCTGGAGACCGCGCAGATCGGCCGGGAGCTGGGGGCGGCGCTCGGCGGCGACCCCGACCTCGTCGACGCCGCCTGCCTCGCCCACGACCTCGGCCACCCGCCCTTCGGCCACAACGGGGAGGCCGCGCTCGACGAGGTCAGCCAGCCCTGCGGCGGCTTCGAGGGCAACGCGCAGTCGCTGCGGGTCCTCACCCGGCTCGAGGTCAAGGTCCCCGGGGCCGGCCTGAACCTCACCCGGGCCACCCTCGACGCCGCCACCAAGTACCCCTGGTCCCGGGTGCCGGGCGTCCGCAAGTACGGCGTCTACCCCGACGACCTGCCCGTGTTCACCTGGCTCCGGGAGGGCGCTCCCGAGGGCGGCCGTCCGCTGGAGACCCAGGTCATGGACTGGGCCGACGACGTCGCCTACTCCGTGCACGACCTCGAGGACGGCGTCCTGTCCGGGCAGGTCCGGCTGGAGGACCTCCGCCGCGACGGCGCCGAGCTGGCCGCCCTCGCCGCCCGGCACTACAGCCGGGCCTCCGCCCCCGAGCTCGAGCAGGTCCTGGACGGCCTGCTGCGCGGCTTCCCGACGTCGTACGACGGCAGCACCGACGACGAGGGCGGCCTCAAGGCGCTGACCAGCAGCACCATCGGCAGGTTCTGCCGGGCCGCGGAGCAGGCCACCCGGGCGGCCCACGGCGAGGGGCCGCTGCGCCGCTACGCCGCCGGACTGGTCGTGCCGGCGAGGGAGCAGGCCGAGTGCGCGCTGCTCAAGGCCGTCACCGCGCGGTACGTCATGGGGCGGCCCGGGGTCGACGAGGTGCAGGACGCCGAGCGACGGCTGCTGCGCGAGCTGGTGCAGGCCCTGCACGAGGCCGCCCCTGCCGCGCTGGACCGGCCGGCCCAGCAGGCCTGGGCCCGGGCCGACGACGACGCCGCCCGGCTGCGGGTCGTCGTCGACGCGGTGGCGGGCCTGACGGACGCGGCCGCGGTCGCGCGGCACGCCGCGCTCCTAGACTGAGGCGGTGGCCGGCCGGATACGCGACGAGGACGTCGTGGCGGTCCGCGAGCGGGCGCAGCTGGCCGACGTCGTCGTCGAGTCCGGGGTCCAGCTCAAGAGCGCGGGCGGCGGCCGGCTCAAGGGGCTGTGCCCCTTCCACGACGAGAAGACGCCGTCGTTCAACGTCAACCCGACCGTCGGCTACTACATGTGCTTCGGCTGCGGCGAGTCCGGCGACGTCATCAGCTACGTCCGCAAGAACGGCCTGCTGAGCTTCGTCGAGGCGGTCGAGCACCTGGCCGGCCGGTACGGCGTCGAGCTGCGGTACGAGCAGGGCAGCAGCGCGCCGCGGCAGCAGGGGTCCGCCCGCGCGCGGCTGGTCGAGGCGCACAAGAGGGCCATCGAGTTCTACGGCCAGCAGCTCGCCGGTCCCGGGGCCACCGTCGCCCGGGAGTTCCTCGCCGCCCGCGGGTTCGACCAGGACGCCGCCGTCTCCTACGGCCTCGGCTACGCGCCGGCCGGCTGGGACGTCCTCGTCACGCACCTGCGCGGGCAGGGCTTCTCGAACGAGGAGCTGGTCTCCAGCGGCATCGCCAGCGAGGGCCGGCGCGGGCCGATCGACCGGTTCCGCGACCGCCTGGTCTGGCCGATCAGGGACATCACCGGGGAGCCGATCGGGTTCGGGGCGCGCAAGCTCTCGACCGACCCGAAGGACGACGGCCCGAAGTACCTCAACACCCCCGAGACGCCGCTCTACAAGAAGTCGCACGTGCTCTACGGCGTCGACGTCGCGAAGAAGGAGATCGCCCGACGCCGGCAGGCGGTCGTCGTCGAGGGCTACACCGACGTCATGGCGTGCCACCTCGCCGGCGTGCCGACGGCGGTCGCGACCTGCGGCACGGCGTTCGGCGGCGACCACATCCAGGTGATCCGCCGCCTGCTCATGGACCAGGACGAGCTGCGTGGCGAGATCGTGTTCCTGTTCGACGGCGACGCCGCGGGCCAGAAGGCCGCCCTCAAGGCCTTCGGCGACGACCAGCGCTTCGTCGCGCAGACCTTCATCGCGGTCAGCCCTGGGGGCATGGACCCGTGCGAGCTCCGCCTGGCCAAGGGCGACGCCGCCGTCCGCGACCTGGTGGCCAGCCGGGTGCCGCTGGTCGAGTTCGCCGTCCGGTCGGCGCTGTCGCAGTACGACCTCGAGACCGCCGAGGGGCGGGTGCAGGCGCTCGCGACGGCTGCCCCGATGGTCGCCAGGATCAAGGACCGGGCGCTGCGGCCGGAGTACGCGCGCAGGCTCGCGGGATGGCTCGGCATGGAGGTCGAGGTCGTGACCAGCAGGGTCGGCGAGCTCACCGGTGAGGGTCGCGCTCCCGCGCAGCGCCGTCCCGGGCAGCGGCCGGTCACCCGCGACGACGCCGCCCAGCAGGTCGAGCGCGAGGCCGTGAAGCTGGCCGTGCAGCACCCCGTCCTCGTCGCCCCGCTGTACGACGACCTCGAGGAGGAGGTCTTCACCGACCCCCGCCTCGCCCAGGTGCACCGGCTGGTCCTGCTCAGCGGAGGCACCGCCGGGCAGGTCGGCGGCGAGCAGTGGGTGTCGCTGCTGCGCGACGTCGCCGCCGACGACGACGAGCGGTCCGCCCTGGCGATGCTGGCCGTCGAGCCGCTGCGCACCGACGGCGAGCCCGACACCCGCTACGCCCGGGCCGTCCTGCAGCGGCTGCAGGAGTTCGCCGTGACCCGCCGGATCACCGAGCTGAAGCCCAGGCTGCAGCGGGTGAACCCGGTCGACGAGGCCGAGCAGTACGGCCGGCTCTTCGCCGAGCTCATCAGCCTGGAGCAGACCGTGCGGGCGCTCCGCGAGACCGGTGTGGGGGAGCTCTAGTGGCACTGTTCCGGAGACGTCCCGTCCCCGACGTCGTGGCGGCCGTCGTGCTGTCCGGCTCGGAGCGGCGGGTCGACTGGGCGGTCACCGACGACGGCCGCCCGGTCGTGGCGACGTCGGAGGGGCTGCGGCTGCCCGGCCGCGACCTCGTGCTGTGGCGCGACGTCGAGCGGGCCGGGTGGGAGCGGCCGGTGCTGACCGTCCGGGAGGTCGCCGAGGTGACCGAGACCGGGACCCTGACCGAGCTGGTGCTCGCCGACGAGGGCGACCTGCCGCGCGTGGTCCGCGACCGGGTCACCGGCAGCGTGGCGTGGGCGACGACGGCCCGGCTGTCGCCGTCGGGCGGCGTGCGCATCGTCGGGCGGCGCGTGCCCGAGGCGGAGGACCTGCACTGGCAGCTGGTGTTCGACCAGGGCGTCGACCCGACCGATCCGCTGGTGCGCGCCCAGGCCGAGCACGCCCTGGCGGCCGCACGACGCTCGATCGGTTAGCGGCGCGACCTGCCGGCAGCCGCCGTGCCGAGGGCGGCGAGCGCCACGAGGGCGACGGCCACCCGCACCGGCGCGTCGGGCAGGGACGGCCCCGGGCGGGCGACCGCGGCGGCCACGGGAGCCGGGCGCACCGGCACGACGGGCCGGACGGTGACCGGGCGCGGCGAGGGGGAGGGCACAGCCGTGGCACGGCGTGGCGACGGCGCCGGCTGCGGGACCGCCTGCTGCACCGCCCTGGCACGGGTCCGCGACGGGCTGCTGGGGCGAGCGCTCGACGTCCGGGCGAGAGCCACCTGCCGTGGCCGCACCCCGAGGGCGGCGGACGCGTCGAGCAGGCCGGCCCCGGCGTCGGCGAGGGGCCGCGCCGTGCCGGTGAGCCGGGCGACGAGGTCGGCCCTCGTGCGCCCGGGGTCCTGACCGAGCAGCAGGGCAGCCGTCCCGCTGACGTGGGGCGCGGCCATCGAGGTGCCGGCCGCGACGGCGTACCGGTCGAGCGGGTAGAGGGAGGTCACGCAGTCGGCGCGGCTGCAGGTGCCGGCGTCGGCCGGGTCGCCGCCGGGGGCGGCGAGGTCCACGCCGACGGCGCGCTGGCTGTAGGACGCGAGCTGACCGTCCGGACCGGTGGCGGCGACCACGAGGGCGGCACCGCGGTAGCTGTCGGCCAGCGGAAGCCGGGCGTTGCCGGCGCTGAAGACCACGAGCGCACCGGCCGCCGCGGCCTCGTCCACCGCCGCCGGCAGGCCGGAGCCGGCGGCGAGCCCGGGCACGTCCGGGCCGAGGGACAGGTTCAGCACTCGGGCCCCCTGCGCGACCGCCCACCGGATCCCGGCCGCGACGTCCTCCGGGTCGCCGAGGCACTCGCCGGTGTCGGCGTCGAAGGAGAGCACCCGCACGGGCAGCACGCTCGCGCCCGGCGCGACCCCGAACGAGCTGGAGGCGACGGTGCCGGCGACGTGCGTGCCGTGGTCGCAGGAGTCGGCCTTGGCCGGCCCGGGGACGCAGGTCCCGCCGAGGCAGTCGGCGCCGGGCAGGACACGGCCCTCGAAGTCGGGGTGGGTGCGGTCCACCCAGCTGTCCAGGACCGCGACGAGGACACCGCGCCCGTCGCGACCGGCGGCGCGGGCGGCGGGCACGCGGGCCTGGTCGGAGTGCCAGGTGCGCTGGACGCCGGTGGCGGACGCGGCGTCGACGGTGCCGGTCAGGGCGAGCGGGCTGAGCAGCAGGACGGCGCCGACGGAGAGGGTCCGCAGCACCCGTCGGGACCGGCTCACGCGCTCACCGTAACCGGCGGGCCTCCTCCAGCACCTCCGGGACGGAGATCTGCAGCAGGCCCGGGTCCGGCGCGTCGACGAAGAGCGGTCCGGTGCGGCCCTTCCACAGGACGCGGTGCTGGGGCCGGTCGGCCGGAGGGCTCCAGCGGACGGGCGAGGCCGGGCCGAACAGGACCACCGACGGCGTGCGGAAGGCGGTGGCGAGGTGGGCGGTGCCGGTGTCGCCGGACAGGACCAGCCGGGCGGCCGCGACCAGGGCGGCGAGGTCGAGCAGTCCCGTCCGGCCCGCCACGACGGCGTCGTCGGGGAGGCCGGCGCCGGCGGCGACCTGCCGGGCCAGCGGGACCTCGGCGGTGCTGCCGGTCACCAGCACCCGGGCGCCGTCGTCGGCGAGCTGCCGGGCGACGGCGGCCCACCGGTCGGCGGGCCAGCGGCGGCAGCCGAACGCCGCACCCGGGTGCACGAGGACCGCTCCCCGGGACAGCGGCGCGACGTCGGGCGGGTCGAGGTCGAGGTCGTCGGGGTCCGCGGGCATGTCCGCCTCGGTGACCAGCCGGGCCCAGCGCGCCCGCTCGTGCTCCTCCTCGTCCCAGTCGCTGGTGACGCCGTAGGAGACGAGCCGGTCCGGCCCGCTGTCGCGCAGGGCCTGCGTGCTCTGCGGCCCGCTGCCGTGCAGGTTCACCGCGAGCCCGGCCCCGAGGACGGTGACGGGCTGCAGGGGCGCGGTGTCGACCACCCGGTCGACGGCACCGGACAGCAGGGCCAGCGGGGCGAGGGCTGCCGGGGCGCAGAGCACGACCTCGCCGTCCCAGGAACGCCGCAGGCCCCGGAGCGCGGGGACCGCGGTGAGCAGGTCCCCGAGCCCCAGGGCCCGCAGCGCGACGGCAGTGCCGCCGGGAGTGGCAGTTACGGCCAGGAGCCTTCCCAGGCGGAGGCGATGACGAGCTCCTTGACCTCGCAGCCGGGCGGCTGCGCGATGACGAACAGGACGCTCTGCGCGACGTCCTCCGGGCGGTTCAGCTTGGCGTCGGGGCCGGGCTTGTACTGCTCGTCGCGGTCGTCGAAGAACGCGGTGTGCATGCCGCCGGGGGTGAGCAGCGTGACGCCGACCTCGCCCTTGAGCTCGCTCTGCAGCGCCCGCGTGAAGCCGACGACGCCGAACTTGCTGGCGCAGTAGGCGGTGGCGTCGGGGAAGACCCGGTGGCCCAGGGTGCTGGCGACCGTGACGACCTTGCCCTGCGAGGCCTTGAGGTACGGCAGCGCGGCCCGGACGACCGCGACGGTCCCGAACAGGTTGACCATGACGACCTTGTCCCAGTCCTCGCCGTCGACGTCGACGAGGGCGCCGCACTTGTCGGTGCCCGCGGCCGTGAACACGGCGTCGAGGGTGCCGCCCGCGCCGTCGACGAGCCGCTTCACGGCGGCCTCGGCGGCGCGGGTGTCCCCGAGGTCGACGACCTCGTGCGGGACGCCGTCGACCGGGACGCGGTCGAGGGCGAGCGGGCGGCCCCCGGCGTCGCGGACGGCCGCGACGGTGGCGGCACCGAGGCCGCTCGCGGCCCCCGTGACGAGGACGGTCTTGCCGGACAGGTCGAAGCTCATGAGGTGGTGGCCTTCGCGATGAGAGAGGTGGTGGACCGGCCGGCGAGGTAGGGCAGGACGACCGCCTGGCCGCCCCACTCCGCCACGACGTCGGCCTCCGGGATGGAGGTGAGGGCGTAGTCGCCCCCCTTGGCGAACACGTCGGGCCTCAGCCCGGTGAGGGCCTCGGCGGGGGTGGCCTCGTCGAAGACCACGACGGCGTCGACGCACCCGAGCCCGAGCAGCACGGCGGCGCGGTCGTCCTGGCCGACCAGGGGCCGGCTCGGCCCCTTGAGCCGGCGGACGCTGTCGTCGCTGTTGAGGCAGACGACGAGGCAGTCCCCGAGCGCGCGGGCCTGCTGCAGGACGGCGACGTGCCCGGCGTGCAGGAGGTCGAAGCAGCCGCCGGTCGCGACCACGGTGCCCCCGGCCGCGCGGACGCGGGCGACGACGTCGTGCGCCGTCGAGGCGGGACCGGTGGCGGCCGGGGCGGGGGAGCCGACCCGGACCGAGGCCGCACCTCCGGCCGCGACGAAGGCGGACGCGGCGACGACGGCGCCGGCCACGGCCTCGGAGGGGAGGGCGCCGTCGGCGAGCAGGCCGGCGGCGGCGGAGGCGAACCGGTCGCCCGCACCGCAGGGGTCGGCGCACGGGACGACGGGCGCCGGCACGACCGACGGCGGGGCGTCCCCGACGACGACCAGCGCGCCCCGGGCGGACAGGGTGACGGACACCGCGGTCGCGCCCCAGCGGCCGGCGAGCTCGCGGGCGCGGGAGGTCGCGGCGGTCAGCGGGCTGCCCTCGTGGCCGGGGGCGAAGTGCCGGGCCTCCCCGCCGTTGGGCGTGACGAGGGTGCAGCCGGCGACCGGCTCGGGCCCGCGCGGGTGCGGGTCCCAGACGAGGGGGACGCGCAGCCCCTCGAGCGCCTCGCGCAGGAGCGGGCCGCGGGCGACGCCGCGCCCGTAGTCGGCGACGAGGACGGCGTCGGCCTCGCGCAGGGCGGTAGCAGCCTCGTCGGTCAGGTCGCCGGGGGTGCCCGGTGCGCCGCCGCGGTCCAGGCGCAGCAGCGACCGGCCGTCGGAGCGGACCCGGACCTTCTCCGGCGTGGCGCCGTCCAGGCCGAGGTCGACCAGGCGCACCCCCGACGCCTCGATCAGCGAGGCGAGCTCGCGGCCGGCGTCGTCCTGGGACAGGGCGGTCACGAGGACGACGTCGCGGCCGTCGGAGGCGGCGAGCAGGGCGGCGAGACCGGCGCCGCCCGGGCGGGAGACCTGCACCGGCTCGTCGACCACGGGGACCGGCGCGTCCGGGCAGAGCCGGTCGACGGTGCCGACCAGGTCGCGGTCGAGCAGGGCGTCGCCGACGACGACGAGGGTCACGCGGTCACCGCGGACGACGGCCGGTCGGCCCCGACGTTCAGGTCGACGGCCGCGCAGACGAGGTGCAGCGCCACCTGGTGGACCTCCTGCACGGTCGCCGTCGCGGGGGCCTGCACCACGAGGGCCTCGTCGGACTGCTCGCTCATCGGGTTGGGGCCGTTCCCGGTCATCACCCACACGGCGAGGCCACCCGCGCGGGCCGCCTCCATGGCTGCCAGGACGTTGCCGCTCCGGCCGCTGGTCGACATGCCGAGGAAGACGTCGCCGGGCCGGCCGTGGGCCTGCACCTGCCGGGCGAAGACGTGGTCGTAGCCGTAGTCGTTGCTGATCGCCGTGACGGCCGACGTCTCGGCGTGCAGCGCGATCGCCGACAGCGCGGGACGGTCGTCGCGGTAGCGGCCGACCAGCTCGGCGGTGAGGTGCTGGGCCTGCGCGGCGCTGCCGCCGTTGCCGGCGACGAGCAGGCGCCCGCCGCCGACGAGCACGGCCGCGAGGCGCGTGCCCCAGGAGTCGCACAGGTCGGTGTCGAGGTGGGGGAGCGCCTCGAGCAGGGCGGCGACGTGGTCGCGTCCGGAGAGCAGGGGAGCGGTCATGAGGAGGACACCTCTTCCTCGACCGGCACCCCGGCGGGGAGCAGGTCGTCGTAGGACTGCAGGGTCAGGGCGGCGACGCGGTCCCACGCGTAGCGGGCGCGGGCACGGCGGGCGCCGGCCGCGCCGTACTGCGCCCGCCGGGGCTCGTCGGTGAGCAGGGCGCGGAGGGCGTCGACGACGGCCCCGGGGTCGCGCGGGGGGACGTGCAGGCCGGTGCGGCCGTCGACGACGGTGTCGATGAGGCCGCCGACCGCGGTCGCGATCACCGGCACGCCGCAGGCCATGGCCTCGAGGGGCACGATCCCGAACGGCTCGTACCAGGGCAGGCAGGTCACGACGTCGGCGCTGCGCAGCAGGGCGGGAAGGTCCTCGCGGCCGACCCGGCCGAGGAAGTGCACGCGGTCCTCGACGTGCGCCTTGCGGGCGAGGGCGCGGAGCCGGGCGACCTGCGGGTCGGTACCGACGTCGGCCGCGTCCGGGCCGCCCGCGACGAGCAGCTCGGCGTCCGGGCCGCCGTTGTTGACCAGCCCGGCGAGGGCGCTGATCGCGTTGCCGATGCCCTTGCGCTCGACCAGGCGGCCCACGTAGACCAGCCGCTTGCGGTCCGTGGTGCGCGGGTGCCGGGGCCCCTGCGGGGTGAACAGCTCGGTGTCGACGCCGCACGGGACGACGCTGATCCGCTTGCGGTCGCCCCCGAGGCGGAGCAGCTCGAAGACCTCGTCGCTGCAGGTGGCCACCACGCGGTCCACCTCGCGCACGAGCCGGCTCTCGACCTCGGCACGCTCGGCCGGGCTGGTGTCGGCGTCGCCCTGGTGCCGCTTCTTGACGACGCCGAGCGCGTGGTAGGTCATGACGACGGGGATGCCGAGCGGCTGGGCGGCCCGCTGTGCCGCGTACCCGCTCATCCAGAAGTGCGCGTGCACGACGTCAGGGCGGCTGCGCTTCCACTGGCGGTGGAGGTCGTCCGCGAAGTCGTCCATGAACGGCATCAGCTCGTCCTTGGGGACCTCGCACGGCGGCCCGGCCGGCACGTGGTCGACGGTGAGGCCCTGGCCCATGCGGACCTTGCGCGGACCGGGGGCGTCGCGCCGGGTGTGCACCACGACGTCGACCCCGCGGCGGGCCATCGCCTCGGCGAGCGCGGCGACGTGGACGTTCTGCCCGCCGGCGTCGACGCCGCCGAGGACCGCCAGCGGACTGGCGTGCTCCGAGACCATCGCGACTCTCATGCGGACACCTCCAGGGTGCGGTCGTGCGCCACCAGCTGCGCCACCGCGTCGACGGCGGACGGCAGCGGGACGTCGTCCAGGCAGGGGTGGCCCGCGACGGGACAGGCCCTGGCGCGGGACAGCGCGCAGGGGGCGGACTGGTCGCCGAGCAGCACGGTGGGCACCTGCCAGGGGCACCAGCGCTCGGCGGGGACGACCGGGGAGAACAGGGAGACGACGGGCGTGCGGACGGCAGCGGCGAGGTGGGCCGGGCCGGTGTTGCCGACGACGACGCACGACGCGCCCCGCAGCAGCGCGGCCAGCCCGGCGAGGTCGGTGGCGCCCCCGAGGTCGCTGCCTCCCGACGCCGAGACCTCGGCCGTCAGGGCACGCTCCGAGGGTCCGCCGGTCACGACCACACGGTGGCCGGAACGGGACAGCGCGGCCACCAGACGCGCCGACCACGCAGGTGACGGTTGCCTGGCCGGGACGCTGGCTCCGGGGTGCACGACGACGTAGGGCCCGGGACCGCTCAGGTGACCGACGTCGGGCAGGTCGGCGTGGACGGCGAGGCCGCCGTCGTCGCCCGGGGGGAGCGCGTACCCGGCCGCGACGGCGAGCGAGAGCTGGCGCTCGGCCTCGTGCAGCCCGGTCTCGGGCAGCCGGTGGCGCAGGTCGAGCAGCGAGCCCGGGAAGTCTTCGCTGGTGGCGCCGACCCAGGGGACGCCGGCGAGCCGGAGGACGAGGGCGGTGGGGAGCGGGCTCTGGTGGAAGCTCGTCAGCACCAGCGCCCGGTCGACGCCGAGGGCCGCGATCCGGGCGACGACCTCGTGCACGTCCTCGGGCAGGACCGGCTGCGGCTCGGCGTCGATCCAGGGGCAGTGCCAGACGACGACCTCGTCCACGCCGGGCAGCAGCCGGGCGGCAGCAGCCCCGCGCGGACCGGCGAGGAAGACCACCCGGTCCGCCGAGGCGGCGACGGCGCGCACGGCAGGCCCGCAGAGCAGGACGTCGCCGTCGCTGTCCAGCCGGACGACCAGGGCGGTGGTCACGCCGGCAGGCCGAGCAGGTCCAGGGCCGCCAGGAGGTCGGGGGCGACGTCGGGAGCGGCGTCGACCTCCTCCTGCCGGGTGACGGGCGTCGGGACCAGGACCGGCCGTGCGCCGGCGGCCAGTGCCGCACCGACGTCCGCGCCGATGTCCCCGACGACGGCGCACTCGGACGGCGAGAGCCCCAGGGCGGCGGCCGCCTGCAGGACGAGGCCGGGGGCGGGCTTGCGGCAGGGGCAGCCGTCCTCCGGCCCGTGCTCGCAGACCAGGACCGGCCCGAGCGGGCCGACCAGCTCGGCGAGGCGGGCGTGACACGCGTCCGCGTCGGCCCGGGTGAGCAGGCCCCGGGCGATGCCGCTCTGGTTCGTCACGACACCGGTCCGGATGCCGGCGGAGCGCAGGCGCGCCAGGGCCGCGGCGGCCTGCGGCACGGGCTGCACCAGGGCGGGGTCGCCGTTGTACGGGACGTCGACGACGAGGGTCCCGTCGCGGTCGAACAGCACCGCGCGCACCGTCACCGGCGGACCGGAGCGGGTGCAGAGCGGGGGCAGGGCGACAGCACGGGCGGCACCTGCCCGGGCTTGCTCCACCGAAACAGGACCCTCACTCTCCGCGGAGCCACAAGGGTCTTACCCGGCGAGCGCCTGCTCCTCCGGCTCCCGCAGCAGGCGCAGCACCGCCGCCTCCAAGGCCCCCTGCGTCGCGGGCTGCCCGAACACGCCGTCCTGGCCGAGCTCCTCGAGGTCGCGGGCCACGGTGACGCCGTTCTCGTAGAGGTCGATGATCCTCGGATCGATGTAGGAGGACCGGCAGACTGCGGGGGTGTTGCCCAGGTAGCCCGCGACCTCCTTGACCACCCGGGTGACCGCCCGCTTGCGGGCCGTCGGCGTCGGGGCGGCGTCCACCGACACCGCCAGGCCGACGGCGGTGAGCACGGTGGCGTTCCACGTGCGGAAGTCCTTGGCGGTGTAGTCGCCGCCGAGGAGCTCGCGCAGGTGGTCGTTGATGTCGTGGCTCTTGACGTCGGCCCAGTGGCCGCTCTTGCTGTTCTGTCGGCCGGCTGGGCCCTCCCACCAGGCGAGCAGCTCCTCGCCGCCCTGCCGGCGCCGCTTCATCGCGGTGACGACGGCGCAGACGTCGGGGTCCGCCACCTGCTGCACGCGGTGCTTGCCGCTCTTGGCGGTGTAGTCGAACGTGATGACCCCGCCGCGGCTCACGGTCACGTGCTCCTTGCGGATCGTGGCCAGCCCGAAGGTGCCGTTCTCCTCGGCGTACTGCTCGCTGCCGACGCGGAAGAAGCCGAGGTCCAGCAGGCGCACCGCGCACGACAGCACCCGCCGGCGGGTCATGTCCTTCTCGTGCAGGTCGCGCTGGATCTGCTCCCGCGCGGCCGGCAGGGCGACGGCGAAGTCGAGGATCCGCTCGTGCTTGGCGAGGTCGCGCATCACCCGCCACTGGTCGTGGTACCGGTACTGCCGGCGACCGCGGGCGTCGAGGCCGGTCGCCTGGATGTGACCCGCCGCGACCGGGCAGATCCAGACGTCCTCCCAGGCCGGCGGCAGGACGAGAGCTTCGATCCGGGCGAGCGTGGCCTCGTCGGTGACCGGGTTGCCGCCGGCGTCGACGTAGGAGAAGCCCTTCTTCGCGCGCACGCGCTGCAGTCCGGGGGCGGAGCAGGAGACGCGCGTGAGGCGGGGCACACCGGACGCCTACCCGGAGCCCCGCCTCTGCACGCGGACTAGACCTCGGGCTCGAGGTGCATGGCGGCCTCCTCGGCCGAGTACCCGCCGAGGTCGGTGCCCGTGTCGGTCGCGACGAGGTCGGCCTCGGTGTCGGTGCGGGCGCCCTCGTCCGGCTCGACCAGGCGGCCCACGCCCTGCCCTGCGCGCTCGTCGAAGGGCGTGTCCGCACCCTGCGACTCGTCGGCAGGCAGGTCGACCGCGGCGAGCACGTCGGGCTCCTCACGGGAGATGCGGCCGTCGAGGCTCTCGCCGTCGTGCTGCTCCGCCGCGGTGGTGCCGAAGTCGTCGACGGCGACGGCGGTGTCGTGCGGCGGCTCCGTGGTGTCGCTGGACCCGGCTGCTCCGGCGACGTCCTGCAGAGAGGTCGTGTCGCCGGGGTCGGGGATGCCCTCGGCCTCCATGGCGGAGGGGGGCTCGGGGATGCGGGAGGTCATGCGGACTCCTGGTGGTCGGTGGCGGACGCGCCGCGGGGCCGCCTCCGGAGGAGACGGCCCCGCAGCGAAGGGGTCAGGACTGCTTGACGGTGGTGCCGGAGCCCGGGGTCGCGCCCTCGATCGTCTGCTTGAACGACGCGAGGCACTCCTCGACCATCTTCTGCGGGTTCGCGAACATCTTCGCGACGGCCTCGCCGAGCACGCCCGCGGGCGGGTCGTACTGGAGGCTGACCTCGACGCCGGTGGTGCCGCCGTGGTCGTCGAAGCGCACCGCGCCCGCGTTCTTGACCTCGAGGCCGCTGCTGTCCTCGGTGGCCCACGCGATGCGGGTGTTCTCGACGTCCTCGACGATCGTGGCGTCCCACTCGACGGTCTTGCCCAGCGGGCCGGAGACCTTCCAGTGCGTGGTCTTGGTGCTGCCCTGGACAGGCTGCACGGACTCGACGTCCGGCATGATCTGCGGCAGGTTCGTCAGCCCGCGCCACCAGGCGTAGCACTGGTCAGCCGGAGCGTCGACCTCGATGTAGTGCGCGACGGATCCCATGTGGTTCTCCTCGGGTCAGGGGTGGAGTGCGGTGGAGTCGGGCGTCAGACGGAGTCGGAGGCAGCGGCACCGGTCATGGGCGCTGCGCCCGTGTCGTACCCGCTCGTGCTCGTGCCGGCGGTCAGGTCGACCGTCTCGGGCGTGGTCGACGCGACGCTGCTGATGGTGTCGTTCGCCTTCGTCTTCGCGGTGTCGGCGAGCGTGCTCGCGGTCTGCGCGAGGTTGGTCGTGACTTCCTGCACGGCAGGCATGCCGGCGAGCTCGCGCGCCTTCGCGACGATCTGCTCGTAGCGCTGCGTGCCGGCCTTGGCGCCGAGCACGTAGCCGGCGCCGAAGCCGGCGGCCAGGGTGAGCTTCTTGATCATGGGGTTCCTCCCGCAGGTGGGTGCTGACGGACCCCTACCCCGCGCGCCCCCGCTGCCACACCCCTGCTGCGGTCGTGACGTGCGCTACCGGCGCCAGGCGTAGTCGTGCAGCGCACCCCACTGCTCGGTGCGGACCTCCTCGTACGTCCACAGGCTCGCCCCGACGGCGCCCCCGCGCTTGGCGACGTCGAGGAAGCGCAGCGTCTCGGCCCGGCTGGGCAGACCGCGGCGGCCGCCCTCCTGGCCCATGTCGTAGCCCTGCCCCACCGGGGCGACCGGCAGCATCCGGCCGAGGGTCGACAGCGACTGCACGACGAGCTTCCCGGGCTCGTTGCACGACCAGTAGACCATCGGGACGAAGACGTCGGCGTAGGGCGCGAAGGCGGCGTACGGGAAGGTCGCGAGGCGCTTCGGCGTCGGGCGCGGGACCGTCGCCGCGACCGGCCGGGTGCCGGCGGCGCGCCGCACGAGCGAGAGGTAGAGCCGGACGCGGCGGTCGGTGGCGAAGGTGCCCTCGGCGGCGGTCTCGACGTCGGGGGCGAACGCGTCGGCGCCGTCGGCGAAGGCCCGGCCGGCCCGGGTGGCGTCCTTCACGGGGTCGGACAGGTAGGGGAAGTCCCAGGCCACGACCTTCAGGCCCGCGGCGTGGGCGGCCGGGACGAGCCGCGGCAGGACGTCGGAGCCGTAGTAGCCGGTGCGACCGCCGGTGCGGACCCAGACGTTCTCGAGGCCCGCCGCCTTCGCCTTGGCGACGACGGCGGCGACGTCGACCCGCTGGCCCGTGAAGTTCGTCGTCCAGACGCCCTTGCCGGCGACTGCCGCCAGCGACGTCGCCTTCGGGCCGGGTGCCAGCGGAGCGGGGAGAGCGGCCTCGGCGACGGCCGGCACGCGGACCGCGGGGGGACCTCCCGCGGACGGCCTGCGGGGGGCCGGCGGGCAGCCCCGCCGCGGAGGAGCAGGGGGGACCGGGCCGAGGACAGCGGTCGTGGACCCGCGCGGCGCCGTCGTGCGGGGGGCGGTCGGCAGGGGCGCGGTCGTCCGGGGCGCGAGCGGCAGGGTCGTCGACGGGGTGGGGCGGGAGGCGGCCGGGCCCGCGGTGGACAGCGTGCTGACCGACGCGGCCGGGGCGACGGGCTCGAGCGAGGACCCCTGCGCAGCCGCCGTGAGGCCACCGGTGAGGACGAGGGCGAGGGCGACGGTGAGCGTGCGCTCGAGGGGGGACAGCACCCGTCCAGACTGCCTGACCCGGAGGTCGCGCGTGACCGTTTCCGACCGCGCCCGTTGCGCTATCGTCCTGCGCTGCCGGGAGACCGGTGTCGTCCCGCGTAGCTCAATGGCAGAGCATTCGACTGTTAATCGAACGGTTCCTGGTTCGAGTCCAGGCGCGGGAGCACCACCACACAGCCTGACCCCTGGTGAGACAGCAGTCCCGTGGGTCGTGGAGGCACCGTGAACGACAGTCCGATCCCGGGAAGCGGTGTCGCTCGCCGTCCGGTCCTCTGCACGAGGTGCGGTGACGCCTGGGACGACCGCCTCGTCCCCAGCCGCGCTCCGGGCCTCGACGCTGCCTGGTGCCCCTCCTGCCTGCTGGCGCCGGGCGCGACGTCCACGCTGGTCGACCCGTACCCCTCGACGGGCACGCCGTGACGCCGTACGCCCTCGTCACGGCCGTCGAGGAGCCGCAGCTGGCCGACCGGGGCCAGCTCGTGGCCCTCTCGCGACGCATGGAGCTGACCGCTCTCGCCAGCCCGCCGCCCTTCGTGGCGGCCACGCTGCAGGACGTCCGGTTCCTCACCGACCACACCCGCGACGTCTACACCCGCCTGGCCGAGGGCGGGGCCAGGGCCACGCTGTACGCCCGGGGGCTGCAGTCGTGGATCGCGCCGGGCGTCGTGGGCGTCGCCCTCGAGGACGACGACCCCCTCGTGGACGAGTGGACGGTCGTGCTCCCGAGCGAGCAGGCGCCGTCGGTGTTCACCGCGACCGACCTCCGGCAGCCGTGCGACACGGACGACGAGCGCTGCTTCTCCTACGCCGTCTCCCACGACGCCGACGTCGTGCGGGCCTGCCTCGAGCTGCTCGTGCCGGAGGCTGCTGCTCGCTAAGGTCGCCGGGCACGGGGCGGTAGCTCAGCCGGTCAGAGCAGGAGACTCATAATCTCTCGGTCGTGGGTTCGAGCCCCACCCGCCCCACCCACAACCCGCAGGTCAGAGGCCATGTGCCCTGTGGACAACTGCTGATGATGAGCCGCTCAGAGCGACACTTCTAACGGATCTCTAACGGATCCGGCGAGGAGACGCTTCATGCGCGGCAGCATCATCGAGAAGCCCAAGGGCAGCGGCACGTACTACGTCGTCCTGGACCTCGAGCCCGACCCGGGGACCGGCAAGCGCCGGCAGAAGTGGCACAGCGGCTTCACCGGCAAGCGCGAGGCCGAGAAGGCCTTGGCCGGCCTGCTCGCTTCCCGCTACGACGGCTCCTACGTCGAGCCCTCGAAGCTCACCCTGGCGGTCTTCCTGCGCGAGCGCTGGCTCCCGACCGCGGCGACGACGGTCCGCGCGACGACGCTGGACTGCTACCGCCGGCACTGCGAGCGCTACCTGATCCCGCGGCTCGGAGCCGTGCCGCTGCAGGGCCTGACGTCGGACCGGCTGACGCTGCTCTACCGCGACCTGCTCGAGCAGGGCGGGGTGAAGGGCCGGCCGCTGTCGCCGAACTCCGTCCGGCGCATCCACGCCACCCTGCACCGGGCGCTGCGCGACGCGCAGTCCTGGGGCTACACCACGCGCAACGTCGCCAGCTCCGCCACCAAGCCGCGCGTCCCGCGGCTGGGGGAGCGGCTGCAGACCTGGTCCGGCGACGAGGTCGCCGCCTTCCTGTCCGCCGTCCGCCACGACCGCCTCTACGCCGCCTGGCACCTCGCGATCTCCACCGGCATGCGCCGCAGCGAGCTGCTCGGCCTGCGCTGGCAGGACGTCGACCTCACGCTCGCCCGGGCCTCGGTCCGGCAGGTGCTGACCCACATCGGCCACCAGGTCGTGATCGGCGAGCCCAAGACCAAGCGCAGCCGCCGGGCCGTCGCCCTCGACCGCGACACCGTCGCGGTCCTGCGGGAGTGGAAGGCCGCGCAGATCGCCGACCGCCTCGCCGCCGGCCCCGCCTGGCAGGACAGCGGCTACCTGTTCACCCGCGAGGACGGCCGCTACGTCCATCCCGACACGTTCAGCTACTGGTTCGAGAAGCACCTGCGGGTCGCCGGGCTGCGCCGGATCCGCTTCCACGACCTCCGACACACCCACGCCAGCCTCGCCCTGCAGGCCGGGGTCAGCGCCAAGGTCGTCAGCGACCGGCTCGGCCACGCCTCGGTCGCGTTCACCCTCGACGTCTACTCCCACGTCGTGCCGTCGCTGCAGGAGGAGGCGGCCGAGCGGGTCGCGGACCTGTTCCGCCGGGACTGAGCGGCTACAGGCGGTCGCGCAGCCGCAGGACTGCCTGCTCCAGCGGCGCCAGGTCGTGCTCGACCGTCGCGGTCACCTGGCTGTGCTCGGTGTCGAAGTACCGGTGCGCCAGGTGGTCGCGCATCCTCGCGACCGCGGTCCACGGGATGCCGGGCTCGGTCGCCAACAGCGCGGCGGACAGGTCCTTCACCGCCTCGCCGATCTCGATCAGCCGGACCCGGACCGCGTCGAACACGAGGCCGTCGGTCAGGTCGCCGCGCCCGAGGTGGTCTCGGATCGCTGCCACCGCGGCCAGGACGTCCTCGAGCCGGTCCTGCTCGTCCCGGCTCACAGCGGGATGACGTCGGCGAGGGCCGCCTCGCGGATCTGCGGCTTGAGGCTGCTCGCCGTGCCGAGGTCGACCTTGACCTTGAGGATCCGCTCGAGGGTGCCCTCGAGAGCGAGCAGCGCGAACAGCCCGACGTCCTCGGGCAGGTCGACCAGCAGGTCGACGTCACTGTCCGGGCCGTCCTCGCCGCGGGCGACGCTGCCGAACACCCGGAGGTGAGTCCCGCCGGCCGCCTGGACCGCGGCCAGCAGCGCGCGTCGGTGCCGGCGGACCCGCCGGGCGAGGCGCGAGTCGGGCAGTCCGCGGACCTCCGGGGCGGTGTGCTCGAGGTCGAGGGTGACGCGGTGGCCGGTGGCCTCGACGAGGCGCTCGAGGGTGGGGAGCGCGGGCTGGCGGCGGCCGGACTCGTAGTCGCTGATGACGGACTGCCCGACGCCGGCGCGGCGGGCGAGCTCGCCCTGGCTCAGGCCAGCGGCAGACCGGGCTCGGTGCAGGAGCGCCGCCGCCGTCGTCATGACTGGACCCTATCGCGGATCGTCGATGCTCTTTCGGCTCCCGTCGGTGCCCGGCATCTGGCCTCCTGGCGGAGTCCACCTGCCGCCCGCCGCTCCGCGCCGGTTGCCATCGCACCCCGTGACCGGACTCGTCCAGGACCTGCAGATGGGGCTGTTGTTCAGACGAGTAGACGTTCACACACTTGCACCACGGGTGCGAGCCCGACAACGAGCGTTGTCACGAGGCCTCCCGAGCGGCCTTCTCGGGGCTGGCGTAGCGCTGACGAGCGGCCTGCCGTGTGACGCCGAGGGCAGCGCCGATCGCCGTCCAACTGGCGCCCGCCGCCCGGAGCCGTTGCACCTCGGCCTCGACCGCCCGCTCCGCCTGCCGCCGTCGCGCCACCAGCCGGACGAGCTCCGGTACCGGTCGCTCCTCGACCGACCCCTGGCCCCTCGCCTCCGCCGTCGGCACGACCAGGGCCTGCACATCGCGCTGTCGTCGTCTGGCTCGTCGTCCCACCCGGCGAGCGTCGGGGACGTCGAGTTCGGCTGCCATGGCCGTCCACAGGTTGAAGTCCGTGACGGCCGATGTCGACAAGGGCTTGGTGACCGTGGTGGAGGAGCTGCCGGCCCTGACGGGCAGCCCTCTGCTCGATCCCTGGCGGATCCGTGGCCGGCTGGCCCTGGCCGGGGCGCTCGAGCCGCCTCCCCGCCGCCAGGGCGAGACGCTCTCCGAGCGGATCCTGTGGGGACTGCTCGAGGACGAGGCGCCGGGCTGGCACCGCGAGTACACGACCGGTCCCTACCGGCTCGACTTCTACTGCCCGCTGGCCCGGCTGGCGGTCGAGGTCGACGGCGGAAGCCACTACGGCCGCGAGGCGGCCGAGCGGGACGCCCTCCGCGACGAGTGGCACCGGCTCCGCGGCATCACGACCAAGCGCTTCTCGGCCAGCGAGGTCGAACGGGAGGCCGCCTGGGTGCTGGGGGAGGTCCAGCTGCTCGTCCGGGAGCTGTGCGGCCAGGAGCCGGTGAAGCAGGAGGCCGCGCCAGTCGCAGAGGCGAGCGATCCGCGGATCGAGCCGGACGTGCCGCTACCGCCGCCGCTCGAGGTCCTGCAGGAGCTTGTCAGCGCCGTCGTGCTCGAGGAGGAGGTCGTGGACGGGGTGCTGGAGGCGGACCTGCCCATCGAGGCGGCTTGGGCGGCCGCCTGTCGCGACGTCCTGCCCGAGCAGCGACGCCTCCTCGCCGAGATCGTGCGCATGTTCGACTAGGAGCCCGAGCAGCGCGTTGCTCGAGCGCAATGGGTGCCGCTTGCTCCCGCAAGGCGGCAGAAGCGGTCGTCGGGCACTGCCAGGAGCGCGTCAGGCGGAGGCGACCACGACTGCTCCCGCCGGCACTGCGTTCCTGCGCACGACCTGCTTCCCCAGCGGAGCCAACGCCAGCACCGCGAGCCGAAAGGAGACGAGCCCGAACGGGATGCCGATCACGGTCAGGCAGAGCAGGACCCCGCTCACGACATGACCGATGGCGATCCACAGGCCGGCGAGCACGAACCAGAGGATGTTGCCGAGGGTGCTCGCAGGACCCGACTTCGGGTTGGCGATCACCGTCCGACCGAAGGGCCAGATGACGTAGGTGGCCAACCGCCACGAGGCGATGCCGAAAGGCGCCGTGACCACCAAGAGAGTCATGACCACGGCGGCGAACGCGTAGCCGAGCGCCAGCCAGAGTCCGGCGAGCCAGAACCAGAGGATGTTGCCGATGGTCTTCATGGGCAGCGAGCCTGACAGCCTTGCTAGACCGACGTGGCCCTTTCGCCGGTAGCGGCATGAGCGGACGTTGCGGTCCGCGGTCGAAGTGTGAGCGACGGTGCAGACAGGTGCAATGGCTGACGTCCTCGGCCCAAGGGCGTGCCAGGCTGCGACGTGGTCGTCTACGGCAAGCCCGGGACCTTGAGTTGCCAGGGCACGGGGCCGACCGCGCGGCGTCCGTAGTGCTCGAGCGGCGGCATGAGCGGCCTCCACGGCAAGCGCCGCGATGCGCTACCACGCTCGATACAGGATCGCGATCGAGCCGTCGCCGACGCGCTCTCGGACATGGCCGAGGCCAACCCGCGGCGGAGCCGCGACGCCGCGATTGATCGAGTGCTCAACGACGGCAGTAGACCGTCCCTTCAGCAAGCCCCGCCCATCCGCGCTCCACCAACTACAGGGGCTGCAAGATCTGTAAATTGGAGTGCGACAAAGACGCGCGGGTTGGGGCCTTGACCCTTGATCTTGGACACGCACTTGGTGGTTAGGCGGCTTGCTGAACGGTAGCGGCGGACACGGCCTCGTAGGTGTTCGGGGCCTGCTGGCCGCACCAGGAGTGGCGTCGGCGGGTGTTGTAGCGGGTCGCCCAACGGAAGACCTCACGGCGGCAGGACAGCTCGTCGCTGAACGCCGCGGCGCCCGCCAGGAGCTCGCGCTTGAGGGTGGCGTTGAACGACTCGGCGAGGGCGTTGTCGGCACTGCTCCCGACCGCACCCATCGACTGCACGACGCCGAGGGACTTGCAGAGCTCGGCGTAGGCCCGAGAGGTGTACTGGGCTCCGTGGTCGGCGTGGAACACCGCGCCGGCCAGGCTCCCCCGGGTCGCGGCAGCGGCGTGCAGAGCGTCGGCGATGAGGTCGGTGCGCATGTGGTCGGCGACGGCCCAGCCCACCAGCCTGCGGCTGTAGCAGTCGATGATGGTAGCAAGGTAGAGGTTGCGACCGCAGCCGAGCGGCAGGTAGGTGATGTCCCCGACGTACTTGAGGTTCGGGGCGGGGGCGGTGAAGTCCCGCTTCACCAGGTCCTCGACCTTGGCGTCCGCGGGCTCCGGGACGGTCGTGCGCACGCGGCGTCGTAGCCGCAGGCCGGGCAGGTGGTGGGCGCGCATGACCCGGGCGACGCGCTTGTGGTTCACCCTGTCCTCGGGCGCGACCCCGTCGTTGAGCTCGGCGGTCACCCGCGGCGCTCCGTAGGCCCGGTCCCCGCCCTGCTTGGGGTCCTGCACGGTCTTGATCTGCGCGGCGAGCGCGGCGTCGCGCGCGGCCCGCTCCGCCCGCCCCGGCGCGGCTTTCTCCCACGCGTAGTACGCCGAGCGGCAGACCTCGACGCCCTGGCACAGCCGCTTCACCTCGAAGGCGTCCCGGTGGTCGGCAACGAACTGGAAGCGGCTCACCAGATCGTCTCGCCGGCGAAATACTTCGCCGCCGACCGCAAGATCTCCCGCTCGGTCGTGAGCTTGGTCGTCTCAGCCTCCAGCTCCCGGACCCGGGCCTCGAGCCGCGCCAACTTCACCGCCTGCGACTCCGCCCGACCGGTCCCACCACCGCCTGGCGAGCGGCCCCTGGCCGCCGCCGGCGGCGACCCCGGCACTGTCGTTGTGCCGGTGCCGGTGCCGGTGCCGGTGCCGGTGCCGGTGCCGAACGTGGCGACCCAGGCGGCCAGGGTGCCTCTGGCCAGGCCCAGGTCCCCGGCGATGCCTGACAGCGTCGCGCCCTCGGTCTGCTCGTACAGGTCCACGGCCTGACGCCGGAACTCGTCGGAGTACGTCTTGCGAGCCATGCTCGAGATCATCTCGCTTCCTCCAGCAACTGCTGGAATCAGCGTGTCCACACCTCGGGGTCAGGCCCCGTCTTGGCCTCCAGCGCGATCAGCATGGACAAAGCGGCTGTGCCGCTCCACGAGGGTCGCTACGTGGGTGTTGCCGGCGCCGGCGACGAGGTCGCCCTCCCAGTGCCCGGGCACCGCGCGATCGTCGGCCTCGGCGGGCCGCTCACTGATTGGGGCAGCGTCAACAATCTGCCCGCGACCCTGACCGCGCCCGGTCTGCGCGGCCGAGCGACGGATCACGCGGCCGGTCCGCAGGTGCTGGGCGAGGTCGCGCTTGAGCGCGCCGCGGGGCCTGGACGAACAGCGACAGGTAAATCGTCTCGTGCGACACCCGCATCTCTGGGTCGTTCGGGAACTCCTCGCGCAGCCAGCCTGCGATTTCCCGCGGCGACCATCGCAGACGCAACTTGTCAGCCACGAGCTGCTGCAGCTGCCGATTGGTCGCGAGCCGCGCCGCCTTCGGCCGCCACGCCCGGTCGCCTGCGTCCTAGTGCGCTCGTGCTGCCCGGTAGTTGTCTCGGCCGCCAAGCCGAGCGACCTCGCGCGACAACGTCGACGGCGCCCGGCCGAGCTCACGGGCCAGTGCACGAAGCGATAGGCCGGCGGCCAAGTCGCGGGATAGCTCTTCCCGCTCGACCAGCGTCAGCTGCCCCTCCCATGGACGTCGTGATCGGGGGCGCATGCCGCCGGTCAGTGCCATGTAGCTGTGCACCGTGCCGGGGCTTCGACCCATACGGCGATGACGTCCCTTGACGTGGTGTAGCTCGTCGCGTTGTGCTTCGTGTTGTTGCTGATTATGCGGTTTGCAGTGCGGGTTGGTCGATCACCTCGCTCGTGGTGTCGCGTCGGGGCTCAAGGGCGGTGGGTGCTGGCGGGTTGAGCAGGGCCATGGACTCCTCGGACAGGTAGCGGCGGTCGCTGTCTTGCCACTCGTCGTGGGCCTCGATGAGCACGCAGGCCGACAGGCGCAGCAGCGCGTCGGGGTTGGGGAAGATCCCGACGACGTCGGTGCGGCGCTTGACCTCGCGGTTGAGCCGCTCCAGCGGGTTGGTCGACCAGATCTTCTGCCAGTGCGCGTGCGGGAAGTCCGCGAATGCCGTCAGGTCGGCCTTGGCGTCGTGCAGCAGTGCCGCGACGGCGGGGAACTGCTTGGCGAGCATGTCGGCAACGACGTCGACGTGAGCGCGGGCCTCGCCGCCGGTCGGTTGGGCGAAGATCGTGCGGATCGTCGCGGCGACCATCTCGGCGTGGCCTTTGCCGACCTTGGCGAGAGCGTTGCGCATGAAGTGGACGCGGCAGCGCTGCCAGGCCGCGCCCTGCAGCACTGCGGCGATGGCGTTGGTCAGCCCGCGGTGGCTGTCGCTGATGACCAGCTGAACTCCGGTCAGGCCTCGGTCGCGCAGGCTGCGCAGGAACTCGGTCCAGAAGTCCTGGGTCTCGCTGTCGCCGACGGCGCAGCCCAGCACCTCGCGGCGGCCGTCGGCGCTGACGCCGGTGGCGATGACGACGGCCTGGGACACCACGCGGCCGCCGACGCGGACCTTGCAGTAGGTGGCGTCGCAGAAGACGTAGGGGAACGCCTGCTCGCCCAGCGGCCGGTCGCGCCAGGCCGCGACGTCGGTGTCGAGCTGCGCGCAGATCCGCGACACCTCGCTCTTGCTGATGCCGGTGCCGCCGAGTGCGACGACGAGGTCATCGACCCGTCTGGTGCTGACGCCCTCGACGTAGGCCTGCATCACGACCGCGTGCAGCGCGACGTCGATGCGCCGGCGCGGCGCAAGCAACGCCGGGAAGAACGACCCCGTCCGCACCTTCGGGATCTTCACGGTCAGGTCACCGGCGGTCGTGGTGACGGTCTTGTCGCGGGTGCCGTTGCGCTGCGTCGTGCGCGACGCGGCCCGCTCGTGCGGGCTGGCACCGATGTGCGCGGTCGCCTCAGCGTCAACGAGTTCTTGCATGATCGTGCCGAGCAGCCGGCGCATGAGCTCGCCACCATCAGCGGTGCGCATCACCTCGAGCAACTCGAGCAGGGCAGACTGGTCCAGGGCCATCGCGAGAGTCCTTTGTGAGTTCCTTGGCGGGTTCTCACGAAGCCTTCCGCGGTGGCTCCTCAACGTCCGGGACCGACACGGCCACCGACGATCAGGAGCCCGAGCTACACCACTCCAGGGGACTCACCCCATACGGCGGGCCACCATCCGCAACGGCACGCCTGCCTTGCTGCCGGCCCAGATCGCTACCTTGTCCTGCTCGCTCAACGGCCTGCGCATCGCCCCACCCCCAGCATCGAGTCAACATGAACTCGACCAGGTGTTGCGCCGACCCGTTGAGGCCGCAGCATGTTGTGTTCGGCCAGGCGTCCCGCGAAGGACCGAGTGCAGCAGTCCGCCGCGCGCAGCAGCTCGACGCCTGACAGTCCACGCTAGTGGGGCCGAGGCCGCCGGCAGTCGGTACTCGTGCAGTGCAGGAGCGCCTGCGGCTTGATCGTGTGGCCGCGCACAAGCTCCTTGGACGAGCACGGTCTGGGGCCCATCAAGCAGCCCCACAAGAAGTCGAGGCAGTCGTAGACAGAACCCGGGGTGCGAGGCGTCTACCTACTACATGGCTGTTGGAAGGGATCGCATGGAGTTCGAGGCGTTCGTAGCAGCACGGAGTCGTGCGCTGCTGCACCATGCCTGGACCTTGACGGGGGACTGGCACCTCGCCGAGGACCTTCTGCAGGACGTGCTGGTCAAGGCGCACAAGCACTGGCGCCGCATTACATCAACAGCCTCCCCTGAGGCCTACCTGCGGAGCATGATCGTCAACAAGTTCGTGAGTGAGCGGCGGCTGCTGCGCAACCGAGAACGGCCAGCGCCTCAAGAGCAGTTCCCCGATGCACAACAGATGGCGCCCGATCTGGAGCAGCGTGATGCGTTTCTTGGGGCGTTGAGAGAACTGACCCGCTCTCAGCGCGTCGTGATGGTGCTCAGGTACTACGAGGACTGGACGGACGAGCAGATCGCGAATGAGCTTGGATGCAGTGCGAGCACAGTTCGATCGCATGCCGAGAAGGCAAAGCAGAAACTTGCGAAAGTACTCACTCTTCGGGAGAGCATAAAATGAACAACGACGATACCTACAAGGAGCTTTTTACCATTCTGGGGCGGACGAGCGCGCCTAACGCACCGAACCTCGTCGCAAAGGTGCTGCACCGCCGAAAGCGTCAGCGGCTCCTAACAGGGACAGGGGCGAGCGTCGCAGTCCTCGCTGTAGCTGCCCTTTCCGTACCGGCCTTCCAACACGCTTTATCTGCTACTAGGTCAAGTTCCACTGCTCTCTCGACCTTCGCCTCCGAGCCGTCGGACGGGTCCTTGGAGCGCGCACTGCTAGCGGCGAGCCCTCCTGACAGTCAAATAATCTCCAAGTACTCAGGTACACCCGCAGGCGCACCATGGGAAGGCGATGTCTCAGCTGGTGAGCAGGTAGCGCTGAACTGGTCGGGGGAGTCGGCCGCACAGATCGTTGTGACACGTGCAGTAGTCGATCCTCCGCCAGACGCTGATGCGCTCCGTAGGTATGCCTCATCGGTTGGGCCAAGCGGTTACGCAGCCCGCCAGGCTGCTGCAGCGCGCGCGAACGAGTCCCACCAGAAGCCTCAGTCAGCCGGCCTGCCGCCCGGAGACCTGGGTCGAGAGTTGGCAAGTCGGACTCTGGATGGCGGCAGCGCCTTCGTGTATCGCGAGGCGAGTGGACTGCTAGGTGTGGGCGTCGATGCGGCCCACCATGTTGTAGTGCTGCACGCGTCCCCCATCCGGCTGGAGAAGCCGCTCGTGCCCGATGACATTCTGGCCCTTGTGGTCGCCGCTCTGGGTGGAAACTGAGCACAGCGGACTGCAGGGAGCCGCGTCCGTCTTAGATGCGTCGTGCCGGCGCGTTCTCGTGTCGCGTTACGAGCGAACCGTCCCCGGTCTCGTAGCGGGCCCGACGTCACGGGAGAGTGGCGTCGTGCCTGTATCAAGGAAGCACCCTGACGAGTTGCGTGACCGGGCGATCCGCTTCGCGCTGGACCTGGTCGAGGGGCCGGAGAAGCTCAGCGTCAACCCGGCTTGTAAGCGGGTCGGTAAGCAGCCGGGGCTCATCCCGGAAACGCTGCGGAACTGGGTCGCCCGTCAACGCATCGACATAGGCGATGCGCCGGGCCTGATGACTGATGACTGATGAGAGGCTGCGCGAGCTCGAGCGGGAGGTGAAGGAGTTGCGTCGGGCGACGGGATCCTGAAGACCGCGTCGGCTTTCTTCGCGGCGGCGCTCGACCGCCCCTACGCGCGCTGATCGACTACATCGACAGCCACCGGGAGCAGGTCGGGGTCGAGCCGATCTGCCGGGTCCTGCGCGAGCAAAGCCTGCAGATCGACCCAAGCACCTACCGCGCTACTCAGCGCCGACCGCGCCGTCGGCCCGCGCGGTGCGCGACGAGGTCGTCCTGGAACGCATCAGAGCGGTGCATGGCGACCGGGAGCTGGGCCGCGGGCTCTACGGCGTCCGCAAGGTCCAGGCCCGGTTGCGCCGCGTAGGCGGCGTCGCCGAGCGGCCCGTGTCCCGGCGGCAAGTCGAACGGCTCATAGGTCAGGGTGGGCTGTCCGTGGCCATGTGAAAGTCCCCGCTGGTGGCCAGCGGAGGTCCCCGGTGGTGGCCAGCGAAAGTCCCCACCTCGCGCGCGTCGTGCCTGCCCGAGATCGAGGCCCTGGGCGGTGACGGTGGCGGTGTCGAAGCCGTGCACCGAACACCGCCCAGGGGGCCTCATTGTTGTCTGCGAGGAAGCAGTTGGACGTTCTGTCCGCCTACCGAGAGGTCGGCACCTACCGAGGCGCCGCAGAGCTCTGCGGCGTCACCCCCAAGACCGTGAAGCGGGTCGTCGAGCGCACCGCCGCCACGAACGCCGTTGACGGCACGATCAGCACGACCCGCGCGCGCAGCGGGAGCAACAACTACGAGGGCGTTCGCGCGCTCGTCGCCGACAAGGTCAAGGTCTCGCGCGCCAGGATCAGCGCGAAGCGGCTGCTGCCTTTGGCGGTCGCCGCTGGCTACTGCGGGTCGGCCCGGAACTTCAGGCGGCTGGTTGCGCAGGAGAAGCAGGCGTGGCGCAGCACCCACGCGGCGCAGTCCCGCCGCCGGCCGGCGGTCTGGGCTGCTGGGGAGCACCTGGTCATCGACTGGGGCGTCCTGGCCGGGCTGCACGTGTTCTGCGCCGTGCTGGCGTTCTCCCGGGTCAGGTTCGTGCGCTTCGCCGACAACGAGCGCGCCGACACCACGCTCGCGCTGCTGGCGGAGTGTTTCGAGCAGCTCGGCGGGGTCCCGCAGGTCGTGCTCGCCGACCGGATGGGCTGCCTGAAGGGCGGGGTCGTCGCCGACGTCGTCGTCCCGACGGCGGACTACGTCCGCTTCGCCAGCCACTACCGGTTCCGCCCGGACTTCTGTCACGCCCGCGACCCCGAGAGCAAGGGCATCGTGGAGAACCTCGTCGGCTACGCCAAGCGCGACCTCATGGTCCCGCTGCAAGCCCTGCGCGACGGCGAGGACGGCGGCGACCAGAGCAACGACGAGCCGCTGTCGCCGGTCATGTCGCTGACCGCGGCGAACGAGGCCGCGCAGGCGTGGTGCGCCGAGGTCAACGCTGCGCAGCACTCGGAGATCTGCGCGGTCCCCGCACAGCGCCTGGCGCAGGTCGAGGCGCCGCTGCTCGGGGCGCTGCCATCGCTGCGCCCGACGATCGGCCGCAGGGAGACGCGCAAGGTCGACAAGCTGTCGTGCGTCCGGTTTGCCTCTGCGCGCTACTCGGTCCCGAACCGCATGCTCGGCGCCCAGGTCCAGCTGCTCGCCGACGCCACCACCCTCACGATCATCGAGCCCGCCACGGGCGAGGTCCTGGCTGTCCATGCGCTCGTCGCTCCCGGGCAGGCCAGCGTGGTCGACGAGCACTACGGCAGCAGCCGCCCGGCCACGCCCGCGCGCAAGGTGACGCCGCGGACCGCGGCGGAGAAGGCGTTCTGCGCGCTCGGGCCGGTCGCGGAGCAGTGGCTCAAGAGCGCCGCCGCGGCCGGCAACACCCGGCTAGGACCTGAGCTCGAACAGCTCGCCGACCTCGCTGCCGCGCACGGCCCCGACGCGCTGCGCGCGGCCCTGCGGCGGGCGGTCGCGTTCGGCCGCTGGCGGGCCGCCGACATCCGCTCGATCCTGGACGCCGGCAGCGGTGTCACGCAGCCCCAACCACCCGGCGACGCCCTGGTCATCGACCTGCCCGCGACCGCCTCAAGGCCGCTCGAGCAGTACTCGATGCGCGCGCTTGCCGGGACTGCGCTGGCTGGGGAGTTTCGGTGAGCGCCCCGGCCGCGCCGCCGCTGCCGGCCGACCTCGAGAGCGGCCTGCGGCGGCTCAAGCTCGCGTCGATGCGTCGGATCGCGCCTGAGCTGCTCGTGACGGCCAAGACCCAACGGTGGGCGCCCGAGGAGCTGCTGCGCGCGCTGGTCGAGACCGAGATCGACGCGCGCGACGCCAGCAACACCCGACTGCGCGTCAAGCAAGCCGGCTTCCCGATGGTCAAGACGATCGAGCAGTTCGATCTCGCGGCCAGCAGCATCGGCGCCCCGACCTGGGCCTACTTGACGTCGCTGGAGTGGATCCGGGCCAAGGAGAACGTCACGCTCGTCGGGCCGGCCGGGACCGGCAAGAGCCACACCCTGCTCGCCCTCGGGCACGCCGCAGTCCACGCCGGCCACAAGGTCCGGTACTTCACCGCCATCGATCTCGTGGAGAACCTCTACCGCGGGCTCGCGGACAACAGCGTCGGCCGGCAGATCGACGCGCTCCTGCGCAACGACCTGATCATCATCGACGAGGTCGGGTTCGCGCCGCTGGACGACAACGGCACACAGCTGCTGTTCCGGCTCGTCGCCGCGGCCTACGAACGGCGCAGCCTCGCCATCGCCAGCCACTGGCCCTTCGAGCAGTGGGGCCGCTTCCTGCCCGAACACACCACCGCCGCGAGCCTGCTCGACCGGCTCCTGCACCACAACACCATCGTCGCGACCGACGGCGAGAGCTACCGCATGCGCGACGCCCGCACCCACACCCTCACGCCCGCCAGGAGCCGCCCCTCGACGCCCTGACCCTGCGCGCGGGGTGGAGACTTTCGTTGGCCACCAGCGGGGACCTCACCTTGGCCATTGACAAAGCAGCGGCCGCCGCGGCGGCAAGGTCCTGCGTGACTGGCGGACCGGCAAGGGGTCGAAGACGGCGGCCGGCAGCGCGTTGCCGCAGCGTCCGAAGAAGTAGCGCCACTGGGAGGCCCCGCCCGGCCGGCCGTCGAGCAGCAGCTGCGGCCGCCGAGCGGGGCCGCTCGTTCGGCGCCTCCCGGCCCAGGCCGGTGCGCCGCTGGAGACCGTCACCGTTGCCTTACCCGGGACGGCCACGGCTACGGCAGGGATGCACATCCCGCATACCCAGCTCCCGGGCGGGTCCCGGAGAGGCGACGTCGCGGGCGGGGCAAGAGGCCGCTCCCGCGGCCGGAGAGACGAAGGGTCAGACCATGAGTACCGACAAGTCCCTGACGATCATCGTCAATGCAAGGCCGAGAAGGGTCTCGACGAAGACGCTGACCTTCGGAGAGGTCGTCGCTCTCGCCTTCGACGCCCCGCCGACGGGCGAAGACGTCATGTTCACCATCACGATTCGCCGGGGCGACGGCGCAAAACTCCAGGGTCCCTCGTCGTCGGCGAGAGCGTCAAGGTGAAGGAGAGCATGATCTTCAATGTCACCGCCACTGACAAGTCCTAGTCACGCGCTGGAACGACGGCCCACGTCGCTGCGATCCACCTGTACGACGATGTTCACCGGTCAGCAGCCGTGCGCGGCTGACGGTCAGCCCCTACACCCCGGTCACGCAGCTCGTCGGGCTACTTCCTCGTCGTGGCCGGACCGCCTCTTGGCCCGGATCCACCGTTGATCTTGGCCCGTGCGCCTCGGGAGCTGATGTTGCCGCGGTGGTTCTGTAGCTGGTTCCGGCCGTGCGTGTCCTGCCGGTCTGCCGGCTTCTCCGAGGTCCTGCTCGTCGGGGCGTGGGTGGGCGGTCAGCAGCGCAGCGGGATCGCGCCGATGCGGTCGAGCGCTGCGGTGATTGCGTCGGCCCAGGGCCAGCGTTCGGGCAGGCGTAGTCGTCGTTGCCGGCCGGTGTGGACGAGCCGTCCGGGGACGGTGAAGACCTTGCGCCGCAGGGTCGCGGCGGTCGCCCGGTCGAGGTCGGGGCCGGCGAGCTGCCCAACGGCGCGGCCAAGGTTGTGGGCCATGACGGCGAGGGCGAGCCACGCGGCGTTCGCGGTGAACTTGCCCGATGGCAGGTGCTTGAGGCCGGCGCTCTTGAGCTCGGCGATGGTCTGCTCGACGACGGCGTGCCGGCGGTGGTCAGCCTCGACCTCGGGCAGCGGCAGCGCCCGGTCGGTGATGAACGCGTGGTAGCTCCACGTCGTGAACAACGCCAACTGACTGCCTGGGGTCGGGCGGGTCCGACGGACCACCAGGCGGACCTCACGGGCGTGCTTGTTGTCGGTGGCGAAGACGGTGAAGGGGACCTCGGCGATGTCGGCGCCGGAGACCTCCGGGGTCGACAGCCAGTACGGGATCGGCTGCCACGCGCTCTCGTCGATGCTGTCGATCGCGGCGCGGACCTTGCGGTCCTGACGTGTGGTGATCCTGAACCGGACGTCGAACTTCACGGCGGTCGCGACCATGCTCTTGGAGTAGAACGCGCTGTCGGCCCGGACGGTCAGCTCACCGGTCGCGCCGGCGCCCCGGACCCGGCTGACGGTCTCGGTCAGGAAGCTCGCCGCGCCCTGAGCCGGCTCCGGCGCTGCCGCCCCGGAGCCGGCTCATCAGGACCTGGCCGGTCTGGGCGCAGGTCGCCAGCTGCGGGTGGTAGCCCCGGACCTTGGTGTAGCCGAACGCCGCGCCCTGCTTCGCCCGGCCGTGGACTTCCACGATCGTCGAGTCCAGATCGATCGTCAGCGGTCCCGCGAGGTCGGCCGGTCCGGCGCCGCACGCCCACAGCCGCTTGAGGACCTCGCGGCTGATCGCGTCGAGCTGCCGGACGTTGGACCACTTGTGCGCCCGCAGCCACGCCCCGACCGTCGACGGCGCCCGCGTCCCGTCGAACAACGAGCCGGCGGCGCCCGCGCGCAGGACCGCGACGTCGTCGATGCTGTCACCACCGGCGAGCATCGACCCGATCACCGTCAGCGCCTTCGCGCCGCTGTTGCTGCCATGCTGCGCGAGGTGCAGCCGGCCGTCGATCAGGCCGCCCAGGTCGAGTCGCTGAGCCAGGACCGCCGCCGGCAGCAAGCCCGCGTTCGGCACCAGATTCGCCTCGTCGAAGCTCACGCGCACGCGGCTCAGGTCGTGATTGGCTCTCACCTTGCAGGTGCCTCCTCTGCCGGGTCCGGTCAGTCCGTCGCAAGACCGATCGTCCCTGCTCAGGGGGCATCTGCGCGTCTACGGCACGCTGCTAGAACACAAGATCAACGGTGGATCCGGGCTTGGCATGTCGACGGCCACGCTTCGCCGAAGCGCGTCGGCATCCGGCTAGTCAGCGCGAAAACGCACAGGTCGGCCTTCTGACTTTGGTCGTAGCGGGTAGACCGAGCCTTGCGACTGAAAGCCTATGCGCTTTCCGCATACGAGGACGAACGCGTTGACCGAGCACCGGAGCCGTGTGATGCTCTGACCATACGCCAAAGCGCGAGGGGATGCGATCTTGAAGCTAATTGTGAGGCTCGCAGGAATGACGACTGCGACGTTGGCTGCCCTCTCCCTCGCGGCTGGCCCAGCAAGTGCGACCTGGAGCGACATTGGAACCACCAGGTACGCATCCGGCGGCAGCGGAACGGTGGCGGCCTCGATGCAGTTTGACACCGGCCTCAACCAGTTCCGGAGTCGCGGTGCTGCAGATCCCAATCCGGGTTACGGGATCTACCTGCGAACCATCGAGTTGCACGAAAATAGCTCTAACCCGCCCGCCTATGACCGCGTAGTGGCATCGACTGGAGGGGGAAACAGCATGAGCTACCAGTCCTATGTAACCGCGGGGTACTACGCCTCCTGCGCCGTATATTACACAAACGTCTACTACTCCACCGTGGCCGGAAACTTCCTGCTGCAGTCCTACTCGGACCAGAGGTGTTCAGTCTGATGAATACAGACAAGCGAAGCTCGCGCAAGAGTCTTCTGATACCAGCTCTGACCACAGGCGTGGCTCTGAGTCTGGGTGGTCTGGCTCTCGCCACTGCTGCGGCTGAGTCTGCGCCGAACATCGGGGCGGCCCTGAGGACAGCACCGGCCGCCACCGTCGTGCAGCAGCAGCCCAAGGCTGAAAAAGCGGCGACCGATGCCTATCGGGGTAAGTTGATGGGCTGCCTCGCGAGTCACGGCGCAAAGGTGGAGAAGCTTGCTGATGGTGGTTACAGCGTTTTTCTGAGCCGTGAGCAGGCGAACGATGACGGGCAGGCCCTGAGGACACTCCAGGCGGAGTGCCAGCGCGAGCTCGGCTTCGCAGCCGCCGCGCCTCCCAACGCTAACTAGTTGGCCATGAGTGTCTGTCTGTTGTGACGCCCCCCCCGATTGGCACAAGCATTGGCTTTCGACGGGCTCGGCAAGGGCTAGTTGCAGTGCGCTATCAAGTTATTTACGGGGCGACGGCCTCCTGAAGGCTTTTTTGGGTGTCGAGTCCCGAACCTGTCAAGCGGCCGGCATGGCCCATGCTAGGCCGGCGCTGATCCCGCCTGGAACACGTCTGCTCGTTGATCAAGTCCTCGTTGAGGGGGGTCGGCCGTTGCGGCGTTCCAGTTGATGGTGTCAGCTGAGGGACGGGTACCTGTTGGCTGCGCCAATGCCGTTAGCGGCGCTCAGCTGAGTCGTCGTTTGCGGTACCCCGTTGACGGGCTGCGTGACGGCGTTGTCTGCAGCGCAGTTGAAGCGGATCCGCGACGAGCGGGACAGGGCTGATTGGGTCGCACCGGCTCGCGGCGCTGATCGGGGAGTGCCGCGCCACGGTGCACCGGGTGCTGCGACGGGACGGCAAGAGCCATTGTCGTTCCTGGACCCGCTCGCCGTTCAGATGATCCGCTCCCAGCGCGACCGGCCCGGCCAGCTGACCCATGTCGACGTGACAGAGTTCGCGCAGGTCCGCGACGGCGGCAGGCGCAAGGTCCACGGGGCTGGGACATCCTTACCAAGGGTCCGTCAGCGTCAGGCCGAGAAGACCGGGCCGCAGGAGTCAGCTGTTCCTGCACACCGCAGGTCGACAACGGCAGCCGGGTCGCTCATGTGATTTGGTGACTCCGGGCGCGGCCGGGAGTGCGCTGACGTCCTCATAGACGCTCTGAATCTCTTCGCCGGCCTCGCCGACCCGGTGGAGTGGGGGATGACTGACAACGCCAAGAATCTACGTCGTGGCCTGCGTCTGTCAGCAGTTGCTAACGGACCGCGGCGTCAGCACCTGCGGATTGAAGCGACCGGCCGCAGACGGACGGCAACGTCGCGCTTCTACCTCGTCATGCCTCACGGGTGGTGGACCCTGCATAGCCGCCTACGACAACGAGACCGGTGCGCCCCCGTGGCCCACCACGGTCGACTACGACTGCGACTGCGGAGGGCTTCTGGCGTACCTGGTGCTCAACGGGCTGGCTGGGCCCCCTGGAGCCCGTAACATCCGCGATAAAGGCCTAGTCTGCAGGCAGGTGGCACGCACAGGCCCAGATCTCGCCCGGGTGACGCCCCTTGGCGTGGTGTAGCTCGTCGCGTTCAGCTTCGTGTTGTTACTGATTATGCGGTCTGTAGGGCGGGCTGGTCGATCACCTCTTTCGGGGTGTCGGGGCGAGGCTCGAGGGCGGTCGGTGCGGGCGGGGTCAGCTGGGCCATGGACCCCTCGGACAGGTAGCGCCGGTCGCTGACCTGCCACTCGTCATGGGCCTCGATCAGGACGCAGCCGCGAGGCGCAGCAGGGCCTGGTCGTTGGGGAAGATCCCGACGACGTCGGTGCGGCGCTTGACCTCGCGGTTGAGCCGCTCGATCGGGTTGGTCGACCAGATCTTGCGCCAGTGCGCCTCGGGGAAGTCGGCGAACGCGGTGAGCTCGTCGCGGGCGTCGCGGAGCATCTGCGCGACGGCAGGGAACTGGCTGTCGAGGGTCTTGGCGACGACCTCGACGTGCGCGCGGACGCCGGGTCCGGTGGGCTGGGCGAACACGGTCCGGACAGCGGCGGCGACCATCTCGCCGTGGCCCTTGCCGACCCGGGCGAGGACGTTGCGCATGAAGTGGACCCGGCAGCGCTGCCATGCCGCGCCCTGCAGCACCGTGCCGACGGCGTTGACCAGGCCGCGGTGGCTGTCGCTGATGACGAGCTGGACGCCGTGCAGCTCGCGGTCGCGCAGGTCGCGCAGGAACTCGGTCCAGAACGCCTCGGTCTCGCTGTCGCCGACGGCGCAGCCCAGCACCTCGCGGCGCCCGTCGGCGCTGACGCCGGTAGCGATCACGACGGCCCGGGACACGACCCGACCGGCGACGCGGGCCTTGCAGTACGTGGCGTCCAGGAACACGTAGGGGAACGCGGTCTCGCCGAGCGGCCGGGTCCGCCAGGTGGCGACGTCAGCGTCGAGCTGAGCGCAGATGCGGCTGACCTCGCTCTTGCTGATCCCGGACTCGACGCCGAGCGCCGCGACGAGATCGTCGACCTTGCGGGTGCTCACCCCCTCGATCCAGGCCTGCATCACCACGGCGTGCAGCGCGACATCGATCCGGCGGCGCGGTGAGAGCAGGCTCGGGAAGAACGACCCGACCCGGAGCTTCGGGATCTTGACCGTGAGGTCGCCGGCGGTGGTCGCGACGGTCTTGTCGCGGGTGCCGTTGCGCTGCGTCGTCCGCGTCGACGAGCGTTCGTGCGGCGCGGCGCCGATGTGCGCGGTCGCTTCCGCATCGACGAGCGCTTGCAACACCGTCGTGAGCAGCGTGCGCATGAGCGTGCCGCTGTCGGCGGTGCGCAACGCCTCCGACAACTCGAGCAGGGCAGACTGGTCCAGGGCCATCGCGAGAGTCCTTTGTGAGTTCCTTGGCGGGTTCTCACGAAGCCTTCCGCGGTGGCTCCATCACGTCCGGGACCGACACGGCCTCGAAGATCAGGAGCCCGAGCCACACCACTCCAGGGGACTCACCCCCTCACGACGCTCGGGGTGCTGGTGCGCGAACGCCGCGACCCCGACGGGGCGCTGGCGGGCTATGCCGTCGCCCGCCCCAACGGGCCCGAGGAAGGCGAAGCGGCGCCGGTGTTCTACGGCGGCGGCAAGCTCGCACCGGACCTGACACTGCCCAAGCTGCAGGCCCGCTGGCAGCAGGAGCGCGCCGCCGTGCCGCTACCACCCGCTCCGCAGGCCCTGAGAGGACTGTTCGGGGTGGACGGCCCCTTAGCCCAGATCCACCGTTGATCTTGCTTGTCTGAGCGGCCTGCCGAACGAGCAGATGCCCTCCTACCTGGGACGATGACCTTGCTGAGGGGTCAGGATCCGCCGGGAAGAAGGGCACCTGCAGGGTGAGAGCCAATCACGACCTGAGCCGCGTGCGCGTGAGCTTCGATGAGGCGAATCTGTTACCGAACGCGGGCCTGCTGCCGGCCGCGATGCTGGCTCAGCGCCTGGACCTGGGCGGCCTCGTCGACCAGCGCCTGCGCCTGGCCCGGCACGGCAGCAACGGCGGCGCGAAGGCCCTGACGGTGATCGGGTCGATGCTCGCCGGCGGCGACAGCATCGACGACGTCGCGGTCCTGCGGGCCGGCGCCGCCGGATCGTTGTTCGACGGGACGCGGGCGCCGAGCACGGTCGGGTCGTGGCTGCGAGCGCACAAGTGGAGCAACGTCCGGCAGCTCGACGCGGTCAGCCGCGAACTCCTCAAGCGGCTGTGGGCAGCCGGCGCGGGACCGACCGACCTTGCGGCCCCGCTGACGATCGACGTCGACTCGACCATCGTCGAGGTGCACGGCCGCGCGAAGCAGGGAGCGGCCTTCGGCTACACGAAGGTCCGCGGCTACCACCCGCAACTCGCGACGTGCGCTCAGACCGGGCAGGTCCTCATGAGCCGGCTCCGCGGCGGCTCGGCAGGAGCAGCACGGGGCGCCGCCAGCTTCCTGACCGAGACGGTCAGCCGCGTGCGCAACGCCGGTGCGACGGGCGAGCTCACGGTCCGGGCCGACAGCGCGTTCTACTCCAAGAGCGTCGTCGCGACAGCCGTGAAGTTCGACGTCCGGTTCAGCATCACCGCACGTCAGGACCGCAAGGTCCGCGCCGCGATCGAGCAGATCGACGAGCAGGCGTGGCAGCCGATCCCGTACTGGCTGAGCACCCCGGAGGTCTCCGGCGCCGACATCGCCGAGACCACCTTCACCGTCTTCGCCCCCGACAAGAAGCACGCTCGTGAGGTTCGGCTCGTGGTCCGGCGGACCCGCCCGACGCCCGGGTCGCAGCTCGCGTTGTTCACGACCTGGAGCTACCACGCGTTCATCACCGACCGCGACCTGCCGCTGGCTGAGGTCGAGGCCGACCACCGTCGGCACGCGATCGTCGAGCAGAGCATCGCCGAGCTGAAGAGCGCCGGCCTGAAACACCTGCCGTCCGGGAAGTTCATGGCCAACGCCGCCTGGCTCGCTCTGGCCGTCATGGCCCACAACCTGGGCCGCGCCGTCGGACACCTCGCCGGCCCCGACCTCGACCGCGCGACAGCAACGACCCTGCGCCGCAAGGTCTTCAACGTCCCGGGCCGGCTCGTCCACACCGGACGGCAACGACGACTACGCCTGCCTGACCGCTGGCCCTGGGCCGACGCCATCAGCCTTGCGCTGCAGCAGATCCACGCCATCCCGCTCCGCTACTGACACCCCACCCCCACCCCGACGAGCAGGACCTCGGAGATGCCGGCAGACCGGCAGCCCCCGCACGCCCACCGCCGGAAGCAAAAGCATCGCGACAGCATCAGACGCCCAGGCGTTGCAGCCAAGATCAACGGTGGATCCGGGCTAAGGTCGCGCTGCGCGTCAGATCCAGGACGCCTCGGCCAGCGCGAGCGCGCCGGCCACGGTCCGCGAGGCCGGCGCGCTCGCGCAGGTCACGGCGCAGGTCCTGACCGCAGCGGCCCGCCTCATCGACGGCGACAACGTAGGTGAGCTGACCCGTATCGGGCGGCTCTACGACCTGGCCAGCCGCGAACCGTCGCAGCGTGCGTTTCCGGTCACGCCGCACAGCCGCGCGCTATGTGACGTCGCAGCCGTCCTCGTGCAGTCAGGACGCGCCGGCCGCTCCTCCGCCCCGGTCCTGCTCGGACAGGTGCTCCAGCTCGTCGATGCCGTCCGCGGGCTCCGCGAGGCCCAGGGCCGGGTCGCTCAAGCACAGGCCGCTCAGCAGGCAGCCAGCTACCTGCAGGCTGTCGAGCGACAGCGGCGTGACGCCATGGCGGCTGGAGCCAGTTCCTCGCAGATGTCCAGTCTCGCGTCCATCCATCCGGGTCCCGCTGCCCGGCCACCGCACCTGCCGAGTCGACAGGGTCGAGCAGTGAGAAGGCGCCGCTGAGCGGCGTCCGCGTCTCCGACGGGATGCGGATGGTGTCCCCCTCCGTATAGCTGGCTGCAGTTAGATGGCCGGCAGCGCGGCTCGTCTGCGTGGCGGACAGCCGGCAGCGCGTGCTGAGCCTCGGCCGGCTGGCTGTGTCGCGGCAAGGGGAGCCGATCGGCTTCAGGCGGGTCCTGCCGGTTCAACCCGGACCTTGACTCAGTTGTTTGGGCCGCCTGCCCCTGGCCGGCGCGTGGGCCGAGGAGCCTGGGCTAGCCGTCCCCGGAACTCCTGCTCCGTCAGCGTTGGGTCGCCGTCTGGCTGCTTAGGGTTGCCGGGATCGTCATAGTTGACGCAGCGGCGGTGGAGGCGACTGTCGCCGTCAAGCGCGAGCCGCCCCTCATACCCACCTACAACGGCGTAGGTCGAGTCCCCGGTGGACGACAGCGCGAGTATGTAGCGCCCGGGTTGCAGCAGCGGTACAGGAACACCGCCAGCCTCGACTATGGCAATCACAGACCCAGGATCGTTGCCGTACAGCACCGAGTCGAGGCGAGCGGAATAGCGCGTTACCGACCCCTGCTCCGGGAGGCTCTCAGAGGTGCCGGCAGCGTCGATACGTGCTCGCACGACTACACTCGCGTCTCGCAGGAGCGCGCCCAGGCTGTCGGCGTCGGGTAGGGCGCAAGGCATCTGCGGAGGACGTGCGAGCAGCGGCTCCCGTGACGGCTGACTGACACGAGGCTCGGGCAGGGTCTTCTGTGTCGCAGGTTGGCCGCTGCAAGCGGCGAGTCCCAAGGCTGCGAGAATGCTCAGCGCTGCCAACCTGCGGCTTGTCACCACAATGCCACTCCCGTCGACTGACAGGTCGAAGCGTAGCCACTGCCTGCACGCATGTTGTTGAAACCGTCAGCAAACGCATTCAAGGGCGGACAAGACGCGTTTTGGCGATGCACCTTCGCGTGACCAGAATCGAACCAAGTGCCAGCGTTGGTGCGCACCTGACTAGCTGGGAAGTACCTGACACCGGGCAGAGTGTCGCGAGCATCTGGAAGGCCACCATCTATCGCGAGTTCACTAACTGTGTACGGCAGCCGAGTGCTACTGCTGTAATTGAACGCGCTGTAGGTGTTGCCACCCCCGAGTAGGTCCGTACCCACGTAAGCGCTCCAGATGTAGAGGCCGCGGCTGTCCTGGATGCCGCGGTAGTTCATGGTGAACTGCCTCGTACCGGTAAGTCCGCAGAGACCGGCCGCCGCCGTGGTGCGATTACCAGCAGCATCGAAGGCCTGCACGAACCACTGATTGCTCGAGCAGCCAGGGTAATGCTGTGTATAACCTACTTGGTAGAAGCCCCCGTCCGGGAAGAACAAGCCGGACCAGTAGAACTGCGTTGCCCCGTCGTACAGCTGACTGGGGCCAGGCTCCGTCATCGTCGTGCGCACGCCGATGCGGCCACCATCGCTTGAATCAGTGCTCTGCCCGCCGATCTGACGTACGTCGGCCGCTGCAGGCGCAGCGTTGACGAGCCCAATCATGAGAGTCGCCAAGCCCGCCATGAGGACCTTGCCGCGCATGGAGCCCCCTGAGCTACGCCGACAGCCTCGACGCAACATCGCACGGCGTGTGGGAGCGGTCAAGAACGCGCGACGTCTGACCAGCATCGCCGAACCGCCTTGAATTGATGGCCTCGCTTTCACTCGCAACTAGGTGTACTGCCCAAGGACGCGGGTCGAGCGAGTGCGATCAGACGCGATCACTTCCTGGTGAACGACGAGGACCTCCTGAGATGAGGTGGAGCGGCTGAAGGGGCTCTTCACAGATGAGGGTGTAGCGGAGGGCGCGCGTCGCTGCCGGGAACGGGGTCGAGGCCCTTCGAGGATGGGAGTTCTCACGCAACCATCCGAAGGACCTCGACAGTGCCGGACGCTACCTACGACAGCCCTGACCTGACCACCTTCTGCGGCCTGGACGAGCTCGGCCTGGTGGTCGTGGGCCAGCAGATCCACGCCGACCGCGCGGTCATGGCGTGCCGGGTCGTCGAGTCCGAGTTGGACCGGTGGTGCCGGCGCTGCGGCTGCCAGGGTGTGCCGCGCGACAGCGTCGTGCGGCCCCTGGCGCACGAGCCGCTCGGCTGGCGGCCGACGACGCTGCTGGTCAGCGTCGTCCGCTACCGCTGCGCCGGCTGCGGACACGTCTGGCGCCAAGACCTCACGAGGGCGGCCGAGCCACGAGCGAAGCTGACCCGCCGCGCGTTGGGCTGGGCGCTGCAGGCGATCGTCTGCCAGCACCTGACCGTCGCCCGGGTCGCCGAAGGGCTCGCGGTCGCCTGGAACACCGCCAACGACGCCGTCCTGGCCGAAGGCAAGCGCGCGCTGATCGCCGACCCGCATCGGCTCGACGGCGTCCGCGTCCTGGGCGTCGATGAGCACGTCTGGCGGCACACCCGCCACGGCGACAAGTACGTCACGGTCATCATCGACCTGACGCCGATCCGGGACGGGACCGGACCGTCGCGGCTGCTGGACATGGTCGAGGGCCGGTCCAAGCAGGCGTTCAAGACGTGGCTGTCCGAGCGGCCGAAGGCGTGGCGCGACCAGGTGGAGGTCGTGGCGATGGACGGGTTCACCGGCTTCAAGACCGCCACCACCGAAGAGCTCCCCGAGGCCGTCGCGGTGATGGACCCGTTCCACGTCGTCCGCCTCGCCGGCGACGCGCTCGACCAGTGCCGCAGGCGCGTGCAGCAGGACACCTGCGGCCACCGCGGACGGACCGGCGACCCGCTCTACGCCTCCCGCCGGACCCTGCACACCGGCGCCGCCCTGCTGACCGACAAGCAGAAGACCAGGCTCACCGACCTGTTCACCGCCGACGCGACACCGCCGTCACCGTGACGTGGCAGGTCTACCAGCGGCTCATCACCGCCTACCGCCACCCCGACCGCAGCAAGGGCAAGAAGCTCCTCACCACGCTCATCGAGCAGCTCGCCCGCGGCGTCCCCGCCGCTCTGAGCGAGCTCGTCACGCTCGGCCGGACCCTGCGGCGCCGCGCAGCCGACGTGCTCGCGTACTTCGACCGGCCCGGCACCAGCAACGGCCCGACCGAAGCCATCAACGGCCGGCTCGAACACCTCCGCGGCAGCGCCCTCGGCTTCCGCAACCTCACCAACTACATCGCCAGAAGCCTCCTCGAGACCGGCGGCTTCAGACCGCAACTACACCCTCGACTGTGAAGAGCCCCCAAAGATGCTGAGATGCACCCGCTTTGTGCCCGTCACCAGGGGTTGCTGGGTGCTGGGTGGCACAGAAGCCGCTTCGTCGCATTGCCCGGCGGACTGGGCCTGGTGCTTTGAGGCGCCGTCGCCTACGTTGTCGCAACCCACGACGATTGAGGCCACATGGTGCAGCGAGATGCCCGACGAGCCGCGGTGGCCTTAATCATTGGCTGCAGCGCCCTTGCGCTCGCAACCAATGCATCTGCCGCCACTCGCGCGACAAGTCCGTCGATGGCATCAGCGCCCGACGACCCCAAGGTGCAGCACGACATCAGCGCGCGCAAGAAGCTGGGCTTGCGGAACGACGCCGAGTACGTAAGAGGACTGCGCGAGTCTAAGCGACAAGGCAAGTTAGTTGAGGGCGACGAGAGCCTCGATATGCTCCTGACAAAGGACGAGAAGCATGAGATGGACGAGCGAGCTGACGTAAGCCAGCAGCGTCCACAGGTGAGCGAGTACTTCACTGGACAGCCTACGGACATCTACGCAGGCAACTACCTTGACCAAGCTGCTGGTGGACGCTTGATCGTCCTGGTGACCCGCGACCGCGACCGCGTCGACAGCGACCTTAAAGCCATGGGTATTGCGCCAGGGCGACTGGAAGTACGTTCCGCGGGCAGCTCGTATCAGCGACTGAACGAAGTGTTTCAAGGCATCGGCGGACGGCGGGGCGAACTCGCCGACGACGGCATCGACGTGTCGACCGTCGCGATCGAGGAGGCCCTGAATGGCATCTCGGTGGGTGTTAGCGGGGATGTATCTAACGCGAAGAAGCAACTGAGCTCGGATTATCCCGATGTGACCCTGGTCGTCAAGAAGGAGCGGGGAGTGAGCACCGACGGGGTGCTCAACGTCAATCCCCCTTTTCGTGGCGGAACTGGGATCACGAATAATAGTGAAGGCTTGGGGTGTACCAACGGGTTCACAGGTTACCGAAATACGGTCCCTGCAACGTACTACGTGCTCACCGCGGGCCATTGCGGTCGAATCGTCCAGCCCTCGAACATCTTTTCCCAGTACACCACTCGCATTGGACCAATGGATGTTCGCTCATACGGGTTGAATGTCCCGGCCGACGCGGGACGCATCCGGATTGAGGACGCGACCAAGCGTTCGAACGGGCTCGTGCTCGGACCGAACAACACCATCCCCATCACAAGCCGGGCGGCCGTTGGCACTGGCGGTACGGGTGACTACGTGTGCATCTCAACCACACGCTACGTGGACACGGACGGCGACATGCTCAACTGCGGAACCATTCTGAATGGTTCCTTCGACTATAAGTCGCACGACGACTGGAATGTGCAATTCAGCAGTTCGTACGGACGTCTTACAGATCTGGGGTGCACCAGTGGGGACAGCGGTGCACCTGTCTTCTACGCGAACATGGCCTATGGCCTTCACTCGGGGCGAACGCTAGACACCAATCAGTGCATTTTCGGTCACATCTATGACGTGCTGAGGAGCACGGACGTAGCGAATGTCTACTTCGGATGAAGTACAAGCACCTCCTCCCGTTGATCAGCGTTGGCCTGCTTGTCGCAGGTTGCGGCGGCGATTCACCAGGCTCCGTCAACGAGGGCGCTCTGGTGACGCAGCCGTTCGCGTCCGTGGCAGTTGGCGGCGACGGCCGCCTTCTGAAGATCAGTTACGAACGTGACTCTTGCGAGACCTTGGAGACCGTGGACGTGACGGAGAGCGCCGACGAGGTTCGGCTCGCGCTGAGGCTGCGCCTGGATGGGGACGGCAGTTCGGGAACGACCTGTGGGACGGGAGCGAGGGTTGACACCACAGCAGTGACCCTGAAAGAGGCCCTGGGCAATCGCCGCATCACTGACTTGGCGAAGCCCAGCCCCATGCCAACGCCCTCCTAGATAGAACGCAGCCCCCCGGCAGGCGTCTTTGACGGACGTCCTCGCTAGCGGTAAGCGCAGGGTCGGAGTACCTCTCCAGACAGCCCTGGACGTGTTCCAGGACGCCTGACTGGGCCTCGGCCAAGATTGCCTGAACCTTATCGGCTCTTCGCAGTTGAGGGTGTAGTCGTCGGCGCGTCGCTGCGGGCTTGAGGGTCGAGGTCCCCGGAGGGTCTGAGGTTCCTATGCCTTGATCCTCGGAGACCTCGACGTGCTCGACGCTACTTTCTCGCGCCCTGACTTGGACGCGTTCTGCCGGCTGGACACGCTGGGCCTGACGGTCGTCGGGCAGCAGCTCGACGGTCAGCGTGCGGTCCTCGCTTGCCGGGTCGCTGGACCTTCTGAGCAGACCGGCGAGGACGAGTGGTGTCGTGCCTGCGGGAGCGCGGGCCGACCGCGGGACACCGTGGTGCGACGGCTGGCGCACGTGCCGTTCGGGTGGCGCCCGACGGTGCTGCTGGTCCGGCTGCGCCGCTACGCCTGCACCGGCTGCGGCGCGGTGTGGCGCCAGGACCTCGACCGGGCCGCGCCGGCGCGGAGCAAGTTGTCACGCGACGCGGTGCTGTGGGCGCTGAAGAGCCTGGTGGTCGACCGGCTGTCGGTCGCGCGGATCGCCGCCGCGCTCGCGGTCGCCTGGCACACCGTCAACGACGCCGTCCTGACCGCAGGCCGCGAACTGCTCATCGCCGACCCCAACCGGCTCGACGGGGTGGAGGTCATCGGCGTCGACGAGCACTGCTGGCGCCACCCCCGCGGCCAGCAGGCCCGGGAGGTCGAACGGTTCGTCACCGTCGTCATCGACCTGACGCCGGTCCGCAACGGCACCGGCCCTGCCCGCCTGCTGGACCTGGTCGAGGGCCGCAGCAAGGCGGTGTTCCGGGCTTGGCTCGATGCCCAGACCCCGGCGTTCCGGGCAAGGCTGCAGGTCGTGGCGATGGACGGGTTCACCGGCTTCAAGACCGCCACCACCGAGGCCCTGCCCGACGCGGTCGCCGTGATGGACCCGTTCCACGTTGTCGCCCTCGCCGGTGACGCGCTCGAACGGTGCCGGCAGCGGGTGCAGCAACAGACCCTCGGACACCGCGGCCGCTCGGGTGACCCGCTCTACGGCATCCGCCGAAAGCTGCGGACCGGCGCCGACCTGCTCGACCCACGACAGCTCGACCCACGACAGCTCGACCGCCTCGCCATGGTCCTCACCGACGAGCAGCACCTGCCGGTCGCGCTCACCTGGAACGTCTACCAGCGCATCATCGCCGCCTACCGGCACAGCGACCGCGAGCGCGGCAAGAAGGCCCTCGCCGCCCTCATCGAGAGCCTTCGCCGCGGCGTCCCGGAAGGTGTCAAGCGGCCTGAGACAGGTTTGCGGGCTCATCGCAGAAGACGGTGTAGGGCGGGTCTGAAGCCGCCGCAGTCGAGGAGCGCTCGGGTCATGTAGTGGGTGAGGTTGCGGAAGCCGAGGGCGGTGCCGCGGAGGTGTTCGAGCCGGCCGTTGATGGCCTCGGTGGGGCCGTTGCTGGTGCCGGGTCGGTCGAAGTAGGCAAGGACGTCGGCGGCGCGCCGGTGCAGGGTCCGGCCGAGCGTGGCGAGCTCGGGCAGCGCGGCCGGGACGCCGCGAGCCAGGCTCTCGATGAGCGCGGCGAGCGCCTGCTTCCCGCGCTGCCGGTCGCTCTGGCGGTAGGCGGCGATGATCCGCTGGTAGACGCTCCAGGTCACGGTGACCGGCAGGTGCTGCTCGGCGATCAGGACGTCCTGCAGCCGTTCGAGCTGCTTGGGGTCGAGCAGGTCGGCGCCGGTCCGTAGCCGCCGTCGGATGCCGTAGAGCGGGTCGCCGGAGCGCCCGCGGTGCCCGAGGGTCTGTTGCTGGACCCGCTGCCGGCACCGTTCGAGCGCGTCACCGGCGAGGGCGACAACGTGGAACGGGTCCATCACTGCGACGGCGTCGGGCAGGGCCTCGGTGGTGGCGGTCTTGAAGCCGGTGAACCCGTCCATCGCCACGACCTGCAGCCCGGCCCGGAACGCCGGGGTCTGGGCGTCGAGCCAGGCGCGGAAGACCGCCTTGCTGCGGCCCTCGACCAGGTCCAGCAGGCGGGCGGGGCCGGTGCCGTTGCGGACCGGCGTCAGGTCGATGACGACGGTGACGAACCGTTCGACCTCCCGGGCCTGCTGGCCGCGGGGGTGGCGCCAGCAGTGCTCGTCGACGCCGATGACCTCCACCCCGTCGAGCCGGTTGGGGTCGGCGATGAGCAGTTCGCGGCCTGCGGTCAGGACGGCGTCGTTGACGGTGTGCCAGGCGACTGCGAGCGCGGCGGCGATCCGCGCGACCGACAGCCGGTCGACCACCAGGCTCTTCAGCGCCCACAGCACCGCGTCGCGCGACAACTTGCTCCGCGCAGGCGCGGCCCGGTCGAGGTCCTGGCGCCACACCGCGCCGCAGCCGGTGCAGGCGTAGCGGCGCAGCCGGACCAGCAGCACCGTCGGGCGCCACCCGAACGGCACGTGAGCCAGCCGCCGCACCACCGTGTCCCGCGGCCGGCCCACACTCCCGCACGCACGGCACCAAGCGTCCCCGCCGCCGCCCTCCTCGGCAGGTCCAGCGACCTGGCAGGCGAGCACGGCCCGCTGGCTGTCGAGCTGCTGCCCGACGACCGTCAGGCCCAGCGTGTCCAGCCGGCAGAACGCGTCCAGGTCAGGGCGCGAGAAAGTAGCGTCGAGCACGTCGAGGTCTCCGAGGATCAAGGCGTAGGAACCTCAGACCCTCCGGGGACCTCGACCCTCAAGCCCGCAGCGACGCGCCGACGACTACACCCTCAACTGCGAAGAGCCGGGTTGGCTCTTCACAGATGAGGGTGTAGCGGAGGGCGCGCGTCGCTGCCGGGAACGGGGTCGAGGCCCTTCGAGGATGGGAGTTCTCACGCAACCATCCGAAGGACCTCGACAGTGCCGGACGCTACCTACGACAGCCCTGACCTGACCACCTTCTGCGGCCTGGACGAGCTCGGCCTGGTGGTCGTGGGCCAGCAGATCCACGCCGACCGCGCGGTCCTGGCGTGCCGGGTCGTCGAGTCCGAGTTGGACCGGTGGTGCCGGCGCTGCGGCTGCCAGGGCGTGCCGCGCGACAGCGTCGTGCGGCCGCTGGCGCACGAGCCGCTGGGCTGGCGGCCGACGACGCTGCTGGTCAGCGTCGTCCGCTACCGCTGCGCCGGCTGCGGACACGTCTGGCGCCAGGACCTCACGCGCGCGGCGGAGCCGCGGGCGAAGCTGACCCGCCGCGCGCTGGGCTGGGCGCTGCAGGCGATCGTCTGCCAGCACCTGACCGTCGCCCGCGTCGCCGAGGGCCTCGCGGTCGCGTGGAACACCGCCAACGACGCCGTCCTGGCCGAAGGCAAGCGCGCGCTGATCGCCGACCCGCATCGGCTCGACGGCGTCCGCGTCCTGGGCGTCGATGAGCACGTCTGGCGGCACACCCGCCACGGCGACAAGTACGTCACGGTCATCATCGACCTGACGCCGATCCGGGACGGGACCGGCCCGTCGCGCCTGCTGGACATGGTCGAGGGCCGGTCCAAGCAGGCGTTCAAGACCTGGCTGTCCGAGCGGCCGAAGGCGTGGCGCGACCAGGTGGAGGTCGTGGCGATGGACGGGTTCACCGGCTTCAAGACCGCCACCACCGAAGAGCTCCCCGAGGCCGTCGCGGTGATGGACCCGTTCCACGTCGTCCGGCTCGCCGGCGACGCGCTCGACCAGTGCCGCCGGCGCGTGCAGCAGGACACCTGCGGGCACCGCGGCCGGACCGGCGACCCGCTCTACGCCTCCCGCCGGACCCTGCACACCGGCGCCGCCCTGCTCACCGACAAGCAGAAGACCAGGCTCACCGACCTGTTCACCGCCGACGCGACACCGCCGTCACCGTGACGTGGCAGGTCTACCAGCGGCTCATCGCCGCCTACCGCCACCCCGACCGCAGCAAGGGCAAGAAGCTCCTCACCACGCTCATCGAGCAGCTCGCCCGCGGCGTCCCCGCCGCTCTGAGCGAGCTCGTCACGCTCGGCCGGACCCTGCAGCGCCGCGCAGCCGACGTGCTCGCGTACTTCGACCGGCCCGGCACCAGCAACGGCCCGACCGAAGCCATCAACGGCCGGCTCGAACACCTCCGCGGCAGCGCCCTCGGCTTCCGCAACCTCACCAACTACATCGCCAGAAGCCTCCTCGAGACCGGCGGCTTCAGACCCCAACTACACCCTCGACTGTGAAGAGCCGGCAAGGCTCTTCGCAGTTGCGGCTGAAGGCGACCACTGCACGACCCAGGAGGTTCTCGCCGTGCGAGCCGATGGTGTCTTGACACAGGAGGCCCCACTACGCCCGGCGCGATTGATCGTTGAGCACGAGTAGCCCGTCGCTCGGGCCGCGGGCTGTTCCCAGCGCTTGGCAAATCGCCAAGCGGGGAATGCGGTGCCGCGAGTTGGGTGAGGCCAGGATGCAGGACAGGTCATTACGGCCCCGGCTGCCAATCGACCAAAGGCCGCGCCGCCGCTGGTCCTAAAGGTTGTGCGCCTGCGGTGGAAGCCGCGGCTCGGGCCGGTCGGCATCGCTAGCGTCCTCGACGTCCCGGCCACCCCTGTCGCACGAGGACGGTGACCCGCCGTGTCAGCGTCCCGGCGCGCTCCGGCAGGCCAAGCAGGCGCGCGAGTACGGGCATGACCCGCGAAGAACTGGCAGCAAGGTTGGCAGCAGTCAGAATGGGTCCTGGCGGAGCGGAGCGGACGGCCGCGGACAGTTCGGCCCCGCTCACTTGCGCAGATGAATCCGGCAGGACTTGCGCGGACGGCTCCAGCCCGCTTTCATAATCTCTCGGTCGTGGGTTCGAGCCCCACCCGCCCCACCCACGACCTGCCGAGCAAGGCCCGGTGGTGCCGCGCAGCGCAGGCGGGTGCGAGGCCGACGGCGCTCGTCGGGTGACGCCCTCAGCCCATCACCGTGCCGGTGGAGTCGGCGTTGCGCTCCCGCAGGCGGCTGAAGGCGCGGACGTCGATCTCGAGCCCGGTGTGGGCTCCCCTGACGGTCGGCTCGTCGTGGAGGACAGCGCACATCAGCTTGCCGGCCATGGGAGCGTTCTTGAACTGGTTGCCGCTGGTGCCGATGGCGACGAAGAACCCCTCGCGCTCGGTGCGGTCGTAGACCGGGGTCCAGTCCTCGAGTGACGTCGTAGGCGCCGGCGACGCCGAGCGACCCGGCCGGGGACGCCGAGGTCCGGGAGGCGGCGGGCCGCCCGGGTGACCTGGGCCTCGTGGACGGTCTGCGTCGGGTTCGGGTTGCAGCCGTCGACGTCGTCGAGCCACTCGAACGGGTCGCACTCCGGCTCGGTGCCGCCCACGAGCAGACCGTCCCCGGCCGTCGGTCGCAGGTACGTGCCGAGGTCGATGTCGGCGATGATCGGGCCGGACCGGCCAGGAGTGCTGAAGCCCCTCGGGGCCGGGACGTGGTGCACCTCCTGGCGCATCGGACGGACGGACACGGACCAGCCGGACCCCACGCCCGCGAGCTCGTTCACCGTCGAGGACCAGGGGCCGGCGGCGTTGACGACGACCGGCGCGTGCACCTGCGTGCCGTCCGACAGGGCGACGCCCGTGGTCGTGTCCGCGCCGAGGACCCCGGTCACGGCCCTGCCGAGGACGAACTGCGCTCCCCGCCGCCGGGCGCTGTTCGCGAGGTTCACCGCGGCGAGCGACGGGTCGTCGACGAAGCCGGCGTCCGGGGTCCAGAGCGCACCGAGCCGCTCCTGCGTGTCCTCCCAGAAGGCCGGGTCGTCGATGCGCCGCGGCGGCCAGTAGCGCCCCGGGTCGATGCCCGGGAGACGCGCGGCCAGGGTCGCGGGGTCCCACTGCTCGTAGGGGATGCCGGCCCGCTGGAACAGGGGGAGCACGCGCGTCATGGGGGCGACGTCGACGTCGAGGAAGACCATCCCGGTGCGGTGGAAGCGCGCCATGCCGGCGTCGTCGACCCCTTCGAGGTGGTCGGCCCACTTCTCCCAGCTGTGCTTGGACTCCCAGGCCGTCGCGATCCCGTCCCAGGTCGAGTAGTTGAAGCGGACGACGGCGCTGGACGCGCTGGTGCTGCCCTGGCCCGGCGCTCCGGCCTTGTCGACGACGACGACGGACAGCCCCTCACGGGCGAGCTCGAGGGCGATCGAGGCGCCGATGACGCCCGCTCCGATGATGACGGCATCAGCTGTGGTCACGGTCATGGGTCCTCCGAGCGCAGGGGTGACGGCCCCGCGCCGGGACGGCCAGGGCAGGACGGGACGTGCGGGACGGTGCCGGCTGCAGACGGTCTGTGCGGGTGGGCTGGTCGGACGCCCTGCCGCCGGGCTCGGTGGAGAGGGCTCGCGGTCAGCCGCGGCCGGTCACGGCAGCGGGCGCTCGCCGCTGGCGTACCGGAAGCAGCCACAGGGGTCCTCGAACCGGAGCAGCCGGTAGGCGGCGGCGCCGTCAGCGGTGCGTCCGGGAGCGAAGCTGGTCCGGTAGGTGTTGGCCGCGCGGAAGCGGGAGCCGAGACCGGCCACGCCCGCCTGGAACCCGGCGGCGGTGAGGCTGGTCGTGTCGGCGAGGGCGTCGCGGAGGAAGAACCAGTCGTCGCAGATCCAGGTCGCGATCGCCAGGGTCGTCCCGGTGCTGAGGTCCTGGTCCGCGGACCTGACCGCGTCGACGCACTGCGCGCCGCCCGGTGTGCCGACCTCGCGGGCACTGGCGTTGTCGAGGTCCAGGTAGGGACTCCACCCGAGACCTGCGGCGCCGCGGAGCGCGGCCGCGGGCAGGGCGCCGGCGATCGGTCCGGGGTACTCGAGCGTGCTCAGTGACAGGAACGGCTCGTAGGCCTGCTGCTGGGCGGCGAGGCCGAAGTAGATCGGCTGCCCGCCGGGCGCGAAGAAGACGCGGTCGACCCCCGCCGCCTTGAACTTGAGGACGCCTCCCGAGTAGGCGGAGGCCGAGCCTGCGGCGTCCACCCCGGTGTAGAAGTCGGAGGTGAGCGACAGGCCGCGCTTCTTGAGCGCCGGGACCAGGCTGTCCGCGACGGTGGCCCGGGCGTCCGGCGTGTCGAACCCGACGACGCCGACCTTCGACCCGGCCTTCAGCCAGCCGGAGGCCCAGAGCGCCTCGACCGAGTCGGTGAGCAGCCGGGTGTAGCTCGGGTTGGTCGGGGCGTAGAGCGTCCCGGCGAACTCGCGGAAGAAGCGCGAGGACAGGGCGGGGTTCGCGGTCACGACCGGGATGCCGCGCTTGCGCAGGCACTCGTAGAAGTTCTTCGTGACGCCGGAGACGATCGAGGCGATCGCGAAGACCTTCGCGTCCTGCGTGAGGGCGGTGCAGGCCGCCTCGTAGGCGGTGCTGGGGTTGGTCGCCGCCTCGCTCGCCGGCACGTCGTAGACGACGAGCTTGATCTTCCGGCCGTCGATGCCCCCGCGTGCGTTCAGGTAGGCGACGACGGACCTCATCATGGCGATCTGGTCGCCCGAGGCCCCGGAGGAGAAGCCCGCTGCCCTCTGGTACTCGCCCGCGCCGTTCGCGGTCAGGGCACCGATCGTGATGGTCGTGTCCGTCACGCCCACCCCGCCGCCCGCCCTGCGGGCCGGACCGGCTGGGACCTGTCGCGGGTCGCTGCGGTCGGTGGTCCCGCTGGGAGCGGTGCCGCTCCGGCCGCTCCGTGCTGCGCCCTCGACGTGGGCGCCGTCCGGCTGAGTGCCGGGCTGCACGACCGGTGCTGCGGCGTCGCCGCCCGGCGTCGACGGAGCCGCACCGGCACCGGAGCCGAGCGCGGCGGCCCCGGTCTGCGCGAGTCCCTCGGCGTCGACCTGGCCGCCGGCCTGTCCGGACGCCGACGCCTGCTGGCTGACCGGGACGGTGGTGCCGCACGCGGCGGTGAGGGCAGCCGAGGCGGCCAGGGCGGCGAGCCACCAGCGACGGGCGGAGCGGCGGTCAGCGGACATGGCACGCCTTGAGGTAGCTGAGGAAGGACGCCTGCACACCGGTCACGTGCGTCTCGCGCAGGACCGCCTTCGACACCAGGTGCGAGCGCCCTCGTGCGTGCAGCTCGTCCACGACGGCGAGCACGTGGCGTGCGAGGCCGCGGTAGACCGGGACGTCGCCGACCATCTCGAGCTCGTTCAGGGTGACGTGCAGCCGGGGTCCTGGCGCGGCGGCGTCCACCTGCGGCAGCCCGCGCAGCAGCGCGAACACCTGGCTGTCCTCCCCCAGCACACCGGGGCTCCCGGCCCCGACGGTGGTGAACGGCGTCGTCCCACCAGCGCTGGCCACGAGCCACGCGTAGAGCGAGAACAGCCCGCCGTAGGAGTACCCGAAGAGCCCGTGTCCCGCAGCGCTGACGCGGTAGCGCGACCGCAGCAGCGGGTGCAGCTCGTCGGTGAGGAAGGCGAGGAAGTCGTCGGCGTGGGTGTCGGCCAGACCGGCCAGGAAGGCCTCGACGTGCTCCGGCGTCATCGCCCCGGACTCGCGGGCCGCCTCCAGCGTGGACCGGATCTCCGGGCTCACCGGCTCGCCGGGCGGCACCAGGTCGCGGTTGCGGAGCGTCGCCCAGGCGGCCGCCTCCTCGTCCGCGTAGCCGACCGAGACCTGGACGTAGGGCGCGACCGACAGGTACGGGTCGGACTGGCTGACGATGAGCGGCGCGGTCTGGCCGACCGCGAAGTTCCCGTCCGTCACGTAGACGAGCGGCAGCTCGTCGGTGGTGTCGGCGTAGCCGGGCGGCGTCGTCACCCAGACGCCGTAGCGGAGACCGGACCGGGCCGTGACGACGTTGTGGTCGGTGTCCGGCAGGCAGCCGTGCAGCATCGCGCTCACCGGACGTCCTTCACGACGGCGCCGCCCTTGACGACCGTCGCGGCCATCTCGGGGTCGGCGAAGACCTTGGCATCGGCGAGGGGGTCGCTCTGCCACACGACGAGATCGGCCTGCATCCCGACGGCGATGCGCCCGACGGTGTCCCCGAGGCCGAGGATGTCGGCGTTCACGCTGGTCGCGGACACGAGGGCCTGCATCGGGGTCTCGAGCTCCGCGCGCAGCCGCAGCTCCTCGCCCCGTCGCTGCTGGTCGGGTCCGATGAGGTCCGACCCGAGGCCGATGCGCAGGCCCGCCGCGCGTGCGGTGTGCAGCGCGGCGGCCATGCGGTCCTGGACGCCGTCGACGCGGCCCCGCGTGCACGGGTCCAGGTCCATGCCCTCGCCGGCGCGGACCTGGTCGAGGACGGCGAACGTGGGGACGAGGGCGACGTCGTGCTGCTTCATGAGGGCCGCGGTGGGCTCGTCGACGTCCGTGCCGTGCTCGACGCAGCGGACGCCTGCCCGGACGGCGTTGCGGATGCCGGCGTTGTTGTGCGCGTGGACGGTCACGTAGGTGCCACGGGCCGCCGCCTCCTCCACCGCGACGCCGATCTCCTCGACGGTGAACTGCGTGTCCGCGAGCCGGTCGTGCCCGCCGACGACGCCGCCCGTGACGCACAGCTTGAGGAAGGTCGCGCCGCGCCGGAAGGACTCGCGCACGTTCTTGCGGAGCTCGTCGGCGTTGCCGGACATCAGCGACAGGGCGCACAGGCCCGGCAGGTGGTGGCCGGTCCAGGCCTCGGTCGGCTCCCAGTCGGCGCCGTAGTAGCCGTGCCCGCCCGTCTGGCACTGGACGGGACCGCAGGTGAGGAGGCGGGGGCCGCGGACCTTGCCCTTCGCGATCGCGGTCACCAGCCCACCGTCGACGCCGCCGGTGTCGCGCACCGTCGTGAAGCCGGCGTCGAGGGCGTGTCCCGCACTGGCGAAGATGTCCGCGGCGAGCTCGGCAGCGGAGATCTCGAAGCCGAACTGCGCGCGGATCGGGCTGGACAGCCCCAGGTGCACGTGGGCGTCGATGAGCCCCGGCGTCAGGAGCCGGCCGTCCATGTCGACGGTCGCTGCTCCGGCAGGCGCTCTGCCGACCTCGCTGATGACGTCGCCCGACACGCAGACGTCCCGCCGGACCGGATCGCGGCCGGTCCCGTCGGCCACGAGGCCTCCGGCAAACCACAGGTCCGTCATGGGCTCTCCCGCTGGCTAGGGTCGTGCTGCGGCGCTCACCGCCGGTTGTTATCCAATGGAAAACTACGGCGGTGCAGATGTCAACGGCCAGGGACCGCCTGCTGGCGCGCCTGCTCGACGTGTACGGCCAGGAGCTGCCGCCCCAGGGCGCCTCGCTGCGGGAGATCGCGACCCGCGTCGACACCAGCCACGCCCTGCTGCGCTACCACTTCGGGGGCCACTCCGGCGTCCTCACGGCGATGTTGATCGCCCAGCGCGGACAGGACAACGCCGTCCTGTCCGGACAGGCCGCCGGGGCGAGCTTCGCGGAGCTGGTCGAGCAGATCTGGGCCCTCTACACCGACTCCGGGAGCATCCCGCGCATCCGCAGCTTCTTCCTCGTCGCCGGCCTCGCGGCGCAGGACCCGGCCGCCTACACCGACTTCATCACCAGCCTCGACGACCTCACGGCCCTGCTGTCGGACGTCGCCCGCCGGGAGGGCGACAGCGACGACGAGGCCCGGCTCCGCGCCACCGTGACCATCGCGGCGCTGCGCGGGCTGCTGCTCCACGAGGTGCTCAACCCGGGCCTGACCGCCGACGCGGTCCTGCCGCTCGTCCTGCAGCTGTCGCCGGGGCGGCGACCGTAGAGGGCGGCAGTCCTGGCAGGGGCCACCGGCCCGTCCCCGGACGTGGTGTGATCCTCGGGAGAGTCCACCGATCGGGTGTCAGCACAGGCCCGAGGCTGCCGACAGAGCAGGCAGACCCGTGTGTCCCCGCGACCAGAGCAGAGCAGGAGAGCCCGTGCCGCGTCTCGGCAGCACCCTGGCCCTCCTGCCGGTCACCGTGCTCGCGCTCGTGGCCGCCTCGGGTGCCCCGGCCCTGGCGCAGGTCGGTGTGCCGATCGTCCCCGGGGTCCTGAGCATCTCGGGCACCGGTGTCGACGTCGCGGTCTCGGGCGCTCCGGGCTCGCTGACCTCCTCGGTCGGGGGCACGACCCTCGTCGTCACGGACACGACGGGGACGACCAACGGCTGGGCGGTCACGGCGACCTGGTCGGGCATCGCCGGGACGAAGGACGTGGGCGGCGCCAACGTCCTGGCGTCCGTCAGCGCCGTCGTACCCGACCTCGCCGGCGGCGTGCTCTCGTCCGCGGTCACCCGGGTCACCAACGCCCCGTTGACCAGCCCGGTCACGGTGGCGACGACCGGGACGAACGGCGGGTCCGGCATCACCACGATGACCGCGAGCTACAAGGTCCGGCTCCCGGTGACCGCGCAGGTCGGGAACGTCTTCGGCGGGCGGGTGACCTACACGGTGGCCAGCGTCCGCTAGGCGAGCGTCCGTCCAGCGGCGGCGCCGGTCACGAGAGCACGAGGTCGGCCCGCCAGCGGGTGGCGTCCACGACGGCGGCGTTCGCCTCGTCGGACCGGGACACCCAGCGCTCGGCCTCGTCCGGCGTCCGGCCGTGGGCGACGTGGCGGTCGACGAGCCGGCGTCGTCGCACCACCGGGTCGACGTCGAGGAACCAGCACTCGGTGAGCAGGTCACGGACGGGGGCGAAGGCGCCGTCGGCGAGCAGGTAGTTGCCCTCGGTCAGGACCAGCGGGACGGTGCGCGGCACGGCCACCGCGCCGGCCACGGACTGCTCCCGGTCCCGCCGGAACGCGGGCGCGTAGACGACGTCGTCCTCGCGGGCGTGCAGGCGGCGGAGCAGGTGGACGAAGCCGGCGGCGTCGAAGGTGTCGGGCGCGCCCTTGCGGTCCCGGCGACCCAGCGCCTCGAGGACGGCGTCGTCGAGGTGGAAGCCGTCCAGGGGCACCAGGACGGCGCGGTCGCCGAGGGCGTCGACCAGGGCGGTGGCCAGGGTGGACGTGCCGGCCCCGGGCGGACCGGCGAGCCCCAGGACGGAGCGGTCGGGCAGGCGGGCGGCCCGGGCCACGAGGGCGTCGACGGCGTCCCGTCGCGCCGCAGCCGGGGGGCCGGTCACCCGACGTCGAGGAGCCGCACGACCAGCAGGGCGACGTCGTCGTCGGTGCCGGCGGAGCTGCTCAGCAGGTGCTCGGCGAGGGCGTCCGGGTCGACCGCACCCGCGGCCGTCGCGGTCCGCCGCAGGTGCTCGAGACCGGCGTCGAGCGCCTCGCCGCGCTGCTCGACGAGGCCGTCGGTGAACAGCACCAGCGTCTCGCCCGGGTGCAGCACGCGCTGGTGGTCGGTGCGGGGTGACGAGGGCTGCACGCCGAGCATGAGGTCGGCGTCGGTCTCGAGCAGGCGGCCGCCGTCGTCGGTGAGGAGAAGCGGCGGCAGGTGACCCGCGCTGCTCCACACGAGGTCCCTGGTCCCGTCGGGCCGGGGGCCGGACAGCAGCGCGACGACGCAGGTGGCGGCCACGTGCAGGCCGAGCGCGGCGGCGGTGCGGTCGAGCCGGGCCAGCAGCGCCGACGGCGGCTCGTCCCGGTCGACGGCGAGGGCACGCAGCAGGTTCCGCAGGTCGGCCATCTGTGCGGCCGCGGCGAGGTCGTGCCCTTCGACGTCGCCGACCACGACGACCAGCCCGGCGGCGCCGGGGAAGGCGTCGTACCAGTCGCCGCCGACCTCGAGGTCGTGGGCCGCCGGGGCGTAGCGGGCGGCCAGCGACAGCCCGGGCAGGGCCGGCACGGGCGGGAGCAGGCTCGTCTGCAGGGCCGTCGCGACCGCGCGCTGGCTGACGGCGAGCCGCGCGGCGTCGACGGCGAGCCCCACGTGCGCGGCGACGTCGGCCAGCTCCTCGACGACGTCGGGCGGGAAGCCGGTGCTGCTGCCGAGAGACAGGACACCGACCGGTCCGCTGCGGCCGGGCAGGGTCAGCAGCAGCAGCTCGTGGGCGCCGAGCGTCAGGGCGGTGGCGGCCTGCGTCGCGACCCGTTCGTCGGGGTCCTGCCGCAGCGCGGACAGCGCCTCGGCGTCGAGGTGCAGCCACCCGGACGGCGCCGCGACGGCTCGGGGGAGGAGGCCGCCGGCCCGGGCCGAGGAGCGCCGGCCACCGGCGCTGCCGACCCCGGGGGGCAGCGGCAGCGGCCCGTCGTGGCGGAGCGCGGCCACCCGGGTCAGCAGGTCCGGCGGGTCGAGCCGGTCGGCGAGCACCCAGTCGGTCGCACCGAGCACGACCTGTGCGGCCCGGACCAGGACGTCGTCGCGGTCGGAGGCGCCGGTGCAGGCACGGACCGCCCGCGCGAGCAGGCCGGGCACTACGCGGCCGGTCGCAGGTGCCGGTCGAAGAACTGCAGGATCCGGCGCCAGGCGTCCTCGGCGGACGGCTCGTGGTAGGCGAAACCGCCGATCCGCTCGAGCACGGACAGCGGGCCGAGGTCGTGCCGGTTGAGGAAGGAGTGCCCGGCGTCGGCGTACTCCACGACGTCGTGCTCGACACCGGCCTCGGTCAGCGCCTGCTCGAGGGTGGCCGCCGCCCCGCGCAGCCCGAGGTCGCGGCGGCCGTAGCTGGCGACCACGGGGCAGGCACCGGCCAGGACGGCGGCCGGGTCCTTCGGCAGCGGGCCGTAGTTGGGCGCCGCGGCGTCGAAGCCCTGCGCGGCCATCACCAGGGCGAAGCCGCCCCCCATGCAGAACCCGAGGACGCCGACCGTGCCGGTGCAGTCCTCCCGCCCGGCCAGCCACGTGCGGACCGCCGTGATGTCGTCCACCGCCGGCCCGCTCCCACGGCTGAGCGCCCCGACGACGCTCTTGAGGCAGCGGAGCGCCCCGCCGGCCGTGAACAGGTCCGGGGCGACGGCCAGGTACCCTGCCGCGGCCAGCCGGTCGGCCTGCTGCCGGACGTCGTCGGTGAGCCCGAAGACCTCGTGCAGGACGACGACCCCCGGCCAGGGACCGTCGCCGACCGGCGGCACGGCGAGGTGCGCGCGCAGGGAGGACGCGCTGGCGGCTCCGGGAACGGTGGTGGACGGCACGTCGGCATCCTCCCGCACGGGACGAGCGGCGCACAGCGCCCGGACGGGTACACCGGGGACGTGTCGAGAGCGCGCGGGCCGGTGGAGCACACCGAGGACGGCCGGTTCGTCGTCGTGGACGGGCGGAAGTGGCGCGCCACCGACCCCCTGCTCCCCGAGGACGTGGGAGCCGTGCTGCGCAAGGAGCTCATGAGCGCCCGTCGGGCCGTCGGGGCGGCGCTCAAGGCGAAGGACCCGGAGGCGGAGGCGGCCGCCCGGGCCCGGGTCCAGCAGGCCAAGACCGCGCTGGGCGAGCGCGGCACGCCGTGGTGGGAGCAGACGCCGGACGAGCGGCGCGCCCGGTGGGAGGCGGGCCTGCCGTCCGACTGACGCGTCCGGCCGGATCGGGCACACTGGGCGCTCTCGACCCCGTTCCCAGGAGGCACGTCGTGCGTAGGTCCCGCCGAGCGGTCGCGGCCGCCCTGCTGTGCACCGTCGTGACCGGCGCGGCCGCCTCGGCCGCGGCCCCCAGTGCGGCCGCCCGGAAGCGGGTCGTCGTCGGGTCGGACGGCTACCTGTTCAGCAGCCAGGACTGGACGGTGCCCTGCCAGGACGCCGCCACGGCCGGCGCGACCGCGCAGCTGCTCGTCGACCTCGGCGCCGCCCTCGAGAAGGGCGGCCGCGGGCCCGTCCTGCTGCTCGGCCCGGACAAGTCGACGATCATGACCGGCAACCTGCCGAAGACCGGCATCCCGGACGCCGCCTGCCACGCCGCGGTCGACCAGGCGTTCTGGAAGAAGGCGTCGTCCACGCGGGCCTTCCTGGACCTGCGGGCCCCGCTCAAGAAGGCGGCGTCGTCGGGGCAGGTCTACTACCGCAAGGACACGCACTTCTCGCACGGCGGCGACACCGTCTACACGATCTCTCTCCTGCGGCGGCTCGACCCGCTGCTCGCGCTCGCGCAGGGGCGGGTGGTCAAGGCCGGCACCGTCCGGGGCGACCTCGCGACCGTGCTCGGGCTGCCCGCCGGGGAGACCGTCAGCGCGCCGACCGTGCTCAACCCGGGCGTGGTCGTGACGGAGCTCCCCGAGCGCAAGGTCGGGCTGATCGTGCCGGTGAAGTCCTTCACGGCCACCCCGACGGCGGCCACCGGGCGCGTCCTGCCCGGCCGCACCGTCTTCGTCGGCGACAGCTTCACCGCCGTCGACATGTACCAGCTGTCCCAGCTGTCGGCGGAGACCGTGTTCGTGTGGACGGACAGCACGGCTCCGCTGCAGCCCATGCTCGACGAGATCGCCCAGGGCGACCGCGTCGTCGTCGAGGTCGTCGAGCGCTTCGCGACGCGCTTCCGCATGTTCCGGCAGGACGTCGTCGACGGGGTCGCGGCCCTTCCCCCGAAGAGCTCGACCCTGCCCGTCGCGCTGGTCCGCTGACCCGCAGCACCCTGCCCCGCCGGCTGCTGCCGGTGGCCGCCGCGGCTGTCCTCGTCGGCGCCGTCCTGCGGTTCGGCCCGGCCGGCGGGCCGGACTGCACGCTCCGGGTGGCCGGCTCCGACGTCGGCCTGAGCCTGGCGCAGGCGCGCGACGCCACGACGCTCGCGGGGGTCACCCGACGCGACGGCCGCACCCAGGCCGATCTCGCCCACGCCCTGAGCGCCACCCTCGACGAGGCCGACGGCGCCCTGACACCCGGGCAGGCGGCCCGCGCCCTGGACCGGCCCGGGGACACCGACCGCCTGCCGCTCGCCCGCGCCCTGCTCGGCTACGGCAGCGCGCGGCTCGCCTGCGACGACGACCCCGCCGGTGGGCTCGAGGCGCAGCAGGAAGGACCGGTCGGCCTGACCCCGCGCGCCGCCCGGGTGCGCGAGGCGGTGCGCCAGGTGTTCGGGACCCTGCCCGACGGCGGCTTCGCGGCCGGCGGCGTCTCGACCGGGCACGCGCCCGGGTCGGCGCACTACGAGGGCCGGGCGGTCGACGTCTTCTTCCGGCCGCTGTCCCCGCGGCACACGCAGGAGGGCTGGACGCTCGCGCAGTACCTCGTCGCCCACGCGGAGCGGCTGGACGTCGACGTCGTCATCTTCGACCGCCGGATCTGGTCGTCGTCGCGGGCCGGCGACGGCTGGCGCGCGTACGTCCCGCCGCAGGGCCCGACGACGAACCCGGTCCTGCTGCACCGCGACCACGTCCACGTCGACGTCCTGCGCGGGGACGCGTGAGGAGCCGGGGCGCACCGGGCCGGTCCCGCTTCGCCGGGCTGCTCCGCGAGGTGACCGAGCACGGGTGGGTCCCGGTCACCGGCGACGGCGTCCGCCCGGTCGGACCTCTGCGCGACCTGCCCGGCGAGGACCGGCGGGTGCTCGACGCCGGAGCGGGCCGCCGGGTCACCCTGGCGCGGAGCCCGTACGACGGCGTCGCCCTGCACGAGCTGGCGGCTCTCGCGGTCCTGCGCTCGACCGCCCGCAAGCGGGTGTCGCTGGTCGACGTCGGGGAGTCCTCCGACGGGCGGCGGGAGCAGACCCGGCGCAGCCGCACCACGCACAAGCTGCTCTGCTCGGGGGAGCGGCACACGGTGCGGGTCGACGCCGACGGGCCGGTCGCCCTCAACCACCCCGAGCTGGACCTGGTGTCCGAGGGCGTCGCCGTGGCGCTCGGCATGCCTGCCCCGCCGTGCGTGCAGCTGCTGCTCGACTGGCCCCGCCGGTCCGTCCACCTCGCCGAGCAGCTGGAGGCCGCCCGGACCCTGCACCGGATGGCCGCCTGGGAGGGCGCGACCGCGGTGGAGACCGACGTCGCGCTGTCGTGCTGGCTCACCCCCGCGGACGCGCAGGAGTGGACGGCGCTCGGGCTGACCGTCGTCGACGCCGCCGTCTGGCGGTGGCACGGGGTGCAGGAGCCGTGGGAGGTCGAGCGCTGGACCGACCTCGGCTGCGACCCCGGGCAGGCCGCCGCGGTGCTGGACACCGGCGTCGACCTGGCCGCCCTCGAGCCGTGGCTGCAGAAGGGGACGCCCGCGCCGGTCGCGGCCCTGCTCGTGCGCGCCGGCGCGGACCGGCCGGACCGGCTGCAGCGCTAGCGGCGGCGCGACACCTGCACGACCACCAGCTCCGCGGCCGCGTAGGCGAGCAGGAGCAGGGCGTACCCGCGGCCGTCGTTGAGCAGCGCGTACCCCTGGCCGCGCTGCATCACGAACAGCACCCCCGACAGCAGCACGGCCAGCCCGACGCTCGTGGTCGAGGACCGCACGCCGGCGCGCTCCAGCCCCGCCAGCGCGAGGACGCCCAGGCCGATCCCGACCATGTGGGCCGCCGACTCCGGTGCCCGCAGGTCGGCCAGCTCGGGCCGGGCCAGGGCGACGTTGGCGAGCCCCCAGCCCGCGACGACGCAGCCCGGCGCCCAGAGCGCACCGCCGCGCCCTCCCGCGACCGCGGCGACGAGGTACACGGCCCCGACGAGCAGCGGGGTGTCGCCGAACGGCACGGACCCGCGCTCGAGCAGGAGGTAGACGACGACGGCGCCCGCGGCGAGGACCGCGGCGCGCAGGCCCGGGCGGTCGCTGCCCCGGGTGCTCATCGCTCCTGGTCGGTGGGTCGGACCAGGACCTCGTTGACGGCGACGTGCGCCGGCTGGGTGACGGCGTAGAGCACGGCGCCCGCGATGTCCTCCGCCTGCAGCGGCCGCATCTGCTGCACGAAGCCCTGGATCTGCTCCTTCGCCCCGGCGTGCGTGATGTGGTCGGTCAGCTCGGTCGCGACCGCCCCCGGCTCGACCAGCACGACCCGGACGCCCCGGCCGGTGACCTCCTGGCGCAGCGACTCCGAGAACGCCCCGACACCCCACTTGCTGGCGTTGTAGACGCCGGCCCCGGCCCGGGCGGTGCGGCCGGCGACGGACGACACGTTGACGACGTCGCCCTTGCCCGCGAGCAGGTGGGGGAGCGCGGCGTGGGTCATGTACATGAGGCCGAGGACGTTGGTGCCGATCATCCGCCGCCAGTCCTCGGTGTCGGCGTCCTCGATCGGGCCCAGCAGCATCACGCCGGCGTTGTTGACCAGGACGTCCAGCCCGCCGAACTGGTCCACCGTCTGCTGCACCGCCGACCGGCACTGCGCCTCGTCGGTGACGTCGAGGTCGAGCGCGAGGGCCCTGCCGCCGTCGGCCTCGATGCGGGCCACGAGGTCCTGGAGCCGGTCCGCCCGGCGGGCTCCGACGGCGACGACGGCGCCGGCCGCCGCCAGGGCGACGGCGGTGGCCTCCCCGATCCCGGACGAGGCTCCGGTGACGAGGGCGACGCGGTCCTGCAGGGGTGTGGTCATGCCCTCGACCCTGCCACGGCGGCCCGGGTCGGGCAGGTCAGGCCCCGCCGGTCCACGGCTGCCCGACGGCGACCGGCGGCCGCTCGACCGGGCTGCCCGACCCGTCACGCCGCCCGTGCACGGCGGGCAGCTCGACCGGCTCCCCGCCGGTGGCCGCCGCCCAGGCGGGAGCGCGTCCGGCCCAGCCCAGCACGAGGACCGACTCGCCGGTGAGCAGCCGCTGGACGCGGACGCCGCCCGTGGCGCGGCCCTTGCGCGGGTACTCCGACAGCGGTGTCGTCTTGACGCTGCTCACGGTGCCGGGGCCCTTGCCCCGCTCGGGCGGGAGCCCGGCGCCGGTGACGACGACGGGCTCGTCGGCGTCGAACAGGGTGTCGCTCGCCCCGCCGAGCGCCACGACCGAGAAGCCGACGCAGGTCGCGCCCGGGTCGAGCTTGACGCCCGCCATGCCCCCTGCGCTGCGGCCCTGCGGCCGGACCAGGCCGGCGGGGAAGCGCAGGAGGTCGCCGGTGGAGGTGAAGAAGACCAGCTCCTCCTCGCCGTCGACGAGCTCGGCAGCGCCGACCACCTCGTCACCCGGCTTGAGGGCGACGACGTCGACGTCGCCCTTGCTCGGCCAGTCCGGCGTGACCCGCTTGACCACGCCCTGCCTCGTCGCCAGCGCCAGGCCGGCGCTGTCCTCGCGCAGGGAGGTCAGGGCGAGCACGCGCTCCCCCTTCTCCAGCGCGGCGAACTCGCTGACCGGAGCGCCCCCGCGGAGCGACAGCGCACCGGTGGTGACCGCGGGGACGGCCGGGAGGTCGAGGGCGCTGGCCCGCAGCACGCGCCCCGCGCTCGTGACCAGACCGAGGGAGCCGCGCGCGGTGGTCCGGACGCGCGAGACGACGGCGTCGTGGCGGGCCCGCTTGGTGGCCCGGCGGCTGGCGGGGTCGGTCGGCGCCTCGACGGGTGTCCGGGCGATCAGCCCGCTGGTGGTCAGCAGGACGTCGACCGGCTCGTCCGCCACCTCGAGGCTCGCGCTGCGGGCCGTGACGAGCGCCTTGAGGTCGCCGCCGACGAGGACCGTGCGCCGGGGGGACCCGTGCTCGGCGGCGACCTCGGCCAGCTCGTCGGCGATGACGCGGCGCAGCACGGCCGGGTCGCCGAGGATCTCCTGCAGCTCGGCGATCGTGGCGCGCAGCTCGGCGAGCTCGTCCTCGAGCTTGAGCACCTCGAGCGCCACCAGGCGGCGCAGCTGCATGTCGAGGACGTAGCCCGCCTGGACCTCGGTCAGCCCGATCTGCGCGACCAGCTCCACGCGGGCCTCGGACACGTCCTGGCTGGCCCGGATGATCCGCACGACGTCGTCGATGTGCGCCAGCGCCAGCAGCAGCCCCTCGACCAGGTGGGCGCGCTCCTCGGCCTTCCGCAGCCGGTAGCGCGAGCGGCGGGTGACGACGTCGACCCGGTGGTCGAGGAAGACCTGCAGCAGCTCCTTGAGGCCGAGGGTCCGCGGCTGGCCGTCGACGAGGGCGAGGGCGTTGATGCCGAAGCTCTCCTCCAGCGGCGTCAGCCGGTACAGCTCGGCGAGGACCGCCTGCGGGTTGAAGCCCGCCTTGACCTCGATGACCAGCTGGGTGCCCCGGTGCCGGTCGGTGAGGTCCTTGACGTCGGCGACCCCCTGGAGCTTCTTCGCGGTGACGAGCTCCTTCATCTTGAGCTTCACCCGCTCCGCCCCGACGCCGTACGGCAGCTCGGTCACGGTGATGTGCGACTTGCCGCGGGGGAGCGCCCCGACGTCGGCGGTCGCCCGCATCCGCACCACGCCGCGGCCGGTCTCGTAGGCCGTCCGGACCTCAGCCATGCCGAGCAGCTGCCCGCCGGTAGGGAGGTCAGGCCCCGGGACGAAGCGCATGAGGTCGTCGAGGTCGGCGTCGGGGTGCTCCAGCAGGTGGCGGGCGGCGTCGACGACCTCGACCAGGTTGTGCGGGATCATGTTGGTCGCCATGCCGACGGCGATGCCGCTGGTGCCGTTGACGAGCAGGTTCGGGAAGGCGGCCGGCAGGACCGACGGCTGGGTGAGGCTGCCGTCGTAGTTCGGCTCGAGGTCGACGGTCTCCTCGTCGAGCCCGTCGGTCAGCGCGAGGGCGGCGGGGGCCAGGCGGCACTCGGTGTAGCGCGAGGCCGCGGGGGAGTCGTCGGGGGAGAAGCCCCAGTTGCCGTGCCCGTCGATGAGCGGGACCCGCATCGCGAACCCCTGCGCGAGGCGGACCATCGCGTCGTAGATGGCGCTGTCGCCGTGGGGGTGGAAGCGGCCCATGACGTCGCCGACGACCCGGGCGCTCTTGACGTAGGGCCGGTCGGGGCGCAGGCCGGTGTCGGCCATCGAGTAGAGGATCCGCCGGTGGACGGGCTTGAGGCCGTCGCGGGCGTCGGGCAGGGCCCGGCTGTAGATGACCGAGTACGAGTACTCCAGGTAGGAGTCCTCGAGCTCCTTGACCACCGTGGTGTCGAGGATCGTGCCCTCGCCCTCGAAGGGCGGGATCGCGCCGCTCGTCCGCTTCGCCATCAGACGTCCAGGGCGTCGCGGTCGACCCGGCCGGCGCTCGAGACGATGAAGTCGCGGCGGGGCGGGACGTCGTTGCCCATGAGCAGCTCCAGGACGCCTTCGGCCGCGTCGACCTCGCCCGGCCGGATCCGCCGCAGCGTCCGGGTGGCGGGGTGCATCGTCGTGTCGGACAGCTGCTCGGGGTCCATCTCGCCGAGCCCCTTGTAGCGCTGGATCTGCCCCTTGACCCGCTTGCCCTGCTGCTCGAGCTTCTTGAGCGTCTGCTGCAGCTGCTTGTCGGAGTAGGTGTAGATCGGGTCCTTCACGTTCGCGACCTCGACCCGGTGCAGCGGCGGGACGGCGGCGAACAGGCGGCCGGACTCGATGACCGGCCGCATGTACCGGGCGAACAGCGTGATGAGCAGGCAGCGGATGTGACTCCCGTCGACGTCCGCGTCCGTCATCAGCACCACCTTCCCGTACCGCATCTGGTCGACGTCGAAGGTCCGGCCGGTGCCCGCGCCGATCACCTGGATGATCGAGGAGCACTCGGCGTTGCCGAGCATCTCGGTGACGCTGGCCTTCTGGACGTTGAGGATCTTCCCGCGCAGCGGCAGCAGCGCCTGGTACTCGCTGTTGCGGGCCATCTTCCCGGTGCCGAGCGCGGAGTCGCCCTCCACCAGCCACAGCTCCGAGCGAGAGACGTCGCTGCTGCGGCAGTCGGCGAGCTTGGCCGGCAGGGTCGACGTCTCGAGCGCGGTCTTGCGGCGCGCCGCGTCCTTGCTCATCTTGGCGGCCTGGCGGGTCTGCGCGGCTGCAGCGACCTTGTCCAGGACCGTCTTGACCTGCGCCTTGCGCTTCCGGTCGTCGAGGAAAGCGGTCTTCAGGCCCCGCTTCACGACGTCGTTCACGATCTTGCGGACGCCCGGGGTGCCGAGCTCGTCCTTGGTCTGGCCCAGGTACTGCGGCTCGGGCACCTTGACGGTGATGACGGCGGTGAGGCCCTCGAGGACGTCGTCCTTCTGGACGTTCTCGTCCTTGACCCGCAGCACCTTCGCCGAGCGCATGGCGTCGTTGAGCGTGGCGAGGACAGCCGCCTCGAAGCCGTTCTGGTGGCTGCCACCGTGACCGGTGGCGACGACGTTGCAGAAGCTCTGGACGACGGTGTCGTACCCGACGCCCCACCGCAGGGCGACGTCGACCTCGCAGGTCCGCTCGACGACGGTGGTGACCATGTGGCCCTGCTCGTCGAGGACCGGGACGGTCTCCTTGTAGGTGCCCTCGCCGGTGATGTGGACGGGGTCGCAGACGCCGCCGTCCGGCGCGAGGTGCTCGACGAAGTCCGACGTGCCGCCGTCGAAGCGGAAGCTCTCCTCCACGAGGTCGCCGGACCGCCGGTCGAGCATCGCGAGGGTCAGGCCGGGGACGAGGAACGCCGTCTGCCGGAGCCGGGCGACGACCTGCGGCACGTCGACGGCGCTCCCCGCGCTGAACAGCGGCAGGTCGGGCCACCAGCGCACGGAGGTGCCGGTCGAGCCCCGCGCCGCCTTGCCCGCGATCGACAGTCCGGCGCGCGGGGTGAAGGGCGCCTTCGGCCCGTCGCCGTCGAACACCCCCGGGACGCCGCGCTGGAACGACATGGTGTGGACGCGCCCGCCGTGCCGCACGACGACGTCGAGCCGGCCGGACAGCGCGTTGACGACCGAGGCGCCGACGCCGTGCAGGCCGCCGGAGGTCTTGTAGCCGGCGCCGCCGAACTTGCCGCCCGCGTGGAGCTTGGTGAACACCAGCTCGACCCCGGTGAGGCCGGTCTTGCTGTGGACGTCGACCGGGATGCCGCGGCCGTCGTCGGTGACCTCGACCGAGCCGTCGGGGTGCAGGACCAGCTCGATCCGCTCGCAGTGGCCGGCCAGGGCCTCGTCGACGCAGTTGTCGACGATCTCGTAGACGAGGTGGGTGAGGCCCTTGCTGTCGGTCGAGCCGATGTACATGCCGGGGCGCTTGCGGACGGCCTCGAGGCCTTCGAGCACGGACAGGCTGTCGCCGTCGTAGGCGGGCTGCACGGGCGCGTCGGTGCTGGCCGGGCGGGTCACGGGGCTCCTGTCTGGACCGGGGAGGACGGTCGAGTCTCCCACCGGCAGAGCCTCGCACCGGGGTACGACACTGGGCAGGTGCGCGACCTCACCACCCTCCCCAAGGCGCACCTGCACCTGCACCTCACGGGCGGCATGCGCCCCGCGACGCTGCTCGCCCTGGCCGCCGAGCAGGGGCGGCACCTGCCCCCGGAGCTGCTCGACCCGTTCGGCGCCCGGGTCGACGTCACCGTGCGGCGCGGTTGGCCCCGGTTCCAGCGCCTGTACGACGCCGCCCGCGAGCTGGTCCGCGGCCCGGTCGAGGTGCGGCGGCTGGTGTCCGAGATCGCCGAGGACGAGGCGGCGGCGGGCTCGGGCTGGTGCGAGCTGCAGGTCGACCCGAGCTCCTACGCCGCCCGGTGCGGCGGACTGCAGGCCACGGTCGAGCTCGTCCTGGACGCCGCACGCGACGCCGCGGCCGCCACCGGGGTCGGCGTCGGGGTGGTCGTCGCCGCGAACCGGACCCGCCACCCGGGAGACGCCGAGACGCTCGCCCGGCTCGCCCGCCGCTACGCCGGCCGCGGCGTCGTCGGGTTCGGACTGTCCAACGACGAGACCCGGGGGGACACGGCGTCGTTCGCGAAGGCGTTCTCGATCGCCCGCGACGCCGGCCTGCTGGCGGTGCCGCACGCGGGGGAGCTGCGCGGGCCGAGGAGCGTCCGGGCGGCCGTCGAGGAGCTGGGGGCGTCGCGGCTGGGCCACGGCGTCCGGGCGGTCGAGGACCCGGCGCTGCTGGCCGAGCTGGCCGGGCGCGGGGTGACCTGCGAGGTCTGCCCGGCGTCCAACGCGGCCCTCGGGGTGCGCGACCTGGACCGCGCCCCGGTGCGGCAGTTGCGGGCGGCCGGCGTCGGGGTGGCCCTCGGCGCCGACGACCCCCTGCTGTTCCGCAGCGGGCTGGTGGCGCAGTACGAGGCGCTCCGGACGCGCCAGGGGCTCACCGACGTCGAGCTGGCCGACCTCGCTGCGTGCTCGGTCACGGCGAGCGCAGCACCGCCCGAGGTGCGTCAGCGGCTCCTGGCCGGCGTCGACGCGTGGCTGGCCGCGCCCGCCTGAGGGTGTCCGGGAGCACACGGGTGGGCGGGTCCGGCGCGAGGGTCTGGCCGGGGCGCGGGTCCGGCCGGGCGCGCGTGTCCGGCCGGGCGCAGGTCCGGCCAGCTGCAAGGGTCCGCTCGGCGAGGGTCCCGGCCGGGCGAGGGTCCGGCCGGCCGCGAGGTCCCGGCCGTCACACCGGTCTCGAGCGTCGCCGTCTTGCGGTGCGGTACGGCGTGTCGGCCGCAAGACGCGGAAGATCACCGAGGGGTGGGGCCGGGCGACCGGGCCGAGCGGCGGGCGGGGCATCACGGTGTGGGCGGCGCCGGGCGGCTCGGGGCGACGTCCCACCCCCAGACGGTCTCGAGCGTCGCCGTCTTGCGGTGCGGTACGGCGTGTCGACCGCAAGACGCGGAAGATCGCCGCGAGGGAGCTGGGGCTGGGCGGGGCGCGCCCGGGCGGGCAGGGAGCCGGGGCGCGCCCGGGCGGGCAGGGAGCCGGGGCGCCCGGGGTGGGCAGGAAGCCCAGGGCGCCCGGGGCGGACAGGGGGGCATGGGCGGGCCGGTCTGCGGAGCTTCCCGGACCGGCTCCGCCGGAGATTGTCGTGACGGGCTGGTCACGGAGCGTGGGACGGGGCATGATGCGCCTGCACGCGTGTGACTGCTGGGACACCTGAGGCCGCTGGGGAAGGCGCACCTCGAGGAGCGTCCCGATCAAGCAGGAGGCACCGTGTCCGCCGGCGTGCTCTACGTCCACTCCGCCCCGCCTGCGCTCGTCCCCCACGTCGAGTGGGCGGTCGCCGCAGAGCTCGGGGTGCGCGTCAGCCTGACCTGGACCGACCAGCCGATGGCTCCCGGGCTCCTGCGTGCCGAGACGGGCTGGCGCGGCAAGGCCGGCACGGCGGGCCGCCTCGCCGCCGCGCTGCGCGGCTGGACGCCGCTGCGGTACGAGGCCACCGAGGAGCCGAGCCCCGGCTACGACGGCGAGCGCTACTCGGTCACCCCCGGCCTCGGCGTCTTCCGGGCGACCACGAGCGCCAACGGCGACGTCGTCGTGCCCGAGGACCGGCTGCGGACGGCCCTGGCCACCGCGAGCGGCCCGGCTCTGAGCCACGAGCTGGACCGGTTGCTGGGCAGCGCCTGGGACGAGGAGCTCGAGCCCTACCGGCACGCCGGGGCGGGCGCGAGCGTCACCTGGCTGCACCAGGTGGTGTGACCCGGTCGGTCCCCCGCAGGGCCGGTGCGGGAGGGTTGCCGCCGCGGAGGCAGGGGACTGTCCCGCAGGACACCCCCGTCCCTGACACGTAGGAGCACACCCATGCAGGTCCTTGCCTCGATCGACTTCGAGAAGGGGTTCCAGAACGGCTTCGACCAGGGCATCGAGCTCCTCCCGAAGGTCGGCTACTTCCTGCTGATCCTCATCGTCGGCATCGTCGTCGCGAAGATCGTGCAGAAGATCATCACCAAGGTGCTGCAGAAGGTCGGCTTCGACCAGCTCGTCGAGCGCGGCGGGGTCAAGCAGGCGCTCAGCAAGAGCAAGTACGACGCCGCCTCGATCCTCGCGCGCATCGTCTACTACTTCATCTTCCTGCTGGTCCTGCAGGCGGCCTTCGACGTGTTCGGCAAGGGCAACGGCGTCAGCCTGTTCCTCGCCCGCATCGTGGCGTTCCTGCCGAACCTGTTCGTCGGCGTCCTCATCATCGTGATCGCCGCGGCCGCTGCTGCTGCCGTCAAGGAGATCGTCGGCAGCACGCTCGGCGGCCTGTCCTACGGTGCCGCGCTCGCCAACGCCGTCTCGCTGTTCATCGTCGCGATCGGCTTCTTCGCCGCCCTCGACCAGCTGCAGATCGCCCCGCTCATCGTCACGGGCATCTTCTACGCGCTCGTCGCGCTGATCGTCCTCCCGCTGATCATCGCCTTCGGTGTCGGCGGCATCGACCCGGCCCGCGAGGCCATCCGCAAGGCGCAGGACAAGGGCCAGGAGAAGGCCCAGGAGGCCCAGTCCGAGCTCGCCGCGGACGAGGACGAGGAGGCCACCGCGCCTCCCGCCCGCACTCGGGCCCGCAAGACGACGGCCGTCACGCGCCGCCGCGCCGCCCAGTAGCACCCGTGCCCGTCGTCCCCGGCCTCCCCGTCCACCCGGACGAGGGGGCCGGGGGCGTGTCCGGCCCCGACCTGCGAGCCGGCCTGCGCCTCGGGCTGGCCGTCGCCGGGGCCGCCGTGCTGGCCGTCGTCCTCGGCCCCGTCGCGGTCCTGGTGCACGACCGCTGGGACCCGCTCATCGACCTCGACGCGCGGACCAGTGCCTCCGCAGAGCGGGCGATCACCGGCCACCCGCTGCTGCTCGACCTCGCCCGGGCACTCACCCACCTGGGCGACCCGCTCGTCGTCACCGTCGGGTCGGTCGTCCTCGTGGTCGCCCTGCTGTACGCCGGCCGCCGTCGGGCGGCCCTGTTCGTCGGCGTCTCCCGGGTCGGCGCCCTGGTGCTCTCGCAGGTGACGAAGGGCGTCGTCGGCCGCGCCCGGCCCGTGTTCGAGCACCCGGTGGCGCAGGCGGGCGGGGCCTCCTTCCCGTCCGGGCACGCCCTCGGCGGCGCGGTCTTCTGGCTGACCACCGCACTGCTCGTCGTCCCCTACGCCGCCCCCCGGCTCCGCCCGTTCCTGCTGCCGGCCGCCGTCGTCGTCGCCCTGGTCATCGCCACGACCCGGGTGCTGCTGGGCGTGCACTTCCTGTCCGACGTCGTCGCCGGGCTGCTCGTCGGTGCTGCCTGGACGGCGGTCTGCGCGAGCGTCTTCGCCCTGTGGCGCACCGAGGAGGGACGCCCCGCGCCGGTCACCGAGCAGGGCGTCGACGCGTGAGCAGGGACCCGGCCGAGGACCTGCGCCGGATCGCCTTCTGCCTCGAGCGCGCGCTGGAGCCGAGCTACCGGGTCAAAGCCTTCCGCAGCGCCGCCGCCGTCGTCGACCGGGAGGGCCGGGAGGCAGTCTCCGCGCGGGCAGCGGCCGGGACCCTCACCGACCTCACCGGCATCGGCAAGGTCACCGCGCTGGTGGTCACCGAGTCGCTGGCGGGCGAGGAGCCGGTCTACCTGCGCCGGGTCGAGACCCTCGGCGACGAGCCGGTCAGCGAGGGTGCCGGCCGGCTGCGCGCCGCCCTGCAGGGCGACCTGCACGTCCACTCCGACTGGTCCGACGGCGGCTCCCCGATCGAGGAGATGGCCCGGGCCGCGCGCACCGTCGGGCACTCCTACGTCGTCCTCACCGACCACTCGCCGCGGCTGACGGTGGCCAACGGGCTGTCCCCGGCCCGGCTGCGGCAGCAGCTCGACGTCGTCGCCGAGCTGAACGAGCTCTTCGCCCAGGAGCACGCCGACGGACTGGCCGAACCCTTCCGGCTCCTCACCGGGATCGAGTGCGACATCCTCGAGGACGGCAGCCTGGACCAGGAGCCCGAGCTGCTCGCGCGGCTCGACGTCGTCGTCGCGAGCGTGCACTCCAAGCTCCGGATGGAGCGCGAGGCGATGACCGCCCGCATGGTCGCGGCCGTCAGCAACCCCCACACGGACGTGCTGGGGCACTGCACCGGCCGCCAGGTGCTGGGTCACGGGCGCGGCGGCAAGGGCCGGCCGGAGTCGGAGTTCGACGCCGAGGTCGTGTTCGCCGCGTGCGCGCAGTTCGGGGTGGCCGTCGAGGTGAACAGCCGGCCCGAGCGGCTCGACCCGCCGAAGCGGCTGCTGCGGCTCGCCGTCGAGGCGGGGTGCGTCGTCGCGATCGACACCGACGCGCACGCGCCCGGTCAGCTGGACTGGCAGCACCTCGGCTGCGAGCGGGCGCACCTGTGCGGGGTGACGCCGGACCGGGTGGTCAACGCCTGGGACGCCGACCGGCTGCTCAGCTGGACGGCGGCCGCTGCGTCGGGATGAGCGCGGTCACGGGGTCGATGAGCAGGGCGGCGACGTCGTCGGCCACGGCGTCGGCGACCAGCAGGGCGCAGGCGGCGTCCAGGCACAGCGCGAGCACGCGGCGGTCCTCGCGCTCGCTGGCCGGGGCGGTCGTCCGGCAGGACGGGCACGGGCGGGACAGGCCCTCCGCGGCGCTTCGCCGCACGAGTGCCCAGGTGCGGCGGCGGCTGGTCAGGACGGCGGCCTGGAAGGCGCTCTCGCGGGCCTCGTCCCGGTCGGCCTCCTGGACGAAGGAGCGGTCGACCAGGGCGTCGTACAGGGCCTGGCCGGCCGCGTCGTGGCAGCGGGCCGACAGTGCGGGCAGCGCAGCCAGCAGGGCCTTCACCTGTCCGCCCCGGGGCCCGAGGTCGGGCTCGCCGAGGGCGGCGTCGGCGGCGTACACGGCCCGCCAGGGGCGCATGAGCGCGGCGTGCTCGCCCCGCGCCAGCACGGGCCGGGCGTAGGAGGCGGCGATCGCGTCGCGGACGGCCTTGAGGGCGCGGACGGCGACGGCAGGCTCGACGGTCAGGTAGGCGGCCTCGCCGCGGACGTCGTCGGCGAACAGCGCCTGCACGGCGTCGAACGCGGCGAGCACCTCGCACACCAGGGGGCTGTCCGGGGACAGGGCGTGGTCGCGGGCCTCGGCAACAGCCACGGTGTTGACCCACGCGTCCGACAGCCGGACGAGGTCGGCGTCGCTGATGTGGGCGAGCTGGGCGAGCACCCCGAGGACCTCGGGGAGGTTCGGGTGCTCCTCGAGCGTGCTCACGGGTGCGGTGCGACGCGCCATCGGTGTCCTCCTGGGCCGGCCTGTCCTGCCTGACTCTTCGACAGGCAGGCCGCCGCAGGGAGGGTTTCGCGGCAGAACTGGTCCGGCCGGGCCATGCGGGCCGACCCGTCCGGGCACGGCAGAGGGCCCGCCGACGACGTCGACGGGCCCTCTGCAGGCGGTCCTAGAAGCGGTGCTGCTCCACGTGGCCGCCCGAGATCGCTGCCCAGGCCTCCTGGAGGTTCGCGTAGGAGACGTCCGCGTGCGCCTTCCGCAGCTGCGCCAGCACGGCGTCGGGGGCGTCCCGGCCGGTCGCGACGGCGAGCAGCTGCGCGCCGGTGGCCGGCCAGACCTCCTTGCCGAGGTACTGGGCGATCGTCGAGCGCTGCTCGACGTCGGCCTCGGACATCCCGTCGGGGACGCCGCCGTGCAGGCTGCCGTCGGCCGAGAGGTCCACGGAGGGCTGGTCCTCGCCCGAGGGCTCGGCCGACTTCCACTCCTCGGCGTGGGTGTCGCGGCCGGCGGTCATCATGCCGCGGACCTCGGCCTCCAGGGCGTCGTCCATGCGTGCGCTGTGCTTGTCGCTGCCTCGTTCCATGGAGCCTGGCTACCCCCTGTCCGGCCCACGCACACGGCGCGGCTACCCGCTGACCTCGCTGCTGCCGGCCTGGGTGTCCTTGCTGGCGGGGACGCGCTCGTTGCGCAGGTCGTACCGCTCGACCGCCTGCGCCGGGAGGCCGGCGTCGACCTCGTCGCGCGCCACGAGGGCGTTCAGGACGGCCAGCACGACCGACTCGGCGTCGGTGCGGAAGTACCGGCGCAGGGCGGCCCGGGTGTCGGACCGGCCGTAGCCGTCGGTGCCGAGGCTGCTCCAGTCCTGCTCCACCCAGCGGCTGACCTGGTCGGGGACGGCCCGCATCCAGTCGCTGACGGCGACCACCGGTCCGGGCGCGCCGGCCAGGGCCTGCGTGACGTACGGCGTCCTGCGGGAGCCGGGGTCGAGCAGGGCGTCGGCCTCGCAGGCGACGGCGTCGCGGCGCAGCTCGTTCCAGCTGGTCACCGACCAGACGTCGGCGACGACGCCCCAGTCCTCGCGGAGCAGCTGCTGGGCCTCCAGGGCGTGCCGCACGCTCACCCCGCTCGCCAGGACCTGCGCCCGGGGGCCGTCGCCCGAGCCGGGGCGGTACCGGTAGATCCCGCGCAGCACGCCCTCGCGCAGGTCGGGCAGGTCGGGCATCGCGGGCTGCGGGTAGGGCTCGTTGTAGACGGTCAGGTAGTAGAAGACGTCCTCCGCCTGCTCGCCGTACATCCGGCGCAGCCCGTCCTCGGCGATGAAGGCGATCTCGAACCCGAAGGCGGGGTCGTAGGCGACGACGGCCGGGTTGGTGCTGGCGAGCAGCAGGCTGTGGCCGTCCTGGTGCTGCAGGCCCTCGCCGTTGAGAGTGGTGCGTCCGGCGGTGGCGCCGAGCAGGAAGCCCCGGCCCATCTGGTCGCCCATGGACCACATCTGGTCGCCGGTGCGCTGGAACCCGAACATCGAGTAGAAGACGTACACGGGGATCATCGGCTCGCCGTGCGTGGCGTACGCCGTCCCGGCGGCGATCACCGACGCCATCGACCCGGCCTCGGTGATGCCCTCGTGGAGGATCTGCCCGCTCGTCGACTCCTTGTAGGACAGCAGCAGCGCGCGGTCGACGGCCTCGTAGGTCTGGCCCATCGGCGAGTAGATCTTCGCCGTGGGGAACATGGCGTCGATGCCGAAGGTGCGGGCCTCGTCGGGGATGACCGGCACGATGCGCTGCCCGATCCCCTTGTCCTTCATGAGGTCCTTGAGCAGCCGGACGAAGGCCATCGTGGTGGCGACCGGCTGCTTGCCCGAGCCGCGCTTGAGCTCGTCGTAGACCTCGACCGGCGGCAGGGCGAGGGGCTTGCTGCGGTCGACCCGGCGGGGCACCGAGCCGCCGAGGGACGCGCGCCGCTCCCGCATGTACTCGATCTCCGCGGAGTGCGGGCCCGGGTGGAAGTAGGGCGGCAGGCCGCTCTCCAGGGCCTTGTCGCTGATGTCGAGGTAGAGCCGGTCGCGGAGCTCCTTGAGCTCCTCGACGGTCAGCTTCTTCATCTGGTGGGTCGCGTTGCGGCCCTCGAAGTCCTTGCCGAGGGTCCAGCCCTTGACGGTGTGGGCCAGGATCACCGTCGGCTGGCCGGTGTGGGCCTGCGCCGCCGCGAACGCGCTGTAGACCTTCCGGTAGTCGTGGCCGCCGCGCGGCAGACCCTTGATCTCCTCGTCGCTGAGGTGCTCGACCATCTTGCGCAGCCGGGGGTCGGTGCCGAAGAACTTCGCCCGCGTGTAGGCGCCGTCCTCGACCGAGTAGGTCTGGAACTGGCCGTCCGGCGTCGTGTTCATCGCGTTGACGAGGACGCCGTCGACGTCGCGGGCGAGCAGGTCGTCCCACTGGCGGCCCCACACGACCTTGATGACGTTCCAGCCCGCGCCGCGGAAGTACGCCTCGAGCTCCTGGATGACCTTGCCGTTGCCGCGGACCGGCCCGTCGAGGCGCTGCAGGTTGCAGTTGACGACGAACGTCAGGTTGTCGAGCTCCTCGCGGGCGGCCACCCCGATGGCGCCGAGCGACTCCGGCTCGTCCATCTCGCCGTCGCCGAGGAAGGCCCACACGTGCTGCTCGGACGTGTCCTTGATCCCGCGGTGCTGCAGGTACCGGTTGAAGCGCGCCTGGTAGATCGCGTGCAGCGGGCCGAGGCCCATCGAGACGGTCGGGAACTCCCAGAAGTCCGGCATGAGGCGCGGGTGCGGGTAGCTCGGGAGGCCGTGCGGGCTGCTCTCCTGCCGGAACGCGTCGAGCTGCTCCTGCGTGAGCCGGCCCTCGAGGAACGCCCGGGCGTAGATGCCGGGGGAGGCGTGGCCCTGGAAGAAGACCTGGTCGCCGCCGCCGGGCGCGTCCTTGCCCTTGAAGAAGTGGTTGAAGCCGACCTCGTAGAGGCTCGCCGCACTGGCGTAGGTGGCGATGTGCCCCCCGACGCCGATCTCCGGGCGGTTGGCGCGGCTGACCTGGATGGCGGCGTTCCAGCGGACGTAGGCCCGGATCCGGCGCTCGACGTGCTCGTCGCCGGGGAACCAGGGCTCGCGCTCCGGCGGGATGGTGTTCAGGTAGTCGGTGCTGCGCAGGGCCGGCACCCCGACCTGCTTCTCCCGGGCCCGCTCCAGCAGCTTGAGCATCAGGTAGCGCGCCCGTCCGCGGCCGCTGGCCTCGACCAGCGCGTCGAAGCTCTCCAGCCACTCCGCGGTCTCGCCCGGGTCGACGTCGGGCAGCTGGCTGGGCAGGCCGTCGCTGATCACGCTGAACCGCTCGTTCGTCTGCTCGCTCACCCGGCCATCCTCACCCCTACCGCCGGGTAACAGGGGAGGCATGGACACCACCGTGCTCAGCGTCCGGACCGGCAGCCGCGAGGTCGTGCACGACCTGACGCCCGAGTGCGCCGCCTTCGTGCGCGGCCGGGGCGACGGGCTGCTGCACGTGTTCGTCCCGCACGCCACGGCCGGCGTCGCTGTGCTCGAGCTCGGGGCCGGCTCGGACGAGGACCTCCTCGCCGCGCTGCGCGACCTGCTGCCCGCGGACGGGCGCTGGCGGCACAGCCACGGCTCGGCCGGCCACGGGCGCTCGCACGTGCTGCCCGCCCTCGTGCCGCCGTACGCGACGGTGCCCGTGCTGGACGGGCGGATGGCGCTGGGGACCTGGCAGTCGGTCGCGCTGGTCGACCTGAACGTCGACAACCCGGACCGCGCGGTGCGGCTGTCGTTCCTCGCGGGGTAGCCGGCGGCAGCTCGGGACTCCACCTGCCCGCCGCCTGAGCGTGCCCCCCGGGCGCGGACCGGCGGCCGCGGCCCGGGTGGAGTCCGCTCCTGCCGCGGCGGGGCGGCGGGTGACGGACCGCGGCGGGTGGTCGCCTACCGCAGCCGGTGGTGGGCCGTCACCTCGTGGGTGTGCTCGCCCTCGGGGTCGGCGTGGACGAGGGCGCTGGTCAGCCGCGGCACCTGGTGGACGAGCCGGTGCATGGCGTCCTCGGCGATCCGGTGCCCCTCGACCAGCGACAGGGACCCGCCGACGACGACCTCGCACTCGGCCCGGAGCTCGTGGCCGATCCACCGCGCCCGGACGTCGCCGAGACCGACCACCCCGGGCGTGCCGCGCAGGACCGCCTCGACGTTCTCGAGCAGCGGCTCGTCGACGGCGTCCATGAGGCGGCGGTACACGGTGCGGGCGGCGTCCTTGAGGACGAACAGGATCGCCACGCTGATGAGCAGGCCCACCACGGGGTCGGCCCGGTCGACGCCGAGCGCCACCCCGATCGCCCCGACGACGACGGCCAGCGAGGTGTAGCCGTCGGTGCGGGCGTGCAGGCCGTCGGCGACCAGGGCGGCCGACCCGATCTCCCGCCCGACCCGGATCCGGTAGCGGGCCACGAGCTCGTTCCCGACGAAGCCGATCAGGCCCGCGACCGCCACCGCCCCGAGGTGGTCGACGTCCTGCGGGTCGACCAGCCGGCGCGAGGCCTCGTAGGCCGCGACCACCGACGACGCCAGGATGAACACGACGACGACGACGCCGGCGAGGTCCTCCGCCCGGCCGTACCCGTAGGTGTAGCGCCGGGTGGGCGCGCGTCGCCCCAGGGTGAACGCGATGGCCAGCGGCACGGCGGTCAGCGCGTCGCTGACGTTGTGCAGGGTGTCGCCCAGCAGGGCGACCGACCCCGTGTAGAGCACGACGCCGCCCTGCAGCAGGGCGGTCAGCCCGAGCACGACCAGCGACAGCTTCAGCGCGCGGATGCCCTTGGCGGAGGACTCCAGGGCGCTGTCGACGCTGTCGGCGGCGTCGTGGCTGTGCGGCGCGACGACCTCCCTGAGCCTCCCGAGCAGACCGGTGGGGTGGTCGTGCCCACCGTGGTCGTGCCCGTGGTCGTGCCCCTCGTCGTGCCCGTCGTCGTCGTGCGGCGCGGCGTCGTCGTGGGCGTGCGGCGGTGTCGGGGGAGGGGTCGTCACCGCACCAGTGTCTCCCGCCACGCCGGACAGCCACTTGCGCAGCGGAGGGCTGTCCGGTGGACTGTCGCCGACCCGCACCGGCACCCCTTCAGGAGGACCCCTTCGTGAGCACGTCCGCGGACCACGCGGCTCAGCGTGGCCTGGCCGAGAAGCTCGGGATCGAGCCCGGCACGGTCGTGCAGGTGCTGGGCGCCGACGGCGAGCCGCCGGCCGACCCGGCGGTGCTCGACGACGTCGAGTCGCGCACCGAGAACGACGTCATCCACGGCGACGACTCCGACGAGGTCGCCGACATGGTGCTGCTGTGGTGGCGCGAGGACGACGGCGACCTCGTGGACGCCCTCGTCGACGCCCTCACGAACCTCGCGGACAACGGCGTCGTCTGGCTGCTGACGCCGAAGGCCGGCCGCGACGGGCACGTCGAGCCGAGCGACATCGACGAGGCCGCGCCCACGGCCGGCCTGTCGAGCACGCGCAGCACGAGCGCGGCGCCGGAGTGGTCGGGCACGCGCCTGGTCGCCCCGAAGGCGGCCCGCAGCAAGCGTCGGTGACCCCGGAGGCCGCGCGCCTCCTGCTGTCCGACCCAGGTCGGGACGCCGTCGCCTTCGCGGCGGCCCTCGACCTGTCGCCCGGCGCCCGGATCAGGACGGCCGAGGCGGTCCGCGGGCTGGGCGACCTCGGCCCGCTCGCCCTCGAGCAGGCCCTGCTCCGGGTGCGTGCCCGGGTCAAGCACCCTCGCGGCGGCGAGCTCTGGTGGACGCCCGAGGCGCTCGAGCAGGCGTCCTCCTACGAGGTGGCGTCGTCGCGGGCCGGCCGGTTCCCGCGCCCCGTCCTCGACCTCGGCTGCTCGGTCGGTGGCGACCTGCTGACGCTGCCCGACGGCTCGACCGGCGTCGACCTCGACGAGGCCCGGCTGCTGCTCGCCCAGGAGAACGCCCGGGTGCTCGGCCGGCCCGTGTCGGTGGTCCGCGCCGACGTCCGGGGCTTCCCCGTCCGCCCCGACGCCGACGTCTTCGCCGACCCGGCCCGCCGCTCGGGTGGCCGCCGCACCTTCGACCCGCGCAGCTACAGCCCGCCGCTCGACCTCCTGCTGGGCCTCCCGGTGCGGTCGCTCGGCGTGAAGGTCGCGCCCGGGATCGACCACGAGGCCCTGCCGCCGGAGCTCGAGGTCGAGGTGGTGTCCCTGCGGGGCGACGTCAAGGAGGCGGTGCTGTGGGGCGGGGAGGCCCGCCGGGGTGCGAGGAGGACGGCGACGCTGCTGCCCGGGCCGCACGTGCTCGTCGACGACGCCGCCCCCGTCCCGCGGGTGGCCCCGCCGGGACCCTGGCTCCTCGAGCCGGACGGCGCCGTCGTGCGCGCGCACCTGGTGGCCCAGGTCGCGCGCGAGGTCGACGGCTGGCTGCTCGACCCGACGATCGCCTACGTGTCGGCCGACCTCCCGGTCGACGTCCCCTGGGGCCGCTGGTACGAGGTGCTCGAGGTGCTGCCGTTCTCCCTCAAGGGCCTCCGGGAACGACTGCGTGCGCACGACGCCGGGCCGCTGGTGGTGAAGAAGCGGGGGACGGCGGTCGAGCCGGAGGTCCTCCGCAGGCAGCTCAAGCTGACCGGGTCGCGCGAGGTGACGGTCGTGCTGACCAGGTCGTCCGGCCGGCAGATCGCCCTGGTGGTCAGCGCCGGAACCGGCCCAGCAGGCCGCTGACCTTCCCCAGACCGCTGATCGCCCCCTTGAGGGCGCCGCCGCCGGGCAGTCCGGGCACCTCGGCGACCAGCGGCGCGAGGCGCATCCACTGCGGCAGCTCCTGCACCACCATCTTCCTGCTCATCAGCAGGCTCGGCACCGAGACCCGGCCGGCGGAGGCGTCCAGCAGCTCGGCTGCCGTCCCCTTCACGCCGACGCCGTCGAAGTCCCCGCCCGCGGTGGGCTCGGTGGCCCAGCCGGCGTCGGTCGAGGTGAACTGCCAGCCGCTGCCCGGCGTCGACGCCGTCAGCACGAAGTGCACGCCCGCCTTGCTGGCGAGCGCACCGGTGACGTCGACGAGGGAGGCCAGGCCGCGGTCGAGCAGCTGGGCGGCCGGCGCGGGGGCGCCGCAGGGGGCGAGGTCCATGCCGTGCACGGCGAGCTCGTAGGTGGCGGCGTGCACGAGCGACAGCACCGGCAGCGGCCCCACCGTGGAGCCGACCGGGGCGCGGCCGTACCGCTCGAGGTCCGGTCCCTCGAGGAACGCCTCGACGGCGTCCCGCGCCCGGACGACCCCGGCGACGACCTCGTCGTCGGACAGGCCGCGGTGGGCCCGGACCTTGGCCTCGTTGCCGGCGTCGGGGGAGCCGAGGTCGGTGAGGTCGCCGCGGCGCGCGCTGTCGAGGATGCCCTCCATCGGCGAGGTGCCGTCGTGGGCACCGAGGTGCACGCAGACGTCGCGGCCGGTCCAGCCCGGCAGGCGGCTCGGGCGGGAGAGGTCCGCGGCGGAGGCGAGGTCGAGGAAGGCGTCCCAGCAGGCGAGGACCTGCTCGCCGAGGGCGACGGGGTCGGTGTCGGCGAGGCCGCGGGGGGCCGGTGCGGAGCTGCTGGCTAGCATCCGGACATCCTCCCCCCAGACCGCTAGGAGCACCCCCTCATGGTCGACGTCGGCGACACCGCCCCGGACTTCGAGCTCCCCGACGCCGACCGGAACCCGGTGAGGCTGTCGAGCTTCCGCGGGCAGAAGAACGTCGTCGTCGTCTTCTACCCGCTCGCCTTCACCGGCGTCTGCCAGGGCGAGCTGTGCGCCATCCGCGACAGCATCGAGGACTTCAGCGGCGACGACGTCGTCACGCTGGCCATCAGCTGCGACAGCACGGCCGTGCACGCCAAGTGGGCCGAGGAGCAGGGCTACACGTTCCCGCTCCTCGCCGACTTCTGGCCGCACGGCGAGGTCGCCCGCCAGTACGGCGTCTTCCAGGAGGACTTCGGCCTCGCCCTGCGCGGGACCTTCATCGTCGACAAGGAGGGCAAGGTCGCCTACAAGACGGTGAACGCCATCCCGGACGCCCGCGACCAGGACGAGTACCGGAAGGTCCTCGCGACCCTCTGAGGAGCACCCCCGCTGCCCGGTCCGGGCAGCGGGGACGCCGCAGGTCAGGCCGTGACGGGGACCTTGGGCGCCACCACGGGGGCGCCCTCCTCCGGGTAGGCGTGCCCGCCGTGCTCGTCGTCGGACAGCATCGACTCGTCGAACGGGCGGTCGCCCGACAGCACCTCGGCGGCGCGGGCGTGGTCGAGCTCGCCCGTCCAGTGGCCCACCAGCAGGGTGGCGACGGCGTTGCCGGCGAAGTTCGTGAGGGCACGCGCCTCGGACATGAAGCGGTCGATGCCGACGATGAGCCCGACGCCGTCGACCAGCTCCGGCCGGTGGCTGGCGAGGCCGCCGGCCAGCGTCGCGAGGCCCGCACCGGTGACGCCCGCCGCCCCCTTGCTGGCGATGATCATGAACAGCAGCAGGCTGATCTGCTCGCTGATCGCGAGCGGGTTCCCGGTCGCCTCCGCGATGAACAGCGAGGCCATGGTCAGGTAGATCGCGGTGCCGTCGAGGTTGAACGAGTAGCCGGTCGGGACCGTGATGCCGACGACCGGACGGCTCACGCCCACGTGCTCCATCTTGGCGATCAGGCGCGGAAGGGCCGTCTCGGACGACGACGTCGAGACGATGAGCAGGAACTCGCGGCCGAGGTACTTCAGCAGCGAGAAGACGTTCACGCCGGTGACGACCTTGAGCAGCGTCCCGAGCACGACGACGACGAACAGGAAGCACGTGGCGTAGAAGCCGATCATGATGACGGCGAGGCTCTTGAGCGCGTCGACGCCGGCCGACCCGACCACGGCGGCCATCGCGCCGAAGGCCCCGACGGGCGCCAGAAACATGATCATGGCCAGCACCTTGAAGACCACGCGCTGCAGGCTGGCCACGGCGGTCATGACCGGCTCGCCCCGTCGCCCGAGCGACTGGATGGCGAACGCGACGAGCAGCGCGACGAAGAGCGTCTGCAGGACGGAGCCCTCGGTGAGGGCCGAGAACAGCGACGTCGGGATGATGCCGAGCAGGAACTCGACCGTCCCCTCGGCCTTCTCGCCGGCCTGCGCGGCGCCCTGCTCGCGGACGGCGTCGGTCAGCTGGAGCCCCGAACCGGGCTTGAGCAGGTTGCCGACGACGAGGCCGATCGCGAGCGCGACGGTCGACATGGTGAGGAAGTAGCCGAGGGCGAGGCCGCCGACCTTGCCGACCCGGGCGGCGCTGCGGACCGACCCGACGCCGAGCACGATCGTCGTGAAGATGATCGGACTGATCATCATCTTGATCAGCGCGACGAAGCCGGTGCCCAGCGGCTTGAGCTCCTGCGCGAACCCGGGCGCCACCAGGCCGACCGCGATGCCCGCGATCACCGCGGCGATCACGGCGAGGTAGAGCAGATGGGTGCGGTCGCGGCTGCGCGACGGGCTCTCGGCGGTGTCGACGGGGGTGCCGGGGGACAGGGTCATGGGGGCTCCTCGCGAGCAGGGGGTGACGCGTCCCACAGGCCCTACCCCTCCGCGAGAAGTCCGCACCTAGGCTCGCGGCTCCAGGACCCGTGGCTCAGCTGGTAGAGCAGCGCCCTTACAAGGCGAAGGTCGGCGGTTCGAACCCGTCCGGGTCCACCCCTTTTCACCTGCGACAACGGCCTAACTGGACCGCTTCTTCTTCTTCACCCGTGCCACTCCAGTTGCCTCCCGTGCAAACAGCTCGTCGGCTACGCCCTGGGTCGCGGCCGCGATCACGCGCGGCATGACGTGCTGGTAGGTGTTCTGGGTGAGCTGCGCGTTGGCGTGGCCCAGCACCTCCATGACGATGCGGACGTCCACGCCCTGCTCGAGCAGGAGCGTCGCGGCGGTGTGCCGGGCGTCGTGCAGCCGGGCGTCCCGGACGCCCGCAGCGGCCAGCAGCTCCTTCCAGGACTTCCAGTCCCGACGAGGGTCGATCGGGCGTCCGGTGGGCTGCGCGAAGACGAGGTCGCCCTCGTCTCACAGGTTCGCCGCCGCCATCCGCTCCTCGAGCTGGGCCTGCCGGTGCGCCCGCAGCTGCTGGAGCAGTTGGCTGGGGATACCCAGGGTCCGCTTGCCCTTCTCGCTCTTGGGCTCGGTGAACACCGACCCGCCGAGCCGCTGGGGGCAGCGCATCGCCCGGTCCTGGCCGCAGGTGTCGCCGCAGCCGTGCCGGTAGACGTGCCGCTGCAGCTGACGCCGCACCCGCCACGTCCCGGCGTCGAGGTCGACATCGCGCCACTGTGCACCGAGCACTTCGCCCTGCCGCAGCCCGAGAGCGAGCGCGACCGTCCACCGGGCGCCGTTGCGCGTCCCCCGCGCCTGCGCGATCAGCCGGCGCGCCTCGTCGGCCGTCAGCGGGACGATCTCCTCGTGCGGCACCCGAGGGGCGTCGATCAGCTTCACGACGTTGCGGGCGACGTGGCCACGCTGCAGGGCGACAGTCAGGGCACGGTGCAGGACCCGGTGCACCTTGAGGACCGAGGCGGGGGAGAGCCCCTGCCTGCGCATCTGGGCGTAGAGCGCCTCGAGGTGCTCGGGCTGCAGCCGGTCGAGGCGGTGACCGCCGACGGCGGGCGTGATGTGCTTGCGGACCCAGGTCTCGTAGCCGGTCAGCGTCCGCGGGCGAACGCGGGTCGCTGAGATGAGGAGCCAGGCCTCCATCCACTCGCCGACCGTCGGGCGCTTGCCGGGTGAAGACGTCACGCCCGCGTCCCGGACGCGCTCGAGCTCCTTGATCTTCGCGACGACCTCTGCGCGGGTGGCGCCCTCACGGTGCCGGCGGTCGCGACTGCCGTCGGGGCGCAGCCCCATCGTCACGTAGCCGTGCCAGCGCCCGTCCTCGGACCGGTAGACCGACGACTCGCCGGCACTCCTTCGCGGACTCACATGCACTCCTGGACGGTTGCGCCCCGACCAGGCGTGCCTGTCGTCCAGGCACAGGGACCACAGTCAGAGCAGTCCAGCCTCGGCCGCACAGGCGGTCGTGCGAACGCCTAAGGGGCCGATTGTGGGCTCTTCACAGATGAGGGTGTAGTTGGGGCCTGAAGCCGCCGGTCTCGAGCAGGCTTCTGGCGATGTAGTTGGTGAGGTTGCGGAAGCCCAGGGCGCTGCCGCGGAGGTGTTCGAGCCGGCCGTTGATGGCTTGGGACTGCTGCAGGTCTGGTTGACACTGCTTGAGTTGGATCATGCCGCGGCTGCGGCCTGACGTGTGAAGGCGAGTTCGTACTCGACCGGGGTGAGCTTGCCAAGGGCCCGCTGTCGGCGCCTGTTGTTGTAGGTGTGTTCAACCCAGTGGACGACGGCGTTGTGGAGCTCCTCGCGGGTCCGCCAGCGCCGGCGGTCCAGGACGTTCTTCTGGAGCAGCGCGTTGAACGACTCCATCGCCGCGTTGTCGCCCGCGGACGCGACTCGGCCCATCGAGCCCTTGAGGCCCGCGGCCTTGAGCACGGCCCGGAAGCTCCGGGCTCGGAACTGGCTCCCGCGGTCGCTGTGGACGATGACAATGTTCTTCGGGCGGCGGCGGGCGATGGCGGTCCGCAGCGCGGTGACGGCGAGCTGGGCGGTCATCCGCTCGGACAGCGCGTAGCCGACGATCTTGTTGCTGAACAGGTCCTTGATCAGGCAGCAGTAGAGCTTGCCCTCGGCGGTGGGGTGCTCGGTGATGTCGGTGACCCAGACCGTGTTCGGCTCCTGCGCGGTGAAGTCGCGCTGGACGTGGTCGTCGTGGACCGCCGGGCCGGGCGTCTTGCCGCTGCCCCGCCTGCCCTTGCGCACCGTCGCTGACCAGAGCTTCTGCTGGCTGCACAGCCGCCAGACCCGGCGCTCGCCGACCTTGTGGCCCGCGAGCTCGAGCTCGTCGGCGAGCAGCCGGTAGCCGAACTCCGGGTCGTCGGCATAGGCGTCGATGAGCATGTTCGTGAAGTACGCGTCGTCGAGGTCGCGCTGGCTGACGGGCTGTCGCAGCCAGCGGTAGTAGGCCTGGGTCGAGTGGCCGAGCACCCCGCAGGTCAGCCGCACCGGAACTCCTTCGGCGGCCAGGTCACGGACCAGCGGGTAGCTCATTTTGGGAGCGACGCCTGCGCGAAGTAGGCCGCGGCGCGGCGCAGGATCTCGTTCTCCTGCTCCAGACGGCGCTTCGCTCGACGCAGCTGCACGAGCTCGTTCTGCTCGCTGCTGGTCTGCCCGTCCACGACGCCGTCGTCGACGTCTGCCTGACGGACCCAGCGCCGCACGGACTCGACGCTGATGTCGAAGTCGGCGGCGACCTCCGCCTGGCTCAGGTCACCGCGACGGGCGACCCGCACGACATCACGCTTGAACTCCTCGGGGAACTTCTTCGGCACAGAGACATCCTCCCTGCAGGGCAGCGCCCCACAGAACGAGTGTCAACCGAACCTGCAGCAGTCCCTGCGGCGGCAAGCCCGGGCAGCTGTGCCGCACCGTCGACCCGCGCGGCAAGACCACCAGCTATGGCTACGACAGCCGCGGCGACCTCGTCACCTACACCCCACCCGCACCGCTGCCCGCCCAGACCCTCACCTACGACACCCTGGGACGGCTGGCGACCGCGCGTGACGGCCGCAACAACCTCACCACCTACACCACCGACAAGCTCGACCGCACCGCCGGCATCGCCTGGGCCGACAGCGCCACCATGACCCTCACCTACGACGGCGCCGGCAACCTCACCAGCCAGAGCGACCGAGCCGGCACCACCGGCTACGCCTTTGACCGGCGCAACCTGGTCACCAGCAAGACCCTGCCCGGCGGCACCGTCACCAGCCTCACCTACGACAACACCGGCAACATCAGCACCTACAGCGATCCCGGCGGCACCATCGGCTACGCCTACGACGCCGCGAACCGCCCGAGCGAGGTCACCGAGCCCGGCGGCGACTGCCTGGTCACCCCGAAGGTCAAGTGCACCCAGTTCTCCTACGACACCGCCGGCCGCCGCGCCGACGTCAAGTACCCCAACAAGGTCACCCAGACGTACGGGTACGACAGCAGCAGCCGCCTCACCACCCTGCTCGCCAACGACAACACCGGCGGCCTGCTCACCAAGCAGACCTACACCTACAACAAGACCAACAGCACCCCCACCACCAGCGACGACGACACCAGCCTGCGCCAGAGCGCGACCGAGTTCACCGGCAGCGCCGACAGCAGCGGCGTCACCAGCACCTACACGCACGACAGCCACAACCAGCTCACCAACGCCGCCGCCTGGCTCGCCCGCCTGGATGCCGACGCGCCGCTGGCGCACTGGCGGCTCGGCGAGGGCTCCGGCACCGCCATTGATGACCGGCGCGGCACCCGCGACGGCACCCTGGCCGCCACCGGCGCGACCCTCGGCCGTCCCGGAGCAGTGGCCGGGGACAGCGACAAGGCGATCCGCTTCACCGGTACCAGCGCCGTCAACGTCCTGGACGACCCGTCGCTGCGCCTGAACGGCGCGTTCAGCATCAACCTGCTCGCCCGGGTCAACACGCAGGTGGGGAGCTTCCCTGGGCTGCTCGGCAAGGGCAACAGCAGCCAGAGCGGCACCCTCGGCGGCGGCTACGAGCTGTACTACAAGACCGACGGGTCCGTGACGTTCAAGAAGAACAGCCAGGACAACTTCAGCACCAGCACCGGCGCGCTGACGCCCGGCGGCAAGTACCGGATGATCACCGTCACCTACGACGGCACCGCTGTGCGGATGTACGTCGACGGCGTCAAGCACAGCACCACCGTCGCCGCGCTCGGCACCGCCACCGAGACCAGCCCCCTCACGCTGGGCCGGTACAACAGCGGCGACCACGACCTGGACGACGTCGCCCTGTGGAACAGCGCCCTGTCCGACACCCAGGTCCAGCGCCTCGCCTGGGCTCGCGACGCCGGCGCCACCTACACCTACGACCTTGCCGGCAACCGCACCAGCCAGCGCGACACCCTCACCCGCGAACGCGACCTCATCGACGGCATCTGGAACTACACCCACAACGACGCCAACGAAATCCTGACCCGCGACGGCTCCGCCACCGGCTACGCCTACGACGGCAACGGCAACCAGACCTCCACCCCCACCAGCCCGCTCGCCACCACCAGCACCCCGCTCACCACGACGTACGACGCCGCCGACCAAGCCACCAGCTTCACCCTCGGCGCCGCCACCCTCAGCAGCACCTACGCCGGCGCCGACCAATACGAACGCACCGCAGCCGACGGCCTCACCCTGATCAACAGCCCACTCGGCATCAACGGCCAGCTGCCGGGCGGCGCCGGCACCGGCACCTACTTCACACGCGCCCCCAACGGCGAACTGCTGTCGATCCGCCGGGGCACCGCCAACGCCAGCAGCGACATCAGCTACTACCTGTACGACGGCCTGGGCAGCGTCACCGCCCTCACCGACAACACCGGCGCCGTCATCAACCGCTACCGGTACGACCCCTACGGCAACCAGCTCCAGGCCACCGAGAACCTCGCCCAGCCCTTCGGCTACACCGGCGGCTACCGCGACAGCAAGACCGGCCTCGTCAAACTGGGTATCCGCTACTACAACCCTAGCGAGGGTCGCTTCACGCAGGCTGACCCAACCGGTCAAAGCCAGCAATACCTCTACACCGACAACAGTCCCGCTTCCTTCGCCGACCCCACGGGCGCGATATCTCGCTCAGTCGCTCTAAAGATTGCCTCCGCCATCGTCGGAGTGGCAGCTATCCCAGCATCGGGCGGCTTGTCTCTAGGCCTGACGGCTGCCTCCATTGGCCTTGACGTGGGAGCTACCTACAGCAGCACGGGAAGTCTGGTTGCTGCCGTGACAACCGCCCTCCTAGATCTGAGCACGACGGGCATTGCGGCGATTGCTGGGCGGGCGGATCCTTGGAGAGGGTGCCGGGAACCTACTAGACTTCGGCTTGACCATCAATGGATTGTTCACCTAGGGAGATTCGTATGCCAGACCACATCCTTGCGGCGACAAGCGCTCTCCATGGCTTGAGCCTCTGGACAGGCCTAGCCGCGGTCGGCGTTGGTGGCATTGGTGCGCTGATTGTATACAAAATCGAGCAGAAGAAGCGCAAGTGAAGGATTTCCGCTTACGGCGCATCGAGAATCTGTCGGCTAGCAACGCCCGTCTGGCTGCCGTACTCTGCTGCTTCGTAGGGGTGGCTTTCGGCGCGTTCATCTGCAAGCTGTTTCAGGTCTCAGTCGCCGGAGGAGCGCTATGCGGTTTATCTGTATCTGTTAGTATCTGTATGACGATAGGAGTCTTGTCGTGGTTGCGAGGCTGAATTACGCCTACATGTAACCCGATACCCGGCGGTTGTGACTGGACTCGCCATCGGCTCCGCGAGCCTCGGGTGCCCCTTCGTTGATCGTCACTCACCAACCGGCGGCAGCTGCTTAGGTTGGCACTCGGCCACACAAAGGTGGACGGACATTTGCGCCAACCGGAGTGTTGTCGGAGGAGGCGCTGTGCGCCACCTAGGTTGGGGTGTTCGAGTTGAATTCATATTCGGCGCGGATGTGATTCGCGAGGAGGGCTTGTAGGAGAACACCGACGGCGGACGCCTGTAGCCACCTCGCGGTCCTGCTACCTGGCTCCCAGCGCCCGCAGCTCAACCCCTCGAGATCGATATGATGTCGGCCCGAGGACGTCATGACAGCGGCGGTAGCACCAGCGGGCTGAGACTGAAGGCACAAGGGGAGGCGCGGCGATGATGGCGCGCGTAGGTGCCGTGCTCCGTCGGCCTCGCGCCTCGGCAATCTCTGGACGAGGCGTTCAGGGAGCCGCGGCCATAGCCGGTGGGCGGACGGCTCGCGCCACGCGGCAGTTGAGGACGTTGCTGGCCGGTGCGGATCCAGCCGCACAGCCCTCCGAAGCGCAGGTAAGCCAGGGCAGGTCCTCGGCGATCGGGCAGCGCGAGCTCCAAGGATCAACAATCCCAGATGTTGAGCCCGTGCGACGCGCCCCAGCTACGCAGAGCGCCGTGCAGTGGCACCTTGTTGAGAATCCCGCAGTGGGTAGCAGCTCGAAAGCTCGCCGCGAGGTCCGCACGCCCCGCTTGGCTGCCACAACGTGTTCTAAGTAGTTCTCCCAGAACGCCCAAGACATCGTGGCCGTTGAGATAGGGCACACGTCTCGGGCTGCGCGCAAGCAGCGCGTCTAGGTCTGCTTGGATCTGCGTCGCCGCCAGTCTCCCCCCCGAACGCGCGGCGGCCGCGTTTGCGATAGCAGCAATGAGAGATCCATTGCCGAGCGCGCCTATCAAGCCGTTGCAGGGGAAGTCCCGGACGCTGACCGGAAGGCTCTTCGACACCACCAAGTATCGCAGAACGCCAATCGGATGCGCAATCTCCACGACGGTTTCGTACAGCGACTTACTCGACACTTGCTCGAACGCTGCGACCGTTCCGGGCGCTGAGTTGCTGATCGCCACGCGTCGCAGGAGGTGGGGATGCCGAACAAGTACTTCCATCATCAAGTCATATTGGCGCGTGGTCAGGGCTGGCGTAGGCCAACGGGCTGGCTGGAGACCGAGGCGGGTGAAATCAGCGTCAACCACGCCAACGGCCCAATCGACGCCCTCCTGAGCTAGTTCCTCTGCAGCCTCGAGCACGGCGCTTTTGCTGCCACCGGCCAGGGTCTTCGCAGTCCCTACGTTCACATGCGAGTCCAGTAGTTGGCACTCCTCATCACCTTCAACAACGATGGCAAGACGAGGGTCCTGCTGTCGCTCAAGCAATAAGGTGTTCACCAGTTCCGTGCCCGTGAGCTGAATACTCATCAGGCGCTAGTGCCGTGATTAGACGCCATGCCTCGCTGCTCGTCGGGTCCTTCGGGCCCCAGCTGAACTGTGCGATTTCGCCACTTTCCGATGATCTGCGGGCTGTGCGTGGCGACGAGGCAACGAGCTCCCGTTACCTGCAAGACCCTGATCATGTCAGGCAGGAACTCACGCTGCCAGGCGACATGCAGCGAGATCTCCGGTTCGTCGACGAGCACCAGTGCGCCCGGGGTGACGGCGAAGAGCAGGTCATACAACATGATCAATTGATGCTGCTCGCCGGACGACAGATCACGGGGCTGTATACGAATCCCATTGTCCGCGACGATCCGAAGTCCATCCTCCACGTTGACCTCGATGTGCTTGCGCAGGAAGCGACGATTCGTCAGCTCCTGGAGCAGGGTCACACGGGCCAGTAGGGCATCGAAGGTTGCCAACTTTTGCGCTGTGTCATCCAGGTGACGCCAAAGAACTTGGCGTTCCCAGTCCTGCAGAGGACGCGTAAGCAACGGGATGTCGGGCTCGACGGGTGTTAGCGCCAAGGCCGCCAGACGAGCGCGCTTGTCATTCTGCTCGGCATACCGCGCCCGGATTTGCTCGTCGGTAATGATGACGTGCGACTCCGCCTCGGTCGGGTTCAACAATCGGCGAGGGAACGTGCGATCCAGAGCCTGGCTTACACGCGAGTTGGCAGCTAGTTCTTCGCCAAGGAGGCGCCTGAGATCGATTGCGTACCTGGAGATGGTGCTTTGAGTAGGTGTTGTCCCGCGCCGGGCCCGCTGAGTTGGCGTTGGCGTTGGCGTGGGACGAGACAGACGAGTTGTCTCGATCGAACGCACCATCAGAGCGTCGGAGAACTCTTGAAGAGCAGGGGGAGCCGGCGGTCCGCCCAAAACGACATCATGGCGGCGCTCGAGGGCCTCCCTCGAGATTGTCTCGCCGTCCTCCTCGTCCATCCACATGTCGCCGCCGACCGGACGCCAAGTGGAGCCCCCGAGGAAGGCAGCACGGCCCTCCAAGTCAGCGGGATCGAGTTGCCAGACAATATCGTGCCCGACGGCGGATCTGAAGTTGATGAAAGGCGGCTCTGGAGCAGCACGCCCAAAGCTCAGCACCTCCCCACCGCTATAGGTGATGCTTATTGAGCTGCAAGGAAGCGATAGGAGTCTCCCTACGTCCAACTTTGACAACGCAGCGATGCCCTCAAAGAATCTGGTTTTACCCACACCGTTCGGTCCGTGAATGATTACGAACTCGCGGTCGGCGGGAAAGGGCACGCGGTGATCGAACTCTCCGAACAGGCCCAACACTTCGAAGTAAACTGGAGTCGTCACGGACGCACGGTCTCATGGCGTACTTCGCGCGGCGGGCAGGCGGCAGGCTCGGAGATGGCGGAGCGCGTCGCCGCCAGGGGAGGTATGAGGCGACGGCGGCGGAGCCACCCGCTCATCGGCAGATGCGGTCGATGGCCCAGGTGCGCCCGACACTCGTACGACAGGCCGCCGCCCGGTCGCGTCGGGACTCACGGCATAGGCCCCGCACCCAAGGTGACGAGCAGGCCCTTGCGACTCTCGCTGCTTACAAGTGGCGTCCGGGTCGAAGCCTGCCAGCGGCAGCCAGCAAGCCTCCATCAAGTCAAGATCGCCCGTGCAAGGTCAGTTGCCTGAGCGGGCCGTCCAGGCCCGTTCGAGCAGGTACGCGGAAGTGTGCGTAACGTCTTGACCTGCGGGTTCGTACTCGCACGGACCTCCCTGAACGGTGCCAGGGCAGCCTTACAAGGCGAAGGTCGGCGGTTCGAACCCGTCCGGGTCCACGTGCTGACCGGAGACCGCGTCCTGCTCCGACCGCTGCGCGACGACGACGTCGAGCCGCTCTGGCGGGTCGGCCTGGACGCCCGGACGTGGGCGCTCACGTCGGACCGGCCGTTCGTGCCGGAGACCCTGGAGGCCTACCGGGCCCGGACCGCCGAGCGGGGCGGCTCCGGCGCCGCGGTGTTCGCGGTGGAGGCCGACGGGACGCTCGCCGGCGAGGCGGGGCTGTACCGGGTCGACCCCCTGGCCCGCGCCGCGTCCGTGGGCCTGACGCTGCTGCCCGAGCACCGGGGGCAGGGTCTCGGCCGCGACGTCGTGGCGGTGCTCGTTAGCTACGCGTTCCGCTCCCGCAACCTGCGGCGCGTCCACCTGCAGGCGCTCGCCTCGAACGAGGCCGCGCTGCGCTGCTACGCGGCGGCCGGCTTCGTCGAGGAGGGCCGGCTGCGGGAGCACGCGTGGGTCGAGGGAGGCTACGAGGACCTCGTGCTGATGGCCCGGCTGCGCGACCCGTCCTGACCCGCCGCTCGACGAGAGGCCCCGCCCGTGCGCCCCGACCTGGTCGTCCTGGACGTCAACGAGACGCTCTCCGACCTCGAACCCCTGCGGGCGTCGTTCACCGGCGTCGGCGCGCCGGGACACCTGCTCGAGACCTGGTTCGCCGGGACCCTGCGCGACGGCTTCGCCCTGGCGGCGTCGGGCGCCTCCCGGCCGTTCGCCGCCGTCGGGGCGGCCGTGCTGACCGGGCTGCTGTCCCACGTGGACGGGCTGACCGCCCCGGTCGAGGACGCGGTCCGCTCGGTGCTCGACGGCGTCGCGGCGCTCGACGTGCACCCCGACGTGCCGGCCGGGCTGCACGCACTGGCCGACGCCGGCCTGCGCGTGGTGACCCTCACCAACGGCTCCGTCCCGCAGACCGAGGGGCTGCTCGAGCGGGCCGGCGTCGCGCACCTGGTGGAGCGGCGGCTGTCGGTCGACGACGCCGGCAGGTGGAAGCCGCACCCCGACGCCTACCGCTACGCCTCCGCGCAGTGCGGTGTCCCGCTCGAGCGGTGCGCGCTGGTCGCGGTGCACCCGTGGGACCTGCACGGCGCGCGGAGCGTCGGCATGGGCACGGGATGGGTCGACCGGCGCGGCACGCTGTGGCCGGACGTGTTCGCGCCTCCCGGGGTGCGCGGCGCGACGCTGGCCGAGGTGGCTGAGAGGCTCGCGGCATGAGCGCCGACCTCCACTTCTGGTTCGACCCCGTCTGCCCCTTCGCCTGGATGACCAGCAAGTGGGTGCGCTGGTCGCGGCCCAGCGCGACTACAGGTGCGAGTGGCGGTTCATCTCGCTGCGGCTGCTCAACGCCCACATCGACTACGACAGCCACTTCCCCCCGGAGTACGAGGCCGGCCACACCGCCGGGCTGCGGCTGCTCCGCGTCGCGGCGAGGGCGCGGGAGCAGCACGGGCCGGAGGCCGTCGACCGCTTCTACGCCGCCTGCGGCGCGTTCGTGTTCGAGCAGCCGCCCCGCTCGGCACCGCTGCCGGAGCTGCTCGACCGCGGCGAGGCCCTCCCCGGCGTCCTGGCCGACGCCGGGCTGCCCGCCGACCTCGCGTCCGCGCTCGACGACACCTCCTACGACGCGCTGATCCAGGCCGAGACCGACGAGGCGCTGGCCCGGACCGGCAAGGACGTCGGGACGCCGGTCCTGCACTTCCAGCCGCCCGAGGGCGTCGCCTTCTTCGGCCCGGTCATCAGCCGGTTGCCGTCCGAGCAGGACGCCGTCGCGCTGTGGGACCACGTCGTCGGGCTCGCCGCGTTCGCGGGTTTCGCCGAGCTCAAGCGCAGCCTGCGCGAGCTGCCGCAGCTGCCCGGGCTCGGGGTGGCCACGGACGAGGTCGGCGTGCAGGAGGACTGGCACGGCGGCAGCCGCCGGCAGAAGAGGTGAGCGGCGTCCGCCTCGCCGACGTCGTCGCAGAGCTCGAGGACCTCTACCCGCCGCGGCTGGCGGAGACGTGGGACGCCGTGGGTCTGGTGTGCGGCGACCCCGACGCCGAGGTGCGGCGGGTGCTGTTCGCCGTCGACCCGGTCGCCGAGGTCGTCGAGGAGGCGGTCGCCGGGGGCGCCGACCTGCTCGTCACGCACCATCCGCTCTACCTGCGCGGCACCACCTCCGTGGCGGCGACGACGCCGAAGGGCCGGGTGGTGCACCGCCTGGTGACCGGCGGCTGCGGGCTGCTCGTCGCGCACACCAACGCCGACAACGCCCGACCCGGGGTCAGCGACGCGCTGGCCGACCTGTTCGGCCTGCAGGACACGACGCCGCTGTCGCCCTCGCCCGGTCCCGCCCTCGACAAGCTCGTCGTCCTCGTCCCGACGCCGGACGCCGACCGCCTGCTGGACCGCCTGTTCGCCGCCGGAGCGGGCGCCCTCGGGGAGTACGACCGAGCCGCGTGGACCACCACCGGCACGGGCACCTTCCGCCCGCTGCCGGGGGCCACCCCGGCGGTCGGCACCGTCGGCGAGGTCGCCCGGGTCGAGGAGACGCGGCTCGAGGTCGTCCTCCCGCGCGGCCGAAGGACGCCGTCGTGCGGGCCCTGCTGGCGGCGCACCCGTACGAGCAGCCGGCGTACGACGTCCTCGAGCTCGCCGCCGTCGCCGGGGCGTGCGGGACCGGGCGGGTGGGGGAGCTGCCCGCGCCGACGACCCTGCGGGCGCTGCTCGCGACCGCCGAGCAGGTGCTCCCGACGACGTCGTGGGGGGTGCGGGCCGCAGGGGACCCGGAGGCCGTCGTGACGCGCCTCGCCGTGAGCGGCGGCTCCGGCGACAGCCTCCTGCAGCAGGCGGCCCGGTCGGGCGCGCAGGCGTTCCTCACCTCGGACCTGCGGCACCACCCGGCGAGCGAGGCGCCCGAGGGGCTGGCCCTGCTGGACGCGGCGCACTGGGCCACCGAGTCGCCCTGGTGCGCCGCCGCGGCCGCAGCCCTGGCCGCCCGCACTACGGTGACCACGAGGGTCAGCACGCTCGTGACGGACCCGTTCCGCCTGAGCTCGAGGAGCCTGCCGCACCGTGAAGGCTGACCCGTTCGCCCAGCTCCGCCTGCTCGACCTCCAGGCCCTCGACACCGCCCTCGACCGGCTGGCGCACCGCCGTCGCACGCTCCCCGAGCACGCCGAGATGGCCCGGCTCGACGGCCTCGTCGCGGCCCGCCGCGACGACCTCGTCCGCGCCGAGACCGAGGCCGGCGACCTCGCCCGCGAGCAGGGGCGGTTCGAGGCCGAGATCGAGCAGGTCCGCACCCGGCTCACCCGCAACACCGACCGCATGGCCTCGGGCGCGATCACGGTGGCCAAGCAGCTCTCGGACCTCGAGCACGAGAACGCCACGCTGCGACGCCGGCAGAGCGAGCTCGAGGACCGGGAGCTCGAGGTGATGGAGAAGGCCGAGGCCGTGCAGGGCGTGCTCGGCAGCCTGCTCGCCGAGCGGCAGACGTCCCTCGACGCCCGGGCCGCGGCCGAGACCGCCGCCACCGCGGCCACCGCGGAGATCGACGCCGAGGTCGAGCGCAGCGTCGCCGAGCGGGCCGACGTCGCGAAGGAGCTCCCGGCCGACCTGCTGGCGCTCTACGAGCGGATCCGGGCGACCGAGGGCGGCGTCGGGGCCGGGGCCATCGCCCGGGGGGCGTGCGGGGCGTGCCGGCTCGACCTCATGGGCAACGAGAAGGCGGAGATCCGGGCGGCCGCGCCCGACGAGGTGCTGCGGCACGAGGAGTGCACCCGGATCATGGTCCGGACCGCGGAGAGCGGCATCTAGGTGCGCGTCGTCCTCGAGGCCGACGGCGGCTCCCGCGGGAACCCCGGTCCGGCCGGGTACGGCGCGGTCGTCAAGGAGGCCGGCAGCGGGCGGGTCCTCGCCGAACGGGCGGCCGGCATCGGCCGGGCCACCAACAACGTCGCCGAGTACGGCGGCCTCATCGCCGGGCTGCAGGCCGCGCTCGAGCTCGGGGCCGACGCCGTCGACGTCCGGATGGACAGCAAGCTCGTCGTCGAGCAGATGAGCGGCCGCTGGCAGGTCAAGCACCCGGCGATGAAGCCGCTGCAGCGCGAGGCCGCCGGTCTCGTGGCCCGGCTCGGGCAGGTCTCCTTCACCTGGATCCCGCGGGCCAGCAACGGCCACGCGGACCGGCTGGCGAACGAGGCGATGGACGCCGCGGCGGCCGGGAGGACGTGGCAGCAGGAGCCGGCCGACGCGTTCCTCGAGAAGGCCTCCGGCGGCAAGCTCGAGGGCTGGGCCGCCCCCGACCTGTCCGCCCCGTGCACCACCCTGCTGCTGCGGCACGGGCAGACGCCGCTGAGCGTCGAGAAGCGCTTCTCGGGCGTCGGTGACCCCGAGCTGACCGACGTCGGGCGGCGGCAGGCCGCGGCCGCAGCGACCCGGCTGGCCTCCAGCGGGGCGACCGCCGTCGTGCACTCGCCGCTGACGCGGGCCGCCCAGACCGCCGCCCTCGTGGCCCACGCGCTCGGCGTCGAGCCGCAGGTCGAGGAGGACCTGCGCGAGACCGACTTCGGCGACTGGGAGGGCTCGACGTTCGGCGAGGTCGCGCAGGAGTGGCCGGACGAGATGACCGCCTGGCTCGCCGACACCTCGGTCGCCCCGCCGCACGGCGAGAGCTTCGACGCGACCACCGTGCGGGTGCAGCAGGCCAGGGCCCGGCTGCTGGAGCGCCACGCCGGGCAGACCGTCGTCGTCGTCAGCCACGTGACGCCGATCAAGACCCTGCTGCGGCTGGCGCTCGACGCCCCGCCCTCGGCGCTCTACCGGATGCACCTCGACCTCGCGTGCGTCTCGGAGGTGCGCTGGTACGCCGACGGCCCGGCGGTGGTGCGGTCCATGAACGACACGTCTCACCTGTCCGGCGAGGGACTGCTGGACGGGCTCTCGTGACCACGGCCCTCGCCGACCTCGCCCTCCCGCACGTCGCCGTCGACGACGTCGACCTGCACGGCCCGGCCTTCCACGCCGTCATGGCGCAGGCGGCGTCGCAGTCCTGGCTGGCCCGCATGCCGCTCGGTGTCCTCACCCTCGACCGCGCGAGCGGCGAGCACTTCCTGCGCAGCCGGTCCGCGACCTTCCCGGGTCAGCTCATCGCCGAGCTGTACGGGATCGACAGCGGGCCGCTGCGCGAGGAGATCGACCGCAACGTGCTGCACGTCGACGGCGACGTCCACGCCCGGCTCCGCCGGCTGGTCAACCCGTTCTTCACGCCGCGCGCGGTGGAGCGGTGGCGGCCGGTGATGCGGGGCTTCCTCGAGCAGCTGTGGACCGGTCTGGACGGCGGCTGCGAGGCGGTCGAGGCGCTGGCCCAGCCGTACCCGTCGCTGACGATCGCCGCGGTCATGGGGGCGCCGCTGGAGGACGCGCCACGGCTGCAGCACTGGTCGGAGTGGGTGCAGCGGCAGTTCGACGGGCCGTCGCTGATCGCCGAGCGCCCGCAGATCGAGCGGGCTGTCGAGGAGTTCTACGAGTGGTGCGACGCGCTGCTCGCCACCCGGCGGCAGTCCCTCGACGACGACCTCGTGTCGACCCTCGTGCGCGAGGAGCAGGACGGCGACCGGCTCAGCGACGTCGAGCTGGTCAACCTGGTCCTGAACGTGCTCATCGGCGGCGTCGACACCACGACCGCCCAGCTGGCGCACGGCCTGCGGCTGTTCGCCGAGCACCCCGAGCAGTGGCAGCTCCTGCGCGCGGACCCCGAGCTCGTCCCGCGGGCCGTCGAGGAGGTGCTGCGGCACGAGCCGATCACACCGTTCACCGCGCGCGTGCTGACGGCCGACGTCGAGTACCGCGACGTGCTGTTCCCCGCGGGGACGGTCGTCATGGTGGGGGCGGTGACGGGCAACCGCGACGGCGCGGGCGACCCCGCGTTCGACCTGACGGCGGACCGCACCGGTGCGCGCCTGCTCACGTTCGGCGCCGGCATCCACCACTGTCTGGGAGCCAACCTGGCCCGGGCCGAGCTCGAGGAGGCCTTCGCCTTCCTCGCGCCCCGGATGCCCGGGCTCCGGCTGTCGGACGAGCCCGTCTACGGCACGGTCCAGGGCATCTACGGGATGCGTCGCCTCGACATCGCCTGGGACGCCTAGTCTGGACGCGGGACGAGTCGGCCGGACGGTCGCGGGCCCCTGCGCTCCCGGGTGCAGGAGTCCGAGGAAAGTCGGGGCTCCACAGGGCAGGGTGGTCGCCAACAGCGACCCGGGGTGACCCGCGGGAAAGTGCCACAGAGAAGAGACCGCTCCCCCCTCGGGAGGAGCAAGGGTGAAACGGTGCGGTAAGAGCGCACCAGCGCCCGGGGTGACCCGGGCGGCTCGGCAAACCCCACCCGGAGCAAGGTCGAGAGGGACCGGTCCGCCGGTCCTGCGCAGACGCTCGAGGGCGGCCCGCCCGATGTCTGCGGGTAGACCGCACGAGGCCGTTGGCAACAGCGGTCCCAGATGGATGACCGTCACCGCCGCCCCTCGGGGAGGCGGGACAGAACCCCGCTTACACGCCGGCTCGTCCCACCCCCCGGCCCCCTACCGCAGGCGCAGCGTCCGGCCGCAGCCCGCCAGCACGACCTCGACCGGCCCGTCGGTCTTGGCCGTCACCGCGGTCCGGCAGGTGAGACCCGCCCGCTCCACGTCGATCGTGACCGTGCGCAGGTTCTCCAGGGTCAGCTCGAGCCGGTCGGCCTTCGTCGTCCGGTTCCCCGGGCCCCAGGCCTGCGTCCGGGAGACGTAGGGGAGGGCCGGCAGCTCGCCCCCGGTCAGGGCGCCGCCGGAGGTCGCGACCGGCTGCACCAGCGGGTCAGCCGCACCGCGGGCGCGGGAGACGGCGTCGACCTGGCCGGTCCCGGCCTTGCGGGTGCGGAGCCCGGACACCCAGTACGCGTGGTCGCCGACGCTCTTCGCGGTGGCGTTGTCCTCGGCGGGGTCGACGACGTAGGTCACGTGGAAGGGGTCGCGGTCGACCGGACCGGTGCCGAGGAAGGCCGCCCCCGGGGCGTACTCGTCGTTGGCGGCGAGGGTGAGGTGGTCGGCGGTGAGGAACTTGTCCTCCTCGAACCGGATGCCCGCAGCGGTGTTCGCGGCGACGGCGTCCTCGCTGGTCCGGAGGTTGACCAGCTCGTCCTCGGCGGCGTTCCACAGCAGCAGCGGCGTGTTGCGCAGGGACGGCAGCTGGTCCGCGACGCTGCCGGGCGCACCGACGACGGAGAAGCCCCGGGAGAACAGGTCGGGCCAGCGGGCCAGCATCCGGTAGGTGCCGAAGCCGCCCATGGAGTAGCCGCTGACGGTCGTGTGCTCGGGGTCGAGCCGGTAGTGCCGGGCGACGTCGGCCCAGGTCTCGAACGTGTCGGCCTCGGCGATGCCGGCGTAGAAGCCGTCCGGCCCGCGCCCGCCCGGGGTCACGACGATCGTGCCCGCGCCGCGGTCGGCCAGCTGCCGCTGGTAGCGGCTGCCGGTGTACTGGTTGTAGTTCGCCGAGAGCGAGTGCAGGGCGAGCGTCAGGCCGAAGCCCCGGGCCGGGCGAGGCTTCGCCGGGACGTACACGGCGTAGGGCTGGAGCTGCCCGACGAAGCGGCCGACGCACCTGGCCCCGGCGGCGAAGCCCGCGGCGAGGTCGAAGCAGACCTTGTCGGGGTCCAGGCCCTGGCCGTAGCTGTAGCGGCTGGCGAGGATGCGGTCGATGGCACCGGTCGCCGGGACGCCGCGGTCGTCGCGCACGCGCTTGCGGAGCTTGCCGAAGTCGACGTCGCTGCTGAACGGGGAGACGTCGCCGAGGGACAGCTGCGCGGACTGCTGGCGCTCCCGCCACCAGGGCGCCGCGACGACGCCGGCGGCCGCGGTGTCGGCCATGTTGCTGCCGACGAAGACGGGCTTCGGCTCGGCCAGCCGCGGGCCCACGTTGACGACGGCGACGCCCTGCGGCGTGCCTCCGCCGGGCGTCGTGGCGGTGGCAGCACCCGGTGCGGGAGCGAGGTAGCTGCCGGCGTCGGCGTCCCACAGGCCGGTGCCGACCGTGGTCCGCACCGTGGAGGAGCCCGGGTCCCAGGCGGCGTGCGGGACGGTCACGGTGACCTGCCGGCGGGGCAGGTCGACGGCGACACGGGGCGCCGGGGCCAGCGTCCGGCCGGAGGCGTCGACGAGGTCGGCGGTGCGGCCGTGCCAGGTGAGGAACAGGGCGCTCGGGGAGGAGACGCCGGCGCCGTGCGGCCAGGCGGTCGAGGGCCCGCTGCCCAGGGCGACCGTGAAGGCGCTGCGGGAGGCGTCCTGGAGCGTGTTCAGGGTGACGCGGAAGGCCGTGGCCGTCGGCAGCGGACGGACGCGGAGCTCGACGAGGTCGGCGGCGTTGTGGGCGTACGCGGCATCCGTCGGGTAGGTGAACGATCCGCCGGCGGGGGAGTAGAGGTGGCCGCTCGCGCCGTACGGGTCCTCGGGGTCCTTGGTGCCGGTCGCGCCGTGGTCGTCGTAGAGGTAGTCCTGGTAGAGCCACTCGCCGTCGCGGTAGCTCGTCGCCCCGGACACCAGGACCGGTGCGGCCTTCCAGGGCCCGGTGTTCTGCAGCTGGGGGGCGTCGGCGGCCGGCTGGTAGAGGACGTCGGGACCAGGCCGGTGCCCCGAGGCGACGACGGGCAGCCCGGAGGCGGGGGCGGCGGCCGACGAGCTGCCGGCCGCGGCCACGCCGGCGGTCAGGAGCGTCACCAGGGCGACGCCGAGGACGGGACGGGCGGACGGGCGGACCATGCGGACTCCCCAGCAGGCGTGACGTGCGTCTCCCCGGGTGTTTCGACGTCGTCGGGCGGACTCCTGCTCCGGTGGCCCACTCGGCGTCCGGGCGGCAGGCTCGTCCGCGTGCACACCGCCCTGGACGACGCGCAGCTCGTCGTCGCGCAGCTGCTGTACCTGCTCGAGCACATGGGGGACGACGGCGAGCTGATCGAGGTCCCGGCCCAGCTGTGCGACCTCGGCGGGGTGGAGCTGAGTCCCGAGGGCGTGCAGCAGCGCTTGGAGACCCTCGTGGCCGGGGCGTCGCAGGCGCTGCTGACCGTGCTCGACCTGCTCGCCGAGCGTGGCCTGAGCCACCGGGAGGCGCTGCGCGAGGCAGCACTCCGCCTGGCGGCCGAGGGCTGACGACCGTCCGGCTGGGCAGGGTCCACCCATGTCGCTGACAGGGGAGTACGAGCCGAGCACGCAGCAGTGGGTCCGCGACCAGGTGGAGCTGATCGAGTCCTCCGGGGGCACCGAGGGCACGACGCTGCGCGGGCTGCCGGTGGTGCTGCTGACGATGCTGGGGGCGTCGTCGGGCAAGGTCCGCAAGGTCCCGCTGATGCGGGTCGAGCACGAGGGGGCGTACGCCGCGGTCGCCTCGCAGGGCGGCGCGCCGAAGCACCCGGCCTGGTACCGCAACCTGCTCGAGCACCCCGAGCTGGAGCTGCAGGACGGGCCGGCCAAGGGCGACTACCGCGCCCGGGAGGTCACCGGCGAGGAGAAGGCGCGGTGGTGGGAGCGGGCCGTCGCGGCCTTCCCCGACTACGCCGACTACCAGGCGAAGACCGAGCGGGAGATCCCCGTGCTGGTGCTCGAGCCGGTCTGAACGGCCGGGCCTCTCGGGTCCGGGGGAGGCCCAGCCACGAGGGCGTTCGTGCCGGGGGGCGGTCCGGTTCGATGAGTCCGGGCCGCGGGCGGCGTCTGTCCTGGCAGACCCTCGACCTCCTGGAGCAGCCGTGCGCCCGATCGTCCCCAACCTCTGGTTCGACGCCGACGCCGAGGAGGCCGTCGCCTTCTACCTGTCGGTCTTCCCGGGCTCGGAGGTGCTGAGCACGGCGCGGTACCCGGAGGGCGCCCCCGGGCCAGCCGGGACCGTCATGAGCATCTCCTTCTCGCTCGGCGGCACCCGCTTCGTGGCCATCAACGGCGGCCCGCAGTTCCCGCAGACCGAGGCGGTGTCGTTCCAGGTCGACTGCGCGGACCAGGCCGAGGTCGACCGCTACTGGGACGCCCTCGTCGAGGGCGGCGGCACCCACAGCCAGTGCGGCTGGCTGAAGGACCGGTTCGGGGTGTCCTGGCAGGTCGTCCCGGAGGGCATGGACGCGTTCTTCCGGGACGCCGACCCCGCGCGGGTCCAGCGCGGGATGACGGCGATGCTCGGGATGACCAAGCTCGACCTCGCCGCGCTGCAGGCCGCCGCGGACGGCTGAGCCGCGGGCCTACAGCACGTCGTACAGCTGCACGTACTCGAGGGCTACCCGGGCGACCGCGCCGTCCCCGAGCTCGCGCGACCCGGACCGCAGCACGCGCCAGACCTCCTCGGCCTGCCGGACGGCGTCGTCGTGGGCGAGCGACGGTTCGAGGGCGCAGGCGGCCGAGGCGACCCAGTCGACGTCGAAGGTGCCCGACGGCGGCGCGAACACGCGCTCGCCCTCGCCGTAGGAGGAGCATGTCACAGGAGGGCGCGGGCGGGCTCGACCATCGCCTTGACCGTCTTGCCCTTGGCCGGCTCGCCGAGGGCGGTCATCTGCCAGGTCGCCCCGGACCGGGCGAGCTTGCACATGAGCATCCCGGTCGTCCGCGAGCTGTCGACGAGGTCGAACCGGACGAGCTCGGCGCCCCGGTCGTCGAGCAGCCGGCAGTAGGAGGAGGCGACGTCGGCGAAGGTCTGGCCGGAGAAGCTGTTCACGGTGAAGACCAGGGCGACGACCGTCGCCGGCACCTCGGACAGGTCGACGGTGATGACCTCGTCGTCGCCGTCCCCTTTGCCGGTGAGGTTGTCGCCGGAGTGCCGGACGGCCCCCCCGAGCCCCTGCTTGCTCATGAACCAGACCTTGTCGACGTCCTTGCCGGAGGCGTCGAAGGCGATGACCGAGGCGTCGAGGTCGATGGACCGCCTGCCCTTCGCCGGGTCCCAGCCGAGGCCCATCGACACTCTCGTCAGCGCCGGGGCGCCGGTCTTGACCAGCGACACCGTCTGGCGCTTCTCGAGCGACACCCGTCCCTTGTCGAGGTTGATCGGGCCGGTGCTCACGGGAGGAGCCGCTGGCGCCGAGGGAGGGGGCGCAGCTGGAGCCGGGGTGTCGTCCACGTCGACCCCGAACTCGGTCGCGATGCCGGCCAGACCGTCGTCGTAGCCCTGGCCGACGGCGCGCAGCTTCCACTCCGACCCGCGCCGGTACACCTCGGCGCACACCAGCGCCTGCTCGGTGGTGAGACCGGTCAACGGGAAGGTCACGGCATCGGCGCCGGAGGCGTCGAGGACGGTGACGACCATCGATCCGGCCTGGCTGAAGGTCGCCGGACCGGACCCGTCGAGCGAGGCGGTGACGACGACCTTCGCGACATCGGAGGGCACCGCGGCGGTGTCGACCGTGACGGCGTCGACGCCGCGGGGGCCCTGCGCGGACGGCAGGTACCGGACGCCCGGGCCGGCCGGGGCGTTGTAGAAGACGAGGTCGGCGTCGGAGCGGACCCTGCCGTCCTCGCCGACGAGCAGGGCCGACACGTCGACCGGGCTGGCGCAGGCGACGGACAGCGTCACGACGGGTGTGGGCAGCGGGCAGTTGGCGCCCCGGGACAGCTCCTGGACCACGGATCGACCTCTTCTCCTGGCGGGGAGCGCAGTCTCCCCTGTCAGCGGCACCAGCGGGTGTCGAAGGGGTCCGGGCGGGCGCAGCCGGTGCAGGTCACGGCCGACGGCGCGGCCTCCAGCCGCTCCAGCGGGAGGACCGCGTCGCAGCGCTCGCAGCGGGTGAAGGTCCCGGCGTCGAGACGCCCGAGGGCGTGCAGGGCGTCGTCGGCGAGCCCCTGCGCGTGGGTGCGGGCTCCCGAGGCGGCGCAGCCGCTGCTCACCGAGACGGAGAGGTCCTCGCGCGTGCCGGCGCGGGCGAGCAGGCGGGCCCGGTGCGCGTCCACCCAGGCGGGCGCGTCGACCACCGCGGGGTGGTCGCGGACGATCGCGGCGGGTGCCTCCACGGCGTGCAGTCTGCCCCGCCCGCCCGCAGGATCGACGGATGCCCGTCCTCCCCCCTCCCCCTCCCGGCGACGCCGCCGTCGCGTGGGTCCGCGAGCACCTGTCCGACCTGTGCTCCGACGCACCGCGGGCCTCGACGACGGTCCGCGGCGGCCAGGCCGCAGCCGACGCCGCCCTCGCGGGCCTCGACCTCACGGGCTACGCCCGCACGCGCTCCCAGGTCCTGCCGGTCAGCAGGCGCGGTGCCTCGCAGATGTCGCCGTACATCAGGCACGGGCTGCTGACGCTGCCGCAGGTGTGGCAGGCGGCCGGGTCCGCGCCGCCGCCCGACCGCGACAAGTACCGCGACGAGCTGCTCTGGCAGGAGTACGCCCGGCACGTCTACGCCCGCCTCGGGGCCGACCTGAAGCGGTCGCTCCGGACCGAGCCGCCCGTCACCAGCGTCGACGTCGACCCGTGGCCGCGGGAGATGGCCTGCATGGACCTGTGCAGGGACATGCTCGAGGACGAGGGCTGGCTGGTGAACCAGACGCGCATGTGGCTGGCCTCGCAGTGGACCGTCCGCGAGGGCCGCGACTGGCGCGACGGCGACGACGCCATGTACCGCCACCTGCTCGACGGCTCGCGGGCGGCCAACCGCCTGGGCTGGCAGTGGACCACCGGCGCGGGCTCGGGCAAGCCCTACGGGTTCAGCCGCTGGCAGGTCGAGAAGCGGGCGCCGGGCCTGTGCCGGGACTGCCCGCTGAACGAGCGGTGCCCGGTGCAGGACTGGCCGAGCGACCAGACGGGTCCGCGCGTGGAGCCGCCCGCAGGGGTCACCGGCGGCCCCACCGACGGCGGCCCGGCCGAACCCCTCGTGACCGGGGAGCCGACCCGCGTGTGGCTCACCGCGGAGTCGCTCGGCAGCGAGGACCCCGCGCTGCTGGCGCACCCCGACCTGCCGCGCGTGTTCGTCTTCGACGCCCCGCTGCTGCGCCGCCTGCAGCTGTCCGGCAAGCGGCTGGTCTTCCTCGCCCAGGCGCTCGCCGAGCTCGACACCGAGGTCCGGGTCGGCGACCCCGTCGAGGAGCTCGCCGGGACACCGCTGGCCGTGACGGCCGCGCCGGTGCCGGGCTTCCGGCGTCGGGCGGCAGCGCTCGACGTCGTGGCGCTGCACCCGTTCCCGTGGCTGCGGCGCCCCGGCAGCGGCTCGCTCCGCTCGTACAGCGCCTGGGTCCGGGCCGACGGCGCGGCGAAGCGGGCACCTGCCACGCTGGGCCGGTGACCGACCCGATCTCGCGCTTCCCCGTGCCCGACGTCCTGGACCTGCCCGAGGACCTGCGGGAGCGGATCCTGCAGGTCCAGGAGAAGACGGGGTTCGTGCCGAACGTCTTCCTCGCCCTGGCGTACCGGCCGGAGGAGCTGCGGGCGTTCCTGGCGTACCACGACGCCGTCATGGACCGCGAGGGCGGCCTGACCAAGGCCGAGCGCGAGATGGTCGTCGTCGCGACCAGCGCCGCCTCGCGCTGCACCTACTGCGTCGTCGCGCACGGCGCGATCCTGCGCATCCGCGCCAAGGACCCGCTGCTCGCCGACCTGGTCGCGATCGACCACCGGCAGGCGACGCAGCTCGACGAGAAGCAGCACGTGATGCTCGACTACGCCGTCAAGCTGTCCCGCACGCCCGAGCTCGTCGACGACGCCGACCGGGCCGCGCTCGCCGACGCCGGGTGGGACGACGACGCCGTCTGGGACATCAGCGCGGTCACCGCCTTCTTCGCCCTGTCCAACCGCATGGCGCACGCCGCGACCATGCGGGCCAACCCCGAGTTCCACACGATGGGCCGCTAGATGACCGAGCAGACGACCGACCGCCTGTACGACCTCGTCCTCTACGGCGCCACCGGCTTCGTCGGCCGCCTGACCGCCGCCTACCTCGCCGGGGCCGCGCCCTCGACCGCCCGCATCGCCCTCGGCGGCCGGTCGAAGGAGCGCCTCGAGGCGGTCCGGGCGACCCTCCCCGAGAGCGCCCGCGACTGGCCGCTCGTCGTCGTCGACGCCACGGACGACGAGGCCGTGGGCGCGATGACGGCGTCGACGACCGCGGTCGCCACCACGGTCGGGCCGTACGCGAAGTTCGGCCTCCCGCTCGTGCGCGCCTGCGCCCGCACCGGCACGCACTACGCCGACCTCACCGGCGAGGTGCTGTTCGTCCGCGACAGCATCGACGCCACCCACGACGACGCCGTGGCCAGCGGTGCGCGGATCGTCCACGCCTGCGGCTTCGACTCGATCCCGTCCGACCTCTCGGTCCTGCTGGCCGCCGAGCAGGCCGAGGCCGACGGCGAGGGGGAGCTGGCCGAGACCGTGCTCTGCCTGGTGTCCAGCCGGGGCGGTGTCAGCGGCGGGACGATCGACTCGCTGCGCACCCAGGTCGACGTCGTCAAGGCCGACAGCGCCAAGCGGAAGCTGACGGCCGACCCCTACACGCTGAGCCCGGACCGGTCGCTCGAGCCCGACCACGGCCGGGAGAGCGACCTGTTCCTCACCCGCCGCGAGGAGCTGCTCGACGGCAGGTGGGTGGCGCCGTTCGTCATGGCGCCGTTCAACACGCGGATCGTCCGGCGCAGCAACGCCGTCTCCGGCTACCGCTACGGCAGGGCGTTCCGCTACAGCGAGGTCATGGGCGTCGGCGGCAGCCCGGCCGCACCCGTGCTCGCGTCCGCGGTCGCCCTCGGGGCCGGAGGCGTGGCGGCCGGGCTCGCCGTGCCGCCGGTCCGCTGGCTGCTCGACCGGGTGCTGCCCGCGCCGGGCGAGGGTCCGTCGCAGGAGACCCGCGACAAGGGCCACTTCCACGTCGAGACCACGGCGGTCACCACCACGGGCGCCCGCTACCGCAGCACGGTGAAGGCGAAGGGCGACCCCGGCTACGCCGCCACCGCCGTGATGCTCGGCGAGGCCGGTCTGGCGCTGGCGCTCGACGAGCTCCCCGGGGGCGGCGGCGTCCTCACCCCCGCGACGGCGATCGGCACCCGCCTCGCCGACCGCCTGCGCGACGCCGGGTTCACCCTCGACGTGCAGCGGCTTGACGCTGGTACGATAGGATCATCTTGTGGCAGACCTCGAGCGACACAAGCGACTGACAGCAGCCGACCGCGACGCCCTCGGCGCGAAGCTGGAGAAGGCCTACGCGGCCGGACGCAGCCTCGCCGAGCTCGGCGAGGAGCACGGCACGAGCGCCGGCCGGGTCCGGCTGATCCTGCTCGAGCGCGGCGTGACGCTGCGCTCCCGGGGCGGGGCCGTCCGCAAGCCCGACCCGGCGCGCGGCGAGCGGGCCACGGTCCTCGCCAAGGAGTACGCCGACGGCGCCTCCCTGCAGGAGCTGGCCGCCAAGCACGGCGTCAGCGCCACGACCGCCCGCTCGCTGGTCCAGGCCGGTGGCGGCACGCTGCGCGCTCGCGGCGGACGCCGGGCCACGGCCAAGAGCTAGGCACCACCCCCGCCCCGTCGGGCTGCGACCCTCCGAGCACGTCCGGACCGGGTCGCAGCCCGACGCTCGTCACACCCCGGGCCCTCGCTCCCCGCGCCGGCGTCCGCGAGACTGGGTCCATGTCCGACCCCGCTCCGCTGCCCTCGAGCTTCGCCGACCTGGACCTGCGCCCCGAACTGCTCGCCGCGCTGACGTCCCTCGGGTACGAGGAGCCCTCGCCGATCCAGCGCGAGGCGATCCCGCCGATGCTCGCCGGCCGTGACGTCCTCGGGCAGGCCGCGACCGGCACGGGCAAGACGGCGGCGTTCGCGCTGCCGCTGCTGCAGAAGCTCCGGCCCGGCGGCACCTCCCCGCGCGCCCTGGTGCTCGCGCCCACCCGCGAGCTCGCCATGCAGGTGTCCGAGGCGGTGCACCGCTACGGCCGCGACCTCGGCGCCCGGGTGCTCCCCGTGTACGGCGGCCAGCCGATCGGCCGGCAGATCAAGGTGCTCGAGCGCGGGGTCGACGTCGTCGTCGCCACCCCGGGCCGGGCCAAGGACCTCATCGAGCGGGGCAGCCTCAAGCTCGACCAGGTCGAGACCGTGGTGCTGGACGAGGCCGACGAGATGCTCGACATGGGCTTCGCCGAGGACCTCGAGGCCATCCTGTCGGCCGCGCCCGCCCAGCGGCAGACGGTGCTGTTCAGCGCCACGATGCCCAGCAAGGTCAACCACATGGTGCGCAAGCACCTGAACGACCCCGTGCGCGTGCAGATCGCCCGGGAGACCGCCCCCGCGGGCGAGGCGCCGAAGGTCCGGCAGACGGCGTACGTCGTCGCCCGGCCCTACAAGGCGGCGGCCCTCGGGCGGGTGCTCGACATCGAGGCGCCGGTCGCGACGATCGTGTTCTGCCGCACCCGCGAGGACGTCGACGGCCTCACCGAGACCCTCAACGGCCGCGGCTACCGCGCGGAGGCCCTGCACGGCGGGCTCTCCCAGGAGCAGCGCGACCGGGTCATGGGGCGCCTGCGCAGCGGTACTGCGGAGCTGCTGGTCGCCACCGACGTCGCCGCCCGCGGGCTCGACCTGGACCAGCTGACCCACGTCGTGAACTTCGACGTGCCGAACGCCCCGGAGTCCTACGTCCACCGGATCGGCCGGGTGGGCCGGGCCGGACGCGAGGGCGTCGCCGTCACGCTGGCCGAGCCGCGCGAGCGCCGGATGCTGCAGACCATCGAGCGGGTCACGGGGCAGAGGATCGCCGTCGAGCGGGTCCCCACCGTCGAGGACCTCCGCAGCAAGCGGCTCGAGCAGACCGCCCAGCAGCTGCGGGAGCGGCTGTCCGAGGGCGGGCTCGAGGCGGTCGAGGGCGTCGTCGACGACCTGTGCGCCGAGCACGGGCTGCGCGAGATCGCCCTGGCCGCGGTCGCGCCTGCTGCACGCCGCGAGCGGCCCGGCCGACGAGTCCGAGATCCCCGACGCGCCCCGCGGAGCGCCGTCCTCGTCGACACCGCCGGGCGACCGGCGTCCCGAGAGCCGGGGCAGGACGGCGTCGGGCGTGCACCGGGTGACCGGCGAGCCCATGGCGAAGCTGTTCATCGGCATCGGGCGCAACGCCGGGATGCGCCCGCAGGACGTCGTGGGGGCGGTCGCGGGGGAGACCCGGCTGACCGGCAAGGACGTCGGGGTCATCGAGATCCTCGAGCGGTTCACCCTCGTGGAGGTGCCCGAGGCGGCCGCCGACGAGGTCGTCGCTGCCCTGCGCGGCACCATGATCCGCGGCGGCACCCCGACGGTCCGCCGGGACGGGAAGCGCTAGGCGGGCGGAGCGTCGAAGCGGGCCCAGACCGTCTTGCCGTCGGGCTCGACGCGCACCCCGGTCTCGTCCGCGCAGGCCTGCACGAGGAACAGCCCGCGGCCGGACTCCGCGTCGTCGTCCGGCAGCGCCCCGAGGTGCTCGTGGGCCGGGGCGGCGTCGTGCACCCCGACCGCCAGACCGTGCCCGCAGCGCCGCAGGGACAGGCGGAGCGGCGCGCGGCCGTAGCGGACGGCGTTGGTGACGAGCTCGCTCACGGTCAGCAGCACCGGGTCGAGCAGCCCGGTCAGGCGCCAGCGGGCCAGCGACCGCGAGGTGGCCGAACGGGCCGCCGCCGGTGCCGCGGGGTCGCAGGGGAGCTCGACGCTGACCCGCTCCTGTTCGACGACCACGACTCCGGTGTACCCAGCCAGCCGAAGATCACCAGCCCTCGTCGCCCGACTGCGGGACGCCTACCTGCGGGCGTCGTGCCTCGCCCGGTACCAGCGGACGCCGCTCGCGACGGTCACGCCGACGAAGCCGCCGACACCGCCGATCGCGGCCGTCCTGCCCGTCACGAGCACGAAGCCCAGGACGACGAGGACGCCCGCCACCCCGAGCAGGAACGTCGCCCGGTACGTGGTCGGCGGCGCGGTCCTCGGCGGGCCGAGCACTCTGTCGTCCAGCCGCCGCAGAGCGTCGCCCAGCCTCATGGTCAGACGGTAGTGCCGGCGGCGCGTCCTCGGGCGCGGACGGGTCTGCGCGCTGCGGCGTCCTGAGTCCGCTGCTGCACGGTGGAGGGACGCGACCACGTGAGTCGCCCGACCCGGGGCGGCCCCGGTGCTGCTGAGGCCGCTCGGTCGACACTGACACCGTGGTTGCAGAGCGGTACCATCGTCAGGTGGCGATGACCGTCAGGACTGATCCGGAGCTCGACGCGGCCCTCGCGGCCCTCGCTCAGGCGGAGGGGACCTCCAAGCAGGACGTGATCCGTCGGGCCGTGCTGGAGCGTTACGCCCGTGCCGGACACCGGCAGGTGGTGGAGGACTCCGCGGACCGGATGCTGGCGCGCTGGGGTGACGTGCTCGACCGCCTCGGGTCGGTGTGAGCGAGGTCGTCCACCTCGACGTCGAGGACCTGCTGGGCCTGGTCCGTCTGCTCCGCGCTGGGCCGGTGCGCGACGTCGGCCTGCTCGACGCTGCTGCTCACCGTCCGCGCTCGAGCGCGTTCGGGCAGGACGCCTACCCGACCGTGCCTCTCAAGGCCGCGGCTCTGCTCCACAGCCTGGTCGGCAACCACGCCCTGGTCGACGGCAACGAGCGGCTCGGCTGGCTGGCGACGACGGTGTTCCTCGACATCAACGGCTACCGGACCGGGACTCGGCGACGACCACGCCTTCGAGCTCGTCATGGAGGCCGCAGCGACGGACCTCGGCGCAAGTGCGATCGCGGAGCGACTGGACGTCCGCGAGGTCGGGAGCGGCTCCTGAGCGTCACCTGAGCGGCTGCGGGTCGGCGGTGCCGCGAGCAGCCTCGACACGACGCGTCCAGCCGTGAGCCACGGCCCCGATGACGTCGCACGGGCTCGGGCGTCTCCATGAGCACGAGTTCACGCAAAGGAGGGGCGATGACCGTGAAGGACAAGCCCAGAGGGCCGGCGAGCTACTTCCCGTCGATCGAGAAGGAGTACGGCAAGCCGGTCGAGCACTGGTTGAGCCTCATCGCGGGCTCGTCCGCGAGCAAGCACATGGAGCTCGTCGACATGCTCAAGAAGGAGCACGGGCTGGGACACGGCCACGCGAACGCGCTCGTCGCCCACGCGAGAGCCGGGTAGCGCGGCACGTCTCCTCTGTTGCCGGAGCAGCCGTCCCGGAGCGGACGGCTGCGGCCCGGCGCGGACCCACCAGGGCAGGTCGGAGGCCCAGCGCCGCGAGATCGCTGGGCCCCTGACCCCCTACCAGCCCTTGTAGTTGAAGACCTGGCGCAGCACGTGCTGCACGGACACCAGGTCGGTCTGGTCGGCCATGACCTGGTCGATGTCCTTGTAGCTGTCCGGGTGCTCGTCGAGCAGCTGCCTCGCGGCGTCGGCGTTCCACGTCCGCCCCTGCATCGACTCCCGGAGGCTGTCGACGGTCAGCCGCTTGCGGGCCACCGTCCGCGACATCCGCCGCCCCGCGCCGTGCGAGCACGACGTGTACGACGCGGGGCTGCCCTTGCCGGACACGACGTAGCTGCGTGTCCCCATCGACCCGGGGATGACGCCCTCGTCCCCGACGGCGGCCTTGATCGCGCCCTTGCGGGTGATCCACAGGTCCTTGCCGCCGTGGTGCTCGAGCTGCGTGAAGTTGTGGTGGCAGTTGATGGTCCGGACGTGCGACCCGTGCCCCACGACCTCGAACAGGCTCGCCAGCACGCGCTCGCCCATCACTGAGCGGCTCCCGAAGGCGTACCGCTGCGCCCAGAGCATGTCGGCGACGTAGCGCTCGAAGCTCTCCTCGCCCTGCACGAGGTAGGCGAGGTCGGGGTCCTCGAGCTGGATGAAGCGCTGCTTCATCAGTCCCTTCGCCTCGTCGATCGCCCTCTGTGCCAGCTGGTTGCCGATGCCGCGCGAGCCCGAGTGCAGGACGGTCCAGACGCGGTCGCGCTCGTCGAGGCAGACCTCCACGAAGTGGTTGCCCGAGCCGAGGCTGCCGAACTGCGTCGCCGCGGTCTTCTCCTGCTTGCCGGACAGCTCCGTGGCGGGTCGCCCGAGCGCGGCGAGCTGCTCGGTCGCCACGGGCTCGGCGTGCGCCTGCCCGACGCCGGCCGGCACCCTCGACGCGACCAGCGGCATGAGGGCGCCGAGGTCGTCGGGGAGGTCGGACGCCGTCAGCGTCGTCTCGGACGCGACCATGCCGCAGCCGATGTCGACGCCGACGCACGACGGGATGACGGCGCCGCGGGTCGGGACGACGGAGCCCACGGTGGACCCGAGGCCGACGTGGGCGTCCGGCATGAGGGCGACGTGGCCCTCGACGAACGGGAGCCGTGCGGTGCGAGCAGCCTGGTCGACGGTGGCCTGCTCGACGTCGCTCGCCCAGCTCAGCAGCCGGGGAGCGACCTGCCTGGCGGTCATGTCCTGCCTCTCTCTCGTGGGGTGAGCCCTCAGGGTGCGGGGCGCCGTCCACTGCTTTGCTGCGGCATGAGGATCTGGTTCAACGAGGCCTACCGCGGCACCTTCCAGCTGATCGGCCAGCTGCGCGAGGGAGCTGCCGCGGACGGCGTCGACCTGCACGTGACCGGCAGCCACACCCTGCGCAGCACCCCCTTCCTGCAGGCCTGCGACGACGCCTTCCCCGAGCCCGCCCACCTGACCGGCGAGGCCTGGGTCGAGCACGCCCTGCAGGTCTGCGCCGAGCGCCGGATCGACGTCTTCGTGCCGCAGCGCGAGCAGCTCGCCGTCGCCCGGGCGGTCGAGCGCTTCGAGGCCTCCGGCGTCCGGGTCATGGTCAGCCCGGCGGGCGCCGTCGAGGTGCTGGCCGACAAGCAGCGCGCGCACGACGACGCCTTGCGCCTGGGCCTGCCCGTGCCGCAGACGCACGTGGTCACCGACGCCGCGGGCTTCCGGGCGGCGTACGCCGCGCTGCGCGACGCCGGTGTCGACGCGTGCATGAAGCCGGCGGTCGACCACGGCGGACGCGGCTTCCGGGTGCTCGACGAGGGCGCCGGGGGCTGGGCCGACCTGCTGGCCGAGCCGTCGGCGCGGGTGCACCCCGACGACGTCGCCCGCCGGATCGAGCAGGCCGGGACCGTCGCTCCGCTGCTGGTCAGCGAGCACCTGACCGGCGAGGAGGTGAGCGTCGACGTCCTGTCCGACGACGGCGAGGTGCTGGCCGCCGTGCCCAGGGCCAAGGGCGGGCCGGTCTGGACCCGGCGCCTCGTGCCCGACACCCAGGCGCTGGCGATCACCGAGGCGCTGGTCCGGGCGCACGGTCTGCGCTACCTGTCGAACGTCCAGGTCCGCTACGCCGCCGACGGCACCTGCCGGCTGCTCGAGGTCAACACGCGGGCGGCCTCGGGGGCCTACCAGTCGGTGGCCGCAGGCGTGAACCTCGGCTGGGCGGCCGTGCGCCTGCTGGTCGACGGCACGGTCGCGGTGCCCGAGCCGACGTACGGCGCGCTCCTGCTCCTGCGCGAGGAAGCGGATGTCGTGACACTGCCGTGGTGATCGTGTAGCGTTCTCCGTGGTTGCTGTGCATCTGTTCGCTCGTTCGTGGTCAAGGCCGCAGGCGCTCGTGAGCGCCGGCAGCCCGGGAGAAGCGCCTGCGGATCCCGAACGACGGCAAGGAGATCAGCATGGCTCAGGGCACTGTGAAGTGGTTCAACGCGGAGAAGGGCTTCGGCTTCATCGCCCAGGACGGTGGCGGCGCTGACGTGTTCTGCCACTACTCGGCGATCGCGACGGACGGCTACAAGTCCCTCGACGAGAACCAGCGCGTCGAGTTCGACATCACGCAGGGCCAGAAGGGCCCGCAGGCGGAGAACGTCCGCCCCATCTAGTCCTCAGCACTCCCACGAAGGGCCCCCGGCGATCGCCGGGGGCCCTTCGTGCGTCCGCTAGTCGTCGCCCTCGGGGGTGTCCGGCGTGCGGCCGCTGGCCTCCTGCTCGGACTCGCCCCCGTGGGTGGCGTCGTCGTCGGTGTCGTTGTCGGGGTTCGCCGGTGTGGTCATGCCGCCGGTGTTCCCGCTCCGGCGTGCGCCGCACCCCTGCGCCTCCGTAGGCTCGCCTCTCGTGCCCGCCCCTGCTGCTCTCGGTCTCGCCACGGGGCTCGCGGTCGACGCGCTGCTCGCCGACCCGCGCCGGGGCCACCCGGTCGCCGCCTTCGGGACGCTCGCGGGCCGGCTCGAGCAGGCGGTCCACCGGGACTCCCGGCCGGTCGGCGCGGTGTACGCGGCGGTGCTCGTCGGCGGAGCGGGCCTGCTCGGGCTGCCCGCCCGCGACCGCCTCCTGCTGACCGCGCTCGCCACCTGGTCGGTCGTCGGCGGCACGACCCTGCGCCGGGAGGCGGCCGCCCTGTCCTCCCTGCTCGAGCAGGGCGACCTCGGCGGGGCCCGCGGCCGGATCAGCCACCTGTGCGGCCGCGACCCGGAGCAGCTCGACCTCGAGGGTCTCGCCCGGGCGACCGTCGAGTCCGTCGCCGAGAACACGTCCGACGCCGTCGTCGGGCCGCTCGTCTGGGGCGCCCTGTTCGGCGTGCCGGGACTGCTGGCCTACCGGGCGGTGAACACCCTCGACGCCATGGTCGGCCACCGGTCGCCCCGGTACGAGCGGTTCGGCTGGGCCGCCGCCCGCGCGGACGACGTCGCGAACCTCGTCCCCGCCCGGCTGACCGCGGCGCTGACCGTCGCGCTCGCACCCGTGGTCGGGGGCCGTCCCCGGGCTGCGCTGCGGGCGTGGCGTCGCGACGGCGGGAAGCACCCGTCACCGAACGCCGGGCCGGTCGAGGCCGCCTTCGCGGGCGCCCTCGGGCGCACCCTCGGCGGCCGGCTCGCCTACGCCGGGCGGGTCGAGGAGCGGCCGCTGCTCGGGGACGGCCCCGCCCCGCAGGTCGACGACGTCGCCCGGGCCGCCCGGCTCTCCCTCGCGGTGCAGCTCGCGGCCGGCGCCCTCGCGGTCGGCGTCGCGGCGTGGCGCCGGTGAAGGGCGCGCTGCTCGTCGCCGGCACGACGTCGGACGCCGGCAAGAGCGTCCTCACCGCCGGGCTGTGCCGGTGGCTGGCCCGCCAGGGCGTCCGGGTCGCCCCGTTCAAGGCGCAGAACATGAGTCTCAACAGCGCCGTCACGGCCGACGGCGCCGAGATCGGGCGGGCCCAGGCCGTGCAGGCCGCGGCGGCCGGGGTCGCGCCCGAGGCGGCGATGAACCCCGTCCTGCTCAAGCCCGGGAGCGACCAGACCTCGCAGGTCGTGGTGCTCGGCAAGCCCTACGCGGACGTCTCCGCCATGAGCTACCGGCAGCACAAGGCGGCTCTGCTCGAGGTCTCGCTCGACTGCCTCGCCGACCTCCGCAGCCGGTACGACGTCGTGGTGTGCGAGGGCGCGGGAAGCCCGGCGGAGATCAACCTGCGGGCCACCGACATCGCCAACATGGGCCTGGCCCGGGCCGCGCAGCTGCCGGTCCTCGTGGTCGGCGACATCAACCCGGGAGGGGTGTTCGCGGCGCTGTTCGGGACGCTCGCCCTGCTCTCGCCCGAGGACCAGGCGCTCGTCGCGGGGTTCGTCGTCAACAAGTTCCGCGGCGACGTGAAGCTCCTCGAGCCCGGCCTCGACATGCTGCGCGACCTCACCGGCCGCCCCACCTACGGCGTCCTGCCGTGGACCGAGGGGCTGGAGCTCGACGTCGAGGACTCGCTCGGGCTGTCCGTGCCGGTCGCCCCGGTGCCCGCCGTCGGGAAGGACGTCCTGCGCGTGTCGGTGGTCCGGCTGCCGCGGCTGTCCAACTGGACCGACGTCGACGCGCTGCGCACCGAGCCCGGCGTCCTCGTCCGGTTCGCCTCGACCCCGGAGGAGCTGGCCGACGCCGACCTCGTCGTGCTCCCGGGGAGCAGGGCCACCGTGTCGGACCTCGCCTGGCTGCGGCAGCGCGGCCTCGCCTCCGCGATCGGGGTGCGGGCCGCCGAGGGGCGACCCGTGCTCGGCATCTGCGGCGGCTACCAGATGCTCGGCACGTCCATCACCGACGACGTCGAGGGCGGGGCCGGCACCGTCGACGGCCTCGGCCTGCTGCCGGTGACGACGTCCTTCGGGGTCGACAAGGTCCTGGCCCGACCCGCCGGACGCTACGGGGAGCACCCGGTCACGACGGCCTACGAGATCCACCACGGGGTCATCACCCGGCACGGCGCGGACCCCCTGTTCACCCCGGACGAGGGCTGCCGCCGGGGCCCGGTCCTCGGGACGGTCTGGCACGGGGCGCTGGAGAGCGACGGCGTCCGCCGCGCGCTGCTGGCCGAGGTCGCGGCCGGGACCGGCCGCGACTGGACGCCGGGCACCCGGGCCTTCGAGGACGTCCGGCAGGCTCGGCTGGACGCCCTCGGCGACCTCGTGGCGGACCACCTGGACACCGACGCCGTCGTCGCGCTGCTCGAGCACGGGGCGCCGTCGGGGCTGCCGTTCGTGCCCCCGGGCGCACCGCAGCCCCGCCCCTGAGACAGGGACGGGGCTGCGGGACGAGCGGGACTACGCGGGCACGGCCTCCTTGAGGGCTGCCACGGCGTCCTCCTTGGAGACCTTCACCAGGGTGAGGGCGATGAGCGCCGCCGCCGCCAGGATGAAGGCGGACACGACGAACCCGGCGGTCCACCCGTCGACGAGGTTGTCGAAGAAGGCGGGGGACCCCGGTCGGGCGGCCGGGAGGGAGGCGGTCCGGGCCGTGCTGACAGCGGTCAGGATGGCGAGGCCCAGGGCCCCACCGACCTGCTGGCCGGCGTTCAGCAGGGCGGACGCGATCCCGGCGTCGGCCTTGCCGACACCCGCCACGGCGGCGCTGGTGAGCGCCACGAAGGCCAGGCCCATGCCGATCGCGATGACGAGCAGCGAGGGCAGCACCACGCCCGCGTAGCTGCTGCCCGGGTCGAGGCGGAGCGCCAGGTGCAGCATGCCCGCGGCGGCGAGCCCGAGGCCCACGACGAGCAGGGGGCGCGGGCCGGTGCGGGCGAGCATGTTCGAGGACACGCCTGCACCGACGCCGATGCACAGGGCGAAGGGCAGGAAGGCGAAGCCGGCCTGCACCGGGCTGTAGCCGTTCACGACCTGCATCCACAGCGTCACGAAGAAGAACATGGCGAAGATGCCGGCGCCGACGAGCAGCGCGGACAGGTCGGCGCCGAGCAGGCTCCGGGAGCGGAACAGGCGGAACGGCAGCAGCGGCTGCGCGACCCGGCGCTGCACGACCACGAACAGGGCGAGCAGGACGGCGGCACCGCCGAAGGTGACGGTCTTGGTGGTGCTCGAGACGGTGTCGTCGTTGAGCTTCACCAGGCCGTACACCAGCGCGATGAGCCCGCCGGTGACGAGCACCGCGCCGAGGACGTCGAAGCCGCGCGCGTCCTCGTCCTTGCTCTCCGGCACGAAGCGCAGGGCGCCGACGATGGCGAGCGCGGCGATCGGCACGTTCACGAACAGGACGAAGCGCCAGTTCAGGTACTCGGTGAGGAACCCGCCGAGGATCAGGCCGAGGGCGGCGCCGCCGGCGGTGATGGCGGAGAAGATGCCGAGCGCCTTGTTGCGCTCGGGGCCCTCCTCGAAGATCACGGTCAGCAGGGACAGGGCGGACGGCGACATCAGGGCACCGCCGAGGCCCTGCAGGAGCCGGGCGATGATGAGCAGCTCCTGCGACTGCGCGAACCCGCCGGCCAGGCTGGCGACCGCGAACAGCACAGCGCCCGCGCTGAAGACCGTGCGGCGACCCAGCCGGTCGGCGAGCTTGCCGCCCAGCAGCAGGAAGCCGCCGAAGGTCAGGGTGTAGCCGGTGACGACCCACGAGAGGTCGGAGTCGCTCTTGAAGTCGAGGGCTTCGCTTATGTCCTTGAGGGCGACGTTCACGATGGTGGCGTCGAGGACGACCATCAGCTGGCTCATGGCGATGACCACGAGGGCGAGGCCCTTCTGGACCTCACCCCCGGATCGGGTGCGGTGGACGGTCTGGTCGGTCACGGTTCCCCCTCGGTGGTGCTGGCTCAACGACGGTAGAGGATTGCCGGCACAAAGGTCAACCGCTGTAGAGTGAGTCACATGACCGAGGCCCTGACCCGCGACGAGCGACGACGCCGCACTGAGGCGGGCATCCTCGCCGCGGCCCGGCACGCGTTCGCCGTCCAGGGGTTCGAGCGCACGACGATCCGCGGAGTCGCGTCCGATGCCGGCGTCGACCCGGCCCTCGTCATGCAGTACTACGGCAACAAGGAGGGCCTGTTCGCGGCGGCCGCCGCCTGGGGGCACTCGCACGAGTCCCTGCTGACCGCGGCGCCGGCGGACCTGCCGCGGGCCGCCCTGGACGACCTCCTGAGCAAGTTCGGCGACCCGGCCCAGAAGGAGTCGGCGATCGCGCTGATGCGCAGCTGCCTCACCCACCCCGTGGCCGCCAAGGTCATGCGCGACGACGTCATGTGCGACCGCAAGGCCGCGATCGAGTCGGCGCTCGAGGGGCCGGACGCCGCCCTGCGGGCCGGGGTCTTCGCGTCGGTGATGATGGGCCTGTCGATGGCCCGCTACCTGCTCGAGCTCCCGCCCGTGTGCGACGCGACGGAGGAGGAGCTCCACCGGGTGGTGGAGCCCCTCCTCCGGCTGCTCGTCGAGGGTGCGCCGGAGAGCTAGGGCTTGAGGACGACCTTCACGCAGCCGTCGCTCTTCTCCTGGAACATCGCGTAGGCCGCGGGGGCCTCCTCCAGCGACAGGCTGTGCGTGTGGAAGGTGTCCACGCCGAACGCGTCGCCCTCGAGCAGCAGCGGCAGGATCTCCGGCGCCCAGCGCTTCACGTTGCCCTGGCCCATGGTCAGGCGGATCTGCTTGTCGAAGATCGTGAGCATGGGGAGCGGGTCGGCCATGCCGCCGTAGACGCCCGACAGGCTGATCGTGCCGCCCCGGCGGACGATGTCGATCGCGCTGTAGAGCGCCCCGAGCCGGTCGACCCCGGCGGTCTCGAGCATCGGCTTGGACAGCGCCGTCGGGAGCAGGCCCGCCACCTTCTGCACCGCCTTGGTGACCGGTGAGGCGTGGGCCTCCAGGCCGACGGCGTCGATGACCGAGTCCGGCCCGCGACCGTCGGTCAGCCCGCGGACCACCTCGCCGAGGTCGTCGTGCTCCGTGAGGTCCAGCACCTCGACGCCCCGGACGCGCTGGCGCTGCAGCCGCTCCGCCACGAGGTCGACGCCGATGACCCGGTAGCCCTTGTGCTGGGCGATGCGGCAGGCCATGTCGCCGATGGGGCCGAGCCCGAGGACGACCACGGTGCCGCCGTCCGGGACGTGCGCGTACTCCACGGCCTGCCAGGCGGTCGGCAGGACGTCGGACAGGTAGACGAACCGCTCGTCCGGGAGGCCGTCCGGGACCTTCACGTGGGTGAACTGCGCCTGGGGGACGCGCAGGTACTCGGCCTGACCCCCGGGGACCTGCCCGTACAGCTCGGAGTAGCCGAAGATCTGCGCGCCGGAGCCCTGGTCGCGGACCTGGGTGGTCTCGCACTGCGTCGGGAGCCCGCGGGTGCACATCCAGCAGTGGCCGCAGGCGATCTGGAACGGGATGACGACGCGGTCGCCGACCTTGAGGTCGCCCGTCTGGCCACCGGTCTCGACGACGACGCCCATCGGCTCGTGCCCGAGGATGTCGCCCTTGTGCATGAGCGGGCTCAGCGGCTCGTACAGGTGCAGGTCCGACCCGCAGATGTTCGTGGTGGTGATCCGGATGATCGCGTCGGTGGGCTCCTGGATCGTGGGGTCCGGGACGTCCTCGACGGAGACCTTCTTCGTGCCCTGCCAGGTGAGTGCTCTCATGCCGGGTGTGTGCCCGGGTGTCCGCCTCTCTACCGCCACGTCCCGCCCGGTCTGAGCGCTCGTCCGCAGGCGGCCTGGAGGGCCGCTGCTCCCTCGAGCCGTCCGCGCCACGCGGCCGCGCGGTGCCCCGCCCGTCACTCGGTCCCCTCGGGTACCGCTTGTCCGTCCACAGCGACGGGGCAGGCCCCTCCGGGTGTCGGCGCGGACGGACGAGCGGGACTGCCGGGACTGCCAGGACTGCCGGGGCTGCTGGGCCGCTGGGACTCCGGGGCTGCTCGGGCTGCTCGGGCTGCTCGGTCTGCTGGGTCTGCTGGGTCTGCTGGCGCCCCCGAGGCTGACCGGAGACCGCGCCGAGGCTGGTGCGCCGTCTGAGGGGCGGGCAGGGCGATCCGGGGCGCGCGGCCGTCCGCGGCGCCGTCCGCGAGAATGGTCCGGTGACCCTGCTGCTCCTCTCCACGGCCGACACCGACCTGCTGGCCGCCCGCGCCGTCCCCGACCCCGCGCTCCCGCTCCGGCTCGGCAACCCCGCCCGGCAGACCGGTCCGGTCGACCTCGGGGGCGTGTCCCTCGTCGTCGTCCGGCTGCTCGGCGGCCGCCGCGCCTGGGACGGCCTCGACGACCTCGTCTCCGCCTGCTCCACCGCCCGGGTCCCGCTCGTGGCCCTCGGTGGCGAGGGCTCGGTCGACGCCGAGCTCACCTCGCTGTCGACGGTCGCCCCCGGTGTCGTCGCCGACGCCGCGGCGTACCTGCGCGAGGGCGGCACGGAGAACCTGCGCGAGCTGATCGCCTTCCTGTCCGACACCGTCCTGCTGACCGGCCACGGGTTCGAGCCGCCCGCGCCGCTGCCGGCCCACGGTGTCCACGGCGACCGCGCGCTCGACCCCGCCCGCCCCACGGTCGGCGTCGTCTTCTACCGGGCGCACGCCCTGTCGGGGAACACCGCGTTCGTCGACGTCCTGTGCGACGCCGTCGAGGCGGCCGGCGCCAACGCGCTGCCCGTCCACGTCGCCTCCCTGCGGCCGGACCCGGACGGCCGGGTCGCCGCCGTCGAGGAGCTGCTGCAGGGCAAGGTCGACAGCCTCGTCGTGACGGTGCTGGCCGGTGGCGGCAGCAACGCCAGCGACACCGAGGGCTGGGACGCCCGCGCGCTCGCCGCCCTCGACGTCCCTGTCCTGCAGGGCTTGTGCGTGACGAGCAGCCGGGCCGCGTGGGAGGCCTCCGACGCCGGCCTCGCTCCCATCGACGCCGCCATGCAGGTCGCGATCCCCGAGTTCGACGGCCGGCTCATCGGCCCGCCGTTCTCGTTCAAGGAGGAGGGCCCGGACGGCGTCCCGTCCTACGTCGCCGACCCCGAGCGGGCCGCCCGCGTGGCCGGCGTGGCCGTGTCGCACGCCCGGCTGCGGCGCACCCCGAACAGCGAGAAGAAGGTCGCGCTCGTCCTGTCGAGCTACCCGACCAAGCACAGCCGCGTGGGCAACGCCGTCGGCCTGGACACCCCGGCGTCGGCGGTGAAGATGCTGCGGGCGATGCGCGACGCCGGCTACACGGTGGGGGAGTTCCCGGAGGACGGCGACACGCTGGTCCACACCCTCATCGCCGCCGGCGGCCACGACGTCGAGTGGCTGACCGAGGAGCAGCTCGCGGGCGCCGTCGCGCGGGTGCCGCTGGCGGAGTACGCGCAGTGGTTCGACGCGCTGCCGGCGTCGTTGCGCGAGGGGATGCTGGAGCACTGGGGCCCGGCGCCGGGCACGCTGTACGTGGACGGCGACGCCATCGCCCTGGCGGCCCTGCAGTTCGGCAACGTCGTCCTGATGATCCAGCCGCCGCGGGGCTTCGGCGAGAACCCGATCGCGATCTACCACGACCCCGACCTGCCCCCGAGCCACCACTACCTCGCCGCCTACCGCTGGCTCGAGCAGTCCTTCGGGGCGCACGCGGTGGTGCACGTCGGCAAGCACGGGACGCTGGAGTGGCTGCCCGGCAAGGGCCTCGGCCTGTCGGCCGGTTGTGCCCCCGACGCCGTCCTCGGCGACCTGCCGCTGTTCTACCCGTTCATCGTCAACGACCCGGGCGAGGGCACCCAGGCCAAGCGCCGCGCCCACGCGACCGTCGTCGACCACCTGGTCCCGCCGATGGCCCGCGCGGAGTCCTACGACGAGATGGCCCAGCTCGAGCAGCTGCTCGACGAGTACGCGCAGGTCCAGGCGATGGACCCGGCGAAGCTGCCCGTCATCCGGCAGCAGATCTGGGAGCTCATCGAGCAGGCCAAGCTCCACCACGACCTGCACGTGTCGGAGGCCCCGGGCGACGAGGAGTTCGACGACTTCCTGCTCCACGTCGACGGCTACCTCTGCGAGGTCAAGGACGTCCTGATCCGCGACGGGCTCCACGTCCTCGGGCAGGCGCCGGTGGAGGAGCCGCTGGTCGACCTCGTGCTCGGCGTCCTGCGCGCACAGCAGACCTGGGGCGGGTCGGCCGACGCGCTGCCCGGCCTGCGCCGCGCGCTCGGGCTGGTCGAGGGAGCGGACGGTCCCGAGACCGACCGCGTGGAGGCCGAGGCACGCGCACTGGTGAAGGCCGTCGCCGACAGCGGCTGGGACGCCTCGTCCGTGCAGCACCCGAGCCAGCAGGTGCGCGACGTGCTGCGCTTCGCCTGCGAGGAGGTCGTGCCGCGGCTGGCGAAGACCACCGACGAGCTCGACAACCTGCTCCACGGCCTGTCCGGCGGCTTCGTCCCCCCGGGCCCGTCCGGCTCGCCCACGCGCGGCCTCGTCGGGGTCCTGCCGACCGGGCGCAACTTCTACTCGGTCGACCCCAAGGCCATCCCCTCGCGGAACGCCTGGACCGTCGGCCAGGCGCTCGGCGACTCGCTCGTCGCCCGGTACCTCGCCGACCACGGCGAGCACCCCGTGTCCGTCGGGCTCGTCGTCTGGGGCACCAGCGCGATGCGCACCGCCGGCGACGACATCGCGGAGGCCCTGTGGCTGCTCGGCGTCCGGCCCGTGTGGGACCAGGCCTCGCGCCGCGTCACCGGCCTCGAGCTGGTCGACCGCGAGGAGCTCGGCCGTCCGCGGGTCGACGTCACGCTGCGCATCTCGGGCTTCTTCCGCGACGCCTTCCCCCACGTCGTCGCCCTGCTCGACGACGCCGTGCAGCTCGCCGCCGAGGCGCAGGAGGACGACAACCCGCTGCGCGCTCATGTCGAGGCCGACGTCGCCGCGGGTGCCACCCGCCGCGAGGCGACGTCACGGATCTTCGGCAGCAAGCCCGGGGCGTACGGCGCCGGGCTGCTGCCGCTCATCGACAGCCGCGACTGGAAGACCGACGCCGACCTCGCCGAGGTCTGGGCCGTCTGGGGCGGCTACGCCTACGGCAAGGGCCTGGACGGCGTCGGGGCGCGCAAGGACATGGAGCGCGTCTACACGCGCGTGCAGGTCGCGGCCAAGAACCAGGACACCCGCGAGCACGACATCATGGACTCCGACGACTACTTCCAGTACCACGGCGGCATGGTCGCAGCGGTCCGCCACCTGACCGGCGTCTCGCCCGACGCCTACGTCGGCGACAGCGCGGTGCCCGACACCGTGAAGACGCGCACCCTGCAGGAGGAGACGCACCGGGTGTTCCGGGCTCGCGTCGTCAACCCGAAGTGGATGGCCGCCATGCGCCGCCACGGCTACAAGGGCGCCTTCGAGATGGCCGCCACCGTCGACTACCTGTTCGGCTACGACGCGACCGCCGGCGTCGTCGAGGACTGGATGTACGAGAAGCTCACGAGCGCCTACGTGTTCGACCAGACCAACCGCGAGTTCCTGCAGAAGAGCAATCCGTGGGCGCTGCGCGGCATGGCCGAGCGGCTGCTCGAGGCAGCCGAGCGCGGCCTCTGGGAGAACCCGTCGCCCGAGGCGATGGCCGGCTTGACGGACACGTACCTGCAGCTCGAGGGCGACCTCGAGGACCGGTAGTGCCCGACCTGCTCGCGCAGGGCGACGACAGGGAGCCGCTCCTGTCGCCCCGGTCGCGACGCAGGGTGCTCGCCGGGGTCGTGGCCGCGGGACTCGTGGCCCTCGGCGTCCTCGGGGTCGCGGCCCTGGCGCAGCACCGTGCCGCGGAGCGGTCCGCCGACGTCGTCCGACTGGTCGCGGAGGTCCGGCCGCCGCAGCTCCTGAGCAGCGAGCGCGGCCTGGTGCAGACCGGGCTCGTGCTCCGGGGCGGCGTCGGCGCTGCTCGTGACACTCAGCGCCCGTCGGCACTGAAGTGCATCCAGTCCTTGCTGCTCCGCCACGTGCCGCCCCAGGTCCAGCCGATCGCCGCGAAGGCGCGCACCGCCTCTCCGCCGGGCAGGACCATCCCGGGGCGGACGTCGCCACGGTCGACGTAGGCGCCCGCGAGCTCGGGGAGCACGAGGTCGCGCTTGGCCTGGGGGTTCTGGAACGGGTCGAGGTCGACGGCCAGACCGTAGGCGTGCGAGGAGGGGCGCGTCTGGCCGCGGGCGGCGCGGCAGACGTAGCCGGCTGTGAGGTTGCCGTCGCCGGTCGGCGCAGCCTCCATGTCCGCCGTCGTCGGCAGGCGCAGCTCTTCGATCGGGAAGCCGGCCGACCACAGCCGGTGGAACACCCCGAGGACGCCGTCGGCCACCCGGGCCGCGACGACGAGCTCACCGGTGTGGGCGCGTCCGTCGAAGCCGCGGAACGCGACCCGCAGCAGCCGCAGGTCGCGCAGGGCAACCGGGCAGGCCGGCGACCAGGTGCTCCCCATCCGTGCGCGGACGGCGGCGTCGACGGGCAGGACGGCGCCGGTCCAGTGGCCCCCGGGAGGCGGGGGCAGCAGGTCGCGGGTCGGCAGGCTCCGACGGCGCAGGACGACGGGCGTGCGCTGCACCTGGCCGAACCCGTCCGGCCGCAGGGGCAGCGGCGACGCCCCGACCTGCCAGGCGGGGGAGGGCGGGCGGACCGGCGACGGCGCCGGGGAGGCGACGGTCGGGACGGCCGAGGGGCTCGGCGCCGCCACGGGCCGGGCCGGTGCGCTGCTGCAGGCCGCGGTCAGGGCCAGGAGCAGGACGAGGGGGCGGCGCACGGGTCCAGGCTGGCACGCCGGGACCGTCAGGTCCGGCGGACCGCGTGCACCACGACGTCCTCCACGACGCGGCCGGCCGCCTCCCGGGCGCGGACCTCCGCCACCAGGACCTCGAACGCGTCGAGGTCGAGGTCGGCCACCACCTGCTCCGGGGTCGCGAACAGCGGCAGGCCCTCGAAGACGGTCCCGGTGAGGGTCTCCGCGTGCGAGGGCGCGTGGGCCACGAGCAGCAGGTGTCCGCCCGGGGCGACCGCCGCCGCGAGGCGGGCGTGCACGGCCGGGCGGGTGTCGCCGGCGGGGTGCAGGAAGCAGGCGGACACGAGGTCGTGGGCCGCGGCCGGCGGGCTCCAGGACAGGACGTCGCGGTGCTCGAACGCGACCGTCAGACCGCGCTCCTGCGCCCGGTCCGCCGCCCGGGCCAGCACGACGCCGGACAGGTCGGCTCCGGTCACCGTCCAGCCGCGCGAGGCGAGCCACAGGGCGTCGCCGCCCTCGCCGCACCCGACGTCGAGGGCGCGTCCGGCAGGCAGGCCCTCGACCTCCTGCACCAGCACGGCGTTCGGCGCCCCGCTCCACCCGCCGGCGCCGCCGTCGCGGTACCGCTCGTCCCAGGCCTGCTCGCTCATCGCGTCGTGTGTCATGGGCGCACCGTGCCGCCCAGCCCCTGGTCTTGACAACTCCTGTTGCTAGAACGGCAAGATGGACCGGTGGACGAGACCCTCGCCGGCGTCGGCGCGCGGCTCCGGGCGCTGCGCCAGGCGGGCGGCGCGACCCTCGCCGAGCTGTCCGCCACCACCGGCATCTCGGTGAGCACGCTGTCACGGCTCGAGTCCGGGCAGCGCCGGCCCACGCTCGAGCTCCTGCTGCCCCTGGCCCGGGCCCACCAGGTGCCGCTGGACGAGCTGGTGGACGCCCCGGAGACCGGCGACCCACGGGTGCGGCTGCGTCCGGTGCAGCGCGACGGCGCGACGTTCCTGCCCCTGTCCCGCCGCCCCGGCGGGCTCCAGGCGTACAAGGCCGTGGTGCCGGTGGGCTGGCACGAGGACGTCCGCGAGCTCGCCGTCCACGAGGGCCACGAGTGGGTGTACGTGCTGTCCGGGGTGCTCCGGCTGCGGCTCGGGCAGCACGACCTGCGGCTGGGCGCGGGCGAGGTCGCGGAGTTCGACACCCGCACCCCCCACGCCCTGTCCAACCCGGGGGGCGACCCTGCCGAGCTGCTGGTGCTGTTCGGGCCGCAGGGGGAGCGCATGCACGTGACGGCGCGGCCGCGGGGCTGAGGGATGCTGCTGGCATGAGCGCCCACGGAGAGCCCGGCCACGTCCACGACGAGGCCTGCGCGGCAGCCCACGGCGAGGTGTCCGTGCCCGCCGACCCGCGCCGCCTCGTGCTCGTCTTCGACAGCCCCGTCGCGCACGAGTGCGCCCCCCTGGCCGAGCGCCTGGGCTGGCCGGTCAGCCTGGTCGACCCGGACCCGGCGCGCGCCGGCGAACCGAGCCTGGTGGGGCTCGCAGACGGCAGCGACGTCGTCGTGTGCGACCACGAGCGAGCCGAGCTCGGCGACGTCCTCGCCGAGGCGCTGGCGCTGCCCGCCCGGTGGGTCGGCGTCATGGGGTCCCTGCGCCACACCGCCCCGCACGTCGAGGCGCTGCGCGCACGGGGCGTCGGCGAGGCAGACATCGCCCGCGTGCACCGGCCCATCGGGCTCGACGTCGGCTCGAGGACGCCGCCCGAGATCGCCCTGTCCACCGTCTGCGGCCTGCTGGCCGACCGCAACGGCCGTCCTGGCGGTCCCTTCCCCGTCCCGACCCCCGGAGCCTGACGTGCGCCCTCCCGTCCCGCCGTTCACCGCCGAAGCCGCCGCCCAGAAGGTGCAGGCGGCCGAGGACGCCTGGAACAGCCGGGACCCGGAGCGGGTCGCCGCGGCCTACACCGAGGACACCGTCTGGCGGAACCGGTCGGAGTTCGTCACCGGCCGCACGCAGGTCCAGGCGTTCCTGGCCCGCAAGTGGGAGGCCGAGCAGGACTACGCGCTGCGCAAGAGCCTGTGGGCGTTCACCGACGACCGCATCGCCGTGCGGTTCCAGTACGAGTACCGCGACGCGGCCGGGCAGTGGTGGCGCGCCTACGGCAACGAGAACTGGGAGTTCGACGCCGAGGGGTACATGGCCCGGCGCGAGGCGAGCATCAACGACGTCCGCATCGACGAGGCGGACCGCCGGATCACCGGCCCGCGCCCGGAGGCCGAGCGCGGCGTCGACCTGCCGCTGGAGTAGCTACAGGCGGACGTCGACCGAGCGGGCGACCTCGAGGCCGGCGTCGCGCAGGTAGGCCTGGAGGGCGGCCACGGTGGCGGCGTCGCGCTCGGTGCGGTCGCGCCGCGTCGACGCGTCGGACACCAGCTCGAGGGTGATCGTGGTGCGGCGGGGCCAGCGGCGCGTGACGTCTCCCATGACCAGGACAACGAGCCGGTACGCACGACGACGTCACCCGGACGGGTGACGCGCTCCTGCACCCGCCGGGAGGACGGGCGGACGGCGCCGCGGACGTCCGGCAGGTCGGCAGCACGAGGGTGGAGCGGCCGGCGCCGGTAGGGTTGCCCCACGACGACGCCGTGGACGAAGCCGGACGAGCCGGCGCGGTCCCGCCACTGTGAGCCCCCTCCACCGGGGGTGAGCCAGACAGTCCTGGCGTCGACCACCTCCACCCCGGGGCGCGGACCTCGGAGGAAGGCCCTCATGAGCGCGCCCTACCCGTTCTCCGCCGTCGTCGGTCTCGACGACCTGCGCCTCGCCCTCGTGGTCAACGCGGTCTCGCCGGCGGTCGGCGGGGTCCTCGTGCGCGGTGAGAAGGGCACCGCGAAGTCGACCGTCGTCCGGGCGCTCGCCTCGCTGCTGCCGCCGGTCGAGACCGTGACGGGCTGCCGCTTCTCCTGCGAGCCCGGCAACACCGACTGCCCCGACGCCGCCTCCCACGGCGCGCCGTCGGTGCGCCCCGCGCGGCTCGTCGAGCTGCCGGTGGGCGCCTCGGAGGACCGGCTGGTCGGCTCGCTCGACCTCGAGAAGGCCCTCACGTCCGGCGTCGCCGCCTACGAGCCGGGGCTGCTCGCGCAGGCCCACCGCGGCGTGCTCTACGTCGACGAGGTGAACCTCCTGCACGACCACCTGGTCGACCTGCTGCTCGACGCCGCCGCGCTCGGTCGCTCCTACGTCGAGCGCGAGGGCGTCTCGGTGCAGCACGCGGCCCGGTTCCTCCTCGTCGGCACGATGAACCCCGAGGAGGGCGAGCTGCGGCCGCAGCTGCTCGACCGGTTCGGGCTCACCGTCGAGGTGGCCGCCACCCGCGACCCGGCCGAACGGGCCGACGTCGTGCGCAAGCGCCTGGCGTACGAGGCGTCGCCCGAGCAGTTCGCGGCGCAGTACGCCGACGACGACGCCGCCCTCGCGGGTCGGATCGCCGAGGCCCGCGCGCTGCTCCCGCAGGTCCGGCTGTCGGACCGGGCGCTCCGCGAGGTGACCACCGTGTGCGCCGCCTTCGACGTCGACGGTCTGCGGGCGGACCTGGTCACGGCCAAGGCCGCCCTCGCCCTCGCCGCCTGGGACGGCCGCACCGACGTCACCACGGAAGACGTCCGCACCGCCGCCCGCCTGGCGCTGCCGCACCGCCGACGCCGCACCCCGTTCGAGGCCCCCGGACTGGACGAGCAGACCCTCGAGGAGGCGCTGGACAGCGTCGAGCCCGAGGACGACCCCACGCCGCCGTCGGGTGGCGGACAGACCCCGCAGTCGCAGGAGCCCGCGCCGGCCGAGGGGCAGGAGCAGGCCGACGGGCAGGAGGTCGACGGGCAGGAGCAGGCCGAGCCCGCCGGAGCCACGGCCGAGACGCAGGACGGCGGCGCCGACGCACCCGCTCCGGGTGAGCGCACCGACGACGCTGGCGACCCCTTCCGCGCCGTCCGCCTGCGCGTCCCGGGGGTCAACCGCCGCGCCGGTGCCTCCGGACGCCGGTCGCGCACCACGGGCGACACCGGTCGGCTGACCGGCGAGCGCACGCCGTCGGGACGCCTCACCTCGCTGCACCTCGCCGCGACGCTCCGGGCTGCCGCGCCGCACCAGGTGTCGCGCGGCCGGTCCGGCGCCGGCGTCGTGCTGCGCCCCTCGGACCTCCGCCAGGCTGTCCGCGAGGGCCGCGAGGGCAACCTCGTCGTGTTCGCGGTCGACGCCTCCGGCTCCATGGCGGCCCGGTCGCGGACGTCCGCGGTGAAGGGCGCCGTCCTGTCGCTGCTGACCGACGCCTACCAGCGCCGCGACAAGGTCGCCCTGGTGTCGATGCGCGGCACGGACGCCGAGCTGCTCCTGCCGCCGACGTCGTCCGTGGAGGCCGCGGTCGTGCGGCTGCGCCAGATGCCGACGGGCGGGCGCACGCCCCTGTCGAGCGGCCTGCTGCGGGTCGCCGAGCTGCTCCGGGTCGAGCAGGTGCGCGACCCCGCGCGGCGCGCCCTCGTCGTCGTCGTCACCGACGGGCGGCACACCAGCGGCCCGGCGCCCGAGCTCGCGGCCGCGCACCTCGCGCGCACCGGCGCGGCCTGCGTCGTCGTCGACTGCGAGAGCGGCCCGGTCCGGCTCGGCCTGGCAGCAGCGCTGGGGCAGCAGCTCGGCGGCGTCGCGCTGCGGCTCGAGGAGCTCTCGGCCGAGGCGCTCACCTCCCTCGTGAAGGCGGCGTAGCCGTGCCCCAGGGACAGCCCGAGACCGTCCCCGAGGACGGCCTGACGACGCGTCAGCGGCGCAACCGCGCCCTCGTCGTCGTGCACACCGGCGAGATGAAGGGCAAGTCCACGGCGGCCTTCGGTCTGGCGCTGCGCGCCTGGAACCAGGGCTGGCCGATCGGGGTCTTCCAGTTCGTCAAGAGCGCGAAGTGGAAGGTCGGCGAGGAGCAGGCGCTCAAGGTCCTCGGCGCGAGCGAGCAGGGCGGCACCGTCGACTGGTTCAAGATGGGCGAGGGCTGGTCCTGGACGCGCAAGCAGGGCTCCGACGACGACCACGCTGCGAACGCCCGCGAGGGCTGGGAGCAGGTCAAGCGCGACCTCGCTGCCTCGACCTACCGGTTCTACGTGCTCGACGAGTTCACCTACCCGATGACGTGGGGCTGGGTGGACGTCGACGACGTCGTCTCGACCCTGCGCGACCGGCCCGAGGGGCAGCACGTCGTCATCACCGGTCGGGGCGCCGACCCGCGGCTGGTCGAGGTCGCCGACCTCGTCATGGAGACGACGAAGGTCAAGCACCCGATGGACGCCGGCCAGAAGGGCCAGCGGGGGATCGAGTGGTAGCCCGCCTCGTCATCGCCGCGCCGTCGTCGGGTGCGGGCAAGACGACGATCGCCACCGGGCTCATGGCGGCGCTGTCGGCGCGCGGCCTGCAGGTGTCTCCGCACAAGGTCGGTCCCGACTACATCGACCCCGGCTACCACGCGCTCGCCACCGGTCGCCCTGGCCGCAACCTCGACCCCGTGCTCGTGGGCGAGGACCTCGTCGCACCCCTGTTCCTGCACGGCGCAGCCGGGGCGGACGTCGCCGTCGTCGAGGGCGTCATGGGCCTGTTCGACGGCCGCGGCTCCACGACCGAGGGCTCGACCGCACACGTCGCTCAGCTGCTCCAGGCACCGGTCGTCCTGGTCGTCGACGCGTCCTCGCAGTCGCGCTCGGTGGCCGCGCTCGTGCACGGGTTCGCCACGTACGGGGACGTCCGGCTGGCCGGGGTCGTCCTGAACCGGGTCGGGAGCGACCGGCACGAGCAGCTGCTGCGCGAGGCCCTGCCCGACGTCCCCGTCCTCGGGGTGCTCCGCCGCGACGCCGCCGTCGAGACGCCCAGCAGGCACCTCGGCCTGGTCCCGGCCGCTGAACGCAGCCCCGAGGCCGTCGCCACGGTCGCCCGGCTCGGACAGCTCGTCGAGGAGCACTGCGACGTCGACGCCCTGCTCGCGGTCGCCCGCAGCGCGCCCGACGTCGACGCCGTCCCGTGGTCGCCGCCCGCCGTCGAGCGGACCGAGCGCCCGGTCGTCGCCGTGTTCGGCGGGCCCGCGTTCACGTTCTCCTACGCGGAGACGTCCGAGCTGCTGACTGCGGCCGGTGCGGACGTCGTCGTCGTCGACCCGCTGCGCGACCCCGCTCTGCCTGAGGACGCGCGGGGCCTCGTCGTCGGTGGCGGCTTCCCCGAGGTCTACGCCGAGCAGCTGTCCGCGAACGCGTCCCTGCGTGCGGACGTCGCCCGGCTGGTCCGCACCGGTGCTCCGGTGAGCGCCGAGTGCGCCGGACTGCTCTACCTGTGCGAGCAGCTCGACGGGCTGCCGATGTGCGGCGTGCTGCCGGCACGCGGGCGGATGACGCCGAGCCTGACCCTGGGCTACCGCGAGACGAAGGCGCGCACGGCGAGCTGGCTGGGCGACCAGCCGGTGGTCGGGCACGAGTTCCACCGGACGGCTGTCACCGGCCAGGGCAGCCCCGCCTGGGAGAACGGCGAGGGCTTCGTGCAGGACGGCGTGCACGCCAGCTACCTGCACCTGCACTGGGCCGGGGTGCCGGGCGTGGCCGAGAGGTTCGTGGACGCATGCGTCTCGTAGGGGTCGGCGTGGGTCCGGGCGACCCCGAGCTGGTCACGGTCAAGGGCGTGCGCGTCCTCGAGCAGGCCGACCTCGTCGTCGTGCCGGTCATGGACCCGGTCGAGCAGGGGCGCGCCGAGGCGACGGTCCGCGCGAACGTCACCCACGACCGCCTGCGCCGACTGGTGTTCGCCCTCGACGACCGTGGCGGGGCGACGTCGGAGCGCCTGTCCGCGTGGGAGGCCGCGGCGGACGCCGTGGCCGACCAGCTGCGGGAGCACGGGGGCACGGTCGCCTTCGCCACGATCGGCGACCCGAACGTCTACAGCACGTTCACCTACCTGGCCGACGCCGTCCGCGAGCGCGTGCCGACCGTGGTGGTGGAGACGGTCCCGGGCATCACCGCGATGCAGGCGCTCGCCAGCACCACCGGCACCGTCCTGTGCGAGGGCACGGAGACGCTCACCCTGATGCCGCTCACCGCGGGGACGTCCGCGCTCGAGCAGGCCCTGCAGTCCGGGGACACCGTCGTCGCCTACAAGGGCGGGCGCTTCATGGCCGACGTGCGCGAGGTGCTGCAGAGGCACGGGCGCCTCGACGACGCCGTCTACGGCGCGGCCCTCGGCCTGCCCGACGAGCAGACCGGCCCGCTGCCCGAGGGCGCCGGCCCCTACCTGAGCACCGTCCTCGTCCCGGCCACCGGCCGGACCACCCGTGGGAGCAAGCTGTGACCAGCCAGACGTCGACCAGGGGCAGGGTCAGTTTCGTCGGAGCGGGACCCGGCGCCGCCGACCTGCTGACCCTGCGGGCCGCGCAGCGGATCGGCGAGGCCGACATCGTCATCTGGGCGGCGTCGCTCGTGCACGAGGACGTCCTGCAGCACGTCAAGGCCGGCGCCGTCGTCGTGAACAGCGCGGAGCACTCGCTCGAGGGCATCACCGCGCACTACGAGCGGGCGGCGGCCGAGGGCTTGCTCGTCGCGCGCATCCACTCCGGCGACCCCGCGCTCTGGGGCGGCACGCAGGAGCAGTGGGAGCTGTGCCGGCGGCTGGGCCTCGAGACCGAGGTCATCCCCGGCGTCTCCTCCTTCACGGCCGTCGCGGCGATCGTCCAGAACGAGCTGACCATCCCCGAGGTCGCGCAGTCGGTCGTGCTCACCCGGCTCGAGGGCGGGAAGACGCCCATGCCGTCGGGCGAGACGGTGCGCTCCTTCGCGGCGCACGGCACGACGATGGCGCTGTTCCTGTCGGCGGCGCGCACCAAGCAGCTGCAGGACGAGCTGCTCGCGGCCGGCACCTACGACGAGAGCACTCCGTGCGTGGTCGCCTACGCCGCGACCTGGCCGGACGAGCTCGTGTTCCGGTGCACCCTCGGCGAGCTGACCGAGAAGGTGAAGGAGCACAAGCTCTACAAGCACACGATGGTGCTCGTCGGTCCGGCGCTGGCCGAGAGCAGCACGACCCGGTCGCACCTCTACCACCCGGGCCACTTCCACGAGCACCGCAAGGTGGAGTCGCAGGAGGCGCGGCGCGCGCTGAAGGCGAGCCGTGCCTGACGAGCGCCCGCTGCGCGAGCCCGACCTCCCCCGCACCGCCAAGGTCCGGACCGGCCCGCTGCGCAGCGGCTGGACCACGGGCACCTGCAGCGCAGCGGCGGCGAAGGCGGCCGCGACCGCCCTGCTGACGCAGCAGGTGCAGACCCGCGTCGACGTCGTCCTGCCCGACGAGCGGCTCGTCGGCTTCGACGTGGAGCGCTGCGAGGTCACGGCCGACCGCGCGGAGGCCGTCGTCGTCAAGGACGCCGGCGACGACCCGGACGTCACGCACGGCGCGCACCTGACCGCCACGGTCACCTGGGCCGAGCAGTACGAGCTCGACGGCGGCGTCGGGGTCGGGGTCGTCACCAAGCCCGGCCTCGGGCTCGAGGTCGGCGGACCGGCCATCAACCCCGTGCCGCGGTCGATGATCCGTCGCGCCGTGACCGACGCGGTGGGGGAGCGCGGCGTCCGCGTCGTCGTGTCGGTCCCGGACGGCGAGAAGCGCGCCAGGAAGACGACGAACGCCCGCCTGGGCATCCTGGGCGGCATCTCCATCCTCGGGACCACCGGTGTCGTCCGGCCGTTCTCGACGGAGTCCTGGCGGGCCAGCGTCGTGCAGGCCGTGCAGGTCATGGCGGCGCAGGGGCTGCCGACCCTGGTGCTCGCGACCGGCGGTCGGACCGAGAAGGCGGCGATGCGCCTGCTGCCCGACCTGCCCGAGACGTGCTTCGTCGAGGTCGGCGACTTCACCGGTGCGGCCCTCACCGAGGCGCGCGACCGCGGCCTGTCCGAGGTCGTCTTCGTGGGGATGGCCGGCAAGCTGACGAAGCTCGCCGGCGGGGTCCTCATGACGCACTACACGCGCAGCAGGGTCGACCTCGACGTCCTCGCGGAGATCTCCCCCGAGGCCCTGCAGGACGAGGTCGCGGCGGCCAACACCGCGCGGCACGCCTACGAGATCTGGGAGTCGGCCGGGGTCCTGCGCGGGTGCGGCGACGTGCTGTGCGCCCGGGTCGCCGACGTCCTCACGCGGTTCTGCGGGCTGCCGGCCCGGGTCGCCATGGTCGACCCCGAGGGCCTGCGCTTCGTCGCCGCCACCGAGCCGTCCTGGGTGGCCGCGTGATCTCGGTCGTCGGGTACGACGGCGGGCCGCTGTCCGCCCTCGCGCAGGAGCGTCTCGCTGCGGCCTCGCTCGTCATGGGCGGACGCCGGCACCTCGCCGAGGTCGCCCTGCCGGACGGCGTCCGGACGATCGCCCTCCGCGACGACCCCTCTGCCGCGATCGCCGCCGTCGCCGACGAGCCCGGCAACGTCGTCGTGCTGGCCTCCGGGGACCCGGGCTTCTTCGGCGTGGTGCGCGCGGTGCGCCGGGCCGTCCGGCCGCGGACCGTGGAGGTGCTCCCCGGGCTGACGTCGATCGCCCTGGCGTTCGGCCGGGCGGGCCACGAGTGGGACGACGCCGTCGTCGTGTCCGCCCACGGGCGCGACCCGCACGAGGCGCTGGCCGTGGTCCGGTCGCAGCCGAAGGTCGCCGTGCTCACGGACCGGGAGTGCGGGCCCGCCCGCATCGGCGCCGCCCTGGCCGGCCGCGACGACCGGGTGCTCCTCGTCGGCGAGCGCCTGGGCCTGCCCGGCGAGACCGTGTCCTGGTGCTGCCCGGAGGAGGCCGCCGCCCGCACCTGGGAGGACCCGAACGTCGTCGTCGTGCTGGACACCGGCGACCCCGAGCCCGGTCCGCGGGTGACCGTCGCCGGCTTCCGGACGCCGTCGTCGTGGGCCCTGGCCGAGGACGCCTTCGGGCACCGCGACTCGATGGTGACCAAGTCCGAGGTGCGCGCCCTCGTGCTGGCGAAGCTCGGGCCGCGGCTCGGCGAGGTCGTCTGGGACGTCGGTGCGGGCAGCGGCTCCGTCGGCGTCGAGTGCGCCCGCTTCGGGGCCGACGTCCACGCCGTCGAGCAGGACGGCGGCGCCCACGTGCGGGCCAACGCGACGGCGCACGGCGTCCACGTCCACGTCGTCGCCGGCCGGGCCCCGGAGGCCCTCGACGGGCTGCCTGAGCCGGACGCGGCGTTCGTCGGCGGAGGCGGCCCGGAGGTGGTCGCAGCGGTCGCGGACCGCCGTCCGCAGCGGCTCGTCGTCGCCCTCGCCGCCCTCGAGCGCGTGCAGCCGACCCTCGAGGCGATGACCGGCTACGCCACCGAGGCCGTCCTGCTGCAGGCGTCCCGCCTCGTGCCGCTGGCCGGATCGCACCGGCTCGCCCCGACCAACCCCGTCTTCGTCGTCTCAGGAGTGCTCACGTGATCGGCCTCGTCGTCACCACCCAGGCGGGCCGCACCGGCGCCGCCCGCCTCGAGGGCCTGGGGGAGACGCGCACCTACGACGTCCGCGACCTCGGGACCGCCTTCGCCGAGTGCGACCAGCTCGTCCTGTTCCTCGCGACGGGCGCGGCGGTCCGGCTGCTCGCCCCGCTCCTGCAGGACAAGACCACGGACCCGGGCGTGGTCTGCGTCGACGAGGCGCACCGGTTCGCGGTCTCGCTCGTGGGCGGTCACGGCGGCGGGGCGAACGACCTCGCGTCGCGCGTCGCCGAGGTCCTCGGCGCGACGGCGGTCGTCACCACGGCCACCGACGCGGTGGGCCTGCCCGGGCTCGACACGCTCGGCTGGCCGGTCGAGGGCGACGTCGCGGGGGTGTCGCGGGCGATGCTCGACGGTCTGCCGGTGCGCCTGGCTGCCGATGCCGTCTGGCCGCTGCCGCCCCTGCCGGTCGGTGAGGAGGGCGACGTCGTCCTCGCCGTCAGCGACCGCACCGACGTGCAGGCCGACGCCGTGCTCCGACCGCCGTCCCTCGTGGTCGGTCTCGGGGCGAGCCGCGGGGTCAGCGCCGACGAGGTCCTGCAGCTCGTCGACGAGGCTCTGGCGAGCGCCGGTCTGAGCCCGGCCAGCATCAGGGGCGCCGCCACGGTGGAGGCCAAGCGCGACGAGGCGGGCTTGCTGGAGGCCTGCGCCCGCCGCGGCTGGCCGCTGACGTTCCACGCGGCCCGGGACCTCGCCCAGGTGGACGTCCCGAACCCGAGCGACGAGCCGCTGAAGGTCCTCGGCACCCCGTCCGTGGCCGAGGCGGCTGCCGCCCTGCACGGCGACCTCGTGGTGACCAAGGAGAAGTCCGCCATGGCCACGGTCGCCGTCAGCCGGGTCCGCCCGCGCGGGCGGCTGGCGCTGGTCGGCCTCGGTCCGGGGGCACGCGACCTGCTCACCCCGCGGGCCGAGCACGAGCTGCGGAGGGCGTCGGTGTGGGTGGGCCTGGACCAGTACGTCGACCAGGTCCGCGACCTCGCCCGCCCCGGAACCCGTCTGGTCGAGACCGGGCTCGGCAAGGAGGAGGAGCGCGCGCACTCGGCCGTCCGCTTCGCGGAGGAGGGGTACGCGGTCGCCCTGATCGGGTCGGGCGACGCCGGTGTCTACGCCATGGCCTCGCCGGCGCTGGAGGTGGCCGGTACCGACATCGACGTCGTCGGGGTGCCCGGCGTGACCGCGGCCATGGCGGCGTCCAACCTGCTCGGCGCACCGCTCGGGCACGACCACGCGAGCATCTCGCTGAGCGACCTGCACACGCCGTGGGAGGCGATCGAGAAGCGCATCCGCGCCGTCGCCGAGGCCGACCTCGTCGTCACGTTCTACAACCCGCGCAGCCGCGGCCGCGACTGGCAGTTGCCCAAAGCCGTCTCCATGCTGCTGGAGCACCGGCCTCCGAGCACGCCGGTCGGGATCGTGACCGACGCGACCCGGCCCACGCAGACCGTGCAGCTGACCTGCCTGGGCGAGCTGCGCCCCGAGGACGTGACCATGCTGGCGTGCGTCGTCGTCGGGTCGAGCCAGAGCGTGGTCGTGGGCGGCCGGTTCGTGACACCGAGGGGGTACCGGTGGTCGCCCAGTACCTGATCGACGACACCTGCACCGCGTGCGGCGCCTGCCTGCTGACCTGCCCGTCGCACGCGTTCGTCGTCGCGGTGCCCCTCATCGTCGACCCCGTGCGCTGCACCGACTGCGGCGCCTGCATCGAGGTCTGCCCCGCCGACGCCGTGAGCCGGGCATGAGGCCCGGCACCGTCGCGCTCGTGGGTGCGGGCCCCGGCGACCCCGGCCTGCTCACCCTGCGTGCCGCCGAGCTCCTCGGTGAGGCCGACGTCGTGCTCGTCGACCGTCTGGTCGACCCCGCGACCCTGCGTCACGTGCGCGAGGACGCTGACGTCGTGGACGTCGGGAAGACGAGCTGGACCGGCACCGCGCCGCGCCAGGAGGAGATCAACGCGCAGCTCGTCACGCACGCGCAGGCCGGCAAGCGCGTGGTGCGGCTCAAGGGCGGCGACCCGTTCGTCTTCGGCCGCGGCAGCGAGGAGGCCGAGGCGCTGGTGGACGCCGGCATCGCCTTCCAGGTCGTGCCCGGCGTGACGAGCGCGATCGCGGCCGCCGCCTACGCCGGCATCCCGGTCACGGCCCGCGGCTACACGCAGGACGTCGCCGTCGTCACCGGTCATCTCGACCCCGACGACCCCGGCAGCCGCGTGCGCTGGCAGTCCCTCGCCCAGGGCCCGGGGACGCTGGTCATCCTCATGGGGCACGACCGGCTGACCCTGCTCATGGACGGGCTCGTCCGGCACGGCCGGTCCGCCGACACCCCCGCCGCCTGCGTCGAGCAGGGCACCACCTCCGCGCAGCGGGTCGTCGTCAGCACCGTCGGCCGCCTGGCCGCCGACGTCGCCGACGCCGGCCTGCGCGCCCCCGTCGCCACGATCGTCGGCGACGTCGTCACCCTGCGGGAGAGGCTCCGATGGTTCGACTGACACCCCGGGACAGCAGAGCTGTCGTGCATCCGATCGAGGTGGAGTCGATGCAGATCCTGCGCTCCCGCGTGGACACCTCCCACCTGCCGGCCCTGACCCGTGCGGTCGTCGAGCGGGTCGTGCACAGCAGCGCGGACCTCGACTACGTGACCGACCTCGTGACCGACGAGGAGGCGCTGCGGCAGGGCCAGGCGGCTGTCCTGTCCGGCGCCCCCGTCGTCGCCGACGTCCACATGGTCGCCGCCGGCATCACCACGCGCGACGTCGTCTGCCGGGTGAAGGACGCCTCCGCGTCCGACGGCCTGACCCGCACCGCAGCAGGGATCAGGCTGGCCTACGAGCAGGTCGGGCCGGGCGCCGTCTGGGTCGTCGGGAACGCCCCGACGGCGCTGTTCGAGATCCTCGCCCTCGACGTGCAGCCGGCCCTGGTGATCGGCCTGCCGGTCGGCTTCGTCGGTGCCGCGGAGAGCAAGGCGGCGCTGCGGGAGTCCGGCCTGCCCGCGGTGTCGAACGTGACCGAGAAGGGCGGCTCCGCCGTCGCCGCCGCCGCCCTGAACGCCCTGCTCTACGTCTCGCCCCTGGAAGGGACCCCATGACCCGCCCGGCCCTGCTGATCGTCGGACACGGCACCAAGAGCGCTGACGGCGTCGCACAGTTCATGGAGCTGGTGGAGCGCACCGCGAAGGCCGCCCCCGTGGTCGACGTCGAGGGAGGCTTCCTCGAGCTCGCGCCCCCGCCCATCCAGGACGCCGTCGCCCGGCTGGTCGCGCAGGGGCACACCACGGTGGACGTCGTGCCCCTGGTGCTCGTCGCCGCCGGGCACAGCAAGGGCGACATCCCGGCCGCCCTGGAGCGCGAGAAGCTCCGCCACCCGGGGCTGTCGTTCCGGTACGCGCGGCCGCTCGGGCCGCACCCGCTGCTGCTCGACGACCTCGCCGACCGGCTCGCCGCCGTCGTCCCGCAGGAGCAGTGGGCCGACACCGCGGTCGTGCTCGTCGGGCGGGGCGCGACGGACCCGGACGCCAACAGCGAGGTCGCCAAGACGGCGCGGCTGCTGCTCGAGGGTCGGGGGGTCGGGACGGTCGAGACGGCGTTCATCAGCCTGGCCAGGCCGTCGGTGCCGGAGGGCCTGGACCGGGCCCGCCTGCTCGGGTACTCCCGCGTGGTCGTCCTGCCGTACTTCCTGTTCGCCGGCGTCCTGCCCGACCGCATCACCGCGCAGACCGAGGAGTGGGCCGCGGCGCACCCCGACGTCGAGGTGCAGCAGGCCGGGCTGATCGGGCCGGGCGAGCGGCTGGCGCAGCTGGTCCTCGAGCGGTGGTCCGAGCTGGGCGGCAGCCCGATCCGGATGAACTGCGACACCTGCGCCTACCGCGTGGCCCTGCCCGGGTTCGAGGACAAGCAGGGCGCCCCGCAGACCCCCCACGACCACCCGGACGACCCCGCGCACCCGCACGGCCACGGGCACGACCACCCGCACTGATGGTCGACCTCCGTCACCACGGCGACGCCGAGGTCGGGCCGGGGCTGCTCGACCTCGCCGTGAACGTCCGCGGCAGCGCTCCGCCGGCGTGGCTACAGCAGGTGCTCGTCGACGCCGTCCCGCGGCTCGCCGCCTACCCCTCGCCGGTGGCCGCCACCGCGGCCGTCGCCGCCCGGCACGGCCGCAGTCCCGACGACGTGCTCGTCACGGCCGGCGCGGCCGAGGCCTTCGTGCTGCTGGCCCGGATGCTGCGGCCCCGGCACGCCGTCGCGGTGCACCCGAGCTTCACCGAGCCCGAGGCGGCGCTGCGGGCGGCCGGTCACGAGGTGCACCGCGCGGTGCTCGCGCCCCCGTTCGACGTCGTGCAGGTGCCCGACGAGGCCGACCTCGTCGTGGTCGGCAACCCGACCAACCCGACCGGTGTGCTGCACGACCTCGCGCACCTGTGCCGGCCCGGCCGCACCACGGTGGTCGACGAGGCCTTCCTCGACGCCGTCCCCGGAGAGCCCCGCAGCCTGGCCGCACGCACCGACCTGCCCGGCCTCGTCGTCGTCCGCAGCCTGACCAAGACCTGGGCCCTGGCGGGGCTCCGCGTCGGCTACCTGCTGGCGGAGCCGGCCACCGTCGCGGCGCTGCGCGAGGTGCAGCCGCTCTGGTCCGTGAGCACCCCGGCGCTGGCGGCCCTCCAGGCCTGCTCCGCCCCGGCGGCGGTGGCCGAGGCGGAGGAGGCGAGCCGGGCGGTCGCGGACGAGCGCGACCGCCTGCAGGGCCTGCTCGAGGGCCTCGGGGTCGAGGTCAACCCGGGCAGCCGGGCGCCGTTCCTGCTGTGCCGGGTCGAGGGCCGCCCCGACGTCCGCGACCGGCTGAGGCAGCTCGGCGTCGCGGTGCGTCGGGGCGACACGTTCCCCGGCCTGGGCCCCGACTGGTTCCGGGTCGCGGTGCGCGACCGTCGTAGCAGCGACAGGCTGGTCCAGGCGCTGTGGGCCCTGCTGGCGGCCTTCTAGGCCTGCCACTCCGCGGTGCGCTCCGACGAGGCCTGCCCGAGCAGGGTCCGGACCTCGTCGGCGCCGGCCGCCGCGCCGTAGACCGGCGTCCCCGGCTGCTGCCTCCAGGACTCCGCGAGGGTCCCGGCGTCGACACCGTCGAAGCCGATCTCGTCGAGCAGGGCGATCACGCGGGCCTTGGCGGCGGCGTCGTCTCCGGCCACCGGCAGGGCGCGGCGGGCCGGGTCCCCGGCGGGCTTCCCCTCGGTGAGGAGGTGGTCGGCGTAGATGCCGTTGAAGGCCTTCACGACCGGGACGCCGAGGTGCCCGGCGACCCAGAGGCTCTCGGGCGTGCCGTCCTCGATGCCCTCGATCCGGCCGTCGCGCTGCTGCGGGTAGTAGTTGCCGGTGTCGACGACGACGGCGCCCGGAGCGGCGCCGTCGAGGACGCGCCCGGGCAGGTCCGGGACGTTCTTCTGCGGGATCGTCACGATGACGACCTCCGCGTCCCGGGCCGCCTCGGTGACCGGGACCGCCGTCGCGCCCGTCTCGGCGGTGAGCTCCGTCAGGGTCTCCGGGCCGCGGCTGTTCGCGACGGCGACCTCGTGGCCGGCGGCGGTGAAGCGCCGCGTGAGGTTCCCGCCGATGTTGCCTGCGCCGATGATGCCGATCTTCATGCGGTTCTCCTGGGGCCGGTCGTCGCGGCCTTCTGCGCCGCGCCATGTCGGGGGTCCGTCCCGTCGGCGACAACCCGGCCCACCCTCGTGGCACTCCCGGACGGCCGAGAGGGCCTGACCGACCGGCCCGGTCGGCGGCCGAGGTCAGCCGGCGGGCGACCTGTCGTCGGCCTGCCACGCCGCCAGCAGCGGCAGCACCCGGGCGGTGCTCGACCCTGGCTCGACCGTGTAGACGACGAGCCGCTGGTCGGGGTCGTGCGGCAGGGCGACCGCCTCGATCCCGAACTCCAGCCGCCCCGCCACCGGGTGGTCGACCAGCTTCTGCACCGACGTCCGGTCACCCACGTGCTGGTCCTGCCAGGCGAGGTCGACGTCGGGGTCGGCACGCAGGTCGCGCACGAGCTCCTGCAGGGCGCGGTCGTGCGGGTGCCGGCCGAGCTCGTAGCGCAGCGACCCCGCGGTCGCGACGACGAAGGCCGACCAGTTCGCGATGCGCGCGCGGGCGCCGGGGTCCAGGCAGAGCCAGCGCAGGAACGAGCTGCCGGGCGGCAGGGGCGCGCCGAGCACCACGGTCAGCAGGGCGTTGCGCGCGAGCACGTCCCCGCGCCGACCGACCAGCAGGACCGGCACGGCGTCGAGGGCGGTCAGGACGCGGAGCAGCCCGGGGTCGGGGCGCTGCGCGGCCTCCCACACCGGGCGGGGGCGGGTGCGGGGGGCGGCGAGGTCACGCAGGTGGGCCCGCTCGACGTCGTCCAGCCGCAGGGCGCGGGCCAGCGCCTCGAGGACGTCGTCGGTGACCGTGGCCTGCCGCCCCTGTTCGAGCCGGCTGTAGTGGTCGGGGCTCAGGCCGGTGAGGACGGCGAGCTCCTCCTTGCGCAGGCCCGGCACCCGGCGCGGCCCGGGGAACGGCTGGACGCCCGCCTGCGCCGGGGTGAGCCGGTCGCGGCGCGAGCGCAGGAAGGCGCCGAACGCGCTCCGGTCCTGGGCCACGCGGCGACAGTAGGGCGGTGCCGGAGGCGGTGCCTGGTCACGGCGTGCCCCGGCAGCGCCCGCCCTGGCCGGGAGGGCCCGCGGCAGGTGGACTGCCCCCATGACCTCCTCCGCCCTCCCCCTGTCCGGTCGCTCCGCCCTCGTCACCGGCTCCACCAGCGGCATCGGTGCCGCCACCGCCCGAGTCCTCGCCGCGCAGGGCGCCCGCGTGCTGGTCACCGGCCGCGACGCCGTCCGCGGTGCGGCCGTCGTCGACGACGTCGTGCAGGCCGGGGGTGAGGCGGTGTTCCTGGCCTCCGACCTCACGGCCGAGCCCGACGTCCTGCGCGCCTTCGCCGCCGACGCCACCGCGGCGCTCGGCGGCCGGCTCGACCTGCTCGTGCACAACGCCGCCGTCTGCCCGCCCGTCGACACGTTCTCCCTCACCGACGCCGACCTGCAGGAGGCGCTCGTCGTGAACGTGCGCGCCCCGCACGTGCTCACCGCGGCGCTGGTGCCCGCGATGCTCGAGCGCGGCGCGGGCACGGTCGTGACGATCGGGTCCTGGATGGCCGGCGTCGGCAGCCCGATCGTCGGTCTCTACAGCGCCACGAAGGCCGCGCAGGAGCAGCTCGCCCGGAGCTGGGCGGCCGAGTTCGGGCCGCGGGGGGTGCGCTGCGTGACGGTCTCACCGGGCGTCACACGCACCCCGATCAACGACGGCGGGGGCGACCTGCTCGACCAGATCGCGGCCGGGACCCCGGCCGGGCGCACGGTGCTGCCGGAGGCCGTCGCGGCGGCCGTCGCCTGGGTCTGCAGCGACGCCGCGGAGTTCGTGCACGGGGCGACGATCCCCGTCGACGGCGGGATCTCCACGACCCGCCTGGGCTGAGGCCTACCGCCCGGTGAACCGGGCCTCGCGCCGCTCGACGAACGAGCGCACGCCCTCGGCGGCGTCGTCGCTGCCGATGATCGCCGGCAGCACCTCCTCGAGGTGCGCGACGGCGGCCTGCTGCGCGGCGGCACGCTCGGCGGTGCGGGCGTTGGCGAGGGTCGCCTGCACCCCGAGCGGCGCCTGGGCGGCGACGAGCTGCGCGATCTCGACCGCCCGGGCGAGCTGCTGCCCGGCCGGCACGACCTCCTGCACGAGCCCGATCCGCAGCGCCTCCGCGGCGCCGAGCTCCTCGCCGGTGAGGATCCAGCGCATGGCGTTGCCCCAGCCGAGCTGCTGCGGGGCGCGGACCGTCGCGCCCCCGAAGGGCAGGATGCCGCGGCCGACCTCGAGCTGGCGGAAGCGGACGTCGTCGGCGGCGACGACGATGTCGCAGGCCAGGGCCAGCTCGATCGCGAGCGTGAAGGCGACGCCCTGCACGGCCATGACGACGGGCTTCGGGACGGGCTGCTTGTAGAGGCCGAACGGGTCGTGCTCTGAGGAGCCGGACAGCACCGCGGGGCCACCGGACGAGACGGCGGGCAGGACCTCGGCGAGGTCCAGGCCGGCCGAGAAGTGGTCGCCGTGGCCGAACACGACGCCGACCCGGGCGTCGGAGGACGCGAGCTCGTCGTAGGCGGCGCCGACCTCGTCGATCACCTGCAGGTTCCAGGCGTTGCGCTTGGCGGCGCGGTCGACGCCGATGAGGAGGACGTCGCCGTCACGTTCCAGGGTGACGAGCCGGTCGCGGGGAGAGTCAGTGGTCACCGGGCGAGTCTGGCCCACGCGCCCGGAGGCACTCCCTTCCACCTCGTGAACGCGTGCGTGAAGCTGGCCGCCTCGGCGTACCCGAGCCGGTGCGCGACCTCCTCCACGCCGACCGAGCCGGTGGCCAGCAGCTCCTCGGCCAGGGCCTGGCGGACCTCGTCGACGAGCGCCCGGTACGACGTCCCCTCCTCGGCGAGCCGGCGCCGCAGGGTCCGCTCCGACAGGTGCAGCCCGGCGGCGACCTGCGCGGCCGACGGGACCGTGCCGGGCCGGCTCAGCACGGCGTCGCGCACGGAGCCGGCCAGGCCGGTGCGGGCCCGGCGCCGGGAGACCAGTTCCCGGCACTGCGCCTCGGTCGCGGCGCGGGTCAACTCGTCGGCCTGGGGGAGCGGCAGGTCGAGCAGCGCGGCATCGAGCACGGCCTCGTTGCTCGGCGCCCCGAACGACGGCGTCAGCCCGAACACCTCCTCCCACGGCGCCGGTGTGCGCTCCTGCCGGACGGCGAGCCGGGCGAGCGGCATCCCTGCGGTGAGCTCGACCAGGAGGGTGCGCAGCCCGGCGAGGTCACGCGCGGCGACCCAGGAGCGGACGTCGGCGGGGACGTCGGCGTCGTCGAGGGTCAGGCGCAGCTCGGCGGCGTCCTCGGCGACGGACAGCCCGCAGAAGGCGAAGGACAGGTCGACGAACCGGGCGCCGAGGTCCAGGGCGCTGCGCACGGTGGGGCTGCTGGCGAGCGCGAACCCCCAGATCCCGTAGGTGGTCACGTGGTACCGCCGCCCGGCCTCGAGCGGCAGGGCGGGGTCGGGGACGGCCGACTGCAGGGCGCGCACGACCTCGAGCTCCTGCCCGGCGGTCACCTCGGCGCCTGCGGCGCGGAGGTCGTCCAGGGTCAGGCCGTCCGGGAGGAGGTCGTGCACGCCGTGCTCCGCGCCGAGCCGGACCAGCAGCAGGACGCTCGCCGCGCTCCTCCGCACGGACAGGTCCACGTCCGCCAGTCTGGCCGGAACTGTCAAGCGCCTGGCCGCGTGGGACGTGGTGCAGGTCGCCCGAGGACGACAGAGTGCGGTCATGACCAGTGTGGCGATCGTGGGGACCGGGTTCGGCGGCGTCGGGGCGGCGGTGAAGCTGCTCGAGGCGGGGGTGACGGACCTCGTGCTGTTCGAGCGCAGCGACGACGTCGGCGGCGTCTGGCGGGAGAACACCTACCCGGGCGCGGCCTGCGACGTGCCGAGCCACCTCTACTCGTTCTCGTTCGCGCCCGAGCACCGGTGGTCGCGCCGGTACGCCGAGCAGCCCGAGATCCACGCCTACCTCAAGCGGGTGGCCGACGACTTCGGCGTGACGCCGCGGGTGCGCTTCTCCACCGAGGTCCTGGAGGCGACCTTCGACGAGGAGGCCGGCCGGTGGACCCTGCAGCTCCCGGACGGCGAGACGCACACGGCCGACGTCCTCGTCACGGCCTGCGGGCAGCTGAGCACCCCCTCGACGCCGGACCTCCCCGGCCTCGAGCACTTCCCCGGCGACGTCTTCCACTCGGCGCAGTGGCGGCACGACCTCGACCTCACCGGACGCCGGGTGGCCGTCGTCGGGACCGGGGCCAGCGCGATCCAGTTCGTGCCGGAGATCGCCAAGCAGGTCGCGCACCTCACGGTCTTCCAGCGGTCCGCGCCGTACGTCATCCACAAGCCGGACCGCGCCTACGGGCCGCGGACGCACGCGCTGCTGGACCGGTCGCCGCTGGTGCTCAAGGCCGACCGGCTGCGGACCTTCCTCACCAACGAGGCGCGCAGCCTGGGCTTCAACACCGAGCCGCGGCTCATGAAGGGCCACGAGGTCCGGTTCAAGCGGGGCCTCGCCCGTCAGGTGCCCGAGCCCGCCCTGCGCGCCGACCTGACGCCGACCGACCCGATCGGCTGCAAGCGCATCCTGCAGAGCAACGACTGGTACCCGGCGCTCCGGCTGCCGCACGTCGACCTCGTGACCTCCCCGGTCGCGGGCCTGCAGGCGGAGGGCGTCGTCACCAGCGACGGCAGGCTGCACGAGGTCGACACCGTGATCCTCGGCACCGGGTTCGCCGCGACCGAGCTGGTCGCGCCGATGGAGGTCGTGGGGCGGGGCGGCCGGACGCTGGGGGAGGCCTGGGCAGGCGGGGCAGAGGCCTACCTCGGCACGACGGTCAGCGGCTTCCCGAACCTGTTCGTCCTCTACGGCCCGAACACCAACCTCGGGCACAACTCGATCATCCTCATGATCGAGAGCCAGCTGCGCTACCTCGTCGACGCCGTCCGCCGGCTGCAGCGCGGCGACGTCCGGTGGATGGACGTCCGGCCCGAGGTGCAGGAGGCGTTCAACGACGACCTGCAGACCCGCCTCGGGGGCACGGTCTTCGCCGGCGGCTGCCGGTCCTGGTACCTCACGGCCGACGGCCGGAACACCCAGAACTGGCCGGGCACGACGGTCTCGTTCCGGCTGCGCACCCGGGCGGTCCGCTGGTCGGACTACCGGCTCGAGCCGGCCCGCCAGGACGTCGTCGCGTGACCAGCCGCCGCGCCCGCGCCACCGCCGCGGTCCTGCGCCGCACCGTCCAGCCCGTGCTCGGCCCGAAGGTCGCCGTCGGGGTGCAGCGCCGGATCCTGTCCGCCGCCAGCACCCCGGCGCCCCGCGGCACCCGGGTCTGGCACAGCACCCTCGGCGGCCGCCCGGCCGACGTCGTCGTCGCCTCGGGTGCCGCCGGAGGGCCGCCGGTCCTGCTCGTCCACGGCGGCGCGTTCATCACCTGCTCGCCGCGGACCCACCGCGCCTTCGCGGCGCACCTGTCCCGGGCCACCGGCTCGCCGGTCCACGTGCAGGACCACCGACTGGCCCCCGAGCACCCGTTCCCCGCGGCCCTGGACGACACGGTCGCCGCCCTGCGCGAGCTCGGTCCGACCGCCCGGCTCGTCGGCGACAGCGCCGGCGGCTGGCTGGCCCTGTCGGCCGTCCTCCGGCTCCGCGACGAGGGGGCCGCGCTGCCCCCGCGGGTCGGTCTGGTCAGCCCCGTCGTCGACCTGACCCTCGCCACCTCCGCCGCCTGGACCGGGGACGACCCCCTGCTCAGCGACGCCTGGCTGCAGCAGGGCACGGCCGCCTTCCTCGCCGGCGCGGACGCCCGGAGCAACAGCCCGCTGTTCGCCGACCTGTCCGGCCTGCCGCCGGTGCTCGTGCAGGTCAGCGAGCACGAGCGGCTGCGTCCCGAGGGCGAGGAGCTGGTCCGACGGGCCGGCGGGTCGGCCGAGCTGCAGGTCCTGCCGGGGGTCTGGCACGACGTCCACGTGCAGGCAGGCCTGATCCCCGAGGGCACCGCCGCCGTCCGCGACCTCGGCACCTGGCTGCGGACATGACCCGCCCCGTCGCCGTCGTCACCGGTGCGGCCCGCGGGATCGGCCGGGCCACCGCCGCGCTGCTCACCGCCGAGGGCTACGACGTCGCGGCGTACGACGTCGAGGAGTCCGGCCTGCAGGGCCGCTGGACCGGCCTGCTCGACGTCACCGAGGAGGGCGCCTGGCGCGACCGGCTCCAGGAGGTCTGGGACGACGCCGGCCGCCTCGACCTGCTCGTCAACAACGCCGGACTGCTCGTCGTCGGGCCGCTGGCCGGGACGCCGCTCGCGCAGCAGCTGCGGCTGCTCGACGTCAACGTCAAGGGCGTCCTGCTCGGCTGCGCCGCGGCCCACCCCCACCTGGTCGCGACCCCGGGCTCCTGCGTGGTGAACGTCAGCTCGGCCAGCGCCCTGTACGGACAGCCCGGCATGGCCGCCTACTCCGCGAGCAAGAGCGCGGTCAGCGCCCTGACCGAGGCGCTCGACCTCGAGTGGGAGCCCCAGGGCGTCCGGGTCGTCGACGTGCAGCCGCTGTTCGTCCGCACCGGCATGGTCGAGACCGCGGCGCCGCTCGGCAGCGTCCGCGCGCTGGGCGTCCACCTCAGCCCCGACGACGTCGCCCGCGCGGTCCTGTCGGCCGTCCGCGAGAGCCGGCCCTGGCTGCGCGGACCGCACCGGCCGGTGGGTGCCCAGGCCCGGGCCTTCGCCGCGGGCCGGGCCGCCCCGCCTGCCGTCGTCCGGCGCCTCGTGGCCCGCCTGAGCCGGTAGCGTCCGGACCAGTCCTCCTCGACGGGGAAGTCCGGTGAGAGCCCGGTGCAGGTGCGCTACTGACGTCCGACCCTCCCCGACGCGGGGGTGGCGGCGAGCCAGGTCGCCGTCGGGGGTGGCCGACTCGCCTACCCACCTCCGCCCACGAGGGAGAGCCGGACCGTGCTCGAGCTTGCCCACCTGTCTGCCCCGCTGCTCGGCCTGGCCGGCACCAGCTTCGTGCTGGGTGCCCGCCACGGCCTCGACTGGGACCACGTCGCCGCCATCACGGACCTCACCGCCCCGCGCGAGGGGGAGCACGCGCACGAGGCGCGCCGCGGCATGGGGCTCTCGTTCTGGTACTGCTTCGGCCACGGCCTGGTGCTCGGCGTGTTCGGCCTGCTGGTCCTCGTGCTGTCGCTGCAGCTGCCCGAGGGCATCGACAGCGTCTTCAGCTACGCCGTCGGCACCACCCTCGTGGTGCTGGGCGGGATCGTGCTCTACCAGCTCGGGCGCGACCGGGCCGAGTACCGCTACGCCGGGCGCATCAGCCTCGTCGTCGGGGCGATCCGGCGCGGCTGGGCCCGGGCCCGCCGTCGCGAGGCGCCCGCCACCGGGCTGGCCGACATCGACCGTCGCGGAGCCTTCCTCGTCGGCCTGCTGCACGGCACCGGCGCGGAGACGCCGACGCAGGTCGTCCTGTTCGCGAGCGCGGGCGCCTCGGGCTCCAGCGCCTCGGCGGCCCTGATCCTCGGGGCGTTCGTGGCGGGGCTCGTGGTCACCGACCTCGGGATCGCCGGGATGTGGGTCAGCAGCCTGCTCGGGGCCCGTCGCGCCCCCCGGGTGCAGGTGGGGCTCGGCCTGGTGACCGGGCTGGCGTCGCTGTCGCTCGGCTTCCTCATCCTCACCGGCTACAGCGACATCGTGCCCCCGCTGGTGTCCTAGCCCGGTCTAGGGTCCGCCCGTGCCCAGCCCCCGCGTCGTCCTGCCCGCGTCCACCCCGGGCTGGGAGGACCTGCGGCGCGAGCTGGAGGCCCCCGGGGACTTCCCGGCCGAGGTCCTGGCCGAGGCCGCGGCGTCGGCCGCGCACCCGCGGCTGCCCGACCTCGACCTCACCGACGTCGCCTTCCTCACGGTCGACCCGGAGGGCAGCCGCGACCTCGACCAGGCGCTCGCGATCGAGCGCGCCGACGACGGCTTCCTGCTGCGGTACGCCATCGCCGACGTCGCCGCGTTCGTCACCCCGGGCGGGGCGCTCGACGCCGAGTGCCGGCGCCGCGGCGAGACCCTGTACCTGCCCGACCTCCGCGTCCCGCTGCACCCGCCGCTGCTGTCCGAGGGCGCGGCCAGCCTCCTGCCCGACCAGGTCGCGCCGGCCCTCGTCTGGACCCTCGTCCTCGGCGCCGACGGCGAGCCGACCGACGTGCGGGTGGAGCGGGCCCTCGTCCGGTCCCGCCGGCAGCTGTCCTACCCGCAGGCCCAGGCCGAGCTCGACAGCGAGCCGACGCTCGGGCTGCTCCGCGAGGTCGGGCTGCTGCGGCAGGCCCGCGCCCGCGAGCGCGGCGCCGTCGACCTCCCGACCCCCGAGCAGGAGGTCAGCGACGGGCCCGACGGCCGCCCCGTCCTGACGCTGCGTGCGCCGCTGCCGGTCGAGGGCTGGAACGCGCAGATCAGCCTGCTGACCGGCCTGGCCGCGGCCCGGATGATGCTGGACGGCGGGGTCGGCCTGCTGCGGACGCTGCCGCCCGCCGCGCCCGAGGACGTCGAGGCCCTCCGGCGCAGCGCCCTCGCCCTCGGCGTCGCCTGGCCGGAGGGGACGTCGTACGGCGAGGTCGTCAGCGGCCTCGACGCCGGCGAGCCCGCGCACGCCGCCCTGCTCACCCTGGCGACCCGGCTGCTCCGCGGCGCCGGCTACACCGCCTTCGACGGCGCCCCGCCCGAGCAGCCGCTGCACAGCGCCCTCGCCGGTCCGTACGCGCACTGCACGGCCCCGCTGCGCCGGCTGGCCGACCGGTACGTCGGGGAGGTCTGCCTCGCCCTCAGCGCCGGCACGCCGGTCCCGGACTGGGCCCGTTCCGCCCTGCCCGGGCTGCCCGAGGTCATGACCGCCGCGGACCGCCGGGCGTCGGCGCTCGACCGCGCCGTGGTGGACCTCGCCGAGGCCGTGCTGCTCGCCCCTCGGGTGGGGGAGGAGTTCGACGGCGCCGTGGTCGAGGCCGGCCCCCGGGGCGGGACGGTGCAGCTGGTCGACCCGCCCGTGCGGGCCCGGCTGGCCGGCGCCGACCTGCCTCTCGGGCAGACCGTGCGGGTGCGGCTCGAGCAGGCCGACCCGGCCACGCGCGTGCTGCGGTTCGTGCTGGCCTAGAGACCGTTCTCGATGTCCTGCGGCAGCAGGGTCGGTGCCGGGTAGGTCTGCGGCGACGGGCTCGCGGACGACGGCGCCCGGGTGGCGGCCGGCGTCGGGGTCGCGGTCGGCTTCGGCGCGGCCTTGCGGGACGCCGTGGGACGGGCGCTCGCCCGGGGCGGGGCGCTCAGGCGGACGGACGGCAGCGCGGACGGCAGCGAGGTCGGCAGGCGGCGCAGCAGCGACGGGGCGGGTGCGGGCAGGCCGGGGACGTAGCCGGCAGAGGTCCCGTCGGACGGCAGGACCGCCGAGAGCCGGGCCACGAGGGCCCGCGACTGCGCGAGGACCCCCTGCAGCTGGTCGGCGTCGTCGTCGGCGGCGAGGGCCAGCTGGGCGCCGCGGAGCAGGGCGAGCGCCTGCCGGGCCGCCGCCGGGTCGCCCTGCGAGGCGTCGAGCATCGCGGCGATGTGGGCGTTGAGGCTGCGGGCCGCCTCGGCGACGTCGCCGGCCGGGGCGTTCGTCCGGGTGAGCCGGTCGAGCTCCTCCCAGGACGAGAAGGCGGCGGAGGTGACGTCCGCCTCGGACGTGCCGGTGCCGCCGGGGAGCCCGCCCAGCAGGCCCACGACGGCGGCCGCTGCGGCCACGAGGGGCGCGACGGGGAGCAGCCGGGACAGGCGCCGGGCACGCCGGGCCTGCCGGAGGTCCACGACCGGGGCCGGGGTGTCGGCCGCCTCGAGGGCACGCAGGTGGCCGAGGGCACGCCGCTCGAAGTCGAGCAGGTCGCGCTGGTCGCCCCCGACCAGCTGGGCGGCGAGCTCGGGGCTGCCGGCCTCGAGAGCGCCGGCCGCGAGGGTCAGGTCGGTCTCGAGGGCCAGCCGCAGGCCGTCGATCTCGCGCAGGAGCGCGTCGAGGGCCGCGACGCGGGGGGTGCCCGGACCGAGGGGGCGCTGCGGGTCGTCCACGTCGGTCCTCCTGCCCTGTCCGGTCGTCGTCGGGTGTCGCTCACCTGTCCTGTTCGCCGCCTGGTCCCGGACTCCTGCCGGTCTGCGCGAGAACTTGTGGGGGAGCGCTGCTTGACTCGGCGGGTGACCGCGCCGGAGACCCCTGACCTGTCCGCCCTGACCGTCGCCGTGCTCGGAGGCACCGGCGAGCAGGGCCGCGGCCTGGCCCGCCGCTTCGCGCTCAGCGGCCTGCGGGTCGTCCTCGGCTCCCGCGACGCCGGCCGGGCCCAGGCCGCCGCGGCCGCGCTCCCCGGCGAGGTCACCGGCGCCGACAACGCGGCGGCCGCCGCCGCGGGCGACGTCGTCGTCGTGGCGGTGCCGTGGGACGGGCACCGGGAGCTGCTGGCGTCGCTGGCGGGGGAGCTGGCGGGCAAGGTCGTCGTCGACTGCGTGAACCCGCTGGGCTTCGACAAGCAGGGCGCCTTCGCCCTCCCGGTCGAGGAGGGGAGCGCCGCGCAGCAGGCCCAGGCCGTGCTGCCCGACAGCCGGGTCGTCGGGGCCTTCCACCACGTGAGCGCCGTCCTGCTGCTCGACGAGTCGGTCGAGACCCTCGACACCGACGTCCTCGTCCTCGGCGACGACCGCGCGGCCACCGACCTCGTGCAGGCGCTCGTGGCGGCCGTCCCCGGGATGCGCGGCGTGTACGGCGGGCGGCTCCGCAACGCCCACCAGGTCGAGGCCCTCACCGCGAACCTCATCTCGGTGAACCGCCGGTACAAGGCGCACGCGGGGCTCCGTGTCACCGACGTCTGACGACCTCGGGCTGCCGGTCGCCCTGCCCGAGGACGTGACCCGGGTCGTCTCGCTCGTCCCGTCGCTGTCGGAGTCGGTCGCCGTCACGGCACCGGGCCTGCTCGTCGGTGCGACCGACTGGTGCTCCCACCCGGCCGGCCTCGAGGTGACCCGGGTGCGCGGCACCAAGAACCCCGACGTCGACGCCGTCGTCGCCCTGCAGCCCGACGTCGTCCTGGCCAACGCGGAGGAGAACCGGCCGCAGGACCTCGACGCGCTGCGCGCCGCGGGGCTGGCCGTCTGGGTCACGTCGCCGCAGACCGTCCCCGAGGCGCTCGTGTCGCTGGAGCGGGCGCTCGCCGCCTGCGGGCTGGACCGGCCGGCGTGGCTGGACGAGGCGGACGCCGCCTGGGCCCGGCCCTGGACCGGGCCCCGCCGCCGCGCCGTCGTCCCGGTCTGGCGCCGCCCCTGGATGGCGCTCGGCCGCGACACGTTCGCCGGCGACGTCCTCGCCCGCCTCGGCGTCGACCACGTGCTGAGCGGCCACGAGGAGCGCTACCCGCGGTTCACGCCTCCGGTGGACGGCATCGACCTCGTCGTCCTGCCCGACGAGCCCTACCTGTTCACCCCCGACGACGGCCCCGAGGCCTTCCCGGGCGTCCCGTCCGCGTGCGTCTCCGGGCGCCACCTCACCTGGTACGGCCCGTCGCTGGCCGAGGCCCGGTCCGTCCTGCTGGAGCAGCTCGGATGACCCCCGTGACCCGGGTCGCCGCGGACGCGCTCGTCCCCGGGCACCCGACGCCGGGCATGCGCCGCGAGGAGGCGATCGTCCTCGACGACGTCTGGTCGGGCCGGGTGCGCACCGACCCCGGCTCCACCAGCGGCTGGCACCACCACGGGACGCACGACACCGTGGCCTACGTCGTCCGCGGGGTCTTCGCGGTCGAGACGGCCGACGGCGTCGTCGAGGGGCACCCCGGCGACTTCGTCCACGTGCCCGCCCACACCGTGCACCGGGAGAGCAACCCGACCGACGTCGAGGCCGAGGTCGTGCTCGTCCGGCGGGGGACCGGCGAGGTGGTCGTGAACGTCGACGGGCCTCAGCTGTAGCCGTGCTCCTGCGCCGGGTAGCGCCCCTCGCGGACGTCGTCGGCGTACGCGGTCGCGGCCTCGGTCAGCACGGTGCGGAGGTCGGCGTACCGCTTGAGGAACTTGGGCCCGGGGCCGGGGGTGAGGCCGGCCATGTCGGTCCACACGAGGACCTGCGCGTCGCAGCCCGCCCCGGCGCCGATGCCGACCGTGGGGATGCGCAGCGCCTCGCTGACCCGGCTGGCGAGGTCGGCGGGCACGACCTCGAGGACGACGGCGAACGCCCCCGCCTCCTGCATCGCGAGGGCGTCCTCGAGCAGGCGGTCCCCGGCGTCGCCGCGACCCTGCACGCGGTAGCCGCCGAGGGTGTTGACCGACTGCGGGGTCAGCCCGAGGTGGGCCATGACCGGGACGCCCGCGCTGGTCAGCAGCTCGACCTGGGGGAGCACCCGGCGTCCGCCCTCGAGCTTCACGGCCTGCGCCCCGACCTGCAGGAAGCGGACCGCGCTGGCCAGTGCCTGCTCGGGGCTCGCCTGGTAGCTGCCGAACGGCAGGTCCCCGACGACGAGCGCGCGCCTCGTGCTGCGGGCGACGGCCCGGACCAGCGGGACCATCTCGTCCAGGGTGACCGGGACGGTGGTCTCGTACCCGAGGACGTTGTTGCCGGCGCTGTCGCCGACGAGCAGCACGGGGATGCCGGCGTCGTCGAAGAGCGCGGCGGTGAGCATGTCGTAGCTCGTGAGCATCGCCCAGCGCTCTCCGGCGTCGGTGGCCTTCTGGAGGTCGTTGACCGTGATGCGCCTGCTGGTGACGCCGCCGTACAGGGTCGTGAGCTCGGTCATGCGGTGCCTCCTGGTCCTCGGGGCCCTCGGTGCGGGTCCCCGGGTGCGGCCAGCCTGGCACCCCGGTCAGCTGCCGGAGCCCTCGGGTCGCACGGTCTCGGGGTCCGGGCCGGGCACCTCGCGCCAGCGGGAGGTGATGGGCAGCCGACGGTCGCGGCCGAACGCGCGGCCGGTGACCTTCGGTCCGGGCGGGCTCTGCCGGCGCTTGTACTCGGCGGTGTCGACCAGCTTCACGACGCGGTCGACCAGGGCGGGCTCGAAGCCGCGCTCGACCAGCTGCGCCCGGCCGAGGTCCTGCTCCACGTAGGCGTCGAGCAGGGCGTCGAGGACGTCGTAGGGAGGGAGGCGGTCGCTGTCGACCTGGCCGGGGGCGAGCTCGGCGCTCGGCGGCTTGGTGATGCTGTTCGGCGGGATGACCTCGGACACCGTGTTGCGCCAGCGCGCCAGCTGCCAGACGAGCGACTTCGGCACGTCCTTGATCGGCGCGAAGCCGCCGGCGGAGTCGCCGTAGAGGGTGGAGAAGCCGGTGGCGAGCTCGCTCTTGTTGCCGGTGGTGAGCACCAGGTGGCCGTGCTCGTTCGACAGCGCCATGAGCAGGGTCCCGCGCACGCGCGCCTGCAGGTTCTCCAGCGCGAGGCCGGTGAGCGCGACGCTGCCGGTGTAGGCGTCGACCATCGGGGCGATCGGCACGACCGACCAGTGCAGTCCCTGGCGGCGGGCGAGGTCCTCGGCGTCGGTGATCGAGTGGTCGCTGCTCCAGGTGCTGGGCAGGCCGACGACGTGCACGCGGTCGGGGCCGAGGGCGTCCGCGGCGATCGTGGCGACCAGCGCGCTGTCGATGCCGCCGGACAGGCCGAGGACGACGGACCGGAAGCCGTTCTTCTCGACGTAGTCGCGGGTGGCGGTGACCAGGGCGCCCCAGACCTCGGCCTCGTCGGGCAGCGGGACGGCGACCCCCGGGACGAGCGGCGTGTACGCCGGCAGCGGCTGCTCGGACAGGACGACGTGCTCGACGGTCATCGAGGTGCCGTCGAGGGGGCCCTCGTGGGCGAAGGTGTGCGCGGGGAGGTCGAGGTCGACGCAGACCAGGCCCTGCTCCCAGAGGGGCGCGCGGGCGACGACCGCGCCGGTGGCGTCGACGACGAGGGAGTCGCCGTCGAAGACCAGCTCGTCCTGCCCGCCGACCAGGTTCACGTAGGCCAGGGCGCACCCGGCCTCGACGGCCCGGCGGCTGACCAGGGCGCCCCGGGCGTCGTCCTTGCCGCGCTCGTAGGGCGAGCCGTTGAGGCAGACGAGGAGCCCGGCGCCGGCCTCGCGGGCGGCGGCGACCGGGCCGCCGTCCTGCCAGAGGTCCTCGCAGATGCTCAGCCCGACGTCGACGCCGTGCAGCCGGACGACCGGGAAGCGGTCGCCCCGCACGAAGTACCGGAACTCGTCGAACACGCCGTAGTTCGGCAGGTGGTGCTTGGCGTACCGGGCGACGACCTGCCCGCCGAACAGGACCGCGGCGCTGTTCTGCGGCTCGCCCGCCGGGCGGCCGAGGGCGGGCGCCGGCTGCTCGGTGCGGCCGCAGTACCCGACGACGACGGCGACGTCGCCCGCGCCCTCGTCCTGGAGCCTCGTCGCGAGGGCCTCGAGCCCGTCGAGGCTCGCCTGGACGAACGCGTGGCGCAGGACGAGGTCCTCGGCGGGGTAGCCGGTGAGGTGCATCTCGGGGAAGGCCACGAGGTGGCAGCCCTGCTCGCGGGCCTGCGCGGTCCAGGTGCTGACGAGGTCGGCGTTGCCGGGGAGGTCCCCGACCGTGCTGTCGACCTGGGCGAGTCCGATCCGGAGCTGGGCCATGCCCCGAGGCTACCCGTTCTCGTCAGGGTGACGCGAACGGGCGCGGAGGCAGGCGCCCTGTCCGGGCGCAGCGACGTCGTCGAGTCCGGACGACGTCGCTGCACCCGGACAGGCGCGCCTGAGGCGGACCTACTTCCGCCGGCCGCCGTGAGGGCCTCGAACTCGGCGTCGGTCAGCTCGACCTCGGCCGCCGCGCAGTTCTCCTCGAGGTGCGCGACCGAGCCGGTGCCCGGGATCGGCAGCATCACCGGCGAGCGGCGGAGCAGCCACGCGAGCGCGAGCTGGCCGTGGGTCGCGGAGTGGTCCTTGGCGATCTCGTCCAGGACCGAGCCCTCCTTGGCCAGGTTGCCGGCGTCGAGGGGGAACCACGGGATGAAGCCGATGCCCTCCTTCTCGCAGTAGTCGAGGACCTCCTCGGACTGCCGGTTGCCGAGGTTGTAGAGGTTCTGGACGCTCACGACGTCGATGACCTCCCGCGCCTTCTCGATCTCCGCGACGGTCACCTCGGACAGGCCCAGGTGCTTGACCTTGCCGGAGTCCTTCATGTCCTTGAGGGCGCCGAGGGTGTCCTCGACCGGCGTCTGCGCGTCGAAGCGGTGCAGCTGGTAGAGCGGGATCTGCTCGACGTCGAGGCGGCGCAGGCTCATCTCGACCGCCTGGCGCAGGTACTCGGGGCGACCGACCTGCTCCCAGACGTCGGGCCCGCTGCGGGTCAGGCCGCCCTTGGTGGCCACGACGACGTCGCCGTACGGGTGGATCGCCTCGCGGATGATGTCCTCGGAGATGAACGGGCCGTAGCTGTCGGCCGTGTCGATGAAGTCGACGCCGAGCTCCACGGCGCGCTTCACGACCTGGCGTGCGGTGTCGCGGTCGGCGGGCTCGCCCCAGACGCCCTTGCCGACGATGCGCATCGCGCCGAAGCCGAGGCGGTTGACCGTGAGGTCACCGCCGAGGGTGAACGTGCCGCTCTTGCTGACGGGGGTGGTCATGCTGCTCCTCTGGGTCGAGCGGGTCAGTGCCGAAGGGTGCTTGCCCCTGCAACCGTGGCCGGCACACCACACTTCCCCGCATGGACGCCGTCGTGCTCTGGGCCGTGCTCGCCGCCGCGCTCGCGGTGGGGGAGCTGCTGTCGCTGGACCTGGTGCTGGCGATGCTCGCGGCCGGTGCCCTCGGTGGCCTGGGCGCAGCCGCCTCGGGCGCCGGGACGCCCGTCCAGGCCGTCGTCGCGGCGGTCGTCGCCGCGCTGATGCTCGCCCTGGTGCGGCCGGTCGCGAAGCGGCACCTCGCCGTGCGGGGCCTGCCGAACGACCCCGGAGCGGCGCTGCTCGGCAGGGAGGCGGTCGTCGTGCTCGTCGTCGGCGACGACGCCGGACAGGTCCGCGTGCACGGCGAGCTCTGGGCGGCGCGGGCCGCGCTGCCCGGGACGTCGCTGCCGGTGGGCGCGGCGGTCTGGATCGGGGAGGTCCGGGGTGCCACTGTGCTCGTCCACCCCGTGCGACCCCTGGAGCTCCCGTGAACGTCGGCGCCGTCCTGCTCGTCCTGCTCCTGGTCGTCGTCGTGGTGACGGTGCTCGCCACCGTGAAGGTCGTGCCGCAGGCGTCCGTCTACGTCGTCGAACGGCTGGGGCGCTACAGCCGCACGCTGCAGCCCGGGCTGAACCTGCTGGTGCCGGCGCTGGACAAGGTGCGCGTGAAGCTCGACGTCCGTGAGCAGGTGGTCGGCTTCCCGCCCCAGGGCGTCATCACCAAGGACAACCTCGGGGTCGGCGTCGACAGCGTCCTCTACTACTCGATCACCGACCCGGCCGCGGCGACGTACGCGATCGAGGACTACGTGGCCGCGATCGAGCAGCTGGTCGTCACGACGCTGCGCAACGTCGTCGGGGGGATGGCCCTCGAGGAGGCGCTCACGGGCCGGGACTTCATCAACACCCAGCTGGCGATCGTGCTGGACGAGGCCACGGGCAAGTGGGGCATCAAGGTCAACCGCGTCGAGATCCGGGGCATCGAGCCGCCTGCGACCATCCGCGACGCCATGGAGCAGGCCATGCGGGCCGACCGCGGCAAGCGTGCGGCGATCCTGACCGCCGAGGGCAGCCAGCAGAGCGCCGTCCTGTCGGCCCAGGGCGAGAAGCAGGCCGCGGTCCTGCGGGCCGAGGCGGCCAAGGCGGCCCGGATCCTCGACGCCGAGGCCGAGCGGGAGGCCGCCCTGCTGCGGGCCGACGGCGAGGCGCAGGCGATCGCGCGGGTCGTGCAGGCGATCAAGGACGCCGGCGTCGACGACACCGTGCTGGCCTACCAGCGGCAGCAGCTGCTGCCGAGGATCGCCGAGGGCTCGTCGAACAAGGTCTGGTTCGTCCCGACCGACGTCATGGGGGCGGCCGCCGCGGTCGCCCGGGCCGCGGACCTGAACGCAGGCTGAGCGGGCCGGACTGAGCGGGCGGTGGGACGGGCAGGAGCACGGGTGCCGTGCCAGGCTCGATGGCACGCCTGACCCGATCGAGAGGCACTCCCCATGGCCACCTCCACCACCTCCCGCCCGGCCGGCAGCAGCACCGCCCCGAGCGGCGCCGCCACGGCCCAGCGCGTCCTGCTCGGCATCTCGGCCCTCGCGGTCCTCCTGCAGGGCCTGTGGGCCGGACTGTTCATCCGCCACGAGGGCGAGGAGTACATCGGCACGTGGGTCGAGGTGCACTCCGCCGGGGGCGAGGTCGCCATCGGCGCGGCCGCGCTGGCCGCGATCATCGGGTTCTGGAAGCTGCGCGAGCGCCGGGACCTCTGGATCGGCAGCGCCGTCCTCACCGTGCTCCTGGTCCTCGAGAGCTACCTCGGCGGCCTGATCAAGGACAGCGGCAAGGAGTCCCTGGTACCGGTGCACGTGCCGCTGGCCATGGCCCTCATGGGCGTGGCCGTCTGGCTCGTCGTCCGGGTCCGCCAGCGCGCCTGAGGCGTCCCGCGCGCCCCGCACCCCGGGGCGCGCGGACCCCGTAGCGTGACGCCATGGACAAGCAGCAGGAGTTCGTCCTCCGCACCCTGGAGGAGCGCGACATCCGCTTCATCCGGCTGTGGTTCACCGACGTCCTCGGGACCCTCAAGTCGGTGGCGATCGCCCCGGCCGAGCTCGAGGGCGCGTTCGCCGAGGGGCTCGGGTTCGACGGCTCGGCCATCGAGGGCTTCACCCGTGTCCAGGAGTCGGACATGCTGGCGCAGCCCGACCCGACCACGTTCCAGGTGCTGCCCTGGCGGTCGGAGGACCGGGCCACCGCCCGGATGTTCTGCGACATCACCATGCCCGACGGGACGCCGAGCTGGGCCGACCCGCGCCACGTCCTGCGCCGGGCCCTGTCGAAGGCGGCCGACGCCGGCTTCACCTTCTACACGCACCCCGAGATCGAGTTCTTCCTGCTGAAGGCGCTCCCCGAGCCGGGCCAGCGGCCCGTGCCGGTCGACTCCGGCGGCTACTTCGACCTCACCCCGCACGGCGTCAGCCAGGACTTCCGGCGCGAGGCGATCACCATGCTCGAGCGCATGGGCATCTCGGTGGAGTTCAGCCACCACGAGGTCGCGCCTGGCCAGCAGGAGATCGACCTGCGCTACGCCGACGCGCTGTCCACGGCCGACAACATCCTCACCACGCGCCACGTCATCAAGGAGGTCGCGCTCGGCCAGGGCGTGTACGCCACCTTCATGCCGAAGCCGTTCAGCGACCAGCCGGGCAGCGGGATGCACACCCACCTGTCGCTGTTCGAGGGCGACACCAACGCCTTCTTCGACGCCGCCGACCCCCAGCACCTGTCGAAGGTGGCCCGCCACTTCATCGCCGGACTGCTCCGGCACGCGGCCGAGATCACCGCCGTCACGAACCAGTGGGTCAACTCCTACAAGCGCCTGGTGTCCGGCGGCGAGGCCCCCAACTACGTCTGCTGGGGCAGCAACAACCGCAGCGCCCTCGTGCGCGTCCCCATGTACAAGCCGAGCAAGAGCGGCTCCACCCGCATCGAGGTCCGCAGCCCGGACAGCGCCACCAACCCCTACCTGTGCTTCGCCCTGCTGCTCGCGGCCGGGCTCAAGGGCGTCACCGAGGAGTACCCGCTGCCCCCCGGCGCCGAGGACGACGTCTGGTCGCTCAGCGAGTCCGAGCGCCGCGCGATGGGCATCTCGCCGCTCCCCACCAGCCTGGCCGAGGCCATCACCGTCATGGAGAGCAGCGAGCTGGTCGCCGAGACGCTGGGCGAGCACGTGTTCGACTTCTTCCTGCGCAACAAGCGGGCGGAGTGGCAGGCCTACCGCAGCGAGGTCACGGCCTTCGAGCTCGGCCGCTACCTCCCCGTGCTCTGACGCGCATGGCCACCGCCTACGTCGTCACCCACAGCGCCACCGAGCACGTCGGCACGTTCGGCACCTGGCTGCCCGCCGCCGGCCTGGACCTCGAGGTCGTGCACCCCTGGGACGGCGACACCCTCCTCGACCGGGTCACCGAGCACGACGCGCTGATCGTCATGGGCGGCCCCCAGCAGGCCTACGACGACGCCAGCGCCCCGTGGCTCGCGCAGACCAAGCAGCTGCTGCGGCAGGCCGTCGAGGACGACGTCGCCGTCCTCGGGGTCTGCCTCGGGGCGCAGCTCCTGGCCGAGGCCTGCGGCGGCACGGTCGAGCCCGGCGAGGAGGGACCCGAGCTCGGCGCCCGGCTCGTCGCGACCCGTGACGCCGCCCGCGACGACGCCCTGTTCTGGGACCTCCCGCTGAGCCCCGTCGTCGTGCAGTGGCACTGGGACGCCATCACCTCCCTGCCGCTCGGCGCCGTCCTGCTGGCCAGCAGCCCCCGGTACCCGCACCAGGCGTTCCGCGTGGGCCAGCGGGCGTACGGGCTGCAGTTCCACCTCGAGACGCCGCCCGAGATGGTCGAGGGCTGGGCCGCCGGCGACGCCGACGGCGTGCGCGAGGCGGGCCTGGACCCGGAGGTCCTGGTGGCGCGGACCGTCCTCGAGCTGCCCGAGGTCGAGGAGGTGTGGCGACCGGTGGTGGAGCGCTTCGCCGCCCTCGCGTCCGGTCGCGGCCCGGGGCGCCGGCTCCTGCCGCTCGCGTGAGCTGCCGTCCATGAGCGGCCGTCCATGAGCGCGGCGGTCGAGCTGCGCCCGGTGCCCTACGACGACCCCGACGCCGTCCGCCTGGTCGCGGCCATGGGGGACGAGCTCACGCAGCGCTACGGCGACGGCGGCCTCAGCCCGGCGGTCAAGGAGGAGTTCGCGCCTCCCGGGGTCTTCCTGCTGGCCGTCGTCGACGGCGCCCCGGCGGCCTGCGGCGGCCTGCGCCCGGGGGAGCGGGGGACGGCCGAGGTCAAGCGGATGTACGTCGCACCGGACGTGCGCGGACGCGGGGTGGCGCGGGCCCTGCTGCGCGCCCTGGTCGCGCACGCGAGGGACAGCGGCCTGCAGGGCCTCCGGCTCGAGACCGGCACCGCCCAGCCCGAGGCCGTCGGCCTGTACGAGAGCGAGGGCTGGCAGCCGGTCGCGCCCTTCGGCCACTACCGCGACGACCCCCGCACGCGCTGCTACGCCCTCGAGCTGTGAGGGTCGCCGCACGCCTGCCGAGGGTGCACCGACCGTGACCCTCCCCGGCCGCCGCTCCAGCGGCGTCGGCGCCCTCGTCCGTCGCGGCTTCGCCGAGCCCGCCGCCGTCGAGCGCGGCCTGCGCGCGATGCACCTGTGGGACGACGCCGGCCCCGGCACCTCCCCGGGCGCCCCCGCCCTGTTCGACGCCCTCGCCGACACCCCCGACCCCGACCTCGCCGTCGCCGCGCTGGAGCGCCTCCTCGAGGCCGCCCCCGACGCCGACGTCCTGCTCGCCGCCTTGCGCCAGGACGAGGGGCTCCGCGGCCGGCTGCTCCCGGTCCTCGGCACCAGCGCGGCCCTCGGGGACTTCCTGGTCGCCGAGCCCGCCTGCTGGCACGACCTGCGCGACGACGACCTCGTGACCAGCCGACCGTCGGTGCTCGGCCTGCAGGCCCGGCTCCTCGAGGCCGTCGGGGCGGGGCTGCCCGGCGACGACGGCGTGGCCCGCGGTGCGGGCACCGGTCCGCAGGTGCACGCCCGGCTGCGGTCGGCGTACCGGCGGTGCCTGCTGCAGCTGGCCGCCCGGGACCTGTCCGGCGCGGTCGCTCTCGAGGAGGTCGCGGGGGAGCTCGCCGACCTCGCGGCGGCGACCCTCACGGCCGGTCTCGCGGTGGCCCGCGCCGGCCTCCCGGACGACCTCGCCGGGACGCGGCTCGCCGTCGTCGCCATGGGCAAGACGGGCGGCCGGGAGCTCAACTACGTCAGCGACGTCGACGTCGTGTTCGTCCACGACGGCGACCTGCAGGCCGCGACCGCCCTGGCCAGCGGGATGTCCCGGGTGTGCGCCGACGTCGCCTGGCCGGTCGACGCCGGGCTGCGACCCGAGGGCGGCTCGGGTCCGCTCACCCGCACCCTCGACAGCCACCTCGCCTACTACCGCCGGTGGGCCCGCACCTGGGAGTTCCAGGCGCTGCTCAAGGCCCGGCCGGTCGCCGGCGACGCCGCCCTCGGCCAGGAGTACGCGCGGGCGGTGGCGCCGCTGGTGTGGTCGGCCAGCGAGCGGCCCGACTTCGTGGCCGACGTCCAGGCGATGCGGCGCCGGGTCGAGGGGACGCTCAAGGGCGACCAGGTCGAGCGGGAGATCAAGCTGGGCCGGGGCGGGCTGCGCGACGTGGAGTTCGCCGTCCAGCTGCTGCAGCTCGTGCACGGCCGGACGGACGACACCGTCCGCAGCGGGACCACCCTCGTCGCGCTCGAGCAGCTGGCCGCCGGTGGGTACGTCGCCCGCGAGGACGCCCGCCACCTGGGCGAGGCCTACCGCTGGCTCCGGACCGTCGAGCACCGCCTGCAGCTGCACCGGCTGCGCCGCACCCACCTGCTGCCCGACCGGGACGACGAGCCGGGTCTGCGCCGTCTCGCGCGGGCCTGCGGCTACCGCGGCGACGTGCTGCCGCTGTTCGCGCGGGAGCGCGCCGGTTACGGCCTGGAGGTGCGGCGGCTGCACGAGAAGCTCTTCTACCGGCCGCTGCTGTCAGCGGTCGCCCGGCTGCCGAGCGAGCAGGCCCGGCTCACGCCCGGTGCGGCGATGGTCCGACTGGAGGCCCTGGGCTTCGGCCAGCCCGCCGCCGCGCTGCGCCACCTCGAGGCGCTGACGGAGGGCGTCTCCCGACGCGCGGCCATCCAGCAGACGCTGCTGCCCGTCATGCTCGGCGCCTTCGCCGGAGCCGCCGACCCCGACGCCGGCCTGCTGTCGTTCCGGCAGGTGTCCGACGCCCTCGGCTCCACGCCGTGGTTCCTGCGGCTGCTGCGCGACGAGGGGGAGGCGGCCGAGCGCCTGGCCCGCCTGCTGGCCGGGTCCCGCTACGTCGCCGACCTGCTGGTGCGCGCTCCCGAGGCGGTGAAGCTGCTCGGGTCCGGGGGCAGCGAGCTGGTGCCCCGCAGCCGGGAGGCCCTCGAGGGTGCCTTCGTCGGCACGGTCCGGCGCAGGGAGGACTGGGAGGGCGCCGTCGCGGCCGCCCGCGGTCTGCGCCGGCAGGAGCTGCTCCGGGTGGCCTGCTCCGACCTGCTCGGCCTGGTGCCGCCGCCCGCCGTGGGGCAGGCGCTGTCCGACGTCGCGGCGGCCACGGTCAGCGCGGCCCTGGTGACGGCGAGGCGCAAGGTGGAGGCCGAGCGACGCGGCCCCCTGCCGCTGCGCATGGCCGTCCTCGCCATGGGCCGGCTCGGCGGGCGCGAGCAGGGCTACGGCAGCGACGCCGACGTGCTGTTCGTCCACGAGGCGCACCCCGGCACGCCCGACGCCGTCGCGGCGGGCATGGCCGGGGAGGTCGCGCACGAGCTCCGGCGCCTGCTGGCCCTGCCCGCCCCCGACCCTCCGCTGGAGGTCGACGCCGACCTCCGCCCCGAGGGCAAGCAGGGTCCGCTCAGCCGGAGCCTGGCGTCCTACGCGGCGTACTACGCCCGCTGGTCGCAGGTGTGGGAGGCGCAGGCGCTGCTGCGCGCCGCGCCGCTCGCCGGCGACGCCGACCTCGCCGCCGACCTGCTCGCGCTCGTCGACCCGCTGCGCTACCCGGCCGGCGGCCTGACCGACGAGCAGGTCCTCGAGGTGCGCCGGATCAAGGCGCGGGTCGAGAAGGAGCGCATGCCGCGCGGCCAGGACAAGACGCTCGTGCCGAAGCTCGGGCCCGGGGGCATCGCCGACGTCGAGTGGACCGTGCAGCTGCTGCAGCTGCGGCACGCGCACGACGTCGAGGCCCTGCGGACCACCGGCACCCTGACCGCGCTGCACGCCGCGACCGACGCCGGGCTGCTCGACGGCGAGGACGCCGACGTCCTCGACAGGGCCTGGTCCCTGGCGTCCCGGGTCCGTGACGTGCAGGTCCTGGTGCGCGGCAAGCCCGCCGTCGCCCTGCCCACCAGCGGCCGTGAGCTGGCCGGTACCGCGCGTGCCCTGGGGTACGACGTCGGGGCGCACGCCGACCTGCTCGAGGACTACCGTCGCGCCACCCGCCGAGCCCGCGCCACCGTCGAGAGGGTCTTCTACTCGTGAGCAGCTCCAGCGTCCGCACCGTGGTCGCCGCGGACACCCGCTTCCTCCTCCGCGAGGAGGGCGCAGACGGCGACGGCGTCCCTGTGCTGCTGCTGCACGGCGTCCCCGAGACCTCGACGCTGTGGCGCGACGTCGCCCCCGCCCTCGCGGCGTCCGGGCGGCGCGTGCTCGCCCCCGACCTCCCCGGACTCGGCGGCTCGGCCTACGACGGGCCCTACGACGTCCCCGCCCTGGTGCGGCAGCTCGGCGCGCTCGTCGACCAGGAGGTGGGCGGCCGGGTCGACGTCGTCGGGCACGACTGGGGCGGGTCGCTCGCCCTCGGCCTCGCGGGCGCCCGGCCCGATCTCGTGCGGCGGCTCGGCGTCGTCAACGCGCCGTACCGGAGCGTCCCGCTGCTGCGTGCGGCGCACATCCCGTTCTTCGCCCTGCCGCTGCTGCCCGAGCTGCTGTTCCGGGCCGGCGGGCGCCGGGCGGTCGACGCGATGCTCTCGCTCGGCGTGGAAGGCCCCGACGCGGCTCGAGCCGGAGGTGCGCGCCGAGTACCAGGCGGCCTACAGCGACCCCGCCCGCGTGCAGGCCATGCTCGGCTACTACCGGGCCGCGGCCAGGCCGAGGGCGAAGCGCGTCCTCACCCGGGGCGCGACCCCGGCCGGCGACCCGCTGGTGAGGGCCGAGGCGATGCTCGTGCTCTGGGGCGCCGAGGACCCGGTGCTGCCGATCCGCACCGGGGAGACCGTGGTCCGCGACCTCGGCGCGGACGCCGTGATGGTGACCGTCCCCGGTGCCGGCCACTTCGTCGTCGAGGAGGCACCGGCCGTCGTCCTGGAGGTGCTCCAGGACTTCCTGGCCCCCGTGCTGAAGCCTCCCTACGCCTCCGTCAGCGCGTAGCGCGGCGTCGCGGCCGGCTCCCGGGCGAGGCCGGCCCAGTCCGTGCCGGGCGCCAGGTGGTCGGGCTCGCAGTGCGTGGCGAGGCTGGTGACCGGGGCCATCCACGTGGCGCGGCGGGTGGTGGCGGCCAGGTTGCTCAGCCCGCGCAGGACCGGCCTGGACACGACGCGTCCGGCGCTCGCCCGCGACAGCCGCAGGTACAGGTCGGCGTACAGGTGCCGCCACGGGTAGCTCGGGACGCCCTGCACGGTCGTGACGCAGGTGCCGTCCCAGGGGCCGCCCGTCGCGCTGCAGAGCGTCAGCAGGGCCCGGTCGCGGTGCAGGTCGGTGGCCCGCAGGCCGAAGGTCGAGGTGCTGTCCCAGGTGCGCCGCCACGCCTGCCCGCCGACGTCGGAGCGCTCCTCCGGCAGGCGCCGTCCCGGCTGGCTCGCGTGGTCGAGGTGCCAGGCCGTGTTGTCCGGCGTGTAGAGCCCGAAGTAGCCGGCGTGCGGCAGGGCGTCGGCTGCCGCGCGCAGGTCGGTCAGCGCCGACGGGCGGTAGAGGTAGTCGTCCTCGGCGAACCACACGAGGGCGTCGTCGTCGACGTCCCGGGTCACGTCGAGCAGCCGCCGGAAGCTGCGCGGCGCGTCACCCCCGACGACGTCGACCACCGGCCCGGACGCCCGGACGAGGTCGGCGAGCTCGGCCGGGACCCCGCCGTCGGCGACGTAGGTGACCGTCGCTCCGGACCCGGCGAGCTCGAGCGAGCGCAGGAACGAGCGGAGGGCGATCCGCTTGCTGAACCACGGCGGGCGCGGCTTGCGGTTGCCTGCGGGGGTGACCCGGTAGAAGGCGGTGAGGGGGCTCACGCGGCTGCCGTACCCCGAACGGGTCGACCTCCTCCTGGCGGGTACTCGACGGTCATGGCCACGACCGGGGGGACGCCCGCCACCACCGACCGCACGACGTCGTCGGGGCGTCAGCGGGCCCCGCGGGCGAAGGAGCTGCTCGTCTCCGGAGCGAGCGTCGCCCGCTCGCTGCCCGGCATGGTGAAGACGACCGTGACGTACCTGCGGCACCGGCCCGCCGTCGAGCACACCCTCGTCGACCACCCCGGCGTCGCGCCCGGTCCGGACGCCGACCGACCGCTGCCCGGGGACGAGGAGACGCTGCTCCGGCGCAGCCACGGACGCGGGCGCACCTACCGCCGCACGTACACGGTGCGCGTCGTCGGGGCGACCCGCACGCCCGAGGACGTGATCTCGCAGCTGCTCGCCGACCCGAACCAGGCGGCGCCCACCGAGGTGTCCGTGTTCGCGCCGGTGCCGGGCTCCGGGCGGGGGCTCGGCGCCGAGATGGCGGTGCGCATGCCCGGGCCGTGGGACGCACCGGTGCGCATCGTCGAGCGGGGCCCGACCTCCTTCCGCTTCCACACGCTGCGCGGGCACATGGAGGCCGGCGAGATCGAGTTCCGGGCGACCACCGACCGGACGCACCTCGTGTTCACGATCGAGTCGTGGGCCCGCAGCGGCGACCGGCTGTACGACCTGCTGTACGACAAGGTCCCGCTCGCCCGCGAGATGCAGCTGCACATGTGGGTGCACGTGTGCGAGGAGGTCGCCAGGATGGCGGGCGGTCGGCAGGACGGCTGCGTCGACGTCAGCACCGACCGCTGGGCCCGCTGATGGTCGACGTCCGGCTGCTCGGCCACCTCGACGTCCGGGCCGAGCTGGAGCGCCTGCACGAGGTCCCCGTGAACTACGAGCTGGACGGCGACCCGAGCACGGACGACGGCTGGACCTTCGACGACTACCTGCAGGTGCTCCCGTCCGAGGCCCCGGGCGACCCGGTGCCGGGCGGCTCGTGGGAGAAGGCCTGCGCCCTGGTCCGCGACTACGAGTTCGCCGACCCCTCGATCATCCAGGCGGTCTTCCTGCCCGACGCGCAGCTCGCCGGTCGCGACATGCTGCTCAAGGGCCGGTTCCTGTTCCTGCGCTTCCTGCTCGGCGTCCGCGTCTCGGCCGTCGTCGACGAGACCGTGCCGGAGGACGGCACGACGCTGCGCGTCTGGGGGTGGTGCTACCGGACGCTGTCCGGGCACCTCGAGGCCGGCGAGATGTGCTACCGCGTGGTCAAGGTGCTCGAGACCGGCGAGGTCCAGTTCCGGGTCTGCCGGTACGTCCGCTCGGAGGCGATACCGAACCCGGTCGTGCGGCTGGGCTGGGCGACCTTCGGGCGCTTCATGCAGGTCGTGTTCGTCCGCCGCTCCCTGACCAGGATGCGCCGCCTCGTGGAGGGCGAGCTGCGCGAGGGGCGGGACACCGCCGGCGTCCCGCTGGCCGCCACCCGCATCGAGGTCACCCGGTGAGCATCACGTTCTCCACCGTCGTCGAGCTGCACGGCAGGACCGCGACCGGCCTGCGGGTCCCGCCCGAGGCGGTCGAGGAGCTGGGCGCCGGCGGGAGGCCCGCCGTCGTCGTCGCGCTGCCCGGCCACACCTACCGCAGCACCGTCGCGCCGCGCGGGGGCGGGTACCTCCTGCCGCTGTCGGCGGAGCACCGGAAGGCGTCCGGGCTGTCGGCAGGAGACGCTGTCGAGGTGACCCTCACGCTCGACACCGAGCCCCGCACGGTCGAGGTGCCCGCGGCGCTGTCCGAGGCCCTGGACGGCCCGGCCCGGGCCGCCTTCGACGCGCTGTCCTCCAGCAGGCAGCTCGCCCACGTGCTGTCCGTCGACGGTGCCAAGACCGACGAGACGCGGGACCGCCGGGTCGCGAAGGTGCTCGCGGAGCTGCGCGCATGACGACGCCGCGCGGCCCGCTCTCGGCCGCCGTGCTCGACCTGCTCGCGGGCCGGCCGGCCGGCGCGACGGTCCCGGTCGACGTCGACCCGTACGGCGCGGACCTGCAGCTGGCCCTGCACCTGGCGTACGAGCTGCACTACCGGGCGCTCCCCGGGGTGCCCGACGACCTCGAGTGGGACCCGGACCTGCTGCGCTTCCGGGCCGCGCTCGAGGCCCCGTTCCTCGCCGCCCTGCGCCGCGACACCTCCGGCAGCGACGACGTCGACGCCGCCCTCGCGCCGCTCCTGCTCGAGCCGGTGTCGGGCAGCGGCCCGTCCTGGCACCTGAGCTCCGAGGCGGGCACGCTCGAGCAGCTGCGCGCCTACGCCAGGCAGCGCAGCGTCTACCACCTGCGCGAGGCCGACCCGCAGGCGTTCGTCGTGGGACGGCTCGAGGGGCAGGCCAAGGCGGCGGTCGTGACCGTGCAGCACGACGAGTACGGCGCAGGCAGGGTCGAGCGCATGCACGCGACCCTGTTCGCGGACCTGCTGCGCGAGCTCGCGGTCGAGCCGGCCTCGCTCGACGACGCGCTCCCGGCCACCCTCGCGCTGACGAACGCCATGTCGCTGTTCGCGCTGCACCGGTCGCTGCGGGGAGCGGCCTTCGGCCAGTTCGTGATGATCGAGGTGACCAGTTCGCCCGGGTCGCGCCGGCTGTCGAAGGCGTTCGCCCGCCACGGTGTCGCCGCGGGGATCCGCTTCTACGACGAGCACGTCGAGGCCGACGCCGTCCACGAGCAGCTGCTCCGCGCCGGGCTGCGCGACCTGCTCGACCGCGACCCGCACCTGGCCGCCGACGTCGTCCTCGGCATCGAGGCGGGGCTGCTGCTGGAGGACCGGTTCGCCGACGCCCTGATGACGAGCTGGGGCGTCTCGTAGCCCCTAGTCCTTCGTCCTCGTGCGGTGGCTGGTGTCGCACCAGGGCTGGCGACGGCTGCGCCGGCACGTGCAGAGCGCGACCACCGGACGGTCGCTGTGCACGACGGTGCCGTCCGGCAGCTCGACGTCGACCGGTCCCTCGACCAGCACGGGCCCGTCCGGGAGGATCGTCACGCGCCGGGACTCCACGTCGTCGAGCCTAGGCGCGGACCAGGTCCAGCGCCTCGTCGAACGGCTGCCCCACCCGTCGTCGCAGCTTGGGCGTCCGCCCCGGCATGCCCACGGTGACCGCACCGACCAGGGCGTCGTCCTGCCGGTAGAGCGCCAGCCACCGGTCGCCCTCGGGGTCGCCGACCAGGTGCACGTCCTCGCCCTGGCAGTCCCCGAGCAGGTGGACCTTCGTGCCGTACCACTCGGTCCAGACGAAGGGCACGGGCGCGTAGGTGCTGGCGCGCTCCGGTGACGGCGTTCCTCGCGGCGAGGGCGCCCTGCTCCGCGGCCGCGGTCCAGTGCTCGAGCCGCCGGCTGCCGCCGTCGGGCGTGCGCCAGCGGGCGACGTCGCCGGCGGCCCAGACGCCCGGCCCGGCCTGCAGGGTCGCGTCGCAGAGGACGCCGTCGTCGAGCACGAGCCCGCTGCCGGCGAGCCAGCCGGTGGTGGGCGTCGCTCCGGCGCCCACCACGACGAGGTCGGCCGGCAGCCCGGTCCCGTCGGACAGGAGCACGGTGTCCGGCCGCACCTCGACGACCGTCGTCCCGAGGCGGAGGTCCGTGCCGTGTCGCGGGTGCAGGGCCGACAGCAGGCCCGCGACCTGCTCCCCGAGCGCCCGCACCAGCGGCTGCGGCGCGGCCTCGAGGAGCGTCACGGGCAGCCCCCGGGCCCGCACCGCGCTCGCGACCTCCGACCCGATGAACCCGGCGCCGACGACGACCGTGCGGGCGCCGGCGTCCAGGGCCGACCGCACGGCCCGCGAGTCGTCGAGGGTCCGCAGCACCCGGACGTGGGGCAGGTCGTGCCCCGGCACCGAGGAGGGCAGCGACCGGGCGTGCGCGCCGGTGGCGACGACGAGGGCGTCGTAGGGGAGGGCGTCGTCCCCCAGGTGCAGGGAGCGCCCCTCGACGTCGAGCCCCGTGGCGGGCGTGCCCAGCCGGAGGTCGACGTCGAGGGCGGACATCCCCGCCTCGTCCAGCAGGTGCGGCACGACGTCGTCGCCGGGTGCGAGGCCGTCCTTGCTCAGCGGCGGCCGGTCGTAGGGGAGGTGCTCCTCGGCGCCCACCAGGACGACCCGGCCGGTGTGGCCCTCGCGCCGCGCCGTCTCGACCGCCCGCAGCCCGGCCAGGGACGCGCCGACGACGACGAGGGTCGACACCGTCAGTCGACCAGGGACAGCGCGCCCGTGGGGCAGGCCGCGACGGCCTCCTGCATCAGCGCACGCCGCTCGGCCGGCTGCTCGGGCTGCAGCACGGTCAGGGCGCCGTCGTCGCCGACCTCGAACACGTCGGGCGCGACCGACTCGCACATGCCGATGCTCGAGCACCGGCTCTCGTCCAGGACGATCCTCATGAGGGCTCCGGGGTGTAGGAGACGGGCAGCGACGTGACCGTGTGGAAGAAGTTGCCGGTGCCGTAGTACGGCTCGCCCGTGACCCGGAGGTCGGGCAGGCGGGTCAGCATCTCGCGGAAGACCGCCGCCAGCTGACGGCGCGCCAGCTGGTTGCCGAGGCAGTGGTGGATGCCGCCGCCGCCGAAGCCGACGTGCGGGTTGGGGTTGCGCGAGAGGTCGAAGCGCTCGGGCGCGCTGAACACGGCCTCGTCGCGGTTGGCCGAGGAGTAGAACAGGACGACCTTGTCGCCGGCGGTGATGCGCTGCCCGTCGAGCTCGGTGTCGCGCGCAGCGGTGCGGCGGAACGTCATGATCGGCGTCGCCCACCGGACGAACTCCTCGACGGCGCCGGGCAGCCGCGCGTCGAGGTCCTCCAGCAGCCAGGCGCGCTGGTCGGGGAAGTCGGTGAGGGCCTTCATCGCGTGGCTGGTGCTCTGCCGGGTGGTGTCGTTCCCGGCGACCATGAGCAGGCCGAAGAAGCTGGTGATCTCCTCGTCGGTGAGCCGCTCGCCGTCGACCTCGGCCTGGACGAGCGCCGTCATGAGGTCGTCCTGCGGCTGCGCCCGGCGGGCGGCGATGAGCTCGCCCGCGATGGTCGCCAGGGTCAGCGTGGTCTCGACCAGGCGGGTCATCGGGTCCGCGCCCTGCATGAGGCGCTCGTCCCGCCAGCCGCCGGCGAACTGGACCTCGTGGGCGATGGTCTTCCGGTGCTCCTCGGGGATCCCGACCATGTCGCAGATGTTGTGCATGGGGACGAGGGCGCTGACGTGCTCGACGAAGTCGACGTCCTCCCCGTCGAGCGCCATGAGGTCGTCGACGATCCGGGTGGCGTTCGCGCGGATGCGGTCCTCGGTGCGGGCCGTCTGCCTGGGCGTGAAGGCGCTCGACAGCAGCCGCCGGACCTTCGTGTGCCGGGGCGGGTCCATCGCGATGAAGCCCTGGGCGGCGTCGAGCAGCTCCTGCGGCATGGACTCGAAGACGATGCCCTCGCCGGACAGGAAGTCGTCGTGCCGCTTCGTGACCTCGACGAGGTGCCGGTGGGTGACGACCGCCCAGAAGCCCTGGTCGTTCGGGTCCTCGAACAGCCCGTTCTCGACCGGGCGGTGCCAGCTCACCGGACGCTCGCGGCGCAGCACGGCGAAGGTCTGCTCCCGTTCGTCGGCGGTGGCGGACCAGAAGGCGGTCGAGGACAGGTCCGCGGCGTCGTACGGGCGGGTGCCCCGCTCGGGGAGGGTCGTCGTCATGACGTCACGTTGACACAGATGCTCTCCTTGTCAACGTCCTGACAGACCGTGGTGTCATGTCACCGTGACGATCGAGCCGCTCCGGGCGTCCTACCGCCGGCACGTGCGCGACACCGCCCTGGACGTCACGCGTGCTCTCGTCCTCGAGCGCGGCTGGGACGGCGTGCGCCTGGCCGACGTCGCCACCCGCACGGGAGTCTCCCGGCCGACGCTCTACAAGGAGTTCGGGGACCGGCAGGGCCTCGGCGAGGCGCTGCTGCTGCAGGAGCAGGAGCGGTTCCTGGTCGGCGTCCGCGGGGTCGTCGAGGCCCACGCCGGCGACCCCGGCTCGGGAGTCCTCGAGGCCGTCCGCTTCACCCTCGCGGAGGCGCAGCGCAGCCCCCTGCTGCACGCCGTCCTCACCAGCAGCCGCCGCGCCGACGACGGTCTCGTCCCGCTCCTCGCGACGTCGGCGCCGCTCCTGCGCAGAGCCGTCGCCGTCCTGGTCGAGGCTCTCGGGCCGCACCTGCCGGGGACCCCCGAGCAGGAGCTGGCCGAGGTCGCCGACACCCTCGTGCGGCTCGTCGTCAGCCACCTCGTCCAGCCCGGGCCGGACCCGGAGCAGACGGCGCAGCGCCTGGCCCGGGTCGCCCGTCGCTGCCTCGCTCTGCCCTCGTAGGGGCCGTCTGGGGGCGCCCGTGTCGGCGTCGACCTGTCCGGCAGCTGTGGCCGGACTGGAGGAGTCCGCGCGAGCTGCCGTGGGTCAGGTGCCGGCAGCTCGTGCGGACAGCCGACCGCCCCCACCTCAGCGAGGTGGGGGCGGTCGCGCGGGTAGGGCCTAGATGTCGTAGTAGAGCTGGAACTCGTACGGGTGCGGCCGCAGGCGGAGCGCGTCGATCTCGTTCTCGCGCTTGTAGGCGATCCACGTCTCGATGAGGTCCTCGGTGAAGACCCCGCCCTCGAGCAGGTAGTCGTGGTCGGCCTCGAGGGCGTCGAGCACGGCGTCGAGCGAGGCCGGGACCTGCGCGACGTTCGCCAGCTCCTCGGGCGGCAGCTCGTAGAGGTCCTTGTCGACCGGGACCGGCGGCTCGATCTTGTTCTTGATGCCGTCGAGGCCGGCCATGAGCATCGCCGAGAACGCCAGGTACGGGTTCGAGGACGGGTCGGGGCAGCGGAACTCGAGGCGCTTGGCCTTCGGGTTCGAGCCCGTGATCGGGATGCGGATGCAGGCGGAGCGGTTGCGCTGGCTGTAGACCAGGTTGACCGGGGCCTCGAAGCCGGGCACCAGGCGGTGGTAGCTGTTGACCGTCGGGTTGGTGAAGGCCAGCAGCGACGGCGCGTGGTGGAGCAGGCCGCCGATGTAGTAGCGGGCCATGTCCGACAGACCGGCGTAGCCGACCTCGTCGTAGAACAGCGGCGCGCCGTCCTTCCACAGGCTCATGTGGCAGTGCATGCCGGAGCCGTTGTCGCCGATGATCGGCTTCGGCATGAAGGTGGCGGTCTTGCCGTACTCGTTGGCCGTGTTCTTGATGATGTACTTGAAGAGCATCATCATGTCGGCGCTCTCGAGCAGGCTGCCGAACTTGTAGTTGATCTCCTGCTGACCGGCCGAGCCGACCTCGTGGTGGCCGCGCTCGACGACCATGCCGGCGTCCTCGAGCTTCACCGCCATCTCGTCGCGGATGTCGGCGTAGTGGTCGGTGGGGGAGACCGGGAAGTAGCCGCCCTTGGTGCGCGGCTTGTAGCCCAGGTTCCCGCCGACCTCGTCGCGGCCGGTGTTCCACGCGGCCGACTCGGCGTCGATCTTGTAGAAGCTGCCCTGCGGCTGGCTGTCGTACTGGATCGAGTCGAAGATGTGGAACTCGGCCTCGGCACCGAAGAAGGCGGTGTCGGCGATGCCGGTGCCCTTGAGGTAGGCCTCGGCCTTCTTGGCGATGTTGCGCGGGTCGCGCGAGTACGCCTCGAGCGTCAGCGGGTCGTGGATGAAGAAGTTCAGGATCAGCGTCTTGCGGGTCCGGAACGGGTCGAGGCGCGCCGTCGTGGGGTCCGGCAGCAGCAGCATGTCCGACTCGTGGATCTCCTGGAACCCGCGGATCGAGGAGCCGTCGAAGCCCAGGCCGTCGGTGAAGACGTCCTCGCCGAAGGAGCCGGCCGGCACGGTGAAGTGCTGCATCACGCCCGGCAGGTCGCAGAAGCGGACGTCGACCATCTCGACGCCCTCGTCCTTGATGTAGCTCAGGACCTCAGATGGGCTGGTGAACAAGGACGTCCTCCGGGTAGGCGTGGTGGCTGGTGCTCGGGGACGACGGTAGCCGGGGGCCGTGACCCCGGGATGACCCTCGTGTTTCAGCCGTGTCACACGACAGGCGTGCAGCAGGGCCCGACGCTAGCCTCGGGGCGTGGAGCAGGAGGCGTACGAGGAGGTGCCCCGGGGCGCGCGGCTCGGGATGCCCGCCGAGGGCCCCGGCTCGGTCGCGAGCTCGGGCAAGCGCTCGCTCGCCTTCGCGATCGACGCCATCGCCTCGGGCCTGGTCGCCCGCCTGGTCGACCCCGTGCAGGTCGAGGGCCAGCTGGACCTGTCGGTGGGACTGCTGCCCGTCGTCGTGCTCGCCGTCGTCTACCTGCTGGGCCTGCTGCTCGCTGCGCAGACTCCGGGCATGCGGCTGCTCGGTCTGCGGGTCGTCCGGCTCGACGGTCGTCGGCTCGACGTCGTCTCGGCGGGGCTGCGGACGGCGCTGCTGGTGCCGCTCGTGCCCGCGCTGATCAGCGACCGCGACGGACGCGGCCTGCACGACCGCGCCGGCGGCACGGTCGTCGTCAACGTCAGGTAGTCAGCGCGCCCGTCCGCGAGGGACGCGCGACGGCATCGGGCCCTTGGGGACCGGCAGCGGCGGGGCCATGGCCTTGAGCTTCCGGTCGAGGATGTTGACCTCCTTGGGCGTGATGTTGCGGGGGAGCTTGATGAAGTGCTTCTCCAGGCCGCGCAGGGTCAGCTGCCCCTCGCCGTCGCCGACGCTGACGTCGTAGACCGGCGTCGTCCCGACGAACCGGGAGAGCTTCTTCTTCTCGTTGACGATCAGCCCCCGGGTGCGCGACGCCGACCCCTCGGCCACCAGCACGATGCCCGGACGCCCGACGACGCGGTGCACGAGGTCCTGCTCGCGGGTGAAGCCGACGGCCGGCGTGACCCGCCAGTCGCCGCGCATGTTCGTCAGCACCGCGGCGGCCGCGCCGAGCTGCCCCTCGACCTGCCCGTACGCCGTCCGCTGCACCCGCTGGCCGAAGATCGTGGTGGCGAGCAGCAGCCCGACGAGGATGCCGAGGGGCAGCAGGAACTTCAGGCCGCCGAGGACCAGGCCCAGGACGAGAGCGACCGCGATCGGCCCGAGCAGGGCCGCGGCGACGAGGAACGGCATCCGCGGGTCGGCCTTGCGGGTGGCGGTGAAGGCCGCGGCGATCTGCTTGGCCCGCTCGGTGCGCGGCGGCTTCGGCGCGGCGGGCTGCTTGCCCTTCGGGGCAGGGGCGGCCTTGCGGCGCAGGGAGACCATGCGCGGAGTCTAGGAGCCGCCCTGCTCGCGAGCCGCCCGGCGGGCGGCCTTCTCCGCCTGCTCGACCCGGGACCGCTCCTCGGCCTCGGCGAGCGTCGGGGCCGTGCCGCCGGAGGCCGCGGGCAGCCACCAGGTGTCGTCCGGGGTGCGCGGTCCGCCCGGGTAGGTCGCGCGGGCCTGCTCGAGCAGGGCCTGCATGCGGGTCTTGAGGTCCGCGGTGGCGGCAGCGGCGTCGAGGGCGGCGTCGGGGACGTAGGGCTCGCCGACGACGATCCGGATCGGCGTGCCGCGGGTGAGGTCGCGGCTGCGGCCCTTCGTCCAGACCCGCTGGCTCCCCCAGAGCACCGTCGGCAGCAGCGGGACACCGGCCTCGCGGGCCATGCGCACCGCGCCGGTCTTGAACTCCTTGAGCTCGAAGCTCTCCGAGATGGTCGCCTCGGGGAAGACCCCGACGACCTCGCCCTGGCGCGCCGCCTCGACGGCGAGGACGAAGCTGTCGGCGGCCTTGCCGGTGCGGTCGACCGGGATGTGCCCCATGCCGCGCATCAGCGGGCCGCTGACCGGGTGGTCGAAGACCTCCTTCTTGGCCATGAAGCGCACGAGGCGACCTGCGGGGCGGGCGGCCAGGCCGCCGAAGGTGAAGTCGAGGTAGCCGACGTGGTTGAGCGCCATGACGGCGCCACCCTGCCGCGGGACGTTGTCCTCGCCCGTGATCGTGAACTTGAGGCCCAGCCCGAGGAAGACGCTGCGGGTGAGGCCGATGACGGGCGGGTAGACGAGGTCGACCATGCGGGGACGGTAGCCCCGGGCCTACCGGAGAGCGTGCGCCGCCCCCGGCGTCCCCCCGGCCACGGCGAGGGCCAGCTCGGCCTCACGCTGCGCCCGTGCCCGGACGGCGGCCTCGGACATCGCGGCCCAGGCGTTGCGCCGGGCGTGCAGCTGCCCGCCGTGGGGTGCGAGCAGGGAGAGAAGGGTCTGCAGCACGGTGCACCTCCGGGGTGGGGAGACCGAGGCTGGCAGCGGTGCGTGTCGGACGTGTGACGACGAGGGGAACGCTGCGGGTCAGCCGCGGACGGCCCGCCGGTCCAGAGCCTGCTGGTACAGCCGCCCCGCCCGGTACGACGAACGCACCAGCGGACCGCTCATGACGCCGGCGAACCCGATCTCCCCGGCCTCCTCGGCCAGCTCGACGAACACCTCGGGCTTGATCCAGTCGCTCACCGGGTGGTGCCGCGGGGAGGGGCGGAGGTACTGCGTGATCGTGATGAGGTCGCAGCCGGCGTCGTGCAGGTCCTGCAGCGCCTCGCTGACCTCCTCGCGGGTCTCGCCCATGCCGAGGATGAGGTTGCTCTTGGTGACCAGGCCGGCGTCGCGGGCGTCGGTGATCACGCCGAGCGAGCGCTCGTAGCGGAAGCCCGGCCGGATGCGCTTGAAGATGCGCGGCACCGTCTCGACGTTGTGGGCCAACACCTCGGGCCGCGAGGCGAAGACCTCGGCGAGCTGCTCGGGCTTGCGGTCGAAGTCGGGGATGAGCAGCTCGACACCGACCCCGGGGACGGCGTCGTGCACGAGGCGGACGGTCTCGGCGTAGAGCCACGCGCCGCCGTCGGGCAGGTCGTCGCGGGCGACGCCGGTGATGGTGGCGTAGCGCAGGCCCATGGTCGCGACGGACTCGGCGACGCGGCGCGGCTCGTCGGTGTCGTAGGCGGCGGGCTTGCCGGTGTCGATGTTGCAGAAGTCGCAGCGGCGGGTGCACTGGTCACCACCGATGAGGAAGGTCGCCTCGCGGTCCTCCCAGCACTCGAAGATGTTCGGGCAGGCGGCGGCCTCGCAGACGGTGTGCAGGCCCTCGCGCTTCACCAGGCCCTTGAGCTCGGTGTACTCCGGGCCCATCACGGCCTTGGTCCTGATCCAGGACGGCTTCTTCTCGATCGGCGTCTCGGCGTTGCGCACCTCGAGGCGGAGCATCTTGCGCCCGTCTGGGCTCACCGCGGTCACACCTGGAGCCAACACCAGGGCGTCCGTACTGTTCCGCGGCATGGACCTCCGGATCTTCACCGAGCCGCAGCAGGGCGCCACCTACGACGACCTGCTGCGGGTCGCCCGTGCCGCCGAGGACGCCGGCTACGACGCCTTCTTCCGCAGCGACCACTACCTGACCATGGGCGGGGACGGGCTCCCGGGCCCCACCGACGCGTGGATCACGCTGGCCGGGCTGGCCCGCGAGACGACGACGATCCGGCTCGGCACCCTGGTCACCGCTGCCACCTTCCGGCTGCCGGGGCCGCTCGCGATCGCCGTCGCACAGGTCGACCGGATGAGCGGCGGCCGGGTCGAGCTCGGCCTCGGCACCGGCTGGTACGAGCAGGAGCACACGGCGTACGGGATCCCGTTCCCGGCCCTGGGCGAGCGGTTCGACCGGTTCGAGGAGCAGCTGCAGGTCGTCACCGGGCTGTGGGCGAGCGACGGGCCGTTCAGCTTCGCCGGCGAGCACTACACGCTGGTCGACAGCCCCGCGCTGCCGAAGCCGGTGCAGTCCCCGGTGCCGCTGCTCGTGGGCGGAGGAGGGGCGAAGCGGACACCCCGCCTGGCCGCGACCTACGCCAGCGAGTTCAACATGCCGTTCGCGTCGCTCGAGAAGACCGCCGCGCAGTTCGGCCGGGTGCGCGACGCCTGCACCGAGACCGGCCGGGACCTCGTGCTGTCCGCCGCGCAGATCGTCTGCTGCGGCCGCGACGACGCCGAGGTCGCCCGCCGGGCGGCCGCGATCGGACGGGACGTCGACGAGCTGCGCGAGAACGGGCTCGCGGGGACGTCCGGCCGAGCTCGTCGACAAGGCCGGCCGCTACGGCGAGGCCGGGGCGACCCGGCTGTACCTGCAGCTGATGGACCTGTCCGACCTCGACCACCTCGAGCTGGTCGCGTCCGAGGTCGCCCCGCAGCTGCGTCAGGGCTGAGGCGAGGCCTTGCCGCCCGGGCAGCTCCCGGCCGCCGAGACACGGACGCGCCGCTCGGCTGCCGAGCTGGCCTCGTTGCTCCCGAAGACGCACACAGGTCGACGTGCCGTCGGCCCGCTGGAACTCCACCTGGCCGCTCTCGACCAGGACGAACGACGCCTCCGCCGAGGGCGCCAGCGGCAGACCCTCGCGGGGGCAGTCCGCGCAGTACGCCGTGACAGCGCTGTCGGTGTCGTTCTCCAGCACGACGCGCTGCCCCGACGGCGCCTCCCCGACGACGACCCGGGCGGTCGCGGTCCGGGACTCCCGCGGCGTGTCCTGGCAGCCGCCGCCCGTGCTGACCGTCGCCGTGACGGTGTAGCTCCCGGCGGCGTCGTACGTGGTGTCGACGTCGAAGCCCTGGTCGGACGGCTGCACCACGTAGGGACCCTCGTACGGCGTGCAGGCGGACGAGGCGACCGGGAGGCCGGCGCCCGAGCCGTTGCCGAAGTCGACGGTGCCGCCGCTCTGTGCGCCGTCGGTGTCGCGCACCCGGACGTGCACGCGGACCCGCTGGCCGGCCTGCGGGCGCTCCGGCGCGACCGTGACCGTGACCCGGAGGCCGGGCCCGGGCGCCGCGACGGCGGGAGACGACGGGGCGGAAGGTGAGGGTGCGGCCTCCGGGGACGGCGACGTCGGGGTGGTCGGGGACGGTGCCGGCGCGTCCTCGCCGCCTGGCTCGCACCGACCGGCGACCAGACCGACCCACCCCGCCGGCGCGTCCTGCTCCTGCAGAGCGGTGATGCGCCAGGCGCCGGAGGTCAGGACGGCGGAGTTCATGGTCTGGCTGAGGACGGTCCAGCCGCGCTGCGGCACGCCCGAGGTCTCACCCAGGCTCGCCGCCAGGCGCTCGGCGGCGGCCTCGGGGGTGGCCTCCCGCGGCACCCCGTCCGCGGTGCCGCTGCCGACGGGGTCCAGGCCGCAGCCGGACGGGACCGTCGACGGCGTCGCCTCTGCGGAGGGCTCGGACGACGGTGTCAGGGCGGCGACGTCGACCCGCTGCCGCAGCGCCTCCCCGTCCCCGTCCCCGGGCGCGAGCAGGACCACGCCGAGCACCGCCAGGCAGGCCAGGACGGTGCCTCCGACGGTGAGCGGAGCGCGGTACCGCCACGGCGTGTGGACCGGTCGGGTCAGCCCGGTCGGGGCGCCGTCCGCCAGCTCGCCCAGCGCGCGGCGCAGGTCGTCGGTCACGAGACCTCTTCGGGGGTCAGCGCCAGGCCGTGCTGACGCAGGGCGGTGAGCGCGCGGGACGTGCGGGACTTGACCGTTCCCGGGGCGACGCCGAGCAGCTCGGCGGTCTGCGCCTCGCTGAGGTCGTCGTAGAAGCGCAGGACGACGACGGCCCGCTGCGCCGGGGGCAGCGCCAGCAGGGCCCGGCGCAGGACGTCGCGGCGGTCCGCGGCCTCGACGTCGCCGGACCCGCCCGGCTCGGGCAGGACCTCGGTCGCCCGCTCGCCGTGCCACCTCCGGCGTCGCCAGCTCACGGCCTGGGTGGCGAGGACGCGCCGGACGTAGGCCTCGCCCGCCTCCACCGACCGCAGGTGGTGCCAGCGGGCGTGGGTACGGGTCAGCGCGACCTGCAGCAGGTCTTCCGCGAGGTGCGGGTCGCCGGTCAGCAGGTAGGCGGTCCGGAGCAGGGCGCCCGAGCGCGCGACGACGAGCGCCTCGAAGTCGGCGTCCTGCTCGCTCACGGGTCCCCCTGTCGGTGCGGTGTCCCGGTCAAGACGCGGTGGGACGGTGAGAAGGTTCCGTCATGTCGCTCGCGTTCCAGGTCACGTTCGACTGCGCCGAGCCGGCCCGCGTGGCCGCCTTCTGGTGCGAGGTCCTCGGCTACCGGCTGGTCCCCACCGACGACACCCACTGGGCCGCGGCGGTCGACCCCGACGGCGCCGGGCCGCGGCTGTTCTTCCAGCAGGTGCCGGAGGGCAAGGCGGTCAAGAACCGGCTGCACCTCGACGTGCGCGTCGGCACCGGGCTGACGGGCCGCGAGCGGCTGACGGTCCTCGAGGCGGAGGCCGCCCGGCTGGTCGCGCTCGGTGCGTCCCGCGGGCCGCTGCTGCTCGCCGACGGTGTCGACGAGTCGTGCCAGGTCATGCACGACGTCGAGGGCAACGAGTTCTGCCTGGACTGACACTGGGAGGGTGCCCCGCCTGCCGTTCGACCTGCCCGCGACCCCTGGGGTGCGCACGGTGCTGCTGTCCCGGCACGGCCGCACGGTCGCGAACGAGCGGCACGTCAACCAGTCGTGGGACGAGTGGGGCCTGTCGCCCGCAGGCCTCGCGGACGCCCTGGTGGCCCGCGCGTGGTGGTCGGGCCGCCCGGTCGCGCGCGTCGTCAGCTCACCGCTGCGCCGGCCGCTGCAGACGGCCCGGGCAGTCCTCGGCCGGGTGGACGCCCTCGACGCCGGGTGGGCCGAGATCGCGAGCCCCGGCGTCGTCGGGCTGACGACGGCGGAGGCGCACGAGCGCTTCCCGGAGCTGTACCGGGCGGACGGCTGGCCGGTCCTGCACGCCGCGGGCGGCGCCGACGTCGAGGAGACGGCCGTGCTGCGGGAGCGGGTGCAGCAGGCGCTGCGCCGGACCGCCGCGGGCGTGGCGCCCGGGGAGACCACCGCGGTCTTCAGCCACGGCGCGTGCGTGGCCTACCTGGCGCAGGCCGCCGGTCTGGACGCGCCCACGGTCGCGAACCTCGGCGTCCTGGAGCTGCGGGTCGACCCGTCGTCCGGCTGGGAGGCCGTGGCGCTGCACGACCCGGTCAACGGCTGACCTCGCCGCCGGCCCGGAGCGGCCGGACGCCGTCCACCTCCGCGCCGTCGGGCACGAACCCCAGCCGCTCCAGCGCCCCGACGACGTCGGCCGGCGCCGACGTCGACACCCGCGGGTACCGCTCCAGCAGCGCCCGCACCAGGGCGGTCCCGACGCCGGTGCGCTGCCGGGCGGGCAGCACCGCGACGGTCGTCAGCTGCAGCGCCGAGCCCACGAGCCCGGCCAGCAGCACGCCGACCACGTCCTCGTCCTGCTCGGCGACGAGCACGAGGGAGGTCGGGGAGCGGAGCGTCGCCCGGAAGCGCTGCGCCCTCGTCCCCCCGCTGCGCAGACCCGCCTGGGCGAGGGCGCTCTGCCACACCCGCAGGGCGGCGTCGTCGTCGAGCCCGGTGCCTACCCGGACGTGCACGTGACCGCGGTCAGCGCCGGCAGGCGTGCCTCGAGCCGCGGCAGGACCTCGTCGACCGTCACCGACCTCCCGAGCTCGTCCCTCAGCGACGTGACGGTGGCGTCGGAGATCCCGCACGGGACGATCGCGTCGTAGGCGGTGAGGTCGGGGTCGACGTTGAGGGCGAAGCCGTGCATCGTCACGCCCCGGGCCACCCGGATGCCGATGGCCGCGACCTTGCGGGCGCCGTCGGGCGTCCAGACGCCGCTGCGTCCCTCGACCCGGCCGGTCGCGAGCCCCAGGTCGGTGCAGACGTCGATGAGGACCTGCTCGAGCCGGCGGACGTAGGCGACGACGTCGACCGGGTCGGCCAGCCGCAGCACCGGGTAGCCGGTGACCTGCCCCGGGCCGTGCCAGGTGATCTTGCCGCCGCGGTCGACGTCGACCACCGGGACGTCCCCGCCGAGGGGGCGCTCCCACGGCTCGGTCCGCTTGCCCGCCGTGAACACCGGCTCGTGCTGCAGCAGGAGCACCGTGTCGGGAGCCTCGCCCGCGACGACCCGGGCGTGCAGCGCGCGCTGCTGCGCCAGCCCGTCGTCGTAGGGGACGAGCCCGGGGACGCGCACCAGCTCCACGCGTCGAGGCTAGCCCCGGGCCGGCGGTGCCGCGCGTTACCACCCGTTCGGGTCAAGCCTGCAGGTGTGCGGTGCCGAGACAGAGCAGGACGAACGTCCCGCAGACCCTGGAGCCCTCCCCGTGCGCACCCTCGCCAAGACCGCCACCGGCGTCCTCGCCACCGCCGCCCTGATCCTGACCCCGGTCCTCGCCGGCACCAGCGCCGCCGCCCCCCACAAGGCCCCGGCGTCCCACAGCACGCACGCGAAGCCCGCGAAGCCCGCGAAGGCCGCCAAGCCCAAGCCGGCCAAGCCCGCGAAGCCGGCCAAGCCGAGCAAGGCCAAGGCGAAGGTCGTCGTCGTCGGGATCGTCAGCGCGACCCAGACCGTCGCCAGCGGTGCGACGTCGACGGTGCTCATCAAGGTCACCGTCCAGGGCGGGAGCGACAAGGACTACCGCCGCGGCTCCGTCGCGACGATCCGCGTCACCAAGGACACCGTCGTCAAGCGCAACCACGGCCGCAAGGCCCGGTACGAGCTGCGCGTCGGCGACAAGGTCACCGTGCACGCTCGTCGCGCCGCTGACGGCACCCTGACCGCCTTCTACGTCGCGGCCAGCGGCCGACCCGCCCCGAAGCCGGTGCAGACGTCGCCGTCCTCGACGAGCACCGCCACCGCGGGCACGCACCACGAGGACGACGACGACGACCGCGACTGACCGCTGACCGCTGACCGCAGGCCCGGCTCCCGCACACGGGGGCCGGGCCTGCGTCAGGTCAGCAGCCGCGGGACGACGCGCTCCTCGCCGTCCGGCGTGACCCGCCAGGCGTAGGCGCCCTCCCGGTCGGCCACGGCCTCGACGAAGCGGCCGTCGACGTGGTGCAGCCCGACGCCGTCGTCCGCGGCCCAGCCCGCTTCGAGCACGCCCTCGGCGACGAGCCGGCGGTACAGCGGACGGCGTTCGCCCTCGGAGTCGTAGTGCGGGCAGGTCGAGCCCTCGACGAGGCGCAGGCCGTCGGTCCAGGGGCGCAGCCGCGGCCCGAAGGAGTCGGTCGTGCCTCCGCTGCTCCAGCACAGGGCTCCCGCGCTGACCCCGGCGAGGACGACGCCGGCCCCGTGCGCCTCGCGCAGGACGTCGTCGACGCCGTGCAGCCGCCAGAGCGCCATGAGCCCGGCGACGCTCCCGCCCCACACCCACACGAGGTCCTGCGCCAGCAGGTGCGCCCGGACGTCGGCGACGTTGGGCATCGGCAGCAGCGCCAGGTGGCTCACCCGCTCGGGGCGGCCGGCGAAGGCGGCGTAGAACGACGCGACCGTGCCGGCGTCGTCGCCCATCGCGGTGAACAGGCCGCACACCCGCGGCTGCTCGGCGCCGGTGAGGTCGAGCGCGTGCTGCAGCAGCGGGCCGACCTGCAGCTGCCACCGGCTGTCGCGGGTCATCCCGCCGCCGCCGCACGCGAGGACGTGGGCGGTCACGCGCCCAGCTCCTGCAGCACGGCCTCGGCGGCCCGTCGGCCGCTCACGAGGGCGCCCTGGATCGAGCCGCTGTCGCGGTGGTCGCCGCAGACGAACAGGCCCCCGCCGAGCCGGACCTCCCTGCGCAGCCGGCCCATCGGCGGCCGCTGGTCGGGCAGCGCCTCGACGACGTCGTACCGCGCGACGTGCTCCCAGGCGGCGGTGTCGACGCCGTACAGCCGCTGCAGGTGCGCCCGGACGACGGGCTCGTCGGCGTCGCCGCTGACCACGCTCGAGCTGACCAGGTGGCGACCCGGGGCGTACGACGGCGCCGCGTTGGTCAGCACGACGGTGTTCGCGACCGGCCCGCGCCTCTCCCCGTCGAGCACGATGGCCGCCTCGCGCACCGGGGCGTCGGGAGCCAGGTGGTAGTGCGTGGTGACGCTGCGCATGGCGGGGACCGCCAGGTCGGGCAGCAGCCGGGCGGCGGCCGGCGGGGAGGTCGCGACCACGACGGCGCGGGCCGACGGGAGCCTCTCGACCGCGCTCTCCAGCCGCAGGACCCCGGGCCGGAGGCGGGAGGCGAGCTGGGCGGGCATCGCGCCCATCCCGGTCGCGGGCACGCACTGCGACCCCCGCACGAACGAGCGCCACACGACGTCGAACACCCGGCTGCTGGTGTCGAGCCGGTCCTCCAGGAACACCCCGGACAGGAACGGCCGCAGGAAGCGGTCGACGACGTCGTCGGACAGTCCGCGCCGGCGGAACAGCTCGCGCGTGGTGGTCTCGGGGCGGTCGAGGGGGACCGGTCCGTAGCCGTCCTGCAGGGCGAGGGCGACGGTGCGGAGCTTGTCGGGGAGCGACCCGATCGGGGCGCGCACCGACGAGAGCGCCCAGGTGGGGACGCTCCGCGGGTCGCCGACCCGGTGCAACCGGTCCCCGACCCGGACCAGGGCGCCCTTGACGAAGCGCTGCAGGTCGAGGGCGTCGTGGTCGAGCACCCGCTGCGCCTCGGGGTAGCCGGTGTTGTGCACCTGGAAGCCGCGGTCGAGCAGCATCCCGTCGACCTCGTCGGTGCGGACGCGGCCGCCCACCACCGGCTCGGCCTCGTGCAGCTCCACGTCGACGTCGGCGCGCCCCAGGTGCAGCGCGCACGCCAGCCCGGCCAGCCCTGCACCCACCACGACGACGTCTGCCACGGTCCGGACGCTAGCTGTGGACAGCGGGACGCCGCTCGCCGGCAGGCTCCTACCGTCGGCGCGTGCCCGACCTGTGGGAGCTCCCCGGCTACGACGTCCTCGAGCTCGTGGGCTTCGGCGCCACCGGAGAGGTCTGGCGCGCCCGCGAGCTCGCCACCGGCGAGACCGTCGCGCTGAAGCGGCTGCGCCCCGGTGCCGACCGGCGTGCGGTCGAGGCCCTGCGCCGCGAGGCCGCCGTGCTGCGCTCGCTCGACACCCCCTACGTCGTCCGGCTGCGCCACGTGCTCGGCGAGGGCGACGACACCGTCCTGGTGCTCGACCACGCGGGCGGCGGGTCGCTGGCCACCCTGCTGCTGCACCGGGGGCGGCTCGAGCCCGGCGAGGTGGTCACCGTCGCCGTCCCGCTGGCGGAGGCCCTCGCGGTCGCCCACTCCCACGGGCTCGTCCACGGCGACGTGACGCCCGCCAACGTCCTGTTCACCGCCCAGGGCATGCCGCTGCTGACCGACTTCGGCCTCGCGCGCGTCGCCGGGACGCCCCTGGCCGCCGTCGACGGGACCGCCGAGTACGTCGACCCCGCGGTGGCGGCGGGCGGCGTCCCGACACCGGCGTCGGACGTCTGGGCGCTGGCCGCCGTCTGCCACCACATGCTCTCGGGCACGGCCCCGCACGACGGGCGGACGGTGGGGGAGGTGCTCAGCGCGGCGGCGGCCGGAGCGCGGGCCCCGCTCGGGCTGCTCGCCCCGACGGCTCCCCGGCCGCTCGTCTCGGCCGTCGAGGACGCCCTCGTCCCCGACCCCGCGGCCCGCCCCGACGCCGCCGCGTTCGCGGTCTCGCTGCGCCGGTCGCACGCTGCGACCGCCGTCCGGCTGACCGGCGCCCCTGCCGCGGCCGCGCCGGGCGACGCCGTCCGGGAGACCCACCGGGTCCGCGACGCCGTCCCCGAGCCGGCCGCCGTGCCCCCGGTGCGCGGCCGGCGCCTCCCGACGGCGGTGCTCGTCGGCCTGGCCGTCCTCGCCGTGCTGGCGGCCGCGGCCGTCGTCGGGTGGCGGCTGGGCGGCTCCCCGGAGGCGGCCCGGCCGCTGCCGGACGCCCGGGGCCCGGTGGTCACGGCGTCGACGTCCGCTCCGGACTGGGCCCGCGTGCTCGACGACCTCGACGCCGCCCGTGCCCAGGCCTTCGAGGCCGGCGACGTCCCGGCGCTCGCGAAGACCTACGCGGCCGGCTCGCCCGCCCTGACCGCCGACACCGCGGTCCTGCAGCAGCTCGTCGCCGCCGGGCGGACGGCCCGCGGGGTCCGCCACACGGTCCGGTCGGTGGAGCAGGCGAGCTTCGACGGCACGACGGCCCGGCTGCAGGTCCGCGACGTGCTGGCCGCCTACGAGGTGCTGGACCGCAGCGGGGCCGTGCTCGAGCAGCGGCCGGCCCGCGGGGAGGCCGCGTACGACGTCGTCGTGGTGCGGACGCCGCAGGGGTTCCGGCTGCGCGAGGTCACGGCCGGCTAGGAGACTCCTGAACAACTGCGTGTCGTCCCGGTCCCGCGCATTGGGGCCGAGACGATGTGTGCATGCAGGGACGGTCGAGGGATCAGCGTGAGGTGCTGGACGCGGAGTCGGTCGCGGGGCACTTGCTCGAAGCCGGGGAGCGTGTTCGCGTTCCTGGCCGAGCACCGCAAGACCTTGTTTCCGGACGAGATGTTCTCGGACTTGTTCCCGTCGCAGCGGGGTCGCCCGTCGGTCCCGGTCGATGTCATCGCTTCGGTGATCGTGTTGCAGACGTTGAACGGGTTCAGTGACAGCGAGACGACCGATGCGTTGACGTTCGACCTGCGGTGGAAGGCCGCGGTCGGCTGGCCGATCACGAGCAAGGCGTTCCACGACACGACGCTCACGGTCTGGCGCCGCCGGCTGGCCGCGTCGCAGGACCCGAACCGGATCTTCGCGGCGGTCCAGCGGCTGATCGCGCAGACCGGGGCTTTGAAGGGCAAGACCCGCCGGGCGTTGGACTCGACCGTGCTCGATGACGCGGTCGCGACGCAGGACACCGTGACGCAGCTGATCGCGGCGGTCCGCCGGGTCCGCCGCGACGTCCCGGGCGCCGCCGCAGGTCGTCGCGCAGGGTGACGTCGGCGCACGACTACGACGATCCGGGCAAGCCGAAGATCGCCTGGAACGACAGCGAGGCCCGGGCCGCGCTGGTCGACGCGCTGGTCCGCGACGCCCTCGCGGTCCTGGCCGAGCTGCCGGGCCCGACGCAGCCGGCCGACGGGCGCGGCGGCCGACGCGGTCGGGCTGCTCGCGCTGATCGCCGGCCAGGACGTCGAGCTGATCGATCCCGACCCGGACGACCCGGACGGCGACGCCGCGCTGGCGGATCGCTAGCGGCGTCGCGCCCGACCGGGTGATCAGCGTCGTGGACCCGGAGGCGCGGCACGCCCACAAGACGGTCCACCGCCGTCAGGACGGGTTCAAGGCCCACATCGCGGTCGAGCCCGACACCGGACTGGTCACGGCCTGCTCAGCTCACCGAAGGCTGCCGGTGCGGGCAGCACGGACGCGACTGCCGGGATCGACCTGCTGACCGACGAGACCGGGCCCGCGGATCGTGATGGGCGACAGCGCCTACGGCACCGGCGAGGCCCTGCGCCACGCTCGCACGAGACCGGCCACGACGTTCAGATCAAGCCGTGGCCGCTGCGCTCAGCGGTCCCGGGCGGCTTCACCCTCGACGACTTCACCGATCGACCTGTCCGGTCGGATGGTCGACGTGTCCAGCCGGTCAGACCGTCCCGCTGAGCCCCAGCGGAGCGGCGAGCTTCGGGGCGCGCTGCGCCGGCTGCCCGCTCGGCCGCGAAGTGCACGACCGCCTCAGACGAGGCCGACACCTCAAGATCAGCTGAGCACTTCGTCTTGCAGAAGAAGCACCGCGAGCGCGCCGCGACCCGGCCTGGCAGCAGCAGTACCGGCAACACCGGCCGATGGTCGAACGGTCCATCGCCTGGCTGGTACGAGGCGGGAACCGCGAAGCTCCGCTACCGCGGCACCAGCAAGAACGACCAATGGCTCCACCACCGCAGAGCGAGGCGGCCAGGCCCTCGGCGACGGTCCGGTGGGCGAACACGTACCCGCTGCCCTCGAGCACCGCGGGGGCCAGGCGCTGGCCGGTGAGGACGCCCTCCTGGGCGAAGGCCCCGAGCGCCGCCTTGAGCAGGAACCCGGGCACCGGGACCGGCAGCGTCGGGCGGTGGACGGCCTTGCCCAGCGCCTTCGTGAACTCCCGGTTGGTGACGACGCCGGGGGCGACGAGGTTCACCGCGCCGCGGACGTCGGCGCTGAGCAGGTGCACGATCGCGCCCACCTCGTCGGCCAGGCTGATCCACGGGACGTACTGCCTGCCGCTGCCGAGCGGGGCGCCCGCTCCGGCCTTGAAGACCGGCAGCTGCTTCTTGAGCGCGCCGCCCTGGCCGGACAGGACGATGCCGGTGCGCAGGTGCGCGACCCGCACGCCGGCCTGCTCGGCGGGTGCGGTCGCGGCCTCCCACTGGCGGCACACCTCGGCGAGGAAGCCCTGCCCGGACGGCCCGGTCTCGTCGAGGAGCCGGTCGCCGGTGTCGCCGTAGTAGCCGACGGCACTGGCCGACAGCAGGACGGCGTCCGGGCGGCCCTCGGCGAGCGCGCGGGCGACGGCGGTCGTGCCCTGCACGCGGCTGTCGAGGACGGTCTTCCTGTACGCGTCGGTCCACCGGTGGTCGGCCACCCCGGCGCCGGCCAGGTGGACGACGGCGTCGAGGTCGGCGACGTCGGCGGCGGCGAGCGAGGTGCCGTCCCAGCGGCGGGCGTCGGGCGCGCTGTCCTGTCCGCGGACGAACCGCACGACGTCGTGGCCCGCACTGCGCAGGGCAGGGACGAGGGCGGTGCCGATGAGGCCGGACGCGCCGGTCACGGCGACCTTCAGGGAGTGTGCAGGCATGTCGTGATCATGGACCGGCGGGCGGGGGTGTGCACCTCAGGCCGCGCAGGCAGAGGTCCAGGTGGCGTCGCCAGTCGAGCGTGGCGGTCGTGGACAGGCTCTCGCGGACGCCGCGCAGGGCGACGAGGATCCCGACGACGTCGTCGACCGTGACGTCGTCGCGGCAGGTGCCGTGGCGCTGGGCGGTCTCCACCAGCTCCTCGACGCGGGCGTGCACCTGCAGGCGGAGGTCCTCGACGGCGGGGGAGCTCCACAGCCGGATCGCGCAGCCCTGCGGCGTCGCCTGGACCTCCCCGACCCGGGTCACGAAGGTCGCGAGACCCTCGCCGCCAGGGAGCGCCAGGGCGGCCTGCGCCTCGGCGAGGTGGACCTGCAGCAGGTCGGCGAGCAGGGCGTCGAGCAGGTCCTCGCGGGTCGGGAAGCGGCGGTAGACGGTCCCGACGCCCACCCCGGCCCGCTTGGCGACGTCGTCCAGCCCGGCGGTCAGCCCCTGCTCGTGGAAGACCTCGGCGGCGGCCGCGAGGACGCGCTCGCGGTTCTCGGCGGCGTCGCGGCGGAGCGGTCGGACCTGCACGGTCAGCGCGACTCGCTGACGAGCGTGCCGCCGGCGACGAGCGCCGCCTCGGGGGTGCGCACCTCGCCCGGCAGGTCGAGCGGCTCGGGCGCCCGGCTCGTCGGCACGAGCAGGGCGACGAGGGCGGCGACGAACGAGCAGGCCGCGAGGACGCCGAACCCGTGGGTGTAGCCGGCCTCGACCGGCAGCCCGTCGGCGCGTGCCCCGGCGGTGACGACGCTGCCGAGGACGGCCCCGCCGATCGCTCCACCGACGGTGCGGATGTTCGCGTTCATGCCGCTGGCGACGCCGGTCTGCGACATCGGCACGGCCTCCACGACGAGGTTCGACATGGCCGCGAACGCCAGGCCGAAGGCGACCCCGCCGAGGGCGGTGGAGGCGAGGACCTGCCACACCTCGTCGTGCACGAGCGTGAGCCCGAGCTGGGCGACCCCGGACAGGAACGCGCCGATCACGAGCAGCCGCTTGGAGCCGAACCGGGCGGCGAGGCGGCCGGACAGCAGTCCGGCGAGGAAGGTCGCGAGCGACTGCGGCAGCAGGAGCAGGCCGGACAGGGTGACCGAGGCGCCGAACCCGTACCCGGCCCGCTCGGGGGTCTGCAGGAACTGCGGCAGGAAGGCGAACAGCGCGTACATCCCGACGCCGAACAGCAGCGAGACGAGGTTCGTGGTCCAGACGGCCGGGATGCGCATCATCCGCATGTCGATCAGCGGGGCGTCGCTGCGGACCTCGGTGCGGACCCAGAGCGCGGCGAGCACGACGGCGCCGAGCAGGAGGCCGACGACCCTGCCGGAGCCCCAGCCCCAGACCCGACCCTGGCTGACGGCGAGCAGCAGGCAGACCAGCCAGCCCGACAGCAGGCCGGCGGCGACCAGGTCGATGCGGCCGGCGGTGCGGACCGGGGAGGCCGGGACGAAGCGCCAGGCCGCGAGGGCGGCCACGACGGTGAGGATCATCGGCAGCCAGAACAGCCAGTGGTAGCTCAGGGCGTCGACCACCGGACCGGCCAGCACCAGGCCGAAGCCGCCCCCGACGGCGAGCAGCGCGGCGGCCGTCCCGATGGCGCCCGCGACCTTCTCGCGCGGGAACTCGTCGCGGATGATCCCGAAGGTCAGCGGCAGGACGCCGCCGCCGATGCCCTGGATGACGCGGGCGACGATGAGCACGCCGATGCTGGGCGCGAGCGCGGCGACCAGGGAGCCGACCGACAGGGCGACGAGCGCGGCCACGAGCATGCGCTCCTTGCCGATCTTGTCGCCGACCCGCCCGACGATCGGCGTGAACACCGACGCCGACAGCAGGTACGCCGTGAGCACCCAGGTGACGGTGCGCTGGTCGGTGCCCAGCGCGGCCTGGATGGTCGGCAGGACCGGGTTGACCATCGACTGCAGCAGCGAGAACGCGGTCACGCCGGCGCAGAGGACGGCGAAGGTCAGGCGGTAGTCGGTCTCGCCTGCTGCGGGGGTGGTGCGGGCCATGCGGGTGCTCCGTCGCTCGGGGTCTGCGGAGGACTACCCCGGAAGCGGAGGACGTTGTTCCGGATCGCCGCGTCCTGTGGGACGCGTCACCGCGGACACGCAGCGAGGGCGGCCACCGTCGCCGGTGACCGCCCTCGCGGGGAGCGCAGGTGCTACAGGCCGAGCTCCGCGGCGAAGTCGCCCTCCTCGAGGCGCTCCTTCACGGTGACCAGGAAGCGGGCGGCGTCGGCGCCGTCGACGATCCGGTGGTCGTAGGTCAGCGCGAGGTAGACCATCGAGCGCACGGCGATGACCTCGCCGAGGGCGCGGGTCCTCCACGACGACCGGGCGCTTGACGACGGCGCCCGTGCCGAGGATGCCGACCTGCGGCTGGTTGATGATCGGGGTGTCGAACAGGGCGCCGCGCGAGCCGGTGTTGGTGAGCGTGAACGTCCCGCCGCCGAGCTCGTCCGGCGTGACCCGGTTGGTGCGGGTGCGCTCGGCGAGGTCGGCGATCTTGCGGGCCATCCCGCCGAGGTTCAGGTCGCCGGCGTTCTGGATGACGGGGACGAGCAGGCCGCGCTCGGTGTCGACGGCGATGCCCAGGTGCTCGGCCTCGTGGTAGGTCACGGTGCCGGCCTGCTCGTCGATCGAGCAGTTCGACGACCGGGTGGGCCTTGAGGGCCTCGACGGTGGCCAGCGCGAAGAACGGCAGGAAGCTGAGCTTCGTGCCCTCGCGGGCCTCGAAGGAGCCCTTCGCCCGCTGGCGCAGCTGGGCGATCCTCGTGACGTCGGCCTCGAGCACGGTGGTCAGCTGCGCGGAGGTCTGCAGCGACTCGGTCATCCGGGACGCGATGACCTTGCGCAGGCGGCTCAGCGGCTCGGTGCGGCCGCGGACGCTGGTCTTCGGCGCGGCCGCGACGGCCTGGTCGACGAAGGCGGGCGCCGGCGCGCTGGGGGAGGCGGCCGGGGTGGGGATCTGCTGGCGGTCGGTCGCCGGCCGGGGCGCGGCGGGCTGCGCGGGGGCCGGGGCGGAGGACGCGGCGACCCGGAGGACGGCGGCGTCGAGGACGTCCTGCTTGCGGATGCGTCCGCCGACGCCCGTGCCCTGCAGGGACCCGAGGTCGACGCCGTGCTCGCTGGCGAGCTTGCGGACGAGCGGCGTGACGTAGGCGCTCTCGCTCCCGGACCCGCCCGAGGCGGCAGGGGCCGGCGCGGGGGCGGCGGGCGGCGGCGGGGGCCGGGGGAGCGGCCGCGGGGGCCGGCGGCGGGGTCGGCGCAGGAGCCGGCGCGGGAGCCGGGGGCGGCGTCGGGGCGACCGGGGCGGGCTCGGGCTCGGGCTGCGGGAGCCGGCTCGGGCTCGGGGGCCGGCTCGGGCTCCGGGGCAGCGGCGGGCTCGGGCGGCGGCCGCCGCGGGGGCGTCCCCGCCGCCCTCGGCGCCGTCGCCGATGACGGCCAGCTCGACGCCGACGTCGACGGTCTCGTCCTCCTGGACCTTGATGCTCTGCACGACCCCGGCGACCGGCGAGGGGATCTCGGTGTCGACCTTGTCGGTGGAGACCTCGAGCAGCGGCTCGTCGACCTCGACCCGCTCGCCCTCCTTCTTCAGCCAGCGGGTGACCGTGCCCTCGGTGACGCTCTCGCCGAGCGCCGGCATCGTGACGGAGAAGGCCATGTCCTGTAGTGCTCCTAGCGGGGGGAGGGTGGGTCTAGCTGTGGCTGTGGAGGGGCTTGCCGGCGAGCGCGAGGTGCGCCTCCCCGACGGCCTCGGACATCGTCGGGTGCGGGTGGATCAGCTGGGCGACCTCACCCGGCAGCGCCTCCCAGTTGGTGATGAGCTGGGCCTCGGCGATGAGCTCGCCGACCCGCTCGCCGACCATGTGGACGCCGATGACGGGGCCGTCCTTGCTGGCGATGACCTTGACGGCGCCGGCCGTGCCGAGGATGCGGGCCTTGCCGTTGCCGGCGAGGTCGTAGACGGCCTCGACGACGTCGTAGCCGCGCTCCTGCGCCACCTTCGTGGTGAGGCCGACGGAGGCCACCTCGGGCGAGGAGTAGGTGACGCGGGGGACGCCGTCGTAGTCGATCGGGGCGACGGGCAGGCCGGCGAGCCGCTCGGCGACGAGGATGCCCTCGGCGAAGCCGACGTGGGCCAGCTGCAGGGTCGGGATGAGGTCGCCGACGGCGCTGATGGTCGGGACGCTGGTCTGCAGGTAGGCGTCGACCTTCACGAAGCCGCGCTCCATCTCGACGCCGACCTGCTCGTACCCGAGGTCGGCCGAGACCGGCCCGCGGCCGATGGCGACGAGCAGCAGCTCGGCCTCGAGCTGCTTGCCGCCCTCGAGCGTGACCTGCACGCCGTTCGGCGTGACCTCGACCTTCTCCGACCGGGTGCCGAGCTCCTGCTTGATGCCGCGCTTGCGGAACGCCCGCTCGAGCAGCTTCGAGGAGCTCTCCTCCTCCAGCGGCACGAGGTGCGGCAGCGCCTCGACGATGGTGACCTCGGCGCCGAAGGCGCGCCAGACGCTGGCGAACTCGCAGCCGATCGCACCGGCGCCCAGGATGATCACCGACGCCGGGATCGTGTCCTTCTTGAGGGCGTCGTCGCTGGTGATGACGCGCTCGTGGTCGACCTCGATGCCGGGGATCGCGCGGGGGACCGAGCCGGTGGCGAGCAGGACGTGCTTCGCCTCGATCCGGCGGCCGTCCACCTCGACGGCGGTCGCGGACACCAGGCGGCCGGAGCCCTCGACGACCTCGATCTTGCGGCTCTTCACCAGGCCGGACAGGCCCTTGTAGAGGCCCGCGACGACCTTGTCCTTGTAGGCGTTGACCTCGGTCATCTCGACCCGGTCGAAGCTGCCGTGGACGCCGAACTGCTCGGCCTCCTTGATGACGTCGACGACCTCGGCCGAGTGCAGCAGGGCCTTGGTCGGGATGCAGCCGCGGTGCAGGCAGGTGCCGCCGACCTTGTCCTTCTCGACCATGACGACGGTCAGGCCCAGCTCGGCGGCACGCAGGGCTGCGGCGTACCCGCCGCTGCCTCCGCCCAGGACGACGAGGTCGACGGTGTCAGTCACTGCTTGCTCCCTGGTGCTGCTGGTCCGACTGGGACCCTGGCGGGTCCCACTGCGCGGTCTGCTTGTCGGGCATCCTTCCACCCGGTAGTGACAGGGCGGGAGCGGCCCCGGGGATTCCCGGGGCCCGGTGCGGGGGGTGCGTGACGTGAGGCTCTTCGGACGGCGGGGGCGGACGGCCTCCCGCGAGGAGCGGACCGCGGTCGTCGAGCACCTCGAGGCGTTCGCGACCAGCCGCCGCGGCGTCGAGGGCTTCGTCGAGCCGGAGACCCCGACGACGCCGACGACGCTGGTCCTCGTCGCGGCGGACGGCGAGTGGACCCGGCGCCGCACCACCGCGCAGGAGGCACGGTCGTTCGGCGCCCGCCTGGGGCTCCCCGTCTACGACGTCGCCGCGGTCGGGTACCCGTCGCGGATGCGTGCCTGGACGGCGGCCCGCAGGGCGGCGGGGGAGACCGGCCCGGACCGGCCGTAGCCGACCCGGACTACGCCCCCAGCTCCTCGAGCAGCCGGACGAAGGTGCGCACGGCGGCGCCCGTCCCGCCGTGCGGCGTGTAGCCGTAGGCCTCGCCGGAGTTGTAGGCGGGGCCGGCGATGTCCAGGTGCGCCCAGCGGACGCCGTCGGGGACGAACTCCTGCAGGAACAGGCCGGCGGTGAGCATGCCGCCCTCGCGCGGGCCGGTGTTCTGCAGGTCGGCGACCTCGGAGTCGAGGCCCTTGCGCAGCTCGGACGGCAGCGGCATGCCCCAGGACGGCTCGCCGGCGCGCCCGGCCGCGGCCACGACCTGCACGCGGAGGTCGTCGTCGTTGCTCATGACGCCGGTGGTCCGGGCGCCGAGGGCCACGAGCGCGGCTCCGGTCAGCGTGGCGACGTCGAGGACGAGGTCGGGGGAGTCGAGGCACGCGCGGCTGATCGCGTCGGCGAGGACCAGGCGGCCCTCGGCGTCGGTGTTGTTGACCTCGACGGTCGTGCCGCTGTGCATGACGAGGACGTCGGACGGGCGCGTGGCGGTCCCGCTCGGCATGTTCTCCGCGAGCGGCAGCCAGGCCTCGACGGCGACGGGAAGGCCGAGCTCGGCGACGGCGACGACCGTGGCGAGCACCGCGGCGGCCCCGCCCATGTCCATCTTCATCTCCTCCATGGCCGCCGGGGGCTTGAGCGACAGGCCGCCGGAGTCGAAGGTGATGCCCTTGCCGACGAGCGCCACGGTCGGGCCGCTGCCCGTGCCGCGGTAGGTCAGGTGCACGAGCCGCGGCGGGGACGACGAGCCGGCGCCGACGCCGAGGATGCCGCCGAAGCCGCCCTTCTTGAGGGCCTTCTCGTCGAGCACCTCGACCGTGAGCCCGGCGCTCTCGCCCTGCGCCTGGGCGACCGCGGCGAGGTCCTTCGGACGGAGGTCGGACGGCGGGGTGTTGACGAGGTCGCGGGCCAGCGAGACGGCCCGGGCCACGACCTCCGCCCGCACGACGGCGTCGCGGACGGCGGCGGCCTTGCTGTCGGGCACGCACAGGAGCAGCTCGGCGACGGCGTCGGGGCGCTCGGACGTCGTCCGGTAGCGGTCGAACCGGTACGCGCCCAGCAGGGCGCCCTCGCCGACGGCGCTGACCGCCTCGGCGTCCGGGGCGGGCAGCGCGAGCGCGACCCTGGCCGTGCCCTCGAGCCCGCGGACGGCCGCACCGGCGGCGCGGCGCAGCGTCTCGAGGTCGTACGAGGGCGCGACCGGCCCGAGGCCGACGGCGACGACGACCTTCGGGGTGGTCGCGCCGAGGGTCGCCAGGCGCACGACCTGCTCGGCCTTGCCGGTCGCCCCGAGCCCGGTCAGGGCGGCGAGCAGCCCCTTGCCGAGCTTCTCGCTGACGCTCTCCGCGCCCGGCGCGAGCACCAGCCCGCGGGGGCCGACGGCGACCCCGATGACGAGCGCGTCCACGCGCAGGGAGGCCGGGGAGGAGCTGCTGAGCGCGAGGGTGGTCACGAGCGGGCAGGCTACCGGCGGGCAGGCACGCCGAGGACGGCTGCGCGGACCGGGCCGGTGCTTCGGGGATCGACCGCGGCCCGGGCGACGGAGGCGGACCTGGACCGCCTCGCGGCGCTGATCAGTAGGGTCCGCCCGTGACCTCCGACGCCGGACAGCCCGCCCTGCAGCACAGCCCGCTCCACGACCGGCACGTCGCCCTCGGCGCCAAGATGGCCGACTTCGGCGGGTGGGAGATGCCGATCGAGTACCCGGGCGGCGGCGTGCTCAAGGAGCACCTGGCGGTCCGCGAGGCGGTCGGGGTGTTCGACGTCAGCCACCTCGGCAAGGGCGTGGTGCGCGGGCCGGGGGCGGTCGACTTCGTCAACGACCGGCTCACCAACGACCTCCGGCGGGTCGGCGTCGGGCAGGCGCAGTACACGCTCTGCCTCGACGACCGCACGGGCGGCGTCGTCGACGACCTCATCCAGTACGTCCGCAGCGAGGACGAGGTCTTCCTCATCCCGAACGCCGCGAACTCCAGCCAGGTCGTCTCGCGGCTGGCCGCCGACGCCCCCGAGGGCATCACGGTCGAGGACCTGCACACCACCCTCGCCGTGATCGCCGTCCAGGGGCCGCGGAGCACCGAGCTCGTCCAGGCCCTCGGCCTGCCCACCGACCACGACTACATGAGCTTCGACGGAGCCTCCTGGCAGGGGAGGCCGGTCGTGGTCTGCCGCACCGGCTACACCGGCGAGCGCGGCTACGAGCTGCTGCCGCAGTGGGACGACGCCGCCGACCTGTGGGACGCCGTCCTGGCCGCCGGCGCGCCGCTCGGGGTGCTGCCCTGCGGCCTCGGGGCCCGCGACACCCTCCGCACCGAGATGGGCTACCCGCTGCACGGGCAGGACCTCTCGCTCGACATCACGCCCGTCCAGGCGAAGGCGACCTGGGCGGTCGGGTGGGGCAAGCCGCGCTTCTGGGGCCGCGAGGCGTTGCTGCGCGAGCGCGAGACGGGCCCGGCCCGGGTGCTCTGGGGGTTGACGGGGCTCGACCGGGGCATCCCGCGCGCGCACATGGTCGTCACGAGCGGCGAGCGGGAGGTGGGCGAGGTGACGAGCGGGACCTTCTCCCCGACCCTGAGGACCGGGATCGCCCTGGCGCTGCTCGCTCCCGACCTCGCCGAGGGCGACGAGGTCGAGGTCGACGTCCGGGGCCGGGTGTCCCGCTTCCGGGTGGCGAAGCCGCCGTTCGTCCCCAGCCGGGTGCGCTGACCGGGGTGACGGCGGCGGGGCAGGGAGGCACCCGGCTGCTGCTGATCGGGTGCACCGGCTCGGGGCGCTCCACGGTCGGCAGCCAGGTCGCGACCCGGCTGCGCTGGCCGTTCCTCGACGACGACGACCTGCTGGCGCGCACCAGCGGTTCCGACGTCGCGACCCTGTACGACACGCAGGGCGTGGAGGCGGTCATGGCCGCCGAGGCCGCCACGGTCAACCTCGTGCTCGGGGTGCCCGGACCGCTGGTCGCGAGCATCGCCACCGGCGTGCTGCTGCAGGAGGGCGGGCGCGAGCGGCTCCGGGCAGGGGGCCGCGTCGTGTGGCTGCGCGCCACCGTGGCGACGCTGGCCCGCCGGGTCGGGCGCGGCGAGGGCCGGCCGTGGCTCGGGGACGACCCGGAGGCCACGCTGAGCCGCTTCGTGGCGGAGCGCTACCCGCTGTACGAGCAGGTCGCCGACCAGGTGGTCGACGTCGACGTCCTGCCGGTCGGGCAGGTGGCGAGGACGATCGTGTCGTCGCTGCCGTAGGCCGCGGCCCGGGTCACACGCTCATCCCCACCAGCACCGTCGTCGTCGCGATCTCGACGAGGGCGCCGAGGACGTCGCCCGTCACGCCCTCGAGGCGGCGCACGGCGTGGCGGCGCAGCACCCGGGCGGCGAGCAGGCCGGCGAGCAGGGCCAGGGCGGGCCGCGGTCCGCCGTCGAGCAGGCAGGCGGCCCCGCCGGAGACGACGGCCAGCGCCAGCGGGACGGAAGGGCGGACGGTCCCGGCGACGAGCGCCCCGAGGCCCCCGGGGGTGGCGGCCGGGGTCGCGGGCGTGCAGGCGAGCGACACCGCCAGCCGTCCGGCGACGACGGCGAGGACCACCGCCAGCGGGCCGCGGCCGGCGGACGCGCAGGCCAGCAGGGCGCCCACCTGCACGAGGAGGACCAGCAGGACGGCGGCGAGCCCGAGGCCCCCGACGTCGGGCTGCTTCATGATCGCGCGGGCCCGCTCGGGGCCGGCGTGGCTGCCCAGGCCGTCGGCGAGGTCGGCGAGGCCGTCCAGGTGCAGGCCCCGGGTCAGGCCCCCGAGCAGGGCGAGCACGGCGGCGCAGGCCAGCAGCGGGGGTCCCTCGGTGAGGCGGTCCAGCCCGGCGAGCAGCCCGGCCGCGAGCAGGCCGAGGAGCAGCCCGACCAGGGGCGCCAGCGACATCGCCGTCCCCGCCGTCCGGCGGTCGACCACGGCCGGACCGCGCACCGGCAGGACGGTGAGCGTGGTGAGGGCGAGCCGGAGCCCGTCAGGCATGCAGCAGCTCCAGCGCCCCGGCCAGGACCCGCTCGGCGAGCAGGGCACCACCGGGCCCGGGCAGGCGGAGGTCGAGCAGGGGGGACACCCCCAGCACCTCGAGCGCCCGGACCGCGGCCGGGGTCGCGCTCGAGCAGCCCGCCAGGACCCACCGCCCGGCGCCCGGGGCGAGCCGGTCGGCCACGAGCAGCGCGGCGGCCGCCCCCGGGGCGCTCCCCAGCAGGACCGGCGTGCGGCGGCGGGCGGCCTGGGCGACGAGGCCGGCGAGGCAGGACAGGGCGGGGTCGCCCGCGGCGTCGAGCAGGGCCGCGGGGTCGCCGACGAGGGGCCGCAGCCGGGGGAGGGCGGTGCGGACAGCGGTCACCTGCCCGGCCCAGCCGGGTCCGCCGCCGGTGCCGATCGCGTGCACGGGCTCGACCGCGAGCAGCGCGGCCAGGACGGCGAGCGCCGGGGAGGGGTCGCCGGAGGACTCCACGACCAGCAGGTCGACGCCCTCGTCGGCGGCGGCGTCGGCCAGGGCGGTGCCCTGCTCGAGGCCGGCGCCCGGGGCGGGCGTGCGGGCGTGCTGCGCGGCCCGGGGCGGCCAGGCGCCCTGCAGCTCGGCCAGCCGGCGCAGGCCGGGCCCGAGCGCCCCGAGGACGGGCGGGGCCGCGTCGAGCAGCCCGGGCGGGTCGACCGGGATCACCGGACGCTCCGGGCGATCCCGGCGACGACCTGCACGACGTCGTCGGCGTCGCGCGCGAGCGCCTGGGTGCAGGTCCCGAGCAGGTCGACGAACAGCCGGCCGCCGAGCGTCGGGGCGACCAGCCCGCCCCCGACCTCCGGGGCGACCAGCACGGCCCGCCGGCTGCTCCGCCAGGCCTCCAGCAGCGGCGGGAGGGCGGTCGAGACGGCGGCCGCGGCGAGGGAGCGGTCGTCCCAGGCGGCGGCGTCGTCGAGCAGGCGGGTGAGCCACAGGCCGAGGTCGTCGACGAGGACGGCGTCGTCGGTGCCGTGCAGGACAGCGGCGACGTCGCCCGTCTCCACGGTGGTCCACGAGGCCGGCCGACGGGCGGTGTGGGCCTGCACCCGGGCGGTCCACTCGTCGTCGCCGGGCCGGGGCGGTGCGGTCGCGACGTAGGTGACGGCAGGCTCGGCGGCCAGGAGTGCCTCCGCGTGCGCGGACTTCCCGGAGCGCGCGCCGCCGAGGACGAGGGTCCGCCGAGGTCCCGCGGGTCCGGCCCCCGCCCCGACGACGTCGCCGTCCCGGGGGGCCGACGCTCCCCAGGAGGCCAGCAGCCGGTCGAGCTCCGCGGGCGGCGGGTTGTCGTGGCCGAGGTGGACGGCGAGGACCTGCGTCGCAGCCGTGACGGCGCCGGTCCGGCGCAGCGCGGCCACCTGCGCGGGGAAGGTCTGCACGTCCAGGTGGCCCGGTCCGCCCCCGGTCAGCTCCATGAGGACGACGTCGTACGGCCCTGACGGCACCTCCGGGAGCGGCCCGGTGTCGACGGCGTACAGCAGGCGGTCGCCGTCGGGGGCGGTGACGTCGTACAGCACGGCCGGGCCGAGGCGGGCGTCCCCGTGCGCGGCCGGCAGGACCCGGACGACGTGCCCGGCCACCTCCAGGACGTCGCCGGGTCCGACCACGGACACGGTCACCGACGGGTCGAGCCACGGCCGGGCCGCCTCGGCGACGGCGGGCGGGGCGACCAGGTGCAGGGCGCGCGGTGCCTGCGACCAGCCGCGCCACCGCCAGGCCGCGACGTCGTGGTGGTCGGGGTGGCCGTGGCCGACCAGGACCGCCTCGACCCCGGCGAGCGACACCCCCTGGCGGGCCGCGGCCCGGGGCGCCTCGGCGCCGACGTCGAGCAGCAGGCGGTCGTCGAGCAGCACGCTGGTCTGCCCGCGGACCACCCCGGACGCGGCTGCCGCGAGGCAGGACGCGCAGGTGCACCAGGGGTTCGGCCAGCCGGCGGCCGCCCCTGTGCCGAGCAGCCTCAGACGCATCGGCCTAGCCTCCCAGAGACACGCGACGAGCAGGAGGACGGCATGGCCTGGACCTGGCGCTACGAGGGACCGGACGGCACGGAGGTCGACCCCGGGGAGCAGGGCGGTGGCAGCTTCCCGAACCAGAGCGACGCCGAGAGCTGGGTCGGCGAGACCTGGAAGGAGCTGCTCGAGGCGGGCGTCCACCAGGTGACGCTGTTCGAGGAGGACCGCAAGGTCTACGGCCCCATGGGACTGAACCCGGCCTGACGGGGGCGCCCGCGTCGGCCGGCGACGGTCAGGGGCGCTTCGCCGGGCTGCTGGTGAAGGTCGGGTCCGCGACGACGACGTCGGCCAGCACCTTGTTGACGGCCTCGAACAGGTCGTCGTCGAGGGCCTTGCCGGCCGCCGCGGCGTTGTCGCGGACCTGCTCCGGGCGGGACGCCCCGACGATGGCGCTGGCGACGTTCGGGTTGTGGAGCACCCAGGCGACCGCGAGCTGGGCCAGCGACAGCCCGGCCTGCTGCGCGAGGGGCGTCAGCTGCTGGACCTTCTCCAGGACGTCGTCGCGCAGGAAGTGCTTCATGAAGCCCGAGCCGGTGGGGTCGGTGGCGCGCGAGCCCTCGGGCGGCTGCTGACCGGGCAGGTACTTGCCGGTGAGCACGCCCTGCGCGATCGGCGACCACACGATCTGGCTGATGCCCTCGCGGTCGCACAGCGGCACGACCTCGCCCTCGATGACCCGCCAGAGCGCCGAGTACTGCGGCTGGTTGGACACGATCCGGTCCAGGCCCATCTGGTCGGCGATCTTGAGGGCCCGGTCGATCTCCTCGGCCTTCCACTCGCTGACGCCGATGTAGTGGACCTTGCCGGCCCGGACCAGGTCGTCGAAGGCGCGCAGCGTCTCGTCGAGCGGGGTCTCGTGGTCGAACCGGTGCGCCTGGTAGAGGTCGATGTGGTCGGTCTGCAGGCGCTTCAACGACGCGTTGCAGCTCTCGACGATGTGCTTGCGCGACAGGCCGCGGTCGTTGCGGCCCGGGCCGGTGGGCCAGTAGACCTTGGTGAACAGCTCGTAGGACTCGCGGCGGACGCCCTTGAGAGCCTCGCCGAGGATCGTCTCGGCCTTCGTCTGGGCGTACACGTCGGCGGTGTCGAAGGTGGTGATGCCGACCTCCAGCGCCTCCTTCACGCACGCGGTGGCGGCGTCGGCCTCCACCTGCGAGCCGTGGGTCAGCCAGTTGCCGTAGCTGATCTCACTGACGTACATGCCACTGCGTCCGAGGCGCCGGTGCTCCATGGCGCGACCCTAGCCTCGGGGCGTGCTCCTCCGCCGCCTCGCCGTCGCCGGCCTGCTGCTCGTCGTCGCCGTGCTCGCCCTGCTGCTCGTGGTCGTGGGTCGGGGCGCGCCGCTGACGCTCGACGGCCTGCCGAAGGGCGCGCTCAACGCGGCCGACGTCGCCCGGACCACCGTGTCGGTCCCGACGTCGGGGCGGGCGCGGCTGCTGCTGGACCGGCGCGAGGTCGACCGCACCGACGGCGGGACGCTGACGGCGTCGCTGGGCGGTCTGCGCGACGGGCGCCACGTGCTCGTCGTCGAGGTCGACCGCGGCCTGCTGCCCGGCAGCCGCCGCACGACGACGTCGTTCGAGGTCGACACCGTCCCGCCGCAGCTCGTCCTGACGGGAGGCCGGGGCCGGGGCGAGGACGTGCTGCACCTGTCCACGTCCGACGGCGCCGACGTGGAGGTCGCCCTCGACGGCAGCTTCGCCGTCCCGCCGGGCGCGCGCGGCCTGGTCGCGGTCGACGACGCCGGCAACCAGGCGCGGGTGCCTACTGGTAGGTGATCAGCTGCGGCTGGGGCACCAGGGCCATGGCCTCGGCCGGCGTCATCAGGTCGTTCCGGCCGCGGCCGTCGACGTCCTCGTCGTAGAACAGCTTGAAGGCGTTGACGAACTGCGGCGTCCGGGAGGCCAGGATGTCGTAGGTGTTCCGCTTGGCGTACTTCGAGCCGAACCCGTCGATGTGGAGCACGGTGGCCAGGCCCGGCCGGTCGACGATCTCCTCGCGGTCGGGCAGCTGGTAGGTCTTGAACTGGTGGACCATGAAGATCTTCTCGGGCAGCCGGTTCTTGAGCGTCAGGTTCGCGAGGTAGCTCGAGACGTCGTTGAGCGGCTTGGCGCTCGTGACGCCGATCTGGCGCAGCGGCTTCTGGTCGGCGGTGAGCTTCCACTCCGGGTCGAGCGCGACGCCGACCTCGGGCTGGAGCAGCGCCTGCTCGTACTCCTTGACCTGGTCGAGGAACTCGGCGCGGCCCGGCTGGAAGTCCAGGATGACCAGCATCTTGTTCTTGCGGGCGACCTCGACGTAGCGCAGGACCTCCTCGACGGGCAGCCGCGTGCTGTAGAGGCCGTCCGGCCCGGGCCCGGCGGCGGCGACCGTGGTGATGAGCTCGAACGCCGGCAGCACGGGCTTGCCCGACGCCGGCTGGAACGGGATCGCGGCCTGCAGGGTCCGCCGGGCGGCGACCTCCGGGCCGGTCTCGCCGAGGACGCCGAGCCGGCCGTTGCCCGCCGTCCCGTAGTACGCGACGACGACGTGCTTCGGGAAGATCGCCCGGCCGCCGCGGGGGAGCTGGGCCAGCGGTGCAGGCGAGGCGCTCGGGCTGGCCGACGCGCTCGCGGTGCTGCTGCCGGAGGGTCCGCCCCCGGTCGCGGTCGGCCGGTCCGGCGACGACGTGCAGGCGGCGAGCGCCAGGGCGGCGAGCAGGGGGACGGCGAGGGGGAGGCGGCGGAGCACCCGAGGACGGTAGCCGCGGGGCCGCGGCCGACCGGGACCTACGGCGTGTCGCCCGGCTCGACCTGGGGCGGGGGCATCCGGAAGCGGCGCAGCACGGTCGAGCGCAGCAGCGCGTACCCGACGTGGCGGAGGGTCTTGGCCTCCTGCGGGTGCCGGGCCCGCAGGGTCTTGCGGACGCGGAGCGCGAGCAGGACGAAGTCGACGAGGACGGCCACCAGACCGACCGCCCAGATCCGGCTGGCGACGGCGTAGACGTCCTCCTGGCCGATCAGCTGCGCGACGACGAGGAGCACCGCGATCGGCAGCAGCAGCGTCCCGACGTTGCGGCGGCTGTCGACGACGTCGCGGACGAGGCGCCGGACCGGGCCGGCGTCGCGGGGGAGCAGGGAGGCGGAGTCGCCGGCGACGTAGCCGGCGCGCACGCCCTTGCGGCCCTTGGCGCCCTGCTCGCGCAGCCGGGCGGCGGCCTCGCGGCGGGTCTGCGGCGGCGGCGCGACGGGGCCGCGGCCCGCGGCGGCGCGCTTGGGGGTCGGGCGGCCCTTGGGGGAGGTCACGGGGTGAGCGTAGGGACCGCGCCGACGCCGGGCAGGGCGAGCATCTGGTCGAGGGCAGCGCGGGCCTCGCGGGCGGTCGCGGGCTCGACCTCGATCCGGTTCGGGACCCGCCCGGCGACGAGCTCCTCGAGCGTCCACACCAGGTGCGGCAGGTCGATCCGGTTCATCGTCGAGCAGTAGCAGACGTCCTTGTCCAGGAACACGACCGTCTTGTCGGGGTGGGCGTTCGCGAGCCGGCGCACCAGGTTGAGCTCGGTGCCGATGGCCCAGGACGAGCCGGCCGGGGCGGCGTCGAGCGCCTGGATGATGAACTCGGTCGAGCCGACCAGGTCGGCGGCCTCGACGACCTCGTTGCGGCACTCCGGGTGGACCAGCACGGTCACGCCGGGGACGCGCGCCCGGACCTCCTCGACGCTGCGGACCGTGAAGCGGCCGTGCACCGAGCAGTGGCCCTTCCACAGGATCATCGTCGCGTCACGCAGCTGCTGGACGGTCAGCCCGCCCAGGGGCTTGTGCGGGTCGTACAGGACGCAGTCGTCCAGGGACAGGCCCATCTCGCGGACGGCGGTGTTGCGACCCAGGTGCTGGTCGGGCAGGAACAGCACCTTGCCGGCCTGCTCGAACGCCCACGTCAGCGCGGTCCTGGCGTTGCTGGACGTGCAGACCGTCCCGCCGTGCCGGCCGGTGAAGGCCTTGATCGCGGCGCTCGAGTTCATGTAGGTCACGGGGACGACGTCGTCCGCGATGCCCGCCTCGACGAGGGCGTCCCAGCACTCCTCGACCTGGTCGAAGGTCGCCATGTCGGCCATCGAGCAGCCCGCGGCGAGGTCGGGCAGCAGGACCGCCTGCGACGACGACGTGAGGACGTCGGCGCTCTCGGCCATGAAGTGGACGCCGCAGAACACGACGAACTCGGCGTCGGGACGGGCCGCGGCCTGCTGGGCGAGCTTGAACGAGTCGCCGGTGACGTCGGCGAAGGCGATGACCTCGTCGCGCTGGTAGTGGTGGCCCAGGACGAAGACCCGGTTGCCGAGGGCGTCCTTGGCGGCCCGCGCCCGGGCGACCAGGGAGGGGTCGGAGGCGGGCGGCAGGGCGCCGGGGCAGTCGACGCCGCGCTCGGAGGCGGGGTCGGTGCCCTGGCCGAGGAGGAGCAGGGCGAGCGGGGTGGGCGTGGGCTCCACGAAGACGGTCACGCGAGGGCTCCTGGGTCGGCGGCGGGGATAGCGTCGCACGGACGACAACCTCCGCAGGGGCAGACTCCTTCCCGTGCGCGTGCTCCTCGCCCCCGACTGCTTCACCGGCACGCTGAGCGCCCCCGAGGCCGCCGAGGCGCTCGCCCGCGGGTGGGCCTCGGTGGCTCCCCGCGACGACCTCGACCTGTGCCCGCTGTCCGACGGCGGCCCCGGCCTGCTCGAGGTCCTGCGGCACGCCCTGCCCGGCTGCACGGACCTGCCGGTCGTCGTCGAGGACCCGCTGGCGCGGCCCGTGCCGGCGTCGGTCCTGCTGCACCGGTCTCCGGACGGCACGGACACGGCCTACGTCGAGAGCGCCCTCGCCTGCGGGCTGCACCTGCTGGCCCCCGACGAGCGCGACCCCGCCCGGACGACGACGTACGGCGTCGGGCAGCTGGTGGCCGCCGCCCTGGACGCCGGGGCGCGCAGGGTCGTCGTCGGGCTGGGCGGCTCGGGCACGCACGACGGCGGGGCGGGGGCGCTCGCGGCGCTCGGGATGGCGCGGTACGGCCGGCACGGCCGGCTCGGCTGGGGCGGGGCGCCGCTGGTCGACGTCGTGCGGCTGGAGGGCCGGCCCCGGACGGGCGCCGAGCTGGTCGCCGCCACCGACGTCGACGTCCCGCTGGGCGGCGCCGCGCTGTTCCTCCCGCAGAAGGGCCCGGCCGACGTCGACCTGCTCACCCGGGCGCTGACCCGCTGGGCCGACGTCGTCGAGGCGCACCTCGGGGTGGCCGTCCGGGACCTGCCCGGATCGGGCGCGGCCGGGGGGCTCGGCTTCGGGCTGCTGGCCGCCGGGGGCCGGCGGGAGAGCGGGCTCGGCGTGGTCGCGGAGGCGGTCCGGCTGCGCGAGCGGGTGGAGCGGGCCGACCTCGTGGTCACGGGGGAGGGGTCGTTCGACGCCACCAGCCTGCTGGGCAAGGTGACCGGGTCGGTGGCGGCACTGGCGCAGGAGGCGGGCGTGCCGTGCCTGGTGCTGGCGGGGCAGGTCGGCGTCGGGCGGCGGGAGGCGGCGGCCCGGGGCGTCGACGAGGCGCTGTCGCTGACCGACCTCGTGGGGCTGGACGAGGCGCTGGCCGCAGCGGGGCCGGCCCTGCAGCAGCTGGCCGCCCGGGCCGCCGGGTCGTGGTCGAGGGGCTGAGCGGCCTACGCTGGGAAGGCATCCGCGCGGGGCGACGTTGAGCCCGGTGGACATCCTGATCAGCAGCAGAAGAGGTGAGCATGACCGCTCCGGAGACCACCACGCCCGCCGTCGAGACCGCCGTCGGCGTGGTCCTGACCGACCCGGCCGCCGCCAAGGTCGCCGCGCTGCTCGCCCAGGAGGGGCGTGACGACCTCGCGCTGCGCGTCGCCGTCCAGCCCGGGGGCTGCTCGGGCCTGCGCTACCAGCTCTTCTTCGACGAGCGCTCGCTCGACGGCGACGCCCGCCAGGAGTACGCGGACGGCAGCGTCAAGGTCGTCGTCGACCGCATGAGCGTCCCGTACCTCGCCGGCGCGACGATCGACTTCGTCGACACCATCGAGAAGCAGGGCTTCACCATCGACAACCCGAACGCCGGCGGCTCGTGCGCCTGCGGCGAGTCGTTCCACTAGCCCCACCTGCACGGTCGAAGGGCGGTCCTCCCCGGAGGGCCGCCCTTCGTGCTGCCCGGGCCCGCGCGTGGAGGCCGGAGCCCGAGGGACGGCAGACTGGTCGGGTGACCGCCCTCGACGCCGCCCCGTCGGCGCGCGCCCCGCAGGCTCCCGACGACGACTCCCCGCGCGGGCCGCTCCTGCGGATGTACGGCGTCGTCGCCGTGTTCACCGTCGTGATGGCGCTGCGCTCGTGGCAGGTCGGCATCCCGCCCAAGGACCCGGGCGGGTCGATCCTGCTGTCGCGGGTGGCCATCTCGCTCGGCCTGCTGCTGCTGCTGTCCCTCGCCGACGCCGGGGTCGCGGCGGCCCGGGGGGAGGGGTCGTTCCTCCGGGTGCTCCGGCAGCGCTGGCCCCGCCGGCGGCTGCTCGCCGTGCTGGCCGCCCTCGCGGCGTACCACCTGGTCTACGTCGAGTACCGCAACCTCAAGAGCTGGGACGTCCTCAACGCCCCCCGCGACGAGATGCTCCTGCGCTGGGACCGGTGGCTGTTCCTCGGCCACAGCCCGAACGTCCTGCTCCACGACCTGTTCGGCCAGGGCGTCGCCAACACCGTGCTCGTGCCCTGGTACGAGTCGTTCGGCTGGCTCGTCTGCGTGTCCTTCGTGGCGGCGCTCGTCCTGCAGCCGCGCCTGCGCCAGGGCCTGCGCTACGTCGCCAGCGCCATGTGGGTGTGGATCCTCGGGACGGCGTCCTACTACGCGATCCCCTCGCTCGGTCCCTTCTGGTCGGCGCCCGAGCAGTTCGCCGGCCTGCCGCGCAGCAGCATCCAGGAGACCCAGGCGCGGTACCTGCAGGGCCGGGCGGACCTGCTCGCCGACCCGCACGCCCCGGACGCCTACGCGCAGGTCTCGGCGTTCGCCAGCCTCCACACCGCGGTCACCACCCTCATGCTGATCATGGCGCTGTACTACGGCTTGCGCTGGACCTCGGCCTTCCTCGCGGTCTTCCTGCTGGGCACCCTCGTCGCGACCGTCTACCTGGGCTGGCACTTCGCGGTCGACGACGTCGCCGGGCTGCTCATCGCGGCGCTCGGCGTCCGGCTCGGCCTCTGGACGGTCGACCCGCCGGCGGCCCTGCGCGGCCTCGTCCCGCGACGGACGTGACGCGCGACGCGTCCCGCAACCCGTCCAGCGGCCCCGGGTGCACCTACTCTCCGGGCGTGACCGCTGCCCGAGTGCCCTCGACGGGGTCTCCGGCGTGAGCACGCCCGCCTTCGCCGGACCCTCCGGCCCGCCGCTGTCCCCGTGGGACGTGCTGCGCGCCGGGGTCCGCCGCTGGGCGGTCGACCCCCGCGTGCTGGCCGCCGTCACCGCCACCGCGCTCGAGGCGCTGTACCTGGTCTTCCGCCCCCAGAGCCCGGACCTGGCGGCCCAGCTCGCGCGGGCCGCCGCGGCCTCGCGGGGCGCCGGCCTGTGGTGGGCCGGCTGGTACGGCGGCGTCAACACCCCGCCGTACAGCCTGCTCAGCGGCGCCCTGATGGCCAAGGCCGGAGTGCTCACGCTCGGGGTCCTGTCGACGGCGGCCGTCTGCGTGCTGGGCGCCGACCTGCTGCGCGGGACCGCCCGGCCCCGGATCGGCGCGATCGCCCTGTCCGCGGTCGCGTGCGGCAACCTCGCCCAGGGCCGGCTGACCTTCGCGGCCGGCATGGCCCCCGCCCTCGCCTCGCTCGTCCTGCTGCGCCGCGGCCGGACCGGGTCGGCCGTGGCGCTCGCCGCCGTCTCGGGGCTGATCAGCCCGCTGGCCGCGTTCACCCAGCTCACCGCCCTCGCGGTCATGTTCCTCGTGGGCCAACCGCGCCGGCCGATCGTGATCGTCGGCGTGGCGTCCGCGCTGCCCGTCGGCGTCGTGTCCCTGCTGTTCGGCCAGCCGTCGCTCATGCCGTTCAACCCCTGGGCCTGCTTCGGCGTGCTGATCGCCTGCTCCGCCGTCGTGCTCCTGCCCGTGCCGGGCACCGTGCGGGTCGCGGCCGTCGTGATGGGGCTGATCGCGGTCGTCGCCTGGGCGGTCCCGTCGCCGATCGGCGTCAACGCGATCCGGGTCCCGCTCATGGTCCTCGCGCCCCTGGTGCTGGCGACGGTCCACCGGGACGGCCCGATGGTCCGCTTCGCCGCGGCCGGGCTGATGGTCTGGCCGGTCATGAACCTGGTCATGGAGCTGCACATCGGGGCCGACCCCAGCAGCGGTGCCGCCTACTACGCGCCCCTGCTGCGCCAGCTCCCCGCGGCGGGGACCGCCGTCCAGCGCCTCGAGCTCGTCGACACCAAGACCCACGGCGGGGCCTTCCACGTCTCGGGGCAGGTGCCTCTCGCCCGCGGCTGGGAGCGGCAGGTCGACGTCGCCCAGAACGGCCTGTTCTACGAGGGCGAGCTCACCGCCGAGGAGTACCGGGCGTGGCTGCGCGACCGCGCCGTCGGGTGGGTCGCGCTGCCCACCGCCGAGCCCGACTTCGGCTCCCGGCGCGAGGCCGACCTCGTCCGCGCGGGCCTGCCGTACCTGACGGCGACCTGGCACAACGCCGACTGGACCCTCTACCGGGTCACCGTCGACGCTCCGGCCGCCACCGGGGGCATCACCGTCACGGCCCTGCAGGACACCGCCGTGCAGCTGAGCGCCCAGGGCCCGGCCAGCGGCGTCGTCAAGCTCGCCTGGAGCCGCCTGCTGACGGTCCGCAGCACCAGCGACCCGCTGCTGCGCGGCTGCGTGGTGCCGGGACCGGACGGTGACGTCCGCGTGTCCGTCCCGAGCGCCGGCCGCTGGACCATCACCGCCGACGTCGGCGAGCTGCTCGACCCCTGCTCCACCGGCACGGGGCGGCTCGGCCGCCTGGTGGTCCAGCACCGCTGATCCGCCCGTCCGGGTGACAGCCGGGCGCCCGCGGTGGGACGGTCCTCCCCGCCACCCCCGCCACCCCCGCCGCGCACCCACCCCGCCGTCTCGCCTCAGGAGCTGCTGTGACCCGCACCGAGCGCGGAACCACGCCGACCCGCCGCAAGGTCCTCGCCGTCGCCGCGGTCCTGGCGGTGGTCGCGCCCGTCACCGCGGCGCTCGCGCAGGCCCAGCCGGTCCACGCCACCTACGCCAGCTACGACGTCGGCATCTCCGGCGGCGAGCCCGGGCTCGGCTACGACCCGAAGGCCGACGCCGTGGTCTACGGCTCCGGCACCAGCACCAAGCGGATCACGTTCGCGGAGGGGTCCTCGACGCCCACCGTCACGGTCGCGGACATCACCCCGGACACCTCGGCCACCACTCTCGACGCGATCACCTGGACGGACCAGCGCACGTCGCGCACCTTCGTCTCGCAGCTGCTGCTGGCCTGCAGCGCGACGTCCTTCTCCGACGACGCCGGCCGCAGCTACACGCCGTCGCAGGGCTGCGGCGCCGGCACCGTGGTCGACCACCAGACCCTGGGCGGCGGGCCCTACCGCGCGCCGGCGCCCGTCCGGGCCAGCACCGCCTACCCGAACGCCGTCTACTACTGCGCGCAGGACGGCTTCCGCGGGTCCTGCGCCCGCAGCGACGACGGCGGCCTCACCTTCGGTGCCGCCGTCCCCGCCTACAACACGCCCGCCAACACCGGGCCGGCCGGCACGGTCGGCGGCAACTGCTCGGCGATCCACGGCCACCTGCGGGTCGGCCCCGACGGCACGGTCTACCTGCCGAACAAGGGCTGCGGCGGCACCCCGACGCCGAACAACCTCACCAACAGCGAGTTCTTCGGCGGCGCCCCCGCCGTGTCCGTCAGCGAGGACAACGGCCTGACCTGGACGGTCCGCCCCGTGCCCGGCGCTGCCAACCAGGACGAGAGCGACCCGTCGGTCGACACCGACCGGGACGGCACCGTCTACTTCGGCTGGGAGGACGGCACGAACCCCAGCGAGACGGTCTACGGCACGACGAGCGCCGCGAAGATCGCGGTGTCGCCCGACCACGGCCGGACGTGGAGCCGCCCCTACGACGTCAGCAGCGCCCTGGGCCTCGCGAACGTCCAGTTCCCGGAGGTCATCGCCGGCGACGCCGGGCGGGCCGCGTTCTCGTTCATCGGCACCCCGACCGCCGGCGACGACCAGCACGACGGCTTCGTCGGCGAGTGGCACCTCTACGTCGCGACGACGACCGACGGCGGCGCGAGCTGGGACACCGTCGACGCCACCCCCACCGACCCGGTCCAGCGCGGCTGCATCTCCCTGCAGGGCACGTCCAACAAGACGGTCGCCGACACGGAGATCTGCAGCCAGCGCAACCTGCTCGACTTCAACGACATCACCCTCGACAAGACCGGCCGCGTGCTCGTCGCCTACGCCGACGGCTGCCCCGGTGCCTGCACCGTGGCGACCTCCACCGGCGCACGGAACAAGCTGCTCCGCCAGGAGAGCGGCCCCCTGCTGTACGTGACGGCGCCGGACGCGTCCGTCAGCTCCAGCGCCACCGCCAGCTCCAGCCCCACCACCGGCCAGACGACGGCGCCGGCGACGACCGCTCCGGCGACGACCGCTCCGGCGACGACCGCTCCGGCGACGACCGCTCCGGCGACGACCGCTCCGGCGACGACGGCTCCGGCGACGACCGCTCCGGCGACGACCGCTCCGGCGACGACCGCTCCGGCGACGACCGCTCCGGCGACGACCGCTCCGGCGACGACCGCTCCGGCCACGACCGCTCCGGCGACGACGGCTCCGGCCACGACCGCTCCGCCCACGACGGCGCCCGCGACCTGCCCAGCGGTGGCGCCCGTCGTGCTCGCCCGGCAGGAGATCCTGTCGGGCGCCTCCGCCGGCGTCCGGGTCTCCGGGACACCCGGCTCCGTCGTCGACCTGGTCGCGTACACCCGCCCCAGCACGCGGTACCGGACGGTGCGCAGCGCCCGGATCGGAGCGACCGGGGTCGCCGACCTGAGCCTCACCCCGCCGTCGAGCACGCGGATGTACCAGCAGCAGCGGGGCTGCGACGTCGGCCCGTCGTCGGTGCTGCGGGTCCGCACGACGCTGTCCCTCGACGTGCGCCGGACCGGTGCCGCTCGCACCTACCGCTTCTTCGGCAACAGCCTGCCCCGCCGTGCGGGCGGCCTGTCCGTGTCCCTGTACCGCGTCACCCCGAGCGGCGCCGAGGTCCTGACCTCGCGGACCCGCACGGACCCGAGGACCGGGCTGTGGTCCATCACCCGGACGTTCACCGGCACGGGCCGGACCAGGTTCGTCCTGCGGACCGCGAAGGACACCGCGAACGAGGCCGGGGCGAGCGCCGTCCGCACGGTCGCGCTCCGGTAGCGGGACACCGCGTGCGCTCTCCGGGCGGATGACCTCTCCTCGCGTCCCGGCGCGGCAGCGCGGCCCGGTGCTGGTCGGGGCCGCGGTCGCGGCCGGCGTGGGGGCCGTGGCGCTGGTGCACCGGGCCGTGATCGCCGACGGCGCGACCAGCCTCCGAGCGGCTGACCGGGGCTGGCTGGCCGTCGCGGTCCTGGCCGCTGCCGCGGTCTGGCTGGTGGGCGCGGTGGCGCAGGCGGGCTCGGTCGACGTCCGGCTGCCGCGGGGACAGCTGCTGGCGGTGCAGGTCGCCGGGTCGTGCGTCAACCAGGTGGTGCCGGCAGGCCTCGGCGGGCTGGCGGTCAACCTGCGGTTCTTCCGCAGGCAGGGGCTCACCACCGCGACCGCCCTCGGCGCCGTGGCGCTGGGCGCCGCCGTCACCGTGGTCACGCACGTGCTGCTGCTGGTCGTGCTGGCGCTCGCCGCCCCGGCCCTGCTCGCCCGGCTCGCCGACGCCGCGCACCTGCCCCACCTCGGTCTGCGCTGGCTGCTGCTGCTCGTCCCGCTCGTGCTCGCCGCCCCGCTGCTCACGCGGGTGCGCTGGTCCGAGCGCCTGCGCGACGACGCCGCCCGGCTCGCCCGGACGGCGCGGGACCCCGCCCGGGCCGCGCAGCTGTGGCTCGGCTCGGCGAGCGGCCCGCTGCTGCACGGCCTGGCCCTGCTGGCGGTCCTGCGGGCACTGTCGGTCGACGTCGCCCTGATGCCGGTCGTCGTGTACCTCGCCGCCTCCGCGCTGTCGGCCCTCGTGCCCAGCCCGGGCGGTGTGGGTGCCCTCGACGTCGTCCTCGTCGCCGGGCTGACCGGGGCCGGGCTGCCGGCGTCGACCGCGGTGGCCGGCGTCGTCGGGTACCGGCTGGTCACGGTGTGGCTGCCGCTGCTGCCGTCGGCGCTCATGCTGCTCGTCGTCGTCCGGCGCCGGATCGTCTAGGGGGACATCTCACACGGAGCCCGGGCAGGGACGGACGGCCCGACGGCGAACACCTCAGGGCCGGCAGGTCGCTCTGCCGCGTCGACGAGAGGCTCCTCCCTTGCGCCGCGCCCTGCTCCTCCTGCCGCTCACCGCCCTGCTGCTGCCGCTCGTGCCGGCCGCTGCCGCGCCGAACTGCTACGGCACGACGCCGTCCGACCTCTGCGGGGGACGCGTCGTCGCCGAGCCGCAGGAGTCGACGACCTTCCAGCAGTACGACGGGCCGGTCGAGAGCCTCCAGCAGAGCCTCGAGGCGATCGAGCAGCTGGCGCCCCGCTACGTCGAGGTCGGTCCGATCTCGGAGTTCACCGGGGCGGTGCCCGAGCAGCAGAGCTTCGGCAAGAGGCGGCTCTGGGTCGTGCGGCTGACCGACGAGGCCGTGCCCCGGGAGGGCAAGAAGCAGGTCGCGGCGTCGCTGTCGGTGCACGCGCTCGAGCCTGCGGGGCGCGAGGGCGGGATCCGCTGGGCCGAGGACATCGCCCGCGCCGCCGCCGCCCTGCCCGGCACCGACGCCCCGCTGTACGCCGGCGACGTCGCCAAGCCGGTCTCCCAGGTGCTGGCCGGGACCGAGGTCTGGCTGGCGTTCCTCAACCCCGACGGCTGGGCCGCGGGCGACCTCGACAGCAGCGACCCCGGGCCGGGGTTCGTGCGCGCCAACGACCGCGGCCAGGACCTCAACCGCGACTACCCGACCGTCGGCTGGTACGACCGGCTGACCAGCAGCCGCGGGGTGGCCGAGTCCGAGCCCGAGACGAAGGCGTGGGTGCAGCTGGTCGACAGCTTCCCGGCGCTGACGACCTCCACCGACATCCACGGCGAGAACACCACCCCGAACGAGGCCTTCTCCGACCTCATCATCCCGGCCGGGCAGTGGACGCCGAAGCGGCAGGCGCAGGTCGGCCAGCTGTCGAAGCACATGATCCGCACCATCGAGCGGTCGTTCGAGAAGCAGGGCGTCGTCCTGAACGACGTCTTCGGCGCGGCGCCGTCGGGCGACGGCATGACCCCCCGGAAGCCCGCCAACGTCGCCGCCAGCTACGACATCGTCGGCTACGACGACTCCGGGTTCATGGGCGACTGGTTCAGCCAGCGCCAGGACAGCGTCCACATGGACGTCGAGAACTTCCTCAGCAACATCGCCCCGAACAACGCCTTCCTGCCGCTCGTGGAGCAGGCCCACGTCGCCGGGGTCCGCGGCATCCTCGAGTCGGTCGCCGTCGAGGCCCTCATCACGCAGGACGTCGCCCCGGTCCTGGCCATGAAGCGGGTCGCCTACCTCGAGGACGGCGTCCGCACCACCTCCGCCGACGGCGTCGGCGCGGGCGGCGGCGCCATCGCGGGGGAGGAGCAGATCGCGTACGACGTCTCCCGGACGGCGTACTTCGAGGTGCTCGAGAAGACCCTGGGCCGGCCGGTCGACGGGCTGCCGATCGCCGACGTGCCCGGTGCGGACCTGTCCGGCTACGACTCCGTCGTCGTCCCCGACGACGCCACGCTCCCGGCCGAGACCCTGGCGGCGCTGAAGGCGTACGCCCAGTCGGGCGGGCAGCTCGTCCTCACCGACCGGGCGGTCGGCCTCGCGGACGACCTGGGGCTCGTCGCCCCGGCCGACCTCACCCTGAACCGGACCGACGCCGGCCACGTCGACTTCGTCGCGCCGCTTGGCGACCACCCGTACGAGGCCGGCCTGGTCGGCAAGCCCAGCCAGACGTACTACGAGGTCATGCTCGGCTTCCCCTCGCAGGGCCGGGCACCCAACTACGGCATCACGCGCACGGCCTGGACGGCGAAGGGCGGCACGACGGTCGCCACGGTCGGGCCCCAGGGCGGCGCCTCGCCGAACACCGCGATCGGGTCGATGCCGCTCGGTCAGGGCAAGGTCGTCGTCCTCGGTGCGCTCCTCCCGCAGGCCATCGAGGAGCTGAAGCTCGAGAACGGCACCGTCGTCCAGACGCCGCACCCGTTCGGCCTGGCCGACTACGCCGTGACCATCACCGGCGGGCGGGTCCTCGACAACGTGCTCGCCTACAGCCGCCCGGGCAGCACGACGTCGAGCCCCAGCCCGAGCGCCACGACCGCGGTGTCCACCTCGCCGTCGCCGTCGGAGTCGCCCTCGGAGTCCACGTCGCCGTCGCCCTCGCCCTCGCTGTCGGTCTCGCCGTCCGCGGAGCCGTCGGTGTCCCCGTCCGTCGAGCCGTCGCTGTCGCCCTCGCCCTCGCTCACGAGCGCGGCGCCGACGGAGCCGGTCACGACGACCGCTCCCGCGACGACCGCTCCGCCGACGACGCCTCCCGCGACGACGGCTCCGGCGACGACGGCACCGGCGACGACGGCTCCGGCGACGACGGCTCCGCCCACGACGGCTCCGCCCACGACGGCTCCGCCCACGACGGCTCCGCCCACGACCGCTCCCGCGACGACGGCTCCGCCCACGACCACGCCTCCGGTCAGCTGCGTCAGCGGTCCCGTCGGCCTGCCGACCCCCAGCGTCCGGTCCGGCTCGCCGGCCCTCGTCCGGCTGGGCGGCACCCCCGGTGCCACGGTCGACCTGTACGCGTACACCCGGCCCTCCACGGCCTACCGGGTGGTCCGGACGGTCGTCGTCCCGGCGGGCGGCCCGGCCGAGGTCAGCCTGACGGCGCCGTCGAACACCCGGATGTACGCCCAGCAGCGCGGCTGCGCGGAGGGACCGTCGTCGGTGCTGACGGTCCGGTCGACGGTCTCGGTGGACGCCCGGCGCACCGGAGCGCGCACCTACCGGTTCTCGGGCAACAGCCTCCCGCTGCGCCCCGAGGGCCTCGCCCTCGCGCTGTACCGCGTGACCGACGACGGCCGCGAGGTGCTGACCGCCCGCACGCGCACCGACCCGGCGACCGGCCGGTGGACCCTCACGAGGCGCTTCACCGGGAGCGGCACGTTCGGCTTCGTCGTCCGCACGCCGCAGGACCTCACCAACGCCGCCGGCACCAGCAGCCGCCGCACGGTGGTCGTGCGGTGACCGGGCGCTCCCTGCTCGCGGGGGCCGCGGTGCTCGTGGTCACCGGCTGCACGGGCGCGACGCCGGCTGCTGCACCGCGGGCGGCCGTCGTGCAGGGGACCAGCCTCGTCGACGGCAGCACCACCTGCACCCCTGCCCCGGCTCGGCTGCCCCGCCTGCCGGACGCGTTCCCGGTCGACGTCCCGCTCCCGGCCGGCACGGTGCTGACCGACGTCGGCAGCGCCGACGGACAGCAGACCGTGACGGGCCGGGTCGTCGGCGAGCCGGCGGACGTCCTCGACCACTTCCGGACCGCGTTCACCGCAGCCGGCCTGGTCGTCGGCCGGGACGAGGTGGAGGGCCGCTCCGGGCAGCTGACCTTCCTCGGCGGCCGCAGCGAGGGCGGCCTCGCCGTCGCCCGGAGCCGCTGCCCCCAGGGCTCGTCCCAGTTCACCCTGCACGCCCGGCAGACCCCGTGACGGCGCGGACCCGGCTCCTGCGCCTCGCGGGTCCCGGCCGTCTCCGCCTGCCACACTCCACCGCACGACCTGCGCACGACCCCTTGGAGATGCCTGTGTCCCGCTCCCGCTCCGCACGTCTCGGCGGTGTCGCCCTCGTAGCGGCCCTGCTCGGCGCCGGCCTCGTCCTCCCCGGCACGTCGCCCGCTGCCGCAGCGACCGCAGGCACCGCAGCGATTGACCCGGCTGCGCCGACGTTCGCCGTCTACCCCGCACCGGGCGGGGAGGCGCCGATCGCGCGGGACGCCGGCGAGCCGACGATCGGCGTCAACTGGAAGAGCGGCAAGGTGATGTTCCAGGCGTTCACCGAGACCGACCAGGTGACCTTCGACGAGCGCACCAACCCGGCGACGGCGACCTGGAAGGACGTCACGGGTCTGTCCAACACCGGCGTCACCAGCCTCGACCCCATCCTCGAGACCGACTCCGCCGTCGGGCGCACCTTCATCACCCAGTTGACCCCGCCGTGCAGCAACGCGGCCTACACCGACTCCGACGGCGAGCAGACCGCCACGAGCCCGACGGGCTACACGCCGTTCGCAGGCTGTGGTGTCGGCTCGAACTTCGACCACCAGACCGTCGGCACGGGCCCCACGATCAACCAGCAGCTCGATGCGCTCAACCAGGGACGCCTCGTCTACTACTGCTCGCAGGTGGTCGTCGAGTCCTCCTGCTCGGTCAGCCGCGACGGCGGCAACTCGTTCGCGACGAGCCGCCCGGTCTACACGTTCAAGGGCGACCTCGTGAGCGACCAGACGATCGTGGGCTGCGAGGGCCTGCACGGGCACCTCAACACCTCGCCGAAGGACGGCACCGCCTACCTGCCCAACTTCGCCTGCAACAGCGCTGCGGCGCTCACGGTCAACCGCCCCTCGGTCAACGTCAGCGACGACGAGGGCCTGACCTGGACGATCCGCCAGGTCCCGGACGCCACGTCCCCGAACTTCGACTCGGACCCGGCCGTCGACGTCGACGAGGACAGCAAGGCGTACGTCGCCTACGAGAACGCGACCAGCAACATGATGGTCGCGACGACGACCGACAAGGGCGCGACCTGGACGCCGTCGTTCGACCTCGGCCTCGCGGTCGGCGGCCTCAAGAACGCCACGATGCCGACCGTCGTCGCCGGCAGCGCGGGCCGCGCGGCCGTCGCCTTCCTGGGCACCACGACCGAGGCGCCGCTCAACACGGCGGGCCAGCCCGAGAACCAGATCATCAGCTTCGACCCGGACGGCAACGACCCGGCCGCCGGCTGGCACGCCTACATCTCGCTGACCTACGACGGTGGTGCCACCTGGACCACCACGGACGTCACGCCCACGGACCCGGTGCAGCGCGGCTGCATCTGGTGGGGCTCGGCCCAGAACGCCGGCGCCACGGCCAACCAGTGCCAGGACAACAAGCGCAACCTGCTGGACTTCAACGACATCAGCGTGGACAAGCAGGGCCGGGTCGTCTTCGGCTTCGCCGACGGCTGCGTCAACCGCTGCGTCACCGAGGGCCACACCCGCAACACGAACGTCGCCTTCGCCGCCCGGGACATGACCCGGGACCGCACCCTCACGCAGGCGCAGTTCAACGAGCTCTACTCGCAGGAGGACATCGGCACGATCGTCCGCCAGCAGTGCGGCAAGGGGCTGTACGCCGCCTTCGACGCCGACCCGACCGGACCCCTGCAGCGCTGCTCCACCACCACCGTCGACCCGTCCACCAGCCCGTCGGTGACGACGAGCCCGTCGATCACGACGAGCCCCGAGGTGACGACCAGCCCGGTGGTGACGACGAGCCCGTCGGTGACGACCAGCCCCGAGGTGACGACCAGCCCGTCGGCGACGACGAGCGCGGAGGTGACGACGAGCCCCGGCCCGACCACGCCGCGCCGACCACTGCCGCGCCGACGACGGCCGCACCGACGACGGCCGCACCGACGTCAGCCGCTCCGACGTCGGCTGCCCCGACCACTGCCGCGCCGACCACTGCCGCACCGACGACGGCTGCACCCACGTCGACCGACGCGACCACTGCTGCGCCGACGACGGCGGCGCCCACGTCAGTCGCGCCCACCACCGCCGCCCCCACCACCGGGCCGACCACGGCTGCGCCCACGACGGCTGCCCCGAGCAGCAGCGCTCCCGCGTCGAGCTCGCCCCCCGAGACGACGCTCCCGCCGGTCACCTGCGCCTCGACAGCAGGCGTCGTGCTGCCGACCCCGTCGATCAGGTCCGGCGCCTCGGCCCCCGTGCAGGTCGCGGGGACTCCCGGGTCCACGATCGACCTCGTCGCGTACACGCGGCCGGCGACGACGTACCGGGTGGTCCGCACCCTCACCGCCGGCACCGACGGGACCGCCACCACGAGCGTCCGTCCGCCGTCCAACACGCGCCTCTACGCGCAGCAGCGCGGCTGCCCCGAGGGGCCGTCGTCGGTGCTGACCGTCCGGTCGACGCTGTCGCTCGACGTCCGGCGCACCGGCGCGGCCCGCACCTACCGGTTCTTCGGCAACAGCCTCCCGCAGCGTGCGGACGGCCTGCCCGTGTCGCTGTACCGCGTCACGCCGGACGGCCGCGAGGTGCTGACGGCCCGGACCCGGACCGACCCCCGCACCGGGCTCTGGACCATCACGCGGACCTTCACGGGCAAGGGCCGGTTCGGCTTCCTGGTCCGCACGCCGCAGGACCTGAGCAACGCGGCCGGCGCGAGTGCGGCCCGGACGGTCGCGGTCGGCTGACGGCACCGGCCGACGTAGCCTCAGGGCATGCCTGAGGCGTACCTCGTCGGAGGAGTCCGGACCCCTGTCGGCCGTTACGGCGGGGCGCTCTCGAGCGTCCGCGCGGACGACCTCGCCGCCCTGGTGGTGCGCGAGGCCGTCCGCCGGGCGGGCGTCGACCCGGAGGCGGTCGACGAGGTCGTCCTGGGAGCGGCCAACCAGGCCGGGGACGACAACCGCAACGTCGCCCGGATGGCCGTCCTGCTGGCCGGTCTGCCGCTGGCGACCAGCGCCTACACGGTCAACCGGCTCTGTGCGAGCGGCCTGACCGCGATCGCGAACGCCGCCCAGGCCGTCAAGACGGGCGAGGCCGACGTCGTCGTCGCCGGCGGTGTCGAGTCGATGACCCGGGCGCCGTGGGTCATGGCCAAGCCCGGCACCCCCTGGGCCAAGCCGGGCGAGGTCCACGACACCGCTCTCGGGTGGCGCTTCGTGAACGAGGCGCACGACCCCGAGCACACGATCACGCTGGGGGAGACCGCCGAGCGGGTCGCGGCGCTGGACGGGATCACCCGCGAGCAGTCCGACGCGTTCGGCCTGCAGAGCCAGGAGCGGGCGGCCAAGGCGATCGCGAACGGCGCCTTCGACGCCGAGATCGTCCCCGTCGAGACGGCCAAGGGCACGGTCGCCGTCGACGAGACGCCCCGCGCGACCACGATGGAGAAGCTCGCCTCGCTCAAGCCGGCCTTCACGAGGGACGGCGTCGTCACGGCCGGGTCGTCCAGCCCGCTGTCCGACGGCGCCAGCGCGGTCGTCGTCGCCAGCGAGGAGGCCGTCCGCCGGCACGGGCTGGTCCCGCGGGCGCGGATCGTGACGGGCGCGGCTGCCGGCGTCGAGCCCCAGCTGATGGGCCTCGGCCCGGTCCCGGCCACGCAGAAGGCGCTCGCCCGGGCCGGGTGGTCCGTCGCCGACCTCGCCGCCGTCGAGCTCAACGAGGCCTTCGCGGTGCAGGTGCTCGCGTGCGTGCAGCGGCTCGGCCTGGACGAGGCCACGCTCAACGCGGACGGCGGGGCGATCGCCCTCGGCCACCCGCTGGGCAGCAGCGGCGCCCGCCTGGTCGTGACCCTGCTCGGCCGGCTCGAGCGGGAGCAGGGCAGCCGGGGACTCGCCACGATGTGCGTGGGCGTCGGCCAGGGCGCCAGCCTGCTGGTGGAGCGGGTCTAGGACGCCCCACGACGTCGCTCACGACGCCGTGGGGACCCCGTCAGGAGCCGTACTCGCCGTAGCCGTCCAGGCGGCTCGCGGCGACGGCGAGGTCGGGTGACGTCCGGCGGGCCTTCGGCACCTCCGGGTAGCCGAACCCCAGGACGCCGGCCACCTCGCGGGGGTCGTCGAGCAGGTCGATCACGAGCTCCTCGGTCACGGGCACGGAGGCGGGGGTGTCGTCGTCGTCGGTCATGCGGCGGACGGTAGGGACGTACTGGTGGGTAGGCCAGGAGTACCCGTCAGTAGTCTTCGGCGGATGCGCATCGCCGTCACCGGGTCCATCGCGACCGACCACCTGCTCACCTTCGACGGACGCTTCGTCGAGCAGCTCCTGCCCGACCAGCTGGCCAAGCTGAGCGTCGTCTTCCTCGCAGACGACCTGCAGGTCCGCCGCGGCGGGACGGGCGCGAACATCGCGTTCGGCATGGGTGTGCTCGGCCAGCGGCCCCTGCTGGTCGGCAGCGTCGGCAAGGACGCCGCCGACTACCTCACCTGGCTGTCCGACCACGGCGTCGACACCGCCGGCGTCCGGACGTCGGAGAGCCTCGCGAGCCCGCGCTTCACCTGCACGACCGACCAGGACCAGAACCAGATCGGCACGTTCTACCCGGGCGCGATGGCCGAGGCCGCGGAGATCGAGCTGGCGCCGTTCGGGGCGGTCGACCTCGTCGTCGTCTCCCCGAACGACCCGGGCGCGATGCTGCGCCACACGGCCGAGTGCCGCGAGGCCGGGACCCCGTTCGCGGCCGACCCCTCGCAGACCCTGACCTTCCTCGACGGCGCCGCGATCCGGTCGCTCGTCGAGGGCGCCACCTACCTGTTCACCAACGAGTACGAGGCCGGGCTGGTCCGCGACAAGACCGGGCTGTCCGACGCCGAGCTGCTGGACATGGTGGGCACGCGCATCACGACGCACGGCGCGGACGGCGTCGTCGTCACGCGCAAGGGCGAGCCGGACCTGCGGGTCGGCGTCTGCCCCGCCCGCTCGATCGCCGAGCCCACCGGTGTCGGCGACGCGTTCCGCGCCGGCTTCCTCACCGCGACAGCGTGGGGCCTCGGCCTCGAGCGGGCCTGCCAGGTCGGCGCCACCCTCGCGACGCTCGTCGTCGAGACGGTCGGGACGCAGGAGTACGCGTTCAGCGCCGAGGACTTCACCGGGCGGATCGCCGAGGCCTTCGGGGCCGAGGCCGCCGACGAGGTCCGCGCCCGCCTCTCCTAGGAGAGCCTGCGCACCAGCTGCCCCTGCGCGGTCGGGCCCAGGTACTCCTGGGCCCGCATCCGGCACCACGCCGGGACGTCGTGGGCCGCGGCGGGGTCGTCGGACAGCACTTCGACGACCTCGCCGACGGCGACCTGCGGCAGGGCGCGGGCCAGCTCGATCACGGGGACCGGGCACGGCCGGCCGAGGCAGTCGACGACCAGGTCGGGTGTCACGTCCACAGCGCCTCCTCCACCCCGGCCTCGCGCCGCAGCCGCGCGACGACGCCGGGCAGCACCGCGAGGAAGCGCTCGACGTCGTCGGGCGTCGTCGTGCGCGCCAGCGACACCCGCACGTTGCCGCTGGTGAGGGCGCCCATGGCGGCCAGGACGTGGCTCGGCTGCAGGGTCGAGCTGGTGCAGGCCGACCCGCTGCTCACGGCGAACCCCTCGGCGTCGAGCGCGGCGGTGAGCGACTCGCCGTCGACGTAGAGGCAGGAGAACGTCAGGACCCCGGGCAGGCGCAGGTCCGGGTCGCCGACGACGTCCACCCCGGGCACCCGCGACGCGACCTCGGTGCGCAGCCGGCCGACGAGCGGGCGGAGCCGGGCGTCCTCGGCGCCGCGCTCGGCGACGGCGGCCTGCAGGGCGACGGCCGTGGCGACCGCGAGCGGGACGGGCGCACGGGGAGCCCGCTCCTGCCCGGGCAGCACCGGCGGGAAGCGCGTCCCCGTGCGCACGACCAGCAGCGAGACGCCGCCCGGGCCGCCGAAGGTCCGGGCCGCCCCAGTGAGCACGGACCAGCCGTCCGGCAGGGGAGCGCGGCCGAGCGAGGCGGTGGCGTCCACGAGGAGCGGCACGCCCGCGAGCGCGCAGGCCTGTGCCGCGGCGTCGACCGGCTGCACGGTGCCGACCTCGCCGTTGGCGCTCTGCAGAGCGGCCAGCGCGGTGCCGGGGACGGCGACCGCCTCGGCGAAGGCCGTCGCGTCGACCCGACCCCACCGGTCCACGCCGACCTCGACCGGCCGGGCGGTGGCCGCGGCGTGCAGCACGGCGGAGTGCTCGACGGCGCTGTGCACGACGCCGTCCCCCGCACGCCGGCGCCCGCGCAGCAGCCCGAGCACCCCGAGCGTGGTGGCCAGGGTGTCGCCGGCCACGAGGGCGACCTCGTCCGGACGCGCACCGACGGCGGCCGCGACCGTCTCCGCGGCGGCGTCGGACAGGCGCCGGGCGTGCCGGCCCGCCGCGTACCGCCGCTCCGGGTCGCCCCACCCGTCGTCGAGCGCGGTCAGCAGCGCCTCGCGCGCCGCAGGGTGCAGCGGCTGCGCGGTCGCGGCGTCGAGGTGGACGGTCACGCCCCCGACCCTGCCACCCGGCACCGACAGCCCTGCTCCCCGCGCGCTGCCGTCCACATCACAGCCCGCCCCGCGAGCCTCAGCAGGTCGGGTGGAAGGCCCTGGGATAACCTCTGCCCCGTGGAGGACCGGTCCGTCCTGCGCCCCCGGACGGGGGCCGCAGAGGGGGTCGGGACGCCGCACGAGAGGTCCCGTCGTACGTCGAGGAAGGCCAGTACGTGAGCCCCACCCCTGCGCCGGGACGTGCCGTGCACGCCGGTGCGCGCCGTCCGCTGACGCGCCAGCTGTCCCGTGCCGCCCTCGTGGTCGGTGCGGTGCTGTTCGCCGGCGGCTGCGACGCGCGCGACCTGTACGAGAACAGCTTCTCGCTGGGCTTCCCCGACCCCGTGACCGACCAGGGGAAGCGCACCTTCGACCTCTGGCTGGGCACGGTCGCGGCGGCCGCCGTCGTGGGCCTGTTCGTCTACGCGCTCATCTTCTACGCGGTGGTCCGGTACCGGAAGCGCGGCGAGGAGCTCCCGCGGCAGGTCCGCTACAACCTGCCGGTCGAGGTGCTCTACACCGTCGTCCCGTTCGTGATCATCGCGGTGCTCTTCTACTACACGGCGATCTCCGAGAACTACATCAACAAGCTGACGAAGGACCCCGCGGTCGCCATCGGCGTCGTCGGGTTCCAGTGGAACTGGCAGTTCAACTACGAGAACGAGGGGCTGCAGGTCACCGGCGCGCCCGGTCAGCCCGCGCAGCTCGTCCTGCCGACGGACCGCACCATCCGCTTCGTCGAGACCTCGCCCGACGTCATCCACTCGTTCTGGGTGCCGAAGTTCCTGTTCAAGCGCGACGTCGTCCCGGGGCGTGCCAACACCTTCGAGATCACGATCCGCCAGACCGGGACGTGGGTCGGCCGCTGTGCCGAGCTGTGCGGCGAGAAGCACGACCGCATGAACTTCTCCGTCAAGGCCGTGTCCCCCGCGGACTACGACGCCTTCGTGCAGAGCCAGAAGAGCGCAGGCGCGGCCCAGGCCGCCTCCACCCGCACCACCCCAGGCACCGCCGTCCCCGCCGGGAGCACCTCATGACCCTCATCGCTGGCGCGACCACGCCCGTCCAGACGCGCCGCCCGAGCCCCGGGCCCGGCGCCAAGGTCGTCAAGGTCCTGACCACCACCGACCACAAGACGATCGGCCTGCTCTACCTCTGCACGTCGTTCATCTTCTTCCTGTTCGCCGGCTTCCTGGCGATGATCATGCGTGCGGAGCTGGCTCAGCCGGGCCTGCAGGTCGTGTCGAACGAGCAGTACAACCAGCTCTTCACGATGCACGGCTCGATCATGATGTTCCTGTTCGCCCCGGCCGCCGCGTACGGGTTCGCGAACTTCATCATGCCGCTGCAGATCGGCGCGCCGGACATGAGCTTCCCGCGCCTCAACGCCTTCTCGTACTGGCTGTACCTGTTCGGCGGCACCACCGTCGTCGCCGGCTTCCTCACCCCCGAGGGCGCTGCGGACTTCGGCTGGTTCGCCTACGCCCCGCTCAACAGCGAGATCCACTCCCCGGGCGTCGGCTCGGACATGTGGATCGTCGGCCTCACCGTCGCGGGTCTCGGCACCATCCTCGGCGCCGTCAACTTCATCACCACGATCATCACGCTGCGGGCTCCCGGCATGACGATGTTCCGCATGCCGATCTTCACCTGGAACATGCTGGTGACGTCGATCCTGGCGCTGATGAGCTTCCCGGTCATCGCGGCGGCGTTCCTCGCGCTGGAGGCCGACCGGCACCTCGGGGCCCACGTCTACGACGCCGAGAACGGCGGGGCGATCCTCTACCAGCACCTGTTCTGGTTCTTCGGCCACCCCGAGGTCTACATCATCGCGCTGCCCTTCTTCGGCGTGATCTCCGAGGTCATCCCGGTCTTCAGCCGCAAGCCGATGTTCGGCTACAAGGGGCTGGTCTTCGCGACGATCGGGATCGGCGCCCTGGCGATGACCGTGTGGGCCCACCACATGTTCGCCACCGGCGCCGTGCTGCTGCCGTTCTTCGCCTTCCTGAGCTTCCTCATCGCCGTCCCGACCGGCGTGAAGTTCTTCAACTGGATCGGCACCATGTGGCGCGGCCAGCTGACGTTCGAGACGCCCATGCTGTTCGCGGTCGGCTTCCTGGTGACCTTCCTGCTGGGCGGTCTGACCGGCGTCATGCTCGCCAGCCCGCCGATCGACTTCCACGTGACCGACACCTACTTCGTCGTGGCCCACTTCCACTACGTCGTCTTCGGGACCGTCGTGTTCGCCTTCTTCGCCGGCACCTACTACTGGTTCCCGAAGCTGACCGGCCGGATGATGAACGACCGGCTCGGCAAGGTGCACTTCTGGACGCTGTCCGTCGGCTTCCACGGCACCTTCCTGGTGCACCACTGGCTCGGGGCCGAGGGCATGCCGCGCCGCTACGCCGACTACAGCGACCTCGACGGCTTCACGACCCTCAACACGATCTCGTCGATCTTCGCCTTCGTGCTCGGCGCCTCGACGTTGCCGTTCCTCTACAACGTCTACGTGTCCTTCCGCCGCGGTGAGCGTGCGGTCGGTGACGACCCGTGGGGCTTCGGCAACTCGCTCGAGTGGGCGACCAGCTGCCCGCCCCCGCGCCACAACTTCGTGACGATCCCGCGCATCCGCTCGGAGCGTCCCGCCTTCGACCTGCACTACCCGCAGGCCGCCGGCAACATCGACTTCCACGCGACGCCGGAGCTGAGGTAGCACCATGAAGGTCGAGAGCTACGTCTTCGGCTTCCTGGCACTGTTCTTCGTGCCGGTGACGATCGTCTACTACGTCCTCAGCAAGGACCCGACCGGCACGACGGCGCTGGTGCTCACCACCGGCCTCGCCGGGATGGTCGGCTACTACCTCTGGTTCACGGCCCGCCGCATGGAGGCCCGTCCCGAGGACCGTCCCGACGCCGAGATCAGCGAGGGCGACGGCGAGATCGGCTTCTTCTCCCCGCACTCCTGGTGGCCCATCGCCACGGCCGGCTCCGCGTCGATCCTGGCGCTCGGCCTCATCTTCGGGCCGTTCCTGGCGATCATCGGCCTCGTGCTGCTGCTCATCGCGGTCTTCGGCTTCCTGTTCGAGTACTACGTCGGGATCAACCGGACGCAGGGTCAGACGCTCGAGGCGCTCGAGGCCATGGGCGAGGCGCCCACCAGCCCGCACAAGTTCCTGGGCGACTAGCCCTCCCGCTCCTCGACGAGGCCGGTACCGCGACTGCGGTGCCGGCCTCGTCGCGTCACCGGGGGAGGTCCAGGCGCGAGGGCCCCAGCAGACGCCGAGTCGTGGGCCCCCACCGCTCTGGCGGCAGAGCGGCGCGCCGAGGACGCGGCCCTTCCGTCATGTCGCTCCGTCCGGCACCGAGGCTGTCAGCGCCCCAGCAGGACCAGGACCGCCAGGACCGACGTCGAGCTGCCCAGCGCGAGAGCGGCCTGCAGGCGCAGTCGGGATGCGTCGTCGGGGCGCACCGGCACGGGCTGGTGCATCGACGAGGCCTTCCTGGCCGTGGCGGCCGCCGCGAGGCCAGGCGGGACAGCGAGGCGGTGAGGCGACGGGGCACCACGACCAGCGGCGCCAGCAGCGCGACCAGCACGAAGGCGACGTACAGCAGCTGCTGCACGGGCGCGAGGGCTCACCGTCGCGCTGACGGGCCGGTGTGCACCCCGTGGCCGATCCGTGCCAGGGCGAACGACACGATCAACAGACGAGCGAGCACCGAGGCGACCAGCAAGGGCGGCGAGGGCGGTCACTCGAGGCACGCAGCAGCCGCGACACGAGCAGCGCTTCTGCGACCAGCAGGACGAGCGTGGCGACGCGCTGCACAGCCGGCGTCGGGAGCAGCCGAGTGACCCCGCGACCCAGGTAGGGCGTCCTCTCCCACCGCACGAAGGCGCCAAGGGCCACGACGAGCAGGAGCACGTGGACGGACGCAGCCACGCGGCCCCTCCCGCCGAGCGGCGAGCCCGGGGGCGGAGTCGGTGCTGCGGCGCCGATGCGGTAGGCCGCACGCTCACGCCTGTTCCTCGCCCGGTGGCTCTGCACGGTTCGGAGACGAAGGGCTGGTCCTCTACGGAACCACCTCCTGCCCGCCCGGCGTGGTGCGGCTGGAGGTCCGGGACGGCCAGGTCCGGGCCCCTCGCAGGCCGCAGACCCGTACGTTCCGTACGTGCGCCTGCTCCCGGACCTCTTCCACGTCGCCGACGCCGCCGAGTGGGCCGCCGGGGACTACACCCGCTCGAGCCGCGGCCTCGACGTCGCGGACGTCGGCTACGTGCACCTCGCCTTCTCCTGGCAGACGCAGGGCGTCCTCGACCGCTTCTACGGCGACGCCGAGGCGCCGCTGGTGCTCCTGCGCCTCGACCCGGACCGCCTGGAGGCGCCTGTGCGGCTCGAGGCGGCTCCTGGTGGGGGAGAGCGCTTCCCGCACCTGTACGGGCCGCTGACGGCCTCCTGCGTGCTCGAGGAGGTGCCCCTGGAGCGGGTGGACGGCCGGTGGCTCGTCCCCGAGGGCCTGACCACGTGACCAGGCCAGGTCGGGCGCCCACCCCCTGGGCACGTCGGCCCGCCTCCGTCATCGGCGTCGTCGTCGAGGCCGTCGGGGTGTCGCTCGCGGTCGTGCTGGTCCTCACGCCGCTGACCGGCCGTGCCCGGGACGCCGTCGCCTTCGCTGCCCTGTTCGGCGGCGTCCGACTGGCGGTCGGACTCCTGCTGCTGCGTCGACGACGCGACGAGGGCGCAGGACGCATTCGCTGAGGGCCTGTCGGCGCGTCTGCCCGTCCGACCGACGCCGCTGAGGGACGGGCGGCGTGGACGGGCCCCCGCGAGGACGTACGCGCCCGCCCGCGGCCTGGCGGGTCGGAGCGCCGGCTCGCCGACCAACGAGTTCGCTCGGACACGAGGCGCCGAGTGGGAGGTCGATGACGAGACCATTCCGTGGGAGGTGTCCATGCCGGAACCGGGCCCGTGCGTCGCGCTCGTCGTGGTGCACCCCGACGGACCCGCACGGCGGCGGCGGGAGACCAGGCGCCCGCGGCCGGGCGAGCCGGAGGACGCCGACGGCCCCGCACCAGCAGGTGCGGGGCCGTCGGGGCGAACGGGGGTGCTACTCGGGCTGGCTGGGCCGCCCGCTCTTCTCGAGCTCCGGCATGGCCGCCTCGGGACGCGGGGCCGCCGTGGTGGTGTCGGCCTTCTTCTCGAAGAAGAAGCCGCGGGCCTTGGCGACCTTGGACTCGACCACGTGCTGGTCGCCGAAGCCGGGACCCGTCGCGTGGCCGGGGACGCCGTGGGCCGTCGGTCCGTCGAGCATGGGCCGGTCGCTCTCGACGCCGGTGAGCGCCAGGCGCATCGGGACGGGCAGCGGCACGGTCTCCTCGATGAACTCGCCGCTGGGCAGGCGCCGGATCGTGCCCGACTCGATGCCGTGGTGCAGGAGCTCCTCGTCGCTGCGCTGGAGGGCGTAGCAGACGCGCTTGGTGATCATGTAGGCCAGCGGCGGGAGGACGAACAGCCCGATGCGGCCGGCGTACGTCGTGTGGTTGACGCTCACCCGGAAGACGTGGGCGAGGATGTCGTTGCCGCCCGAGAGCAGCAGCACCACGTAGAAGGTGATGCTCATGACGCCGATGGCGGTGCGGACGGGCTTGTCGCGCGGCCGGTCGAGCAGGTTGTGGTACGCGCGGTCCCCGGTGAGGCGGGCCTCGATCCACGGGTACGCCATCATCAGCGTGAACAGGATGCCGGGCATCACGACCGCCGGCAGCAGGATGTTCAGCGGGATCGTGTGGCCGAGCTCGCGGATCTCGTAGTTGGGCATGAGGCGCGAGCTGCCGTCGAGCCAGCCGACGTACCAGTCGGGCTGCGAGCCGGCGGAGACCTGCGACGGGTCGTAGGGGCCGTAGTTCCAGATCGGGTTGATCTGCGCCAGGCCACCGAGGGCCGCCAGGACGCCGAAGACCAGGAAGAAGAAGCCACCGGCCTTCGCGGCGTACGCCGGGAACAGGCGCGAGCCGACGACGTTCGTCTCGGTCCGGCCGGGGCCCGCGAACTGGGTGTGCTTCTGGTACCAGATCATCATCATGTGGAAGGTGATGAGACCGAGGATGATGCCGGGGACCAGCAGGATGTGGATCGCGTAGAGGCGCTCGATGATCGCGTCGCCGGGGTACTCGCCGCCGAAGATGAGGAACGCCGACCAGGTGCCGACCACCGGGACCGACAGCGCGATCGAGTAGGCGATGCGCAGGCCCGTGCCGGACAGCAGGTCGTCGGGGAGCGAGTAGCCCGCGAAGCCCTCGACGATGCCCAGGATCATGAGCAGCACGCCGATGACCCAGTTGATCTCACGGGGCTTGCGGAACGCGCCCGTGAAGAACACCCGGAACAGGTGGACGACGATGGACGCCATGAACAGCAGGGCGGCCCAGTGGTGGATCTGCCGCATGAGCAGGCCGCCGCGGACGTCGAAGCTGATGTCCAGGCTGGACGCGTACGCCTGGGACATCGAGATGCCCTTCATCGGCAGGTAGCTGCCGGCGTAGACGACCTCTCGCGTCGAGGCGTCGTAGAAGAACGTCAGGTACGTGCCGGTGAGCAGCAGGATGATGAACGAGTAGAGCGCGACCTCGCCCAGCATGAAGGACCAGTGGTCCGGGAAGACCTTGTTGATGCTCCGGCGCACGAAGTTCGAGGAGCCGAGCCGCTGGTCGACCCAGTCGGCGGTGGTGGCCGCAGCCTTGCCGCCGAGGGTGGTGGGGGCGACGGGCTCGCCGGTGAGGATCGGCCCGTCGTACTGAGGCCCGTCCGAGGGGGTCTGTGCCTGGCTCATGACTCGCTGCGCTCCCAGAAAGAGGGGCCGATGGGCTCGGTGAAGTCGCCCTGTGCCACGAAGTATCCCTCCGGGTCCACGGTGATCGCCAGTTGAGGCAGCGGCCGGGCGGCGGGCCCGAACTTGACCTCGGCGCCGTGGGAGGCGTCGAACGTGGACTGGTGGCAGGGGCAGAGCAGGTTGTGCGTCTGCTGCTCGTACAGCTTCACGGGGCACCCGAGGTGGCTGCACACGGACGAGTAGACGATGTGGCCGTCGACCGACCAGTCCTCGCGGCCGGGCAGGGGCCGCAGGACCTCGGGCCGCATGCGGATCAGCAGCGCGGGGGAGTCGGCCACCTTCGTGCCGCGGGGCACGTCCGGGAAGACGCTCTCGACGCCGCCGATCTGCAGGTCGCCGACCTTGACCGGCGTCCCGTTCTGACGGATGAGCCGCACGCCCTTCTTCCACGCGGTGTTGCGCAGGGCGCGCTCCTTGTGCGCGTACGGGCCCAGGCCGAACAGCAGCGGCACGGGCAGCAGGGCGAGGGCGCCGCCGCCGGCCAGGACCGAGTTGCGCAGCAGGGTCCGGCGGGGGAGGCCGGAGTCGTGCGCACCCTGCTGCAGGGCCAGGACGGTGGCCTTGCGGTCCTCGGGCGAGCTGCCGAACGGGTGGCGCTCCTGCACGGCCTCCTCGTCGACCATGAGCTCCTTGGCCCAGACGACTGCGCCGGCGCCGATGCCGAACAGCGCGATGGCCATCGTGAGGCCGAGCATCGGCGTGTAGTACTGGTTGCCGTCCTGCAGGGCGAACTTGTAGGGCGCGAACCAGTAGACGCCGAAGAACGCGACGACGCCACCGACGCTCAGCAGGAACAGCGCCGAGACCTTGCGCTCGGAGGCACGGGCCGCGGCGGGGTCCAGCACGTTGCCGCGGGGCTGGTCGGCTCGACGGCCTCCGGCGGGCGGCTCTCGGAGAGCTGCTCCTCGCCGCGGCCCTCCGCCTGCAGCTGGGCGCGGCTGTCGGTGTTCTGGAAGTCGTCGGTGGTCAGGTGCGACGCGCGGGTGTCGCCGCCGCTGCTCTGCGGACCGGGGTTGCGCAGCCGGTCGCGGACCGAGCCGGCGGCGTCCGCGGAGGTCTGGCCGCCGCGGGGCTCGTCGGTGGGCTGCTGGCCGCCGGTGTCGCTGGCGCCAGGGACGCCGGGCTCGCCGTCGGCGGGGGGAGGGAGGGTGCTCATGCGCGGTTGCCGATCCAGAGGGTGAGGACGACGAGGCTGCCGATGCCGACGAGCCAGATGACGAGGCCCTCGGGGACGGGGCCGAAGCGACCGAGGTCGTTGCCGCCGGGCTGCCCCGCCTCGGTCAGGTACTTGACGTAGCGGGTGATGGACTTCTTCTCCTCGACGGAGAGCTGGTTGTCGCTGAACCGCGGCATCGACTCCGGCCCGTGCTGCATGGCCGTGTAGATGACGCGCGCGCTGGCCGGCTGCAGCTTCGGGGCGTACTTCCCGTAGGTCAGCGCACCGCCGGCGCCACCGGCGTTGTGGCAGCTGGCGCAGTTCGTGCGGAACAGCTCACCGCCCTCGGCGAGGTCGCCGTCGGTGAGGCTGCCGGTGGGGAGCGTGGGGCCGCCGCCGCGCTGCTCGATGTACGCCGCGAGCTGGTCGACCTGGGCGATCGAGTACTTCGGCTGCTTGCGGGGGGCCTGGACCGCGCCGTAGGCCAGCGGCATGCGACCGCTCTCGACCTGGAACACGACCGCGCTCGCCCCGACGCCGATCAGCGTGGGACCGCCGGCCCCGCCCTGCAGGTCCAGGCCGTGGCAGGTGGAGCAGCCCTGGAGGTAGAGGTCGCGCCCCTCCTTGACGGCCATCGACTGCGACGCCGCGGGCTGGGCCTCGGTGGCGGAGCTGTCCGGGGCGAGGAAGGCGGTGTAGAGCCCGCCGACGAGGGTCAGGGCGAGCAGCAGGACGCCGTACCGGGAGACCCGGCCGGTCGTGGACTCGGTGGAGCTCATGGTGCCGGTCTTCCTCACTGAGGACTGCGAGCGGGGGGCTGTCACTGGATGATGTAGATCGCGGCGTAGAGGGCGATCCAGACGACGTCGACGAAGTGCCAGTAGTACGAGACGACGATGGCGCTGGTGGCCTTCTCGGGCGTGAACCGACCGATGCCGGAGCGCAGCAGCACGATGACGAAGGCGACGAGGCCGCCGGTCACGTGCAGGCCGTGGAACCCGGTGGTCAGGTAGAAGACCGAGCCGTACGGGCTCGAGGCGATGGTGTTCCCCTCGGCGATGAGGTTGTGGTACTCGTTCAGCTGCCCGCCGACGAAGATCGTCCCCATGAGCAGCGTGAGCGCGAACCAGCGGCGCATCTTGTAGACGTCGCCCCGCTCCGCGGCGAAGACGCCGATCTGGCAGGTGACCGACGACAGCACGAGGATCGTCGTGAAGACCGCGGAGTAGCCGACCTTGAGCTCGAACTCCTCCGGCGGCCAGTTGTCGGCCCCGGTGACCGACCGGATCGTGAAGTACATCGCGAACAGCGCCGCGAAGAACATCAGCTCTGACGACAGCCACACGATCGTCCCGATCGCGACCATGTTCGGTCGCGTCAGGGAGCCGTGCGCCGGGACCTTCTCCAGCACGGTTGCAGATGCCACGCCGGAAGTGTGCCAGCCGTGAGGTGCCACCACCACGCGGGGGCAGTCGCGTCGCGGGTGTCGGTCCCCACACCTACTCTGGAGGGGTGACTCCGGTCCTGGCCCTCTCCGACGGACTGCCTCCGTTCGGCCCGCTGTCGGTGCTCACCGAGGCCCGTCCCGAGCTGCTGCCGCTCACCGCGGTCGTCCTGATCGGGGGGCTGTACCTCTACGGCGTGTCCCGCCTGCGCGAGCGCGGGGACCGCTGGCCCGTCGGCCGGACCGTGGCCTTCGTGGGCCTCGGCCTCGGCACCGTCGTGATCGCCACGATGTCGGGTCTCGCGGCGTACGACGAGAGCCTGTTCGCGGCGCACATGGTCCAGCACATGATGCTGTCGATGGTCGCGCCGGTGTTCCTCGCCCTCGGGGCTCCGGTCACCCTCGCCCTCCGGACCTTCCCGCTGGCCCCCCGGCGCGCGCTGCTGGGGCTGCTGCACAGCCGTCCCGTGGCGGTCCTGTCGTTCCCCCTGGTCGGCTGGCTGTTCTTCGTCGTCAGCCCCTTCGCGCTGTACTTCAGCGGCTGGTACGAGGCGACGCTCGACCACCGCTGGCTGCACGAGCTGCTCCACGTGCACTTCCTGGCGGTCGGGTCGCTGTTCTTCTGGCCGCTGCTCGGCGTCGACCCCGTGCCCGGCCGGGTCGGCCACCCCATGCGCATGCTGCTGGCCGCCTCGACCCTGCCGTTCCACGCGTTCCTCGGCGTCGCCGTCATGAGCGTCGAGTCCGACGGCCGGGGCCTGCTGGCCGGACCGCACTACCTCGCGCTGCACTCGCTCGGGCAGTCCGTCTACCAGCAGCAGGTCGGCGGCGGGCTGCTCTGGGCGTCCGGCGACCTCGTCGGGCTGCTGTTCACCTTCACGCTCCTCGCCCAGTGGATGCGGGCCAGCGAGCGCGAGGCGGCCCGCGAGGACCGCAAGCTCGACCGGCTCGAGCGCGTCGCCTGACGTGGGGCTGCTCAGCCGCCGCAAGAAGGCGCCGCCGCCGGTCGTCTACGCCGACGACGGCACGCTCGAGCTCCTCGTCACCGCCGCGGACCCCGCCGTCGCGGACAGCACGGTCCTCGCCGGGGTCGACGCCGACCTCGCGCAGCCGCTGCTGGTGCGTCACCACCTCGTGGGCCTGCCCGACGACGCCGCCGTGGAGCGGGCGCGCGAGCTGCTGGCGCAGGACGGCTACACGCTGACCGTGCTGGACGGGCCGCCCTACGCCGTCCGGGCCTGGCGCACGCAGGTGCTCACGGCGATGTCGGCCTCGCAGGAGCGCTCGCGCATGGCCGGCCTGGCGCAGCGGCTCGGCGGCGACGTCGGGGGGTGGGACGCGCTGCGGCCGCCCGTCCCGTCGGTAGTCTCCGGCCCATGAGCGACGCGCAGACGCCGACCGCCGACCTCGTCGTGGTCGTGTACTCCGACGACCCTGCCGTCCGCGGTCAGGTCACCGGCGCCGTCGGGCGGCGCCCGGCCCCCGACCTCGGCCGGATCCAGTGGGTCGAGTGCGCGACCGGCCCCGAGCTGATCGGCCGGGTCGACCGCGGGGGCGTCGACCTGCTCGTCCTGGACGGCGAGGCCTGGCCGACCGGCGGGATGGGCCTGGCCAAGCAGGTCAAGGACGAGATCACGGACTGCCCGCCCACCCTGGTGCTCATCGCCCGCCGCGACGACGCCTGGCTCGCCACCTGGTCGCTCGCCGACGCCGTCGTGCCGCACCCGGTCGACGCGCCCGAGCTGACCACGGCCGTGGTCGAGCAGCTGCGCCGGCGCGTCTCGCGGGTGCCCGTGCGCCGCTCCACCTGAGCGTGCACACCTGGCCCGACCTGCTCGCCACGCTGCTCGGCGGCGGGTCGCTCAGCGCGGCAGACACCGCCTGGGCGATGGGCGAGATCATGGCCGGCGACGCCTCGCCGGTGCAGGTCGCCGGCTTCCTGGTGGCCCTGCGCGGCAAGGGGGAGACGCCCGAGGAGGTCTCCGGCCTCGTCGACGCCATGCTGGAGCGGGCGCCGCTGGTCGAGGTCGGCGTCCGGGCGGTCGACACCTGCGGCACCGGCGGCGACCGCGCCAACACGGTCAACATCAGCACCATGGCCGCCCTGGTGGTCGCGGGCGCCGGCGTGCCGGTGGTCAAGCACGGCAACCGGGCGGCGTCGTCGGCCTGCGGCTCGGCCGACCTGCTCGAGGAGCTCGGCGTCGCCGTCGACCTGCCTGCCGACGCCGTGGCGCCCTGCGTCGAGCGGGCCGGCATCGCCTTCTGCTTCGCCCCCGTGTTCCACCCCGGGATGCGGCACACCGCGGTGCCGCGTCGTGAGCTCGGGGTGCCGACCGTGTTCAACGTGCTCGGACCGCTCAGCAACCCGGCCCGGCCGGCCGCCCAGGCGGTCGGCGTCAGCGACCCGCGGCTCGCCCCGGTCATGGCCGGGGTGCTCGCGCGACGGGGGGCCGACGCCCTGGTCTTCCGCGGCGACGACGGTCTCGACGAGCTGACCGTCACCGGTCCCTCGACGGTCTGGGTCGTCGCCGGCGGAGCCGTGTCGGAGGAGCGCTTCGACCCGGCCGACCTCGGCATCCCCACCACCTCGATCGAGGCGCTCCGGGGCGGCGACGCACCCTTCAACGCCGGCGTCGCTCGACGTCTGCTCGAGGGTGAGACCGGACCGGTGCGGGACGCGGTGCTGCTGAACGCCGCGGCGGCGCTGGCCGCGCACGCGGGCGAGCGGGGGCCGCTCCTGGACCGGTTGCGCGCCGGGCACGCCCGCGCTGCCGCGGCTCTCGAGGGCGGTGCGGCCCTCGCCTCGCTGACGACGTGGACCCGGGTGTCGCAGGAGCTGCGCGCAGAACGCGGTTGACCCGCGCTGCCAGGCTGACCAGGTGAGCGTGCCCCTGCCTGCCGGTGTCCGCCGGCTCGTGCTCGGGGTGAGCCTGTCGTCCTTCGGTACCGGCCTCACCCTCCCGTTCACCCTGATCCTCCTGCACGAGGTCCGCGGCATCCCGCTCCCCACGGTCGGTCTGCTGCTCGCCGTCCCCGGCGTCGTCGGCCTGCTCGCGGTGCCCGCCAGCGGAGCGCTGGTCGACCGCCTCGGTCCGCGGAGCGTCCTGCGGGGCGCACTGCTGCTCCAGGCCGCGGCCAGCGTGCTGCTCGCCGTCGTGGGCACCCCGCTCACCGTCCTGCCCGCCGTCGTCCTCCTCGGCCTGGGCCTCGGACCGTCGTTCCCCGCGACCAACGCGCTGCTCAGCGGGCTGGTCACCGACCCGGGACAGACCGCCCGCGCCTTCGGCGTCCAGTTCACCGCCCTCAACGCCTCGATCGGCCTGGGCGGGCTGGCCGCGGCGGGCATCGTCGACGTCGCGCGCCCGGCCACGTTCAGCGTGCTCTACATCGCCAACGCGGTGACCTGCCTGCTGTTCGCGGGGACGGTCCCGGCGGCCGCGCCGCCACGGGTGCGCCCCGTCGGGGAGGTGGAGCCGTCCTACCGCGAGGTCCTGGCCGACCCGGTCTTCCGCCGCGTCTGCCTGGTAGCCCTGCTGTTCGCCCTGACCGGCTACGCGGCGCTCGACGCCGGCGTCCCGGCCTACACGCGCGTGGTCGGGGACGTCAGCCCCCGCGTCATCGCCCTGCTCTACGTCTCGAACACGGCGCTGATCGTCGGCGGCCAGCTGGTCGTCGTGAGGCTGCTGCGCGGACGGCGGCGCAGCCGGGCTCTCGCGGCGGCGGCAGCGGTCTGGGCGGTGTCCTGGGCCCTGCTGCTGCTCCTTCCCGACGTCGGCCCCTCGGGACGGGTCGTCCTCGTGCTCGCGTTCGGGGCCGTGTTCGGAGTGGGCGAGACGCTCATGGCGCCCGTCCTCAGCCCCCTCGTCAACGCCCTGGCCACCGACCGGCTGCGCGGGCGCTACAACGCGCTGCAGGGCGCGACCTTCTCCGTCGCCTTCGTCGTGAGCCCGGCGGTGTCGGCCCTGCTCGTCGGCAGCGGGCTGGGCCGGGCCTGGGTCGGCGCCCTGGTGCTCGGGGCGGTGGTGTCGGCCGTCCTGGCGCTGCGCCTCGGCCGCCGCCTCACCCCGGAGCAGGACGGGGTCGGCACGCTCGTGCCCGCCGACCCCGCGACGGCGCTCGCGGGCTAGACCTCCGTGTGCTCCGGGCCCTGCGCGGCGACCCGGTCACCGAGGTGGTCGCGACCGTGCGGCTCGTCCCAACCGGCCAGGACCGGGCCCTTGGGGACGATCCGGGTCGGGTTGATCTGCTCGTGCGTGCCGTAGTAGTGGCTCTTGATGTGCCCGAAGTCCGTGGTGCTGCCGAAGCCCGGCGTCTGGAACAGGTCGCGGGCGTACGGCCAGAGGTTCGCGAACTCGGTGAGCTTGCGCTCGTTGCACTTGAAGTGGCCGTGGTAGGCCGCGTCGAACCGGACGAGGGTCGTGTACAGGCGGACGTCGGCCTCGCTGAGCTGCCGGCCGACGAGGTACCGCTCGGTCGCGAGGTGCTCGTCGAGCTCGTGCAGGCGGGCGAAGAGGGCGTCGTAGGCCTCCTCGTACTTCTCCTGGCTGGTGGCGAAGCCGGCCTTGTAGACGCCGTTGTTGACGGCGGAGAAGTTCGCCTCGGCCATGTCGTCGATCGCGGCCCGCTCGTGCTCGGGGTAGAGGTCGCGCGCGTCCGGGCCGTGCAGGGCGGACCACTCGGTGGACAGGTCGAGGCTGATCTGCGGGTAGTCGTTGCTGACGATGCGCTCGGTCTTCGTGTCCCACAGGAACGGCACCGTGGCCCGGCCCTCGAAGTCCGGGTCGGAGCGCCGGTAGAGCTCCATCACGTAGGACGCGCCCGTGACGGGGTCGGTGCCGCCGTCGTCGAGGGTGAAGCGCCAGCCCTTCTCGTCGCGCAGCGGGTCGACCACGCGCAGCGCGAGGGCGTCCTGCAGGCCGAGCAGCTCCCGCACGATCACCGACCGGTGGGCCCAGGGGCAGGCGAGGCTCACGTAGAGCACGTACCGGCCGGCCTCGACGGGGTAGCCGGAGCTCCCGTCCGCCGTGATCCGGTCCGTGAAGCGGTTGGGCTGACGGACGAACTCGCCGGTCGCCCCGGACTCCTTGCTGAACTGCGCAGTGGCCATGGCTGACCACTGCCCCTCAGGTGCCGAGCGAGAACGTCGCGTCGAGGTCGTGGCGGCTGTAGGCCTGGAAGGCAATGTGGGTGGTCGTCGCCTGGACGCCCTCGACCTTGTTCAGCCGGCCGGCGATGACGTCGTGCAGGTCCTCGTGCTGCCGCACCCGGACCATGGCGATCAGGTCGCAGTCGCCCGCCACGCTGTAGACCTCGCTCACGCCGTCGAGGTCGGCCAGGGCCTGGGCCACCTCCGGGATGCGGTCGACGGCGGCGTTGACCATGACGATCGCGGTGATCATGTCCGGACCCTACCCAGGGTGCGGCAGTCTGGTCCGGTGACCGCCGCCCCCCTGTCCCGACGTCGTGCTCTCGGAGTCCTGGGGGCCGCGGGCGCGTCCGTCGTCGGCCTGTTCGGCGCCGTGAAGTACCTGGGCAGCCCCGCACCGCGACCGCGGGTGGCCGACGGGACGCGGCGGGTCGCCGAGCGCTACGGGACCGGCCCACGGCAGAGCGGCGAGTGGTGGGTGCCGCCGGGTCCCGCCACCGGCGTCCTGCCGACGGTCGTGCTGGTCCACGGCGGCTACTGGCGGGCCCAGTACGGGCCGTCGCTGGAGGACGCGGTGGCGGCCGACCTCGCCGGCCGCGGCTTCCTCGTGTGGAACGTCGACTACGCGCCGTCGAGCACGCCCTGGCCCGCGACCCTGCGCGACGCCGCCCTCGCCTACGACCACCTCGCGAAGGGGTCGCTGAAGGACCGGGTCGGACCGGTGGCCGTCGTCGGGCACTCGGCCGGGGGGCACCTGGCGCTGTGGCTGGCGTCGCGGGGTCGGGTCCCGGCCGGTGGCCCGGGGGTGCTCGTCCCCGGCGTGCCGGCGCCGCGGCTGGTCGTCGCGCAGGCGCCGGTCGCCTCGCTCGCGGAGGGCTCCCGGCTCGGGCTCGGCGCGGGAGCCGTCGACGCGCTGCTCGGCGGGGACCCGGTGCAGGTGCCGGACCGGTACCGCGCGGCCGACCCGGTCGCCCTGCTGCCGAACGGGGTGGAGAGCGTCCTCGTGCACGGCGACGCCGACGACCTCGTACCGATCAGCCAGAGCGAGCAGTACGTGGCGGCGGCGACCGGCGCGGGCGACCGCAGCCGGCTGGTCCGGGTGCCGGGCGGGCACTTCGCCCACCTCGACCCCCGCAGCCGGGCCCTCGAGGTCGCCCGCGAGGCGCTGTCAGCCCTCCAGTAGCGCCTTGAGGCGCTGCAGGTCGGCGCGCACCACGGCGGCGTCCTCGCTGTCGGGGTCGGCCCGGAGCGTGAAGACCACCTCGGCGCCCTCGGGGTGGGGGAGCACCCGGAGCGGGTTCAGCGTGGCGCTGCCGTCGGGGAGCGTCACGACGTGGTCGAGCACCCCGAGGTCGTTCTGCGGGGTGAAGACCACCGACACGCGGCCCATCGGCGAGTCGGTGACCCAGGCGTCGCCCTCCCGCCGGACGTCGCCGGTGCTGAGCCCGGCGGCCCAGCGCGGCAGGTTCTCGGGGGCGGCCGCGACGGCGTAGACCTCAGCGGGGCTGCGGTGGACGACGACCGCCAGGTGGAGGCTCACCGCCGCAGACTCACACAGGCACGCTCACACACCGACCCGGGCCGGGCGGGCCACCGGGCGGAGCCCCCGGGTGTCGTCGAACGGCCGCGCGGCCGCACGGGCCTGCTCGGCCACGCGGGTCCAGCCGCGGTGCCGGCCCGCTCCGGCGACCGGGCTCGCCCAGGTGCCCTCGAGCCGGACCAGCCGCGTCCCGGGCTGCTCGAGCCAGCGCAGCACGCACTCGACCTCCTCCGCGGTGGCGGCCGGCAGCGGCCCCGGACCGGGCAGCACCGTCTCGGCCGTCGCCACGAGGGCGTCGACGAAGGGGCCGGGTGGGGCGCCGCGGGCCAGCACCCCGGCCCCGACCAGCCGCCCCCGGCGCACGACGGCAAGCTCCCACCCGAGGTCCGCCGTCGGGCGGGCGGCGACCAGCTGGGCGCAGGAGGTCAGGGCGCTGATCCGCTGCAGCTTCGCGACCGCCCGGACGAAGGCCACCAGCCGGTCGCGCTGAGCGGCCGCCTCCTCGAACCGCTCGGCAGCGGCCAGCACGTCGATGCGCTCGGTGAGGGCGCGGACGACGACGTCGGGGTCGGCGGCGACCGCCTGCGCGAAGGCGCCCGCGTGGGTGGCGTAGTCCTCGACGGACTGCAGGCCGAGGCAGGGCGCGCCGCACCGGCCGAGCTCGAACAGGACGCAGGAGCTGGTCGGGGTCCGGACGCTCACCCGCTTGGTGCACTGGCGCAGCGGCAGCGCCTCGTGGGCGGCGGCCACGGCGAGCTCGGCGGTCCGGCTGCTGCCGAACGGACCGAGGTAGGTGGCGCCGTCGTCGGCGACCTTGCGCACGGTGGACAGCCGCGGGAACGCCTCGACGGTGAGCTTGACCCAGACGGCCTTCTCGGGGAACTTCGACCGCCGGTTGTACCGGGGCCGGTGCTCGGCGATCAGCCGCAGCTCGCGCACCTCGGCCTCGAGGTCGGTCGCGCAGACCACGGGGTCGACCCGTTCGGCCAGCCCCACCATCTCGGCCATCCGGGTGCGCATCTCGGAGGCCGTGAAGTAGGTCCGGACCCGGGTGCGGAGGTCCTTGCTCTTGCCGACGTAGAGCACGCGGCCCCGCCCGTCGCGGAACAGGTAGACGCCCGGGGCGCTCGGCAGGGCGTCGGCGAGGTGGCGCTTGCGGCGCTGGGCGGCGCTCACCTGTGCCGAGAAGGACTGCAGCTCCTCGAGGCTGTGCACCCCGAGGCCGCCCAGGCGGGAGAGCAGCCCGTGCAGGACGTCGACCGTGGCCTGCGCGTCGGCGAGCGCCCGGTGGCAGGGGGTCACCTCCGCCCGGAACAGCCGGGCCAGGGTGGAGAGCTTGCAGTTCGGCGCCTCGTCGCGGGTGAGCACGCGGCGGGCCAGCCGGGCGGTGTCGAGGCTCTGCGGGGCGGGCCAGGCCAGGCCGAGCCGGGCGCAGCCGGCCTTGAGGAAGCCGAGGTCGAAGGGGGCGTTGTGGGCCACGAGGACCGCTCCGCGGCTGAACTCGAGGAACGCCGGGAGCGCCTGGTCGAGCCGCGGCGCGTCGGCCACCATGCCGTCCGTGATGCCGGTGAGCACCGCGATGAAGGGCGGGATCGCCGTCTGCGGGTGCACCAGCGTCTGGAACTCCCCGAGCACCTCCCCGCCCCGGACCTTGACCGCGCCGATCTCGGTGATGGCGCAGCTGTTCGGCGTCGCGCCCGTCGTCTCGAGGTCGACGACGACGAAGGTGACGTCGCGCAGCTGCGTGCCGAGGTCGTCGAGGGTGGACTGGACGGCGACCGGGGCGGACCGGGACGCGCTGCGGGGGAGCGGCGGGGCGGAGGAGCGGGGCACGCGGCGGACGCTAGGAGCGCCCTCCGACAGGAACGGTCAGCCGAGGCTGGCGGAGGTGCGGAGCCCCCGCAGGACGAGCACGACCCCGACGGCCACGACGACGCCGGCGGTCAGCAGGGGGAGCAGCCTGCCGAGGCGGCTGCCCCGGCCGAGCGCCCAGCCTCGGCGGTCGAGCACGGCCTGCGCCCGCAGCATGAGCAGCCCGGCCGCGGTCAGCGTCCCGGCCATGCCGACGCCGTAGAGCAGCACGAGGACGACCCCGAACCAGGCCCGGCCGAGGTAGCTGGCGCCGAGCAGGACGACCAGGGCGCTCGGGCTGGGGACCAGGCCGCCGGCGACGCCCATCGAGGCGAGGGTCCGCCAGCCGAGGGGGCCCGTGGGGAGCTCGTGGCTGTGGGCGCGCCCGCCGTGGGAGTGGGTCCCGAGGTGCTCGCGGTGCGGGTGCTCGTGGGGATGCTCCTCCTCCAGGGCCTCCACCTCCACGAGCGTCGCCGTCTTGTCGCCCGCCACGGCGTGTCGGGCACCAGGTGCGGAAGATCGCCGCGGGTCGAGGGGGGCGGAGTCGAGGGGGGCGAGGCCGGGGTCGAGGGGGGTCAGGGCGGGCTCGTGCGGGTGCTCGTGCGGGTGGTCGTGCTCGTGCGGGTGGTCGTGGCCGTGGTCGTGGTCCCCGGTCCGACGTCGGCGGACGGCGAGGGTCAGCAGGTACGCCCCGACGGCGGCCAGCAGCACGCCCGACACGACCTCGGTCAGCGGCACGACCCGCTCGGGGGAGGCCAACTGCGCCGTCCCGAGCAGGGCGCCGAGCAGGAGCACGGACGCGGTGTGGGTGAACGTGACGACGGCGCCGAGCTGCAGGGCCTGCCGCTTCGTGCCGCGCTGCCCGACGAGGTACGCCGCCAGCACCGTCTTGCCGTGCCCGGGCGCCAGGGCGTGGACGGCGCCGAACGCCAGCGCGGCGAGGGCGGACAGCAGGGCGAAGGACAGCGTCAGCTCGGGCCGACCGAGGAAGTCGGTGACGCGGGACGCGAGCCCGCCGAGGCCGCGCGGCAGGGCGGTCCGCTCCGCCTGGGCGGTCTCGTCGGACGCCCCGGCGGTGCACGCCCCGCGCGGCAGGACGAGGGACGCCGTCGTCACGTCCACGGGCGCCTTCAGCAGGTCCTCGGGGTACGACGTCAGCAGGGCGCTGGGGCTCGCGACCGGGACGTCGGAGGCGGGGAGCGCTCCGCAGTCGGAGGCGGCGGTGACCTCCCGCCACCCGGTGCGCCCGGCCGAGGAGTCGTCCGAGAAGGCCAGCGCCGCGCCTGCGGCGGGGCGAGCGGTCAGCGTGCAGGTCAGCCGGGTGGTCGGCGTGCCGCCCTGCCCCGGACGGGTCTCCGCCGCGGCGGCCGTCACGGACAGGGGCACGGCCTGGCCGCCGTCCGTCAGCCGGAGCAGGACGGCGTCGGCGGCGCACGCGTCGGCGGCGTACGCGGCGAGCTCGCCGTCCGACAGCCGGCCGGACCGGTCGGCGTCCCAGCGGCCGCGCAGCTGCACGGACGGGATCTCCGCGAGGTCGACCAGGTGCGTCACGGTCAGGCCGTCCGCGCCCAAGACCAGGCGGTCCGCGGTGTTGACCGTGAAGTTGCCGAGCGGGTGCGCCGACGCCGGGCCGGACAGCACGGTCAGGCCGGCCACGACGAGCGCGGCCAGCAGGGCGAGCCGTCTCACGACAGCGTGCCGAGCAGTCTCCGCGCCTCGGGCGCCTGCAGCGGGTCGAACCGGGGGTTGAGCGTCAGGGCACGGGTGAGCGCCGTGCGGGCGAGCGTCCGGTCTCCGGCCGCGGCCGCGATGACGCCCAGGTGGTACTGCAGACCGGGCAGCCGGGTCCCGAGCCGGACCGCGCGGCGCGCCACCGGCAGGGCCTCCGCGGAGCGGCCCGCCTTGTGCAGCGCCCACGCGTAGGCGTCCTCGACGAGGACGGCGTCGGGGCGGTCGGCGTAGGCGGCCTTCGCGTACCGGAGCGCCGTGGCGGGACTCCCGTGGTCGGCCTCGAACAGGGCGAGCTCGAGGTCGACGTCGGCGCCCTGGGCGGCGAACAGCTGCTGCGTGGCGCGCAGGACGTCGTACTGCGCCTTCGCGGCGGCCCCCTGCCCGCTGGCCTCGAGCAGGGTGCCGAGCTCGAGCAGGAACTGCGGCTGCGGCTGCCGCCCGACGGCGTCCTGGTAGTCGGCCAGCGCGGCCGTCGTCTGCCCCGTCGCGGCGAGGACCTTGGCGCGGCCCGCGAGCGCGGGGAGGTACTCGGGGTCGTCGGCGAGGGCGGCGTCGTACCGGGCGCGAGCCTCGGTGAGGTCGCCGCTGTTCCAGGCCAGCTCGCCGAGGTAGTGCTGCGCGAAGGCCTTGTCGTCGGGGGCGCTGGCGGCGTCCGAGGCCTGCTGCAGCAGCGCCCGGGCCCGCCCGACGTCGCCGCGGAGCTCGTTCTGGTAGCTCGCCCGGGACAGCGAGGCGACGCCGGTCTCCAGGTCGAGCATGCGCTGGACCGCGACCGACGCCTCGTCGTAGCGGCCGAGCTCGGTGAGCGCGTCGACCTCCACGCCGTACGTCGTCGCGCTGTAGCGGTTGACGGCCAGCGAGGCCCGGGCGAGCCGGAGCGCGTCGGCGAAGCGGTGCCGGGTGGCGGCCAGGACCGCCTGCCCGGTCAGCGCGGTGTCGTTGCGCTGCGGCTGCACCTGCAGCGACCGGGCGAAGGCCTGCTCGGCGCGGCCGTACTCGGTCGGGTCAGCGGTCAACCGGGCCCGCTGCACGTGCGCGAGGCCCAGCGCCGACCACCCGCGGGGGTCGCGCGGCCGTGCCTCGGCAGCCGCCTGCAGCCCGGCGACGGCGTCGACCGGGGCGGCGGCGACGGCAGGCGGGCGACGGCTCCGGGGCGGCGTCGCGGGGGCTGCCCACGGCGGTGCCGACGGCGAGCAGGACGGCGGCCAGCCCGACGACGGTGCCGCCCGTCACCAGTCCGCGGGCCCAGCGCTGCACGTCGTCTCCGTCCGTCGCGTCGTCGCGGTCGCGTCGACGTTCTCACGGGACGTTCGGGTGGCGCACCGCGCCGGACGGGTCTGCCCTCTGAGCCATCCGTTGCCGAGCCGTGACCGAACGAGGAGCACGTGTCCCGTCACGCGGTCCCGCGACGGCTGTGACACGTTGCACGCGCACCCGGCACGAAAGAGCTCGTCCGGGGGACGCCCGTCCCTCGTCTGCCCCTCGAAGGAGTCCCATGGCACGTCCCTCCGTGACGGCGAAGCGCGGCCTCGCCGCTCTCCTCGCCGCCGCTACCACCGTGAGCGGCGCGGCGCTGCTCGCGCCGGGCACCAGCTCGGCGTCCAGCCACCGCGAGGCCCCCTACATCCAGGGCGACCCGGCGGTCGACAACACCGACACCTACGCCTTCGTCAGCCCGGACGACCCCAACAGCGTCACCATGATCGCCAACTGGTGGCCCCTCGAGGAGCCCGCCGGCGGCCCGAACTTCTACCCGTGGGACCCGCAGGCCGCCTACGACATCAACGTCGACAACAACGGTGACGCCAAGGCCGACCTCACCTACCGCTGGACGTTCAAGGACGTCGACACGCGCGGCACGGTCAAGAACGGCGGCGTCGACGGCACGTTCCTCTACGCCAACGGCCCGGTGACGTCGCTGGACGACCCGAACCTGCTCTTCCGGCAGACCTACGACCTCACGGTCATCACCCCGGGCAGCGCGACCGGCACCGTCATCCTCAAGGACGCGCCCGTGGCGCCGTCCAACGTCGGCGGCGCGACCATCCCGGACTACGTCACGCTGCGCAAGCAGGCCGTGAAGAACATCAACGTGCCGACCGGCATCGCGAGCAGCTACGTCGGCCAGGCCGACGACCCGTTCTTCCTCGACCTGCGCATCTTCGACCTCCTCTACGGCGGCGACCTGTCCGAGAAGGGCTACGACACCCTCTCCGGCTTCAACGTCAACACGATCGCCTACAAGGTCCCGAAGGCGGCCGTCGTCGCCAACGGCGACCCGACGAAGAACCCGGTCGTCGGCGTCTGGTCGACCACCAGCCGCAAGAAGACCCGCGTCTTCACCGACACCGGTGCCGCGCCTGACGCCCCCTCGAACGCGGGCGACTCGCAGAAGGCCACCAACGACTCCGGCCAGTTCGTCCAGGTCTCGCGCCTCGGCAACCCGCTGGTCAACGAGGCCGTCGTGCCCGCCCAGCTCAAGGACTACTTCAACCGCTCGCGTCCCGAGCAGGACGGCGCGCTCCTCGGCGAGGTCCAGGACCCCGAGGTCCCCGGCCTCATCGAGGGCGTCTACAAGGTCCCGAACCCGAACAAGCTCCCGAACCCGGCCGCTGCCAAGCGCAACGACCTCTCGGCGATCTTCCTGACGGGCATCTCGACGAAGGCGTTCGCCGGCACGACGTTCGGCGGCATCGCCAAGGGCGGCGGCGTCAACGCCGACCTCAACTCGCTGGACCTCAACGCGGTCAGCCCGAACCCGTCGCCGGCCGAGTACCTGCGCCTCAACGTGCAGGTCCCGCCGACCGCCGCGAACGACCCGAAGTTCAGCCGCCTCGGCGCGCTGGGCGGCGACCTCGCCGGCTACCCGAACGGCCGTCGCCTCACCGACGACATCACCGACGAGACCCTGCTCGCCGCTGAGGGTGCGCTGCTCGGCCAGGACCAGGGCGTCCTCGACGTCATCGGCACGCTCGACGGCGTCAACGCCAACGACCGTCCGTTCCTGAGCGAGTTCCCGTACATCGCCGACCCGCACTCCGGCTCCGACCCCCGCGTCGGCCAGACGCCGGTGACGTTCCAGCAGAACTTCACCAGCGACAAGGGCCAGGTCACGACCAGCGTCAGCCGGATCACCCCGGCCGCTCCCGGTGGCTTCGTGCAGCTGTACCGCATCAACGCTGACGGCAGCTCGACCGGCCTCGGCTCGATGACCCTCGACAGCACCGGTACGACCAGCGTCACCAAGGTCTTCCCGGCACGCAAGGGCAGCAAGCTCACGCTCAACTACCGCGTCTTCCCGAAGCGCGGCAGTGCAGCGCAGTTCAACCGCGGCGTCGCGACGACGATCACGGTCCGCTAGGTCCCACCTGCTCCACCCGCCGGGGCGGTCCCTCTCGAGGGGCCGCCCCGGCGGCACGTCCGCCCCTGCCGAGAGGTCCCCCGTGCGTCTGCCCCGCCCGCTGCTCGTCGTCCTGCTGCTCGGCGGCGGCCTCACCGGTTGCACCTCCTCGCCCGACGACGCTCCCGCCCGCTTCCGCCCGCCGCCCGCGGCCGCGCTCGCCGCCGGTCCGTGCGCCGTCGTGTCCGAGGACCTCGTCGCGCTCGGCCGCGCCGCCTTCGAGCTGCGCGGCGTGACGGCCCCCGACGACGCCGCCCGCGCCTCCCTCCGCGAGGCCCAGGACCGGCTCGGCGCCTTCAGCGAGGGCGCCCCGGCCGAGGTGCAGCCGGCCCTGAGCGCGCTCGTGCTGCGGGCCGGCCTGGTCCGCATCCAGTCCGACACCCGCATGCTGCGCCCGGACGTGCTCACCGCGATGGGCACCGCCTACACGGCCGCCGCGGACGCCTGCACGGGCAGGTCGGCAGCCTCGCCCACCGTCACCACCGGCTGACGTCCCCCGCTAGCGTCCGGCCCGTGGAGCCCGGCGACGTCGTCCCTGCCCCCGCGGGGCCGGTCCGCGACCGCGTCGTCGCGCTGGCTGCCGCTCGGCTGGGCGACCTGACGGCGGACGTCGTCCCGGCACCGGTCCGCGCGTTCGTCCGCTTCACCCCGACCAAGCGCGCCCGCCTCGCCGCCGGACCGCTCGCCGCCGCGCTGGCCGGGGACCCGGTCTTCCGCCAGGCCGTCGCCGCGGCCCTGCCCGACGTCGCCCCGGACGCCGCTCCCGCCGAGCGCGCCGCGCAGGCCTGGCTGCGGCGCACGGAGGGGTGGCGCCCCCTCGTGGAGCAGGTGGCGGCCGACCTCGCGGCGCAGGAGGCCGGAGCGCAGGAGGCGGCCGGGCTCGACGCCGTCGCGCGGCTGACCGAGCAGCTCGAGGCGGTCCGGGCGGGTGCCCGGGCCGAGGCCGACCGGCTGCGGGCGGAGCTGGCCGCGGCCCGGGAGGAGACGGCCGCGGTACGCCGGGAGCTGCGGTCCCGCGGGGAGCGCACCGCCCGGGCGGAGGCGTTGGCCCGGGCGGCCGTGGCCGAGCGGGACGCCGTGGTCCCCGGGCTGGAGGAGGCCCGGCGCCAGGTCGCCGAGGCGCAGGCCCGGGCAGAGGCGGTCCTCGCTGCCGCACCGGCGACCGCGCCGTCGCCGGGTCGCGCGCCGTCCAAGCGGGCGACGGACGACCTGCGCCTGCGGGTCCTGCTGGACACGCTGCTGGGCGCCGCCTCCGGACTGCGGCGGGAGCTGGCCCTGCCGCCGCTCGAGGGCCGGCCCGCCGACGCCGTCGTCGCCGACTACGCCCTGGCGCCGACCGCTGCGACCGCGCAGGCGCAGGGCCGCGACCCGGACGACCCCGCCCTGCTCGACGCGCTGCTGGCCGTCCCGATGACCCACGTGCTCGTGGACGGCTACAACGTCACCAAGACCGGCTACGGCGAGGTCCCTCTCGAGGCGCAACGACGTCGTCTCCTCAGCGGCCTGGGCGCCCTCGCCGCACGCACCGGCGCCGAGGTCACGGTGGTCTTCGACGGCGCGGAGCGGGTGACGCCCGCCGCGGTGGCGGCGCCCCGAGGCGTGCGGCTGCTCTTCAGCCGCGAGGGCGAGACGGCCGACGACGTCCTCGTCCGGCTGGTCGGCCTGGAGCCCGCGGGACGCCCGGTGCTGGTCGTGTCGAGCGACGGCGAGGTCGCTGACGGCACACGCCGCGGGGGCGGCCGGCCGGTGCCGTCGCGCGCCCTGCTGAGGCTGCTCGACCGCGGCTGACCGGACTTGTCGGACCCCCTCCCTACGGTCCGCAGAGCCGGCACGGGCCGGTGGCTCGGCTCTGACTTCCCCGGAGGAACCTGTGCTCATCGACTGCGACGGCTGTGCCGTCCGCGACCTCGCTTGCGGCGACTGCGTCGTGACCGTCCTGCTGGGCCTGCCCGGCGCCCGCCCGGAGGTCGACGAGGGGGAGCGCCGCGCCCTCGACGTCCTGGCCGACAGCGGCCTCGTCCCCCGGCTGCAGCTCGTCCCGTTCGGTCCGCCGCCGTCGCAGGACCTGCCCGACGCCGCCGCGTCGTGACCGTCTCGAGAGGTGTTCCTGCAGGTCCGGGGCTTGTGATCCGCTCCGATTGCCGCGAGACTCCCCGGGCCACGGGCAGCAGGCCCGCAGGCAGGACGGAGGACCGGTGCGCGACCTGCACGTCGTCGCTCTCAGCGAGGACGGCCGTCACGTCGTGCTGGCGACCACGCCCGACGCCTCCCGTGGCGGGTTCCGGGTCGCGCTCGACGACCGGCTCGCGTCCGCCGTCCGCGGGGACCTCGGCGGGCCGGGTGAGCAGGAGGCGCGCGAGCAGGCCCTCAGCGTCCGCGAGATCCAGGCCCGGCTCCGCGCCGGTGAGTCCGTGGAGGAGATCGCCCGCAGCGCCGGCGTCCCCCTCGCCCGGGTCGAGCGCTTCGCCGGCCCCGTCCTGTCCGAGCGCGCGCAGGTGGTCGAGGCCGCCCGCCGGGCCGTCCTGGTCCGGGGTCGCCGCGGTCCGTCGGCGCTGAGCCTGGGCGAGGCCGTCGACCTGCGACTGTCGGAGCTGCCCTCCATGCGCGCCGACAGCGTGACCTGGTCCGCGGCCAAGGGCGACGCCGGCCGGTGGACCGTCGAGGTCTCCTGGTTCTCGCGCGGTCGCACGCGCAAGGCCGCCTGGTTCTACGACGTCGCCACCCGCACGGTCACCTCGGCCGACCCGGGCAGCGCCGCCCTGGCCCACGTCGACCCGACCGGCAAGCGGGTCCCGGTCGACCACGACGCCGCGCCGCCCACCCGGGCCGCTCGTCCTGCTGCCACCGGGTCGACCGCCGCCGCGGCCGGACCGTCGAGCCCGTCCGCCCGCCCGGCCCGCAAGGCCGCACCTCGTCCAGCGACCGCCCGCAGCGCCTCCACCCGCGCCGGCACGCGCGGCCCGGCCGCCCGACCGGCCGCGCCCGCTGCCCGGACGGTCCCGCCGTCCACGACCCCTCGCACAGCCGACGGGGCCGCGGCCGCGCCCGCCCGCAAGGGCACGCCGAAGCCTGCGGCTGCCTCGAAGCCGTCCGCCGCGCCGGCCGCTCCGCAGCGGGTCGTCGCCGGGGTCGTCCGCCGGGGTGCGGCTGCCCTGGTCGGACCGGACGCGGCCGGGACCCCGACCCGTCGTGCGCCCTCGCCGGAGGCCGCGCTGACTGCCGAGGCGGTCGAGCGCCAGGACGCCCTGCACGCCGCGGCGGCCGAGCGCGAGGCGGCCGAGCAGGAGCGCCAGGCCGAGCAGACGCGCCAGGCGGAGCAGGCCGCCGCGCAGGAAGCGGCCGCGCAGGAGGCGTCGCGCGCGGCCGCGGCCCAGGAGGCGGCCCGCAAGGCGGCAGAGCGCCAGGCCGCGGAGCGGGACGCGGCAGCGGAGCGGCAGGCCGCGGCGGTCCGCGCCGCCGCAGAGAAGCAGGCAGCGGAGAAGCAGGCGGCGGAGAAGCAGGCGGCGGAGCAGGAAGCTGGCGGCGGAGCAGGAAGCCGCGCGCGAGACCGCTGCGCGCGAGACCGCTGCTCGCGAGACCGCTGCTCGTGAGGCTGCAGAGCAGGCGGCTCAGGAGCAGGCGGCCAAGGAGCAGACGGCTCAGGAGCAGGCCGCCCACGAAGCGGCTGCGGAGCGCGAGGCGGCCGAGCAGGCGGAGCGTGCACGGGCCGAGCAGGAGCGCGCCGCCGAGCAGGCCGCGGCCGAGGCGGCCCACGCCGCCGTGGAGGCCCCGGCCGGCCCACCGTCCCTGCGGGTCGTCCCGCCCCCCGCCGACGACCCCGCGGACACCCCTGACGACGCGCCCGCCCGCCCCGCGCCCGCGAAGCGGCGGGGCCGCGCCGCCGTGCCGTCCTGGTCGGACGTCCTGCTCACGACCGCCCCGCCGCAGGAGCGCGACGACGACTGAGCGCGACGACGACTGAGCGCGACGACCGCTCAGTCCGGCGAGGCCGATCGCGCGGCCGTTCGCCCCCACGACTGGGCGCGGGCCGGCAGGTCGGGGCCCGGTCCCGCCCGTAGGGTGAGCCGGTGCCCTGGAGGACCGCGTCGCAGGTCCTGACCCGGCGCGCGGCCATGGCGGGACTGGCCCTCGGGACTGCCGTGCTGACCGGCTGCACCGCCCCGGTCGGGCCGGCCCCGGCGCCCGCCGCCCCCCGGGCCCGCCCCGCGCCCGCCGTCGACACGACCGTCGCCCCCGAGGACGCCCGGACCGCCGGGGTCGAGGCGCTGCTGGCCCGCCGCGCCGCCGCCCTCGAGGGCCGGGACCGGACCGGCTTCCTGCGCACCGTCACCCCGGGCTTCCGCATCCGGCAGGCCGCCCTGTTCGACGCGCTCTCCGAGGTGCCGCTCCGCGACGTCGGCTACGAGCTCGACCCGGCCACCGCGCTGCGGCCGAGCCCGGCCCTGGACGCCCGCCACGGGAGCGGCTGGTGGGCGCCGTCGGTGGTTCTGCGCTACCGCCTCGACGGCTACGACGTCCGCCCCACGGCCGAGCGCCAGGTCCTGACGTTCGTCCCGGCCGGCGACGACTGGCAGGTGGCGGCCGACGACGACGCCCCCGGGACGGTCCGCGGCCTCTGGGACTCCGGCCCGGTGTCCGCCGTCGCCCGGGAGCACGTCCTGGTGCTCGGGCACCCCGGCCGTGCCTCGCTGCTGCTCGGCCTGGCCGACCAGGCCGAGGCCGCCGTCCCGCGGGTCACGAGCGTGTGGGGGACCGGGTGGACGCAGCGCGTCGTGCTGCTGGTGCCCGACGCCGTGCAGGAGCTGCGCGGCCTGGTGCCCGGCGACGGCGACCTCGGTCAGCTGGCCGCGGTCGCCACCGCCGAGGTCGACCCCGACGACGGGACCCCCGTCGGCGACCGGGTCGTGGTGAACCGGCCGGTGTACAGCCAGCTCGGGCGGACCGGCCGCCGGGTCGTCCTCACCCACGAGGTCGTCCACGTCGCCACCCGCGCCGGGACCGGCCCGCAGGCGCCCGCCTGGCTGGTCGAGGGCCTGGCCGACGTCGTCGGCTACGGGGGCACCGGCGTCCCGCTGCCGACGTCGGTGCGTGCGCTGCAGGAGTCGGTCCGGGCCGGCGAGGTGCCGGGCCGGCTGCCGCAGGACCGTGCCTTCGACGGCGCGGCCGACGACCTCGAGGAGGCCTACGAGCAGGCCTTCACCGCGGTGTCGCTGCTCGTGGAGCGGTACGGGCAGCAGCGCACGCTCCGCTTCTACCGAGCGGCAGGGCGCGACGGCGTCGACGCGGCCTTCGGCGACGTCCTCGGCACCGACGCCCCGGCCTTCACCCGGGCCTGGCAGGCCTGGCTGCGGGACCGGCTGGCGTGAGGCGGTCCGCTCCGGCCCTCACGGCCGCCGTGCTGCTGGCTGCCACCGTGGTCCTGGCACTGGTGCTCCTGCCCGGGGACCCGCTCCCGGGCGCCCGCGGCGGTGTCGACGTCCTGCGCGACTTCACGCCCGCGCAGCTCGCCCGTGAGGACGCCTTCCACACCGCGTTGCGCCCCTGGTCGTACGCGTCGCTCGTCCTGGGGCTCGTCGTCGCCGGCCTGCTCGGGCTGACCCGGGCCGGGGCACGCCTGGTCGCCGCCGTCGCCCGGCCGTTCGGTGGCGGCTGGCTCGCCCAGGTGGTGCTGGGCACCCTGGCGGTCGCCGTCGTCGGGCGGCTGGCGACGCTCCCCCTCGACGTGCGGAGCGAGACCGTGCTCCGGCGGTACGGCCTGTCCGCGCAGACGTGGGGGACCTGGACCGTCGACGTCGTCAAGGGCACGCTCGTCGGTGCCGCGCTGACCGCGCTGGCTCTCGCGCTGGTCGTGGGGCTGGCCCGGCGGCTGCCGCGGACCTGGTGGGCATGGGCGGCCGGGGCGGTCGCCGCCCTGGTCGTCGCCGGGTCGTTCGCCTACCCGGTGGTGGTCGAGCCGCTGTTCAACCGCTTCACGCCCCTGCCCGCGGGTCAGCTGCGCACCGACCTGCTGGCCCTGGCCGACCGCGACGGCGTCCCCGTGCAGGACGTCCTGGTCGCCGACGCCTCCCGGCGCACGACCGCGCTCAACGCCTACGTCAGCGGGTTCGGCCCGTCGCGCAGGATCGTCCTCTACGACACCCTGCTCAAGAGCTCGACGCCGGAGGAGGTCGAGCTCGTCGTCGCGCACGAGCTGGGGCACGCCGACCGCAACGACGTCGGGGTGGGGACGCTGCTCGGGGCGCTCGGCGCGGCAGGGGGTGTCTGCCTGCTCGGGCTGCTGCTGTCGTGGCCGCGGCTGCTGCGCCGCGCCGGGGTGGACGGCCCGGGCGACGGGCGGACGGTCGCCCTCACGGCCTTCCTGATCGGGGCGGCCACGCTCGTGACCCTGCCGGCGGTGAACCTCGCGACCCGGCACGTCGAGGCCCGGGCCGACGTCCACGCCCTCGACCTCACGCAGGACCCGCGCACCTTCGAGCGTTCCGAGGTGAGGCTGTCGACGGTGAACCTGTCCGACCTCGACCCGCCCGCCCTGGTCTACGGCCTGTTCGCCACCCACCCGACCGGGCCCGAGCGGCTGCAGCTGGCCCGCGAGTGGGAGCGCCTGCGGGCGGCCGGGCGCCGGTGAGGACGCCGCGGCTCATGAAGACGCTCTGCGTCACGAACGACTTCCCGCCCCGCCCCGGCGGCATCCAGGCCTTCGTCCACGCCCTCGCCGTCCGCCAGCCGCCCGGCGAGGTGGTCGTGCTCGCCAGCAGCTGGAAGGGGGCCGGCGCCTTCGACGCCGCCCAGCCGTTCCCCGTCGTCCGCGCCCGGACGTCGGTCCTGCTCCCGACGTCGGGGGCGCTGCGGCTGGCCCGCGAGGTGGCGCGGGCCGAGGGCTGCGACCGGACCTGGTTCGGGGCGGCGGCTCCGCTCGGGCTGCTGGCCCGCGGCCTCGGGCTGGGGCGCTCGGTGGCGAGCACGCACGGGCACGAGGTCGGCTGGGCGCTGCTGCCCGGCACGCGGCAGGCGCTCGGGCGGATCGGGTTCGACGTCGACGTCGTCACCCACCTGGGCGCGTACACGCGGCAGCGGCTGCTCCGGGCCGTGCCGGACGAGAAGCTCCGGCCGCTGGCGAGCGGGGTCGATCCCGACGTGTTCCGCCCGGGAGCGGGCGGCGCGGAGGTCCGGCGTCGGCACCGCCTGGGGGACCGGCCCGTCGTCGTCTGCGTGAGCCGTCTGGTGCCGCGCAAGGGCCAGGACGTCCTCGTGCGGGCGCTGCCCCGGGTGCGGCAGCGCGTTCCCGGGGCGGCGCTGCTGCTCGTCGGGGGAGGTCCCGACGCCGACCGCCTGCGCCGGCTCGCCCAGCAGCACGGGGTCGGCGACGACGTCGTCCTCACCGGCTCGGTCCCGTGGGAGGAGCTCCCGGCGCACTACGACGCGGGGGACGTCTTCGCCATGCCGTGCCGCGACCGGCGCGGGGGTCTGGAGGTCGAGGGCCTCGGGATCGTGTTCCTCGAGGCGTCCGCGACCGGGCTCCCCGTCGTCGCCGGGAGGAGCGGGGGCTCGCCCGACGCCGTCCTCGAGGGGGAGACCGGCCGGGTCGTCGACGGGACCGACGTCGGGCAGGTGGCCGACGCCGTCGCGGACTACCTCGCGGACCGGGAGCGGGCGGCGTCGGTCGGGGCGGCCGGCCGGGCGTGGGTGGAGCGGGAGTGGCGCTGGGAGACGCAGGCGGCCCGGCTGCGGGGGTACCTGTCGGGGCGGCCCTCGTGATCCCGGTCCTGCTGGACTTCGACGGGACGCTGCTCGACAGCGAGTCGAGCCACCTGCAGTCGTGGGAGGAGGCCTTCGCGCTGCACGGGGTCGCCTTCGACCGGCCGGCCTGGGTGGCGGCCGTCGGCGGGCACGGGAGCGACCCGTCGGCGCAGCTGGGCCTCGCCTTCGACCCGGCGCTCCGGCGGGACCGGGAGCTGGAGCTCGTCCACGCGCTCGAGCTCCGCGAGGGGGTCGAGGAGCTGCTCGCCCTGCCGGGACGCTTCGCCGTGGTGTCGTCGTCGCCGCGGTCCTGGGTGGTGCCGCACCTGGAGCGGCTCGGCCTGCTGGGCGCGCTCGAGCTGGTGGTCACCCGCGAGGACGCTCCCCGGCCCAAGCCCGCGCCGGACCTGTACGAGGAGGCGCTCCGCCGTCTCGGGGTCGACGGTGGCGTGGCGGTCGAGGACTCGGCCAACGGTGTGGCGGCGGCCCGGACGGCGGGGCTGCCGACGCTGGCCGTGCCCGGGCCGGTGACGGCGGGGCAGGACCTGTCGCACGCCGACCTGCGGGTGGGGTCGCTGCTCGAGGTCGACCTGACGGCGCTGGTCCGCGGGGAGCTGAGGCTCCGCTGAGCCGGTCAGCACGGGCCGGCGGACTCGAGGGAGAAGCCGTGCACGCGCCACTGCCCGCCGGTCCGCTGCAGGTCCACGCCCCACTGCCCCGCGTCGTGGCTGGTGCCGCCCGGGCCGGGCCGGTGCCGCCGCTCCTCGTCGGTCAGGAGCAGCAGGGACAGCCTGTCGTCGCCCTGCTCGCTGATCGGTTCCGCCCTGCGCACCCGCACGACGCCGCCCTCCTGCCGGCCCGCCCTGTCCTGCAGGTCCTCGACGCTGAGGGTCCTGGCCACGGCGCCGCCGACGAGCGGCTGCAGCGCCCGGTAGGTGGCGGCCGCGTTCTCCTGCGTCAGCCCGCCCCGGGCGACGACGAACGCGCGCGCCACGGCCTCGGCCTGCGCGACGGCCGCCTGGTCGCGGACCGGCCGCCGGACGACGGGCTGGAACCCCTGCCCGCAGCCGCTCGCCAGCTCCGCGAGGCTCGGCGCTCCTCCGCAGCCCCCGAGCAGGAGCACCGCGACGGCGAGGCCCGCACCCCGGCCGGACGGCGTCATGAGCCCGACGGTAGCGCCGCCGGGCGTCAGACCGCCCGCGCGACGACGGCCGCGTACCGCCGGTCCGGGCGCTCGGCGACCTGCCGCTCCACCCGCTCGACCTCGGCCAGCCCGGCCTCCGCCAGCAGCGCAGACACGACGTCGACCGGCCAGCGCCACGCCTCGTGGACCGCGTGGTCGAAGGCCTGGACGCCGTCGTCGCTGCCGAAGAAGCCGAGGACGAGGACGCCCCCGGGCGCGAGCAGGCGCCGGACGCCGACCAGGGCCGGGGGCAGCTCGTGCGGCGGGAGGTGGATCGTCGAGAACCAGGAGAGGATCCCGGCGCAGTCCCGGCGAGGCAGGTCGTGCATCGACCCGAGCGCGTAGGACGGTCCCGGGTGGTGCCGGCGGGCGTGCTCGACGAACGCGGGGACGACGTCGACGCCGGTGACGTCGACCGCGAGCCCGTGCAGGAGGCCGGTCCACGTCCCGGGGCCGCAGCCGAGGTCCAGGACCGGTCCGCGACAGGCGCCGAGGTGCCGCCGGACGAGGGCGACGTCGACGTCGTGCAGGTCCTGCTCGCGACCGAACGCCGCGGCGTACTGCTCCGCCACCGCCGTGTAGGCGGCCTGCACGGAGGACGGGTCCACACCGGTCACGCTAGGGGGACAACCGACGGCGGGGCCAGGGGATGGAGGTGGGTGTGGCGACGCGCGAGGTGGAGGCGGACTTCCGCGCCTTCGTGGCCGCCCGCCAGGACCGGCTGCTGCGGACCGGCTGGCTGCTGACCGGCGACTGGGCGAGCGCCGAGGACCTGGTGCAGACCGCGCTCGCCCGGGCCTGGCCGCACTGGGGCCGCGTCCTGCGGGCGGGGGACGCCGAGGCGTACGTGCGCGCCGTGCTGCTGAACGTCTACCGCAAGGGGTGGCGACGCCGGTGGTCCGGCGAGGTGCCGACGTCGGCGCTGCCCGAGCACGCGGGGGTGGCGCCCGAGGTCGAGGACCGGCTCGGGCTGCAGCGCGCCCTGGCCGAGCTGCCGCCGGGCCAGCGCGCCGTCGTCGTGCTGCGGTACTTCGAGCAGCTGAGCGTCGCCGAGACCGCGGCCGCCCTCGGCGTCAGCGACGGCACCGTCAAGAGCCAGACCGCGAAGGCCCTGCAGCACCTGCGCGTCTCCGCCCACCTCGACAGGAGCGAGCCGTGACCCCCACCGAGCTGACCGAGGCGCTGCACGCGCTCGCGCCGGCCCCGCCGCGTCCGCTGTCCGCCGACGCCGCCCTCCACCGGGCGTCCAGGACGCGCCGACGCCGGGGCGCCGCCCTGCTCGTGGCGGCCGGACTGGTCGGCGGGACCGCCGTGGTCGGCGTGGACCGGGCAGACGCACCGTCCGTCGAGCTGGCCCGGCCGCCCGCCACGATGGTGCTGGGCGGACTGGTGTTCGAGCGCCGGGAGCAGGTGCCGTTCGTCCTGCGGCCCGGCGTGCGGCCGGACGCCCCGCGCACGCTCGACGTGTCCGTGCCGCAGACCTGGCTCCCGGACGGCGCGTGCGCGGAGCACTTCGAGCCGCTGGTGGCCCGCGAGGACGACGACGCCGTGGTGCTGGCGACCTGGCGCTACTCGCCCTCGGCCCCGTCGGCCGAGGTCGGGTGCGCCGGGGTCGGGCACGGCGACCGGACTGTGCGGCTGCAGCTGGAGCGCCGGCTGGGTGACCGGGCGCTGCTGGTCGAGGGTCAGCCGGGCCCGCGCCAGGTCCTTCTGCTCGACGCCGCGGGCGCCCCGGTGAAGGCCGACCTCGCCCCGGAGGCCCCCGACTCCGCCGAGATCTGCCTCGAGGACGACTGCGCGACGCAGACCGACCGCCCCCTGCTCCAGCAGGCCGCGGCCGCGATAGACAGGGCGCAGCGGGTGCGGCCGGGGCAGGAGTGCTCCGACGCCGGCCGCGAGCACGTCGACCGGACCTACCTCGTGCGCTTCACGGCCGGAGGCCGGACCGGCCCGCAGCTCCGGGTGCCGCTGGGGTGCGCGCCGCTGGGCGTCGTCGGTGAGCCGGCGCGGTACGCCGACGACGTCGGCGGGCCGGACGAGGTGCGGATCGCCTTCGACCAGCAGATCGAGCCGGAGACGCAGTGCCTGGGCATCGGGGGGCCGTCGGGCGGTCCGCCGACCAGGGACTACGTCGGCCTGACCCTGGCCCAGGCGCAGCAGCGGGCCGCGGCGACGAACAACGACTACCTCCGCATCGCCGGCCGGGACGGGACGTGCACGGGCATCGTCCGCGACCACGTGATCAACCGGGTGAACGTCTACCTGGAGGACGGCGTCGTCGCGGCGTCCAAGTCCTTCTAGCCGGCGCTCACGACCTGCACGATCCGGGCGCGGGCCACCGGCTCGGCCCACCGGCCGAGGCTGCGCCGGACCGACAGGGCGCACAGCAGCAGCACGGGGACCGCCAGGGTCGGCGCGAGCAGCACCACGCCCGTGCTCGACGCCGACTCCAGCACGACGCCGACCAGCGCCGTGGGGACGGCCAGCCGGGCGGAGGCGAGGGCGAGGGCTCCGGGCGGGGCGACGGCGTCGCGGGGGCCCCTGAGGTCGGCGCGGTGCGGGCGGCGCACCGACGAGGCGAGGCAGCCGGAGACGACCACGGCGGTGCACGTCAGGCCGCTGGCGACCATCGCCACGAGCTCGGCGGCGTTCGGGGCGCCCGGCGCGCGGACCGACCCCGACAGCGCCGCGACGACGACGGCGCCGAGCACGGTCTCGGTCAGGACGATCGCCTTGGACCGGGCGACGAGCCGCGGGTCGACCGGCAGGGAGGCGATCCAGACGGCGCCCGAGCCGTCGAGGCAGAACGCGTTCACGCCGAACAGCAGGCCGGCACCGGCCGCGACGAGCCCCGGCAGCACCACCAGCGACGACCACGGCACCTGCGCGCCGGCCGCGAGGATCCCGGGCAGCAGCGCGAGCACCAGGCCTCCGCGACGCAGCGCGGGGGCGCGCCAGACGCTGCGGCGGTCGAGGGCGACGAGCTGCCGGAGCGCGCTCGAGCGCAGGGGTGAGCGGGGGAGGCTCCGCGACGCCGGCTCGGTGGTGGCGTCGCCCGGACGGCGGAGCGCCCAGGCGCACGCCCGCGAGCCCGCCACGACGCCGAGCACCACGAGCGCGAGCAGCACGCCTGTGGTCACGGACCAGCGGGTCAGCTCGCCGGCGGCCCCGGCCCGCACGCCGGCGACGACGGTCCGGGTGGGCGTGCGGTCGAGGGCGTCCTCGCCGAGGCCCAGACGGACGACGGCGACCGCGGTGACCAGCAGCCCGACCCCGATGCTGGTGACGACCCGGCGCCCGGTCCGGGTCTGCCGCAGGCCGACGACGGTCCAGGCGAGCGCCTGCCCGAGCACGGTCAGGCAGGCGACGTACGCCGTCGTGGTGAGGGCCGCGGGGGCGGCGGCGCCACCGAAGGCGAGGCAGCCCGTCTCGGCGACGAGGACGATCAGCTGGACCACCCAGACGAGGTTGGCCGGGGCGAGGCACAGGCCGCCGACGAACTGGGTCGAGGGCCGGACCGGGAAGGCGACCAGCTGGTCGGGCGGCACGACCTCGTTGCCCCCGCCGGCGGTGAGCGGGGCGATCACGGCGAGGACGCCGAAGCCGAGGAAGGCCTGCGGGGCGAGGTCGGTCGCGGTGGCGAGCGCCGGAGCGGTCGCGGCGTCGGCCACACCGGCCGCGGCCACGAGCAGCAGCACGACCACGCCGACGGCCACCGGCAGGGCGAGCCGCGCGGGGCGGCTGCGGACCATCTGCCAGCGCAGCCCGAACAGCGCCCCGAGCTGGGCCGTGGTCGGGGTGGCGCTCATGCGGTCCGTGTCATGCGATCAACGCGCGGTACCGCTCCCGGCCGCCGTCCCCGCCCAGCTCGGACGCCGGGGCCGCACCGACGACGCGCCCGCCCCGCAGGACGACCGCCTCCTCGCAGGCCTCGACGGCGAGGTGCAGCAGGTGGGTGCTGACGAGGACGGCGGCGCCGGTGGCGCGGGCGCGCCGGACGATGTCGAGGGTGGCGTCCACGCCGAGCGGGTCGACGCCGTCGAAGGGCTCGTCGAGCAGCAGCAGCCGGGGCTCGTGGAACGCGGCGAGCAGCACCGACAGGCGGCGGCTCATGCCGTGCGAGAACCCGGAGGTGATCCGGTCCGACGCACCCTCGAGGTCGAACGCCGCGAGCAGCTCACGGGCGCGGTCCTCCCAGCCGGGCCGCAGCCCGCGCAGGCGCGCCGCCAGCTGGAGGTGCTCCCACGGCGTCGCGCGGGGGACCAGTCCACCGACGTCGGGGCAGTAGCCGACGACCGCCCGGACGCCGGCGGGGTCGACGGAGGCGTCGATGCCGCCGACCCGGACGGTGCCGCTGCTCGGTGGCAGGACCCCCGCGAGGACGCGCATCGTCGTGCTCTTGCCGGCGCCGTTGCGCCCGACGAGGGCGACCGACCGGCCCGCGCCCACCGACAGGTCGAACCCCTGGACCGCGTGCACCGGTCCGAAGTCGACGACCAGTCCCTCGGCCTGCAGCACGGGTTCCACGAGGACCCTTCGGCAGCCGCAGCGGCGATCTGGAGGGGCAGGGCGTCTAGCTGTAGAGGCCCTCGACCTCGGTCGCGAACTCCTTCATGACGACCTGGCGCTTGAGCTTCAGCGAGGGGGTCAGCTGCCCGCCCTCCTCGTTCCACTCCACGGGCAGGACGACGAACTTGCGGATCGCCTCGGCCTTGGAGACGGCCTTGTTCGCGTCGTCGACGGCCTTCTGCACCTCGGCGAGCACCTCGGGGTCCTTGGCGGCGTCCTCCAGCGACAGGCCGCTGCCGCGCTGGGCGAGCGCGTCGGCGTCGAGGGTGACGAGGCAGGCGATGAACGGCTTCTGGTCGCCGACCACCATGCACTGGTCGACCAGGGCAGCGGCGCGCAGCCGGTCCTCGAGCACGGCAGGGGCGACGTTCTTGCCGCCGGCGGTGACCAGCAGCTCCTTCTTGCGGCCGGTGATCCTCAGGTAGCCGTCGTCGTCGAGCTCGCCGATGTCGCCGGTGCGGAACCAGCCGTCGACGAGCGCCTCGGCCGTGGCGTCGTCGTTGTGCCAGTAGCCGGTGAAGACGTGCTCGCCCTGCACCAGGACCTCGCCGTCGTCGGCGATGCGCAGCGTGACGCCGGGGCCGGGGCGGCCGACGGTGCCGATCCGGAGCGCGTCGGGGGTGTTGATCGTGCTGGGGGCGCTGGTCTCGGTGAGGCCGTAGCCCTCGCAGATGGTCACGCCGATGCCGCGGAAGAAGTGGCCGAGCCGGGAGCCGAGCGGGGCGCCGCCGGAGAAGGCGTACTCGACCTTGCCGCCCATCGCGGCGCGCAGGCGGCTGTAGACCAGCTTGTCGAACAGGGCGTGCTGCACCCGGAGCGGCAGGCTCGGGCCGCCGGCGTCGAGGGCCTCGCTGTAGGCGATCGCGGCCTTCTCGGCGCGGTCGAAGATGGCGCCCTTGCCGTCGCCGTGGGCCTTCTGCCGGGCCGAGTTGTAGACCTTCTCGAACACGCGGGGGACCGACAGGATGAAGGTCGGCTGGAACGTGGCGAAGTCGGCCAGCAGGTTCTTGATGTCGCTGGTGTGGCCCATCTTCACGCGGGTCTCGACGCAGGCGATCTGCACGAAGCGGGCGAACACGTGGGCCAGCGGCAGGAACAGCAGCGTCGAGCCGGACGGCGAGAACAGCTGCGGCAGGACGGCCCCGGCCGAGCGGGAGACCGCGAGCAGGTTCCCGTGCGTGAGCTCGCAGCCCTTGGGCCGGCCCGTGGTGCCGCTCGTGTAGATGATCGTGGAGAGGCTGTCGGTCGTGACGCCCGCGCGGCGCTCGGCCAGCGCCGACTCCGGCACCTCCCGGCCCGACGCCGCCAGCTCCTCGAGCCCGCCGGCGTCGATCTGCCAGGACGCCCGGAGGTCGGGGAGCTGGTCGCGGACCTCGTCGAGCTGGGCCTGGTGCGCCGCGCTCTCGACGACGACGGCGACCGCCCCGGAGTCGCCGAGGTTCCAGGCGACCTGCTCGGCGGAGCTCGTCTCGTAGACGGGCACGGTGACGGCGCCGACGGTCCAGACGGCGTAGTCGACGAGCGTCCACTCGTAGCGGGTCTTGCTCATGAGGCCGACGCGGTCGCCTGCCTGGACGCCGCTCGCGACCAGGCCGGCGGCGAGCGCGGACACCTCGGAGGCGAACTCCTTGGCGGTCACCGCCGTCCAGCGGCCGTCGACGCGACGGGTGAACACGACGTCGTCGGGCGCGGTGCGGGCGTTCGCGGCGACGGCGTCCGCGAGGGAGCTGTCCGGTGCGATCTCGACGGAAGCGTCGGAGGTGAACTCCTGCACGGGGACTCCTGGCTGGGTGGGGAGGGCCGCCGGGGAACGTACCCCCAGGCCGGCAACCGTTCAGGGCGAGCCCGGACCTGCCGATCGACCGCACGTGGGACCTGACCTCGACGCCGCCCTGCCCGGCGCGCGCACCCGCTGCCCCGCGTGCGCGGCCGCCGTCCGCCCCGACGCGCCCTGGTGCACCCAGTGCTACGCCGACCTGCGTGCGCCCGCGCCGACTCCCGCCCCGGCCGCGCCCGCCCCGGCCCCGGTCGTCGAGGTCCCCGCCCAGGCGCCCCCCGTCGTCGCCCCCGCGGCACCGGCGTCGCCCCCATCGACGGCGCGACCTGGCCCTGCACCACCTGCGGCGCGGCCAACGGCCTCGACCGCGACAGCTGCGCCGCCTGCGGGGCCGGCTTCCTGTCGGCGCTCAAGGCCACCGAGGAGCCCCTGCTGGTGCTCCCCGTCGTCGGCGACCTCGGCGCGCTGAGCCGGGCCCAGCGCCTCGGCCTCGCGGCCGGCGTCGTCGTCGCCGTGCTGCTGCTCGTGCTGCTGGTCGGCCTGCTGCTCGGCTGAGGTCCGGCCGCTCGGTACGGTGCCCGGGACACCAGGAGGCACCGTGGCGGACCAGGCCAGCAGCAGCATCACCATCGACGCGCCCGTCGAGAAGGTGCTCGCCGTCATCAGCGACCTGCACGCCTACCCGGAGTGGACCGGCCAGATCAAGAGCGCCGAGATCGTCGACACCTACCCGGACGGCCGCCCGAGGCGGGCCACCTTCTCGATGAACGCCAGCGGGTTCAGCGACGACTACACGCTCGACTACACCTACCCCGACGACGGCGTCGCCTGGAACCTGGTCGAGCCGACCAAGCTGCAGAAGTCCCAGGTCGGCTCGTACCGCCTGACCGGCGCGGGCGCGGGCACCGAGGTCGAGTACCTGCTCACCCTCGAGTCGAAGATCCCGATGATCGGCCCGATGAAGCGCAAGGCCAACAAGATGATCATCGAGACGGCGCTGCGCGAGCTGAAGAAGCGCGTGGAGTCGCTCGGGTAGCGTCCCCCACCCCCTCAGACGACCAGCCGGAGGAGCCCTGTGCGCGTCCTGCTCTTCACCGGCAAGGGCGGCGTCGGCAAGACGACCGTCGCCGCTGCCACCGCAGCCCTCGCCGCCGCCCGCGGACGCAAGGTCCTCGTCGTCTCGACCGACCCGGCCCACTCGCTCGCCGACGCGTTCGGGGTGCCGCTGACCGGTGTCCCGACCGAGGTGGACCCCGGGCTGTACGGCCTGCAGGTCGACGCCCAGGCGGCGTTCGAGCGGTCGTGGCGCGACGTCCAGCGCTACCTGCAGGGCGTGCTGGAGCGGGCCGGCGTCGACGCGCTGCAGGCCGAGGAGCTCACCGTCCTGCCGGGCGCCGAGGAGGTCCTCGCCCTGCTGGAGGTGCGCCGCCAGGTCAGCACCGGCCCGTGGGACCTCGTCGTCGTCGACTGCGCCCCCACCGGCGAGACGCTGCGGCTGCTCGCCCTGCCCGAGGCCCTGCGCTGGTACGTCGACCGCGTCTTCCCGGCCCAGCGGCGGGCGCTGCGCGCGGTCCGTCCGCTGCTGCACCGGGTCGGCGGCCCGGCCGTCCCCGAGGACGACGTGTTCGACGCCGTCACCGCGCTGCACGCCGAGCTGGCCGAGGTCCGCGAGGTCCTGACCGCACCGACCACCACGGTCCGGGTCGTGCTGACCCCCGAGGCGGTCGTGGTCGCCGAGGCCCGCCGCACGCTCACGAGCCTGGCGCTCTACGGCTACCGGGTCGACGGCCTGGTGGCGAACCGGGTCTTCCCGACCGACAGCGACGACCCGTGGCTGCGCGGGTGGGCCGGTGCGCAGGCCGCGCAGCTGGAGGCGGTCACGGCCGACGCCGGGGGCCTGCCGGTCGCGGTGTCGCCCTACCGCCCGGTCGAGCCCGTCGGCGTCGAGGCGCTGCTGGCGCTGGGCCGCGAGCTGCACGGCGACGTCGACCCCGCCGACGACCCCGCTCCGGGCGAGGACCTCGTGCGGGTGGACCGCACCACCGACGGCTTCGTGCTGTCGCTGGCCCTCCCGCTCGCCCGCAAGGACGACCTCCACCTGGCCCGCAGCGGCGACGAGCTGGTCGTCACCGTCGGCGGGCACCGCCGGGTGCTGGCCCTGCCGAGCGCCCTGCGGCGCTGCACCGTGGCCGGGGCGGTCCTCGCCGACGACCGGCTCGGCGTCCGCTTCGAGCCCGACCCCGACCTGTGGCCCGACCACCTCCTGGCCGGGCTCCGGTGAGCGGAGGCAGGGCGCGGTGCTCCGCGACGGAGGAGCGGACGTGCCGGGTCCAGCCGGAGCGAGCCGCAGGGGTGTCATGGTGAGCGGAGGCAGGGCGCGGTGCTCCGCGACGGAGGAGCGGACGTGCCGGGTCCAGCCGGAGCGAGCCGCAGGGGTGTCACGGTGAGCGGAGGCACCGGGTCGGCGGCCGAGGAGGCCGTCAAGCTGCTCAGCGCCGCCGAGGCGTGGGCCCGCGGCCGCGCCGCGCACCTGCTCGACGACGAGCACCTCGCCACCGGCTCCGCCGCCTGCACGAGCTGCCCGTTCTGCCAGGCGGTCGGCGCGGTCCGCCACGTGCGGCCGGAGACGGTGGAGCACCTGCTCGACGCCGCCGCGTCCCTCGCGGCCGCGCTCAAGGTCACGCTCGCCCCGCCGACGCCGGCTGCCCGCCCGGCCGGCTCCGGGGTCGAGCACATCGACGTCCGGGAGGGCTGACGTGGGCGGACTGACCATCGGCGTCGACATCGGCGGGACCAAGGTCGCGGCCGGGCTCGTCGACGAGCAGGGCACCGTGCTGGCCCGCACCCGCCGCCCGACGCCGAGCGCCTCGCCGTCCGACGTCGAGGACGTCGTCGCCGAGTGCGTCCGGGAGCTCAGCGACGGGCACGAGGTCGAGGCCGTCGGCATCGGCGCGGCCGGCTTCATCGACGCCGAGCGCAGCCGCGTGCTGGTGGCCCCCAACCTGGCGTGGAAGGACGAGCCGCTGCGCGACGCCGTGCAGCGCCGCACCGGTCTGCCCGTCGTCGTCGAGAACGACGCGAACGCCGCCGCGTGGGGCGAGCACCGGTTCGGGGCCGGCCGGGGCGAGGACCACCTCGTGGTCGTCACCGTCGGGACCGGCATCGGCGGCGGCATCGTCCTGGACGGGAAGCTCTACCGCGGGCGCTACGGCATCGGCGCGGAGTTCGGGCACATGCAGGTCGTCGAGGGCGGACGCCGGTGCGGCTGCGGGCAGCACGGCTGCTGGGAGCAGTACTGCAGCGGGCGCGCCCTGCTGCACGAGGCCCGCGAGATCGCCGACGTCCAGCGCGGCTACGGCGCCCGCCTGCTCGAGCTCGGGAACGGCCGGCCGGAGGGCATCGAGGCGGTCGAGGTCACGGCGGCGGCCCGCGAGGGCGATCCCGCGGCCCTGGACTGCTTCCGCGAGGTCGGCACGTGGCTGGGCTCGGGCCTGGCCGACCTCGCGGCCGTGCTCGACCCCGGGGCGTTCGTCGTCGGGGGAGGGGTGTCCGACGCCGGTGAGCTGCTGCTGGCGCCTGCCCGCGAGGTGTTCGCGGCCCGGCTCACCGGGACCGGGTCGCGTCCCCACCCGGAGATCCGTCTGGCCGCCCTCGGCAACGAGGCCGGGCTCATCGGCGCCGCCGACCTCGCCCGCAGCCGCTGACCGTTCTGCCCGGCTTGTCGGAGTAGTCCCCCTCCGGTCCGGAAGGACTATGGACCGTTCGGCCTACCGGTAGCACTCTTCCTCCATGAGCAGCCGCAGCCACGCCGACGCCCCCTCCGCCGCCCGCACCGCCACGAGCACCGCGCAGCCGGTCTGCTGCGGCCGGCCGATGAGCACCATCTCGGTCACCGACGCCGCCACCGAGCTCGCCCTGGTCTCCTGCTCGGCCTGCAGCCGGCACGCGTGGCTCAAGGACGGCGAGCTGCTCGACCGCGAGGGCATGCTGGCCGCCGTCCGGCAGCGCCTGGCCGAGGTCCCCCGCCCGCGTGGCGGTCGCCCGAAGGGCAGCGGCAAGAAGGCCGCGCCGGCCGCCGTCCCCGCGACGCGCGTCGAGGACGAGACCGTGCAGCGGGCCCGCGAGATGCGCGGCATGCTCTCCGGCTTCCGCGTCCTCGGGCAGTAGCCCTTCCCCTTCCCCGTGAAGGTCCTGAGCTGGAACGTCCGCTCCCTGCGGGACGGCGCCCGCTCGGTGGCCGCGGTCCTGTCCGAGGTCCGCGCCGACGTCGTGATCGTGCAGGAGGCCCCGCGGCTGCTCGCCTGGCGGACCTCCCGGCTGCTGCTCGCGTCCCGGTCCGGCCTCCGGGTCGCGAGCTCCTCCTGGGCCGCCGGCAACCTGGTGCTCGTCGCCCCGCACGTCGACGTCCTCGCCTCCCGGGCCGTGCTGATGCCCCGGCGCAAGGGCCTGCACCGCCGCGCCGTCGTGCTCACCACGGTCTCCTGCGGGGGCGCGGTCCTCACCGTGGCCGGCACGCACCTCGACCTGCAGGCCGACGCCCGCCTCGACAGCGCCCGCCGGGTCCGCGCCCTCGTGGGGGACGGGCCGCTCGTGCTCGGCGCCGACGTCAACGCCTCGCCCGGCTCGCCCGCCTGGGACGCCCTGACGCACGACCTGCACGGCGGCAGCCCGGGGCCGACCTTCCCCGCGCACGCCCCGCGACGGCGGATCGACGCCCTGGTGAGCTCGCTCCCGCTGGCCCGGCTCGAGGTGCTCGACACCGGGCGGGCCAGCGACCACCTCGGCGTGCTGGCGGAGCTGGAGCCCTAGACCGGTCGTTCGAAGGTGATCAGCAGGCCGTCGACCCCGCCGGGGCCGACCCGGCCCTTCACCTCGGCCGCGGTGATCGCCTTGAGCTGCCACCCGTCCTCGGCGGTGTCGTTGAGGACGTCCTGGAGCTTGTCGTCGCTGATCTTCCCCCCGATCATGCCTTCGCGGAGCTGGACGACCTTGTACTCGTAGCGGGCTGCCATGACCGCAGCATGGCCTACGTTCGCCCCGTGCCGCTGCCTCCCGAGCTGTCCACCGCCCTGTCCGTCGCCGCCGAGGTCCGGGCGGGGCGGGTGAGCCCCCTCGAGGTGCTCGACCTGTGCCTGGCCGAGGTCGACCGCACGAACCCCGACGTCAACGCCGTCGTGTGGCGCGACGACGACGCGCACCGGGCGGCCGCGCGCGAGGCGGGGGAGGCCGTCGTGCGGGGCGACGCGCTGGGCCCGTTCCACGGCGTCCCGATCCCGGTCAAGGACCTCACCCCCGTCGAGGGCTGGCCCACGACGTACGGCTCGTGGGGCGCTCCCGAGGGCCCGTCCGCCGCGGACGAGCTCGTCGTCGCCGGCCTGCGCCGGGCCGGCTTCGTGCTGGCCACCCGCACCAACACGCCCGAGTTCGGGCCGATCACGGTCGCGGAGAACAGCCGCTACGGCGCGACCCGCAACCCCTGGGACCTCTCGCGCAGCCCCGGCGGCAGCAGCGGCGGCGCCGGAGCCGCGGTGGCGGCCGGCATGTTCCCGATCGCCCACGCGAACGACGGCGGCGGGTCCATCCGCATCCCGGCCTCCTGCTGCGGCCTCGTCGGGCTCAAGCCCAGCCGCGGCCGCATCCCCACCACGGTCACCGCCTGGGAGGGCGCGGCCGTCGAGGGCGCCGTCACCTGGACCGTCGCGGACGCCGCCGCCCTGCTCGACGCCGTCGCCGTCCCCGACCCGCTGTCCTGGTACAACGCCCCGCTGCCGGCCCGGCCGTGGTCGCAGGAGGTCGGCGCCGACCCGGGCCGGCTGCGCGTCGGTCTGGTCGAGGTCCCGCCGCTGGGCATGCCGGTCGACCCGCAGTGCCTGCAGGCCGCCCGGGACGCCGCGGCCGCGCTGGAGGCCCTCGGCCACACCGTCGAGGTCGTGACCCTCGACGTCCCCGACGCGATGCTCACGGCGTTCCTCGCCATGGTCGACTCCGGCCTCGCTGACTACCCCGACGTCGACTGGAGCCGGACCGAGCCGCACATCCAGGCGAACCGGCGCAAGGCCCAGGGGATCGACAGCCTGACCTACGTCGCGGCCGTGCACGAGCTGCAGAAGCAGAGCCGGGTGTCGGTGGCCCGCTGGGGCCGCGAGTTCGACGTCCTGCTGACCCCGACCCTGACGGTCCTGCCGCCCCCGGTGGGCCTGCTGGAGACGGTGCACGCGAACCCCGACGGCCCCGACCTCACCGTCTTCGCGATGGCCCTGTTCAACGCGTTCTTCAACGTCAGCGGCCAGCCGGCGATCAGCCTGCCGCTGTCGACGAGCACCGAGGGCCTGCCGATCGGCGTCCAGCTGGTCGCCGGCCCGTGGCAGGAGGACCTGCTGGTCCGCCTGGCGAGCCAGGTCGAGGCGGCCACCCCGTGGGTCGGCCGCCGCCCTCAGCTCTGAGGGACCAGCTCGCGGGCGAGCTGCTCGAGGAACAGGCCGATGTCGGTGACGATGCCGACCGCCTGCGAGCTGCCGCGGTCGGCCAGCTTCGTGACGGTGGCCGGGTTGATGTCGACGCACACCAGCGGCACCGACGCCGGCAGGATGTTGCCGGTCGCGATGCTGTGCAGCATGGTCGCGACCATGATCGCGAACCCGACGCCGGGCAGCTGCGCACGCATGGCGCGCTGGCCCTCGATGACGTCGGTGTAGACGTCCGGCAGCGGGCCGTCGTCGCGCACCGAGCCGACCAGCACGAAGTCCTTCCCGCGCCGCACGAGCGCGTGCATGATCCCGCCGGTCAGCACGCCCGACTCGACGGCCGCCGCGATCGAGCCGGCCCGGCGGACCGTGTTGATGGCCCGGATGTGGTGCTCGTGCCCGTGCTCGACGCCCTTGCCGTGCACCAGGTCGACGCCGAGGCTGGTGCCGTAGAGGGCGGACTCGATGTCGTGCGTGGCGAGGGCGTTGCCGGCGAACAGGACGTCGACGAAGCCGTTCTCGACCAGCGTCACCATCGCCGGGGCCGCCCCCGTGTGGACGATGCCGGGGCCGCCGACCCAGAGGATCCGGCCGCCCTCGGCCTTCACCTCGCGCATCTGCTGCGCGATCTGGCGCACCAGCAGGCCCTGCGGCTTCTCCGAGCTCACCGCGCTGTTCATGAACCCGAACTCCTCGGTGGAGTGGTCCCGCGCCGGCAGCACCACCTTCACGCCGCCGGCCCCGCAGACGACCGACTGCCCGGCCTTCACGTCCGACACCGGCACGGTGCGGACGCGCCCGTCCTCGACGACCAGGCCGCAGTCCATCTCGGGCTGCTCCACCGGCACCCAGTGCGCGCCGAGGCGCACGACCGTCTCGAGGTTGGTCGTCGAGTAGAAGTCCTCGGGGAACACGCCGTCGCGGTCGACCTCGCGCAGCACCGCCTCGCCCGGGTCGACCTGGTTCACGCCGTGCGTCTGCAGCCGCATGAGCAGCCGCTGCAGGGCGTCGTCGTCGTCGGCCGACACGACCAGGCGGGCGTAGGACTCGTCCTCGTGCCGGCGCCCGACGTCGAGGCGGTCGATCCGGTAGTCGCCGCCGTAGGACAGGACGTCGTCGAGGACGCTGGCGAGGACGCCGGTGTCCATGAGGTGCCCGCGGGTCTCGAGGGTCTCGCTGACGGCCACGCGTCCTCCTGGTGCTCGGGTCAGACGACGGCGCCGTCGTCCGGGCCGCTGCCCGGAGCATCCCGCACCTGCTGCACGAGCAGGGTGGCGCCCCCGCCCAGCAGCGCGATCCCGAGCAGCAGCACGCCCGACGTCGCCCCGAGGCCGACCAGCTGCGGGACGAACAGCAGCACCAGGCCGAGGACGAGGACGGCCAGACCGGCCAGCGTGCGGGCGCGGATGCGGGGGACCGGGGGAGGCGGCGGCGGGACGAAGTGGTCGTCCGCCGGGGCCTCCTCCTCCGGCTCGGGCTCGAGCGCGTCCGGCTCCAGCCAGGCCGGGAGGGCGTCGTCGGTGCGGCGGCGGCGCGGGGCGCGGTCGACGGGCGGGGGCCGGCGCCGGGCGGCGTCGGTGTCCTCGGAGGCGGGCCAGCGCGGCACCTCGTCGGTGGACGGCTCGTGGAAGCCGGCGACGATCTGCCGGAAGAGCTCGTCCTGGTCCGCGGGCTCGACCGGGACGGTCTGCGGCGGGACGGCGGGCGGGCCCGGCAGCGGCGGCGGCGGCAGCACCCGGCGCACGGCGTGGCGGGGGACCGGCTGGACCAGCCCGTGGGCGGTGGCGCCGGGCTCGCCCTCGGCCAGCAGCGCCGACAGGTCGGCGACCTCGGCGGCGACGACGTCGCGGGCGGTGGCGGCCTGCTCCGGGTCGACCCACAGCCGGTCGAGCGGGCGGCTGGGCAGGGCGGCGCGGCTGAACGGGTCGGCGGCGCTGGCCGGCTCGACGTAGGCGGCGACGCCGGCCCCGGCGAGCTTGTCGAGCAGGCCCTCGGCCAGGCGCGGGTCGAGGTCGACGAGGGCGCCCCAGTCGGCGGCCTGCAGCCCGTTGCCGCGGCGGCCCGCGGGGGTCTCGCTCACGGCCAGGAGGAGGTCGCGGGCACGTGCTGGTGGACGAAGTCGAGGCTGCCCGCGAAGATCGTCGGGGCGTCGTTGTCGAGCGTGGCGACGTGGTAGCTGTCCTCGAGCACCCGCTCCTCCACGCGCCCGCCCGCGAGCCCCTCCAGGAGCAGCCGCCCGCTGACCGGCTCGACGACGTGGTCCTCCCGGCTGCGGTAGACGAGCACGGGGCAGGTGATGCGCGACAGGTCGCGCCGCACGACCGGCCAGGCCTGCTGCAGGGAGTTCGCGGCGGCCAGCGGCACGCGGTCGTAGGCGAGCTCGGTGACGCCCGGCTTCTTGATGTCGCTGGCGATGCCCGGGAACGACGACAGCACCCGGCTCACGTACGGCAGGACCTTGGCGTCCCTGCGCTCGGTGGCGAGCGAGGCGTTGACGAGGACGATGCCGGCGACCTGGTCGCCGCGCTCCTCGGCCAGGCGCAGCGTCAGGGTGCCGCCCATGGACAGGCCCATGACGAAGACGGTCTCGCAGCGGCGGCGCAGCCCCTCGAAGCTCCGCTCGAGCTCGGCGTACCAGTCGGCGAACCGGGTCCGGTTCATGTCCTGCCACCGGGTCCCGTGCCCGGGCAGCCGGGGCGCGGAGACCGTGAGGCCGGCCGCCCCGAGGTGCTCCGCCCACGGCCGCATGCTCTGCGGCGTGCCGGTGAACCCGTGGCACAGGACGACCCCGACGGGCCCGCCGGGCAGGTCGATCGGCTCGGCACCGGGCAGGACGGCCACGCTGGCTCCTCGAGGACGGTCTGGCAGGGGGCCCATGGTCGCACGCGGGGGGCCGTCGTCCTGTCCCCCGCGAGGACTAGGGTCCGGAGCGCACTGTGGCCCGCGCCACGGGGCGAGGGTGCTGTTCGCGCAGAGGAGGAGCTCATGGGCTACTGGTTCATCAAGGGCTTCCTCACGCCGCTGCTGCGCCTGTTCTTCCGGCCGACGGCGTACGGGCTGGAGAACGTGCCGACCGAGGGCGCGGCGATCCTGGCCGGCAACCACAACAGCTTCCTCGACAACTTCATGATCCCGCTGGTCGTGCCCCGCCGCGTCACCTACCTCGCGAAGAGCGACTACTTCACGGGCAAGGGCGTGAAGGGCCGCCTGCAGGCCTTCTTCTTCCGCAGCGCCGGGCAGATCCCGATCGACCGCTCCGGCGGCGCTGCGAGCGAGGCCGCGCTGCGCACCGGCCTCAAGGTCCTGCAGGAGGGCGGCCTGCTGGCCCTCTACCCGGAGGGGACCCGCTCGCCCGACGGCCGGCTCTACCGCGGCCGCACCGGCGTCGCCCGGATGGCCCTGGAGGCCGGCGTCCCGGTCATCCCGGTCGGCCTCGTGGGGATGTTCGACGTGCAGCCCCCCGGCCAGATGATGCCGACCCCGAAGCGCGTCTCCATGACCTTCGGCAAGCCGCTGGACTTCAGCCGCTACGAGGGCATGGAGGGCGACCGCTTCGTCCTGCGCAGCATCACCGACGAGATCATGTACGAGCTGATGCTGCTGTCCGGGCAGGAGTACGTCGACCAGTACGCCACCAAGGCGAAGGTCGAGCTCGAGGACGCCCGGACGGCCGCCCGCGAGGCCCTGGTCAGCGACGCGCCGTCCAGCCGGACCCAGAGCCCTGTCCGCAAGGCCGGCTGAGACGGCCGCAGCGCCGTACGCCGAGCGGCTCGACCCTGCCCTGTGGCGGGCCACGGCGGTCGCCCGGGTCGCGTCGCTGGCCTACGCGGTCGTCTCCGCGCTGGTGGACCTGCGGGAGGACAGGCACCCGGGAGGCGTCGTCCTGCTGCTGGTGCTGATGGCGACGTGGACCGTCGCGGTGACGGTCCTGCCGCGGACGCGTGCCGTCCTGCTGCTCGACCTCGCCGTCGCCGCTGCCGCCCTGCTGTCCGGCCGCGTGCTGCAGGGCACCGGCCTGATCGACGCCGGCGCACCCAGCCTGACCCTCACGTGGGGCGCCGTCCCCGCGATCGCCTGGGCCGTCCACGGCGGCCCCCTGCCGGGCGGTCTCGCCGCCGGCGTCATGGCGGCCGCCACCCTGCTGTGGCGCGGCGACGTCAACCGCGCCTCGGTCGGGTCCTGCGTGCTGCTGCTCCTGGTCGGGGTCGTCGTCGGCTACGTCGTCGCCCTGGCCCGGCAGGCGGAGGCGGCGTACGCGGCGGCGGTGCAGCGCGAGACCGCGCAGGCCGAGCGGGAGCGGCTGGCCCGGACCGTGCACGACGGCGTCCTGCAGACCCTCGCCCTGGTCAGCCGTGCGGGGGAGCCCGCCCTCGCGGCGCTGGCCGCCGAGCAGGAGGCCGCGCTGCGCCGCCTCGTCGCCGGCCCCGCCGCGGACGTCCCCACGGGCGACGTCGACGTGCGGCCCCTGCTCGACTGGCCCGACGTCGCTGCCCCCGCCGCGCCGGTGCCCCTGCCCGCGCACGCCGCCCGCGAGCTGGCCGACGCCGTCGCCGCCTGCCTGGACAACGTGCGCCGGCACGCCGGCGGGAAGGCGTTCGTGCTGGTCGAGGACGAGGGCGACGCCGTCCTCGTCACCGTCCGCGACGAGGGCCCCGGGATCGCGCCGGGGCGGCTGGAGCAGGCCGCCCGCGAGGGCCGCATGGGCGTGGCACGCTCGGTCCGCGGCCGGGTCGAGGACCTCGGCGGCAGCGTGCTCGTCACGAGCACGCCCGGAGCCGGGACGGAGGTGGAGCTGCGTGTCCCCCGGGATCAGGGTGGTGGTCGCTGACGACCACCCGATGTGGCGCGACGCCGTCGAGCGCGACCTCGCCGCCGCCGGGCTGGACGTCGTCGGGACGGCCGGCGACGGCGAGAAGGCCGTCCGCGTGTGCGCCGCGACCAGCCCGGACGTCCTCGTGTGCGACCTGCAGATGCCCGGGCTGTCCGGCGTGCAGGTCGCCGCAGCGGTCGCGCCCGGCGTCAAGGTCCTGGTGCTGTCGGCGTCGGGGGAGCAGGCCGACGTCCTCGAGGCGGTGAAGGCGGGCGCGGCGGGCTACCTCGTGAAGTCGGCCAGTGCGGCCGAGCTCCTGGACGCCGTCCGCCGCACCGCGGCAGGGGAGTCGGTGATGTCGCCCGGGCTGGCCGGCCTGCTGCTCGGGGAGTACCGGCGCACCGCTGCCGACGACACCGCGCCGCAGCTCACCCCGCGCGAGACCGAGGTGCTGCGCCTGGTGGCGAAGGGCCTCACCAGCAAGCAGGTCGCCGAGCGGCTCGTGCTGTCGCACCGCACGGTCGAGAACCACGTGAACAACACCCTGGGCAAGCTGCAGCTGCACAACCGGGCCCAGCTGGTCCGCTACGCGCTGGAGAAGGGCCTCTAGTCGGCCCACCCCTTGGCCGCCTCGACCGCGCGCAGCCAGCGCGGGTGGCTGCCGTCGTCGCGGACGCCGCGGGTCGGGTCGAACCGGGCGTCGAGGCGCCAGGTGTCGGCGAGCTCCTCGCAGGAGCTCCAGACCCCCGTGCCGAGGCCGGCGAGGAAGGCCGCGCCGAGCGCCGTCGTCTCGAGGACCTCGGGCCGCTGCACCGGGACGCCGAGCTGGTCGGCCTGGGTCTGGCAGAGCAGCGCGTTCGCGGACGCGCCGCCGTCGACCTGCAGGACGGGCACCTCGACGCCGGCCTCGCCCGTCATGGCGTCGACGACGTCGCGGACCTCGAAGGCGATCGCGTCCAGGGTGGCCCGGGCCAGGTGCGCCCGGGTGGTCCCCCGGGTGATGCCGAGGACGGTGCCGCGCGCGCCGGGGTCCCAGTGCGGGGCGCCGAGCCCGGTGAGGGCGGGCACGAAGACGACGCCCCCGCTGTCCGGGACCTGCCGGGCCAGGGCCTCGACCTCCTTCGCGTCGCCGATGACCTGCAGCCCGTCGCGGAGCCACTGCACCGCCGCACCCGTGACGAAGACGGCGCCCTCGAGCGCGTACTCGGCCCGGCCGTCCGGGTGCATCCACGCCACGCTGGTCAGCAGCCGGTCGGACAGGACCGGGGTCGCGCCGGTGTTGACGAGCACGAAGGAGCCGGTGCCGTAGGTGCACTTGCTGCGGCCCGGCTCGTAGCAGCCCTGTCCGAACAGGGCGGCCTGCTGGTCGCCGGCGATGCCGCTGATCGGCAGGTCGAGCCCGAGGAAGGCGCTGGGGTCGGTGCGGCCGAGGTCGCCGTACGACGGCAGGACCTCCGGCAGCGCGCTCACGGGCACGCCGAAGAGCGCGCAGAGCTCCTCGCTCCACTCCAGGCGGTGCAGGTCGTAGAGCAGGGTCCGGCAGGCGTTGCTGGGCTCGGTCACGTGCCGCGCCCCCGCCGTCAGCCGGGCGACCAGGTAGGAGTCGACCGTCCCGACGACGGTCTGCCCGGAGGTCACGCCGTGCCAGGAACGCGGGTCGTGCTCGGCCAGCCACGCGAGCTTCGTGGCCGTGAAGTACGGGTCCAGGCGCAGTCCGGTCAGCTCCGCGACCCGCGGCTCGTGCCCGGCCTCGCGCAGCCGGTCGCAGACGGCGCTGCTGCGGCGGTCCTGCCACACGACGGCGCGCCGCGGGGCGGCCAGGGTGCGGCGGTCCCACAGCACGGCGGTCTCGCGCTGGTTGGTGATGCCGACGCAGGTGACGTCGGTGCGGCCCTCGAGCGCGGCGCGGCAGGAGGCGAGGACGGCCTGCCAGACCTCCTCCGGCTCGTGCTCGACCCAGCCGGGCTGCGGGAAGTGCTGCGGGAACTCCTGGTAGCCGCGCGACAGCACCCGGCCGTCCTCGCCGACGACCAGCGCGGTGACGCCCGTGGTGCCGGCGTCGATCGCGAGCACGCTCATGCGCGCAGCTTCTCCAGGACCACGGGGTCGATCGCGCCGTCGACCATGCGCTCCTCGTAGTTCTCGACGCCGGCCCAGTCCTCGAGGGTCGCGAACCCCTTGCCGGCCAGCAGGCCCGCGACCTCCTGCGCCAGGTCGCCCTCGAGCGGCAGCAGGGCGTCGGGGTCGGGCCGGCCGAAGTACAGGTCGTGCAGGTCCAGCAGCCGGACGAGCTCGGGCACGGGGTCGACGTGGTCGTCGACGCGCAGGTCGACCAGCACGTCGCTGCCGCCGCCGTACCCACCGCCCTCGGACACCACCAGGAGCGCCGCGCTCTGCCGACCGCGCCGGTCCCCGCCGGCCCGGTCGCCGGCGAGCAGGGCCGCCGTCAACCGCTCCGCGAGGGTGCCCTCCGCCTGCATGAAGGTGCTCGCCAGGGCGTCCACCACCTCCGGGCCGGTGAGCAGGTTCCCCTGTGCGGCCCAGCCGTCGCCGGTGCGGCCGCCGGCCCAGTCGGCGCAGCCCGGGCCCGTCCAGGTCGCGGCCCCGCCCTGTGCGTCGACCACGCCGGCCTGCCGCTGGTCGCGCCCGTCGTCGTCCGCCACGAGGCGGTCGAGGGCCTCCTGTGCCGACGCCCCGCCGCGCAGCAGCGCCAGGCCGTCGGGCCGGTAGGCCAGGTTCGCGTGGGCCTGGGTCGCGATCGCGCCGACGCCGTGCGACGCCCCCGGGACGGCGACACCGACGGCGAGGAACTTGCTCGCCACGGCGACCCCCCACTGGCTGCCGTCGGGGCTGCGGGCGACGAGGGAGAAGGTCACGCGCGGACCGTACAGAATCGTCCACGTGCGCTTCTTCTACGACTGCGAGTTCGGGGTCACCGCCCCCGAGGTGACGCTGGTGTCGATCGGCGTCGTCGCCGAGGACGGCCGCAGCTACCACGCCGTCCTGGACGACTGGGACCCGCTGGCGGTGCACCCGTGGGTGCGGGAGAACGTGCTGCCGCAGCTGCCCGCGGCGTCGACCTGGCGGTCCCGCGCGACGGTCCGGGCCGAGCTGCTGGCGTTCCTCGGGGACGACCCCGTGCTCTGGGCCTGGTCCGGTGCCTACGACCACGTGGCCCTGTGCCAGCTCTGGGGGCAGATGCCCGAGCTCCCGCGGCAGCTGCCGCGCGTCACCCTCGACGTCCGGCAGCTGTGGGAGCACCTGGGACGCCCGGCCCTGCCGCGCCAGGAGAGCGGGCTGCACGACGCCCTCGCGGACGCCGCGCACGTCAAGGTGCGGTGGGAGGCCCTGCAGGAGCGGGCCTACCGGCTGGGGCTGACCGTGTGACGCCGTCCTCGTCACGCGTCCGACGCCGCTGTCGTGGCACAGGAGAGTGACCGGGTGGAGGACGTCGGCGGGTCGGTCCGGGCCGAGGCGGCCGAGCACGGCTTCGCCCTCGACGCCGACCAGGAGGCTGCGCTCGAGGTCCTCGCCGGACTCGCGACCGGGGGCGCCGGCGGTGCCTACCTGTGGGGGCCGCCGGGTCGCGGCAAGACCTGGCTCGTCGACGCCGTCCTGCGGGTGGCGCCGACCGACGACGTCCTGCGGCTGCACGCCGTCGAGCTGTACGCCCGGCTGCACGCGGCCACCGGGCAGGAGCAGGCGGTCTCGACGTCGGGTGCCTGGTCGCGTGCCCTGCGCCGGGTGCTCTCCGGCGTCCGGCTGCTCGTCGTCGACGACCTGCAGCTGACCGACAGCGACGACGCCTGGATCGCCGAGGCGGTCCTGGGGCAGGTGCCGGCCGTCGTCGTCACCAGCAACACCGCGGTCGACCACCTCCACGACTCGCCGCTGCACGGGGCGCACGCCGAGGGCCTGCGCCGGGTGCTGCGCGAGCGGGCGGTCGACCTGCCGTTCCGCGGGCCGGTCGACCACCGGACCGCCGGCCCGGCCGCTGACCGCCCCGCCTTCTCGTCCGGAGCGTTCCTCAGCCCGGGCAGCGGCCTGCGGCTGGCCGACCTCGGCCTGGTGCCCCCGACGGCCGCGGACCGGACGGTGCTGACCGTCGGCGGCCGCCCGCTGCCTGCCCTCCAGGCCGGCGACGACGTCGTGTGGCTCGGCTTCGACGCCCTGTGCCGGCAGCCCACCGGTGTCGGCGACCACCTGGAGCTCGCTTCCCGGTTCCGGACGTGGGTGGTCGCCGGGGTGCCGGTGCTGCAGGACGTCCCGGCCGACCCGCTGGCCCGGCTGCTGTCCGTCGTCGACGTCGCGCACGACGCCGATGTCCGCCTGGTGCTGGTCGCCCGGCAGCCGCGGGCCGGGACGGTCCCGGACGACGTCGACCTGCCGGGCTGGCCGCGGCTGGTGAGCCGGCTGCGCCTGCTGCGGGAGGCGTAGCGGGCGGCTCGCTGAGGACGTGCCCGAGGGAGGCCTGCGTCAGGCGGCCCCTGCCTCGACACGCGTTCCTCGGATCGGCTCGCTCCCCTCGACGCTCCGATCGGCCTGCCGCGAAAGATCTTGAAGTCGTTCTTCAGGGGGGTCGTGCTGGGGCCTGTTCTTGTCGGACCCGGGTGACAGGCTCGCCTCAGCGATCAGGGGGAGGGGGCAGTCATGTTCGGAGCAGACGAGTGGGCCGTCCCGGGCGTGCCGTTCCGTCCGACCGCCGATGACCCGGCCGGGGTCGCTCAGCCGACCGGCGACCCTGCTCCTGCTGCGGACGAGGGCGTCGAACCCGACGTCGCGGCCCTGACTGCGGCGGTGGAGCGGGCCCTGCTGGTGGTGCCGTCGGTCCTGTCGCCCCGTGCGGCGGTGGTCCGGGCGGAGGCGCTGCTGGCGCTGCAGGAACGGGTCGGGGCGGCGGCCGTGTGTGCGGTCGCTGATGTGGAGGAGCGGGGCGTGTGGCGGGAGCGGCAGGCGGGGTCGACCCGGACGTGGCTGCGGACGCTGCCGTGCGGTGACACCGGTCAGCTCGCGCTGAGCCGGCTGCTGCGGGACCGGCCGGTGCTCGGCCAGGCGTTCGCCGACGGCCGCGTCTCGGCGAGGACGTTCGGGGCGGTGGCTCGTGAGCTCGCCCGCGTCCCGCTCCAGGTGCTGCCGGAGCAGCTCGAGGGCGTGCTCGTCGACGGTCTCGGCGAGCTGCTGCGGGTCTGGGCGGGCGCGGCGTGCCTGGACCCGACCCCGGAGCAGGAGGCCGTGTTCGACGAGCGCCGGGAGCAGCTCGCGACGGTCGTCCGGTCCGGGCTGCAGGACACCTGGTCCGACGCCGCCGGCAAGCTCGAACCGGCATTCACCCTGGCCGCGACGGTGCTGGCTCCGGCGGAGGTCGTCGCGGGTGTGCGGCTGCTGGTCGACGCCCTGCAGCCGCGAGGCGCAGACCGACGACACGGCCGAGCAGGCGTACCGCGACCGGGGGCTGTCGCTGCGCAAGCTCAAGACCGGCGGCTGGTCGTTGCGGGCGCACCTGACCGACGAGGTCGGACAGCACCTGCACGACGAACTGACTACCCGCGACCCGGACAGCCCGGCCCACAAGGCCCGCCTGACCCGGCAGCACGCCGCACCCGACAGCGACGGCGTCACCGTCGAGGACGTCCTGCGGCCGAAGGGGTTCGACCAGGACCAGCCCGTCGACCCGCGCCCGTCGAGCACGTCGAGTACGGCCAGGAGGCCGGCGGCAGCGGCGACGGGGACGGCGAGCGCGGCAGCGAGGACCCGGTCCGTGGGATCGAGGCGGTTGCCGAGACCGACAGAGACGGGTCGACCGTCGAGACCGACCGTGACGGGATGGACGGCGAGGCCGGCCGCTTCGGCACCGCCGGCGCGGGCGTGGACCCCGACCCGTTCGGCGGTCACGTCGAGGGCGAGGTCCTGGGCAGCCGCGACCAGCGCGCCCACGACGCGTTCGCCCAGCTCCTGGCCGACCTCACCACCTGCGCCCCCGGCGCCGGCACCCCCGCCCCCAGCCACCTCACCATCACCGCCAGCGTCGACGCCCTCGACGGCAAGCCAGGAGCCCCACCCGGCCGCCTCCACACCAGCAGCGGCGACGTCCCCCTCACCCCCAGCCAGCTACGACGGCACGCGTGCAGCAGCCTGCTGTCCGCCGTCCTCACCGACGCGCGAGGCAGACCGGTCGCAGCCTCCGGCGACCACCGGCACGCCACCGCCCGGGAACGCCGCGCCCTGCACGCCGCCTGGGGCAGCACCTGCGCCGTCAACGGCTGCGCCCTCACCGGCACCGTGCCGCACCACGCCGAACCCTGGTGGAAGACCCACCAGACCACCGTCAGGGACCTCGTCCCGCTCTGCCAGCACCACCACCACGACCTCCACGACGGCAGCAAGACCCTGCGCCTGCGCGACAGCCGGTGCATCGACGAGTGGGGCTGGACCACCAGCTGAGCGAGGCTGGTCAGCCGACCGCGACGGCGACCCGCACCGGACGGAGAAGCAGCACGACCACGGCGCCGAGGACGGACACGCCGGCCGTCAGCAGGGCTGCGGTGTCCCAGCCGTCGACCAGCCCCGCGGCACCCGGCGTCCGGGTGGCGACGACGCTGACGACGGTGATCCCGAGGGCCGACCCGACGTAGCGGGCGGTGTTGTTCGCGCCGCTGCCCATGGCGGTGCGGTCGGGCGGGACGCTGGCCACGGCCTCCCGGCCCAGGGCCGCGTTGAGCACGCCGAAGGCGACGCCGGCGACGAGGCAGCCCGGCAGCAGACGGAGCACCGACGACGACGTCGTGAGACCGGTCTGCGCCAGCTGCCCTGCGGCGACGCCCAGCAGACCGCCGACGAGCAGGGCGCGACCGGTGACGTGCAGCGGCAGGCGGCGCACCAGCAGGGCCGCCACCACGCTGGTGCCGGCGAACAGCAGGACGACGAGGGAGGCCACGAGGAGGCTGCGGCCCAGGCCACGCTGCACGAGCGTCGGGGTGAACGCCGCGAGGGCGGTGGCACCGGCGCCGTTGGCGAACGCCCCGACTGTCGCGGCGAGGAACGGTCGGCGGCGGAGCAGGGCCGGGTCGAGCAGGGGAGAGGCGACCCGGGCCTGGGCGACGCCGAAGAGCCCGAGCAGCACCAGGCCCCCGCCGAGCAGCAGCACGACCTCGAGGGTCAGCCGGCCGCGACCGGCCTGCACCAGACCGCTCAGCAGCAGGGCCAGCCCGCTCCCGAGCAGCGCCGTCCCCAGCAGGTCCGGCCCGCGGTGCGTGCCCGACGTCGACTCCAGCAGCAGGGCGCGGCCCACCAGGGCGACGGCGGCGGTGAGCACTGCGAGGACGACGTACGCGTGCCGCCAGCTGTCGCCCTGGTCGACCGCGACGGTGAGCAGTCCGCCGGTGGCGATGCCCGCGCCGACGCTCGCGCCCCACACGCCGGTGGCGTGCGCCCGGGCGGGGCCGGGCGGGAAGGCGTGCCCGAGCAGGCCGAGGGAGCAGGCGAGCACCGCCCCGCCTCCGAGGCCGGCCAGGAGCCGGCCGGCGACGAAGGCCCCGGAGCCGGACGCGGCAGCGCAGACGGCCGCGCCGACGGCGACGACGAGCAGCCCGGTGGTGAAGACCCGGCGGCGCCCGACGTCGTCGGCGAGGGCCCCGCTGGGGAGCAGCGCGACGGCGAGACCGAGCGCCATGGAGGACAGCAGCCAGGGGACGGTGGTCGGGCGGGAGCCGAGGTCCGCGGCGGTCCGGCCGGCCGTGGCCAGCGGCGTCACGAAGCTGACGAGCACGAGGAGCGTGGCGGCCGGGGCGACGAGCAGGGTGCGTCGCTGGGAGGGGAGCACGGGGACCTCGAGTCGGTAGGAAGATCAGACCGACGCACGGTAGCGGAGGGTCGGTCCGGATGCCAGACTGACGTCGTGACCCTGACCGCGGCCCCCCGCCTCGACGACCTCCCCGGACGGCCCTGTCCCATCGCGGGTGCGCTCGAGGTGGTCGGCGACCGGTGGGCGCTGCTCGTGGTCCGCGAGGTCTGGTTCGGCGCGCACCGCTTCACCGACATCGCCCGCGGCACCGGCGCCCCCCGCGACCGGCTGGCGGCCCGCCTCAACGACCTCGTCGCCGTCGGGGTGCTCGAGCGTCGGCAGTACAGCGACGCGCCGCCGCGGTCGGACTACCACCTCACCGAGAGCGGCCGCGACCTCGTCCCCGTGCTGCAGGCGCTCCTGCAGTGGGGCGACCGCTGGGTCGCCGAGGAGCGACCGCCTCGGGTGCACGGCCCGGACGAGCACGCGCTCGACGCGGAGCTCGCCTGCCGCACCTGCGGCGAGCCCGTGGGCGACGCGCCGCCGCGTCGGCGTCAGGCGGGGACGAGCACCTCGGCCACGACCTCCGCGGTGCCGTCGTAGCCCAGGGCCCGGGAACCGGCGCGTGACATGTCGAGCACGCGGGTGCCGACGTACGGGCCGCGGTCGGTGACCAGGCAGCTCACCGTGCGGCCGCCGCTGGACACGCGCAGCACGGTCATGAGCGGCAGCGTCTTGTGCGCGCAGGAGAGCCGCTCCGGGTCGTACGGCGCGCCGCTCGCCGTGGGGCTGCCGACGAAGCCGGGCCCGTACCAGGACGCCGTCCCGCGGACGACCTCACCGCTGGCGACGTAGCCGGCCGGGTAGCCGGACCCGGTCGCTTCCAGCAGGGCCAGGACCGGGGCCTCGCGCTCCTGGGCGCGGCGTCCGCGGGCGGTCTGGGCGGGGGTGAGGCTGCGGGTGACCGAGGCGCTGACGGCGTCCAGCTGCCCCGCGACCTCCTGCAGGCGCTCCTGCTCGGTGGCTGCGACCGCCGCGGCCACCGCGGCGTCCTCGGTGAGGGCGGCCTGCCGGGCGGCCTCCCGACGGGCGGTGGCCAGCAGGGCGCGGGCGCGGTCCTGCTCGGCCAGGACCGTGGCGGCGCGGGACCGGAGGTCGGCACGGAACGCCGCCGCCCGGGCCTGCAGCGCCCGGACCCGGGTGCTCTGCGCGCCGACGGCGTCCAGGAGCTCGCGCTGCGTCCGCACCGACGCCGACAGCCCCTGCTGCACGGTGCGCGGCAGGGTCGGGCTGCTGACCCGGACGACGAGGTCGCCGAGCGGGTCGGGGGCGCCGTGGATGTAGGCCGACCGGACGCGGGCGTCGAGCAGGGCCTGGGCGTCGTCGGACTCCTGCGCGAGGTCCTGCAGGCGGCTGCGCAGACCGCCGTCGCGGGCCGCGGCCTGCTCCAGGGCGTCGGCCAGGGACTGGGCCCGGGCCGCCGAGGCGGTCAGGGAGGCGCGGAGCGACGCGAGGTCGGGTGCGGCGCCCTCGGCCTGCGCGGGCACACCGCCGAGGCCCAGCCCGAGGGCGAGGGCAGCGGTCAGCAGCAGGGCGCGCACGGTCACGTGATCGGCGCGGGGAGGCCCGGTCTGGAGCGGTACGGTCCGCGCGTGCAGGAGGAGGAGGGGTGACGCCCGAGGTCCTCGTGGCGGTGCTCGCGGTCGTCGTCCCTGCCGTCCTCGTCGGGACCGGGGCGTGGGCGGTGCGGCGCGGTCGGCGCCCGGGCGGGCTCGGTGGCCTGCTCGTCGCGGTCGGCCTCCTGCTCGCCGTGGGCGGTCTGCTGGCCGCCTTCGCGCTGGTCTTCGTCTACACGGCCCTGCACTGACGCGTCCCACCATCTGGGACGGCCGTCCCACGACTAGGCTCGCCCCGTGACTGCCGTCGTCGAGTCCTGGCGTGACCTGCCCGCTGCCCAGCAGCCGGCGTGGCCCGACCCCGCTGCCCTCCGCGACGTCGCCACCGTGCTGGCCGAGGTGCCGCCGCTGGTGCAGCCGCAGGAGTGCGACACGCTCAAGGCCCGGCTCGCCGCGGTCGCCCGCGGGGAGGCGTTCCTGCTGCAGGGCGGCGACTGCGCCGAGACCTTCGCCGCGAACACCAGCGAGAAGATCCGCGGCACGGTCCGGACGCTCCTGCAGATGGCCGTCGTCCTCACCTACGGCGCGTCCCTCCCGGTGGTCAAGGTCGGGCGCATGGCCGGGCAGTACGCCAAGCCGCGCAGCGCCGACCGCGAGGCCGACGGCCGCCCGAGCTACCGCGGCGACGCCGTCAACGACCTCCACGGCGACCGCACCCCCGACCCCTCGCGGCTGGTCCGCGCCTACGCCAACAGCGCCGCCACGCTGAACTTCATGCGGGCGATGGCGACGGACGGCTCGGCGGAGCTGACGGCCGTGCACGAGTGGAACCGCGACTTCGTGAAGGGCAGCCCCGCCGGCTCCCGCTACGAGGCCCTGGCCACCGACATCGACCGGGCGCTCGCCTTCATGCGTGCCTGCGGCCTCGACCTCGCCGGCATGCCGGCCACCCACGGCGTCGAGCTGTACAGCAGCCACGAGGCCCTGCTGCTGGAGTACGAGAGCGCCCTCACCCGGCGCGACGAGGTGAGCGACCGCCCGTACGGGCTGTCCGGCCACCTGCTCTGGGTGGGGGAGCGGACCCGCGGCCTCGACGGCGCCCACGTCGACCTCCTGCGCCGGATCGCCAACCCGATCGGCCTCAAGCTCGGCCCGACCACCACCCCGGAGGCCGCCGTCGAGCTCGTCGAGCGGCTCGACCCCGAGCGCGAGCCGGGGCGCCTCACGGTCATCAGCCGCATGGGCGCGCGCAAGGTCCGCGACGTGCTCCCCGGCATCGTGCAGGCCGTCGAGGCCGCGCGCGGACCGGGCAGCGTCGTCTGGACCTGCGACCCCATGCACGGCAACACCACCGAGACCAGCAACGGCTACAAGACCCGGCACTTCGACGACGTCGTGTCGGAGGTCAAGGGCTTCTTCGAGGTCCACGCCGGGCTGGGCACGCACCCGGGCGGCGTCCACGTGGAGCTCACCGGGGAGGACGTCACCGAGTGCCTCGGCGGCGCGCACGACCTCACCGACGCCGACCTCGCGGGCCGCTACGAGACCGCCTGCGACCCCCGGCTCAACACCGGGCAGTCGCTCGAGCTGGCGTTCCTCGTCGCGGAGATGCTCCAGGAGCGGACGGCCGCGGCGACCCCCACGCTGCCGTAGGGGACGCTCAAGGCCGGACGCCGACCTGCCGACACGAGAGCCACCTGCCCTCCGCTGCCCTGCTGCAGCCCCCCGTCTCCGCTGCGTCCGCTCCTGCGGCCGCCCCGAGGATGCCCTCGACCTGGAGACGCCCGTGGCGCCCACCCCTCCTCCCGTCCCCCTCCGGCGCGGACGGCACCGCGCCCGCACCGCCGGCCGGTCCGGCGCAGCGCTGGTCGCCCTCCTCGGCCTCGTCGCCCTGCTCACCGGTGGGCTGCAGCTCGGGCTGCCCGGCGCCGCGCGCGCTGCCGGTCCGGCGGCCAGCCAGTGCGACGGTGTCGAGGGCGGGGGCGGCCGCGCGCTGGAGTGCACCGTCGTCGTCGACAACACGCTCGACCTGTCCACCGGCGCCGCCAGCACGACCGTGGCCCTGACCGCCTGCAGCGGCGCCGCGGGCGCGGTCCCGCTCTGCACGACGACGACCTCGACCAGTCCCGGCAGCACGACGTCCGTCGACCAGTGCAACGGCGCGGCCAACGGCGGCGGCTCGACGGTCACCTGCACGGTCGAGGTGCGCACCGCCCTCACCGGCAGCGCCACGGTCGCCGCGCCCTCGGTCGACCAGTGCAACCGCTCGGGCGCCGGCGGGGGCACGGCGCCGACCGTGGCCTGCTCGCCGCCCGGTCTCGCCCCGGCCGCCGACGTCACCCAGTGCGACGACGCGGGCAACGGTGGCGGCGCGACGCTCCGGGTCACGTGCACGGTCGCCGCCTCCACCGTCAGCGACGCGCTCCCCGTGACGGTGTCGCAGTGCAACGGCAGCGGCAACGGCGGCGGGAGCACGGTGACCTGCCGGACCCGCCTGACGACGACCGTCACACCTGCGGCGGCCCCGGCCCCGACGACGCCGGCCCCGACGACGCCGGCCCACGCCGACCCCGACCCCCTCGACGACCCCGACGACCCCGACGACCCCGGTCCCGGCCGACCCGTCGGCGACCCCCACCGCCGGCACCACGGCGGCTCCGGTCGCTCCGTCGCCGGTCCTGCCGGGCCCGCCGAGCACCCCGCCCGCGGCCCCGTCCCCGTCCCCGGCCACGTCCGCGCCCTCCCCGGCGGCCGCCCCGACGGCGGCACCCACCGTGGCCGCACCCACGTCCGCGCCGGTCCCGGTGCGACCCGCCCCGACCGCGCTCGCCCCGACAGCGCTCGCGCCGACCGCGACCCGCCCGACCGCGACCGGACCCGCGGCTCCGACCGTGACGCCGTCGACGACGAGCAGCGCCGGCGCGGGCACGACGACCGGCGGCACGACCGGCGCGGGCGCCGTCCCGGAGCTGCCCCGCACCGGCGCGCCGGTCGCCGGCCTGCTGCGCACCGCGGCCGGTCTCCTGCTCGCGGGCGTGCTGCTCCTGCTGCTCGCCCGACCCGCCTACCCGGTCGAGGCGTAGCCCGCCGAGCTCGACTGGTCGCCGTTGGTGGCCTGCACCTGGTGCTCGCCCGGCAGGTTCTGCGGGTCGAGGGCGGCCAGCGTCACGGTGAAGCGCCCGCGCTCGTCCGGGACGGCCGCGGCGGACGAGCCGGTGGGTGCTCCGGTCGGGTCGAGGTAGGTCAGGACGACCTCGACGCCGGGTGTCCAGCCGGTCCCGCTGACGCTGACCTGCTGCCCGTTCGGCCCTGACGACGGGTCCAGCGACAGGGCGAGGGCGTCCACCGGGGCCTCCGTCGTCGGGACCACGACGGGCTCGGGCGGGGGCGGCGCGGTCGTGCGCGGGGCGATCGGGAAGACGCGGGTGTCGGCGGGTGGAGGGGTCCGCGCCCGCTGCACCTGGTCGGCCGGCGCCGGGGGGACCGCGGGCGCGGGCGCGGCCGTCACGGGCCGGCTCAGGCCCCCGGCGGCCGCCGACGTGCTGATGCCGCCGGGCGAGCGCGTGAGCAGCAGCCCGAGCCCGAGGCCGAGCAGCGCGGCCACGACGAGCCCGAGCAGGGCCCCCAGCGGGGTGAGCACGCGGCGCGGCTCGTCGTCGTCCTCCTCGAGGTCCTCCTCGACGACGGTCGACGACGCGGCAGAGGGCAGGGCGGCGACCGCGGCCTGCTCGACCCGGTCGAGCAGGGCGTCCCGGTCGGCCTCGGGCAGCGCCACGACGACGAGGCCCGTCAGCAGCCGGTGGGCGTAGTCCTCGGCCTCGACGACCGAGCGGCAGGCGCTGCAGGCCTGGGCGTGCCGGCGGACGGTCGCGTCCCGGGCGGCGACCGGGCCGGCCTCGGCGAGCCGGGCGAGGGCGTCGGGTTCGGTGACGTGGCCCGGCAGGGCCGCTCGGGGCTCGCCGTCGATGCCGGGCAGGAAGGCCAGCCGTGCCTCGCCGACCCGCTGCATCGCGCCGTCGGCGTCGGTCCCGAGGGCGACGCCCACGGACTCGGCGGGCAGGTCGTAGGAGTCGCGCAGCAGCAGGGCGAGGCGCTGCGGCTCGGGCAGCACGTCGAGGGCCCGGCCGAGCAGCGCCTGGTCGGCGTCCTTGGCCAGCACGCCCTCGCCCCGGGGGACGTCGCCCTGGTCCGGGGACGCGGTCGCCTGCACCTCGGCGGCGAGCACCCGGGCGCGGGCGAACCAGGTGCCGAGCGGGTCCGCGGACCGGCCCTGCGCCACCGCCTCCACCAGGTCGAGGGCGCTGGCCTCCGCGACCCGGACGGCGGCGTCGGGGCTGCAGCCGAGGCGGCGGACGGCGTCGTGCACGCGGTCGGCATGCACCCGGACGACGGCGACGAGCCGCTCCGCCGACACCTGCTCCTGCACGCGGGCGAGCCTACGGCCGGGGGAGCGGAGGCTGCGTCCGGCGCCCCGTGACGCGGGAGCGGGCGCACCCGACGCTGCGGGAGCGCAGGGGAGTGACACTGGCAGGGTGCCCGACCTCGTCGACCTCCGCAGCGACACCCTGACCCGCCCCACCGAGGCCATGCGCCGCGCGATGGTCGACGCCGAGGTCGGGGACGACGTCTACGGCGAGGACCCGACCGTCCGCCGGCTCGAGGAGCACGTCGCGGGGCTGTTCGGCCACGAGGCGGCCGTGTTCGTGCCGAGCGGCACGATGGGCAACCAGGTCTGCCTCCAGCTGGTCGTCCCCCCGGCCGCCGAGCTGCTGTGCGGCAGCGAGGACCACGTCGTCACCTACGAGCACGGCGCGGCCGCGGCGCACGGCGGCATCTCCAGCCGCACCTGGCAGGGCCCGGTCTCGGCGCAGGCGGTCGAGGCCGAGCTGCGCCCCGCGGGCTGGGGCACGGTGGCGACGTCGGCCGTCAGCGTGGAGCAGACCCACAACCGCTCCGGCGGCACGGTCGTCCCGCTCGAGGTCCTGCAGGAGGTCCGCGCCCTGGTCGACCGGCACGGGGTCGCGCTGCACGGCGACGGCGCGCGCATCTGGAACGCCGCCGTCGCCACCGGCACGCCGCTGGAGGCCTACGGCGCGGTGTTCGGCACGCTGTCGGTCTGCTTCAGCAAGGGCCTCGGCGCCCCCGTCGGGTCCGCCGTCGTCTGCAGCGCCGCCGACGCCGACCGCGCCCGGGTCCTGCGCAAGCGGGCGGGCGGCGGCATGCGCCAGGCGGGGGTCCTCGCGGCCGCCTGCCTGCACGCCCTCGAGCACCACGTCGAGCGCCTCGCCGACGACCACCGCCGGGCCGCGGAGGTCGGCGAGGTGCTGGGCGTCGCCACGCAGACCAACATCGTCCCGCTGCAGGTGCCCGACGCCGTCGCCCTGGCGCACGCCGCGAAGGCCGAGGGCGTGCTCGTCGAGCGTCGTCGGGCCGCGACGGGTCCGGCTGGTCACCCACCTCGACGTCGACGACGCCGGGGCCCGCCGCGCCGCCGAGGTGGTGGCCCGGCTCCTCTAGCGTCCCGTCAGGGTCCGCCCGACCATCGGCGGGAGGTCGCGGCAGGCCGCGGCCAGCTGGTCGAGGTCGTCGCCGAACAGCGCCTGCGGCCCGTCGCACAGCGCCGACGTCGGGTCGGGGTGGACGTCGACGATGACCGCGTCCGCGCCGACGGCGATCGCGGCCCGGGTCAGCGGCACGACGAGGTCGCGCTTCCCGCCGGAGTGCGACGGGTCGACGATCACCGGCAGGTGCGACAGCGAGTGCAGGACCGGGACGGCGCTGATGTCGAGGGTGTTGCGCGTGCCGGTCTCGTAGGTCCGGATGCCGCGCTCGCACAGGACGATGTCGAGGTTGCCGCGCTGCGCGACGTACTCGGCGGCCATCAGCCACTCCTCGTAGGTGGCCGTCATGCCGCGCTTGAGCATCACCGGCCGGCCCGCGGACCCGACGGCCTGCAGCAGCGCGAAGTTCTGCATGTTCCGGGTGCCGACCTGGAGCATGTCGGCCCACTCCGCGACCAGGGGGACGTCGGCGGGGTCGACGACCTCGGTGACGACCGGCATCCCGGTCTCGGCCCGGACGTCGGCCAGGATCTCGAGCCCGCGCTTGCCGAGCCCCTGGAAGGCGTACGGCGAGGTGCGCGGCTTGTAGGCGCCGCCCCGCAGCAGGGTCGCGCCGGCGGCCTGGGCCATCTGGGCGGCGGCGAGGGTCTGCTCCGGCGTCTCGACGGCGCAGGGCCCCGCGATGAGGGTGAACGTGTCGGGCCCGATCGGGACGCCGCCGACCATGACGGTCGTGGAGGTCGGGTGGTTCTCGCGGGAGACCAGCTTGTAGGGCTTGCTCACCCGGACGACCTCGCCGACGCCCGGCATCGCCCGCAGGTTCAGCCCCTGGAACGCGACGACGTCGCCGACCAGCCCGACGATCGTGCGCTCGACCCCGCGGCTGATGAACGCCGAGCCGCCCGCCCCCTCCACCCGGGCGACGACGGCGTCGACCTCGGCGGTGCTGGCTCCTGCGCGCATGACGACGACCACGGTGACTCCTCGAACGGCGAGAGCCCCGGACCGTGGGGTCCGGGGCTCTCTGCGGGTGTGGGGGTGCAGCGGTCAGCAGCACCCCGACCGGGAGGCCCGGGCGGGGTAGGCGTACCAGGAGGTCTGCACGCGCAGGACCCTACCCCCGGCGCCGGGACCGGGCGGGCCGGAGGCAGGATGGCCGGCGTGACGAGCCCCCTGGACCGGATCGGCGCGAAGAAGCGCGCGGCGGGGCGCGAGGACCGGCTGCCGCCCGGCCAGTACCTGCCGCGCGGCTGGCCCGTCCTGCACTACGGGCCGGTGCCGAAGTGGAAGCCCGACGCGTGGGACTTCCGGGTCTTCGGGGCGACGGCGGGCGGCGAGCGACGCTGGACCTGGCCGGAGTTCGGGCAGCTGCCCCGGACGGAGGTGCAGGCCGACTTCCACTGCGTCACGAAGTTCTCCGTGCTCGACAACACCTGGTCCGGCGTCGCGACGACCGTGCTGCTCGAGCAGGTCCCGCCCGCGCCCGGGGTCACGCACGTGCTGGTCTGGGCGGAGTACGGCTACAGCGCGAACATGCCCCTGGCGGACTTCGCGTCGTCGTCGGCGCTGTTCGTGACGCACCGCGACGGCGCGGAGCTGAGCCGCGACCACGGCTTCCCGCTGCGCCTGGTGGTGCCGCACCTGTACGCGTGGAAGGGCCCGAAGTGGGCCCGCGGCGTCGAGTACCTCACCGAGGACCGGCGCGGGTTCTGGGAGGAGCGCGGCTACCACAACGGCGGCGACCCCTGGCGCGAGCAGCGGTACTCCTACCAGGAGGACTAGGAGTCGCGCAGGGCGCAGAGCAGCTCGAGGTCGCGCCGGTGCGAGCCGGCGTCGCCGGGGGTCTCGACGACGACGGGCACGCCCCGGGTGGCCGGGTGCCGGAACAGCTCGGTGAACGGGTCCTTGCCGATCATCCCGTGGCCGATCGCCTCGTGCCGGTCGCGCCCCGAGCCGAGCGGGTCCTTGCTGTCGTTGGCGTGCACCAGTCCGAGCCGGCCGCGCCCGACGGTCTTCACCAGGGCGTCGAGGGTCTTCTTCATCCCGCCCGGGGCGGCGAGGTCGTGCCCGGCGGCGAAGGCGTGGCAGGTGTCCAGGCAGACGCCGAGCATGGGGTGGTCGTCGAGCTGGGCGAACCACGGCCCGAGGTCCTGCACGGTCGCGGCGAGCGCCTGACCGCCCCCCGCCGTCGGCTCGACCAGCAGCCGCGGGCCGCCGTCGGGGATCTCGTCGAGCAGCGGCAGCAGGTGCTCGCGCAGCTGGGCCATGGCGTCGTCCCGGTGCGCCCCGGCCACGGCGCTGCCGGCGTGCACGACGACGCCCTGCGCCCCGATCGCGGCGCCGCGGGCCAGGGCGTGCCGGACGGCCGCGACGCTCTTGGTCAGCGTGGCCTCGGTGGGGGAGCCGAAGTTGACGAGGTACGGCGCGTGCACGAACGAGGGGACGGCGTCGTCGGTGCAGCGGCCGCGGAACGCCTCGTCCTGCGCGGGGTCCCCGGCGCTCGGCGCCCAGCCGCGAGGGTTCGACACGAAGACCTGCACCGCCCGGGCGCCGATCTCGGTGGCGTAGTCGAGGCCCTTCGTCAGACCCCCGCCCACCGGCACGTGGGAGCCGACGGCAGACGGCTTGCGAGGGGGCACCCGGGGAGCAGACCACAGCGCCCCGACGCTCAGGTCAGCAGGTAGCGCACCGTCGAGCCCCGCTTGACCCTGCTGCCGGGCGAGGGGCTCTGCTGGCTCACCCGGTCGCCCCCGAAGAACAGCGGCTTGACGCCGTCGCCCTTGAGCCCCAGCGCGGTCAGGGCCGCCTTCGCCTGCGCGTCGGTCATCCCGGACAGGTCGGGCACGGCGATCCGCTCCGGGCCCTTGCTCACCTGGAGCGTGACCGTCCCGCCCCGCTGCAGCCGGCCACCGGGCGGGTCCTGGGCGACGACGGTGCCCGTCCCGACGTCCTCGCTGAACACCTGCTGGACCGCCGTCCGGAACCCGGCCGCCTCGAGCGTCTGGCCCGCCTCGCGCTGGCTCTGCCCGACGGTCGAGGGGACGGTGAGGAGCTCGACGCCCTTGCTGACCGTGAGGTTCACCGGGCTGCCGGGCCGCAGCGGTGTGCCGGCCTTCGCGCCCGCCGCGACGACCTCTCCCGCGGGGCGGCTGCTGAACGCCCGGGTCACGGTGCCGACCCGCAGCCCCGCCCTGCCGACGGCGTCGGTGGCGGCCTCCTGCGACAGGCCGACGACCTCCGGGAGGGCCCGCCGGTCCGGCCCCCTGCTGACGACCAGGCGGACCGTGCTCCCGCGGCGGGCGTCCTCGCGGGCGTCCGGCGTCTGGTCGGCGACGGCGCCCTCGGCCACCGTCTCGCTGAAGCCCTGCGTCACGGCGACGTCGAACCCCTCGGCCTGCAGGCGCGACTCCGCGACCGACGCCGTCAGCCCGAGGACCTGGGGCACCGGGCCCGACCGGGCGCCCAGGTACCAGCCGCCGAGCAGCGCCAGGACGGCCGCGACGGCGACCAGCAGGGCGACCAGCGGGCCGCGCCGACGGCGTCGTCGGGCAGGGGCGGGGGCGCGCTCGGGCCGGGGGACGAGCAGGGTCGGGCGGGTCTGCTGCGCCGGCACGAGGGGGAGGTCGTCGCGGACCGACCGCAGCTCGGCCAGGAAGGCGCCGGCGTCGGCAGGCCGGGCCGCCGGGTCGCGCCGGGTCGCCCGCACCACCAGCTCGTCGAGGCCGGCGGGGACGCCGTCGACGAGGGTGCCCGGCGCCGGGACGTCCTCGTGGACGTGCCGGTAGGCGACCCGGACGTGGCTGTCGCCGCCGTAGGGGGGCGTCCCGGTCAGCAGCTCGAACAGCACGACGCCGGCGGCGTAGACGTCCGAGCGGGGGTCGCTCGCGCCGGTGTCGACCTGCTCGGGGGACATGTAGGCGGCCGTCCCCATCAGCAGCCCGGTCGTGGCGGTGAGGCTGCTGGCCTCGACCGCCCGGGCGAGCCCGAAGTCGGCGACCTTGATGCGGCCGTCGTCGGCGAGCAGGACGTTCTCGGGCTTCACGTCGCGGTGGACCAGGCCCGACGCGTGCGCCGCGGCGAGCGCCCGGAGCACCGGCTCGACCAGGGCGACCGCCCGGGCGGGGGTCTGCGGGCCCTGCGCCCGGAGCAGGTCGCGCAGGGTGCCGCCCCGGACGTGCTCCATCACCAGGTAGGCCAGCCCGGTGGCGGCGTCGGTGCCCTGGTCGAACACCGAGACGACCTCGGCGCTGGACAGCCGGGCGGCCGCCTTGGCCTCCCGGGTGAACCGGGCGACGAAGTCGGGGTCGTCGGCCAGCGCCCGGTGCATGACCTTGACGGCGACCTCGCGGTCGAGCCGGGTGTCGGTGGCCGTGTAGACGGTGGCCATCCCGCCCCGGGCGAGCGCGCTGGTCAGCCGGTAGCGGCCGTCGAGCAGCCGGCCGACCAGCGGGTCGGCAGACGTCGGCGCTCCCGTGTCCACGGGAGCGAGCCTAGGTCTGCGACGGGCTCTAGCCGTGCAGGAAGCGCGGGCGCAGGTAGCCGATGCTCTTGATGTAGCTGTGCGTCTGCGGCAGCAGCCCCTGGCGGGAGATCGACCCGAGGCCCTGGTAGTACCCGGCCAGGGTCATGCGCTCGCTGCCGGTGGAGCGGAGCAGCTGGCGCAGCAGGAGCACGCCCGCGGTGACGTTGTCCTCGGCCCGCAGGATGTTCAGCCGGCGGCCGTACTGGCTGCTGAGCACCGAGGCGGTGCTGGGCAGGACCTGCATGACGCCGATGGCGTTGACACCGGACACGACCCGCTGCTGGAAGCCGCTCTCGTGGAAGGCCACGGCGAGGGCGAGGCTCGGGCTCACGCCGTGCCTGCGGGCCGTCTTCGCCACCATCGTGCGGACGGCGGCCTTGCTCGGGACCTTCGTGCGCTTGAGCAGCGCCCGGTTCGCCGCGACCGACCGGCTGACCGTGCTGGGGACCGACGTCGACGTCGCCGCGGCGGACGAGCCGCCACCGGAGACGCGCACGGGGACGGCGAGGCGGCGGCCGACCTGGAGCGGCCCGGACAGCCGGTTCCGCGTGCGGATCGAGGAGGCCGAGACGCCGTACCTCGCGGCGATGCCGGAGAGGGTGTCGCCGCTGCGGACGGTGTAGCCGCGCTCGACCGTGCGGGTGCGTCCGCCGCTGGACCGGGTGCTGCCCGGCACGCGGAGGCGCTCGCCGGCGTAGATCGTGGCGTTGCCCGGCAGGCCGTTCAGCGCCCGGAGCGCCGAGACCGTGGTGCCGTGCCGCTGGGCGATCTCCGAGAGCGTGTCGCCCTGCCGGATCCGGATGAAGGACGGCGCACCGGCCGTGACGACGGCGGCGAGGACGACGACGACGGCCACCGCCCGGGCGGCCGTCGAGGTGCGGCGGACCAGCGAGCGGGTCGTCGGTGCCGTGCGGGTCGTGGAGCGCATGCGGGGTCCCCCGGGTCAGCAGCGTCCCCGGCGTCGGGAGGCGCGCTCGGGGAGCGGGCGGGACGACGGGGGCGGGCCGGCGCAGCGCAGCGACCCACGCGGACCGTAGCCGTCGTGGGACTGGTGTGACAAGAGGGGCTGAAGGTACTGCTGGGACTCGTGCTCGTCGCGCAGCGACACGCCGGCGTGTCGCGGCTCAGCGACCGCGCGGCCCGGCCGATGGGCACTCGTGGCCCTCGACACGTCCGCTGACGTCGTGCAGCAGGTCGCCGCCGCCTGGGGCAGGCGCTTCGGCGACCCGCTGCCGTGGGTCGCCGGCGAGCTCCTGCGCTCGGTCGTGCTCAGCGTCGAGGTCGACGCCCCGCCGTCGGTCTCCCTGGTCGAGGCGGCTGCCGGCCTCGGCGTCCTGCGGGCGCAGCAGGGCCACGACGCCGCCACCGTCGTCGAGGACGTGCTGTCCCTGCGCGGCCCCGTGGAGCAGCTGGTCGGGGGCGCTCCCGGTCGGCTGACCGAGGCGCTCGAGCTGGCCGTCCGGGCCGGGGTCAGCGCCGTCACCACCGAGCTCGCCGCCGCGGCGGCCGCACCGTCGGCGGCGCCCACCCGCGACCCGCTCACCGGACTGCTGAGCCGGGCCGTCCTGGTCGAGGCCCTCACCCACGAGGTCCTGGCCGCCGCCCGGCACGGCGCCCCGAGCCTGGTCGTCCTCGACCTCGACGGGCTCACCCGCTTCATGGAGGTGCACGGGCACCTGGCCGGCGACCTCCACCTGGTCCGCACCGCCGAGATCGTGGTCGCGGCCTCCCGCCGCAGCGACGTCCTCGGCCGGCTCGGCGTCGACCAGGTCGCCGTCGTCCTGCCCCGCACCGACCTCACCCGGGCGCTCGTCGTCGCCCGCCGGGTGCTCGCCCGGTCGCTCGCGGACGCCCGCGCCGGGGAGCGGGCCGACCCCGGCTCGACGGTCGCGGCGCCGCTGCTGTCCGTCGGTGTCGGCTGGCTGCCCGCCCCCGAGAGCGCGGAGGAGGTCCTGGACGCCGCGGAACAGGCGCTCCAGCGGGCGCGCCAGGCCGGCGGCCGGGTCGTCGAGACCAACCGCCCCGAGGCGCCCGCCGTGCCTCGCGTCGCCCCCGCCGTGGGGGTCACCTCAGGACCGCTGGTGGTCCGGTGAGCCTGTTCCGCCGGCAGGCCCGCCTCGAGACGCCCGTCGACGACTCCCGCACGCGGCTCGTCGCCGCCGCCCGCGCCGGGGACGCCGTCGCGCTCGCCGTGCTGCGCGCCGGGCTCGACCCGCAGGCCGTCGAGCGCCTGGCCGCGCTGCTGCCGCCCACCGCCTCCGACGCCGCGGCGGTCCTGGCCGCGGCCCGGGCGTGCCCGTCGACGGACGTCCTCGAGCAGGTCGTGGTCGTCCTGCTCGACGGGACCGGCCGCAGCCCCGCCGTCGTGGCCGAGCTGCTCGACCTCCCCCTCGACACCGTCCTCGACGCCCGCCGGACGGCGCTGGCCCGGTCCGGGACGCAGGCCGAGGCGCCGGGGTGCCGCGGCTGGCTGCTGGCGGCCCGCCTCGACCTGCTCGACGGCGAGGAGCGGCAGGCGGCCCAGGCCCACCTCGCGTCCTGCCGGCGCTGCACCGCCGCCCGCGCCGCTGCCGTGCAGGCCGCGCGCCGGGCGGCCGTCCCCGCGCCGCGCTCCGCCGGCTGAGCCGAGGACCTGCCCGCGCCCGGCCGGCGCTCTAGGGTTCGGGGCATGACGCGCCTGACCCTGCGGACCGCCGGCACCCTGGACCCGACCCCGGTGCTGACGCACCTGCAGCGCTGCGGCTACGAGGTCTCCGACGCCCCCGGCGGCGAGCTGACCGTCGTCCTCGGCGCGCACCTGCTGCCCGAGGACGAGCTGGTGGCCCTGCCCGGGACCGTCCTGCTCGTGGGGCCCCTGACCGCCGGCACCGAGCGGACCGGCCTGCTGGCCGACCGCCTCACGCCCGTCCACGAGGTCCGGGTGCGGCCCGGCTCGTCCGGCGAGGTCATGGCCCGGTCCGGCGGCGACGTCCTGGTGCGCGACGCCTGGCCCCTGGTCGACAAGGCGCTCGAGGACGTCGAGGTCCTGCTCACCGCGAACGTCGCCTTCGCCGACCACCCGGTCGCGACCTGGCGGGCCAGCACCTCCACCGCGACCCTCACCGTCGGGTCCACCCCGGCCACGCTGGCCGACGCCGGCTGGCTGCGGCTGCTGCACCGTGTGGTCCGGCACGTCCTCGGCGACACCGACGGCGGCCCGGTCCGGGTCGGGATCCTCGGGTACGGCGCCATCGGCCACGAGCACACCACCGCGATCCAGCGGGTGGAGGGCCTCGAGCTGGCCGCGGTCTGCGACCCGAACCCGGCGCGGATCGAGGCCGCCCGGGAGTACGCCCCGGGCGTCGTGGGGCACGCCCGCGGCGAGGACCTGCTCGCCGACGACGGCGTCGACCTCGTCATCGTCAGCACCCCGCCGAACACCCACGCCGACTGGACCCTGCGCAGCCTCGAGGCCGGCAAGCACGTCGTCGTCGAGAAGCCGTTCTGCATCACGGTGGCGGAGGCCGACCGGCAGATCGCGGCGGCCGCCGAGCGCGGCCTGTCGCTGTCCGTCTACCAGAACCGCCGCTGGGACCCGGACTACCTCGAGGTCAAGCGGGTCGTCGAGAGCGGGCAGCTCGGCGAGGTCTTCCACTACGAGAGCTTCATCGGCGGCTACGGCCACCCGTGCAACTACTGGCACTCCGACGAGGCCGTCAGCGGTGGCGCCATCTACGACTGGGGCAGCCACTACCTCGACTGGACGCTGGACCTGTTCCGCCAGGACGTGGAGTGGGTGTCGGCCACCGCGCACAAACGGGTCTGGCACGACGTCACCAACGCCGACCACAGCCGGGTGCTCATCCACTTCGTCGACGGCGTCGAGGCCGAGTTCACCCACTCCGACCTCGCTGCGGCCGCGAAGCCCAAGTTCTACGTCCTCGGCACCGAGGGCGGCCTGATCGGCGACTGGCGCGAGGAGAAGGTGGTGGCCCGGTCCTCGATCGGGACGCTGCTCGAGGACCGGCTCGCCGTCTCGGACAGCCCCGCCGACCTCCGCGTCTTCACGCCCAACGGCGACGGCCGCACCCACGAGACCCGGCTCGCGGTCCCGCCCGCCCCGCCCCAGCCGTTCCACCGCGAGCTCGCCGACCTGCTGCTGTCCGGCGCCCCGATGTCGGTCACGCCGGAGGGCTCCCGGCGCAACATCGCCGTCATGCAGGCCGCGACGCAGTCCGCCGCCGAGGGCGGGCGCCCGGTGCCGTTGCCGACCTCGTGATCCGCTGGGGGTTCCTCGGCGCCGGGATGATCGCGCGCGAGGCCCTGGGGCCAGCGGTCCACGCGGCCGACGGCGCGGTCCTGCAGGCCGCGGGCGCCCGCGACGTCGCCCGCGCGGCCGCCCTGGGTCCGCTGACGGCGCACGGCTCCTACGACGAGGTCCTCGCCGACCCCGACGTCGACGCGGTGTACGTCGCGCTCAGCAACGAGGCGCACCTGCCCTGGACGGTCCGGGCGCTCGAGGCCGGCAAGCACGTCCTCTGCGAGAAGCCCCTCGGGCTCACCGCTGCCGAGGTCGACGCCATGGACGCCGCCCGCGGGGACCTGCTGGTGGTCGAGGCCTCCTGGTACCGGTGGCACCCCCGCGTGCGGCTGGCCCAGCAGCGGCTCATCGAGATCGGCCCCGTGCAGCACGTCACCGCGGGCTTCACCTTCGCCGGGCAGCTCGACGGCAACTACCGGCTCGACCCCGCCAAGGGCGGCGGCGCCCTCTACGACGTCGGGCACTACGCCGTCAGCGCCTGCCTGTGGGCCGTCGGCCAGGGCCTGCCCGACGACGTCGCCGCGCAGCTCGACCGCGGGCCGACCGGGGTCGACCTCGACGCACGGGTCGTCCTGGACTGGGACAGCGGTGCGACGGCGGAGGTGCGGGCGGGCATCAGCGTCGACGCCGGCCAGTGGCTGGTGATCACGGGGGAGCACGGCGAGATCGAGCTCCGCGACGCCCCCTACACGTCCTGGAAGGACGACGACACCGAGCTCTGGGTCTCGGACGGCACCGGCACCGAGCGCGTCGCCGTCCCGGCCACCGACGCCTACCGGGTCATGGTCGAGGAGGTCTCGTCCGTGATCGCCGGCGGACCGGGGTGGGTGCTTCCGCTGGAGGAGTCGCGGCAGACCGCCGTCGTCCTCGACCGGGCGCTGGCTCACTAGGCTGGCCGGCGTGGAGACGCCCCCGCTCGAGATGCTCAGCGTGCCCGAGGTCGCCGAGCGCATGGGCACCGACGTGGTGCAGGTCCGCACCCTCATCAAGGACGGCCAGCTCCTGGCGGTCCGGGACGAGCAGAACACGCTGGTGGTCCCGGCCCGACTGCTCGACGGGGCGGTGCAGGTCAAGCACCTCGTCCCGGTGCTCACCCTGCTGCACGACGCCGGCTACAGCCCGGACGAGGCCCTGCGCTGGCTGACCACCGAGGACCCGACCCTGCCGGGGTCCCCGCTCGACGCCCTGCACGAGAACCGCGCCACGGAGATCAAGCGGCGGGCGCAGGCGCTGGGCTTCTAGCGGAGCAGCCCGGCCGCGGTGTGCAGCACGGTCAGGCTGGACTGCTCGCCGCCCGGGTCGCGCGTGAGGTAGGAGACGATCTCGGCCACGCCGTAGCCGATCACGGCCAGGACGATGAGGCCGAGCACGGCCAGCGTGAAGATCATCGGGGTGCGGTTGCCGCTGACCGGCCCCATGTTCGGGGTGTTCTTGCGGTCGTCGCCGACCGCGCCGCTCATGGAGTCGGCGCTCGGCGGGGTGTCGCCTGGCTGCACGCCGCTCCCCTGCTCGAGTCCTGCCGTCACGGCCGGGTCAGGGCCGGGGCTGTCACTGGTCTGCGCTCGCTCGTCCTGGGCCACGTCTGACCTGTCGCCGCTGGGTGCGGTGCCGAAACGTCGTCAAGCTGGGCGACGGGCGGCGCGAGCACGCAGCAGACCCGGCACCGCGACCCGCAGCCGCTTCCCGGCACCGACCGACACCCGCTGGCCGAGCACCGCGTAGTCGGCCGCCTCGACCTCGTCCAGGATCCCGCCGTACAGCGCGAGCGCCGTCTCGATGCAGGGGCGGCTCGTGGGGTGCAGCAGCCGCACGCCCTGGGCCGCGGTGCGGTAGGTCTCACGGGTCCGGGCGACCTCGAAGGCGAGCAGGCGCCGGACCGGCCCGTCGACGACGCCGTGCTCCAGGTGCTCGCGCGTGACGCCGAACGCGGCCAGCTCGTCCAGGGGCAGGTAGACCCGGCCGCGGCGCAGGTCCTCCCCGACGTCGCGGATGAAGTTGCTCATCTGGAACGCCACGCCGAGGTCGGCGGCGTACGGCTCGGCGACCTCGCGGGGGACGACCGGCTCGAGCACCGGGACCATCTCCAGGCCGATGACCGCGGCCGAGCCGTAGACGTAGGTCATGAGGTCGTCGTAGGTGGCGTACTGCGTGACCGTGAGGTCCATCCGCATCGAGGCGAGGAACGCCTCGACGTGCGCCATCGGGACGTCCCACCTGCGGACGGTGTCGACGACGGCGCGGCTGATCTCGTGGTCGCTCCCGCCCGCCTCGACGTCCTTGACGAACTGCTCGCCCCAGCCGACCAGCCAGTCGGCCTTCTCGGCGTCGGTCAGCGTGCTGGCGAGGTCGTCGACGATCTCGTCGGCGTACCGGGCGAAGCCGTAGAGCGCGTGGACGTACGGGCGCTTCCAGGCCGGCAGCAGCAGGGTCGCGAGGTAGTAGGTCTTGCCGTGGGAGGCGTTCAGGCGCCGGCACGCCTCGTAGGAGGCGCGCAGGCCGGGGTCCGAGATCCCGGCGGCGTCGAGCTCACGGCTGCTCACGGTGCGGGAGTCAAGCAGGTGCGACCTCTACGCGCGGCGGCGGAGCAGGGACAGGCCCAGCAGCCCGAGGCCGACGAGCGGCAGGAGGGCGGGGACGCCGGTGGTGGGCAGCAGGCCGCCGCTCGCCCGCGGCGGCGTCGGGCGGGGGGACGGCGAGCTGCTGGGGCGGGCGCCGGCCGCGGGCGCGGCAGCCGGCGTCTTCGGCAGGGCCACCTCGAAGACCTCGATGCCGCGGACGGCGTCGGCCGTGTAGACGATGTTCGTCTTCCTGCCCCGGATCGCCACGCCCTTCGCGTCGCGCTGCGGCACCCAGTAGGCGTCCCAGACCTCGGTGGCCCCGCCGGTGGCGTAGCCGATCTGCTTGATGTTGCGGGCGTCGCGGACGTCGAGGATGCGCATCCCCGCGCCGTACCAGCCCTGGGCCACGAAGCCGTCCTGGTGGACGTCGAACCAGTGCGCGGAGCAGAAGGCCGTCGCGGGCGGCGTCAGGCCGGCCTCGAACTCGACCGGGGCGTTGGTCGCGTCCAGGGGGCGGATCGTGCCGACGCCGACCTTCTTCCCGTCCGGGTCCTTCGCCCGGTACGCGGCGCCGTCGAGGTCGGGGACGTACCAGGTCTGGAAGCTGCCGGCGCGGTCGCACGCGACCTCGTCGCCGTCGTTGGCGTAGTCCTCCTCCGTGACCAGCAGGACGTTGCCGTTCGCGATGCTCGGCGGAGCGCCCTTCTTGAACGCCTTCGCGTTGGGCCGCATCGAGTTGTGCTGGATGAAGTCGTTGAGCCCGGGCTTGGTCCCGTCGGCGTTCGTCGCGTTGACGAGGACCGGCTTCAGCGGGTTCGAGACGTCGAAGGCCGCGGCGCCGCCGGAGCCGGTGTGCCAGCCGAGGACGCCGTCGAAGTCCCAGTAGTGCCCCGCACCGGTGCTGAAGACCGGGTTCGGACCGGCGGCCGGGCTGAAGACGGTCCGCACCTCCTTCGGGGCGTCCAGGTCGGAGAAGTCCAGGATCGAGAAGAAGCCCTTGCGCCCGCCCGCGGTGTAGGCGTACCGGCAGTCGGCCTGGTCGACGCACTGCACCGTGTGGGTGCTCGAGGTGATCGCCCCGACAGGGGTGGTCGAGCGGGTGAAGGGCCGGTCCGGGTCGGTGACGTCGATGATCGCGATCTGCGGGCCGTCGTCGACGTTGACGTGCTCGACGTCGTCGGTGGCGACGCGGGTGAGGTCGACGCCGGCGATGACGAACCGGGTGAGCCTGCCGTCGACGACCCGCTCGCCGTAGGTCATCGACTCGTTCTCGAACAGCGCCTGCGTCAGCGAGCCGCGCAGGACCGGGTCCCGCGGGTCGGTCAGGTCCAGGACCGAGATCGTGTCGACGCTGCTGACGTAGGCGTAGGGGCCGGTGCGGGCGAACTCCATCGAGATCGCCGCGGTCTCCGGGATGCCGGCGATCTGCTTGACGTTGCTGCTGGTCAACGAGGGCAGCGCCGGGGCGGCGGCCGCGGCACCGAGGCGGGCGAGGTGCTGGTGCCCGTCGTGGGCGGCGGCCGGGGAGGCCAGCGAGCCGGTCAGGCCGACGGCGGCGAGCAGCGTGCAGGCGACGGTGCGGGACAGCGGGCGGAGCAGCGCGGGCACGGGGGGCCTCTCGGGACGGGCGGCTCGGGACGGTCCCCACCCCCTTCGCGGTCGGTGTCCGATCTCCTGCCCGGGCCGCGACCCGGGTCCGGCGGTGGCAGGCTCGGGGCGTGACCTCCCGGCCTGCGTCCCGCCCTGACTCCCGCGGCCCTGCGGGCCGGCGCCTGCGGTCCGCCCTCGCCGGTGCCGCCGCCCTGGCCGTCGTCGTCGCCGGTGCCGTGGTCGTCGAGCAGCTGGGCGGCGACGACGGGGGCGTCCTCGCCGGACCGTCCGCCCGGCCCTCCGCCTCTGCCGCGCCGTCCCTGCGCTCGGCCCCGCCGCGGCGCAGCCGGCAGCCGGCCGCGGACGGGCTGCCGACCGTCACGCCCGCCGACCTGCCGGTCGAGGCCCGCCGGACCCTGACCCTCATCGACGCCGGCGGCCCGTTCCCCTACGACCGCGACGGCGTCGTGTTCTCCAACCGGGAGGGGCTGCTCCCGTCGCAGCAGCGCGGCTGCTACCACGAGTACACGGTGCGGACGCCGGGGGAGAGCGACCGCGGAGCCCGCCGCATCATCACGTCCTGCACGGGGGCCGAGTACTGGACGGCCGACCACTACGAGAGCTTCGCCCGCATCGACGCCGCCCGTCTCTGACCGGGCGGGCGCCTGGCCCGTCCGCTACCGCCCGACGACGGGCTCCGCGAGGCGCAGGGCGCGCGACCGGTAGCTCTTGTCCTTGCCGAGGATCCGCTCGGCGGCGAGCCGGCCCGAGACCAGCACCATCGGCACGCCGACGCCGGGCTGCGTGCCCGACCCGGCGAACACGACGCCCTCGACCTTGGGCGCGAGGTTGGTCGGCCGGAACGGACCGGTCTGGAAGAACGAGTGGGCGCTCGCGAACGGGGCGCCGGCCTCCATGCCGCGGCGCTGCCAGTCGGCCGGCGTCGTGACGTCCTCGACCTCGACGGCGTCGCCGAAGCCGACGTAGCCGAGGGCCTCGAGCCGCGCGACGCACTCCTCGCGGTACCGCGGCCCGACGACCGACCAGTCGATGCCGCTGGTCTGGTCCGGCGTCGGGAACAGCACGTAGTAGATGTGCTTGCCGTCGGGCGCGAGCGAGGGGTCGCTGCGGGTGGGGTTCGTGACCAGGACCGACGGGTCGCTCATGAGCGTCTGGTCGTCGATGAGCTCGGTGAAGACCGACTTCCAGGCCTTGCCGAAGTGGATGTTGTGGTGGGCCGTCTGCGTGTACGCCTGCGACGACCCGGCGAGCAGCAGGAAGCAGCTGGGGGAGTAGGTCAGGCTCTTCACCCGGCGCGGGGTCGCCTCGGGCGGCAGCAGCTCGCGGTAGGCGACCGGCAGGTCCGGGTTGAGGACGACGACGTCGGCGTCGAAGCGCTCGCCGTCGCTGGTCTCCACGCCGACGGCCCGCCCGTGCTCGACGAGCACCCGGCTGACGGTGCGGCCGTAGTGGAACTGCACGCCGTGCTTCTCCGCCGCACCGGCGAGGGCCCGGGGGACGGCGTGCATGCCGCCCTTGGGGAAGAACACCCCCGCGACGGAGTCCATGTAGGCGATGACCGCGTAGATGGCCAGGGCGTCGTAGGGGGACAGGCCGGCGTACATCGACTGGAAGCTCATGACGCGCTGCGTGCGCGGGTCCTTGAGGTACTGGCCGACCTTGGGGGCGAGCTTGCGCATGCCGCCGACGGCGACGAGCCGGGCGAGGTTCGGCGTCAGCAGGTCGAACGGCGAGTCGATGTTCCGGTCGATGAAGTCCTTCATCTCGTACCGGTACAGCTTGCTGACGAAGTCGACGTACTCCAGGTAGCCCTTCGCCTCGCCCGGCCCGCAGACCCGCTCGACCTCGTCGGCCATCTCCTGGACGTCGGCCTTGACGTCCAGGCGGCTGCCGTCCGGGTAGTACGCCCGGTAGAGCGGGTCGACGGGGAGCAGCTCGAGCCAGTCCTCGAGCTTCTCGCCGACGCAGTCGAGGGCGTCGGCGATGAGGTCCGGCATCGTCAGCACCGTGGGGCCGGTGTCGAACTTGTAGCTGCCGCCGCCGTCGGGCGAGGCGACCTCGAGCAGGCCGTTGCGGCCGCCCGGGACGTCCTCGCGCTCGAGCACCGTCACCTCGCGACCGGCTCCGGCCAGGCGCAGGGCGGCCGACAGTCCGGCGAGCCCCGCCCCGACGATGACGACGCGGTCGGTCTTGCCGGGGACGGTCTTCACACGGCTGAGCGTAGGCGGCTAGGCCCCTGTCGGCGCGGCGAGCTCGAGGGCGACGCCGTCGGGGTCGCGGAACTCGAGGATCGCGAGCGCCCCGAGGTCCTTGATGCCGGAGTGCGGCGTCCCGACCTCGTCGAGGACGGTGAGCGCGGCCTCCAGGTCGGCCGTGGAGGAGAGCTGGAACGACAGGTGGTCCAGCCCGACCCGGTCCTCGGAGAACACGTCCCCGCCGGGGGCGACCGGGCGCAGACCGAGCAGGTTGCCGTTGCCGAAGGCGTAGATCACGCCGCCGAACAGGAAGGCCAGGGCGTCCTTGGTCTCCTGCGGGGCGTCCTCGGGCGGCGCCTCGTAGGCGACGGCGAAGCCGAAGACCTTGTCGTAGAAGGCCCGCGAGCGGGCGATGTCGGTGACGGTGACGCGGACGTGGGAGTAACCAGCGGGGGCAGGGATCGGCATGCCCGCACTAGACCACGGTGAGCACCTCGACGCCGTCGTCGGTCACGAGCACGGTGTGCTCGAACTGCGCGGTCCGGCTCTTGTCCTTGGTCGTGGCGGTCCAGCCGTCGTCCCAGAGGTCGTGCCGGTGGTCGCCGATCGTGATCATCGGCTCGATCGTGAAGGTCTGGCCGGGCTGCAGGACCATCGTCGCCTGCGGGTTGTCGTAGTGGAAGACCTGCGGGTCGCTGTGGAAGGTCCGGCCGATGCCGTGCCCGACGAACGACCGGACGACGCCGTAGCCCTCGCCCTCGGCGTACGTCTGGATCGCCCGGCCGATGTCGCGCACCCGGCTGCCCGGCCGCACGGTCTCGATGCCGAGCTCGAGGCTCCTCCTCGTGACGTCGACCAGGCGGCGGCTGGCGTCGTCGACCTCGCCCACGAGGAAGGTCGCGTTGGTGTCGCCGTGGAAGCCGTCGAGGAAGATCGTGACGTCGAGGTTCACGATGTCGCCGTCCTTGAGGACGGTGGTGTCGGGGATGCCGTGGCAGATGACCTCGTTGACGCTGGTGCACAGCGACTTCGGGAAGCCGTTGTAGCCCAGCGGGCTCGGGTAGCCGCCGCGCTCGAGGCACGCCGCGTGGACCACGGCGTCGAGCTCGTCGGTGGTGACGCCGGGCCGGACCGCGGCGCCGCCGAGCGCCAGCACCTCCGCGGCCGCCCTGCCCGCCGCCCGCATGAGGGCGATCTCCTCGGGCGTCTTCGGCGCAGCGGTGCCCCGGTCCGCGGGGGCGTCCGTGCCGGTCGAGGGCGTAGTCGGGCCGGGCGATCTCCGCGGGCACCTCGCGGCGCGGCGACACCTTCCCCTTCGTCACGTACCGGGACGCCTCGACCGCGGCGGCCTCGCGGGCCGCGGCCTCGGCCGCGACCCGGGCCGGGTCGAGGTCGGCGATCCGGTGGCACCGCTTGTACTTGCGGCCGCTGCCGCACCAGCACGGGTCGTTGGCGCTGAGCTGCGGGGTCGACGTCGTCACGCGGTCAGGCTAGGTCGCGCGGGCGGTGGCCGCGACGGCCAGCTCCTCGAGCACCTCGCGGGCCTCGGCCTCGACCGGGGCGGCTCGGACGGCCTGGACGGCGTCGTCGAGCAGCTCGCCGATGAGGCTCTCGACGCGGGCGCACGCCCCGGTGTCGGTGAGGACCTGCCGCAGGGCGGCGACGCCGTCGTCGGACAGGTGAGGGTCGCCGAGGTGGCGGCGGACGACCGACTCCTGGGCCGGCGTCGCCTGCTCCAGGGCCATGGCGACGAGGACGGTCCGCTTGCCCTCGCGCAGGTCGTCGCCGGCGGGCTTGCCGGTCTGGGCGGGGTCGCCGAACACGCCGAGGACGTCGTCGCGCAGCTGGAAGGCCTCACCGAGCGGCAGGCCGTAGCCGGAGTACGCCTCGGCGACCTCGGGCCCCGCGCCCGCGAGCGCCGCCCCCAGGTGCAGCGGCTTCTCGATCGTGTACTTCGCGCTCTTGTACCGGGCGACCCGCAGGGCGCTCTCCACCGTGCCGCCGCCCTTGGCCTGCTCGAGCAGGTCGAGGTACTGCCCGCCCATGAGCTCGCTGCGCATCTCGTCGAAGACGGCCTTGGCGGCCGGCAGGACGGCGCCGGGGACGCCGCTGGTCATCAGCATCTCGTCGGACCAGGACAGCGCGAGGTCGCCGAGCAGGATCGCCGCGCCCGCGCCGAACGCCTCGGGGTCGCCGTGCCAGCCCTGCGCCCGGTGCGAGCCGGCGAAGCGCCGGTGGACGGCGGGGGCGCCGCGCCGGGTGTCGCTGCCGTCCATGACGTCGTCGTGGATGAGGGCGCAGGCCTGGAACAGCTCGAGCGCGGCCGCGGCGACGACGACCTCGTCACCGTCCCGGCCCCCGGCGCCGCGGTAGCCCCAGTAGCAGAAGGCCGGGCGCAGCCGCTTGCCACCGGCCACGAGGTCGGTCAGGGCGTCGACCAGGGGACCGAGGTCCTCGCTCACGCGGTCCAGCCGGGGCGCCTGCAGGCCGACGAACCCGTCCAGCGCCTTCTGCACCCGCTGGCGCAGGTCGGCGCGGTCGAGAGGGCTCACCGGGCCACCCTAGGGCTCCCCGGCTAGCCTCGGGGCATGGCGACCGGCTCGATCAGGGACATGCTCGCGACCGGCGAGCGGACCTTCTCCTTCGAGTTCTTCCCGGCGAAGACCGACGACGGCGAGCGGCAGCTCTGGCAGGCCCTGCGCGAGCTCGAGCCGCTCAAGCCCGACTTCGTCTCGATCACCTACGGCGCGGGCGGCTCCACCCGCGACCGCACGATCGCCATGACCGAGAAGATCGCCACCGAGACGACCTTCACGCCGCTGGCCCACCTGACCGCCGTCGACCACTCGGTCGCCGAGCTGCGGCGCATCGTCGGGCAGCTCGCCGACGCCGGGGTGCGCAACGTCCTCGCCCTGCGCGGCGACCCCCCGGGCGACCCCATGGGGGAGTGGCTCAAGCACTCCGAGGGCCTCGAGTACGCCTCCGACCTCGTCGAGCTCGTCCGCGCCTCCGGCGACTTCTGCGTCGGCGTCGCGGCGTTCCCGGAGAAGCACCCGCGGTCCGCCGACCTCGACAGCGACGTCGCGCGGTTCGTGCAGAAGTGCCGGGCCGGCGCGGAGTTCGCCATCACGCAGTTCTTCTTCGACCCCGCCGACTACCTCCGGCTGCGCGACCGGGTGGCCGAGACCGGCTGCGAGGTCCCGATCCTGCCCGGGATCATGCCCGTGACCAACGTCAAGAGCATCGAGCGGATGGCCCAGCTGTCCAACGCCGCGTTCCCGGCGTCGCTGGCCGAGCGGCTGCACGCCGTCGAGGACGACCCGGCGGCGGTCCGCGAGATCGGCGTCGAGGTCGCGACCGAGCTGTGCCAGACGCTGCTCGCCGAGGGCGCTCCCGGCCTGCACTTCATCACCCTCAACCGCAGCACGGCGACGCGCGACATCTGGACCCGCCTGGACCTGTCGGCGCGCCTGCCCGTGGGTGCGGCAGCCCCCGCGTCATAGCCTCGTCGCATGAACCTGTCGCACCGCGTGCGCACGACGGCGTCGCCGGCTGAGGTCTGGAGCGTGCTGGGCGACCCGCAGCGCTGGCCCGAGTTCGACCTGTTCCTGCGCAAGGTCCGCGGTGCCCACGGCCGGGCCGCCGCCGGCCAGCACCTGCTCGGCGTCGCCCGGGTGGCGTCGCTGCGGATCCCCGTCGACGTCGTCGAGGCCGTGACGGACAAGCGGCTCGTCCTGCTGGTGCACACCGCGCCCGGCCTGCGCGAGACCGTGACCACCGAGATCACCCCGACGGTGCGGGGCGGCAGCGACATCGTCGTGTCGGTCGTCGTCGAGGGGCTGTGGGCCCGGGCCGGCGCCCTCCCGCTCTGGCTCGGCAGTGCGCTCAACCTGCGGCTGCTCGCCACGCTGACCGAGCGGGCAGTGAGGAAGCAGCGGCGCGAGCGCACGGCGTGAGCGGCCCCCTGGTCGGCCTGGTCGCCCTCGGGGTCGTCCTCGTCGTCCTCGGCCTGGTCACCGCCCGCCGTCCGGAGCACGAGGTCGAGGACCGCGACGGCTACTTCGACCGCTGGCAGGTCCTGCACGGCGGCTACGACCCCCGCACCGCCACCGTCTGGGTGCGCTTCTGGCTGACGCTCGTCTACCGGATCGGCCGTCCGCTGGCCAGGCGCGGCGTGCAGCCCGACGTCGTCACGCTGTCGTCGGTGTGGATCGCCCTGGCCGTGTTCGTGCCGGCGGCCGAGGGCGGGCACTGGCCGATCCTCGCCGGCTGGGTCCTCGTCGCGAGCGGGCTGTTCGACACCCTGGACGGCTGCGTCGCGGTCCTCGAGCGCCGGACGACGAAGTGGGGCTACGTCCTCGACTCCCTGGTCGACCGCGTCAACGACGTCGTCTACCTGGTGGCCGTCGTCTCGGTCGGGGCGCCGGTCGAGCTCGCCGTCGTCTGCGGCACCGGCTTCTTCCTGCTCGAGTACGCCCGCGCCCGGTCCGGCAACGCCGGCGGCGACGAGGTCGGCCGGGTCACCGTCGGCGAGCGCCCCATGCGGGTCATCTTCCTGTCGGCGTCGATCCACTTCGGCGGCGTGTTCGTCGCCCGCGCCGACACCGTCGCCACCGTCGGGCTCTCGGTGATGACGGCGTTCACCGCGGTCGGGCTCGGGCAGCTGCTGGTCGCCGTGCGGCGGCAGCTGCTGGCGCTGCCCGTCCAGGAGCCGGCCGTGCAGGAGCCGGCCGCGCAGGAGCCAGCTGCGCGCTAGCGCTGACGTCCCAGCCGGGCGCCGGTCACCGTGGCCGCGCCCGCGGTGAGCAGGGCCGCGACCGCGGCGACGAACCGGTCCCGCAGCCCGGGCACGAGCGCCGCGACGACGACGACCACGAGCAGCACCACGAGGTGCGCCCCGATCGTCGAGCCCACCCGCTGGAGGCTCACGCCGCTGCGCCGCGCGAGGTCGGTGCCCCTGCGCCGGCCCCGGAGGGCGGCGGTCCGCGCGACCGGCAGCCCGAGGAAGACCCCGGCGACCGTGCCGAGCAGGCCGAACACCACCGACACCTGCGTCACGAGGACGACCAGGACGACGACGAACCATGCCAGGAGCAGTGCGCGCTCGACCTTGTTCACCTGCCCAGTCTGCCGGACGCGGGCCCGCGGACCTAGATCCAGCTGGGGTCGTCGGCGCCGAGGTCGCCGTCCGCGGGGTCGGGCGTGGTCGGGTCCACCCCGGGGGTCCCGCCGTCGGACGGTGCGGGCTCGCCGCCGGAGGCCTCGGTCTGCTGCGCCGTCTCGAGGGCGTCGGCAGCCTCGAGCACGGCCGCCTGGGCCGCCTCCGCCGCGTCGAACGCTGCGGCAGCCAGCGTCTCCTTCGCCGTGGCGACGGCGGCGGCGGCCCTGGCCGCGACGGCAGCCGACCGGGCCGCGGTCGTGGCGCGGGTGGCAGCCGTCGCGGCCGACGCAGCCGCGGCGGCGGCGGTCCGGGAGGCGGCGGCGGCCGTGGTGGCCTTCCGCTGCGCGGCGGCGCGGGCCTTGACGCCCTTGGCCTTGGCGACGGCGGCCTTCGCGGCAGCCGCGGCCCTGGCGGCGACGGCGGCCCTGCTCCTGGCGACGGCGGCGGCAGAGGTCCTGGCCTTGGCGGTGGCGGCCGTGCTGGCGGCCCGGGTCTGGGCCGCGTCGGAGGCCTCGAACGCGGCCTGGCCGACGGTCTCCGCGGCAGCCAGGGCGGCGTCCGCGACCGCCAGAGCGGCCTGTGCCGCGGCGAACGCGTCGCGGGCGGCCTCGACCGGGGACTGCTCCTGCACGGAGGCGGGGGAGGCGGGAGCGGCCAGGGCCGGGGCGCACGTGCCCAGGAGCAGGACGGGCAGGAGGCCGGCGGTGACCAGCAGGGGGCGGGCGGAGCGCTTCATGCGGATCTCCAGGCTCGGTGGACGACCCTCCCTGCATCGGGACGGCGCACCCGCGACCTGTCACCCTCCGGGGTGAGGCCTCAGGCCGGGCCGACCAGCCCGGCGACGATCTGGGCGGAGAGCGTCACCAGCGGCAGCCCGCCGCCCGGGTGCGACGACCCGCCGACGAGGAACAGCCCCTTGACCGGCGACCGGTTCGCGGGCCGCAGGAAGGCCGCCGCCGCCCCGTTGCTGGAGGTCCCGTAGATCGCTCCGCCGACGGCACCGGTCCGCTGCTCGAGGTCCGCGGGCGACAGCACGGTGCGGGCGAGCACCCGGTCGGCGACGGGGAGCCCCCGCCGGCCGAGCAGGTCCACCAGGGAGTCGGCGTAGGACTCGGCCAGCCCGGGTGCGCGCCAGTCGACGGCGCCCGGGCCGGTGCCGTGGCGGGGCGCGTTCACCAGGACGAACCAGGCCTCGGAGCCGCGCGGGCGGACGGCGTCGTCGTCGGGGGCGCTGACGTAGAGCGTCGGGTCGCGCACCGGCCTCGCCTGGCGCCCGAAGACGTCGTCGAACTCGGCGTCGTAGTCGGCGGGGAACAGCACCTGGTGGTGGGCGAGGCCCGGGGTGGCGCCCCGTACCGAGAGCAGGACGACGAAGCCCGACAGCGACGGCGTCGCCCTGGCCAGCCTCCGGGCAGCGCCCCGGTGCTGCACGAGGTCGCCGTAGACGTGCGCGGCGTCGGCGTTCGCGACGACGACGTCGGCCGGCAGCGGGCCCTGCTCGGTGTGGACGCCGTCGACCCGGCCGGCGCGCGTGCTGATCCTCGTGACCCGGGTGCCGGTGCGGACCACGGCCCCGCGGTCGAGGGCCCGCTGGTGGACGGCCTCGCCGAGCCGGCGCAGCCCGCCCTGGACGTACCAGCCGCCGTAGGCCTGCTCGACGTACGGGACCGACGCCAGCGCGGCGGGAGCGCGCCGCGGGTCCGAGCCGGTGTAGGTGGCGTACCGGTCCAGGACCGTGCGCAGCCGGGGGTCGCGCAGGGTCCGGCGGCCGAGGGCGCGCAGCGACAGGTGGGGCGCGATCGTGCGGAGGTCGGCGGGCCGCCGCAGGGCCAGGCCGGCCAGGCCCTGCGGGGACAGCGCGCTCTCCAGGAACGGCCCGCGGCTGGCCTCCCAGACCCGGGCGGCGTGCGCCGTGAAGGTGGCCCAGTCCGCGCCGGCACCGGGGCACCAGGCCTCCAGGGAGGCCCGGTGCCGGTCCGGGTCGGCGTGCGCGTCGAAGCCGGTCCCGTCGGCGAACCGGTAGCGGGCGAGCGGGTCGAGCGGGGTCAGCTCCAGGCCCTCGGGCCAGCCGCCGGTCTCCTCGAACAGGTCGCGGAAGACCTGCGGCATGGTCACGAGCGACGGCCCGGTGTCGAACCGGAAGGTCCCGACGCCGGGCACCTCCTCGGTGTGCAGCCCGAGCTTGCCGCCCACCGACGCCGCCGCCTCGCAGACGGTCACCTCGTGGCCCTGCGCGGCCAGCCGGGCGGCCGCCGCGAGCCCTCCGACGCCGGCCCCGACGACGACGACCCGGCTCACAGCTGCCGCCCCTTCCAGGACAGCGTCCCGTCGCGGGCGGCCCGCCGGGACCGCACCGACAGCCAGGCCAGCAGGCCCACCGACACGGGGTGGGCGAGGGCGTCCGGCCAGACCCGGGAGCCGGTCCGGCCGCTGGTCACGGCCCGGCCGGCCACCCCGAGGGCGACCGAGCCCCAGTCCCCCCGCAGCACCGGCACGACGTAGAGCAGCACGGGCAGCACGGTCGCCGCCAGCGGAGCGGTGTGCAGCGACTTCGTGTAGCCCTCGACCAGCTCGTCCCAGGTGTCGTACATGCGGGTCGTGGCCAGGGCGGTCCCGTCGGCGACGCCCCCGCGCCCGCCGGCCCGCTTGACCGCCCTGAGCAGCTCGACGTCCTCCACGACGGCGTCCCTGACGGCCGCGTGCCCGCCGGCCCGGTCGTAGACGTCGCGGCGGACGGCGAGCAGCTGCCCGTTGGCGGCCGACAGGGACTCCCGCGGGGACCGCTCCGCCAGCCTCAGCGGCAGGAACGTCAGCCAGGACCACTGCAGCAGCGGCTGCACCAGCCGGGTGGCCCCGGGCGCCTCCTGGCGCGGGTAGGGGCTGACGAGGTCGAGGTCGGCGTCGTCGAGCAGGGCGACGGTGGCGGCGACGGCGTGGGGCGCGAGGACGACGTCGGCGTCGACGAAGACCAGGACGTCACCGGACGCCGCGTCGGCGAGCTGCTGGCAGGCGTGCGGCTTGCCCAGCCACCCGTCCGGGAGGGGCGCGCCGACCAGCGGCTCGACCCCCAGGGCGCGGACGACGTCGGCGGTGCCGTCGGTGGAGCCGTCGTCCAGGACGAGCAGCTCGACGTCCACGCCGGTCTGGGCGAGCAGGGCCTGCAGGCAGGGCCGGACCCGGTGCGCCTCGTCGCGCAGCGGCAGCAGGACGCTGACCCGGCGGGCCGTCGTCGTCGCGGTGGGGACCCGGAGCAGCCGGGCGTTGACGACGGCGTGCAGGGTCAGCGCGGCGACGGTCCAGCGGGTGGGCCTCACCGCAGCGACACCGCGTACGGGACGGCGACCAGGCCCATGACGACGCCTCCGGTCAGGGCCACGAGGGGGCGGCCGAGGAAGACGGCGTTGGCGAGGACCGACCCGCCCCAGGTCCACAGGAACAGGGCGGCCGGCTGCCGGTCGTCCGCAGCCAACCGGGGGAGCGCCTGCAGCAGTCCGAGCAGGAGCACGGCGACGAGCAGCCAGCCGGCGTAGTTGCTCAGCGGGATGGCCGGCGCCCCGGGCAGGGCGCCCGTGCGGGAGGCGAAGGACCAATGGCCGTCACCGACCATCATCGGGTCGAGGAACAGGTCCCACGAGGCGAGCGCCGTGCCGCCGACCAGCGTCGCGCCGACCCGGCCGCGGGAGAGCCGCTGCCCGACCAGCAGGGCCGGGTAGCCGAACATCGCCCAGGCCAGCGGGATGACCAGCGGCACGTCGAGCAGCTGCGGCCCGAGGCTGCCGGCGTAGGCGTAGTCGCCGAAGGGGACCCCGGTCGCGGTGCCGACCGCCTCGGCGAGGAACCCGCCCAGCACGGTGACGACGACGAACAGCACCGTCCAGCGCGGCCCGCGGTGGAGCAGGGCGTGCGACGTCGAGGCGAGGAAGAAGCCGACGACCGTGACGACGGTCAGGGCGTGTCGGGTCTCGCCGTGCGTCAGGGGGTAGGCGACCTGCAGCAGGACGACGAGCGCGGCCAGCCCCTCGGGGACGCGCCTCACGCCTGCTTGAACGACGTGCGCAGCCTCGTCACGGCCTCGGCCAGCGCGGCCCGGGCCCGTCCGCCGTGGACGGCGAACCAGTCCCCGGTCTCCTCCACGAGGTCGTCGTAGGCCTCCTCGACGATCTCGCTGTGCAGCGGCCTGCTGGCGTCGGGGTCGTCGACCAGCAGGTGCCACAGCTCGGAGACCTCGGCCAGCGTCGGCTCGGGGGAGCCGCTGACCAGCCAGCCGCCGAGGTCGAGGTCGACCTCGTCGGGCAGGTCGTCCTGCAGGTCCAGGCCGTGCTCCTGCGCGAAGTGCTCCAGGTGCGGCCGGTCGCCGAACAGCAGGACCTTGCCGTCGTCGTCGCCCAGCAGGACGTCGGTCTCGGTCTCGTCGTCGACGAGGAAGCCGACGTGCCAGCGGACCTCGCCGTCGACCAGCAGGACCTCGTACAGCTCAGCCACGCTTCAGCACCCTCTTCAGCAGCGACGGCGACCGGTCGGCCAGGGCCTTCTGCGCCGCGGACCGCCCGCTGGCCCCGAACACGCCGCCGCCCGGGTGGGTGGACGCGCCGCACAGGTACAGCCCCTCGACGTCGGGGACGGTGTAGCCGGACAGCTCGGGCATCGGGCGCCACATGAACATCTGGTCGAACGCCATCTCGACGTGCATCACCTGGCCGGAGCGCAGCCCGAGCTCGCGCTCGAGGTCGAGCGGCGTCTGCACGTGCATGTGCTCGACGCTGCTCGCGAAGCCCGGGGCGACCCGGTCGACGGCCTCGACCAGCTTGGTGCCCTCGCGCTCGCGGATGTCGTCCCAGTGCTCGCCGTTGGACAGCTCGTACGGGTGCCACTGCCCCCACACGGTCACGTTGTGCTTGCCGGGCGGCGCGATGGTGTCGTCGAAGGCGCTGAACGTCATGGCCAGGGCGGCCGGGTCCTCGGGCGGCAGGCCGGCGTTGTAGTCCCCGTGCGCCTTGCGCAGCGCCTGCCGGCTGCTGGCGATCAGCTGCATCGACCGGTGCGTGTCCTCGCGCCCGTGCTCGTACTGCGGCAGGGCGTTCGTCCCGAGCCGCACGACCATCCCGATGCCGTTGCCGGTGCGGACGCTGCGGTTCGCGCGCTCCAGCAGCGGGCTCTGCAGCAGCTCCAGCGTCGTCAGGACGTGCGCCCCGCTGACCACCAGCGACGCCGGCAGGTGCTCGCCGTCCGCCAGCGTCACGCCCGACACCCGGCCCTGCCCGGTGGTGATGGCGGCCGCGGGGGAGCCGAGCCGGACGCGCCCGCCGAAGGACTCCAGCCGCGCCTGCAGGGCCTCGCTGAGCATCCCGCTGCCGCCCTTGGGGTGACCCGGGGGGAGCAGGTGCATCATCGTGTTCCAGCCGACGAGGTCGGCGGTCGCGACCTCGTGCGTGGGCGGTCCGGACTGCGCACCCATCCACGCCAGCGCCGTCTTGAGCCGCTCGTCGTCGAAGTGCTCGTCGAGCAGGCTGTCGCCGCTGGTGAGGAACTGCCGGCTCAGCTCCAGCCCGCCGAGGCCCGTCGTCTTGCCGACGCCCCAGAGCGTGCGGCCGAGGTGCATCCCGGTCGGGGCGCCCTGGAAGGCGTCGAAGACGCGGGTGTTGCGGGCCGACCAGTCGCGGACGAAGGCCTGGTAGGCGTCGGCGTCGCGGGTGCCGCAGACGCTCTCGATCGAGGCGCAGGTGTCGTCGAGGTCGACCGAGAAGTGGATGCCGCTCGGGTGGAAGCCCCACGGGTCGAGGTCCTGGTACTCGAGGCCGAAGCGGGTCAGCTCGAGGTCCTCGATGATCCCGGTGTGCCGCACCATGATGTGCGCGCTGCTGCCGCGGTCCATCCGGTAGCCGGGGAAGCGCTCGACCGTGGAGACCGCCCCGCCGACGACGGTGTCGCGCTCGACCACCTCGACGTCCATCCCGGCCTTGGCGAGGTAGCAGGCGGCGACGAGGCCGTTGTGGCCGGCGCCGACGACGACGGCGCGGTCGGGGATCACTCAGTCGACGCTAGTCGCCAGCCGCAGCCCCAGCACCGCGAAGGACCGGGGGTCGCCCGGGAAGCGCAGGTCGCGCACGAGGTCGACCCACCCGCCGGAGCGGTAGAACCGCCGGGCCCGGGTGTCGGTGTCCGGGGTGGTGAGGACGGCGGTCGGGGCGGGCGTGCCGTCGAGCAGGGCCAGCAGGAGGTCGCGGCCGAGGCCGGTGCCGTGCAGGACCGGGCGCACGTGCAGCTCGCAGACCTCGAAGGCGCCGTCGAGCCAGGTCCGGCCGAGCTGCTCCCCGAGCGCGGCCCGCACCTGGTCGTGCCACCACTGGCCGGGCGCGCCGAGGTAGCCGTACGCGATCCCGACCAGCCGGCCGGCCCCGTCGGTCGCCCCGACGGCGCGCAGCCCGTCCCGGTGCAGGTGCCCCGCGAGGATGCTGCGGCGACTGCGGGCGGTGACCCGGTCGACGTCCATCGCGTCCGCGTAGACGTCCAGGACCTCGTCCGTGCGCGACGACAGCTCGTCGCGGGACCACTCCTGCAGGACGGTGCTCACGCGAGCGGGTCCCGGCCGTGCAGCGTGCCCTCGCGCCCGACGACGGCGAACCGGGCGAACAGCTCCTCGGCGTACCAGTCCTCGCGGGGCGTCCGGGCGACGACCTCCTGGTGCGCGGCCCCGCGGTGCGCGAACTGCCGCAGCGCCTCGGCCGACTCCCAGAGGCTGAACGTGCCCTGCAGCCCGACCGGGGCCTCGCCGATCCCGACGGCCGCGCGCAGCCCGGGCGAGCGGTGCAGGTCCTCGCTCACGGGCGGGACCGCGGCCCAGAACCGGCCGGCGCGGCGGGTGCGCAGCCTCGCCCGGGTGACGGCCGCGACCGGTCCGTCCCCGCGGACGGGGGCGGGGTCGCCGAAGGGCGTGCGGCCGCTCCACCGGCCCCGGCTGGTCGTCGGCCGGAGGTCCAGGCGCAGCGTCTCCTCGGCGAGCCGGCCCCAGCCGCGGGCGACGTCGCCGCGCAGGAACGACGTGGCGTCGTCCGGGGACGCCCAGGTGGCGAGCAGGCCCCAGTGCAGCGGGTCGGCGTCGCGGGCGGTGAACGTGCGACCGTCGCCGGTGCCGAGCATCTTGGCGAAGCGGACGCCGTCGGTGCGTCGGACCCGGCCGCGGTCCAGCCCCATCCGGGCGAGGGCTGCGGGGACCCGGGACGGCGCGACCCGCCACAGGTGCAGCGTCACCAGGGCGGGGACGGGCTCGGCGGTCACGGCCCCAGCCTCCCAGCCCGGCCGGCGGGGTGCCCGGTCAGGTCGGTGCCCGGTCAGGTCACTGCGGGGTGGCGACGCCCGGCGCGCTGCCCTCCGAGCCCGGGCCCTGCGCCGGGTCCGGCCCCTGGGTCCGCTGCGTCGTGGAGCTGGCGTCGGGCGGCTGCACGACCTGGCTGTCGGTGTTGGCGTCCCCCGACTGGCTGCTGCACCCGCTCAGCGCGAGGGCGAGCAGGGACAGGGCGACCGCGGTGCGCTTCATGGCAGGTCCGTTCCCCGTGGGAAGCGGGACGCACCTGTGGCGGTTGTCGCGAGCATGGAGACCGTGCAGACCCCCGCGCAGCTGCAGGCCCTCGCCGAGCAGGCCGGGCGTGACCTCGAGGGCGCGACCGCGCAGGACGTCCTGCGCTGGGCCGTCGACACGTTCGGCGACCGGTTCGTCATCGCCTCCTCGATGGGCGACGGCCTGCTGGCGCACCTGGCCTCGTCGGTCGCGTCCGGCGTCGACGTGCTGTTCCTCGACACCGGCTTCCACTTCGCCGAGACCATCGGCACGCGGGACGCCGTCGACCAGGTCTACGACGTCAACGTCCGGACGATGCTCCCGCTGATCACCGTCGAGCAGCAGGACGCCGAGCGCGGGCCCGAGCTGTACCGGCGCGACCCCGACGCCTGCTGCGCCATCCGCAAGGTCGAGCCGCTCGCCCGCGGCCTCGCCGACTACACCGCCTGGGCCTCCGGCATCCGCCGCGACGAGACGGCGAACCGGCGCACCATCGGTGTCGTCGAGTGGGACGCGAAGCGCTCGATGGTGAAGGTCAACCCCCTGGCGACCTGGACCCAGGAGCAGGCCGACGCGTACGTCTCCGACAACGGCGTCCTGGTGAACCCGCTCGCCTACGACGGCTACCCGTCGATCGGCTGCGCCCCGTGCACGCGCCGGGTCGCACCGGGCGAGGACCCGCGCAGCGGCCGGTGGGCCGACAGCGGCAAGACCGAGTGCGGCCTGCACCTGTAGGAGCCAGCCGCCTGGCCCAGCGCGGGCTCTTGTCCGGGCGCAGCGACGTCGGGGGCGGCCCTGGACGTCGCTGTGCCCGGACAAGGGCCCGCAGAGCCACCGGCCCGGCGCGGTCAGTCGCGGCCGGTCAGGCCCTTGTAGCGGACCGTGAAGGCGCGGCTGCACGACTCGCACCGCCAGTCGGCGTGACCCTTGTCCGGGTCCTCGCCGAACGGGCGCAGCGTCTCCTCCCCGCAGTACGGGCAGAAGAAGGGGGTCGCACGCTCCGACATCAGCGCAGCAGGGCCTCGTCGGCCCGGCGGGCCCAGGAGGCGAAGCGCTCGCCCTCGGCCCGGTCGCTCTCGTAGTTGCGCACGACGCGCTCGACGTAGTCGGCGGCGCTGTCGGCGGTGACCTTCAGGCCGCGGCTCTTGCGCCCGAAGCCAGCGTCCTCGCCGAGCCGTCCACCGAGGTGGACCTGGAAGCCCTCCTCGCCGTCGACGATCGAGCCCTTGAAGCCGATGTCGGCGGTCTGGAAGCGGGCGCAGGAGTTCGGGCAGCCGTTGACGTTGATGGTCAGCGACTCGTCGAAGTCGGGCAGCCGGCGCTCGAGCTCGGTGTAGAGGTCCTCGCCGCGCTTCTTGGTCTCGACGATGGCGAGCTTGCAGAACTCCAGGCCGGTGCAGGCGAGCAGCCCGCGGCGGAACCGGGACGGCTTCACCCGCAGGTCCTCGGCCTCGAGCTTCTCGACGAGGGCGTCGACCTGCTCGTCCGGGACGTCGAGGACCACGAGCCCCTGCTGGGCGGTCGTGCTGACGCGGGCACCGCCGTGCCGCTCGGCCAGGGCCGCGACGCGCTGCAGCTGCAGCCCGCTGGTGCGGCCGGCCCGGGCGACGACGCCGACGTAGTTCTGGCCGTCCGCCTGCTTCCCGACGCCCACGTGGTCTCGGTCCTCGGTGGGCGCGGGCGGGAGGTCCGGGCCGTCGGGGAGCGGCGAGGACAGGTACTCGTCCTGCATGACCTGACGGAACTTCTCCGGGCCCCAGTCGGCCATGAGGAACTTCAGCCGGGCGTGGTTGCGGGAGCGGCGGTAGCCGTAGTCGCGGAAGACGCCGCAGACCGCGGCCCAGACCTCCTCGACCCGCGACTCCTCGACGAAGGCGCCGAGCCGGACGCCGAGCTTCGGGTTCGTCGACAGGCCGCCGCCGACCCAGAGGTCGTAGCCCGCACCGAGCTCGGGGTGGACGACGCCCTCGAAGGCGACGTCGTTGATCTCGTGGTTGGTGCAGTGCACGGAGCAGCCGGAGACCGAGGTCTTGAACTTGCGCGGCAGGTTCGCGAACTCGGGGTCGCCGACGAACCGCGCCGCCAGTGCGCGGGCCGCGGGACCGCCGTCGAGGACCTCGTCGGCCTGCACGCCGGCCAGGGGGCAGCCGATGATGACGCGCGGGACGTCGCCGCAGGCCTCGGTCGTGCCGAGGCCGACGGCCTCCAGGCGCTCCCAGATGGTCGGGACGTCCTCGATGCGGACCCAGTGCAGCTGCACGTTCTGGCGGTCCGTGATGTCGGCCACGTCACGGCCGAACTCGGTGGCGATCTCGCCGATGACGGCCAGCTGCGTGCTGGTCAGCTGCCCGCCGTCGATGCGGATGCGCATCATGAAGTAGGGCGCCTCGAGCTCGTGCGGCTCGAGCACGGCGGTCTTCCCGCCCGGGATGCCGTCGGCGCGCTGCGTGTACAGGCCGTACGCCCGCAGCCGGGTCCGCAGGTCGGCGGCGTCGATCGAGTCGAAGCCCGCCTTGCTGTAGACGTCGAGCACGCGCTGCTTGACGTTCAGCGCGCTGTCGTCCTTCTTGACCTGCTCAGCGGGGTTGAGGGGCTCCCGGTATCCGAGGGCCCACTGCCCCTGTCCGCGCACGGCGGGCATGGCTGTCTCCTGTGTTCGTGACGGGATGGCGGCGGTCTAGCCGTGGGAACAGAGGGAACTGCTCACGCGCTGCAGGTCCACGTGCAGACGCGAGGTGAGCAGGGCGGCAGTCAGGTCCGCAGCCGTGTCCATGGTGCCGACCAGCCTGCCACGGTCGGGCCGAACCCGCCGTGGGACGCTCGTCGCTCCGCCGCTCGTCTGCACGCGGCATGAAGCGCCCGCTGCGCGCCGTCTGTTCCCCGGCCCCGGCCGCCCCTGGAGGACCTGCGTGACCACCGCCCTGCCCAGCACCGCCGAGGCCCCCGCACGCGCGGGCACCGGCGCGACGCTGTGGCTGACCGGCCTGCCCAGTGCCGGCAAGACGACCTTGGCGACCGCCCTGCGCCGCGAGCTCGGGGACGCCCGCCCCGTCGAGCTGCTCGACGGCGACGAGGTCCGCGAGTTCCTGTCCAAGGGCCTCGGGTTCTCCCGCGAGGACCGGGACACCAACGTCCTGCGGATCGGCTGGGTCGCCGCGACCCTCGCCAAGCACGGCGTCCTGGTGCTGGCCAGCGTCATCAGCCCGTTCGCCGCGACGCGTCAGCAGGTGCGGGAGCTGCACGCCGGGCGCGGCGCCGGCTTCCTCGAGGTGCACGTCGCGACGCCCGTCGAGGTCTGCAGCGAGCGCGACGTGAAGGGCCTGTACGCCAAGCAGCGGTCCGGCGAGCTGTCCGGCCTGACCGGCGTCGACGCGCCGTACGAGGCCCCGACCAGCCCCGACGCCGTCGTGCGCACGCACGAGCAGACGCTGGACGAGTCGGTGGCGCAGCTGCTCGCCGTGCTGTCCGCGCAGGGGCTCGCGTGACCACCGCGAAGGCCGCCCTGGACCAGCTCGACGTCCTCGAGGCGGAGTCGATCCACGTCATGCGCGAGGTCGCGGCGGAGTTCGAGCGCCCGGCGCTGCTGTTCTCCGGCGGCAAGGACTCGATCGTCATGCTGCGGCTGGCGGAGAAGGCGTTCTGGCCGGCCCGGCTGCCGTTCCCGCTGGTCCACGTCGACACCGGCCACAACTTCGACGAGGTGCTGGCGTTCCGCGACCAGCGCGCCGGCGAGCTGTCGGCCCGGCTCGTCGTCGCGGCGGTGCAGGACGACATCGACGCCGGCCGCTCGGTCGAGGTGCCCGGCGGTCTGCGCAACCCGCTGCAGACCACCACGCTGCTGCGCGCCATCGAGGAGGGTCGCTACGACGCCGTCTTCGGGGGGGCCCGGCGCGACGAGGAGAAGGCCCGCGCGAAGGAGCGCTTCTTCTCCTTCCGCGACGCCTTCGGCCAGTGGGACCCGAAGAACCAGCGTCCCGAGCTGTGGGACCTGTACAACGGCCGCCACAACCCGGGCGAGCACATCCGGGTCTTCCCGCTCTCCAACTGGACCGAGCTCGACGTCTGGCGCTACATCGCCCGCGAGGGCATCGAGGTCCCGTCGCTCTACTACGCGCACGAGCGCGAGGTCTTCGAGCGCGACGGGATGCTCCTCGGCGTCACGCCGTTCAGCCAGCCCCGCGAGGGCGAGACGGTGAGCACCCGCACGGTCCGCTACCGGACCGTCGGGGACGCGTCCTGCACCGGTGCGGTCGCGAGCCCTGCGCGGACCCCGCTCGAGGTCGTGGAGGAGGTGGCGTCGACGCGGATCACCGAGCGGGGTGCCACCCGCGCCGACGACCGCGCCAGCGAGGCCGCCATGGAGGACCGCAAGAAGGAGGGGTACTTCTAGATGGACCTGCTCAGAGTCGCCACCGCAGGCTCCGTCGACGACGGGAAGTCCACCCTCATCGGGCGGCTGCTCTACGACAGCAAGAGCGTCTTCACCGACCAGCTCGAGGCCGTCGAGCGGACGTCGACCGACCGCGGCGACGACTACACCAACCTCGCCCTGCTGACCGACGGCCTGCGGGCCGAGCGCGAGCAGGGCATCACGATCGACGTCGCCTACCGGTACTTCTCGACGCCGGTGCGCTCGTTCATCGTCGCCGACACCCCCGGCCACGTGCAGTACACGCGCAACATGGTCACCGGCGCGTCCACCGCCGACCTCGCCCTCGTGCTCGTCGACGCGCGCAAGGGCGTCATCGAGCAGACCCGCCGGCACGCCTCCCTGAGCGCCCTGCTGCGGGTGCCGCACCTCGTGCTGGCGGTCAACAAGATGGACCTCGTCGGCTGGGACCAGGCCGTCTTCGACCGCATCGTCGCGGACTTCACGGACTTCGCCTCGGCCCTGGACCTCCCCGACGTCACGGCGATCCCGCTCTCGGCCCTGCACGGCGACAACGTCGTGGACCGCTCGGCGTCCACGCCCTGGTACGACGGCCGGACCCTGCTCGAGCACCTCGAGCAGGTCGACGTCGTGCGGGACGAGGCGCACGCACGCAGCGCCCGCTTCCCGGTGCAGTACGTGATCCGGCCGATGTCGACCGAGCGCCCCGACTACCGCGGCTACGCCGGCACCCTCGCGGCCGGGCGGCTGCGGCGCGGCGATGCCGTCGTCGTCCTGCCGAGCGGCCGCACCACGACGGTCGCGGGCCTCGACACCTTCGACGGCGAGCTCGACGAGGCCGTCGCCGGGCAGGCCGTCACGGTGCGGCTGGCCGACGAGGTCGACGTCAGCCGGGGCGACCTGCTGGCCGCCGCCGAGGACGCCCCCGCCCCGGTCAGCACCTTCGACGCCACGGTCTGCTGGATGGCCGACGCCCCCCTCGTGCCCGGACGCCGGCTCCTCGTCAAGCACACGACCCGGACCGCCAAGGCGGTCGTCACGACGGTGCAGGACCGGTTCGACGTCACGACGCTGGAGCACGAGGCCGTGCCCTCGCTCGCGCTGAACGACATCGGCCGGGTGACGGTCCGGACGGCGTCGCCGCTGGTGGTGGACCCCTACGCGGTCGACCGACGTACCGGCGCGTTCATCCTGGTGGACGAGGCGACCGGCGCGACCGTCGGCGCGGGGATGGTCAGCTGACGCTGGCGAGAGCAGGCACCTGGGCGGGCACCGTGACGCCGCCCAGGAGCCCCTCGCGGGCGAGGAGCGGACGGACGCCCTCGGCGAACCAGTAGGCCTCCTCCAGGTGGGGGTGGCCGGACAGGATGACGTGCTCGACGCCGAGCGCGGCGTACTCGCCGAGCAGCTCGGCGACCTCCGCATGGCTCCCCACGAGCGCGGTGCCGGCGCCGGGGCGGACCAGGCCGTAGCCGGCCCACAGGCCGGGGTGCACCTCGAGCCGGTCGCCCGCGGCGGACGACATCGCGAACTGCCGGCGCTGGCCCTCGGAGTCCTGAGCGGCGAGCTTCTCGCGGGCCAGGGCGACCTTGGCGGGGTCCATCCGGTCGCGCAGCGCGTCGGCGACCGCCCAGGCCTCCTCGGTGGTGTCGCGGGTGATGACGTGGACGCGGATGCCGAACGTCAGGTCGCGGCCGGCGGCGGCGGCCCGCGCCCGGACGTCGTCGAGCAGGGCGCCGGTCTTCGCGGGCGGCTCGGTCCAGGTGAGGTAGGTGTCGGCGTGCTCGGCCGCGACCTGCCGGCCGGCGGGGCTCGCCCCGCCGAAGAACACCTCGGGGACGGGCGACGGCGGCCGGACGACGGTCGCGCCCTCGACGCGGTAGTGCGTGCCGTGGAAGTCGTAGGGCGTGCCGGTCCAGGCGCCGCGCAGGACCTGCAGGAACTCGGCGGTGCGGTCGTAGCGCTGGTCGTGGTCGAGGAAGTCGCCGAAGCGGCGCTGCTCCTCGGGGTCGCCGCCCGTGACGACGTTGAGCAGCAGCCGTCCCTGCGACAGCTCCTGGTAGGCGGCGGCCTGCTGGGCGGCCAGCGTGGGGGAGATCGACCCGGGCCGGAACGCGACGAGGAACTTCAGGGTGCGGGTCTCGCGCAGCAGCGCGGCGGTGGTGATCCAGGCGTCGTTGCAGTTCGTGCCGGTGGGGGTGAGGACGGCCTCGAAGCCGAGGGCCTCGGCCGCCCGGGCCACCTGCGCCAGGTAGTCCAGGGTCGGCGGGCGGTGGGCGGCCAGCGCGTCGGTGCCCCAGCCCGCGACCTCGCGCCCGTCACCCGAGGTCGGCAGGAACCAGTGCAGGTGCAGGGGAGCGGTCACGGGCCGCAGCATCGGCGCCGGGCCGACCGGTTGTCAACCAGACCGGTCAGGAACCGGGCTTGAGCGGCCACACCGACGTCCAGCTCCGCGGGTCGCCCGACAGCGTCGTCACCTGCTCGGGCAGCGTGCCCTGCACGACCTGCTCCAGCGTCGTCCGCTCCAGCACCTGCCGCAGCCCCGCCCGGACCGCGACCCAGACGTCCTGCAGGCGGGCGGCCGAGCCCGTGTACGCCATCTCCTCCGGCCGGTGCCCGTGCACGAGGGCGAGCGGCCCGTCGACGACGCGGACGACGTCGGCCACGGTCACGGCGTACGGGGGACGTGCGAGGCGGTGGCCGCCCTGCGGGCCGCGGACGCTCTCGACGATACCGCCCCGGCGCAGCTCCAGCAGGATCTGGTCGAGGAAGGTCCGGGGCACCTGCTGCGCCTCGGCGATGTCCGCCGCCTTCACGCTCCCGCCCGTCCCGTCGTCGCGCCAGGCGTCGGCCAGCACGCACAGCGCCCGGACGGCGTAGTCGCTCTTGGCGGAGACCTGCACGTGTGCACTCGACCACACCGGCATTTGTTGACCTGCGGGCACGGGAACTGCAGACTGGGTGCATGACGACGGAGGTGTGCGTGCCCGGCTGGGACCGCACCCCGTGGGTGGGCTGGTGCGTGGACTCGTGCCGTCCCGGGACGCGATGTCGGTCAGGGCTCGTTCCGGCCTGACCCTCCTCCCGTCCGTCTGAAAGGCCCCCGTGGACGTCCTCCGCAAGGCTGCCCTCGTCCTGACCGCCCTCGCCCTGGCGAGCGGCTGCGCCACCACCGACACCGGGGGCGGCGTCGCCCGGGCGGCGACCGCCTCGGCCGACCAGGGCCCGGCCTCCGAGGTCCGCCTCGGCTACTTCGCCAACGTCACCCACGCCTCTGCCGTCTACGGCGTCGGCGCGGGGACCTACCGGGAGGCGCTCGGCGGGACGTCGCTCAAGACCCAGGTCTTCAACGCCGGCCCCGCCGCGGTCGAGGCCCTGTTCGCCGGGAGCCTCGACGCCGCGTACCTCGGCCCGAGCCCGGCCGTCAACGCCTTCGTCAAGAGCGGTGGTGAGGCGATCCGCATCGTGTCCGGCGCGACGTCGGGCGGCGCCTCGCTCGTGGTGGCCGAGGGCATCACCTCGCCGCAGCAGCTCGAGGGCAGGGTCGTCGCCAGCCCGCAGACCGGCGGCACCCAGGACGTCGCGCTGCGCAGCTGGCTCGCCGACCAGGGGTTCCAGGAGGACGTCGCCGGCGCCGGGGACGTCACCATCCGGGCGCAGGAGAACGCGCAGTCGCTGCAGGAGTTCCAGGCCGGCCGCATCGCCGGTGCCTGGGTGCCCGAGCCGTGGGCGTCCCGCCTGGTGCTCGAGGGCGGCGGCAGGGTCCTCGTCGACGAGAAGACCCTGTGGCCGCAGGGGACGTTCGTGACGACGCACCTGGTTGTGCGTACGCAGTTCCTCCAGGAGCACCCGCAGACCGTGAAGGCGCTGCTGGAGGGACAGGTCGCGGCCGACGACGCCATCGCGGCCGACCTGCCCGCCGCGAAGCAGCTGGTCAACGCCCAGCTGGAGGAGCTGACGGGCAAGGCGCTGAAGCCGGCCACGCTCGACCGCGCCTTCCGGCAGATCACCCTCACCGAGGACCCGCTCGCCTCCACCCTCCAGACCAGCCTCGACCACGCGGTCTCCACCGGCCTCGTCGAGCGGGCCGACCTCTCGGGCATCTACGACCTCACGCTCCTGCGCGAGGTGCTCGGCAGGGACGTCGACGACGCCGGCCTCGGCGCCGCCACCACCACTCCGAAGGGCTAGGCCAGAGCCGTGACCGTGCTCCAGCAGCAGACCCCCTCGACCGGCACCACGATCGCTCCCGCCGTGCGGGTCTCGCACGTCGTGAAGCGCTTCGGGGACGGGCCGAACGTGCTCGACGACGTCAGCCTCGACGTCGCCCCCGGGGAGTTCGTCTGCCTGCTCGGGGCCTCCGGCTGCGGCAAGTCGACCCTGCTCAACCTCGTCGCCGGCCTCGACCGCCCCACCACGGGGACGGTCGAGGTCGCGACGGGCGACAAGAGCGAGCGGGCGGCGCTCATGTTCCAGGAGCCCGCGCTGTTCCCGTGGCTGACCGCCGCGCAGAACGTCGAGCTGGCCCTGCGCCTGCGCGGGGTCGGCAAGCGGGAGCGCCGCGAGCGGGCCTCGGACCTGCTCGGCCTCGTCCGGCTCAAGGACGCCGGCGACAAGCGCGTGCACGAGCTCTCCGGGGGCATGCGGCAGCGCGTCGCGATGGCCCGGGCGCTGGCGCAGGACAGCTCGGTCCTGCTCATGGACGAGCCCTTCGCCGCGCTCGACGCGATCACCCGCGACGTCCTGCACGAGGAGCTCGTCCGGCTGCGCGAGAGCCAGGACCTCACCGTCCTGTTCGTCACCCACAACGTCCGCGAGGCGGTCCGCCTGGGCGACCGCGTCGTGCTGCTGTCCTCCCGCCCCGGCCGCGTGGCCAAGGAGTACGACGTGCCCTGCGCCCACCCGCGCCGGATCGAGTCGCCCGAGGTCGCGCAGATGTCGGTGGCCATCACCGACGACCTCCGCACCGAGATCCGCCGGCACGGGGCCGCGGCATGACCGTCGACCTGACCGCCTCCCGCGACGACCTCGCCTCGCTGGAGGCCGGCCTCGACGCGCTCGACACCGAGCAGGTCCGCGAGACCGGCCGCGCGGCCCGGACCTTCTCCGCCGTCTGGCCGCCGGTCCTGTTCTTCGCCCTGTTCCTGTTCGCCTGGGAGCTGACCTACCGGTCGGGGGTCAAGCCGACGTACGCCCTGCCCTCGCCGGCCGACGTCGGCCTCCAGCTCAGGGAGCAGCTCCTCAGCGGCGAGCTGCCGCGGGCGATGGCCACGAGCCTCGGCCACGGGCTCGCCGGCTTCGGCATGTCGCTCGTGCTCGGGACGGCGCTGGGGCTGCTCATGGGCGGGGTGCGCCTCGTCCGCCGCGGCATCGGCCCGTTCGTCAGCGGGCTGCAGAGCCTGCCGTCGGTCGCCTGGGTGCCCGCCTCGATCCTGTTCTTCGGCATCAGCGACAGCATGATCTACAGCGTCGTCCTGCTCGGCGCCGTGCCGTCGATCGCCAACGGCATGGTGTCCGGCATCGACCAGGTGCCGCCGCTGTTCACCCGGGTCGGCCAGGTCCTCGGGGCCAAGGGCCTGCAGACCGCGCGCTTCGTCCTGCTGCCCGCCGCGCTGCCGGGCTACGTCGGGGGCCTGCGCCAGGGCTGGGCCTTCTCGTGGCGCTCCCTCATGGCGGCCGAGCTCATCGTGCAGTCCTCGGAGCTCGGCACCGGCCTCGGCCAGCTGCTCGACGCCGGCCGCAGCACCTCCGACATGACCCTGGTCTTCGCCGGGATCCTCGGCATCTTCGTCGTCGGCGTCGCCGTCGAGCTGCTGTTCTTCGCGCCGGTCGAGCGCCGGGTGCTGCAGCGCCGGGGCCTCGGCGCCGTCCGCCGCTGACAGACTGCTCCGTGAGCTCCCGCTACCCGCTGCACCTCGACGTCGCCGGCCGGCGCGTCCTGGTCGTCGGCGGGGGAGCCGTCGCCGCCCGCCGGGTGCGCTCGCTCGTCGACGCCGGGGCGCGGGTCCGCGTCGTCGCGCCGTCCGTCTCCTTCCCCCACGACGACGTCGCCCTGCGCCCGTTCCAGGCCGACGACGTCGACGGCGCGTGGCTGGTGCACGCCTGCACGGGCACGGTCGACGACGACGTCGCCGCCGCGTGCGAGGCCTCCCGGACCTGGTGCGTCCGCGCCGACGACGCCTCCCTCTCGCCCGCCTGGGTGCCGGCCGTCGCCTCGTCCGGCGACGTCACGGTGTCGGTCTCGGCCGGCCGCGACCCGCGCCGCGCCGTCGCCGTCCGCGACGCCGTGTCCCTGCTGCTGGACACCGACCCGCCCGACCTGCGCCGACGCCGCCCCGGGACCGGCTCGGTCGCCCTGGTCGGGGGCGGACCCGGCGACCCCGGGCTGCTCACTGTCCGGGGCCGGCAGCTGCTGGCCGCCGCCGACGTCGTCGTGCGTGACCGGCTCGCCCCGGACGTCGACGTGCCCGGGGAGGTCATCGAGGTCGGCAAGACGGCGTCGGGCGGCTGGCGGCAGGAGGACATCGGGGCGCTCCTCGTGCATCGGGCCCGGGCGGGCGAGCGGGTGGTGCGGCTCAAGGGCGGCGACGTCCACGTGTTCGCCCGCGGCATCGAGGAGGTCGGGGAGTGCCTCGACGCGGGGGTGCCCGTCGAGGTCGTCCCCGGGGTCACGAGCGCCCTCGCCGCCCCCGCCCTCGCCGGGATCCCGGTGACCGCCAAGGGCGTGAACCAGAGCTTCACGGTCGTCAGCGCGCACCTCGCGCCCGGCGCCCCCGGCTCGACCGTCGACTGGGACGCCCTCGCCCGGCTCGGCGGGACGCTGCTGCTGCTCATGGCGGTCGAGCGGCTGGGCCAGGTCTGCGCCGCGCTCGTCGCCGGGGGACGGTCGCCGGGGACACCGGTGGCCCTCGTGCAGTCGGGCTCGCTGCCCGGCCAGCGCACCGTCGTCACGACCCTCGCCGACGCCGCGGTCGACGGCGCGGACGTCCGGCCGCCCGCCGTCGTCGTGGTCGGGGACGTCGTGGGGCTGCGCCGGTGACGGTCCTGCTCGGCGTGGCGCACGGGAGCAAGGACCCGGCGTCGCAGGAGGTCGTGCGGGGGCTGCTGGCCCGGGCCGCGGAGCTCCGGCCGGGGCTGGTGGTGCGGGACGCCTACGTCGACAACGCGTCGCCGTCGATCCGGGGCCGGCTGGCCGAGCTGGCCGCCGAGGGCGTCGACGACGTCGCCGTCGTGCCGATGCTCCTGACCCCGGCGTCGCACAGCAAGACCGACGTCGCGGGCAGCGTGCAGGCCGGCCGGCTCGACCACCCCCGGCTGCGGCTGCGCTACGGGCGCCCGCTCGGGCCGCACCCGGTGCTGGTCGAGGTCCTCGCGCAGCGGCTCGCCGAGGCCGGAGCCGGGCCCGAGGACCCCGTGGTGCTCGTCGCCGGGGGAGCGCTCGACCCCGACGCGAACGCCCAGGTCGCCTCGACCGCCCGGCTGCTCTGGGAGGGGAGGACCTTCCCGAGCGTCGACGTCGCCTTCGCCTCGACCACCGGACCGACCGTGACCCAGGCCCTGGAGAGGCTGCGCACCCTCGGGCACGGGCGCGTCTCGGTCGCCCGGTACTTCCTCGGCCCCGGGTACCTGCCGCGGCTGGTGGAGCGGCAGGCACGGGAGGTCGAGGGGCTCGACGTCGTCGTCGGCGCGCCGCTCGGGGTCACCGACGACCTCGCCGCCCTCGTGCTCGGCCGGTACGAGGAGACGCTGACCGGCGACATCCGCATGGGCTGCGACGCCTGCCTCTACCGGGTGGCGTTCCCGGGGCGGGAGTCGGCCGTCGGCGCTGCCGCAGGAGCCGCACACGCATCCGGACGACGCCTGACGCCGGCCCGGACATCTGCGATCCTCCGGGGATGACGACCTACTTCGTGACCGGTGCCACAGGCTTCCTCGGACGGCGCCTGCTGGAGCGGCTGCTCCGCCGTCCCGAGGCGAGGGTCAGCGTGCTGGTCCGGGAGTCGTCCCGGGCCCGGCTCGAGGGCGAGCTCGCGCGGCTGGCGGGCGGCGACCGGGTCACGCCCGTCGTCGGCGACCTCGCCGCGGAGCACCTCGGCCTGGCGGCGGCCGACCGGGCGGCGCTGCAGGGCGTCGACCACGTCGTCCACCTGGCCGCGCTCTACGACATGACGGCCAGCGACGAGCGCAACCGCGAGGTCAACGTCGAGGGCACCCGGCGGGCCGTCGAGCTGGCCGACGAGGTCGGGGCCGGCGTGTTCCACCACGTGTCGTCGGTGGCCGTCGCAGGCGAGCACGCGGGGCGCTTCAGCGAGGAGATGTTCTCCGAGGGCCAGCACCTGCCGTCGCCGTACCACGCGACCAAGTTCGAGGCCGAGCGGATCGTCCGCGAGGAGGGCCGGACGCCGTGGCGCGTCTACCGGCCGGCCGTCGTCGTGGGCGACAGCCGCACCGGCGAGATGGACAAGATCGACGGTCCCTACTACATGATGAAGGCCCTGGCCGGCCTCGGTGACCTCCCCGGCGCGGGCCTGCTGCCGCTGGTCGGCCCGGACCTCGGCGCCACCAACGTGGTGCCCGTCGACTACGTCGTCGACAGCATGGACGCCCTGATCCACGCGGACGGCCTCGACGGCCGGGCGTTCCACCTCGTCCACCCGCGGCCGCAGAGCCTGCTCGACGTCTACAACGCCCTGGCCGCCGCCGCGGGCGCCCCGAAGATCGCCTTCGGGCTGCCCAAGCAGGTCTTCGCGCCCGTCTCCTTCGGCCTGTCGCTGCTGGCGCAGGTGCCCGGGGTCATGGCCGCCCGCGACCTGTTCCTCACCCGCGTCGGCGTCCCGCCCGAGGTCGTCCCGCACCTGACCTTCGCCTCGACCTTCGACGCCACCGAGACCCGCAAGGTCCTGCGCGGGCTCGGCGTCGACGCGCCGGCCGAGTTCTCCACCTACGCGAAGGTCCTCTACGACTACTGGGCCGAGAACCTCGACACCCTCAAGGCCCGGCGCCGCAACCCCGGCGGGATGCTCGCCGGCCGGACCGTCGCGGTCACGGGCGCGTCGTCGGGCATCGGGCGCGAGGTCGCCCTGGCGGTCGCGAAGAAGGGCGGCATCCCGCTGCTGCTGGCCCGCCGGGTCGCCGAGCTCGAGGCGGTGCGCGACGAGATCGTCGCCGCCGGCGGCCAGGCGGCCGTCTACTCGGTCGACCTCACCGACGCCGACTCGATCGACGCCTGCGTCAAGCAGATGCTCGCCGACCACGACGCCGTCGACATGCTGGTCAACAACGCCGGCCGGTCGATCCGCCGCTCGATCAAGCTCTCCTACGACCGCTTCCACGACTTCGAGCGCACGATGCAGCTCAACTACTACGGCCCGGTGCGCCTGGTGCTGGCCCTGCTGCCGCACATGACCGAGCGCCGCTTCGGCCACGTCGTGAACATCAGCAGCATCGGCGTCCAGACCGGTCCGCCGCGGTTCTCGGCCTACGTCGCCTCCAAGGCCGCGCTCGACGCCTTCAGCCGGGTGGTGAGCTCGGAGCTCGTCACCGACGGCGTCTCGTTCACCACGGTCCACATGCCGCTGGTCCGCACCCCGATGATCGCGCCGACGAAGATCTACGACGCCTTCCCCACCCTGACGCCGACCCAGGCCGCCGACATGGTGGTGCGGGCCCTCGAGGAGCAGCCCAAGCACATCGGGACGAAGCTCGGCACGACCGGTGCGGTCGCCCACGCGCTGGCGCCGAAGCTCGTCGACGCGCTGCTGCACACGGCGTACCACGTGTTCCCGGACTCGATCGCCGCCGGCGGCACGGCCCGGCGCCCGCAGGAGGCCGCCCCGGAGGCGCTCTCGCGGGGTGCGGCGGCCATGGTCCGGCTGCTGCCCGGGGTCCACTGGTAGGGCCCGCAGGGGCTCAGGCGAAGAGCCGCTCTCCCACGAAGCCGCCGGGGCGGACGCCGGGCGGGACGGCCCAGAGCGACGAGCTGGTGTGCGTCAGGTACTCGTTCAGGCCGTCGTCCTTGGCCAGCGCCGTCTGGATGCTCACGAACTGGCGGCGGGGGTCGCGCTGGTAGGCCAGGAAGAACAGGCCGGCGTCGAGGTGGCCGAGGCCGTCGGCGCCGTCGACGTAGTTGTAGCCCCGGCGCAGCAGCCGGGCCCCGCCGTGCCTGCTGGGGTGCGCGAGGGCGACGTGGCTGGTGGCGGGCAGGGCGTCGGGGAGGAGCGGGCTGCGCTCGTGCGGTGAGCCGAGGGGAGCCCCGACCGCCTTGGTCCGGCCGGTGACCTGCTCCTGCTCCTGCAGGCTCGTGCGGTCCCAGGTCTCGATCTGCATGGCGATGCGCCGGCCGACCAGGTAGGAGCCGCCGTCCATCCAGGCGGCACCGTCGGAGGCCTGCGCCCAGACCTGGCCGGCGAGGGCGGGGTCGTCGTCGGCGGTGATGTTGGCGGTGCCGTCCTTGAACCCGAACAGGTTGCGCGGGGTCTCGGCGGTCTTGCTGGTGCTCGAGGCCTTGCCGAACCCGAGCTGCGCCCAGCGGATCGCGGCGGTGCCGGTGGCGATGCGGGTGAGGTTGCGGATCGCGTGGACGGCGACCTGGGGGTCGTCGGCGCAGGCCTGGATGCAGAGGTCGCCGCCGGAGCGGGCGGGCTCGAGGGCGTCGCCGGGGAAGCGCGGGAGGTCCGCCAGCGCGGCCGGGCGCTGGCTCTCGAGGCCGAAGCGGTCGTCGAACAGGGACGGGCCGAACCCGAAGGTCAGGGTGAGGCGGGAGGCGTCGTGGCCGACGGCCTCCCCGGTGTCGCGCGGCGGGGCCAGCGGACCGTCGTCGACGCCGAGGTCGCGGCCGCGGGTGAGGAGCGCCGCGGCCTCGGTCCACCGCTGCAGCAGGCGCACCAGGGCGGCGCGGTCGGTGGTGGTGACGTCGAACGAGGCGAAGTGCAGGTGGCCCTGCACCGACGTCGTGATGCCGGCCTGGTGCTCCCCGTGGAACGGGACGACAGGCGAGGCCGCCAGGGTGTCGGAGGCCTCGGCCCGCACGAGCACCGGGGCGACGACGGACGCCGCACCGGCCCCGACCAGGCCGCCGATCAGGCCGCGGCGCGACAGGCTCACGCGGTGGCCGCGGCCGTCAGGCGGGAGAGCGGCTCGCCGAGCGCGTCGACGACCTGAGCGAGCGACCGGCGTCCCGCGGCGTCGACGGTGTCGTAGGAGACGTAGCCGGTGCCCCGACGGTAGGTCTTCAGCACGGCGTCGAGCTTCGCGAAGGCGGCGTCCAGCTCGGTCACGAGGGCGGCGTCCTGCACGAGCGGCTTGAGCACGGCGTAGGCCTTCTCGGCGCCGGCGACGTTGTTCTCGACGTCGACGAGGTCGGTGTGCGAGAACGCCTCCTCCTCGCCGGTGATCTTGCCCGTGGCGACCTCGTCGAGGAGCTCCTTGGCGCCGTTGCCGATGGAGGCGGGCGTGATCTCGGCGGTGGCGACGCGGCCCTGCAGGTCCTTCACGTCGGCGACCAGCTGGTCGGCCACGGGGGCGAGGCCGGCGGTGCTGCCGGTGGTCCACAGGGCCTTCTCGATCCGGTGCCAGCCGGTCCAGGCCTGGCCGGTCTCGAGGTCGGCCTCGCGCAGGTCGATCCTGGGGTCGAGGTCCCCGAAGGCCTCCGCGACCGGCTCGATGGCCTCCCACGGCGCCCGGCTCGGGGCGTACCGGGCCTTGGCCCCCGCGACGTCGCCCGCCTTCACGGCGGTGGCGAAGCCCTGCACGAGCGGCACCAGGCGGTCGGCCTCGGCCTGCACGTAGGCGCGGTAGTCGGCGACGGCCTTCGTCGCGGCCGGGTCGACGGCGACGGGCGCACCGGTCGCGGCGGCGACCGTGACGGGGGTGCGGACGCCGTCGCCGGTGCCGCCGGGCTTGCAGGCGACCTCGTAGGAGCCGGCGTCGAGCTGGGCCGTGAGCTCGTAGTCCAGGCCCGGCGCGATGTCCTCCTTCTCCGTCACGATGCGCGTGCCCTCGTAGACGTAGACCTCGGTGGTCCGGCTGCCGGTGTTGCTGATGCGGAAGACGGTCTTGCCGGCCGTCAGCGCCGTGCGGCTGAGCGCACAGCTGTCGTCCCCGGCCGTGACGTCGACAGCGGGGGCGGCACTGCTGCCGGCGGCGTCGGCCTCGGTGCCGCAGCCGGTGAGGGCCAGAGCGAGGAGGGCGGCGGGCGCGGCGAGGAGCAGGGGACGCATCAGGCGTTCACCGTGGGGGAGGTCGGGACGGCACGCGGGGCGGGGGCCGCGGCACGCTGCGGACGGAAGTAGAAGAAGGCCACGGGGAGGACGTAGGCGACCCACGCCAGGCCCTCGAGCCAGGTGGTGGCCGGGCTGAAGTTGACGGTGCCCTTGAGCAGGGTGCCGTACCAGCTGCTCGGCGGGACCTGCGCGCTCACGTCGAACGCGAGGCTGGTGAGGCCGGGCAGGACGCCGGCCTCCTGCAGGTCGTGGACGCCGTAGGACAGGACGCCGGCGGCGACGACGATGAGCAGCGCACCGGTGGTCTGGAAGAACTTCCCGAGGTCGAGCTTCACCGAGCGGCGGTACAGCAGGTACCCGAGCACGACGGCGGTCAGCAGCCCCAGCAGGGCGCCGGCCAGCGGGCGGGTGCCGGCGGTCGACTGCGAGGCGGCCCACAGGAACAGCGCGGTCTCGAGGCCCTCGCGCCCCACGGAGAAGAAGGCGACGACGGCGAGCGTGACGCCGCCCCCGACGAGCGCGTCCTGCAGCCGGCCCTCGAGCTCGCCCTTGAGCGAACGGGCCGTGCGCCGCATCCAGAAGACCATCCAGGTCACGAAGGCGACCGAGACGATCGACAGGGTGCCCCCCAGCACCTCCTTGGCCGTGAACGACAGCTGCGCGCTGGTGAAGGTCAGCAGAGCGCCGAACGCGCCGCTCAGGACCACGGCGACGGCGACGCCGAGGGCCACCGGGGGGAGGGCGTCGCGGCGTCCGGTCTTGACCAGGTAGGCCACCAGGATGCTGACGACGAGCGCGGCCTCGAGCCCCTCGCGGAGCCCGATCAGGTACGTGCTGAGCACGGGGAGCCTCCGGGTCGGGTCGCTCAGGTGAACCTCACCTGACCCGGCCAAGTTAGGGCAGCCGTACTTCAGCGTCAACGCGGAGCGCGGGTGCAGCAGGTCACGCTGTCGCGCCCGGGCGCGGTCCGGCGCGGCTGCCCGTCGGCGGTCCCTCGACCCCGGGTCGACGGTTGACGGTCCTGTCGGTGGCACGGTCTACTGTCCGTGTCGTTCGAACACCTGTTCGAACGAGTTCCACCAGCAGTACGGAGAGGCCGTCGCGGGCCTCTCCAGGGCGGACCCCCGCCCGGCGGTGCGTGCGGACCTCGACCCTCTCGCACCGCCGCCGGGCGGGGTCCACCGGCCCGGTCGCGGCGTGGGGAAGCGCCTCGGCCGGGCCGGTGGACCGCCCGCCCGCCGCCTTCCCCCGGCACCCCGCGAGCAGCACCCGCTGCCCGCACGCCCACGGGAGGAGGCCCCCCATGACCCGCCTGCACACCGACCCGGTCGAGGTCCGCACGCGCGACGACGCGCCCGAGCAGTTCCTCTGGCGCGGCCGGCTCTACGTCGTCCGCGAGGTCCTGGCCCGCTGGACCGAGTCCGGCAGCTGGTGGCAGGGCGCCGCCGTCGCCGCCCTCCACACCGGGGACTCCTCCGTCCTCGCGCCCGTCCCGCTCGAGACCAGCCCCCTCCCGCCGTCCCCCGAGTGGGGCCAGCGGGCCTGGGGCGAGCCCGCCCCGGACGTCGGCACCAGCGTCGGCCCTGCCGGCATCGACGACCGCGAGCAGGACTGGTTCCGGGTCGAGGCCGGCCAGGGCCGCGACGCCGGCACCGGCGTCTACGACCTGTCCCACTCCTGGTCCACGGGCGGCTGGTCGCTCGCCCGGGTCCTGGACTGACGGCGTGAGCACCTCGTCGCTGCCGGCCTCCACCCTGCTCGGCCTCGCCCACCACGGGCTGCAGGAGGCCGGCTCGCCCCAGCAGCACCCCACCGAGCGCTACGCCCTGGCCCACCTCGCCGCCCTGCGTGCTGCCGCGGCCGTGCTGGCCTGCCGGGCCCGGCCCGCGTCGCCCGCCAAGCGGTCCCGCCCCACGAGCGCCTGGGTGCTGCTGACCCAGGTCGCCCCCGAGCTGGGGGAGTGGGCCGCGTTCTTCGCCGCCGGCGCGCCCAAGCGGGCCGCCGCCGAGGCCGGGCTCCCGGCCGTCACCGCCCGCGAGGCCGACGACCTGCTGCGCGACGCCGAGGCCTTCCTCGCCGCCGTCGAGCAGCTCGTGCCCGGGCAGCTCCTGCTCGCCTCCGGCTGACCCGCCGGTCCGTCCCCGCCCGCGTGCCCCACCCCCGACCCGAGACCTGAGCCCCTGCCGTGTCCGACCCCTTCGTCCACCTGCACGTGGCCTCCGGCTACTCGCTGCGCCACGGCGCCTCCCACCCCGTCGACCTCGTCCAGCGCGCCGCCGACCACGGCATGGACACCCTCGCGCTGACCGACCGCGACGGGATGTACGGCGCGGTGAAGTTCGCCCAGGCCTGCACCCGGGCAGGAGTCCGGCCGGTGTTCGGGGTCGACCTCGCCGTCCGGCCGCTCGCGCCGCCGTCCCGCGGCCCGGGCCCGGCCCGGCCCGCCTGGCACCCCTCGCAGGGCCCCGCCCGGCAGAGCCCGGCCCGCGGCGGCGCCTTCACCGACCGCGGTCCCGACGGGCTGCCGCTGCCCCGGGTCGCCCTGCTGGCCCGGGACGGCCGCGGCTGGGCCGCCCTGTGCCGCCTGGTCTCCGCGACCCACCTGGCCGGGGAGCGCGGGCAGCCGGTGTCCAGCCTCGCGCTCGTCGCCGAGCACGCGGGCGCCGCGGCGCAGGCCGGGTCGGTCGCCGTGCTGCTCGGCCCGGGCTCCGAGCTCGGCCGGGCGCTCGCGGTCCGCCGCCCCGACGTCGCCCGGGCCCACCTCGACCAGTGGCGCGACGTCCTCGGACCCGACGCCGTCCTCGTCGAGGCCGTGTCCCACCGGGCGCAGGGCGACGCCTCCCGGGCCGCCCGCGCCGTCGGGTTCGCCGCCGAGGCCCGGGCCCCGGTCGTCCTCACCAACGTCGTCCGCTACGCCGACCGCGCCGATGCCCCCACCGCCGACGTCCTCGACGCCGCCCGGCGCCTGGTCGCCCTCGACAGCCGCCACGTCGACCGCGCCAACGCCGAGGCCTGCCTCAAGAGCGGCAAGGAGATGGCGGAGGTCGCCGAGGAGGTCGCCCGCTACGCCGGCCTCACCGACGGCGGCCGCAGCCTGCTGGCCCGCACCCGGCACGAGGCCGAGCGGTGCGCCGTCGACCCCCGCGCCGACCTCGGCATCGGCGAGGTCCACTTCCCCGAGCTCGAGGTCAGCGGGGCCGGCCGGCACACCGGTCCGGGCGCCGCCGACGCCGTCCTGCGCGAGCGGGTCGAGGCCGGCTTCGGCCGCCGGGGGATGGCCCGCTCCGCCACGACCCTGGCCCGGCTCGAGGACGAGCTGGGCGTCATCCAGACCCTCGGCTACCCCTCCTACTTCCTCACCGTCGCCGACGTCGTCGACCTCATCAAGGGGATGGGCGTGCGGGCCGCCGCCCGCGGCAGCGGCGCCGGCAGCCTCGTCACCTACCTGCTCGGCATCAGCGACGTCGACCCGATCCGCTACGGCCTGCTCATGGAGCGGTTCCTGTCGCCGCTGCGCCACCAGCTGCCCGACATCGACCTCGACGTCGAGTCCGCCCGGCGCACCGAGGTCTACGAGAAGGTCCTGCAGCGGTACGGCGGCGAGCGCTGCACCTGCGTGTCGATGATGGACACCTACCGGGCCCGGCACGGCATCCGTGACGTCGGCGCCGCCCTCGGCCTGCCGCCCGGCGAGGTCGACGCGCTGGCCAAGGCGTTCCCGCACATCCGCGCGTCCCAGGTGCGGGCCGCGATGCGCGACCTCCCCGAGCTGCGCGCCAGCGGCCTCGCCCGCGGCGAGAACGCCGGCCGCACCGACCTGCTGCTGCGCCTGGTCGAGCGGCTCGACGGCCTGCCGCGCCACGTCGCCCTGCACCCCTGCGGCGTGCTGCTGTCCGACGCCACCCTGCTCGACCGCACCCCGGTCGAGTCCAGCTGGCTCGGCTTCCCCATGAGCCAGTTCGACAAGGACGACGTCGAGGCGCTCGGCCTGCTCAAGCTCGACGTCCTCGGCATCCGCATGCAGTCGGCGATGGCCTACGCCGTCCAGCAGGTCAAGGCCGTCGACGGCCTCGACGTCGACGTCGACGGGATCAGCCGGGAGGACCCGGAGACCTTCGCCCTCGTCCAGTCGACCAGGACGCTGGGCTGCTTCCAGATCGAGTCCCCGGGACAGCGCGAGCTGGTCGGCAAGTTCGCCCCGGAGACCTTCGAGGACCTCATCATCGACATCTCGCTGTTCCGGCCCGGGCCGGTCAAGAGCGACATGGTGCGGCCGTTCCTCGAGGGCCGGCAGGGCTGGGCCGCCGTGCAGTACCCCCACCCCTCGCTGCAGCCGCACCTGGAGCAGACCTGGGGCGTCGTCGTCTTCCACGAGCAGGTGCTGCAGATCGTCAGCACCATGACCGGCTGCACCCTGGCCGAGGCCGACGAGGTCCGCCGCGCCCTCGGCGACCCCCAGGGCCAGCCCGAGGTCCGGGTCTGGTTCGTCCCGACCGCGCTCGCCAAGGGCTACGACATCGCGGTCGTCGAGCGGGTCTGGGAGGTGCTCAAGGCGTTCGGCTCGTTCGGGTTCTGCAAGGCCCACGCCGCCGCCTTCGCGCTGCCGACCTTCCAGTCGGCCTGGCTCAAGGCCCACCACACGGCGGCGTTCCTCGCCGGGGTCCTCACCCACGACCCCGGGATGTACCCGAAGCGGCTGATCCTCGACGACGCCCGCCAGTTCGGGATCGCCGTCCTGCCGCTCGACGTCAACCTGTCCGAGGCCGGCTACACGGTCGAGAAGGTCGGCGTCCTCGACGAGCCGCCGCCCAAGATCCTCGACCAGCTCGACGACGCCCGCGCGGAGGCCCTGGCCACGTCCCGGCCGCACCGGACCGCCGGCCCCGGCCACGTCGACGACCCCACCGACCCCACCGACCCCCTGCAGGGCCCCCGCACCGTCACGCCCGGCCTGCCCGACGCCCGCGGGTACGGCATCCGGATCGGGCTGGCCGAGGTCAAGGGCATCAACGACGCCGAGGTCGCCCGGATCGTCGCCGGCCGCCCCTTCGGCTCGCTGTCGGACTTCTGGCACCGCGCCGCGGTGTCCCGCCCGGTCGTCGAGCGGTTCGTGGTGGCCGGCGCCTTCGACAGCCTCTACGGCCTCGGGTCCCCGGTCCCGGGCCGCCGTCGCGGCCAGGTCACCCGGCGCGACCTGCTGCTGCAGGTCGCCGAGCTCGACCGCTGGAGCCGGTCGGTGCAGAAGGGGGCGTCCCGAGGCAGGGCCCGGCCGAGGCCGGCCGTGCAGGGCCCGGGCGAGCTGATCGCCCTCGACGACGTCCGGGCGCGGGCGGCCAAGCAGTCCCAGGCGGCCCTCGTCCCCGAGCCCGTCGACGTCCAGCTCACCCTCGACCTCGACGACGCCCCCGGCACCGAGGCCTCCGGCCTGCCCGAGATGAACCAGGCCGAGCGGGTCCGGGCCGAGCTCGACGTCCTCGGCCTCGACGTCAGCAGCCACGTCATGGACGCCTACGCCGGGTTCCTGCGCGAGCTCGGCACCACCCAGGCGCGCGACCTGCTGGGCTGCCGCACCCGGCAGGAGGTGCTGGTGGCCGGGGTCAAGGTCGCGACCCAGACCCCCCCGATCCGCTCCGGCCGCCGCGTCATCTTCGTGACCCTCGACGACAGCACCGGCCCCCTCGACGCCACCTTCTTCGAGGACGCCCAGGTCGGCTACGCCACCACGGTCTTCCACTCCTGGCTGCTCGTCGTCCGCGGGCTGATCAGGAGGACCGGCCCCCGCGGGGTGTCGATGCAGGCGGTCGGCTGCTGGGAGCTCCCCGAGCTGTACGCCGCCTGGCAGGAGGGCGGGATGGAGGCCGTCGTCGCGTTGATGGACGCCCCGGCCGTCGTCACCGAGGCGGCCGTCCAGGGCGCCGCGGCCAGTCGCTCCTCCCGGCCGGTCATGACCAGTCCGCCGCTGGTCGGCGGCGGGTCCGGGCACTCCGGCGTCGGGGGGATGGTCCACGTCTACGCGACCGGCTTCAAGGCCAACCCGTACGCCGACGTCAAGCCCGCGGGCGACGGCAGCGGCACCTCCGGGGGCAGGCCGGTGCCGTCGGGCAGCGAGCGGGCACCCCGCAAGCTGTGGCACTCCAGCAGCGGGAGCTCGGGCGGATGACCCGGCCCGCCCGTGCGCCGGCGGTGCTCCGGACCGTGCCCGCCGCCCTAGGCTCCCGTCCGAGCGCGTCGCCGTCCGTGACGCCGGGCACGGGAGCGGCGTGGACACCACCGGGGACGACACCCAGCAGTCCGGCTCCGGGGCGACGGCCCGGCCCGGGCGGTCCGGCCGCCGGGGTGGTCCGGCGTCGTCCGCCCGCACCGCCGTGGTCTGGGAGGTGCTGTCGGCCGTCCTCGCCGAGGCGACCGCCGGAGGCAGGGCGGACGGGCTCGACGTCGTCGACGCCGGCGGCGGCAGCGGCGGGTTCGCCGTCCCGCTGGCCGAGGCCGGTCACCGGGTCGTCGTCGTCGACCCCAGCCCCGACTCCCTGGCCGCGCTGTCCCGCCGGGCGGAGGAGTCCGGGGTCGCCGACCGTGTCCGCGCCGTGCAGGGCGACGTCACCGACCTGCCCGCCCTGGTCGGTCCCGACGGCGCCGACCTCGTGCTCTGCCACAGCGTCCTCGAGGTCGTCGACGACCCCGAGGCCGCCCTGGCAGCGCTCACCGCGGTCCTGCGCCCCGGTGGCCGGCTCAGCCTGCTCGCGCCCAACCGGGCGTCCGCCGTCCTGGCCCGCGCTCTCGCCGGCCGGCCGGACGAGGCGGCCCACGTCCTCGCCGACCCTGCCGGCCGCTGGGGCCCCGGCGACGGCACGGCCCGGCGCTGGGAGCCCGAGGCCCTGCGCGAGCTGGTCGCCGGCGCCGGCCTCGTGGTCGAGCAGGTCCACGGCGTCCGCGTCGTGGCCGACCTCGTCCCCAGTGCCGCCCTCGACGCCGAGCCGGGTGCCGCGGCCGCGCTGCTCGCCCTCGAGCGCGCGCTGTCCAGCCGGGCGCCCTTCCGCGACCTCGCGACCCAGCTCCACGTCCTCGCGGTCCGCCCTGCCGACTGATCCGTCGGCCACCGCCCCGGGAGGCCCCGCTCCTGCCGGTCCCCGCCGGGAGCGACGGTGAGCCGCGGCGGCGTCCCGGCGATCGGACCGCCCACCGGCCCGCCCGGCGACGACAGCGGCTGCACCGTCCTGCACGTCGACATGGACGCCTTCTACGCCAGCGTCGAGCTGCGGACCCGGCCCGAGCTGCGCGGTCTGCCGGTGATCGTGGGAGGGGCGGGCTCCCGCGGCGTCGTCCTGTCCGCGACCTACGAGGCCAGGGCGTCGGGTGTCCACAGCGCCATGCCGATGGCGCGGGCCCGGCGGATGTGCCCCCAGGCCGTCGTCATCAGCCCCGACCACAGCGCCTACGCCGAGGTCAGCCACGGCGTGATGGAGGTCTTCCGGTCGGTCACGCCCCTGGTGGAGCCGATCAGCCTGGACGAGGCCTTCCTCGACGTCCGCGGGGCGGCCCGTCGGCTCGGCGGCGCCCGGCAGGTGGGGGAGTGGGTGCGGGCCACCGTCGAGGACGAGCAGGGGATCACCTGCTCGGTCGGGGTGGCGTCGACGAAGTTCGTCGCCAAGCTCGCCTCCGCCCGGTGCAAGCCGGACGGCCTGCTGGTGGTCCCGGCGGAGGAGGTCGTCGCGTTCCTGCACCCCCTGCCGGTCGGCGCCCTGTGGGGCGTGGGCGAGAAGACCGAGCAGGTGCTGCAGGCGCTCGGGCTGCACAGCGTCGGCGACATCGCGAACACCCCCCTGACCACCCTCCAGCGCGCCCTCGGGCCCGGCGTCGGGAGCCACCTGCACGCGCTGGCGTGGGGGCGCGACGAGCGCCGCGTCACCCCGCTCGAGCCCGACAAGAGCGTCGGCGCGGAGGAGACGTTCCCGGTCGACATCGACGACCCCGAGGTCATCCACCGCGAGCTGCTCCGGCTGTCGGAGCGGACGGCGGCGCGGATGCGGGCGAAGCACCACGTCGGCCGGACCGTCTCGATCAAGGTCCGCTTCTCCGACTTCACCACCATCACCCGCTCCAAGACGCTCAAGGAGCCCACCGACGTCGGGCGGGAGGTCTACGAGACGGCCGTGTCGCTGTTCGACGCCCTCGGGCTGCAGCGGGCGCGGCTGCGGCTCGTCGGCGTCCGGGTCGAAGGCATCACCGACGCCGCCTCCGCCCCCCGGCAGCTGCTGCTCGGGGAGCGCGACTCCGGCTGGCGCGAGGCCGAGCAGGCCGTCGACAAGGCCGCCCTCCGGTTCGGGGCCGGTGCGGTGCGGCCGGCCGCCCTGGTGCGCCGCGACCTCCCGGGCAGCGCCCCGCCCGGGCCGAGCGGACCCGTGCGGTGACGCCCCGGAGGTCGCGCGATCGCTGCCACGGGGGCCCGGGACGCAGCGCCCGTGTGCCCTGCCCGAGCGGGGGAACTGTGCTGAGGGGCGGCTCGTCGTGACGGAAGGGCTCGTCCCTCGTATCCTCGTCCTCGTGCCGCGGTGTCCCGCGGTACGCCCACCCCGATCCTCGTGGTCGTCGTCCTCCGGGAGGGAGCGCCGTGCCGCTCTCTGAGCACGAGCAGCGCCTGCTCGACCAGATCGAGCGTGCCCTGTACGCCGAGGATCCGAAGTTCGCCTCGACGGTCCGCTCGACCGACCTGCGCAGCCACATGCGGCGCCGGCTCCGCCGGGCAGCCCTCGTGCTCGCGCTCGGCTTCCTGCTCATGCTCGGCGGGGTCGTCGCGCAGCAGTTCGTCATCGGCGTGGCCGGGTTCGTCGTCATGCTCGGGGCGCTGCTGCTCGCGCTGTCCAGCTGGAAGCGGCTCGGGACGGGCTCCTCGTCCGGCACTCCGGCGGTCGGGACCGCCGAGGCGTCGGGCCCTGGTGCGACCCGCCCCACCCGCACGAAGGCCCCTAGGCCCTCGGGCGGCTGGAAGGGCCGGCTCGAGGAGCGCTGGAAGCGCCGCTGGGAAGAGCGCGGCGGCGACCGCTAGACACAGCTCGCCACTACCGGCCTCGCCGCGAGGCCGGGCTGACCGGGTGAGCGGACCGGTGTCCCGGCCGGTGGACATCGACGACGCCCCGCTGTCGGACTGATGGTCACCGGTGCTAGCCGTCGCCCGCGCACGCCGCCGATGACGACGTCGCCCGACGACGACCGACCGTCGCTGAACGATCCCGACGTCGACGGTCTGTCGACGACGGGTCGACGAGGTGACCGCCCGCGGCCGGCACGAGGCGCGGTCGTGGACCGGCTCGGCGGTCGATGCGGCATCTCGTCGAGGTGACCGCGCCTCGGCCGAGCTGAGCCCCCCGGCCGTGGACCGGTCCGGCGGTCGACGCGACATCCCGACGAGCCACCCTGCTCAGGAGCGCACGCCGTGACGTGAGGCGCTGACCTCTGCGCGCTGAGCCGACTGCCGAGCCCCAGCCCGTACGGCCAGGTCACACGGCCAGGTCAGGGCCCACGGCGCACACGGTCAGCGCCCACCACCAGCGGCCCGCGGCCCCCACCACCAGCCGCCCCGCCTCAGCCCGTCGCGCGCCCCGGCCGCCGGCGCCGCACCACGAACCCGACCAGGTCGTCCAGCCGGTCGAGCACGTCCGCCGTCCACCTCGCGCTCGCCGATGCCATCCCGCGCAGCGTCGACGGCGGCGCGAGGACCGCCTGGACCCGCCGTCGTCCGCCGACCGCCGCCCGGGCCGCCCGCCGCACGAGCGCGACGTCCTGCTGCCAGGCGCCGGGGACAGCCTCGCCCGGGCGGGCGTACCTGGCTCGCTCGACCGCGCTGCCGAGCCGCTCCAGGGCCTCCCGCGCGGCGGTCGGGAGCACGAGCTCCTCGCCGAGCCGCAGGACCGCGGTCCGGGGGCTCTCGGTGGGCCGCCAGCGGAAGCCGACGTCGGAGGCGTCGTCGTGCAGCTGCTGCCACCCGACGACCACGTCGCCGGAGCGGGCCCGCAGGCGGCGTCGGACGGCGGCCGCGACCGCGGGGGCGGCGGCGAGCAGGACGGCGAGCAGCACCAGGACGGACGAGCGCGACGGCAGCCCGGACCCGGAGCCGGAGCCGGTCCCGGCGAGCGGGTCGGTCGCGGGGAGGTCGTCCCGCGGGTCGATCGAGTTGGGGTCCTTGCCGGCGGGCACGGGGGCGCTGGACTCGGCCGGGGCGGTCGGCGCCTCGCTCGGGGCGGCCGTGTCGGTGCCCTCGGCGCCCTGGTCCTGCGTGTAGGACGGCACGATCTCGCGGTCGCTGTCCGCCGGGGTCGGCTCGAAGCGGACCCACCCGGCGCCGGCGAACCAGGCCTCGGGCCAGGCGTGGGCGTCGTCGGTGGTCACGACGCGGACGCCGTCGGGCAGGGCGACGCCGGGCGTGAAGCCGACGGCGACGCGGGCGGGGATGCCGAGGACGCGCAGCATGGCGGCCATGGCGGAGGCGTACTGCTCGCAGAAGCCGGCCCGGTTCTCGACGTCGAGGAAGGCTCCGAGGGCGTCCGGGTCGTCGAACCGGTTGCGGGTCTTCTCGTCGTAGGTGAACCCCTCGGCGGGGTCGCGGAAGAAGCGCTGCAGCGCCACGGCGGCGTCGTAGGGGGTGTCGGCGTCCCGTGTGACCTCGCGGGTCAGGGCCGCCACCGCCCGGGTGACGACGGGGGCCTTGGCGTACGGCTGCAGGCGGCGCGGGACCTCGCGCGAGGCCGCGGCGAGGCTGGCGCGGTCGGGGGTGACCCGGTTGCTGGTGGCCGACCAGGTCTTGGCCCGCAGGGTGCTGGAGCGGGTGGCGAAGACGGTCTGGCTGCGCCTGTTCCAGCGCCACGGGCCGGGTACGTCGACCGACGTCGGGACGGCCGGCAGCGGCAGCCACTGCGCCTCGAGCCCCGCCACGGTGATCTTCGTGCGCACGGTGGCGCTCGGGAGCCCGGGGTCGACGCCCTCGGGGGCGGGCAGGGCGCCGTCGGTGTCGTCGTCGGGGACGAGCGACGACGAGCTCCAGCGCGAGCCGTCGTAGGTGTCGAGCGTCGTCAGGCGCAGGTAGTCCGGGTCGTCGTCGGTCGTCGTGTAGCGGAGCAGGGGCACGGGGTCGGGGAGGGTCAGCTGTCCGCGGAGCTCGGTGATCGGGTTGTAGGTGAAGCTGGTGCGCGGTCCGGTGGCGGCGGCGTCCCCGTTCGGGCCGCTGCCGGGCAGGAGCCGGGCGTCGAGGCCGGGGACGAGGGCGGGCACGAAGGCGGCCAGCCCGAGCGCGGCGGCGCCGATGCGGCGTCCGACCCGGCCGGTGGCGCCGGCCTCGCCGATGACGTCGCTGCTGCTGGGCCCGGGGCGCAGCGGCACGCCCCAGCGCGAGACCCGGTCGCCGCCCTCCACGAGCAGCAGGGCCAGCCAGCCCGCCGCGCCGAGCGTGAACGGCAGCCAGCCCAGGCCGCCGGGCAGCAGGCCGGACGGGACGGCGAGCAGCACCAGCAGGGGCAGACCGGCCACGGCGGGTCGCTGCAGACCGGCCGCGACGAGGTCGACGAGCAGGGCGATCCCGGCGGCGGCGAGCACGGCGACGAGCACCAGGGCGGGCCGTCCGGGCACGGGCACGGCGAGGGCGTCGATGTCGTCGCGGGCCTCGAGCAGCACCTGGTTGAGCGTGCGGACGGTCGAGGCGGTCGGCAGCCCCGCCGCGAGGGTGGAGCGGGCGAAGCCGACGGACACGTAGCCCGCCACGACGACGAGCTGCACCAGCGGAACGAGCAGCGCCGGGAGCCCGAGCCGCCGTGACACCCCGCCGACGACGGCGACGGCCAGGACCGCGCCGAGGGCCGGGAGCACCCAGCCGTGGTCGGAGTAGAGGGGGTCCAGGGCGCTGCAGGCGAGGCCGACGGCGACGGCGGAGGCGACGGTCAGGCGGTCACGGGTGCTCATCGCGTGCGGCTCGCTGTCTGCGGCGGAGGGGCGTACCGGGCGTCGTCGGAGGCGAGCCGGGGCGGGAGGGGTGCCGGGGCACTGACCGCCCGGCCGGCTGAGGCCAGGGCGCCCCCGGCCAGCGGCCAGACGCTCGCCAGGGTCGTGCCGTGGCTGACCGGCAGGACCCGCCAGCCGGCGCCGGCGAGCAGGTCGCGGACGGCGTCGTGCTGGGTGACGGCCTGGGCCCGGGCGCGCGGGCTGACGGGGGCCCAGCTGTCGGTGTCGAGCAGGACGGCGATGCAGGTGGTCGACGGGGTCCGGACCCGGGCGAGGACCTCGGCCTGCGCGAGGTCGAGCTGCCCGACGACGGCGATGAGCGCGCCGTCGACCCCGCCGCGTCGGAGCCGGGCCGCGGCGTCGTCCAGGCGCGGGGTGCTGTCGGTGGTGGCGGCCGCGAGCACGTCGAGCAGGAGCCCCTCGCCGAGCGGGACGCCGGGCACACCGAGGTCGGCGCCGTGGTGGTCGACGAGGTGCAGGGCGAAGCCGGCGCGGGCCAGCGACGTGCCCGCGCTGGCGGCGGCGCTGACCGCCCACTCGTAGGACGACCCCGGCCCTTCGCCGCGGTGCGCACCGGCGCGGCCGTCGAGCAGCAGGGTGGCGCGGCTCTGGAACGGCTGCTCCTCGCGCCGGACCATCAGCTCCCCGCGACGGGCGGTGGACTTCCAGTGGACCTTGCGCAGGTCGTCGCCGTGGCGGTACTCGCGGGTGGCGGCGTCGTCCGTGCCGCTGGCGGCGATGGACCGCGACGTCGACTCGCCCCCGCCGGCCCAGTCACCGCCGAGCCGGACCGGGGGGAGCGCGCTGACGACGGGCGTGACGACGAGGTCGTCGACCGTGGAGAACGAGCGGCTGAGCTCGACGAGGCCGAACGGGTCGGTCAGCCGGACCGACAGCGGCCCGATGCGGAACCGCCCCCGGACGTCGGACCGGACCGGGTAGACCACCGTCCGCTGCCCCTGCGGCTCGACCCGGTCCAGGACGAACCGCGGCCGCCCGCCGAGCGTGTACGGCAGCGCGTCCTCCATGAGCAGCACGCCGCTGGGCAGCCGGGACACGTTGTCCAGCACGAGCCGGACGTCGCTGGGGCGCCCGGCCTCGACCCGTGGCGGGTCCAGGGCCCGGCTGCAGGACAGCCGGTAGCGCGTCCGGGCGACGACGGCGACCGCGGCCAGCGGCAGCGCGAGCAGGAACACGGCGGCCCGCAGGAGGTCGCGCTGACCGACGGCGACCGCGCAGACGGCCAGGGTGATCCCGGCGGCCAGCAGGCACCGGCCGCGCACGGTCAGGCCGGCGAGCGCCTCCCGGAGCCCCCTCACGGACGCCGGCGGGCCGGGGCGGCGTCGGACACGGGCACGCGGGCGAGCAGGTCCGCGACGACGTCCTCCGACGTCCGGCGGGAGACCTGCGCCTCGGCGGTCGTGAGCAGGCGGTGCGCGAGGACGGGGGCGGCGAGGGCCTGGACGTCGTCGGGGACGACGTAGTCGCGGCCCTCGAGCGCAGCGGCGGCCCGGGCGGCGCGCACCAGCTGGAGCGACGAGCGGGGGGAGGCGCCGAGGCGGAGCTCGGGGGTGGAGCGGGTGGCGCCCACCAGGGCGATGACGTAGCGCTTGACCTCGTCGGACACGTGCACGCCGCGCACGACCTCGATCAGCTTGCGGACCTCGAGCGCGTCCGCGACGGGCTCGAGGTCGTCGAGCGGGTCGGCGCCGCCGTGGGTGTCGAGCATGTCGAGCTCCGCGGCCGGCGTCGGGTAGCCCATCGACACGCGTGCGGTGAAGCGGTCGCGCTGAGCCTCGGGCAGCGGGTAGGTGCCCTCCATCTCGATCGGGTTCTGCGTCGCGATGACCATGAACGGGGTCTCGAGGACGTAGGTCGCGCCGTCGACGGTGACCTGCCGCTCCTCCATGGCCTCGAGCAGGGCGCTCTGGGTCTTCGGCGACGCCCGGTTGATCTCGTCGCCCACGACGAGGTTCGCGAAGACCGGCCCGGGCTTGAACTCGAACTCCCGCGCCTCCTGGTCGAAGACGGAGACGCCGGTGACGTCGGACGGCAGCAGGTCCGGTGTGAACTGGATGCGCCGCACCGAGCAGTCGATGGAGCGGGCCAGGGTCTTGGCGAGCATCGTCTTGCCGACGCCGGGGACGTCCTCGATGAGCAGGTGGCCCTCGGCGAGCAGCACCACGAGGGCGAGCCGGACGACCTCGGGCTTGCCCTCGATCACCCGCTCCATGTTCTCCCGCACCCGGCCCGCCGCCTCCAGCAGGTCGTCGAGGCCGGGAGCGGTCGTCGTGCGCGGGCGGCGGACCACCGGGGCCTCCAGAGCGGGTGCGGGTCAGGAGCGGGCGGGACGGCGCACATCGTCCCACCCGGGTCGCTGTGCGTCGCCTCCGCGCGGCGCTCCTCCTCCGACGACCGGCACGGACCGTCGGTTCCGCCCGGGCCCTCCACTGCGCCCCACCAGCGCCCCTCGGCAGGCGTGGCTGCGCTCGTCCGGTCGCGGGCTGCGAGTCCTGACGGGCGGGGGACAGGGCGGCGGACACGCGAGAAGACCGTTGACGGGGGAGCGAAGTGGAGTAGCGTGGGGGACAGCGGAGCGCAGAGGCACCGCTGGGGAGCGGACAGGGGGGTCGGGGCGTGTTCCTCGGCACCCACACCCCGCGCCTCGACGAGAAGGGCCGGCTGTTCCTGCCGGCCCGGTTCCGGGACGAGCTGGCGGGAGGCGTGGTGCTCACCAAGGGCCAGGACCGCTGCCTGTTCGTCTACACGGCCGACGAGTTCGCCCGTCGCGCCGCCGCCGTCCAGAGCGCGAGCCAGGCCACCCGGGCCGCCCGCGACGCCGCGCGCACCTTCTTCTCCAGCGCGTTCGACCAGGCCCCGGACAAGCAGGGCCGCATCACGGTCCCGCAGGGGCTGCGCACCTACGCCGGGCTCGACCGCGACTGCGTCGTCGTCGGCGCCGGCAACCGCCTCGAGGTCTGGGACCTCGCGGCCTGGGAGGCCGAGGAGAGCAACCGCGAGGACGCCTTCTCCGACCTCTCCGAGGAGGTCCTGCCCGGCCTGCTGTGACCTCGCCGCGAGCAGCAGCCCTCCGGTGGACGAGGTCTCCGACCGCTCCCTCTCCTGGCGCACCTTCCCCGGTGCCAGGCGCGGGAGCGGGCGGGGACCTGGCCCCCCGGCGGACCGCCCGGCGGACCTCCCCCCCCCACCACCCGCACCCCCGCCGCGACCGGAGGTGCCCGAGCCACGCCCGAGGGTCGACATGGACAGCACCGACACGCGCACCGCCCCCGCCCGGACCGAGCAGGGCCTCGGGAGCGAGCTGCGCGCCAGCGCCCTGCTGCTGGGCCTGTCCTTCGGCCTCACCGCCGTCGTCGTCACCGCCGCGCAGGCCGCCGCCTCCCTCCTCGGGTCGTGACCTCAGGGGCGCCCGAGCCGGGACCCGCGCACGTCCCGGTCCTGCTCGACCGCTGCGTCGAGCTGCTCGCCCCCGCGCTGACCCGCCCCGACGACGTCGTCGTCGACTGCACGCTCGGGATGGGCGGGCACGCCGAGGCGCTGCTCGCCCGGACGCCGGCCCGCCTGGTCGGGCTCGACCGCGACCCGGAGGCCCTGCGGCGCAGCGCCCTGCGCCTGGCCCCGTACGCCGACCGCACCACCTTCGTCCACGCCGTCTACGACGAGCTGCCCCGCGTGCTGGCCGACCTCGGCCTGTCCCGGGTGCAGGGCGTCCTGTTCGACCTCGGCGTCAGCTCGCTCCAGCTCGACGAGGCCGCCCGCGGCTTCGCCTACGCCCAGGACGGACCCCTCGACATGCGCATGGACCCGACGCGCGGCCTCACCGCCGCCGACATCGTCAACACCTGGCCCGGCAAGGAGATCGCCCGCGTGCTCAAGCAGTACGGCGACGAGCGCTTCGCCTCCCGCATCGCCGACGCCGTCGTCCGGGAGCGGGCCCGCGAGCCCTTCACGGGCACGGCCAGGCTCGCCGAGCTCGTCCGGGACGCCGTCCCGGCAGCAACGCGACGCACCGGTGGACACCCGGCGAAGCGGACGTTCCAGGCACTGCGCATCGAGGTGAACGACGAGCTCGGCGTGTTGCGGCGCGCGATCCCCTCTTCCATCGATCATCTTGCTGTCGGCGGCCGGGTGGTCGTCATGAGCTACCAGTCGCTGGAGGACAAGGTCGTGAAGGCGGAGCTGGTCGCGCGGTCGACCAGCGAGGTCCCCGTCGACCTGCCGTTCGTCCCCGAGGACCAGCAGCCCGAGCTGCGTCTGCTCGTCCGGGGCAGTGAGAAGGCCCCCGAGGCCGAGCAGACCGGCAACCCGCGGTCGCAGTCCGTGCGGCTCCGCGCCGCCGAGCGCGTCCGGGACGCCGCATGACCACGGCCGCCGCCCGGGTCCCGCTGACCTCCCCGGACCCCACGAGGACCGCGCCCCGAGCTGCCTCGCTGCGCCTCGTGCCCGCCCGCGGGGCCACGCCGCGGCGGGCACCGTTCGTCGCCGTCGTCGTCGGCCTGCTGGCCGCCGGCCTGCTGGTGCTGCTCGTCCTCAACACCGTCCTGGCCCAGGACGCCTTCCGGCTGCACGCCCTGCAGGTGCAGGCCAAGGAGCTGGCCGACCAGGAGCAGGCGCTCTCGACCGCGGTCGAGGACCTCGAGGCACCGGCCGCGATCGCCCAGCGCGCCGCCGCCCTGCAGATGGTCCCCGGCGGGCCGCCCGCCTTCCTGCACCTGCCCGACGGCACGGTCTCCGGCCAGGGCACCCCCGCGCAGGCCCCCGACCTCGTGGGGGAGAAGGCCGTGCCGCCCGCACCCGCCGCCAGCACGCCCGTCACCGAGCCGGACGCCGAGACGACGGACGCCGAGACGACGGACGCCGACACCACGGACGCCCCGACCGCCGGCGACACCACGGACACCCCCGACGACGGCACCGCAGGGAGCACCCGCTGAACGACGACCGGCGCCCGCGCGACCCCCGCGACCGTCCCCCCGCGGACCCGCGCGGCCGGCAGGACCCGCGACGGGCCCCCCGCCCGGACCCCCGCGACCGCCAGGACCCGCGCGACCGCCCGGAGCCGCGCGCCCGCCGGGACGCCCCGCCCCGGCCGGACGGTCGTCGTCCCGTGGCCGGCAGCCGAGGACCGGTCCGCGGAGGCGACCCGCGCACGCCCCGCCCTGCGGCGCGACCCGCCGGCAGCCGGCCCCGAAACGCGCCGCCCCGCAGCAGCACCCCCCGTCCTGCCACGACCACCACCGCGGCGGCCGGACTCCGTACGTTCGCCGTCCGCGCCGCCTCCTCGGCAGCGTCGTCGGCCAGCGCCGCGCGGGCAGCACGGGCGGCCCGCCCGGTCGTGCTGCGTCCGCTCGCCCCTCCGCGCCAGCGCCTGCACGCCGGCCTGCTCGTCGTCCTGCTGGCGCTCGGCCTGGTCGGCGCCCGCCTGGTGCAGCTGCAGGGCCTCACCCCCGCCTACGCCGAGACCGCCGAGCAGCAGCGCCTGCGCAAGACCGTCCTCAACGCGCCCCGCGGCGAGATCACCGACCGCGCGGGGCAGGCGCTGGCGCTGTCCGTCCAGGCGCGGGCCGTCTACGGCGAGCCGCGCACCATCAGGAAGGCCGTCTGCCCCGAGCCCACGCCCTCCCGCCCGACGACCGAGCCCTGCGACCCGCGCACGATCGCGGCCGCGCTCGCGCCGGTGCTCGGCCTGCCCGCGGCCGAGCTGCAGACCCGGCTCGAGAAGGACACCGGCTTCGTCTACCTGGCGCGCGACCTCTCGCCCGAGACCGGCACCGCCGTCCGGGCGCTCCGCCTGCCCGGCGTCGGGGTCCTGTCCGAGGAGCGCCGGACGCACCCCGCGAAGGACCTCGCGGCAAGCGTCATCGGCTACACCGACAACGAGGGCCGCGGCCTCGGCGGCATCGAGTCCGCCTGGGACAGCACGCTGGCCGGCAGGGACGGCAAGGCGGTCGCGGCCGTCGACCAGAAGGGCCGGATCATCCCGACCGGCCAGAAGTCCGAGGTCGCTCCGGTCCCGGGTCGCGACGTGCAGCTGACCCTCGACCGCGACCTGCAGTGGTTCGCGCAGAGCGTGCTCGCGAAGCGGGTCGCCGAGACGCAGGCCGAGAACGGCAGCGCCGTCGTGATGGACGTCCGGACCGGTGAGGTCCTCGCGCTCGCCACCGCCCCGAGCTTCGACCCGGACGACCGCAAGGACGTCCCGGCCGACCGCCTCGGCAACCCGGCGATCAAGGACGTCTACGAGCCCGGCTCGGTCGCGAAGCTCATGACCGCGGCCGGGGCCCTCGAGGCCGGCGTCGTCACGCCCGAGACCGTGCTGACGGTGCCCAGCCAGCAGCAGTTCGGCGGCCACACCTTCCACGACAGCCACCAGCACCCCGTCGAGCGGCTGACCTTCACGGGCGTCCTGGTGACCTCGAGCAACATCGGCACCATCCAGGTCGCCGAGAAGCTCGGTCCGCAGCGGCTGCACGACATCGACACGCGCTTCGGCTACGGCGCGAAGAGCGGGATCGAGCTGCCCGGGGAGTCCGGGGGCACGGTGCTCCCCGTGCCGGAGTGGTCGGGCACGACGCTGCCGACGAACGCCATCGGCCAGGGCCTGTCGGGCAACGTCATGAACGCGCTGAGCGTCTACCAGACCATCGCCAACGGCGGGGTCCGCGTGACCCCGAGCATCGTCCGGTCGGTCGTGGGCACGGACGGCAAGGCCGCGGCACCGGCCCGACCGGCTCCGAAGCGGATCGTCAGCCCGCAGGTGGCCGAGCAGGTCCGGACGATGCTCGAGGGCGTCGTCACGGCGGAGGGCACCGCCCCGCTCGCCGCCATCGACGGGTACCGCATCGCCGGCAAGACCGGCACCGCGCAGCGGGTCGTGCCCGGCAAGGGCTACGTCCCGGGCAACTACACGTCGTCGTTCATCGGGTTCGCCCCGGCCGACGCGCCGCGGATCGTCGTGGCCGTCGTCCTGCAGGGGACCGGCAAGAAGGACTACTACGGCGGCACGGTCGCCGGGCCGGTGTTCAAGGACGTCATGGGCATGGCGCTGCGCCGCTTCCGGGTCCCGCCGACCGGCACGACACCCCCCACGCTCTGCCTGCTCGAGGGATGTCCTCGGTAGCGTGACCGACGTGCCCGCTGCCCCTGCCGACAGCGGCCCCGCCCGGCCCGTCCGGGTCCCGCGACGGCCCCTCCGCGCGCTCGTGGACGGGCTGCGGATCGCCCTTCCCGACGCCGACGCCGCCCCCACCGGCTGCACGCTGGACTCCCGCGCCGTCCGCCCCGGCGACCTCTACGCCGCCCTCCCCGGCGCCACCGTGCACGGCGCGCGGTTCGCCGCGCAGGCCGTCGACGCCGGGGCCGTCGCCGTCCTCACCGACCCCGTGGGGGCCGAGCAGGCGGCGGCGACCGGTGTCCCCGTCCTGGTGGCCGACGACCCCCGCGGCGTCCTCGGCGAGGTCAGCGCCCGCGTCTACGGGCGCCCGGCGGACGACCTGCTGCTGCTGGGCGTCACCGGCACGAACGGCAAGACCACGACGGCGTTCCTGCTCGAGGCGGGGCTCAGGGCGGCCGGCCACACCACCGGCCTGATCGGCACGGTCGAGACCCGGGTCGCGGGCGAGACCCTGCCGAGCGTCCGCACCACCCCGGAGGCCCCCGACCTGCACGCCCTGCTCGGCGTCATGCGCGAGCGCGGCGTCACGGCCACGGCCATGGAGGTCAGCAGCCACGCCCTCACGCTGCACCGCGTCGACGGCCTGCTGTTCGACGTCGCCGCGTTCACGAACCTCACGCAGGACCACCTCGACTTCCACGCGACCTTCGAGGAGTACGAGGCGGCGAAGGCCTCGCTGTTCACGACGCGCCACAGCCGCGAGGGCGTCGTCAACGTCGCCGACGCCGCCGGGCGGCGCCTGCTCGGCACCGCCGACGTGCCGCTGACCGCCTTCGGCGACGACGCCGACTGGCACGCCGAGGACGTCGTGCTGCGCCCCGACGGCAGCAGCTTCGTCCTGGTCGGGCCGGGCAGCCGCACGCCTGCGGGGGTCCGCCTGCCCGGGGCGTTCAACGTCGAGAACGCCGTGACCGCGCTGGTCGTCCTGGCCCGGGCGGGTGTCCCGCTGGAGGCCGCCGCGGAGGGTGTCGCGGCGCTGCCCGGCGTGCCCGGGCGCATGGAGCGGGTCGACGCGGGCCAGCCCTTCCTCGCCGTCGTCGACTACGCCCACACCCCCGACGCCGTCGAGACCCTGCTCGAGGCCGTCCGGGCGGTGACCCCCGGCCGGGTGATCGGCGTGCTGGGCTGCGGCGGTGACCGCGACCGCGGCAAGCGCCCGCTCATGGGTGCCGCCCTGGCGCAGGGCTGCGACGTCGCGGTCCTCACCAGCGACAACCCGCGCAGCGAGGACCCGCAGGCCGTCCTGCGGGAGATGGCGGCCGGCGCCCCCGATGCCCTCGTGATCGCGGACCGCGCCGACGCCATCGCGCACGCCGTGTCCCTGGCCGGGCCCGGGGACACCGTCGTCGTCGCGGGCAAGGGGCACGAGACCGGACAGGACGTCGGCGGCGTGGTCACCCCGTTCGACGACCGCGTCGTGCTCCGCTCCGCACTCGAGGAGGTCCCCGCGTGATCCCGCTCAGCCTGTCCGAGGTCGCGCTGCTCGTCGGCGCGCGCACGCGGCTGGACGGCACGGTCACCGGCGAGGTCCGGGTCGACAGCCGGCTCGTGCAGCCCGGCGACCTGTTCGTCGCGCTCCCCGGTGAGCGGGTCGACGGGCACGACCACGTGCAGACGGCGCTCGACGCCGGAGCGGTCGCCGCCGTCGTCACCCGGTCCGTGGCGCCCGGGCGGGAGCTGGTCGTCCCCGACGCCCTCGCCGCCCTGCAGGACCTCGCGGCGACCGTGTTCGGCCAGGACCAGCCGCTCACGGTGGGGGTCACGGGCAGCAGCGGCAAGACCTCGACCAAGGACCTGCTCGGGCAGGTGCTCGGCGCGTTCGGCGAGACCTTGTTCCCCGAGGGCTCGTTCAACAACGAGCTCGGCCTGCCGCTGACCGCCCTGCGCCGCACGCCCGCCACCCGCTACGCCGCCCTCGAGTACTCCGCCCGCGGCGTCGGCCACATCGCGTTCCTCTGCGGGATCGTGCAGCCCGACGTCGCCGTGGTGCTCAACGTCGGCAGCGCGCACCTCGGCGAGTTCGGCAGCACGCAGGCCATCGCGCAGGCCAAGGGCGAGCTGGTCGAGGCCGCCCGTCGGGCCGCCGTCCTCAACGCCGACGACCCCCTGGTGCTCGCGATGGCCGCCCGCACCGAGCAGCCGGTCACCACCTTCGGCACCGGCCGCGACGCCGACGTCCGCGCGGAGGGCCTGGAGCTCGACGGCGACGGCCGCGCCCGCTTCTCGCTCGTCACGCCGCAGGGCAGCGCCGACGTCGCGCTGACGGTGGTGGGGGAGCACCAGGCCTCCAACGCCCTGGCGGTCGCGGCGGCCGTCCTCGGACGGGTCACCGACGACGTCGACCGGGTGGCCGCCCTGCTGTCCGCGGCCGCCCCGCTGTCCCGCTGGCGGATGGAGGTGGTCGAGCGCGCCGACGGCGTCACCGTCGTCAACGACGCCTACAACGCCAACCCCGACTCGATGCGTGCGGCCCTCAAGACCCTCGCGGTGATGAGCCGCGCGAAGACGCGCCGCACCTGGGCGGTCCTCGGGCACATGGCCGAGCTCGGCGACGACGCCCGCCAGGCCCACATGGACCTCGGGCGGTTCCTGGTCCGGCTCGACCCGACGGGGCTGATCGTCGTGGGGAAGGAGGCGGGCGGCATCTACGCCGGCGCCGTCCTCGAGGGGTCGTGGGGCGGCGAGTCCACGCACGTCGACGACGCCGACCAGGCGCTCGAGCTGCTGCGCGAGCACGTCCAGCCGGGCGACGTCGTGCTCGTCAAGGCCAGCCGGTCCGCCGGGCTGGAGAAGCTCGCCGAGGCACTCCTGGAGAAGCCGTGAAGTCCGTCCTGATCGCTGCCATGACGGCGCTGATCGTCTCGCTGCTGAGCACGCCGGCGGTGGTCAAGCTGTTCCGCCGTCGCGGCTACGGCCAGGAGATCCGCGAGGACGGGCCGAGCAGCCACGCCACCAAGCGCGGCACCCCCACCATGGGCGGCGCCGTGATCATCACGGCCACGGTCCTGGGGTACCTGGTCGCCCACCTGGTGGTGGTCGCGCAGAACGGGCGCGGGCCGACGGCGTCGGGGCTGCTGGTGCTGGGGCTGATGGTCGGGCTCGGCGTCGTCGGTTTCCTCGACGACTTCATCAAGATCCGCAAGCAGCGGTCGCTCGGTCTCACGGCCGCCGCGAAGTTCCTCGGCCAGCTGGTGGTCGGCCTCGCCTTCGCGATCGGCTGCCTCCAGTTCCGCAACAGCGCCGGCCTCACCCCGGCGTCCACCCGGGTGTCGTTCGTCCGCGACTACGGCGCCCTGGGGCTCGGCACGCTCGGCTTCCTCGTGTTCGCCTACCTCGTCATCACCGCGACCTCGAACGCGGTCAACCTCACGGACGGCCTCGACGGGCTGGCCGCCGGCTCCAGCGCGATGGTCTTCGGCTCCTACGTGATCATCGCCTTCTGGCAGTTCGGCAACGCCTGCGTCCGGGCCGCCGGCCCCAGCTGCTACGAGGCACGCGACCCGCTCGACGTCGCCCTGGTGGCCGCGGCCGCGATGGGCGCCTGCTTCGGGTTCCTGTGGTGGAACGCCAGCCCCGCCAAGATCTTCATGGGCGACACCGGCTCGCTGGCCATCGGCGGGACCTTCGCCGGCCTCGCCATCGTCACCCGCACCGAGCTGCTGCTCGTCGTCCTCGGCGGCCTGTTCGTCATCGAGACGCTGTCGGTGATCATCCAGATCGGCTTCTTCAAGATGACCCGCAAGCGGGTGTTCAACATGGCGCCGATCCACCACCACTTCGAGCTCGCCGGGTGGGTCGAGAACACGGTCATCGTGCGGTTCTGGATCGTGGCGGGCCTCGCGGTCGCCTTCGGGCTCGGGGTGTTCTACGCCGAGTTCCTGAGCACCGGGCCGCTCGCGTAGTGACCGACTGGTCCGGCCTGCCCGTCGTCGTCGCCGGGGCCGGGGTCTCCGGCGCGGCCGCCGCCCGGACCCTGCGCGAGCTCGGCGCCTCGGTCACGGTCGCCGACAGCAGCGAGGAGCGGGCCGAGCCGCTGCGGGCGCTCGGGCTGCGGGTCGAGGCGCTGGACGTCCCGCCTCCCGGCACCGCGCTGGTCGTGACCAGCCCCGGCTGGCGCCCCGACAGCCCGCTGCTCGTCGCCGCGGCCGCTGCCGGCGTCGAGGTGGTCGGGGAGGTCGAGCTCGCCTGGCGGCTGCGGCGCCCCGGCGCACCCGACTGGCTGACCCTCACCGGGACGAACGGCAAGACCACGACCGTGAAGATGCTCGAGGCGGTGCTGGCCGCCGCCGGACGCCGGACCGTCGCCGCCGGGAACGTCGGCCTCCCGCTGCTCGACGCCGTCAACGGCCCCTACGACGTCCTCGCCGTCGAGCTGTCCAGCTTCCAGCTGCACTGGAGCTCGACCCTGTCCCCGCACGCCGGCGCGCTGCTGAACCTCGCCGACGACCACACCGACTGGCACGGCTCGTCCGACGCCTACGTGCAGGCGAAGACCGGGGTCTGGTCCGGCGCCCACAGCATCGGCAACGCCGACGACGACGTCGTGGCACCGCTGCTCGCCCAGGCACCCGGCCGACAGGTCTCCTTCACCCTGCGGGTGCCGCGGCTCGGCCAGGTCGGCCTGGTCGAGGACCTGCTCGTGGACCGGGCCTACAGCAGTGCCGACCAGGGGGACGTCGAGGGCGAGGCCACCGAGCTGGCCTCGCTCGGGGACCTCACCGTCCCGGGCGCCCACAACGTCGCGAACGCCCTCGCCGCCGCCACCCTCGCGCGGTCCTACGGCGTGCCGGCGTCCGCCGTCCGCAAGGGGCTCGCGGCGTTCCGGCCCGAACCGCACCGCAACGCGCTGGTCGCCGTCGTCGGCGGGGTGTCCTGGGTGGACGACAGCAAGGCGACCAACCCGCACGCGGCCGCAGCCTCCCTGGCGACCTACGAGCCGGTCGTGTGGATCGCCGGCGGCCTGCTGAAGGGCGCCGACGTCGAGGACCTCGTCGCGGGCGCTGCGCCCCACCTGCGGGCCGCGGTCCTGCTCGGCACGGACCGGGCCGACCTCGCCGAGGCTCTGCGGCGACACGCGCCCGAGGTCCCCGTCGTCGAGGTCGCCCGGCTCGACACTGGCGCCATGTCCGAGGTCGTCGACGCCGCTGCCCGCCTGGCCCAGGAGGGCGACACGGTGCTGCTCGCCCCGGCCGCCGCCTCGATGGACTGCTTCCGCGACTACCGCCAGCGCGGCGAGCTGTTCGCCCAGCTGGTCCGGGCCCGCGCGTGAGCAGCCCCGAGACCAAGGTCCCGGTCCTGCAGCGGCCGATGGCCTCGTACTACCTGCTGCTGACCAGCGTCGGGCTGCTGCTGACCCTCGGGCTGGTGATGGTGTTCAGCGCCTCGAGCGTCCGGGCGTACGCCACCTACGGCTCGAGCTCGGCCATCGCCGTCAAGCAGGCCATCTACATCGCCGTCGGCCTGCCGTGCCTCTACGTCGCCAGCCGCCTGCCGGTGAGGGCGTGGCGGGCGCTCGGCACCCCGATGCTGCTCGGCGCGGTCGCCCTGCTGGTGCTGGTGCTCGTGCCCGGCGTCGGGCGCAACGTCGACGGCGCGACCCGCTGGATCCCGCTGCCCGGCGGCTTCAACATCCAGCCGAGCGAGCTGGCCAAGATGGCCGTCGCGGTCTGGGGCGCCGACGTCCTGGTCCGCAAGCACAAGCTGCTCGGCGACTGGAAGCACCTCATGGTGCCGCTGCTGCCGGTCGCGGGCTTCGTCTGCCTGCTGATCATGCTCGAGCCGGACATGGGCACGACGATGTCCCTCGTCTGCGTCGTCGTCGCCCTGCTGTGGGTGGTCGGTACGCCGATGCGGTACTTCGGGGCGTTCTTCGCGGTGCTGGTCGCCGGGGCGGCCGCGCTCGCCGTGTCGGAGCCCTACCGGATGGAGCGCCTGCTCAGCTTCCGCGACCCGTTCGCCGACCCGCTCGGCAACGGCTACCAGGCGGTGCAGGGGCTGTACGCCCTGAGCTCCGGCGGCTGGTTCGGCGTCGGCCTCGGTGCCTCCGAGCAGAAGTGGGCGGGCGGCCTGCCCAACGCCCACACCGACTTCGTGTTCGCGATCATCGGCGAGGAGCTCGGCCTGCTGGGCACCCTCACGGTCCTGGTCCTGGTCGGCACGGTCGCCTACGCCGGGGTGCGGATCGCGCACCGCGCCGAGGACCCGTTCGTGCGGCTGGCCGCCTCGGGCATCACCGCCTGGCTGGTCGGGCAGTCCGCGATCAACATCGGTGCGGTCGTCGGCCTGGTGCCGATCACCGGCATCCCGCTGCCGCTGGTCAGCTTCGGCGGGTCGGCGATGATCCCGACCCTCGTCGCCGTCGGCATGCTGCTGTCGTTCGCCCGGGCCGAGCCGGGTGCGCAGGAGGCGATGACCGCCCGACGCCGGCAGACCAGTGCCGCCCGCGTCCCGGTCGTGCCGGCCGCCCGGCGGCCCTCCAGCACCGGTCGGCGCCCGGTCTCGCGGGTGCGCTGACGTGCACGTCGTCCTCGCGGGCGGCGGGACGGCCGGGCACGTCGAACCCGCCCTCGCGCTCGCCGACGCCCTGCGCCGGCTGGACCCCTCCGTGGGCATCACCGCGCTCGGCACGGCCACCGGGCTCGAGGCCCGGCTCGTCCCCGCGCGCGGCTACGAGCTCGCCACGATCCCCCGCGTCCCGCTCCCGCGGCGGCCCACCCTGGACCTGCTCCGCGTCCCCGGCCGCGTGTCGGGTGCCGTCCGCCAGACCCGGGCGCACCTGGACCGCGTCGGCGCCGACGTCGTCGTCGGGTTCGGCGGCTACGTCGCGCTGCCGGCCTACCTCGCCGCGCGGCGCCGGGGCACGCCGTCCGTCGTGCACGAGGCCAACGCCCGCGCCGGGCTGGCCAACCGGGTCGGGGCCCGCCTCACGCCGTTCGTGGCCGCGGCCGTCGAGGGCTCCGGTCTGCGCGGCGCCCGGGTCCTCGGCATCCCGCTCCGCCAGGCCGTCAGCACCCTCGACCGCGCCGCCTCGCGGGCCGAGGCGCGGGCCCTGTTCGGGCTGGGCGACGGCCCGGTGCTGCTGGTCACCGGCGGGTCGCAGGGGGCCCAGCGCCTCAACGCCGCCGTGACGGGGGCGGCTCCCGCCCTGCTCGCCGCGGGCGTGCAGGTGCTGCACGTGGCCGGCCCGAAGAACGCCGACGCCGTCCGGGCCGCGGTCCCGGAGGACCCGCGCTACGTCGTCGTCGCGTACGCCGACCGGATGGACCTCGCCTACGCCGCCGCCGACCTCGTCGTCTGCCGGGCCGGGGCGATGACCTGCGCCGAGCTGTCGGCCGTCGGGCTGCCCGCGGTCTACGTCCCGCTGCCCATCGGCAACGGCGAGCAGGCGCTCAACGCCCGGCCCGTCGTCGACGCCGGGGGCGGCCTGCTCGTCGACGACGCCGCCTTCGACGCCGAGCACGTCCGCGGGCTCGTCCCCCTGGTCACCGACCCGGCGCAGCTCGAGCGGATGAGCGCCGCCGCGAGCGGCTCCGGCTCGCGCGACGCCGACGTCGCCCTGGCCCGGATGGTCCTGGAGGCGTGCGCATGACCCACCCCACCGACCGGCTGGGTGCGGTGCACCTCGTCGGCATCGGCGGTGCCGGCATGAGCGGCATCGCCCGGGTCCTGCTCGCCCGCGGCACCCGGGTCAGCGGCAGCGACGCCAAGGAGAGCCTCGCGCTGCGCGAGCTGCAGGCCCTCGGCGCGACCGTCCACGTCGGCCACGACGCGGGGCACGTCGCGGACGCCGACACCGTCGTCGTCAGCAGTGCCGTCCGGGAGACGAACGCCGAGCTGCGGGCCGCCCGGGAGCGGGGCCTGCGGGTGCTGCTCCGGGCCGAGGCGCTCGCCGCGCTCCTCGAGGGCCGACGCGCCGTCGCCGTCGCCGGCACGCACGGCAAGACGACCACGACCTCGATGCTCACCGTCGCGGCCTTCTCCTGCGGGGTCGACCCGAGCTTCGCCATCGGGGGCGACCTCAACGAGGCCGCGAGCAACGCCCACCACGGCAGCGGCGACCTGTTCGTCCTCGAGGCCGACGAGAGCGACGGCAGCTTCCTCGTCTACGGCCCCCACACGGGCGTCGTGACCAACGTCGAGGCCGACCACCTCGACCACTACGGCGACGGCGACGCGGTCGACCGCGCCTTCGAGGCCTTCGTCGGCACCCTCGGTGAGGGCGGCCTGGTCACCTGCGCCGACGACCCCGGAGCGGTCCGGCTGGCCGCCTTCGCCCGCGGGGCCGGCGTCCCGGTGCGCACCTACGGGCTGTCCGGGTCCGCCGACCTGCGCCTGACCGACGTCACCGTCGCGGGGACCACGAGCCGCTACGTCCCCGTCCTCGACGGCCGGGCCCTGCCGCCGGTGACCCTCGCCGTCCCCGGCCGGCACCTCGCCCTCAACAGCGCTGCCGCCCTGCTCACCGGCACCGGCCTCGGGCTGCCCGAGGAGGGCCTGGTCAAGGGGCTCGCCGGGTTCACCGGGGTGCGCCGCCGGATGGAGCTCAAGGGCGTCGCCGCCGGGGTCCGGGTCTACGACGACTACGCCCACCACCCCACCGAGGTCACCGCGCAGCTGCTCGCGGCCCGCGAGGTGGCGGGCAGCGGACGGGTCGTCGCGGCCTTCCAGCCGCACCGGTACAGCCGCACCCTGGCCTTCGCCGCGGACTTCGGGGCCGCGCTCGGCCTCGCCGACGACGTCGTCGTCATGGAGGTCTACAGCGCGGGGGAGGACCCCGTGCCGGGCGCCTCGGGGGCGACGGTCGCCGCAGCCGTGCCGGGCGGCCGGGCCGTGTTCCAGCCGTCCTGGTCCGAGGTCCCCGGGGAGCTCGCCCGGCGGGCCCGGCCCGGCGACCTCGTGATCACCCTCGGCGCCGGCGACGTCACCCTGGTCGGCCCCGAGGTGCTCCGCCTGCTGCAGGAGGAGGCGCCGTGACCGCGGACCGGCTCCGCCGCCTGAGCGCCCTGGTCCTCGCGGCCCTCGTGGTCGGCGCCCTCGGCTGGGTGGTCCTGCAGTCGTCCCTGCTCGGGGTGGACGACGTCCGGGTCCGGGGCGCCGGTCGGGTGACGCCCGCCCAGGTCGAGCAGGCGGCGGGCGTCCCGCTCGGCACCCCGCTGGCCCGGGTCGACGTCGAGGCCGTCCGCCGGCGGGTCCTGCAGCTGGCCCCCGTCGCGTCGGTGACCGTGGCCCGGCGCTGGCCCGGGACGCTGTCCCTGCAGGTGGTCGAGCGCCGGGCCGAGGTCTGGGTCGGGTCCCCCGGCAAGGTCACCCTGCTCGACCGCACCGGCGTCGCCTTCGCCGTGGAGCCGAAGGCGCCCGACGGCGCGGTCCGGCTGCAGGTCGCCCACCCGGGCCCGCAGGACGCCACCACCCGCAGCGCCCTGTCCGTCCTCGGCGAGCTCCCCGCCGAGCTCCGCACCCGGGTGGCCATCGTCCGGGCGCCGTCGCCGTCGTCGGTCAGCCTGCTGCTGCGCGACGGTCGGCAGGTCGTCTGGGGCACCCCCGGCCGGGCCGGCGACAAGGCGGCCGCGGCGACCGCGCTGCTGCGCCTGCCCGGGACGGTCTACGACGTCACGAGCCCCGACGTCGTCGTCCGCAAGCAGGCGGTCGACGCCTCGGGGGTCGTCCCTTCCCCGGCTGGGTAGACCACCCGGGATGCGGCCGCCCGGTCGCCCCCGACCCGGAGGAGCCCCCGTGCGTCCCGCGACCGAGCCCAGCCGTCAGGCCGGACGCGCGTCGATGGACGCCCTGACCTCGGTGCCCGACGTCTTCGAGACCGTCTTCGCCCAGGTCGGCGTCGGGCTCGCCCTGGCCGACCTCGCCACCGGCTTCATCCGGGTCAACGACGCCTACGCCGCCCTGTTCGGCCGGCGTCCCGAGGAGTTCCTCGGCATGTCGTTCCGCGACCTGCTGCACCCCGACGGCCCTCCCGGCACCGACGCGCCGCTCACCCTGCTGCTGCGGGGCGAGGAGGCCAGCCTGACGGCCGAGGAGCGCTACGTCGGCCAGGACGGCGCGGAGCTGTGGGTCCTGCACAGCCTGGTCGTCGTGCGCGACCCGCAGGGCGCCCCGCTGTGGTTCGCCGTCAGCGCCCAGGACATCACCGAGCGGCACCGCGCGGAGCAGAGCCTGCACGCGATGACGGCCGCGCTGACCGAGCGCGCGGTGCGGGACCCCCTGACCGGGCTGGCCAACCGGGCGCTGCTCGAGGAGCGGCTGCGCGCCGCGCTCGCCCGGGACGCCCGCACCGGCGGGCGCACCGGCGTGCTGTTCCTCGACCTCGACGGCTTCAAGGCCGTGAACGACCGGTACGGGCACGGCGTGGGCGACGACGTCCTGCGCGAGGTGGCCCGTCGGCTGGCCGCGGGGGTGCGCCCGTCCGACACCGTGGCCCGGCTCGGTGGGGACGAGTTCGTCGTGCTGGCCGAGGGGCTGACCGGCGAGGCCCTCGGGCAGCTGTCCGAGCGGCTCGAGGCGTCCCTGGGCGAGCCGTACGAGGTGGGCCCCGTGGTCCGGGTCGGGGTCAGCGTCGGAGCCGCCCTGAGCGACGGGGGAGAGGCCGACCCGGCCGGGCTCGTGGGCCTGGCGGACCGCGGCATGTACGCCGTGAAGCGGGAGCGCCGAGGCTGATCCGGCCGGTCCGGCGACACGCCGGGCCGCAGGTTGACCCTGCCGTCCCGGCCCCCGTACGTTCCCGGGCATCCCCCTCAGGTTGACATAACGCTAACCGTCTACATGAGGGTCAGGGTTCCGCCTCCTCCTCGAAAGGCCTCTCTCCTCGTGGCTGCACCTCAGAACTACCTCGCCGTCATCAAGGTGGTCGGCATCGGCGGCGGCGGCGTGAACGCCGTCAACCGGATGATCGAGGTGGGGCTGAAGGGCGTCGAGTTCATCGCCATCAACACCGACGCCCAGGCGCTGCTGATGAGCGACGCCGACGTCAAGCTCGACGTCGGCCGCGAGCTCACCCGCGGCCTCGGTGCGGGCGCGGCGCCCGAGGTCGGCCGGCAGGCGGCCGAGGACCACCAGGACGAGATCGAGGAGGTCCTCAAGGGGGCCGACATGGTCTTCGTGACGGCGGGCGAGGGCGGCGGCACGGGCACCGGCGGCGCCCCGGTCGTCGCGAGCATCGCCCGCTCGCTCGGCGCCCTGACCATCGGCGTCGTGACCCGGCCGTTCTCCTTCGAGGGCCGGCGCCGCGCGGGCCAGGCCGAGGCCGGCATCGAGGCCCTCCGCGCCGAGGTCGACACCCTCATCGTCATCCCGAACGACCGGCTGCTGTCGCTGTCGGACAAGCAGGTCAGCGTCATGGACGCCTTCAAGAGCGCCGACCAGGTCCTGCTCTCCGGCGTCCAGGGCATCACCGACCTCATCACGACCCCCGGCCTGATCAACCTCGACTTCGCCGACGTCAAGAGCGTCATGAGCGACGCCGGCTCGGCCCTCATGGGCATCGGCAACGCCCGCGGCGACGACCGCGCCGTCGTGGCCGCCGAGATGGCCATCGCCAGCCCCCTGCTCGAGGCGAGCATGGACGGCGCCCACGGCGTCCTGCTGTCGATCTCCGGCGGCAGCGACCTCGGCCTGTTCGAGATCAACGAGGCTGCGCAGCTCGTCGCCGACGCCGCCCACCAGGACGCCAACATCATCTTCGGTGCGGTCATCGACGACGCCCTCGGCGACGAGGTCCGGGTGACCGTGATCGCGGCCGGGTTCGACGCCGGCAGCCCCTCGCCGATGCGCCGGCACGAGCCGCTGCGCCGGGCCGCTCCGGCCGCCCCGCAGTACGGCCAGCCCGCCGCGCCGGCCCCGCAGCCGACCTACGCGCCCTCCACCCCCCGCCCGGCCGCCCGTCCGGCGCCGCAGCAGCCCGAGCGCCCGCGCCGCACGGTCGTGTTCGAGGACGACCTCGACGTGCCGGACTTCCTGAAGTAGGTGCTGCTCCCGGCGGGGCTGCCCGGCGCCTGGTTCACCACGCGGGCGGGCGGCGTCAGCACCGGGCCCTGGGCCTCGCTCGACCTGGCGCTGCACGTCGGGGACGACCCCGACGACGTGCAGGCCAACCGGGAGCTGCTGCGGCAGGCCGTGGGCGCCGACGCGCTGGCCTTCTGCGAGCAGGTGCACGGGAACGGCGTCGCGGTCGTCGAGGGCCCCGGCACCAGCGCGGGGGTGGACGCCCTCGTCACCACCACCCCGGGCCTCGGGCTCGTGGTGATGGCCGCCGACTGCCTGCCCGTCCTGCTGCTCGACCGGGCGGCAGGCGTGGCCGCGGCCGCCCACGCCGGGCGGCAGGGCCTGCTCGCCGGCGTGCTCGAGCGCACCGTCGAGGCGATGACGGCGCTCGGGGCCTCGCCGGGGACGACGGCGGCGCGGATCGGCCCGGCCGCGGGCCCCTGCTGCTACGAGGTGCCCGCCGCCATGGCCGACGACGCCGAGGCCCGCCTGCCCGGGTCCCGCAGCACCACCCGGCAGGGGACGCCGTCCGTCGACCTGCCCGGCGGCGCCCGGACCGTGCTGGTCGGGCTCGGCCTGACCGACGTCGCCTCGGTGGAGCGCTGCACGGTCCACGACGACGCCTTCTTCTCCTACCGCCGCGACCGCACGACCGGCCGGCACGCCGGCGTGGTCCGGCTGTGACGCCGGCAGCGAGGAACTGGCCGCCGGGCTCGCCGCCGTCGAGGAGCGGCTGGGCCGCGCCTGCGCCGACGCCGGCCGCCCGCGCGGCGACGTCCTGCTGCTGGCCGTCACGAAGACGTGGCCCCTGGAGGACGTCCTGCTCCTGCACGGGCTCGGTCTGCGCGACTTCGGGGAGAACCGCGACCAGGAGGCCGCCGAGAAGGCCGCCGCCCTGCGGGACGCCCGGTGGCACTTCGTCGGCCAGGTGCAGACCAACAAGGCGGCCCGGGTCGCGGCGCACGCCGACGTCGTCCACGCCCTCGACCGCCCCTCGCTCGCGCAGGCCCTGTCGAAGGGCGCGGCCCGGGCGGAGCGGCGAGCTGGACGTCCTCGTGCAGGTCTCCCTCGACGGCACGCAGGGTCGCGGGGGAGCGCTCCCCGCCGACGTCCCCGCCCTCGCCGACCTCGCCGCCGGCCTGCCCGGGCTGCGCCTCGCCGGCGTCATGGCCGTCGCGCCGCTCGGCGAGGACCCGGCCCCCGCCTTCGCCCGGCTCGCCGACGTCGCCGCCCGGGTCCGGGCCGACCACCCCGGGGCGACCGCGGTGAGCGCGGGCATGAGCGGCGACCTCGAGGCCGCCGTCGCGGCCGGCGCCACGATCGTGCGCGTCGGCACGGCGTTGCTCGGCCGCAGGAGCCCTCCGGGCCGGTAGCGTCCGGCCGCAGCGAAGACCCCCCACCACCGCAACACACCTGGAGTGCCGCATGCCGAACCTCGGACGCAAGGTCGGCCTCTACCTCGGCCTGGTCGAGGACGACGAGGACGGCCGCGGCCACTACGGCTCGGACTACGACGACGAGTACGACGACGAGCCGGCCCCCGCCCGGCGCTGGGCGGGCGAGGAGCCCCGGCGGTCCACCGGCGTCCGCGAGACGCACGGCCGGGAGAGCCACGGCAGCGTCGCCCTCGACACCGCGCCCGTCCCGCTGCGCAGCGCCGCTCCGGCGTTCGCCGACGCGTACCGCATCACCACGCTCCACCCGCGGACGTACAACGAGGCCCGCACCATCGGCGAGCACTTCCGCGCCGGGACGCCCGTGATCATGAACCTGACCGAGATGGACGACGTCGACGCCAAGCGCCTCGTCGACTTCGCGGCCGGTCTGATCTTCGGCCTGCACGGCAGCATCGAGCGCGTGACCAACAAGGTCTTCCTGCTCTCGCCCGAGCACGTCGAGGTCACCGCCGAGGACAAGGCCCTGATCGCCGAGGGCGGCTTCTTCAACCAGTCCTGATCACGCCCGGCGACCCGGTGATCGTCTGTCGGTAGCCTGACCTCGTGTCCGTCGTCGCGTCCGTCGTCTACTTCGCGCTGCTGGTGTTCCTGCTGCTGCTCATCTTCCGCATCATCATGGAGTACGTCTTCATGTTCGCGCGGAACTACAAGCCGGCCGGGGCCGTCGCGATCGCCCTCGAGCTGACGTACACGGTGACCGACCCCCCGCTCAAGGCGCTGCGGCGCGTGATCCCGCCGCTGCGCATCGGCAACGTCTCGCTCGACCTCGGTTTCCTGGTGCTGTTCTTCGCCGTCCAGATCCTCATGAACGTGGTCGGCCGGTACCGGTGACCTCGTCCGCCCCGAAGGTGACCCCGTGCCGCTGACCCCGTCCGACGTCTCGAACAAGCAGTTCAAGGTCGCGTTCCGCGGCTACTCGCTCGACGAGGTGGACGCCTTCCTCGACGAGGTCGAGGCCGAGCTCAGCCGCCTGCTCCGCGAGAACGACGAGCTGCGGTCCGGCGGCGCCACCGCCGTGAGCACGGTGAAGGCCGCCGTGCCCGAGCCGGTCGCGCCCGCGCCCGCCCCCGAGCGCCCGCTCGACTCCCTCGAGGGGCAGGAGGCCGCGCTGCGGACCCTGCTGCTCGCGCAGCGCACCGCCGACGAGGCCGTCGCCGAGGCCCGGGCCGAGGCCGCCCAGATCGTCGAGGCCGCGCGGGCCGAGGCCGACGTCATGGTGGCGACCGCCCGCGGCGAGTCCGACACCGCGCTGACCGACGCCCGGGCCGAGGCCGAGCGCCTGGTCACCGAGGCGCAGGCGCGGGCCGCGTCCACCGTCACCGAGGCGCAGGCCCTGGCGCAGCGCAGCCTGGACGAGGCCCGGGCGGAGGCGGAGTCGACCCTGACGTCCGCCCGCACCGAGGCCGAGACCACCCTGACCTCGGCCCGCACCGAGGCCGACACGACCCTGACCAGCGCCCGCGACGAGGCCGAGCAGGCCCTCACCGCGGCCCGCACCGAGTCCGACTCCACGCTGGCCCGGATCCGCGAGCAGGCGTCCCGGGCGGACGCCGAGGTGGCGGCCAAGGTCGCGGCGTCGCTGGGCGACCTGGACGAGCGGCGCACGCGCCTCGAGCAGCACATCGAGGACCTCCGCGCGTTCGAGCGCGAGTACCGGACGCGCCTCAAGGCGTACCTGCAGACGCAGCTGTCCGAGCTCGACGAGCGCGTCGGCGCCGACGACGGCGGAGCGGGCGTGCCCGACGACGCCCCGGCCCGCGCGGCCGCCGGTCCGGACGCCGCGCCGCCGGTCGCCTCGCAGCCCGCACCACGCCGCCCGTCACCACGCAGCCTGTCGGCACGGGGTCCTCGACCCGCTAGCACTGCTCCGTCCGGCCCCTCGGCGGTCCGGACCCCACCGCTACGATGCCCCGTCGCCCGGACCTCCCGGGCGATCCCCTTGTCGGAGGACCACTCGTGATCGTCATCAGCGGGGCTCTCGTCCTCGTCGCGCTCGTGCTGCTCGTCGTCGGGCTGGCCATGCCGGAGCTGGACTTCGTCTACGCGTCCATCGCCGTCAGCCTGCTGGCCTTCGTGTTCCTGGTGATCGGCATCCTGCAGCGCCGTGGCGAGCAGCCTCCCGCGGCCGCGACGTCCCCGGCCCCGTCCGGCGACGCCCCCGCCCCCGCGGCGTCCTCCGCGCCCGTCGACGTGTCCAAGCGCCCGGCTCCCGAGCCCGAGCCGCCCGTCGAGGACGACGACGTCGACGAGGAGCTGCTCGAGGGCGGCGGCATCGTGCTCGTCGTCGCGGGCCGTCCCCGCTACCACGTGGACGGCTGCCGCTACCTCAACGGCAAGGACGTCGAGGAGGTCGACGTCCTGGACGCCCGCGACGAGGGCTTCACGCCCTGCGGCGTCTGCAAGCCCGACGAGGTCCTGGCCGCTGAGCTCGCCGAGGAGGCCGAGGAGGGCGACGTCGTCGACGAGGACGGACTGGCCGAGCAGGAGCAGCTCGCCACCGAGGAGGCCCTCGCGCCCGAGGACGACGAGGACGACGAGGACGCCTACGAGGACGAGGACGACGAGCCCGCCCCGACGCAGACCCTGGTCGTCCCCGCGGCGGGCCGCAAGGTCAGTGCCGCCGCCGCTCCGAAGAAGGCTCCCGCCGCGAAGAAGGCTCCTGCGAAGGCGCCCGTGAAGGCCGCCGCCAAGGCCCCGGCCCGCAGCGTCGCCGCCCGGGCCGTCCCGGCTGCCGCCAAGGCGCCGGCTGCGAAGGCGGCGGCGAAGAGCCCGGCCAGGACCGCGTCGCCGGCGAAGGCCGCTGCGGCCGCCAGCACCCCGGCCGCCAGCACGGCCGCGAAGAAGGGCACGGTCGTCGTCATCCCGGACCGCGGCCGGTTCCACAAGCCCGAGTGCCGCTACGTGCGCGACGCCGACGACGCCCTCGAGCTCTCCAAGGCCGCGGCCACCAAGCAGGGCTACGCCGCCTGCGGGGTCTGCAAGCCCTGACCCGTCCGCACGCGACCCCCGCCCGGAGCTCCGGACGGGGGTCGCTGCGTGTCGGAGCGGGTCAGCCGCGCAGGCGCAGCAGGTCGGACCGGAACGGGTCGCGCGGCAGCGGCAGCGGCAGGGGAGCGGCCTCGCCCTCCGCGTCCAGGCCCGCGAGGTCCAGCACGCGCTGCAGCACCGACGACGTCGACAGCCCGGCAGCCGCCCCCGCCGCGGTCACCAGCACCCGGTAGACGGTCACGTAGTGGCGCACGGGGGTGTCGTAGCTCCAGTCGACGGAGCCCCAGTGCGCGGCGCTGCCGTGCGTGCCGCCGAGGCCGTCGAACGGCGCGCTCCACAGCTGCACGCCGGCGGGACCGGCCGAGAAGCAGCCGCCCCGCCCGACGTCCTCGCGCTGCGCCGCCGCCAGCAGGGCGCGCCCCTGGTGCTCCTGCAGCACCAGGGCCGGCCGGACCTGCTCGGCGGCCGCGAGAGCCGGCCCGGCGGGCCGCGGCGCGGGCCGGGTCAGGCGGAACGAGCGGTGCGGGGAGCGCGGTTCGGGGAGCAGCGGCACGGGAGCCTCCAGGAGCACGGCTGCTCCGGGTGGAGCAGTGCGGGGTGTCACCCAGACCATCGGCGGCCGCGCCCCCCGGTCTTGCGAGGCCGATCGGGTGACACCGCGCACCGCCCCCTCGACGGTCAGCCGCCGGCGACCCGCAGCCAGAACGTCAGCCCGAGGTCGTCGTCGCGGTGCGGGACCACCTCGGCGGTCGGCTCGCCCTCGACGACGGAGACCGCCAGGACCTCCTCGGCGAGCCGCGCGGACCCCTCCTGCAGGGCCTCGGCCAGCTCGCCGTCGGCGCTCCACCAGAGCTCGATCCGGTCGCTGACGTCCAGGCCGCTGCTCTTGCGGCCGTCCTGCACCAGCCGGACGACGTCGCGCACGAGGCCGGCCCGCCGCAGCCCGGGGGTGATCTCGAGGTCCAGGGCGACGGTCTCCCCGGCGCCCGTCGCGACGGCCCAGCCGGTGCGGGGGGTCTCGGTGACGAGCACCTCCTCGGCGGTCACCTCGACCGGCTCGCCGTCGACCTGCACGGTGGCCGGGCCCTCCTTCAGGGCGGCAGCCAGCGCGGGGGCGTCCGAGGCGGCGACGGCCGCCGCGACCGTCGCGGTCTGCTTGCCGAAGCGCTTGCCCAGGGCCCGGAAGTTGCCCTTGACCGTGGTGTCGACGAGGTCGCCGGCGAGCGGCTCGAGCGTCCCGACGTTGAGCTCGGAGGCGACCAGGTCCTTGAGCTCCTGAGGCAGGTCCTGCCACCCGGGGGCGCTGACCAGGGCGCGGGCCAGCGGCTGCCGGGTCTTCGTCTTCGACCCGGCCCGGGCCTGGCGGCCGAGGTCGACCAGCCGGCGCACGAGCGCGACCTGCTCGTCCAGCCGGGCGTCGACGGCCGAGCCGTCCACCTGCGGCCAGGAGGCGAGGTGCACGGAGTCGGCGTCGTCGCGGGCGAACAGGGCGTGCCAGACGCCGTCGGTGACGAACGGGACGAACGGCGCCATGAGCAGCGACAGCACCCACAGGCACTCGTGCAGGGTGCCGAGCGCCGTCGGGTCGCCGTCCCAGAAGCGGCGCCGGCTGGAGCGGACGTACCAGTTGGACAGGTCGTCGACGCACTGGGCGAGCCGCTTGCCCGCGCGCAGGCTGTCGAAGTCCTCCAGGGCCGCGGTGACCTCGAGCGCGGTGGCGTGGACCTGGCTGATCGCCCACCGGTCCAGCAGCGTCGGGCGGGCGTCCCCGGCCCGACCGGGCTCCCAGCCGTTCGCGTCGGCGTAGAGGGTGAGGAAGCTGGCGGTGTTCCAGTAGGTCAGCAGGACGGTGCGGACGACCTCGTCGACCTGCTTCGGGCCGACCCGGCGGGCGCTCCACGGGCTGCCGCCGCAGAGCATGTACCAGCGCAGGGCGTCCGCGCCGTGCTGCTCGAACATCTGGAACGGGTCGAGCACGTTGCCCAGGTGCTTGCTCATCTTGCGGCCGTCGCCGTCGAGGATGTGGCCCAGGCACAGCACGCTCTCGTAGGAGCTCCGGTCGAAGACCAGGGTCCCGACGGTCATGAGCGTGTAGAACCAGCCGCGCGTCTGGTCGATCGCCTCGGCGATGAACTGCGCCGGGTACGCCGGCTCGACGCCGCTGTGCGGGTACCCGACCTGCGCGAACGGCATCGCACCGGAGTCGTACCAGCCGTCGATCACCTCGGGCACCCGCCGGCTCTCGGCCTGGCACTGCGCACACGGGACGACGACGTCGTCGACGAACGGGCGGTGCGGGTCCAGCTCGGACAGGTCCTGGCCCGCCGCCTCCCCGAGGGTCTTCAGGGAGTCGAAGACCTGCCAGTGGGTGCGGTCGACGGTGCAGCGCCACACCGGCAGCGGCGTCCCCCAGTAGCGGTTGCGGCTGAGCGCCCAGTCGATGTTGTTGTCGAGCCAGTCGCCGTAGCGGCCGTGCTTGATCGTCGCGGGGTGCCAGTCGGTCTTGTCGTTCTCCTCGATCAGCCGGTCCTTGACCGCCGTCGTGCGGACGTACCAGGAGGGGAGCGCGTAGTAGAGCAGCGCGGTGTCGCACCGCCAGCAGTGCGGGTAGCTGTGCTCGTACGGCGTCTCGCGGAACAGCAGGCCGCGGGCCGCGAGGTCGTCGGCGAGCGCGCGGTCGGCCGTCTTGAAGAACACCCCGCCGACGAGCGGCAGGTCCTCCTGGAAGGTCCCGTCGCCGCGCACCGGGTTCACGACGGGCAGGCCGTACCGCTTGGCGACGAGCATGTCGTCGGCGCCGAAGGCGGGGGACTGGTGGACCAGGCCGGTGCCGCTGTCGGTGGTCACGTAGTCGGCCAGCGCGACGTAGTGGGCGCCCTCGATCGGCACCCAGTCGAAGGGCCGGGAGTAGGTCGTGTGCTCCAGGGCCGTCCCGGGGAAGCGCTCGAGGACCTCGACGTCGTCCTCGCCGAGCACCGCCAGCAGCGGCTCGGCGACGACCAGCACCTCCTCGCCCCGGCGCGCCGCGACGTAGGTCACGCCCGGGTTGACGGCGACGGCGGTGTTGGACACCAGCGTCCAGGGCGTCGTCGTCCAGACCAGCAGGGAGGCCCCGAGCTCCTTGAGCGGACCGGCCGTCACGGGGAGGCGGACGTAGACGCTCGGGTCGGTGACGGTCTGGTAGCCCTGCGCGACCTCGTGGTCCGACAGTCCGGTGCCGCACCGCGGGCAGTACGGCGCGACGCGGTGGTCCTCGACCAGCAGGCCCTTGTCGGCGATCTGCTTGAGCGACCACCAGACCGACTGGACGTAGGCGGGGTCCATGGTCCGGTAGGCGGTGTCCATGTCGACCCAGTAGCCCATGCGCGTGGTCATGCGCTCGAACTCGTCGACGTGCCGCCCGACGCTCTCGCGGCACTTCGCGTTGAACGCCGCGACGCCGTACGCCTCGATCTCCTGCTTGCCGGAGAACCCCAGCTCCTTCTCCACCGCCAGCTCGACGGGCAGCCCGTGGCAGTCCCACCCGGCCCGGCGGGGCACCGAGCGGCCCTGCATCGTCTTGAACCGGGGGAACAGGTCCTTGAAGACGCGCGCCTCGACGTGGTGCGTCCCGGGCCTGCCGTTCGCCGTCGGGGGGCCCTCGTAGAACACCCACGGCTCGCCGCCCGCGGTCTGCTCCAGGCTGCGGGCGAACACGCGCTCGCGCTCCCACCGCTCGAGGACCTCGCGCTCGAGCGCCGGGAGGTCGACCTGGGGGGGCAGCTGCTTCACGGGGTCCTCCGTCGTCTGGTGCACCGACGGAGGGACGACGCTCGCGCGCCGCGGTACCACCCTCCTTGCCGCTGCGTCCGCGGCCGCTCTGGTCGTGCCCGCCGCAGGAGGTGCGCGAGGCTGATGTTCACGGTCGGGCTGGCCCCCGGGCTTCCACCGTCCCCGGGTCGCTCCTGGCTGCACGCGGCGCTACTGGTCCTCGTCCTGCGACCCGGCCAGCGTAGCGGCGGCGTCCTGTCAGCGACACCCACTATCCTCGCCACGCCTCGGACCAGAGCGGACCGGGCGGGAGGGGGCTCGCATGGCCGCGGGAGGCACCGGCATCACCGGCAAGCTGCGCGGACTGCTCGGCCGACGAGGCAGCGGCGACGCTGCCAGCCCGACGCCGGCTGCTCCGGAGCCGGCCGAGACCCCGGCCCCGCGTCCGATGGGCACCGCCGTGGCCAAGGCGGTCGCCGCGAAGAAGGCCGCGCCGGCCGCTGCGGGGAAGGCCGCTCCGGCCGCTGCGAAGAAGGCCGCTCCGGCCGCCGCGGGGAAGGCCGCCGCGCGCACGCCGGCCGAACTCGCCGACGCCGTGGTCGACGTCGTCGCGCCGCGCGCGACCAAGGCCGCCGCCCCAGCCGCGCCGAAGGCAGTTCCGGTCAAGAAGGCCGCCGCCAAGACCGCTCCGGTCAAGCAGGCACCCGCGACGACGGCTGCGGCTCCTGCGAAGCAGGCACCGGCGAAGAAGGCTCCCGCCGCGAAGGCCCCCGCGACGAAGGCGGCTCCTGCGAAGAGCACCGCCACGAAGAGCGCCCCCGCTGAGGCAGCCCCCACCAAGGCGCCCGCCAAGGCCCCCGCCAAGCCGGCTGCCGCCAAGGCCCCGGCCAAGGCCCCTGCCAAGGCCGCTGCCGCCAAGGCGGCGCCCGCGAAGAAGGCAGCTGCCACGGTGGCCCCCGCTCAGACCCGCCCGGCACCCGCCGCCGAGACAGCCCCCGCGGCCCCCGCCGTGGTCGAGGCCGCGCCGCGCACGCCGGCCACGACCGTCGCGCCGTCCACCACCAGCGCCCCCGCAGACGGCTCCGGGTCGGGCAGCACGCCGGCGAAGAAGGCCCCGGCGAGCAGGAAGGCTCCGGCCGAGAAGGCGACCCCGCCGGCCGCCACCCCGCCCGCGCCCGTGGAGGCCGAGGCCCCCGCGCCGCCGGCGAGCCCCGCCGAGGCCCCCGCGACGACGGCACCGAAGGCCCCGGCCAGGACCGCAGCCAAGGCCCCGGCGAAGGCCCCGGCCAGGACCGCGGCGAAGGCCCCGGTGAAGCCCGAGCCCGCCCCCCTCGACCCGGCCGACGCCTGGACCGACGCCGAGCTGGCCGAGGTCCGCGGCGAGCTGGCCGGTCAGGCCCGCGAGCTGCGCGGCGAGATCGACGACGCCGAGGCCGCCGCCACCGACGTCCAGCAGAGCACGCTCGGCGAGGGTTCCGGCGACGAGGCCGACGCCGGCAGCAAGACCTTCGAGCGCGAGCACGAGATGTCGCTGGCGAACAACAGCCGCGACCTCCTCCAGCAGGTCGAGCGCGCCCTCGCCCGCGTCGACGACGGCACCTACGGCCGGTGCGAGAGCTGCGGCAACGCCATCCCGAAGCCCCGCCTGCAGGCCTTCCCGCGTGCCACGCTCTGCGTGACCTGCAAGCAGCGCGAGGAGCGTCGCTGACCAGTCCCGACCCGGCCCCGGCAGACGTCCCCGCGGACGCCCCGCCGCGCCGGGCCCGACTGCTCGGCGTCGTCGCGGTGCTGGTGCTGCTGGCGGACCTCGCCAGCAAGGTCTACGTCGTGGCCGAGCTGGAGCAGCGCGGGCGGGTGGTGGACCTCGGGATCATGCGCTTCGCGGTGTCGCGCAACCCGGGAGCCGCCTTCTCGTTCGCCGAGGGCGCCACGATCGTCTTCACGGCGGTCGCCGTCGCCGTCGTCGTCGTGATCCTGCGGACGGCCAAGAAGCTCCGGTCGACGGCCTGGGCCTCCAGCCTGGGCCTGCTGCTCGGTGGTGCGACCGGCAACCTGGTGGACCGGCTGTTCCGGTCGCCCGGCGTCGGCCGGGGCGAGGTCGTCGACTTCCTGGACTTCAAGGTCTGGCCCGTGTTCAACCTCGCCGACAGCGCCATCGTGTGCGGTGGCGTCCTGGCCGTGCTGCTCAGCCTCAAGGGGATCGAGCTCGACGGCCGGCGCTCGGGCGACGCCGGGGACACGGACGCGCCGACAGGCACACTGGAGGCGTGACCGACCGCCGTTCCGTGCCCGTGCCCGAGGGGCTCGACGGGCTGCGCCTCGACGCCGCGATCAGCCGCCTGTTCGGCCTGTCGCGCACCGCGGCCGCCGGGATCGTCGACAGCGGTGGCGCCTCGGTCGACGGCCGGACGCGCGGCAAGGGCGACCGCGTCCTCGCCGGGGCGACCCTCGAGGTCGACCTCCCGAGCCCGGACCGCGAGCCCGTCGCGCCGCCGGTGGTCGTCCCCGGCCTGCACGTCCTCCACGAGGACGACGACGTGATCGTCGTCGACAAGCCGGTGGGGGTGGCGGCGCACCCGAGCCCGGGCTGGGAGGGCCCGACCGTGATCGGCGGGCTGGCGGCCGCGGGACACCGCGTGAGCACCAGCGGGGCGGAGGAGCGCCAGGGCGTCGTCCACCGGCTCGACGTCGGGACCAGCGGCGTCATGGTGGTCGCCAAGAGCGAGCACGCCTACTCGGTGCTCAAGGACGCCTTCCGGCACCGCACGGTCGACAAGCGGTACCGGGCGCTCGTCCAGGGCCACCCCGACCCGATGACCGGCACCATCGACGCGCCCATCGACCGGCACCCGACGTCGTCGTACAAGTACGCCGTGGTGCAGGGCGGGCGCGACAGCGTCACGCACTACGAGACGGTCGAGGCGTTCCGGCACGCGACCCTGCTCGACATCCACCTCGAGACCGGCCGCACCCACCAGATCCGCGTGCACATGGCCGCGGTCGGGCACCCGTGCGTCGGGGACGTGACCTACGGCGCGGACCCGACCCTGTCCAAGCGGCTCGGGCTCGGCCGGCAGTGGCTGCACGCCGTGAAGCTCGGCTTCCACCACCCCGCCGACGGCCGCTGGGTGGCCTTCGAGAGCCCGTACGCCGCCGACCTGCAGACGGCGCTCGACAGGGTCTCCGCGCCCTCGTGAGCCTGCGCGACCTCGACGACCGGCTCGTGCCGCGGCTGGCCCGTCGCCTCCGGGCGCTGCTCGACGGCCCGCGTCCTGCGGCGCGCACCCGGCCCGCCGGTCCGCTCCGCCGCCTCGACGACCGCCTCACCGCCCGCGGTCCGCTGCGCCTGGTCCGGGACGTGCCGCAGGTCGGGCTCGTCGTCGTCGCGGCCGTGTTCCTCGCCGGGTCCGCCGTCGCGCTGTCGGAGCGTCGCGACGACGTCCGCTCGCCGGTGTCGGCGTCGTCGCGGGTGCTGGGCCCGGAGCTGGGCGCCCCGGTCGCGGACTACGTCTCCGCGGTCCGGCAGCGGGCCGCGAAGGAGTCGCAGGACCACCCGCGGCGCGAGCACCTGGCGCTGGTGTCCCTGTCGACCTACCAGACGCCGCAGCAGGCGCAGGGCCTGCTCGCCGGTCTGCAGGTGCAGCGGGCCTACCTGCGGGTGCCGGTCGGGGCCGCCTCGGAGGTGCTGCCGGCCGACGTGCAGGACCTCGTGGGCGACCTGCGGCTGCTCTACGCCGCGACGGCGACCCGCAAGGCCGACGACCAGGCGGAGTTCCTCGGGCTCGCCCGGTCCATCACCCCGACCGACCCGGAGCAGCGCCGGTTCAAGGAGTTCTACGAGGCGTCCGCCCGGGTCGCGGGCCTGGAGGCCCAGGCCTACCGGACCGGGTGCGCGTGCCTGTTCTCCGTCGTCGTCCGCGGGCGGTCGGACGCCCTGGCCGCGCTGCCCGCGCTGCAGGGGGTCCGCGCCGTGGAGCTGGCCGACGCCGGGCTCGGCCTCGAGGAGCTGCGCGTGCGGCCGCTGGCACCGGAGCAGACGGGCGCCGTGACCGCGCAGCCGACGCCGGGGGCGACGCCGCGGTGAGCCTGCAGGTCGGGACCGCCGGGCCGGAGGACCTGGAGGAGGTCTACGCCCTGCGCCACGAGGTGTTCGTCCTCGGGCAGGACGTCCCCGAGGACATGGAGCGCGACGACCTCGACGCCGCGGCGGTGCACGCCGCGGCCCGGATCGACGGCGTCCTCGTCGGCACCGGTCGGCTGCTGGCGCCCGGGACCGCCGCACCGAGCGCGACGATCGGCCGGATGGCGGTCGCCCCCGGCCGGCAGGGCCAGGGCGTGGGAGCGGCGGTCCTGGACCTGCTCGTCGGCGTCGCCCGGGAGCGGGGCTGGCCCGACGTCGAGCTGCACGCCCAGACCCACGCCCTCGGCTTCTACTCCCGGGTCGGCTTCACGCCCTTCGGCGAGCCGTACGACGAGGCCGGGATCGAGCACCTGAGCATGCGCCTGGCGCTGTGACGCGGAGGACCCTGCGCGGACGCGTGTCGGCCCGTCCTTGTCGGACCCCCGTGGCAGTCTCTGGGGCAGCACCAGCACGGCCCGCCTTCCCCTCGGACCGACGCTGATCCTCTGGCGTGCAAGGTCTCGAGAAGGTGAGTCGCGGCGTGGGTGAGAAGGACTCGTTCGTGCACCTGCACGTGCACACCGAGTACTCGATGCTGGACGGCGCGGCGCGCCTGGACGACCTGTTCGCCAAGGCGGTCGAGCTGGGCATGCCGGCGCTGGCCATGACCGACCACGGCAACGTGTTCGGGGCGTACGACTTCTGGAAGAAGGCCAAGGCCCACGGCATCAAGCCGATCATCGGCACGGAGGCCTACCTCGCGCCGGGCAGCCGGTTCGACAAGACCCGCCACCGCTGGGGCGCCGGCGGCGAGGACGACGTCTCGGGCGGCGGCGCCTACACGCACATGACGATGCTCTCGATCTCGCAGGAGGGCATGCACCGGCTGTTCAAGCTCTCCAGCCTGGCGAGCCTGGAGGGCTACTACTACAAGCCCCGCATGGACAAGGAGCTCCTCGCCGAGCACGTCCGGCCCGACATCGACATCATCGGCACCACCGGCTGCCCGTCGGGCGAGATCCAGACCTACCTGCGGATGGGGGAGTACGAGAAGGCCAAGAAGAGCGCGGGGGAGTTCCGCGACATCTTCGGCGCGGAGAACTTCTACTGCGAGCTCATGGACCACGGCATCGAGATCGAGCGCCGGGCCCAGAAGGAGCTCATCCGGCTCGCCAAGGACATGGGCATCCCGTTCCTGGCGACCAACGACCTGCACTACACGCACGCCGAGGACGCCCGCGCCCACGAGGTGCTGCTGTGCGTCCAGTCCGGCAAGACGATGGCCGACCCCAACCGGTTCAAGTTCGACGCCCAGGACTTCTACCTCAAGAGCGCGCAGGAGATGCGCCGCCTGTGGAGCGAGTTCCCGGAGGCCTGCGACAACACCCTCGCCGTCGCCGAGCGCTGCAGCACCGACTTCCACGAGGGCGCCGACCTCATGCCGCGGGTGCCGGTCCCCGAGGGCCACACCGAGGACAGCTGGCTGCGCAGCCTGGTCCACGAGGGGCTGCGGGAGCGCTTCCGCGGCGGGGCGGTCCCCGAGGGGCACACCCGGCAGGCCGACTACGAGGTCGACGTCATCGTCAAGATGGGGTTCCCCGGGTACTTCCTCGTGACGGCCGACCTCTGCAGGTACGCCAAGGACACCGGCATCCGGGTCGGCCCGGGCCGCGGCTCGGCGGCCGGCTCGCTGGTCGCCTACGCGCTCAAGATCACCGACCTCGACCCGATCCAGCACAAGCTGCTGTTCGAGCGCTTCCTCAACCCCGAGCGCATCTCGATGCCGGACATCGACCTCGACTTCGACGAGCGCCGGCGCGGCGACATGATCCGCTACGCCACCGAGAAGTACGGCGAGGAGCGCGTCAGCCAGATCATCACGTACGGGACGATCAAGGCGAAGCAGGCGGTCAAGGACTCCGCCCGCGTGCTGGGCTACCCGTTCGCGATCGGCGACAAGATCACCAAGGCGATGCCGCCGGCGGTCATGGGCAAGGACATCCCGCTGTCGGGGATCTTCAACCCGAAGGACAAGCGGTACTCCGAGGCCGGCGAGTTCCGGGCGCTGTACGACTCCGACGTCGACGTCAAGGCCGTGGTCGACACCGCACTCGGCCTGGAGGGGCTCAAGCGGCAGTGGGGCGTGCACGCGGCCGGCGTCATCCTGTGCCGCGAGCCGCTGCTCGACGTCATCCCGATCCAGCGCCGCGAGCAGGACGGCGCGATCATCACCCAGTTCGACATGGGTGCCTGCGAGACGCTCGGCCTGCTCAAGATGGACTTCCTGGGGCTGCGCAACCTCACCGTCCTCGACGACTGCCTCAAGCACATCACGGTCAACCGGGGCGAGACCGTCGTCCTCGAGGACCTCGACGAGATGACGCCCGACGGGCCGACCTACGAGCTGCTGAGCCGCGGCGACACCCTCGGGGTGTTCCAGCTCGACGGCGGGCCGATGCGGGCGCTGCTGCGCTCCATGCAGCCCGACTCGTTCGAGACCATCTCCGCCGTGCTGGCGCTGTACCGCCCCGGCCCGATGGGCGCCAACGCGCACAACGACTACGCCGACCGCAAGACCGGGCGCAAGCCGGTGGTGCCGATCCACCCCGAGCTCGCCGAGCCCCTCGAGGACATCCTGGGCGACACCTACGGGCTGATCGTCTACCAGGAGCAGGTCATGGCGATCGCCCAGAAGCTGGCGGGCTACTCGCTCGGCAAGGCGGACCTGCTGCGCCGCGCCATGGGCAAGAAGAAGAAGGAGATCCTGGACAAGGAGTACGACGGGTTCGCTGCCGGCATGGAGGCCAACGGGTACTCCGCGCACGCGATCAAGACCCTGTGGGACATCCTCGTCCCGTTCTCCGACTACGCCTTCAACCGCGCCCACACCGCCGGCTACGGGCTGGTCAGCTTCTGGACCGCCTACCTCAAGGCCAACTACCCGGCCGAGTACATGGCCGCGCTGCTGACGTCGGTGCGCGACGACAAGGACAAGAGCGCGCTCTACCTCGCCGAGTGCCGGCGCATGGGCATCAAGGTGCTGCCGCCCGACGTCAACGACTCCGACGGCGACTTCACCCCGCGGGGCACCGACATCCGCTTCGGCCTGACCGCCATCCGCAACGTCGGGGCCAACGTCGTCGCCAGCATCATCGGCACCCGGACGAGCAAGGGCCGCTTCGCCGACTTCCCCGACTTCCTGCGCAAGGTCGAGGCCCTGGCCTGCAACAAGAAGACGATCGAGTCGCTGTGCAAGGCCGGCGCCTTCGACAGCCTCGGTCACACCCGCAAGGGCCTGGTCCACGTGCACGTCGAGGCGATCGACGCCTGCATGGAGACCAAGAAGGCCGAGGCGGCGGGGCAGTACGACCTGTTCGGCTCGATGGGTGACGCCGCAGACGTCGGCGACCCGCTCGAGGGCGACGTGTTCAGCGTCCGGATCCCGCTCGAGGAGTGGGAGAAGTCGGTCCTGCTGGCCTACGAGCGCGAGATGCTCGGCCTCTACGTGTCCGACCACCCCCTGCTCGGCGTCGAGCACCTCATCGCCCAGGCCGTCGACTGCCCGGTGTCCGGCATCGCGGACAAGGACGACGGCGCGAACATCACCGTCGGCGGCATCCTGTCGAGCGTCACCCGCAAGGTCACCAAGCAGGGCAACGCCTGGGCGATGGTCCAGCTGGAGGACCTCGAGGGCTCGGTCGAGGTCATGTTCTTCCCGGCGAGCTACCAGAGCGCCGCGGTCCACCTCGTCGAGGACGCCGTCGTGCTCGTGCGGGGGCGGGTCGACGGGCGCGAGGACGTCAAGAAGATCATCGCCAACGAGGTCATCGTCCCGGACCTGTCGGTCGGGCCCCGCGGCCCGGTCGTGGTGAGCGTGCCGACGCCGCGGGTCAACCCGCCGCTGGTCGAGCGGTTCAAGGACGTGCTGGCCAGCCATCCCGGCACGACCGAGGTGCACCTGCAGCTGCTGTCGGGCGGCGGGAAGACCACGGTGGTCAAGCTCGACGACCGGCTCCGGGTCACGGCGACGCCGTCGCTGTTCGCCGACCTCAAGGCCCTGCTGGGTCCCGGGTGCCTCCCCGTCGGGTAGGCCGCGTCCTCCGGGCCCTGCGGACGGTGGTCGAGGAGCTGCTCGGCGGCGTCGGCGAGACCCTTCTGCAGGGCGCGCTGGTCCTCGTGGCGGTGGGGGTCGTCGCGGGCTGCGGTCTGCTCGGGCGGAGGCTGCTCGGGGACGGCGGCGTCCTGCCGGGCCTGCTGGTCGGGCTGCTCGTCCTCGCGGGGCTGGTCGTGCTGGCCGTGCGGTGGCTCCGTCGGGGCCGGACCGCGGGGACCGGCTAGCCCGAGCGCCCCCTCCGCACCGCCGCAGACCGGCGCGGGACAGACTCACGCATGGACAGTCTCCGGCTCTGCGCAGGCACCCTCGTCGTCGAGCACCCCGACCAGGTCCTCCTCGACTACGTCGACCCCCGCAACGGCTACGCCTACCCGGCCTACGACCAGCTCGTGACCAACGGGAGCCCGGCCCTCGTCGACGCCGACCTGCTCGCCCCCGCGCTGATCGGCACCGAGGTCGACCGCGGCCGCTTCCTGCTGCTGCGCGACCTGCTGCCCGACCTCGCCGGGATCGCCGACCTGCCGCCGGTCGCGCTGCAGGACGCCGACGACGCCGTCGTCGCGCGGGTCGCCGACCTGTTCGCCGTCCTGGACCGGGCGCCCTACGCCGGCAAGGGCGTCCGCGGGACGATCCTCAGCAAGGTCCTGCACCGCAAGCGCCCCGACCTCGTGCCGCTCTACGACAGCCGCATCTTCGAGTCCTACACCGCCCCCGGCGCGCTGCCCCGGGCGCACGACCGCGGCTGGCAGGAGTTCATGGCCGTGCTGCTGACCCAGATGCGCGACGACCTGCGGGCCGAGGCGGACGCCTTCGACGCGCTGGTCGCCCTCGCCGAGGACGCCGGCGCCCCGCTGACCCGGCTCCGGGTCCTCGACGTCCTGGTGTGGCGGACCGCCGACGCCTGGCACTGACGGCCTCAGGGCGCCGGGGCCCTCCCGGCGAGCGTCCGGCCCAGCGCCAGCACGGTCTCCCGGTCGGCCTCGGGCGCCCCGGAGGCCAGCAGCCAGGTGCGCACCCCGACCCGGAAGCGCAGCGTCGTGAGCTGCCCCGTCCCGCCCGGCAGCGGCTGCACCCGCAGGCTGCCCCCGCTGCCGACGTCGGCGGGCTCACCCGGACCGCTGGCCGCGAGGTCGCCGGCGAGGTCGTCCGCGGCCCCCTCGAGCGTGGTGAACCGGGCCACGACCACCGACAGGACCCGTCCCTGCGCGCCGGACGGCTCGGCGTACTGCGCGACGTAGGCCGAGGTGAAGCCGTGCGCGCGCAGGGCCTCCGCGGCGGGGGCGGGGTCGGCGGAGAAGGCGGCCACCGCCCGGAGGTCCCGGGGGCCGGAGCCGCTGACCACGGGCAGGAGCCCGGAGGGGACGTCGTCGGGTCGGGGGACGAGCGCGAGCAGGGGGTCGGCCGGCAGGGTCACGCTCGGCACGGGCAGCGGGGAGGGGCTGCCGGCCGGACGGGCCGCGGGCCGGTCCGGCGCCGTGCAGGCGGGCAGCAGCAGGGCGGCGAGGAGCGGCACCAGCACCCGGGCGGCCCGACCGGTCCCGGAGCGCCGAGCGGGCGGGGCAGGCGCGGGCACCGGCGCAGACTAGGGCGGGCACCGGCTCGGGCACGCGCCCCCGGGACCCGGCAGGGCACGATGGACCGGTGACCTCACCCTGGGCCGCTCCGCCCGCGCTGGCCGCCCGGCTCGCCCGGACCAGCCCCGCCGCCCGCGCCGACGTCGTCGCCGGGGCCCTCACCGGGGTCGTCCTCGTGCTGCTGGGCGCCCCGGTCGGGCTGCTCTGGGCCGCGGTGTCCCCGCGCGTCCAGGTCGTGCTCGGCGGGGTGGGCGGGCCGGGCCTGGTCGACCCCGAGACGAGGGCGTTCGCGGGCGCCGACGTCGCGTTCGGTGCGGTCGTCGTCGTCGTCGGGCTGCTGTGCGGGCTCGGCGCCTTCGTGCTGGCCCGCCGGCACGGGCCGGGCGTCGTCGGGGGGCTGCTGCTCGGCGGGCTGCTGGCGGCGTACGTCGCCGCGAAGACCGGGACGCAGGTCGGCAAGGAGGGGTTCCAGGCGGCACTGCGCGACGCCGGCGGGACGGGGCGGATCGAGGCGAACGTCCGGCTGCTCGCCACCGAGGCGCTGGTGCTCTGGCCGGCGGCGGCGCTCGCCGCCTTCGCGGGCGCGACCGCCGCCCGGCCCGACGACGCCGAGGTCAGTTCAGGCTGAGCGGCGACCGGGTCAGCTCGAGCGCCGGGACGGCGGACAGCGCCTGGAGCAGCCCGGTCTCGCGCCGCAGCAGGCTGAGCTCGCGGCGCAGGCGCCCGACGGCGTCGGGCACGGCCAGGAGCTCCTGCCGCTCTCCCAGGTCCAGCAGCACCGTCGCCGCGACGAGGTAGGACGCCGTGCGGGGGTCGCCCGGCACCTGGACGTCGCCCACCGCGTCCGCGCCGGCGTCCTCGAGCGCCCCGAGGTAGCCGGTGTAGGCCGTCGTGACGGCCTCGCGCAGCAGGGCGCCCTCGGCCGGATCGCCGGCGTCGTCGGGGATCAGGGTGACCTCCCCGGTCAGGTAGGGCCGGTCGTGGTCCAGGCCGTGCAGGCGGAACCGCTCCGCCCCCACGGTCACGACGTCGAAGCGGCCGTCGGGGTGCTCGTCGGCCTGCTCGAGCCGGGCGACGCAGCCGACCTCGTGGAGCGCCAGCACCCCGTCCTCCCCGACCTCGCGGCCCTCCCGGATCGCGACCACCCCGAAGCGCCGCTCCTCGGGAGGGAGGGCCAGGAGCTCACGGACGAGCACGCGGTAGCGCTCCTCGAACACGTGCAGCGGCAGGACGAGCCCCGGGAACAGCACCAGACCCAGCGGGAACAGGGGCAGCCGGGCCGGGCCGGACGAGGGCATGCACGGAGGGTAGGGCGACGGACCTGGTCACACCTGCTGACGGCGGCGTGCAGGTACGTCACGCTGTGCCGGTCGCCGTCCGGCGGCCGGACCGAGGCGGGACCATCGCGCGCGACACGACCTGGCAGGCGCACCCGGTCCTGGGCGCCCTGGTCCGGGTCGGCGTGCTGCTCGTGCCCGGCGCGCTGGCCGTCGGGACCGCGGTGCTGCTCGCCCGGACGCTGCCCGCCGCCGACGGCGCGGTGGGGCGGGTCCTGTGGTGGGGCGCGGTCCTCGTCGGCAGCACCGCGGTGCTCGCGGTCACCGACCGCGCCGCCCGCCGGCTGCTGCCCCTCGCCGTCCTGCTCGAGCTGTCGCTCGTGTTCCCCGACCGGGCGCCGTCGCGGCTGCGGGCGGCCCGGACGCCGAGCGTGCGCGAGCTCGAGGACCGGCTGGCGAAGCTGCACGGCTCGGGTGCGGGCGACGAGGCCTCGCACGCCGCCGAGACCCTGGTGACGCTGGTGGGCATCCTCGGGCTCCACGACAAGCGCACCCGCGGCCACTCCGAGCGGGTCCGGGCGTTCACCGACCTGCTCACCGAGGAGCTCGGGCTCCCCGAGGAGGAGCGGCAGCGCGCTCGGTGGGCTGCGCTCGTCCACGACATCGGCAAGCTCGACGTCCCCGGGGCCGTCCTGAACGGCACCACCGCGCTCGACGACGAGGCCTGGGCGCTGATCCGCCGCCACCCCGAGGAGGGCGTGCGCCTGGCGGCCGGCCTGCTGCCCTGGCTGGGGGACTGGGGCCGCTGCGTCGTGGAGCACCACGAGCGGTTCGACGGCGGCGGCTACCCGCACGGGCTCGCCGGCGAGCAGATCAGCCGGGCCGCCCGGATCGTCTCGGTCTGCGACTCCTTCGAGGTCATGACCTCGGCCCGCTCCTACAACACGGTCCGCACCGCCTCGGGCGCCCGGCGCGAGCTCATCCGCTGCGCCGGGACGCAGTTCGACCCCGAGGTCGTGCGCGTGTTCGTCGGCATCAGCCTGGGCCGCCTGCTGTGGGTCCTCGGCCCGCTGACCTGGCTGGCCCAGGTGCCGTTCGTGGCCGCGGGCGACCGGGCGGGGCAGCTGGTCAAGGCCGGCGCCCTCACCGCGGCCGTCGGAGGGCTGGTCGCCGCCGGAGCCCTGCCCGGTCCGGCCAGCGGGACGCCGGAGCGGCCACGGGCGGTCGCCGTCGCCGCGGGCCCGGCGGTCGGGGCGCCGGTCCTCCCTGCGCCCTCAGCCGCCGCCCCCCGGCTGCGCCGGCCCCCAGCTCGCCGGGGCGCCCCCGGTGCTCGGACCGGTCCCGCTCGGGCCCCCGGTCGCGCTACCGCTCGCCGTCGTGCCGGCGTCCCTGCCCGGGCCGCTCGGCGGCCGTCAGGCGCCGCAGTCTGCTCCCGCCCCCGGGACCGTGCCGCTGGGCCCACCGGTGCCCCCTGTGACCGCCCCGGAGCCGACTGCCAGCCCGCAGCCCTCCACCAGCCGCGAGCCGAGCACCACCCCCGCGCCGACCGCTGCACCGTTGCCGAGCGCGACCCCCGAGCCGACCGCCGCCCCCGAGCCGACCGTGGCCCCGGTGCCGACGCTTGCGCCCGACCCGACCGCAGCCCCGGTGCCGACCGCCCCGCCCGAGCCGCCTGCTGCCCCGGTGCCGACCGTCGCGCCCGAGCCGACCGTCGTGCCCAGCGCGTTGCCCAGCCCGCCCGCGCCCGCCCCGCCGCCGACCTCCGCTCCGCCACCCCCCGTCACCGCCACGGGCTCGCTGTACCTGTCCGGGACCGTGCTGACCTCCGCGCTGCCGACGGACGCCCTGCCGGTGCTGCTGGCGCTCGCACCGGACGGCCCGTCCGTGGCGTTCTCCTCCTCGGTCGCGACCGCCACCACGGTGTCCGGCACCGCGACCGCCGTCCTGCACGTGCAGCTCCTGGGTGACGGTCGGGACAGGACGCGCAGCGGCGAGGTGGTCGTGGTCCTGTCGTCCTGCGACGCCGCGGGGGCCTGCACCCGCCTGGCGCGGGAGGTCGAGCGGGTGACGCAGCCGGCCGGCGCTCTCGGCCCGGCAGAGGTGACCGTCGACCTCGGCGGGGTCGCCGGGACGGTGCCCGCCGGAGGCACGTTGCGGCTCGAGGTGGGTCTGCGCAAGGAGGGCAACGCCGTCGGCGCGCTGCTCTCCACCGCGTCCGCGTCGACCCCGAGCCGGCTGCTCGTGACCCTGGTCGCCGCGCCGGCGCCGGTCGCCGTCCCGGTCAGCGGCACCGTCGGCCTGCTCCCGGGCGGGACCCCGGGGGCGTCGTCGGGCGGGCTCCCGGTGGCCGGCGTGGGACTGCTCACGTCGGTGGCGGCAGCCGCGGCGCGACGGCGGCGGGACGGGCACCCGCCGGTAGGCTCCGGACACCACCACTGACCCGAGGAGCCTCCCCGTGCTGACCCGCATCGACCTGCGCGGGCGGCACGACGCTCCCGCCCTCGACCTGCTCCCGCGGGCCGTCCTGGACGTCGCCAGCGCGGTCGAGCAGGTCCGGCCCGTGGTCGAGGCGGTCCGCGACCGGGGCGCCGCGGCGGTCCGCGAGGCGACCTCGCGGTTCGACGGCGTCGAGCTGCAGGACCTCCGGGTGCCGGTCGAGGCGCTGCAGCAGGCCCTGGACCAGCTCGACCCCGCGGTCCGCGCCGCCCTGGAGGAGGCCGTCCGCCGGGCGACCACCGTGAGCCGCGCGCAGCTGCGCGACGACGAGGTCGTGCAGGTCGTCGACGGCGCCACCGTCACCGAGCGGTGGGTCCCGGTCGGGCGCGTCGGGCTGTACGTGCCGGGCGGCCTGGTGGCCTATCCGAGCAGCGTCGTCATGAACGTCGTCCCGGCGCAGGTGGCCGGCGTGGGGAGCCTCGCCGTCGCCAGCCCGCCGAAGCAGGAGTTCGGCGGCCGCCCGAACCCGGCGATCCTCGCGGCCTGCGCGCTGCTCGGCGTCGACGAGGTCTACGCCGTCGGCGGCGCCCAGGCGGTGGCGATGTTCGCCTACGGCACCGACGAGTGCCGCCCGGTCGACGTGATCACCGGTCCGGGGAACGTCTACGTCGCGGCGGCCAAGCGCCTGGTGCAGGGCCGCTGCGGCATCGACTCCGAGGCCGGCCCGACCGAGATCGGCATCCTGGCCGACGACACCGCCGTCCCCGCCTTCGTCGCGGCGGACCTCGTCGCCCAGGCCGAGCACGACCCGCTGGCCGCCTGCCTGCTGGTCACCCCGAGCACCGACCTGCTGGACGCCGTCGAGGTCGAGCTCGGCAAGCAGGTCCCCGCCGCCAAGCACCGCGACCGGGTCGAGACGGCGCTGACCGGCCAGAGCGCGTTCGTGCTCGTCGACGACCTCGACCAGGGCCTCACCGTCGTCGACGCGTGGGCGGCCGAGCACCTCGAGGTCATCACGGCCGACGCCCCGGAGCGGGCCAGGAGGGTGCGCAACGCCGGCGCGGTCTTCATCGGCAACCACACCCCGGTCAGCCTCGGCGACTACCTCGCCGGCTCCAACCACGTCCTGCCCACCGGCGGCACCGCCCGGTTCTCGGCCGGCCTGTCGGCGCAGAGCTTCCTCAAGCGCATGTCCCTGATCGAGTACTCGGCGCAGGCGCTCGCCACGGTGACGCCGCACGTCACGGCGCTCGGCGGCGCGGAGGACCTCGCGGCGCACGTCGAGGCCGTGCAGATCCGCAGCCGGTGAGCCTGCCCGTCCGGGACGACCTCGTCGGGAAGAAGCCGTACGGGGCGCCCCAGATCGCCGACGTCGTCATGCTGAACGTCAACGAGAACCCGCACGCACCGAGCGCCGGCCTCGTGGCGGCGCTGGAGAAGGCGGTCGGCCAGGCTGCGACGACCCTGAACCGCTACCCCGACCGCGACGCCGTCGCCCTGCGCACCGACCTCGCCGCGTACCTGTCCCGGCAGACCGGCGTCCCGCTCGGCGTCGAGCAGGTCTGGGCGGCGAACGGCTCGAACGAGGTGCTGCAGCAGGTCCTGCAGGCGTTCGGCGGGCCGGGCCGGACCGCCCTGGGGTTCGAGCCGAGCTACTCGATGCACCCGCTCCTGGCGGCCGGCACGAGCACCGGGTGGACCGCCGTGCAACGCCCCGCCGACTTCGTGCTGACGGTCGACCTCGCGGTCGCCGCCGTCCGCGAGCACCGCCCCGACGTCGTCTTCCTCACGACGCCGAACAACCCCACCGGCACCGAGACCTCCCACGACGTCGTCCGGGCCGTGCACGCCGCGACCTCCGGGATGGTCGTCGTCGACGAGGCCTACGCCGAGTTCAGCGAGCTCCCCAGCGCCACGACGCTGCTGGCCGAGCTCCCGCGGCTCGTGGTCAGCCGGACCATGAGCAAGGCCTTCGCCATGGCGGGCACCCGGCTCGGGTACCTCGCGGCCAGCGCCGACGTCGTCGACGCCCTGCAGCTGGTGCGGCTGCCGTACCACCTGAGCGCCCTCACCCAGGCGGCTGCCCGGACGGCGCTCGCCCACGCGGAGGAGCTGCTCGGCACGGTCGAGCAGGTCAAGGCCCAGCGCGACCGGATGCTGCGCACGATCCCGCGGTTCGGGCTGCAGGTGGTCCCGACGCAGGCGAACTTCCTGCTGTTCGGTCCGTTCGAGGACCCGGGCGCCGTCTGGCAGGCGCTGCTGGACGAGGGCGTCCTGGTGCGCGACGTGAGCGGCGGGCCGGGCCTGACCGGCTGGCTGCGGGTCAACGCCGGCACGGAGGACGAGACCACGGCCTTCCTGAAGGCGCTCGATAGGGTCACGGGATGACCAGGCGAGCGACCGTCCAGCGCACCACCAAGGAGTCCGACGTCTTCGTCGAGCTCGACCTCGACGGCACCGGCCAGGCGACCAGCGACACCGGCGTCCCCTTCTTCGACCACATGGTCGCGCAGCTCGGCCGGCACGGCGGCTTCGACCTGACCGTCCGGACGAAGGGCGACCTCGAGGTCGACGCGCACCACACCGTCGAGGACACGAGCCTCGCGCTCGGCCAGGCCCTCAAGGAGGCGCTCGGCGACAAGGCCGGCATCCGCCGCTTCGGCGACGCCCTCGTGCCGCTCGACGAGTGCCTCGTGCAGGCGGCCGTCGACCTGTCCGGCCGGCCGTACGTCGTGCACGTGGAGCCCGACATGGTCGAGCTCATCGGCTCCTACGACACGACGCTGACCCGGCACATCTGGGAGTCGTTCGTCGCGACCGCCGGGATCGCGCTGCACGTGCGCGTGCTGTCCGGGCGCAACGCGCACCACCTGGTCGAGGCGCAGTTCAAGGCGGTCGCCCGGGCCCTGCGCGACGCGACCGCCCTGGACCCGAAGGTCACCGGGATCCCCAGCACCAAGGGCAGCCTGTAGGCATGGGCGCGTTCTACGAGAGCCTGGCGACCCGGGCGCCGCGCGAGCGGGTGCGCGACGTCGTGGGCGAGGCCTACGCCGCCGCGCTCCTCACGCCGACCCGGCACGGCTGGACCGTCGCCGCGCCCGACGCCGACGGCCGCCTCGACGACCACGTGACGCCGGTCGCGACGGCGCTGTCCGTCGACGGGCCGGTCGTCTGCACCACCGTCCACGACGACGACGACCTCCTGCTGCAGGTCTTCGACGGCGGGGCCCTCGTCGCGACCTACGACTCCGACCCCGGCTACCTCGACGGCACCCCGCTGCCGCCCGACGTGAGCGAGCTCGAGCCGCTGGCGGCCGCGCTCGGTGTCCACGACGTGGAGCCCCTGCGTGCGGTGCTGACCGCGGACTACGACACCGAGACGCAGCGCCTCGCCGACGCCGTCATGCTGCTGGGCCTCCCGCCGTACGTCGTCCTGTTCGGCTACGACTACGCGGTCGACGGCGACCTGCCGAACGGGCTCGCCACCGAGGACCTCGAGGCCGTGGGCCTCCGGTGACCCCGCGATGAGGTGGTTCGAGGTCCTCTCCGTCCTGTACGTCGTCGCCATGGCCGGCGGCACGGGGTGCGGCGCGGTCCTGCGGGCGGCCCGGCTCCGGCACGAGGAGGAGCGGTGACCCGCGTGGTGGTCCTCGACCACGGCTCGGGCAACCTGCGCAGCGCCGAGCGGGCCCTGCAGCGGGTCGGTGCCGACGTCGAGGTCACGGCGGACCTGGCCGCCGCCCGCGAGGCCGACGGCCTGGTGGTGCCTGGCGTCGGGGCGTTCGCGGCGTGCATGGCCGCGGTCCGCGAGGTCGGCGGCGACGTCGTCGTGCGGGAGCGGGTCGCGGCCGGGCGACCGGTGCTGGGCATCTGCGTCGGCATGCAGGTCCTGTTCACCGAGGGCGACGAGCACGGCGAGCAGACCGCCGGCATCGGGGTCCTGCCCGGAGCGGTCCGCCGGCTCGAGGCCGACGTCGTGCCGCACATGGGCTGGAACGGCGTCGAGGTCGCCGAGGGCAGCAGCCTGTTCGCCGGCCTCGAGGACGAGCGCTTCTACTTCGTGCACTCCTACGCCGCGGGCGACGTGCCGGGCGCCCTCGTCACGCGGAGCGTGCACGGGCAGCCGTTCGCCGCAGCGGTCGAGCAGGGGGCGCTCGCCGCGACCCAGTTCCACCCCGAGAAGAGCGGCGACGCCGGAGCGGGCCTGCTGGAGAACTGGCTGCGCAGTCTGTGAGCAAGGAGCGGGCCCGCGCCCGGGCGGCCCGGGAGGCCGCCCGCGCCGCCGATCGCGAGAAGGCGGCCCGCGCCCGGGAGCGCCGCGCGAGGGTCGGGGCCCTGCGGCCCGGCCTGCCGAAGCGCCGTCCTCCGCGCTACGGCGCGATGCCGCTGCGCACCCGCCTCGGCCTGGCCTTCGGCGTCGTCGTCGTGCAGTTCGTCGGCTGGCAGGTCCTGTACGGGACCGCCGCCCGGCTGGGGCTGTTCCTCGTCACCCTGGCGGCCCTGCCGATCGTCATCACCCTGTACCTGTCGCCGCGGTCCTCGCGGTGAGCCCGTCTGCAAGGAGCACCGCGTGAGCCTCGTCCTGCTGCCCGCCGTCGACGTCGCGGACGGCCGCGCCGTCCGGCTCGTCCAGGGGGAGGCCGGGTCGGAGACGTCCTACGGCGACCCCCTGGACGCCGCCCGCCAGTGGCAGACCGACGGCGCCGCATGGGTGCACCTGGTGGACCTCGACGCCGCCTTCGGGCGCGGGAGCAACCGCGAGCTGCTGGCCCGCGTCGTGGGCGAGCTCGACGTGCACGTCGAGATGAGCGGGGGCATCCGCGACGACGCCTCGCTGGAGGCGGCACTGGCCACCGGCTGCGCCCGGGTCAACCTCGGCACGGCCGCGCTCGAGCAGCCGGAGTGGACGGCCAAGGCCATCGCCGAGCACGGCGACCGGATCGCCGTCGGCCTCGACGTCCGCGGCACGACGCTGTCCGCCCGCGGCTGGACCCAGGACGGCGGCGAGCTGTTCGACGTCCTCGCCCGGCTCGACCGCGAGGGGTGCGCCCGCTACGTCGTCACCGACGTGAAGCGCGACGGCACGCTGACCGGCCCGAACGTGGACCTGCTCGAGCAGGTGTGCGCGGCCACGGACCGTCCGGTCGTGGCCAGCGGCGGGGTCAGCAGCCTGGACGACCTGCGGGTCCTCGCCGGGGTCCGCGGCGTCGAGGGCGCGATCGTCGGCAAGGCGCTCTACGCGGGCGCGTTCACCCTTCCCCAGGCGCTGGAGGCCGTCCGATGAGCCCGACGCTGACCCGCGAGGGCGACGTCCTCGTCCTGGACCTCGGCGACACCGAGAACCGCTTCTCCCCGGACTGGCTGGGCGCGGTCGAGGCGGCGCTGGACGAGGTGGAGGCGGCCGACGGCCCGCGCGCCCTGGTGACCGCCGCCACCGGCAAGTTCTGGAGCAACGGCCTCGACCTCGACTGGCTGACCGCCCACCCCGAGCAGGGCGACGCGTACGTCACGCGGGTCCACGCCCTGTTCAGCCGGGTCCTCACCCTGCCCGTCCCGACGGTCGCCGCCGTGCAGGGCCACTGCTTCGCGGCCGGCGCCATGCTGGCCCTCGCGCACGACTGGCGGGTCATGCGGACCGACCGCGGCTTCTTCTGCCTGCCGGAGGTCGACATCTCCATCCCGTTCACCGTCGGCATGGGCGCGCTCATCCAGGCCAAGCTCACCCCGGCCGCCGCCACCGACGCCATGACGACCGGACGCCGCTACGGCGCGCCCGACGCCGTCGCGGCCGGGATCGTCACGCGGGACGTGCCCGAGGACTCGGTGCGCGCCGCCGCCCTCGAGGCCGTCGGGCCGCTGGTCGGCAAGGCCGGCCCCACCCTCGGGACGATCAAGCAGAGGATGTACGCCGGGGCGGTCGAGGCGCTGAGCGGACGATGACCCGCCCGGCCGACGTCCACGACGTCCTCCGCGTCCAGGGCGCCCGCGTCAACAACCTGCGCGACGTCAGCGTCGAGATCCCCAAGCGCCGGCTGACGGTCTTCACGGGCGTGTCCGGCTCGGGCAAGAGCTCGCTGGTGTTCGGGACGATCGCGGCGGAGTCGCAGCGGCTCATCAACGAGACCTACAGCGCGTTCGTGCAGGGCTTCCTGCCGACCACGGCCCGCCCCGACGTCGACCTGCTGGACGGCCTCACCACGGCGATCCTCGTCGACCAGCGGCGCCTCGGCAGCGACCCCCGGTCGACCGTCGGGACCGTCACGGACGCGACCGCCCTGCTGCGGATCCTGTTCAGCCGCCTCGGCACCCCGCAGATCGGCGGGCCGCAGGCCTTCTCGTTCAACGTCCCGTCGATCAGCGGCGCGGGTGCGGTGACGGTCGAGAAGGGCGGCCGGACGGTCAAGGAGCGCAGGAGCTTCTCGCTGGTGGGCGGCATGTGTCCGCGCTGCGAGGGCCGCGGTGCGGTCAACGACGTCGACCGCACCCAGCTGTACGACGCCGGCAAGACCCTCAACGAGGGGGCGATCACGGTGCCCGGCTACACCGTCGACGGCTGGTTCGGGCGGATCTTCAGCGGCAGCGGCTTCTTCGACCCCGACACGCCGATCCAGGACTTCACGGCCAGGGAGCTCGACGCGTTCCTCTACAAGGAGCCGACCAAGATCAAGGTCGACGGCATCAACCTCACCTACGAGGGCCTGATCCCGAAGCTGCAGCGCACGATGCTCAGCAAGGAGCTCGACGCCCTGCAGCCCCACGTCCGCGCCTTCGTCGAGCGGGCCTTCACCTTCACGACCTGCCCCGACTGCGCGGGCTCCCGCCTCAGCGAGCTCGCCCGCAGCGTCACCGTGGCCGGCCGGAGCATCGCCGAGGTCTGCGCGCTGCAGGTCAGCGACCTGGACACCTGGGTCCGCGAGCTCGACGACCCGTCCGTGCAGCCCCTGCTCGACGCCCTGCGCGCCACCCTCGACGCCTTCGTCGAGGTCGGCCTGGGCTACCTCGCCCTGGACCGCCCCACCGGCACGCTCTCGGGCGGCGAGGCGCAGCGCACGAAGATGGTCCGCCACCTGGGCTCGGCCCTGACCGACGTCACGTACGTGTTCGACGAGCCGACCACCGGCCTGCACCCGCACGACGTCCAGCGGATGAACGAGCTCCTGCTGCGGCTGCGCGACAAGGGCAACACCGTGCTGGTCGTCGAGCACGAGCCGGAGACCATCGAGATCGCCGACCACGTCGTGGACCTCGGGCCCGGGGCCGGGTCGGCCGGCGGGACGGTCTGCTTCGAGGGCGACGTCGCCGGGCTCCGCGCCAGCACGACGCTGACCGGGCGCCACCTCTCAGACCGGGCGGAGCTCAAGGACGCCGTCCGCACCCCGACGGGCGTGCTCGAGGTCCGCGGGGCCACCAGCCACAACCTGCAGGGCGTCGACGTCGACGTCCCGCTCGGCGTCCTGGTGGTGCTGACCGGTGTCGCGGGCTCGGGCAAGAGCTCCCTGGTCCAGAGCGCCGTCGCCGGGCGCGACGGCGTCGTGTCGGTCGACCAGAGCCCGATCAAGGGCTCGCGCCGGAGCAACCCGGCCACCTACACCGGCCTGCTCGAGCCCGTGCGGAAGGCCTTCGCCAAGGCGAACGGCGTCAAGCCCGCCCTGTTCAGCGCGAACTCCGAGGGCGCCTGCCCGGCCTGCAGCGGCGCCGGCGTGGTCTACACCGACCTCGCCGTCATGGCCGGGGTCGCCACGACCTGCGAGACCTGCGAGGGCCGGCGCTTCGCCGCCGACGTCCTGGAGCACCGGCTCGGGGGCAAGGACATCAGCGAGGTCCTGGCCCTGCCGGTCGAGGAGGCGCTGGCGTTCTTCTCGGACGGCGAGGCCCGCACGCCGGCCGCCGTCACGGTCCTCGCGCGGCTGGTCGACGTCGGGCTGGGGTACCTGCGGCTCGGCCAGCCCATGACGACGCTGTCGGGCGGCGAGCGGCAGCGGCTGAAGCTGGCCTCCCGCACGGTCGACCCCGGTGGTCTCCTCGTGCTGGACGAGCCCACGACCGGCCTGCACCTCGCCGACGTCGAGCAGCTGCTCGGCCTGCTCGACCGGCTGGTCGACGGCGGGACGAGCGTCCTCGTGGTCGAGCACAGCCTGGCCGTCGTCGCGCACGCCGACCACGTCATCGACCTCGGGCCGGGAGCCGGGCAGGACGGCGGCCGCGTGGTCTTCGAGGGCACCCCGCGCGAGCTGACGGGGTCGGGGACGCTGACCGGCCGCTACCTCGCGGCCGCCGTGCAGGGCGCCTAGCGGCGCCCGACGCCCAGGCTGAGCGGCCCGACCCGCAGGCTGACCCCGCCGGCGAGGTCGAGCGCAGGGCGGCTCCAGCGCAGCGGCGTCACGGCGAGCTCGAAGGCCGGCGTCGGGCGCACCGGGGGAGCGGTCGGCAGGGCCAGGGGAGGCGCGGACCGCAGGTCGGCGTTCAGGTCGGCGGTGAGGTCGCTGAGCAGGTCGTTCACGGGGACACCTTCGCGGCGTAGGAGGCGAGGACCTCGTCGGTGAGGTCGCGGTAGGCGGCGGCGACGGTGCTGCCGGGGGCGGTCAGGACGACGGGCCGCTTCGCCAGGGTGGCGCTCGGGACCCGGCGCGAGAGCGGGATGCGGGTCGACAGGACCGGCAGGTCGGTGGCGGCGAGGGCGTCGACCACCTCGCGGGCGGCCTTGCCGCCGGCGTCCCACAGGCTGCACGCCACCCCGACCAGCTCCGCCGAGGTGTTCTCGTAGTCGCGGTGCGTGGCGAGGAAGGCCTGCACCCGCGCGGCGCCGAGCGCCGAGCCGGGGTCGCTGGTGAAGACCGTCAGGACGGCGTCCGCGGCGCAGACGGCGGCGAGCGTGAGGTTGCCGAGGTCGCCGTGGGTGTCGATGACGACGTGCTCGTACTCGGCCAGCAGGGGGCGCAGGGCCCGGCGCAGCGACGTCACGAGGCCGCCCTGGGAGGCGAGCGACACCCCGACCTGCTCGAGCGCGGCGTGCGCGGGCAGCAGGTCCAGGCCGGGCGCGACCTCCGCCCGGACGGCGGCGCGGGTCTCGGTCGTCCCGGCGAGCACCCCGGCCAGGCTGTCGTCCGGGCCCTTCGCGACCACGCCGAACGCGCGGCCGAGGCTGTCCTGCGGGTCGGCGTCGACCGCGAGCGTCCGCCCCCGGGAGGCCAGCACCGCGGCGAGGTTGGCGGCGGTCGACGTCTTGCCGACCCCGCCCTTGGACGAGCACACCGCGAGCCGCATGGCGCGAGCCTCCCAGGTGCACCGGGCGCCGCGGACCAGGCGCGCCGTCAGACGAGCAGCTGCTCGGACGCCAGCTCCCGGTAGAGCGGTGAGGTCTCGACCAGCTCCGCGTGCCGCCCGACGGCGACGACGCGGCCGTGCTCCATCACGACGATCTGGTCGGCGTCCACCACGGTCGACAGCCGGTGCGCGACCACGAGCAGGGTGCGGTCCTGCGCGACGGCGTCGACCGCGACGCGCAGGGCGGCCTCGTTGCGGGCGTCGAGGTTGCTGGTGGGCTCGTCGAGCAGCAGCAGGGCGGGGGCCCGGAGCAGCGCCCGGGCGATCGCCAGGCGCTGGCGCTCGCCGCCGGACAGCAGCACCCCGGCGTCGCCGACCTCGCTGTCCAGCCCGCGCGGCGCCCGGTCGACGAGGTCGCGCAGCCGGACGGCGTCGACGACCCGGTCCAGGTCCTCCTGCTGCGCGGCCGGGGCGGCGAGCAGGAGGTTGTCGCGCAGGGTGCCGGCCAGGGCGGGCGCCTCCTGCTCGACGTACCCGAGCTGCGCCCGCAGCGCCTCGCGCGGCCAGTCGCGCACGTCGGTGCCGCCGAGGAGCAGAGCGCCGTCCGAGCAGTCGTAGAAGCGCTCGACCAGCGCCAGGACCGTCGACTTGCCCGCCCCCGAGGGGCCGACCAGGGCGGTACGGGTCCCGCGCGGGACGTCGAAGGAGACCCCGTCGAGGACCGCCGTGCCGTCGTCGTAGGAGAAGGAGACGTCCCGCAGCGACAGCAGCGGAGCGGCCGGGTCGACCGTCGGGACGACACCGGCGGAGCTCTCGGTCGGGAGCCGCCGCACCTCCTCGATCCGCTGCAGCGCGCCGAGCCCGGTCTGCAGGGTCGTGTAGGCCTGCAGCGCCTGGCCGAGCGGGATGACCAGCAGGAACAGGTAGAGCACGAAGGCGACCAGGTCGCCCACCTCGAGGTCGCCGGACGCGACGCGTGCGCCGCCGACAGCCAGGACGAGCAGGAACGAGCCCTGGGTCGCGAGCGTCGTGGCGGGGGAGACGAGGGCCTCCAGCCGGGCCGCCCGCACCCCGGCCTCGTACGCGGCGGTCGCGCCGGCGACGACGACCGCCGTCTCGCGCTCCTCCGCGCCGCTGGCCCGCACCGTGCGCACCGCCGACAGCGCCCGCTCGACCGCGGCCGTCATGTCGCCGACCCGGGCCTGGGCCTGCTCCGACAGCGCCCGCACCCGGCGGGACGCCGACACGACCAGCCCCACGCCCACCGCCGTCGCCGCGAGGGTGACCGCCAGCAGCAGCGGGTCGAGCAGGGCCATCGCGACGGCCGCGCCGACCACGACGACGACGCCGCTCACCGCCTCGAACAGCCCGCGCGTCACGACGGCCCGCAGCAGGGTGGTGTCCGCGCCGACCCGGGACAGGAGGTCGCCCGTGCGCCGGCGGTCGAACTCCGCGACCGGGAGCCGCAGCAGGTGCGTGGCCAGCCCGGTGCGGGCGGTCAGCACGACGCCCTCCGCGGTGCGCTGCAGCAGGTACCGCTCGACGCCGCCGAGCAGGGCGCTCGCCAGCACGACCGCCACCAGCAGGGCCACCGGGCCGGACACGCCGGCCGAGTCCTGCACCGCGGTCAGCGCCCGGCGGACCAGGAGCGGCTGGGCGAGGGCGAGGCCCGAGCCGACCGCCGTCAGGACGGCGATGAGCCCGAGCGACCCGCGGTGGTCGCGCAGGTAGGGCAGCAGGTCCCGCAGCCCCACCCGTCTGTCCACGCGCTCACGCTAGGGGGCCTACTAGCGTCGCGCCCTGTGACCGTCGCCGTCCGTGTCGTCCCCTGCCTCGACGTCGACGCCGGCCGCGTGGTCAAGGGCGTCAACTTCACCGGCCTGGTCGACGCCGGTGACCCCGTGGAGATGGCCCGGGTCTACGACGCCGAGGGCGCCGACGAGCTGGTCTTCCTGGACATCACCGCGAGCAGCGGCAGCCGCGAGACGACGTACGACGTCGTGCGCCGGACCGCCGAGCAGGTCTTCATCCCGCTGACCGTCGGGGGCGGTGTCCGGACGGTGGACGACGTCGACCGGCTGCTGCGGGCGGGGGCCGACAAGGTCGGGGTGAACACGGCGGGCATCGCCCGGCCCGAGCTGCTGCACGAGATCAGCCGCCGGTTCGGCAGCCAGGTGCTGGTCCTGAGCGTCGACGCGCGCCGGGCCCCGGGCACCGAGAGCGGCTTCGAGGTCACGACCCACGGCGGGCGCCGGGGCACCGGCCTCGACGCCGTCGACTGGGCCGCCCGCGGCGAGGAGCTCGGCGTCGGGGAGGTCCTGCTGAACTCGATGGACGCGGACGGCACCAAGCGCGGCTACGACCTCGAGCTGCTCCGTGCGGTCCGCGCCCGCGTCGGCGTCCCGGTCGTGGCGAGCGGGGGCGCGGGGCGGCTGGAGGACTTCGCGCCGGCGGTCGAGGCCGGTGCGGACGCCGTGCTGGCCGCCAGCGTCTTCCACTTCGGCGAGCTGCGGATCCCCGAGGTCAAGGACGCCCTGCGGGCTGCGGGACACCCCGTCCGCTAGCCGCGACCGTCCCCACCAGCAGCGCCCACCACGGCGCCGTCACCGCGGTCGCGACGACGTCGGACAGCTGGGCGAGGACGAGGTCGCGCAGGGGCGGGTCCTGCAGCGGGCCGAGGACCTGCCGGAAGCCCAGCAGGGCCACCGACGGCACGAGGGTCAGCAGCGCCGAGACCGCCCCGGCGAGGGCCATCCCGGCGACGACGACGCCGGGCCGCGCCCGGAGCGCCCGCAGCAGCACCGCGGGGCCGTCGACGGCACGGCGGCCGTCCAGGACGCCGATCAGGGCCAGCTGCAGGACCGCGGCCGTGAGCACCCCGACGACGTCGACCAGCAGGGCGTGCAGGGAGGACGGGTCGTCGCGGACGGGCAGCTGCCGCAGCAGGTCCGGCACGGCGAGCAGCAGCGTGCCGACCAGCCCGACGAGGAGGGCGTGCGGGGTCAGGCGGCGGGTGGCCTCGGTGAACACAGCAGGGGCGTTCCCCTCACGGGCCGACCCGGACACCGGTGAGGCCGTCGCCCTCCAGGACGACGTCGGCGGGACGGCCCCACAGCCACAGGAACAGCTCGCCGGGACGCCCCCGCACGACGACGCACCGCTCCTGGCCGGGCCTGCCGAGCAACCGCTGCGCTCCGGGCGTCACGAGCTCGACCGAGGTCCCGACGGCGCGGCGCAGGAAGGCCGGGGCGAGCAGCGTGGCGCGGTTCCACAGGGCCTGCTCGAGGTCGCGGCCGAGCGGGCGCGGTCCGTCGCCGGCGGCTCGGCGGACGTCCTCGTGGTGGACGAAGAACTCGTGCACGTTGGCGAGGTCGTACAGCGCGTCGACCCGGGAGCCGAGCGGCGACCAGGACGGCGCGCCCCGCCGCAGCCGGGCGAGCAGGTCCTCGTAGGCCCGCCGCCGGGCCTTGCCCTCGAGGTAGGCGGTGGGGCCGTGCAGCGCCCCGACGACCATGCCCGGGACGGCGTACGGCTGGCGCTCGCGGACGACGAGGTGGGCGGCGAGGTCGTGCGTGGTCCAGTCGCCGCACAGCGTCGGGGCGTCGGGGCCGGCGTCGGCCATGCGGTCGAGCAGCAGCGTGCGCTCCTGCCGGGCGAGCGAGGTCACCGGGTGGTCCGCAGGGGGCGCGGCGGCAGGGACCGGAGCTCGGCGAGGACGTCGGCGTCGTAGGGCCGCCACACCGCGCTGAAGCGCTCGATGCGCATGACGACGACGCGGTCGAAGTCGGCGATCCGGTCGACCAGGGCCTGCGCGTCGGTCGCGGCGTCGGGCCACAGGAAGGTGGAGTCGCGGAACGCGGGGGCGATGACAGGGGCGACCGTGCCGTCCATGCTGTCGCCCAGGAACAGCGTCCTGCCGGGGACGACGGCGGTGTCGACGGTCGGCGTCGCGAGGAAGTGCCGCGAACCCATGCCCAGGCCGGCGTCCCCGTGCGCGAGCTCGGTGACCTGCACGCCCGGGTTGACCGTCCGGTAGCCCGGGACCTTCTCGGTGCCGGGGATCCCCAGCACGCCCGCCAGGTCCCCGCGGCGGGTCCAGGTGACGTCCTGCGTGGTCAGCCGGCGCGCGACCGCGGGGGAGAACGACGCCGCGACCGCCTTGGCGTAGACCGAGCCGCCGGTCGGCGTCCAGTGCGTGTCCTGGCGGTAGTACGTCTGCCACCGGGACCCGGCCGCGGCGAGCGGCTTGCGCAGGTCGACGAAGTCGGACCCGAGCCGCCCGGTGACGGCCTTCCAGACGGCCGCCCGCTCGGCGGCGCCGCAGGCCTTCTGCGGCACTGTGCCGGGGACGTTGCCGGTGCGGATCGTCGCCTTGTCCGGTCCGAGCGCCACCCGGACGTCGCGGCCGCTGCGTCGGACCTCGCTGACGAACCGCGCCATCCGCTCGGCGGTGTCGCGGGCGGCGCCGTGGTACTGGCACGGGACCGACCAGTCCTGGGCGATGAACAGGTAGCCGTCGGTGCCGCGGACCACCCGCTTCTCGGCGGCGGGGCTCGCGGCCAGGGCGGCGCCCGCCAGGGACACGAGCAGGCCGAGGACGAGGGCCAGACGCAGGGGGGGACGCACGGGGGGACGCACGGGGCCAGTCTGCCGGACGTGCGGGGAATCCCGTCGCCGGCCGCGGTGTCCTCTCCAGGGACCGCCCCCTGCTCCTGGAGACCCGTGACCCGCCCCACCCCGACCCGCGGGACGCTGCGCCGCGGCTTCGGCGTCCTCGCCGTCGCCGTCCGCGAGGAGCCCCGGGTCTTCGCCCTGTCCGCGCTCGGCAGCGCCCTGTTCGCCCTGACGACGATCGCGCAGGCCTACGTCTTCGGCGCCATCACCGACCGGGTGATCGAGCCGAGCATCCGCGAGGGCGAGGCCCGCGGGGCGGCCCTGGGGCTGGCGTTCGGGGCGATCATGCTGGTCGCCGCGCTCAAGGTCGTGGGCATCCTCGGCCGGCGGCTCGGAGCCGGCGTCATGCAGTACCGCCTGCAGGCGACCTACCGCCGGCGGGTCACCCGGCGCTACCTCGAGCTGCCCTTCTCCTGGCACCAGCAGCACCCCACCGGTGAGCTGCTGAGCAACGCCAACAGCGACGTCGAGGCCACCTGGAGCCCGATCGCGCCGTTCCCCTTCGCGGTCGGCGTCGTGTTCATGCTGGTCGTGACGCTCGGCCTGCTGTTCGTCACCGACCCCGTGCTCGCCCTGGTCGGCTCGGTCGTCTTCCCGACCATCGCCGGCCTGACCGTCCTCTACAGCCGCCGGATGTCGCCGCTCATGACCCGGGCGCAGCAGCTGCGCGGCGAGGTCAGCGGCATCGCCCACGAGTCCTTCGACGGCGCCCTGGTGGTGAAGACCCTCGGCCGCGAGGCCGACGAGACCGCCCGCTTCTCGGACGCCGCGGTCGAGCTGCGCGAGACGATGGTCCTGGTGGGACGGGTGCGCGGGCTGTTCGACCCGGTCATGGAGGCGCTGCCCGTCCTCGGGGTGCTGGTCGTCCTGCTCGCCGGCACGAGCCGGGTCGGCAGCGGCGACATCGACGCCGGCCAGCTGGTGCGCGTCGCCTACCTGTTCACCCTGCTGGCCTTCCCGGTCCGGGCGCTCGGCTGGGTCCTCAACGAGCTGCCCCGCAGCGTCGTCGGGTGGGACCGCGTGCAGCGGGTGCTCACGGCCGAGGGCAGCCAGGAACACGGCGCGGGCCGCCTCGAGGGCCGCGACCCGGTCGCCCTCGGGGTCCGCGACGCGGGCGTCTCCTACGGCGACGACGCCGTCCTGTCCGGCGTCACCTTCGACGTCGCCCCCGGGCGCACCGTCGCCGTCGTCGGGCCGACCGGCTCGGGCAAGAGCACGCTCGCCACCCTGCTGGTGCGCCTGGTCGACCCCGACGCCGGCCGCGTCTCCTACGACGACGCCGACCTCCGCAGCCTCGCCGCCGGGGAGGTCGCCGCCGCGGGAGCCCTCGTGCCGCAGTCGGCGTTCCTGTTCGACGACACCGTGCGCGGCAACATCACCCTGGACGGCCCCCTCGGCACGACCTTCGACGACGCCGACGTCTGGGCCGCCCTGCGGGTCGCCCAGGCCGAGCGCTTCGTGCAGGCCCTCCCGGACGGTCTCGACACCGTCGTCGGGGAGCGCGGCACCACCCTCTCGGGCGGTCAGCGGCAGCGCCTCGCACTCGCCCGCGCCGTCGTCCGCCGCCCCCGCCTCATGGTCCTCGACGACGCCACGAGCGCCGTCGACCCGCAGGTCGAGCAGCGGATCCTCGCCGGGCTGCGCAGCAGCGGTGCGGCCAGCACCGTCGTCGTCGTCGCCTACCGCCGGGCCACCATCGCGCTCGCCGACGAGGTCGTCTACGTCGAGCAGGGTCGCGTCGTCGGGCGCGGCACGCACGAGGAGCTCCGCGAGACCACGCCCGGCTACCGCGAGCTGGTGACCGCCTACGAGCGGGCCGAGGCCGAGCGCGAGGCCCTGCGCGAGGAGGCCGTGCTGTGACCGCGGCTGCCCCCGAGCGCGGGTCGTTCGCCACGCTCGCCCACGGGCTGAAGGTCGCCCCCGAGTTCCGGCGCGGCCTCGGCGTCACGCTCCTGCTCGCCCTGCTGGCCACCGCCGGCCGGGTCGTCGTGCCGGTGGCGGTGCAGCAGACGATCGACAACGGGCTGTCCGGCGGCGAGCCCGACCTGCCCCTGGTGCGGCTGGCCTGCGGGCTGGCGGCCGTCGCCGTCGTCGTCACGGCTGCGGCGAACTACCTGATGAACGTCCGGCTGTACCGCACGACCGAGGACGGCCTGGCCGCGCTGCGGGTCCGGGCGTTCCGCCGGGTGCACGACCTGTCGGTGCTGCACCAGGCGGCCGAGCGCCGCGGCTCGCTGGTCAGCCGGGTCACCAGCGACGTCGACACGATGAGCACCTTCATGCAGTGGGGCGGCCTGCTGGTCGTCGTCAGCACCGCGCAGGTCGTCCTCGCGACCGTCCTCATGCTGCTGTGGTCCTGGCAGCTCACCCTGCTCGTCTACGTCTGCTTCCTGCCGCTCGTGCTCGCCGTGAAGCTCTTCCAGCGGCGGCTGCAGGCGGCGTACCGGCTGGTCCGCGAGCGGGTCGGGGAGCTGCTCGGGGCGGTCGGGGAGTCGGTCGTCGGGGCGCCGGTCATCCGCGCCTACGGCGTGCAGGCCCGGACCGCGGAGCGGATCGACGGCGCCGTCGAGCGGGCCCGGCAGGCGCAGACCCGGGCCCAGGTCATCGCCGCGACGACGTTCTCCACCGGGGAGATGGTCGCGTCGCTGGCGACCGGCGGGGTGGTCGTCGTCGGGGTGCTGCTCGGGGTGGACGGGCAGATCACGGTCGGGCGGCTGGTCGGGTTCCTGTTCCTCGTGACCCTGTTCGTGCAGCCGGTCCAGGTCGCGACCGAGGTGCTCAACGAGGCGCAGAACGCCGTCGCCGGGCTGCGCCGGGTCCTCGAGGTCCTCGACACCCCCACCGACGTCGCCGACCCGGTCCAGGGCACCCCGCTGCCGCCGGGCCCGGTGGGCGTGCGGTTCGAGCACGTCTCCTACGCCTACCCCGGCGGCCCGCGGGTGCTCCACGACGTCGACCTCTCCCTGGCGCCGCAGACCCGGGTCGCCGTCGTCGGGGAGACCGGCAGCGGCAAGACGACCTTCGCCAAGCTGCTCACCCGGCTGATGGACCCCAGCGAGGGACGGGTGCTGCTGTCCGGCGTCCCGCTCGACGACGTGCCCTTCGCCAGCCTCCGCAGCCGGGTCGTCATGGTCCCGCAGGACGGGTTCCTGTTCGACTCCACCGTGGTCGACAACGTCCGCTACGGCCGGCCGGACGCCACCGACGGCGAGGTCCGGCAGGCCTTCGACGACCTCGGCCTCGGCGACTGGCTCGACACCCTGCCCGACGGCCTGCGCACCCCCGTGGGCGAGCGCGGGGAGCGGCTGAGCGTGGGGGAGCGGCAGCTCGTCGCGATCGCCCGGGCGCAGCTCGCCGACCCGGACCTGCTCGTCCTCGACGAGGCCACCAGCGCCGTCGACCCCGCCACCGAGGTCCGGCTGCAGTCCGCGCTGGAGAGCCTCACCCGCGGTCGCACCACCCTGGCGATCGCGCACCGCCTGTCCACCGCCGAGGCCGCCGACGAGGTGCTGGTGGTCGACGACGGCGTCGTCGTGCAGCGCGGCCCGCACAGCGTGCTGGTCCTGCAGGACGGCCCGTACGCCCGGATGCACGCGTCCTGGACGTCCCAGTCGCGGTGACGACCGACCTGCGCGACGCCGAGCGCCGGTCGCTGCACGAGGCGGAGCGGCGCTCGGTGATCCGCGCCTTCGCGGTCTTCGGCCTGTTCTGGGGCGCCTGGGCCGCGCTGCTCCCCGCCGTGCAGCGTGCCGTCGGCGCCGGGGACGGCGAGCTCGGGCTCGCCCTCGGCGCTGCTCGCCGTCGCGGCCGTGCCGGCCATGCCGCTCGCGGGCCGGCTCAGCGACCGGCACGGGGCGGGGGAGGCCCTGCAGCTCACCCTGCTCGGGTTCGCCCTCGTCCTGCCGCTGGCCGGGCTGGCCGGCAGCGTCGTCGCCCTGCTGCCGGCGCTCGTGCTGCTGGGCGTCGCCACCGGGGCCCTCGACGTCGTCGCCAACACGGCGGCCGCGGCGTGGGAGCGGGCCGAGGCCGGTTCGGGCCGGCAGCTGATGTCCCTGGCCCACGGGGCCTTCTCCTTCGGGGTCCTCGGGGGGAGCGTCGGGGCCGGCCTGTGCCGCCAGGCGGGCGTTCCGACGGTGGCCGTCCTGCTCGTCGTCGGGGGCGCCGTCGCGGCTGTCGCCGGGCAGGTGCCGACGGCGCGGCCCGCCGCCCAGCAGGACCCGGCGGGCGGGGCCCGGTCGATGACCCGCCCGCTGCTGCTCGTGGGCCTGCTCGTGGCCGGCAGCTTCCTCGTCGAGGACGGCCTGCAGTCCTGGAGCGCCCTGCAGCTCGAGCGCGGCCTGGACGCCGGCCCCGCCGTCAGCGGCCTCGGCCCGGGGGTGTTCGCCGGGGCGATGGGCGTGGGGCGGCTGGGCGGTCACGTCCTCGGCAGCCGGACGACGCCCGCCCGGCTGGTGGTCGCCGGCGGCGGCCTGACCGCGGCAGGGGTCGCCCTGCTGGTCGTGGCGGGCTCGGCGCCCGTCGCCCTGGTCGGCCTGGCCGTCGCGGGCGCCGGTGCGTCCGTGCTCGCGCCGGTGCTCTACACGGCGGTGGGGGAGCGGGCCGCGCCCGGGCGCCAGGGGGCCGACCTCGCCCTCGTCAGCGCCCTCGGCTACGCCGGCTTCGTCGCCGGTCCGCCCCTGGTCGGTGCGGTCAGCGCGGGCACGAGCCTGCCCGTCGCGCTGTCGGTGCTCGGTGCGATCGGGTTCCTGCTGGCCTGCGCGGGGCCGGCCGTGCTGAGCGAGCGCGGCGGCGTCAGGCCAGGTAGAGCGGTGTCGGCAGCGGGAAGCCGTTGAAGGCCGAGGCGTAGCAGAGCGAGTACGCGCCGGCACTGCCCAGGTACAGCCGGTCCCCGACGGCGAGCGAGGCGGGCAGGCCGACGTCGCGCAGCAGGGTGTCCGAGGAGTCGCAGCTCGGGCCGGTCACGGTGCACCGGACGACGGGTCCGGCCTCGTCCAGGAGCGACGTCGTCACGGGGAAGGCGAGCGTTCCGGCGGTCTGCGCGGCCTCCATCAGCCCGTTGTAGGCGCCGACGTCGGTGTAGACCCACAGCCGTCCGTGCCGCTCGGTGCGGCCGATGACGGTGGCGCCCAGGACGGCGGCCTCGGCGACGATCGCGCGGCCGGGCTCGCAGAAGAGCTCCTCCGGGACGTAGGGCAGCGCGGGAAGGGCCTCGAGCACCCGCTGGGCGACGTCCTCGAGGTCGGGCAGGACCTCGGCCGGTGCGTACCGGGCCGGGAACCCGCCCCCGAGGTCGAGCATCCGCAGCCGCACGCCGGCGGCCAGCAGGTCGGTGAGCAGCGGCGCCATGACCCGGACCGCGTGCGCCCAGGCGTCGGGGTCGGTGCACTGCGAGCCGACGTGGAAGGTGACGCCGTCCGGCACGAGGCCGAGGCCCGGGGCGGCGAGCAGCAGGCGACGGGCGTCCTCGGGCGTGCACCCGAACTTGGCCGACAGCGGGAAGCGGCTGCTGGTGTCGTCGACCGACAGGCGCACGTACACGCCGGCGCCGGGGGCGTGCTCGGCGACCTTGGCGAGCTCCTCGGGGCAGTCGACCGCGAAGCGGCGCAGCCCCAGGGCGAACGCTCCCGCGATGTGCGACGGCGGCTTCACCGGGTTGCTGAACAGGACGTCGGCGGGGTCGGCGCCGGCCGCGACGGCGAGCTGCGCCTCGACGAGGGAGGCGACCTCGAAGCCACCGCCCGCCGCGGCGCGACGGTCGCGCAGGATCTCGGCGTCCGGGTTGCACTTGACGGCGTACCGGACGGCGACCCGCCGGGCGAAGGCGTCCTGGAAGGCCTGCACGCGGCCGGTCACGATCCGCAGGTCGTAGGCCAGGAACGGCGCGTCGTCGGCGAGCACGGCCAGGGCGACGGGGCTCAGGACGTCCCCGGCGACGCGCACGGCTCGGGCAGGGCCAGGGGGGACCAGCACCGGGAGCACACCGGAGCCTCGACCGGTGCGCGGTGCCTCTTGAGGATCGAGGGGGTGGAAACCCTCAAGGCCTCGGGCAGCGGCGTCGACCGGGGAGGGTGCAGAGCGTCCTGCCCCGCCTCCGCGTGCCCCTGCGGTACCCGGCGTCGCTCGTCGTCGTGGTCGCGTGGATCGTCGCCCTGCGGGCGTCCGGCGGGGACACCGACACCGGCCGGTGGGTCTCCAACGTCGGCCTCGTCGTCCTGACCGGCCTGGCCGCCGGCTCCTGCCTGCTGCGGGCCTCCCGTCCCGGTCCGGCGCGACGCGCCTGGCTGCTGCTCGGGCTCGGCGTCGCCTCGTGGTGCAGCGGCCAGGCGGTCTGGACGCTGTTCGAGTCCGTCCAGGGCCGCGAGGTGCCCTTCCCCTCGTTCGCCGACGCCGGCTACCTGCTCGCCGTCCCCCTGCTCACCGCCGGGCTGCTCGCGCTGCCAGGGTCGTCCGGCGGCCTGTCGACCCGGGTGCGCACCGTCCTCGACGGCGTCGTCGTCGCCGTCAGCCTCGGCATGGTCAGCTGGGAGCTCGTGCTCGCCGCCACCCTGCGCGCGGGCGCCGACAGCCCCTTCGCGGCGGTGATCAGCCTCGCCTACCCGGTCGGCGACGTCGTCTGCGGCACCGTCGCGGTGGTCGCGCTGGCCCGCGCGCGGCACGGCACGGGGGTCCGGCTGTCGTCCCTGCTGCTGCTCACCGGCGGCTGCGTGGCCTTCGCGATCGGCGACTCCGGCTTCGCCTACCTCACGCTGCGCGACAGCTACTACAGCGGCCACCCGATCGACCTCGGCTGGTTCACCGGCTTCACCCTGCTCGGGCTCGCGGCCCGCGTCCCGCAGGAGACCGAGGCGGTCGGGGCGGAGCGGGGGCAGAGCACCCGGGTCGGCGTCGTCGCGCCGTACGTCGCCGTCGTCGCCGCCCTGGTGGCAGGCGTCGCCCGCGAGATCACGGTCGGCCGCCTGGGACCGTTCCTGGCCTGGGGCACCCTGCTGCTGGTGCTGCTGCTCGTCGTCCGGCAGGTCCTGGCGCTGCAGGAGAACGCCACGCTGACCCGGCAGCTCGAGGCGCGGGTCGCCGACCGCACCGCCGAGCTGACCGCACGGACCCGCGAGCTCAGCGGGCAGGAGCTGTGGTTCCGCAGCCTCGTGCAGAACCTGTCCGACGTCGTCGCGGTCGTCGACGACCACGGCTCGGTCACCTACGCGACGCCGAGCAGCCTGGACCACTTCGGCGTCGCGCCGTCACAGCTGGTGGGCCGCGGGCTGGTCGACTGGTGGGGTCCGCTCGACGCCGCCCGCCTGCAGCCGCTGCTGGCCGAGCTGCGTCGCCAGCCCGGGGTCAGCCGCGTGTTCACCGGCGCGGTCCGGCACTCCGCGGGCCACCTCGTGCCGGTTGAGGCGACCGTGACGAGCCTGGCCGCGGAGCAGGCCGTCCGCGGCTTCGTGCTCAACGTCCGCGACATCACCGAGCGCCGTCAGCTCGAGCTCGAGCTGTCGCACCAGGCCTTCCACGACGCCCTCACGGGGCTGGCGAACCGGTCCCTGTTCGTCGACCGCGTCCGGCACGCGCTGGCGGTCGAGCGGCACGCCGAGCGCGGCCTCGCGGTCCTGTTCCTCGACCTCGACGGCTTCAAGGCCGTCAACGACACCCTGGGCCACGCGGCCGGGGACCGGCTGCTCAAGCAGGTCGCCGACCGGCTCGAGGCGTGCGTCCGGCCCGGCGACACCGTCGCCCGGCTCGGGGGCGACGAGTTCGGCGTGCTGCTCGAGGAGCTCGGCAGCGGCGACGACGGCAGCGACGTCGCCCGCCGGATCGCCGTGGCCCTGCGTGCGCCCGTCGAGCTCGACGGGCGCGACGTCACGGTCCGGTCCAGCTGCGGCATCGCCCTGCGGCGGAGCGACGAGAGCGCCGACGAGCTCATGCGCAACGCCGACCTCGCGATGTACCGCGCCAAGGCGGTCGGCGGCGACGCGCACGCCCTGTTCGAGCCCGGGATGCACCTCGAGCTCGTGCGCCGCCTCCAGCTCGAGGAGGACCTGCGGCACGCCGTCGAGCGCGGGGAGCTCGAGGTCTGGTACCAGCCGACGCACGCGCTCGCCGCCGGCGACTGGGTCGGCTGCGAGGCGCTGGTGCGCTGGCGCCACCCCGTCCGCGGCCTGGTGCCGCCGGACGTCTTCATCGGCGTCGCGGAGGAGCTCGGTCTCATCGTCGAGCTCGGCGCCTTCGTGCTGCACGAGGCGTGCCGCCAGACCGCGCACTGGCGGCGGACGCGCCCCGAGCTGGCCGCCCTCGACATCGCCGTGAACGTCTCCTCCAGGCAGCTCGACGACCCCGGCTTCCTGGCCGTCGTCGACGCCGCCCTGGCCGCCGCCGGCCTGCCGGGGTCGGCCCTGACCGTCGAGCTGACCGAGAGCGTCCTCGTCGAGCACGACGAGCAGATGCAGGACCTGCTGGCACGGCTCAAGCAGCGCGGCGTCCGGCTGGCCATCGACGACTTCGGCACCGGCTACTCGTCGCTGTCCTACCTGCACCGCTTCCCCGTCGACGTCCTCAAGGTCGACCGCTCGTTCGTGTCGGGCGTCGCCGCGGGCTCCGACGAGGAGGAGCTGGCGCGCACGATCGTGAAGCTCGGCCAGAGCCTCGGGCTGGTGGTGGTGGCCGAGGGGATCGAGGAGGACGCGCAGCTGCAGTCGCTGCAGGTCATGGGCTGCGACCTCGGCCAGGGCTTCCTGTTCAGCCGGCCGTTGCTCCCCGCCGACCTCGAGGCGACCTTCGACGTCGTCGTGCCGCCCCAGCCGGTCGCCCCGCTGCTCCGCGTCGTGTAGCCGGCGCCGGCAGGCCCTCGCGCTGGCAGGCCTTCTCGCTGGCAGACTGCCCGGGTGAGCAGCCCCGCCGTCCGTCCGACCGACCTCGACCCCGCGATCGCCGCGCAGCTCAAGCGCGACCGGGACGGCCTCGTGGTGGCGGTGGCCCAGCAGCACGACACCGGCGAGGTGCTCATGGTCGGTTGGATGGACGACGAGGCGCTGCACCGGACCCTCACCACCGGACGTGCCACCTACTGGTCGCGCAGCCGCCAGGAGTACTGGGTCAAGGGCGACACCTCCGGCAGCCAGCAGTGGGTCAAGGCCGTCGCGCTGGACTGCGACGGCGACACCCTGCTCGTGAAGGTCGACCAGGCCGGCTCCGGCGCCTGCCACACCGGGGACCGCACCTGCTTCGACGCCACCGTCCTGCCTTCCGCCGTCGGCGCGCCCGCGTGAGCCGGATCGGCACGACCTCGCCCACCCGCGAGGAGTTCGCCGCCTCGTCCGACGCCGTCGTCGCGGTCACGCGCAGGCTGCTCGCCGACGGCGAGACACCGGTCGGGGTGTACCGCAAGCTCGCCGGCGGGCGGGCGGGCACCTTCCTGCTCGAGTCGGCCGAGCAGGGCCGCTCGTGGTCGCGGTGGTCGTTCGTGGGCGTCAACGCCGCGGCAACGCTGACCGAGCGGGACGGCAGGGCGCTGTGGGTCGGCGAGGGCCTGCCGACCACCAGCGAGGACCCGCTCGAGGCGCTGCGCGAGGCCGACGCCCTGCTGCGGACGCCCAAGCAGGACGGCGCTCCGCCCTTCACGGGCGGGCTGGTCGGCTACCTCGGCTACGACGTCGTGCGGCGGATCGAGCGGCTGCCGAGCACCGCGCCGGACGAGCTCGGGATGCCCGAGCTGGCGATGATGCTCGTCACCGACCTCGCCGTCCTGGACCACAGCGACGGCACGGTCCTGCTCGTCGCGAACGTGCTCCGGGGCGGCTCCTACGACGACGCCCTCGCCCGGCTCGACGCCATGACCGCCGGCCTGTCCGCACCGGTCCCCCCGAGCGTCGCCACGCTCGACCTCGACGCCGTCCCCGACGTCGTGCGGCGGACGTCCCCCGAGGACCACATGGCCGCCGTCGAGACGGTCAAGGAGCACATCCGGGCGGGCGACGCGTTCCAGGTCGTGCTCAGCCAGCGGTTCGAGCTGGAGACGCAGGCCGACGCGCTCGACGTCTACCGGGTGCTCCGGGCGAGCAACCCCTCGCCGTACATGTACCTGCTGCGCTTCGCCGGGCACGAGCACCCGTTCGACGTCGTCGGCTCCTCGCCCGAGGCCCTCGTGACCGTCACCGCGGGGCACGCCGTCCTGCACCCGATCGCCGGGACGAAGCCCCGCGGGGCGACGCCGGAGGAGGACGCGGCCCTCGCCGACGAGCTCCTGCACGACCCCAAGGAGCGCAGCGAGCACGTGATGCTCGTCGACCTCGGCCGCAACGACCTCGGCCGGGTCTGCGAGCCGGGCACGGTCGACGTCGTCGAGTTCATGCAGATCGAGCGCTACAGCCACGTGATGCACATCGTGAGCACCGTGGTGGGTGCCGTCCGGGCGGGCCTGAGCGCCTTCGACGTCCTGCGCGCGACCTTCCCGGCGGGGACGCTCTCGGGCGCCCCGAAGCCGCGGGCGATGGAGATCATCGAGTCGCTCGAGCCGTTCCGGCGCAACCTGTACGGCGGGTGCGTCGGCTACCTCGACGCCGGGGGCGACATGGACATGGCGATCGCCATCCGCACCGCCGTCCTGCACCGAGGGCGCGCCGTCGTCCAGGCCGGGGGAGGCCTCGTCGCCGACAGCGACCCCGTGGCCGAGCAGGCCGAGTGCGAGAACAAGGCGGCCGCCGTCCTGCGGGCGGTCGCAGCGGCCGCGACCCTGCGTCCCGCGTGAACGGCCCGGCGTGAAGCGCGGGCTGTACGTCGCCCTGCTGCTGTGCGGCGTCGCCGGGGTGCTGCTGCTGTCCGGCGCCTCCGGCACGTGGGCGCACGCCCGGATCGAGGGCCTCTCCCCGCTGCCGGACCGCGAGGTCGACGTGCGCGGGCGGGACCTCGTCGCGGGGCTGCGTGCCGTGGGGGTGCTCGCCCTTGCCGGCGTGCCCGCGCTGCTGGCCGCCCGCCGATGGGGCCGGGCCGCCCTCGGTGCGGTGCTGCTCGCAGGAGGCGTGCTGGCCGCCGTCCTCGTCGCCCGGGTGCTCGCCGACCTCGACGGGCGGGTCTACGCGAGCGAGGCGTGGACGCAGGCCGGGGGTCCGGCGCCGACCGTCCCCGGCTTCTCGCTGGTCCCCGCCCCGACGGCGGTGCACCGGACTGCCCTGCCCCTCCTCACCCTCGCGGGCGGTGTCCTGCTGCTCCTCGCCGGCCTGCTGACCCTCGTGCGCGGCCGGTCCTGGGCCGGTCTCGGCGCCCGGTACGAGGCGCCGGCAGCGCGTCCCGTCGTCGAGGCGCCCACCGACAAGGGCACGTGGGACGCGCTCGACCGCGGCGAGGACCCGACCGCAGCAGACCCTCCCGGCCGCCCGTAGGCTCGGCCCGTGGCTGATCCAGGACCGACCGTGCTCGACGAGATCCTGGCCGGAGTGCGCGAGGACCTCGCCGTCCGGGAGGCCGCCGTCCCGCTGGCGGAGCTCAAGGCGCGGGCCGCCGACCAGCCCGTCGTCCGCGACGCGACTGCGGCGCTGCGCCGTCCGGGGGTGAGCGTCATCGCCGAGGTGAAGCGCAGCAGCCCGAGCAAGGGGGCCCTCGCCGCGATCGCCGACCCGGCCGCGCTCGCCCAGGACTACGAGGCCGGTGGCGCCAGCGTCATCAGCGTCCTCACCGAGCAGCGCCGCTTCGGGGGCAGCCTCGCCGACCTCGACGCCGTCCGGGCCCGGGTCGACGTGCCCGTGCTGCGCAAGGACTTCGTCGTCAGCAGCTACCAGGTCTGGGAGGCCCGGGCGCACGGCGCCGACGTCGTCCTGCTCATCGTGGCGGCCCTCGAGCAGGAGGCCCTGGTGTCGCTGCTCGAGCGCACCGAGTCGCTCGGCATGAGCGCCCTGGTCGAGGCGCACGACGAGGCCGAGGCCGAGCGCGCGCTCGCCGCCGGAGCCACCCTGCTCGGCGTCAACGCGCGCGACCTCAGGACCCTCGAGGTCGACCGGTCCGTCCCCGGCCGCGTGTTCGCGCAGCTGCCCGACTCCGTCGTCAAGATCGCCGAGTCGGGGGTCCGCGGCCCGCACGACCTGCTCGCCTACGCCTCCGTCGGCGCCGACGCCGTCCTCGTCGGGGAGGGCGTCGTCACGGGCGGCAGCCCCCGCGACGCCGTCCACGAGCTGGTCACCGCCGGCGCCCACCCCGCAGCCGGAGTCCACGAGTGACCACGTCCCTGCCCTCTGCGCAGCTGCCCGACGCTGCCGGCCACTTCGGCCCCTACGGCGGGCGCTTCGTCCCCGAGGCCCTGGTCGCCGCCCTCGACGAGCTCGCCGAGGCCCACCGCACCAGCCAGCAGGACCCGGTGTTCCTGGCCGAGCTCGACCGGCTGCTCACCACCTACGCCGGCCGCCCGACGCCGCTGACCGACGCGAGGCGCCTGTCCGAGCACGCCGGTGGTGCCCGGATCCTGCTCAAGCGCGAGGACCTCGCCCACACCGGCTCGCACAAGATCAACAACGTGCTGGGCCAGGCCCTGCTGACGAAGCGGATGGGCAAGACCCGGGTCATCGCCGAGACCGGTGCGGGCCAGCACGGGGTCGCCACCGCCACCGCGTGCGCCCTGTTCGGGTTCGAGTGCACCGTCTACATGGGCGAGGAGGACACCCGGCGCCAGGCGCTGAACGTCGCCCGGATGCGCCTGCTCGGCGCCACCGTCGTGCCGGTCACCACCGGGACCCGCACGCTCAAGGACGCGACCAACGAGGCGTTCCGCGACTGGGTCGCCAACGTCGAGACCACGCACTACGCCATCGGCAGCGTCGTCGGGCCGCACCCGTTCCCGGCCATGGTCCGCGACTTCCAGCGCATCATCGGCGTCGAGGCGCGGCAGCAGTGCCTCGACCTCGTCGGCCGCCTCCCCGACGCCGTCGTGGCGTGCGTCGGCGGCGGCTCCAACGCCATGGGCGCCTTCCACGCGTTCATCCCCGACGAGGGCGTCGCGCTGGTCGGCGCCGAGGCCGGCGGCGACGGCGTCGAGACCGGCCGCCACGCCGCGCCGCTGACCGCCGGCACCCCGGGCGTGCTGCACGGCGCCCGCAGCTACCTCATGCAGGACGACGACGGCCAGACCATGGACACCACCTCGATCAGCGCCGGCCTCGACTACCCCGGCGTCGGGCCCGAGCACTCGTGGCTGCGCGACGCCGGGCGCGCCACGTACACGGGCGTGACGGACGCCTGGGCGATGCAGTGCCTGTCGTTCCTGGCGAAGTCCGAGGGCATCCTGTGCGCGATCGAGACGGCGCACGCCTTCGCCGGAGCCTGCGACTGGGGGCGGGCCCAGGCTGTCGACCCGCGCGAGCTCGTGGTCGTCGTCAACACCTCCGGGCGCGGCGACAAGGACGTCGACACCGCGGCCCGCTGGTTCGGCCTCGTGACCGGCGAGGAGGTCGCGGAGTCCGAGCTGGTCCGCGCCCACGAGGGCGAGCAGCCGTGAGCGCCCTCGACGCGATGTTCGCGTCCTGCCGCGCCGAGGGGCGGGCGGCCCTGATCGGCTACCTGCCGGTCGGCTACCCCTCGGTGGACGAGTCGGTCGCGGCGATGGTCGCCATGGTCGAGGCCGGCGTCGACGCCGTCGAGGTCGGTGTCCCCTACACCGACCCCGGCATGGACGGCCCCGTCATCCAGGTGGCCGTCGACGCCGCGCTGCGGGTCGGCAGCCGGGTCAAGGACGTCTTCACCGCCGTGCAGGCGGTCGCCGACGCGGGCGCGGTCGCCGTGACGATGGGCTACTGGAACCCGGTCGAGAAGTACGGCCCCGCCCGCTGGGCCGCGGACCTCAAGGCCGCCGGGGGAGCGGGATGCATCACGCCCGACCTCATCCCCGAGGAGGCGGCTCCCTGGATCGAGGCGGCCCGCGAGCAGGACCTCGACCCGATCTTCCTGGTGGCCCCGAGCAGCACCGACGAGCGGCTCGCCGTCGTCGGCCGCACCAACCGCGGCTTCGTCTACGCCACGGCGGTCATGGGCGTCACCGGAGCCCGCTCGGCGGTGGGCAGCCGGGCGCAGGAGCTCGTCGCGCGGATGCGTGCGCAGACCGACCTCCCCGTCTGCGTCGGCCTCGGGGTCTCGAACGGCGACCAGGCCGCGGAGGTGGCGGCCTTCGCCGACGGCGTCATCGTCGGCTCCGCCCTGGTCGCGGCCCTGCGTGACGGCGGCGTGGAGGCGGTGCGGACCCTCGCCGCGGACCTCGCCGACGGTGTCCGCCGGGCCGCCCGCACCTGACCGCACTGTTCCCACGGCGGTATCGCCCTGCTCCGCACCGACATCGGGCAGGAGCGCGACGCTTCGACCTCCTTCGTCGCGGGTCGCTCGTTCGCTGTGGGCTGACCTACCACCTCTCCTGACCTGCTGTTTCTGGTCCGGGACTGTCGGACCCGGGTCGTAGGTTCGGGTCATGTCAGGGACGTTGTTCGGGTCGACGCGGAGCGAGTGCGCGGCGGTCCGCGCTGCTGCTCGGGCGTCGGCGGTGGCGTTCGTGGCGGAGCAGCGGGCGCTGGTCGCGCTGTGGCAGGTGTCGGCTGCCGGAGCACCGGGAGTTCGTCTCCGGTGAGGTCGCGTGCCTGCTCCACGTCTCGCCTGTCACCGGAGCGGACCGGCTCGGGCAGGCGCTGCGGCTCGTGTCGTTCCCCCGGCTGCTCGCGGCCCTGGAGGCCGGGCTGCTGGCGGTGCCGCACGCGCTCGCGCTGCTGGCCGAGGTCGAGCCGCTGTCCGCTCCGCACGCCGCGGCGGTCCTCGCGGAGGTCCTGGACGGTCCGGTCGACGACGACGGGCTGCTGGACGGCACGCCGTCGCAGCTGCGGGCCGCGGCCCGACGGGCCGCGATCACGGTCGACCCTGCTGCGGCCCGGCGCCGGCACGAGGCCGCCCGCCGGACGGCCGGGGCACGGTTGCGGCCGCAGCCCGACGGGATGGCCGACCTGGTCCTGGGGTGCACCGCGGTGCAGGGCGCGACCGTGCTGGCGGCGTTGCGGGGCCGAGCGTCGGCGATGACGTTCACCGAGGAGCTCACCGAGGGGCAGAAGCAGATCGCCGCGCTGCTGCACGCGCTGGGGTGCGACCGGGTGGGCGTCCAGGCGGTGATCGAGTGCCCCGTCGAGCAGGCCGTCGACCTCCACGCCCTGGCCGCAGCCCCGGTCTGGACCGTCGGCCTGGCGATGCCCGCCGCCGTCGCCCTCGGGCTGAGCGACTGCCCGGCGGTGCTGGCGGGGTACGGCCCGATCGGCGCGGACCAGGCCCGGGCGCTGCTGCCGCAGGCTGATCTGGTGAAGGCGTGCGTCGACAGCCGCACCGGCGAGGTCCTCACCGCCGAGCCGCCCCTACGCCGAGCGACCTGGACCAAGGGCGACCCGGACCGGGCCCGGGCGCTCCGCCGGGCCCTGGTCGAGATGGCGACGACCGCCAGCACGCTCCCGGACCTCACCGAGCCCGGCTACGTCCCGTCGGCCGCCCTCGGCCGGCTGGTCGACCTGCGGGACGTCACCAGCGTGTTCCCCGGCGACAGCACCCCCGCCCGACGGACCGACCGGGACCACCGCCTGCCCTGGCCGCTGGGCCAGACCGACCAGGGCAACCTGCAGAGCCTCAGCCGGCACTGGCACCGCGCCAAGCACACCGGCTGGACCACCCGCACCACCCACGACGGCACCATCCGGTGGAGCAGCCCCGGCGGCGGCGTCTACCGACGACGACCCGTCCGCACCGTCCCACCACCCGTCCCACCCGGCACGACCCTGCCGGACACGTCGCGCAGACTCGACGGGTCGATGACGTGCGCCGGAGGAGGTCCCGCGCTGCCAGGGCTCCGGTCGCGGAAGAACGATCCGGACAGCACCTGACCGTGGCCGTCTACTCCTGGAACGACCTCAGCCCCGTCGACGGCTGCCGCCTGGTGCGGTTCGTCCTGGAGGCGCCCTCGGTGCAGGCGGTCGCGGCGGCCCTCCACCCCGGTCGGGTGTCCTGGCAGGACCACGACGGGCGCTGGCACGAGGTCGGCCGACAGGGCCGGTGAGGGCGTCCCGCCTACGCTCGCCAGGTGCCCGTGCTCGCGTCGATCCCCAGCCCGCCGCAGTCGGTCGTGCACGTCGGGCCGTTCCCGCTCCGGGCCTACGCCCTCGCCATCATCCTCGGGGTGGTCGTCGCGGTCGTGGTCGGGGAGCGGCGCTGGGTCGCCCGCGGCGGCACCAAGGGCGCCGTCTCCGACCTCGCGACGATCGCGGTGCCGGCCGGGATCGTCGGCGGCCGGATCTACCACGTGGTCACCAGCCCCGACCGCTACCTGCACGACCCGGTTGCCGCGCTGTACGTCTGGCAGGGCGGGCTCGGCATCCCGGGCGGCATCGCCGGCGGTGTCCTCGCCGGGTGGCTGGTCTGCCGGAGCAAGGGGATCGCGCCGGGCGCCCTGGCCGACAGCATCGCCCCCGGGGTGGCGCTGGCGCAGGCGGTCGGGCGCCTCGGCAACTGGTTCAACCAGGAGCTGTTCGGCCGGCCGACCGACCTGCCGTGGGGCCTCGAGATCGCCCGCCGCTACCGCCCCGAGCGCTACCTCGACGTCGCCACCTTCCACCCGACCTTCCTGTACGAGCTGCTGTGGAACGTCGGCGTCGCGGTCGCCGTCGTCCTGGCCGACCGGCGGTGGCGGCTCGGGCACGGACGGGTCTTCGTGCTCTACCTGGGCCTGTACGCCGTCGGGCGCGCCTGGATCGAGGCGCTCCGGGTCGACGACGCGACCCGCTTCTTCGGCGTCCGGCTCAACGACTACGTCGCGGGCGCCGTGGTCCTGTTCGCCGTGGTCTACCTCACGGCCAGGCGGGGGAGCGGCCGCGAGGAGGTCGTCGAGCGTGCGGACGACACCGGGGCGCCCGTAGCCTCGGAGGCATGACCGAGCTGGCCCCGTCGCCGGGCACGACCCCGGCGGAGCACCACCACGAGCACCGCGACGTCACCGGCGGGTGGCTGCGCCCCGCCGTCTTCGGCGTCATGGACGGGCTGGTCAGCAACACCGCCCTGATCGCCGGCGTGGCGGGCGGCGGCGTGGCCTCCCGCACCGTGGTGCTCACCGGGCTGGCGGGCCTGGCGGCCGGGGCGTTCTCGATGGCCACCGGCGAGTACGTGAGCGTCGCCAGCCAGAGCGAGCTGACCCAGGCCGAGATCGACATCGAGAAGGCCGAGATCGCCCGGGTGCCCGAGGCCGAGGAGGCCGAGCTCGCGGCGATCTTCCACGGGCGCGGCGTCGACCTGGTGACGGCCAAGGAGGTCGCCCGGCAGCTGTCGGTGGACCCCGAGCAGGCCTGGCGCGTGCACGCCCGCGAGGAGCTCGGCGTCGACCCCGACGACCTCCCCTCGCCGTGGACGGCGGCGGGGTCGTCGTTCGCGGCGTTCTCGATGGGCGCCCTGGTGCCCGTGCTGCCCTACCTGCTGGGCGCGACGAGCCTGCTGCTGACCGTCCTGCTCGCCGGCCTCGGACTGTTCCTCGCCGGCGCCGCGGTGTCCCGGTTCACCAGCAGGTCGGCCGTGTACAGCGGGCTGCGCCAGCTGCTGCTCGGCGCGGCCGCCGCCGGGGCGACGTACGTCGTCGGGGCCGCCGTCGGGGCCGGGGTCTAGACGGGCAGAGCGATCTCGAGGGGGGCGGCCTGCAGGCGGACCTCCACGGTCACCCAGCCGTCGTCGCTGCGGACCTCGACCTCGCCGCCGTGCACCTCGACGAGGCGGCGCACCACGTAGAGGCCCATGCCCAGGCCCTCGGTGCCGCGGGTCGCGCTGGTGTCCGCCTGCGAGAACGGCTCGAACAGCCGGGAGGCGGAGGCGACGTCCATGGCCGAGCCGTCGTTGCTGACGGCGACCCACGCCCCGCGGTCGTCGCAGCCGCCCGTGATGAGGGGGACCGACCCGGGCGAGCCGTGGACGAGGGCGTTGTCGACGAGGTTCGCCAGCACCTGGTGCAGGGCCTGGCGGTCGATCCGGGCGACGGCGCCGGGGTCGACGAGCACGGAGATGCCGGCGCGCCCCGGGTGCTCGGCGCCGGCCAGCATGGCGACCTCGGCAGCCACCGCACCGACCTCGGCGACGGCGGAGGGGTCCGCGGACGTCGCCTGCGCGGCGGTGAGCATGTTCTCGAGCAGACGCGACAGGCGCTCCTGCTGGTCCAGGACGGCCTGCAGGAGCCGGTCGCGGCCGGCGGGGTCGAGCCGGTCGCCGCGCTTGAGCAGGGTGAGGGCGGCGCCGCGGATGCCGGTCAGCGGGGTGCGGAACTCGTGGCTGACGGTCGCGATGAGGTCGGTCCGGATGCGGTCGGTGTCCTGCAGGCGCTGCCGCACGCTGCTCTGGCCCTCCCACAGGGCGCGGCCGAGCTCCTCCTCGCCGGCGCGGGCCTGCTCGTTGGCGTGCCAGAACAGCACCATGACGAGCGCCTCGGCCAGCACGAACCCGGCATGGACGGCGGCGACCACCCAGGGGCTGTCGCCGTCGGAGGTGAGCGTGTGCGGGGCGAGGATCCCGACGACGAGGTGCTGCAGCGCCACGAAGCCGAACGCCGCCGCGAACACGTGCCAGTCCTGGTAGAGCGCGATGAGGGCGACCGCGACGAAGTAGTGGAAGTGCAGCTCGGTGCGGCCGTCGAACAGGTGGACCAGCAGCGCGGAGCAGACCAGCAGGCCGGCGGTCGCGGCGAGGGAGGCGACCCGGCGGCTGACCGGCCCGAGGGCGACGGCGAGCAGCACCCCGACGGCGGCCGTCTCGACCAGCCCGTGCAGCAGTGAGACCCGCAGGGCCGCGAGCAGCAGGAGCACCGGCAGGTGCGCGGCCAGGACGAGGCAGACGGCGTGGTGACGCCAGGCGAAGTCCCGTTCGCTCAGCGCACGACCGGACGGCACTCGTCCGACGGCGTCTGCGAGGGTCACCCGTCCAGAGTGCGCGTCCGGCCGCTCCGGCGCCATGGCTCGTCCGGACCAGATCTCGGGTGATTCCGGACCCATCACCCAGACGGACCGCTACCGGACGCACCTCTCGGGAGCGGCTGCTGCCGGAGCCCGTGTAACCTCCCGGACATCTGCGCGAGGGCCAGCGACGTCCCGGGGTGCAGCCGCTCCACCGCTCCTCCCACCCCGTTCGTCAGCTAGCGAGGCCCTCCGTGACATCCCCCTTCAGCGCGCCCTCCGCCGTCCCGGCCAAGCAGGGCCTGTACGACCCCGCCGCCGAGCACGACGCGTGCGGCGTCGCCTTCGTGGCCGACATCGCCGGCCGGGCCAGCCACGACATCGTCGACTCCGGCCTGACCGCGCTGCGCAACATGGAGCACCGCGGCGCCTCCGGCGCGGAGCCGGACTCCGGCGACGGCGCCGGCATCCTCGTCCAGCTGCCCGACGCCTTCCTGCGCGCCGTCGCTCCCGCCGAGCTGCCGCCGCTCGGCCAGTACGCCGTCGGCACCGCGTTCCTGCCGACCAGCCCGCGGGCGGCCGTCGACGCGCAGCTCGCCGTCGAGCGGATCGCCGCCGAGGAGGGCCTCGCGGTCCTGTGCTGGCGCGACCTGCCCACCGACGCCGTGGGCGCCGGGGTCGGCGCGACGGCCCGCTCGGTGATGCCGGTCTTCCGGCAGGTGTTCCTCGTCGACGCGGGGGAGAGCCTGACCAGCGAGGCCCTGGAGCGCCGGGCCTACGTCACGCGCAAGCGGGTGGAGCACGAGGCCGGGACGTACTTCCCGTCGCTGTCGACCCGCACGATCGTCTACAAGGGCATGCTCACGACCGGGCAGCTCGAGCCGTTCTTCCCGGACCTGCTCGACGAGCGGTTCGTCAGCGCGCTGGCCCTGGTGCACAGCCGCTTCTCGACGAACACGTTCCCGAGCTGGCCGCTGGCCCACCCGTACCGGTACATCGCGCACAACGGCGAGATCAACACCGTGAAGGGCAACCGGAACTGGATGCGGGCCCGTGAGGCGCTGCTCCGCGGTCCGGCCGAGCTCCCCGACGACCTCTCCCGACTGTTCCCGGTCTGCACGCCCGGCGCGAGCGACTCCGCGTCCTTCGACGAGGTCCTCGAGCTGCTCCACATGGGCGGCCGGTCGCTGCCGCACGCCGTGCTCATGATGGTCCCCGAGGCGTGGGAGAACGCGCCCGACATGGAGCCCGCCAAGCGGGCCTTCTACGAGTTCCACGCCAGCCTGATGGAGCCGTGGGACGGCCCGGCCTGCGTGACGTTCACCGACGGCACCGTCATCGGGGCGGTCCTGGACCGCAACGGCCTGCGCCCGAGCCGCTGGTGGCAGACCGCCGACGGCCGCGTCGTGCTGAGCTCCGAGGTCGGCGTCCTGGACATCCCGGCCGACCAGATCGTCCGCAAGGGCCGCCTGCAGCCGGGGAAGATGTTCCTCGTCGACACCGCCCAGGGGCGCCTCGTCGACGACGAGGAGGTCAAGGCCGAGCTCGCCGCGGAGCACCCCTACGCCGAGTGGCTGCACGCCGGCCTGGTGCAGCTGGCGGACCTGCCGCCCCGCGAGCACGTCAAGGTCAGTGCGCAGTCCGTCCTGCGCCGGCAGCAGGTGTTCGGGTACACCGAGGAGGACGTCCGGCTGCTCGTCGGCCCGATGGCGCTCAAGGGCCTCGAGCCGATCGGCTCGATGGGCACCGACACCCCGGTCGCCGTCCTGTCCGAGCGCCCGCGGCTGCTGTTCGACTACTTCAGCCAGCTCTTCGCCCAGGTCACGAACCCGCCGCTGGACGCGATCCGCGAGGAGCTCGTCACGAGCCTGTCGGCGTCGCTCGGCCCGGAGCAGAACCTGCTCGAGCCCGGCCCGGCGTCGTGCCGCCAGATCGTGCTGCCGTTCCCGGTGCTCGACAACGACGAGCTCGCCAAGATCCAGAAGGTCAACGACGACGGCGACCAGCCCGGCTTCGCCGCCGTCACCGTGCACGGCCTCTACCCGGTCAACGGCGGGGGCGAGGCCCTGCGCGACGCGCTCGACCGCGTGCGCCGCGAGGTGTCGACCGCGATCGCCGCGGGCGCCCGCATCGTCGTGCTGTCCGACCGCGACTCCACCGAGACGATGGCGCCGATCCCGTCGCTGCTGCTCACCAGCGCGGTGCACCACCACCTGATCCGCGAGAAGACCCGCACCCGGGTGGGCCTGGTCCTGGAGGCCGGCGACGCCCGCGAGATCCACCACATGGCCCTGCTCATCGGGTACGGCGCGGCCGCGGTCAACCCCTACCTGGCGTTCGAGACGATCGAGCAGCTCATCATCGACGGCAACCTCGACGTCGACCCGGGGACGGCCGTCAGGAACTACATCAAGGCGGCCGGCAAGGGCGTCCTGAAGGTCATGAGCAAGATGGGCATCAGCACCATCGCCTCCTACACGGGCGCGCAGGTGTTCGAGGCGCTCGGGCTGTCCCAGGAGCTCGTCGACGAGTACTTCACCGGGACGACGAGCCGGCTCGGCGGGATCGGCCTGGAGGTCGTGGCCGAGGAGGTCGCCGCCCGGCACCGCCGCGCCTACCCGGTCAACCCGACCGAGCGCGCCCACCGCGGCCTGGAGACCGGCGGCGAGTACCAGTGGCGCCGCGAGGGCGAGGTCCACCTGTTCAACCCGGAGACCGTCTTCGCGCTGCAGCACTCCACCCGCACGCAGCAGTACGACGTCTTCAAGACCTACACGGGCAAGGTCGACGCGCTGTCGGCCCGGGCCGGGACCCTGCGCGGCCTGTTCGCCCTGCGCGAGGGCCTGCGGCCGGCGATCGGCGTCGACGACGTCGAGCCGGTGAGCGAGATCGTGAAGCGCTTCAACACCGGCGCGATGTCGCTCGGGAGCATCAGCCCCGAGGCGCACGAGACGCTCGCCATCGCGATGAACCAGCTCGGCGGCCGCAGCAACACCGGCGAGGGCGGCGAGGACCCGGCCCGCCTGTACGACCCCGCTCGCCGCAGCGCCATCAAGCAGGTCGCGTCCGGCCGGTTCGGCGTCACCAGCGAGTACCTCGTCAACGCCGACGACATCCAGATCAAGATGGCCCAGGGGGCCAAGCCCGGCGAGGGCGGCCAGCTGCCCGGGCCCAAGGTCAACCCGTACATCGCCAAGACGCGGCACTCGACGCCCGGCGTCGGCCTGATCAGCCCGCCGCCGCACCACGACATCTACTCGATCGAGGACCTCGCCCAGCTCATCCACGACCTCAAGAACGCCAACCGCGAGGCGCGGGTGCACGTCAAGCTGGTCGCCGAGGTCGGCGTCGGGACGGTCGCCGCGGGCGTGAGCAAGGCGCACGCCGACGTCGTCCTCATCTCCGGGCACGACGGCGGCACCGGCGCCTCGCCGCTGACGTCGCTCAAGCACGCCGGCTCGCCGTGGGAGCTCGGGCTCGCCGAGACGCAGCAGACCCTGCTGCTCAACGGCCTGCGCGACCGCATCACGGTGCAGGTCGACGGGCAGCTCAAGACCGGCCGCGACGTCGTCATCGCCGCACTGCTGGGCGCCGAGGAGTACGGCTTCGCCACCGCGCCGCTCGTGGTCAGCGGCTGCATCATGATGCGCGTCTGCCACCTGGACACCTGCCCGGTGGGCGTCGCGACCCAGAACCCGGTGCTGCGGAGCAAGTACTCCGGCAAGGCCGAGTTCCTCGTGACCTTCTTCCAGTACATCGCCCAGGAGGTCCGCGAGATCCTGGCGAGCCTGGGCTTCCGGACCCTCGAGGAGGCCATCGGCCACGCCGAGGTCCTCGACGTCCAGCGGGCGGTGCAGCACTGGAAGGCCGCGGGCCTGGACCTCAGCCCCGTGCTCCACGTCCCCGACCTCACGGCCGGCACGTCCCTCACCCGGACCGGCGTGCAGGACCACGGCCTGGACGCCGCCCTCGACAACACGCTCATCGCCCTGGCGAAGGACGCCCTCGAGGACGGGACCCCGGTGCGGTTCGCGCTGCCGGTGCGCAACGTCAACCGGACCGTCGGCACGATGCTCGGCGCCGAGGTCACCCGCCGCCACGGCGGCCCGGGCCTGCCCGAGGGCACCATCGACATCACCTTCACCGGCAGCGCCGGGCAGTCGTTCGGGGCGTTCCTGCCCCGAGGCGTCACGCTGCGGCTCGAGGGCGACGGCAACGACTACGTCGGCAAGGGCCTGTCGGGCGGGACCATCGTCGTCCGGCCGGACCGCTCCGCGACCTTCCCGGCCGAGGACAACGTCATCGCCGGCAACACCCTGCTCTACGGCGCCACGGGCGGCTCGCTGTTCGTCCGCGGCATCGTGGGGGAGCGCTTCTGCGTCCGGAACTCCGGGGCCACCGCCGTCGTCGAGGGCGTCGGCGACCACGCCTGCGAGTACATGACCGGCGGGCGCGTCGCCGTCCTCGGGGTCACCGGCCGCAACGTCGCCGCGGGCATGAGCGGTGGCGTGGCCTACCTGCTGGACGTCGACGAGGCCAAGGTCAACCGCGAGATGGTCGACCTGCTCCCGCTCGACGACGGCGACCTCGAGACCCTGCGCCGGATGCTCCTCGAGCACGCCGAGCAGACCGGCTCGCCGGTCGCGCAGGCGCTCGTCGACGGCTGGCCCGCGCAGGCCGGCCGCTTCACCAAGGTCATGCCCCGCGACTACGCGCGGGTGCTGGCCGCCATCGAGCAGGCCGAGCAGGCCGGCACCGACGTCGACACGGCCGTCATGGCCGCCGCAGCAGGGAAGTAGAGAGATGGCCGACCCGCAGGGCTTCCTCAAGAACGGCCGCGCGCTGCCCACCCGGCGCCCGGTCGACGTCCGCATCCGCGACTGGAAGGAGGTCTACGAGGAGTTCCCCGCCGAGCACCTCCACGACCAGGCCGCCCGGTGCATGGACTGCGGCATCCCGTTCTGCCACAACGGCTGCCCGCTCGGGAACCTCATCCCCGAGTGGAACGACCTCGTGCACCGCGACGACTGGGCCGACGCCTCCGAGCGCCTGCACGCGACCAACAACTTCCCCGAGTTCACCGGTCGGCTGTGCCCCGCGCCGTGCGAGGCCGCCTGCGTGCTCGGCATCAACGACGACCCCGTGACCATCAAGCAGGTCGAGGTCGAGATCGCCGACCGTGCCTGGGCCGACGGCGTCATCACGCCGCAGCCGCCCCGGGAGAAGACCGGCCGCTCGGTCGCCGTCGTCGGGTCGGGCCCGGCGGGGCTCGCCGCCGCGCAGCAGCTGACCCGGGCCGGTCACGACGTCGTCGTGCTCGAGCGGGCCGACCGCGTCGGCGGGCTGCTCCGCTACGGCATCCCCGAGTTCAAGATGGAGAAGGCCGTCCTCGAGCGCCGGCTCGACCAGATGCGGGCCGAGGGCACCGTGTTCCGCACCGGGGTCGACGTCGGCGTCGACGTGACCGTCGAGGAGCTCCGCGCGACGTACGACGCCGTCGTGCTGGCCGGCGGGTCGACCCTCGGGCGCGACCTCCCGGCCCCCGGCCGCGACCTGCAGGGCATCCACCTGGCCATGGAGTACCTCGTCCCGGCCAACCGGGTGCAGGAGGGCGACCTGCAGGCCCCCCCGATCAGCGCCGAGGGCAAGGACGTCGTCATCATCGGCGGCGGCGACACCGGGGCCGACTGCCTCGGCACCGCGATCCGCCAGGGCGCCCGGTCGATCACCCAGCTCGAGATCATGCCGAAGCCGCCGGAGACCCGGGCGTCGTCCACGCCGTGGCCGACCTGGCCGCTGCAGTACCGGACCTCGAGCGCCCACGAGGAGGGCGGCGACCGCGTCTTCGCCGTCAACACGCAGGCGTTCCAGGGCGACGCCGACGGTCGCGTCCAGGGCATCGACCTGGTCGACGTCGAGATGGCGACGGCTCGTTCGCGCCGGTCGAGGGCACCGAGCGCACCCTGCCGGCGCAGCTGGTCCTGCTGGCGATGGGCTTCACCGGCCCGCAGCGGCAGGGCCTGCTCGAGCAGCTCGGGGTCGGCCCTGGACGGGCGCGGCAACGTCGCCCGCGACGACCGCTGGGCCACCGACGTCGACGGCGTCTGGGTCTGCGGCGACATGGGCCGCGGTCAGTCGCTGATCGTCTGGGCGATCGCCGAGGGCCGCGCCTGCGCCGCCGCCGTCGACACGCGTCCTGTCCGGGCGAGAGCCTGCTGCCCTCGCCGGTCTCGCCCTCCTCACGCTGAGTGAGGTGCTCGTCACCGGGCCGGGTCACGGTCCGGTGACGGCTGTGGAACGGGACACGCCGGGTCTGTCCAGGCATCCCGGACGGCCCTAGGGTCCGACTCCTCGGGCGGCGCCCCTCGCCGCCGAGGAGGAGGAGCCTGTGCGCACGACCACACCGCCTGGGTGTCCGGATCGGTCTGGCGCTGACCGCCGCCGCCCTGGGCACCACCAGTCTCGTCACGCTCGCCCCGGGGGCCACCGCCGCCGGCACGACGGCCGAGCGCTTCGTCGTCCTCTACAAGGACGGCGCCAACCTGCAGCAGGCCCGCAAGGCCGTCGCCGCTGCAGGCGGCAAGATCCTCAAGGAGAACCTCGCGGCGCGCGTCGCGATCGTGCAGACGAACAGCGCGGCCTTCCGCGTCAACGCCGCCCGCCAGAAGACCCTCGCCGGTGTCGCCCGCGACCGGTACATCGGCTACGCCCCGCCGCCCGCGCCCGCCGCCGCCCCCTCGGCCGCCGCCCGCTCGTCGGTCAAGGGCTCGGGCAGCGCCAAGGCGCAGCGCCAGACCGGCCGCGACCTCGAGCGCCAGCGCGAGGCCGGTGCCTCCACCACGGTCGAGCGCACCACCGCCTCCACCGGCACGGTCGGCACCGAGCCGCTGGCCCCCGCCAGTGGGACATGCAGCTGATCCACGCCACCGAGGCTCAGCGCCAGCAGTCCGGTGAAAGCCGCGTCCTCGTCGGCGTCATCGACACCGGCGTCGACGGCACCCACCCCGACATCGCTCCGAACTTCAGCAAGTCGCTCAGCCGCAACTTCGTCCGCGACATCCCCACCGACCCCGCGGGCAACGAGCTCGACGGTCCGTGCGAGTTCGCGAGCTGCGTCGACCCGGTCGACCACGACGACGACGGCCACGGCACCCACGTCGCCTCCACGATCGCCTCGCCGATCAACGGCCAGGGCATCGCCGGTGTCGCTCCCGACGTGACGCTCGTGAACATCCGGGCCGGCCAGGACAGCGGCTACTTCTTCCTCGCGCCGACGCTCGACGCCATGACGTACGCCGGCGACGCCGGCATCGACGTCGTCAACATGAGCTTCTACACGGACCCGTGGCTGTTCAACTGCGCCGCGAACCCGGCCGACAGCCCGGCCGAGCAGGAGGAGCAGCGGGTCATCATCACGGCGACCCAGCGGGCCGTCGAACTACTCCTACGCCCGCGGCACCACGTTCATCGCGGCGGCCGGCAACGAGAACACCGACCTCTCCAAGCCGAGCGTCGACGAGACCAGCCCGGACTACCCCGCGGCGACGAAGACGCAGGAGTTCGCCAAGCCGCGCCAGATCGACCCGAAGACGTGCCTGAGCGTGCCGACCCAGACGAACCACGTGATCAGCGTGGCCGCCGACGGGACCGTCCAAGCGCCTGTCCTTCTACAGCAACTACGGCACGGGCCAGATCGACGTCGCCGCCCCCGGTGGTGACACCCGCGACAACCTCGGCCGTCCGCAGGGCGCGGTGCTCGCCGCCGTCCCGCTGAACGTCCTCAAGGCGAACGACGAGCTCGACGAGAACGGCGAGCCCAAGGGCACCGCCGTCGGCTTCGTCGTCCGCGACGGCGTCAACCCGAACGCCTACTACCAGTACCTCCAGGGCACCTCGATGGCCGCGCCCCACGCGGCCGGCGTCGCCGCCCTGATCGTCAGCGAGTACGGCGACTCGGGTCGCGACGCCCGCACCTTCGGCCTCGACCCGGCCGCGGTCCAGGCCGTCCTGCAGGGCACGGCCACCGAGCGCGACTGCCCCGAGCCCGGCCACCGTCGTCTACAACGGCACCGGCGGCTACCAGTCCACCTGCGAGGGCGGCCTGAAGTACAACGGCTTCTACGGCCACGGCATCGTCGACGCCCAGTCGGCGGTCAACGCCGGCTAGCAGCCGCACCCGCACCACCGAGGGCGCCGTCCGCACTGCGGGCGGCGCCCTCGCGCGTCACCCGTCCGTACCCGTCACCGGCGGGTGGGGGAGGCGTTGATCCGGGTACCAGCACCCCGGGAGGCACCGTGTACTCGCTCGTCAGCGCCAGCGTGCTCGCCCTGGACCTCGCCCGGCACCCGTGCGGCGCCGCCGTGGCCGACACCGTCGACCGCGTCCTCACCCTGACACCCGACGACGTCCGCGCGCTGGCAGTGGCCGGCCCCGCCCCGGACGACGTCCGGCAGCGGGCCCTCGCCGCCTGCGCCGCCGCGCCGCGGATGAGCACCCTCATGCGGGGCGTCTCCGGCGTCGTCGCCGAGGGCCTGCCCGACGCCGACGGCAGCCGCGTCCTGCTCGACGTCCTCACCAGCACGCTGCTCGGCGGCCTCGAGGACCTGCTGTCCCTGCTGCTGCGCGAGCAGCCCCTGGCGGACCCGGCGCTGCCGCGCGAGGGCGTGCAGGCGGCCCTCGACGCCGTCGTCGTCGCCTGGGCCGGCCGGGCCGAGGGCGTCGAGCTGTCCGACCTCGCGGCGCTGCGGGCGCCCTGGTCCGCTGCGCTGGCTCCCGTGCCCCCCGCCCTGCCCGACGCGCCGTACGCGCCCGCACTGCGCACCCTGCTCGACGACGTCGCCCGGTCCGGACCAGAGGCGTGGGCGCGGGTCGTCGCGGCGCACGGCCAGCGGACCGAGCCCGGTTCCCGCTGGTCCGAGGCGATGCACGAGGCTTCCCGGGCGGCCTGGGAGAGCGGTCGGCTGGTCGCCGTCGCCCGGGCGCAGCTGGCCGCGGCGCGGGCGCTGCGGCTGTCCGGGGTCTCCACCGGCGCCGACGCGTCCGCCGCGGGCATGGCCGTGACGGCCGCCGTGCAGGCGGTCTGCGTGCAGGGGCTGGTGAGCCCGCAGTGCGAGCAGGTGCTGCGCCGCGCGTGGGACGCGCGTCGGGACACCGGCCAGGGGGCTCCGCGGGCCTAGGGTGGCGTCGTGAAGCGCCGCGCGAAGATCGTCTGCACCCTCGGACCGGCCGTGCACAGCTACGAGGGTGTCCGCGCGCTGGTCTACGCCGGCATGGACGTCGCGCGCCTGAACTTCAGCCACGGGGCCTACGAGGACCACCGGCAGGCCTACCTGTGGGTGCGGCAGGCCAGCGACGAGTCCGGCCGCGGCGTCGGTGTCCTGGCCGACCTCCAGGGCCCGAAGATCCGGCTCGGCACGTTCGCCGCCGGGCCCGTCGTCTGGGCGACCGGTGAGACGGTCACGATCACCACCGAGCACGTCGAGGGCACGCACGACCGGGTCGGGACGACCTACGAGGGCCTGGCCGGCGACGTCGCGGTGGGTGACCGGCTGCTCGTCGACGACGGCCGGGTCGGCCTCAAGGTCGTCGGGGTCGACGGTCCCGAGGTGCGCCTGCTCGTCACCGAGGGCGGGCCGGTCTCGAACAACAAGGGCCTGTCGCTGCCCGGCGTCGGGGTGAGCGTCCCCGCGATGTCGGACAAGGACGAGGAGGACCTGCGGTTCGCCCTCACCCTGCGGGTCGACATGGTGGCGCTGTCGTTCGTGCGGGCGCCCGAGGACATCCTCGGGGTGCACCGGATCATGGACGAGGTGGGCGTCCGGCTGCCGGTGCTGGCGAAGATCGAGAAGCCGCAGGCGGTCGACAACCTCGAGGCCATCGCGGAGGCGTTCGACGGCATGATGGTCGCCCGCGGCGACCTCGGGGTCGAGATGCCCCTGGAGCGGGTCCCGCTCGTGCAGAAGCGCTGCATCCAGGCCGCCCGCGAGCTCGCCAAGCCGGTCATCGTCGCCACCCAGATGCTCGACTCGATGATCGGCGCGTCCCGTCCGACCCGGGCCGAGGCCAGCGACGTCGCCAACGCCGTCCTGGACGGCACCGACGCCGTGATGCTCAGCGGCGAGACCAGCGTCGGGGCCTACCCGGTCGAGTCGGTGGCCACGATGGCCCGGATCGTCGTCGCGGCCGAGGAGGAGCTGCGCAAGGTGCCGCGCGTCGTCCGCGAGCCCACGACGGTCGGCGGGGCGATCGCCCGCTACGCCGCGGAGGTCGGCCGGACCGTCGGCGCCAAGGCGCTGGTGGCCTTCACCCAGAGCGGCGACACCGCACGGCGGCTCGCGGAGCACCGCTCGCCCATCCCGCTGCTGGCCTTCACGCCCGTAGCGGACGTCCGCAGCCAGCTCGCCCTCGTCTGGGGCGTCGAGACCTTCCTGGTGCCTGCCGTCGAGCACACCGACGAGATGGTGCTGCAGGTCGACAGCGCCATGCTCGGCCTCGGTCGGATGGAGCGGGGGGAGCTGGTCACCATCGTGGCCGGCAGCCCGCCGTCGACCGCCGGGTCGACCAACGCGATGCGGGTGCACCGGCTGGGCGGCTACCTCGCCACCCCGCCGGCGTCCCCCGTCACCGAGGCTCCCGAGCCCGAGGGCGGCTGGGGCAGGAGCTAGCGCGCGGCCGCGCCGCCCAGCGCGGCCCGCAGCAGGGCGGTCATCTGCTCGGTCGTCATGAGCGGCGGAGACGGCGGCTCGAGCCGCTCGCGCTGGCTGGCCAGCGGGAGCGGTGGCGCGGCCGGCAGCGGAGCCGGCGCGACCGAGGGGGTCGGGGCGGGCGCCGGAGCCGGCTCGGCGGCGCGGGGCGCGGGGGCCGGGGGGATCGGGACGGTCGTGCTGGGCGCAACGGCGTCCATGGCGCACCTCCTGTGCACGTGCCCGCGTTCCGTCGCGGGCGGTTCCGGCAGGCCTGCTGGTCGAGCCGGGGTCTGCTCAGTGTCAGGGCGTCCCGCCGGCAGCGGTACTACCCGGACGGGTGAGGGCGGGTGGGGGCGGCTCAGGCCGGCCCGGCGACCCCGACGTAGAGGTAGCGGGGGGCCTTGACGCGGCTCACCGAGTAGGTGCGGCTGCCGGTGCCGTTGTACTGCTCGACCGACACCGAGCCGTCGCTGTAGACCCCGCGCACGTAGGCGACGTGGCCGTAGCTGCCGGCGCTCACCGTGCCGTTCGGGCTGGTAGCGCCGCTGCCGTAGTAGGGGGAGCGCTCGCCGGCGTTCCACTGCGCGACCGCGCCGGCCACGGGCTTGACGCCGATGCGGTAGCCGAGCCGGCGGGCGTTCTCGTCCCAGGCCGACGCGTTGCCCCAGGCCTGCGTCCGGTTGTTCAGCGCCTTGCCGCGCTGCTCCATGCGCCAGGCCACGAAGCTCACGCACTGACGGCGGGTGAAGCCCCAGCGGTCGGCGGAGCCGGAGGTGTCGGCGCGGTACGGGTAGTCGTCGCCCGACGCCGAGGCGGGGGCGCTGCCGAGCAGAGCCCCCATCGCGACGAGGGAGAGCAGCAGCACGAGCAGGCGACGGGCGTGGGTCACAGGTCAAGGCCTTCGTCCGAGGGAGACCGCTGCGTCCTGCGGCGGCTGACGCCCGTCTGATCGGCAGCCCGCGACCCCGGTCTGGAGCCTGCGGACTGCTCCATCCGGGTGAACGTCTGGTGCGGGTGTGACTGTAGGGGTCTCTGGGTACTTCTGACCACTCGGCATGGTCCTTCCTGACCATCCCGTGTCCTCGACGGCGCTCCCGCGTTGGACGGGTCATGACCACCGACACCCGGGTCCCTGCCACCGGCCTCGTGCTCGACCTCACCGGCTCCCGGCCGGTGCTGGCCACCACCGCGCCGGCCCGAAGGCTGCGGCTCGCCCGGATGCTCGCCGACGACGTCCAGCGCAGCGCGCTGACCGGCGGCACGGTCGCCCGGGACCGTCGCCGGGCGGCGCGGCCGACCTCGCGGTAGCGGTGCCCCCGGTGGGATTCGAACCCACACTGTCGGTGGTTTGAGCACCGTGCGTCTGCCGGTTGCGCGACGGGGGCCGGACGGTTCGTCAGGCTAGTCCCGGTAGGTTGACGCCGACGTCTCGAGGAGGTGCCGTGTGACCGCTCCCCGCCCCGGCCCCCCGCCGTCCCGGCCGGGCGCCCGCGTGCTGCTCGCCGAGGACGAGGCGCTCATCCGCCTGGACCTCAAGGAGATGCTCGAGGAGGAGGGCCTCGTCGTGTGCGGCGAGGCGGGCGACGGCGAGACCGCGGTCCGGCTGGCCCGCGAGCTCCGCCCCGACCTCGTCATCCTCGACGTCAAGATGCCGGTGATGGACGGCATCACGGCGGCCGAGCAGATCGTGTCCGCCCGGATCGCCCCCGTCGTCGTGCTCACCGCGTTCAGCCAGCGCGACCTCGTCGCCCGGGCCCGGGAGGCCGGCGCGATGGCCTACCTGGTCAAGCCGTTCCAGAAGAAGGACCTGCTGCCCACCGTCGAGATGGCGATGGCCCGGTTCGCCGAGACGGTCGCGCTCGAGTCCGAGGTCGCCGACCTCACCGGACGGCTGGAGGCGCGGACCCTGGTCGACCGCGCCAAGGCCCGGCTGCAGGCCGAGCACGGGCTCTCCGAGGCGGAGGCGTTCCGGTTCGTGCAGCGGGCCTCGATGGACACCCGGCGGTCGATGCGCGCGGTCGCGCTCGAGGTCCTCGACGGGACGCTCGTCCCCTCGTCCTGACCGCTCGTCGGACCGCTCGTCCTGACCGCTGCCGGGACCCGTGCGAGGTCACGACCTCACAACGGAGTGCCGGGCGGCGTCGGAGGCGCGTGCCAGGGCCGCGGGCCGCCGCTAGGTTTCGCCCACCAGGCGCGATCGGGCTCCCCGGCGCGCCCTGACCGTCTGAGGAGACCGGATGGCCCACCCCGCACGTACCTGGCGCGTCGCAGCAGTCGCTGCCGTCGCCACCCTCGCCCTCGGCGCCTGTGGCGACAGCAACGAGACGTCGTCGCCGGCTCCTGCCGCCTCGGGGAGCACGGGCGCGTCCGCCGCCCCCTCCGTCGCGAAGAACACCGGTGACGGCGTCCTCACCATCGGCAGCCTGCTGCCGCAGACCGGCAACCTCGCCTTCCTCGGCCCGCCCGAGTTCGCGGGCGTCGAGCTGGCCGTCAAGGAGATCAACGCCGCCGGCGGCGTCCTCGGCAAGCCCGTCAAGTACGAGGCCGGCGACTCCGGCGACGCCCAGCAGGACGTCGCGAACCCGACGGTCGACCGTCTGCTCGCCGCCAAGGCCGACGTCATCGTCGGCGCGGCGTCGTCCGGCGTCTCGTTCACCGTCATCGACAAGATCGCCGCTGCCGGCGTCGTCGAGATCAGCCCGGCGAACACCTCCCCGAAGTTCACCGACTACGACGACAAGGGCCAGTACTTCCGCACGGCCCCGTCGGACGTCCTGCAGGGCCGCGTGCTCGGCGAGACCATCTCCGCGGACGGCTTCAGCAACGTCGGCATCATCGCGCTGCAGGACCCGTACGGCGAGGGCCTGGCCAAGAACGTCGGCGACACGGTGACGCAGCAGGGCGGCACGCTCGCCCCGGCCGCCCCGGTCTTCTACGACCCGGCCGGCGCCAACTTCGACGCCCAGGTCGGCCAGATCAAGGCCGCCAAGCCGGACGCGATCGTGCTGATCGGCTTCGAGGAGTCGAGCAAGGTCATCCAGGCGCTCGTCAAGGCCGCCATCGGGCCGCAGCAGGTCCCGCTGTACCTCGTCGACGGCAACCTCTCCAACACCCTCGGCAAGGGCCTGCCGGCCGGCGTCCTCAAGGGCGTCAAGGGCTCGCTGCCCGGCGCCGCGGCTCCCGGTGACTTCCGCAAGCGCGTCCTCACCGTCAACCCGAAGCTCGTCGAGTTCCCGTACACGGCCGAGTCCTACGACGCCGTCATCGTGAACGCCCTCGCGGCCATCGCGGCCAAGAGCGACGCGGGCACCGACATCGCCAAGGCGCTGCCGGACGTGACCCGCGGCGGCACCAAGTGCACGACGTTCGACGCCTGCAAGAAGCTGCTGGACGCCGACAACACCGCCGACATCGACTACGACGGCGTGTCCGGCCCGATCGAGTTCTCCGACAAGGGCGACCCCACGCAGGCCAGCATCGGCATCTACACCTACGGGCCGATGAACACCTACGACGCCGACAAGGGCGAGTACCAGACCGGCAAGATCGAGGGCTAGCAGCCTCGTCGCACGTCCCGGAGGCCCTCGGCCCGGCTCTCAGTGAGCCGGGTCGGGGGCCTTCCGCATGCACGACTCCGTCGCGAAGCGGACCAGGGCCGCCGCCTGGTCCGGCGGCAGGACCAGGCGCACCAGCAGCGGGGGAGCGCCGTCGACCGAGACCGGCACCCGCACGGTGCTGGTCTGCTTGCTCTCGGTGAGGGCGTGCGCGTCGCAGCGCTCGGCGACGGCCCGCAGCGGCACCTCGGCGCGGTCCTGTCCGGGGGCGAGGACCAGGGGCCGGTCCAGGGTCTCGACGAAGATGATGTTGCCGCCCAGGGCGTCGACGGCGACCCTCGCGTCGCCCTTGCGGCGGGTCAGCACGAGCGAGGTCACGGCGGCGTCCGGGGTGAAGGTCAGCGTGGGACCGAGCGAGAGGTCGACCTGCTCGCGCAGCCGCTCCTCGGCGCACTCGGCGTCGTGCAGGCGGCCCAGCAGGGCGTCGGCGTCGGCGAGGGGCAGCCGGACCCGCCGGGTGCCCCGACCGGTCCGCACGGTCAGCAGGGCGTCGGCGCCGGGCTCCTCGTCGCAGCGCACCTGCCCGTAGGGCACGGGCAGGTCCACCCGGTCGTCGGCGGTCAGCCGTGCACCGGTCGGGCGGGCGGGGGTGTCGCGGAAGCCCGAGGTGCGCAGGGCGACGTCGACCACCTGCACGGGCCGCGACGAGCTCACCTCGACCTGGACGTAGCGCCGGGCGAGGTCGTCGCGGTACTGGATCAGCCGGCCGGTGAGGCCGACGTCGGAGGCGGCGGGAGTGGGGGTGGGGGAGGAGCAGGCCGCGGTGAGCGCGACCAGCGCGAGGACCCGCTTCACCTAGTTCTTGGCCAGGGTCCCGAGGTAGAGCTCGATGACCTTGGGGTCGTTCATGAGGTCCTTGCCCGACGCCGTGTAGGCGTTGCGGCCCTGGTCGAGCACGTAGCCGCGGTCGCAGATCTGCAGGCAACGGCGGGCGTTCTGCTCGACCATGATGATCGAGACGCCGGTCTTGTTGATCTGGCGGCAGCGGATGAAGACCTCGTCCTGCAGGGCGGGCGACAGACCGGCGGACGGCTCGTCGAGCAGCAGGACGGACGGTCCGGGCATGAGGGCGCGCCCCATGGCCACCATCTGGCGCTCACCGCCGGACAGCGAGCCGGCCCGCTGCTTGCGGCGGGTGGCCAGGGCGGGGAACAGCTCGGCGACGTAGTCGAAGCGCTCGGAGAACTTCCCGGGGTCGTTGTAGAGCCCCATCTGCAGGTTCTCCTCGATGGTGAGCGAGGGGAACACGTTCTCGGTCTGCGGGACGAAGCCGACGCCGAGGGCCACCAGCTGGTGCGCCTTCTTGCCAGTGATCTCCTGCCCGCGCAGGGTCACCGACCCGGTGCGCACCGGCACCAGGCCGAACAGGGACTTGAGCAGGGTGGACTTGCCGGCCCCGTTCGGGCCGATGATCCCGACCAGCTCGCCCTCGGCGCAGTGCAGGTCGCACCCGTTGAGGATGTCGACGCCCGGGACGTAGCCGGCGACGAGCTCGTCGATGCGGACGAGCGCGCCCTCGGCGCCCTTCACGTGGGCGGCCCGGGCGGCGTCCTGGGCGGCGGAGCGGCTGGCCTCGGCGTCCGCCTTGGCCTTCGCGAGCGGGCTGGTCACAGTCGGTCTCCTCGCGCCTCGGCGGCGGCGTCCAGCTCGGCCTCGGCGGCCTGCAGCTGCTCCTGCTCCTCCTCGATGCTCAACGGAGCGTCGTGGTGCCCGCCCAGGTAGGCGTCGATGACGGCGGGGTCGGCCATGACGGTGTCGGGCGGGCCCTCGGCGACGACCCTGCCCTGGGCCATGACGACGACCCAGTCGCTGATGTCGCGGACCATGTCCATGTCGTGCTCGACGAACAGCACGGTCATCCCCTGCTCGCGCAGGTCCTTCACGTGGCCGAGGAGCGACTGCGTCAGCGCCGGGTTCACGCCGGCCATCGGCTCGTCGAGCATGACCATCGTCGGCTCGACCATGAGCGCCCGGGCCATCTCGAGCAGCTTGCGCTGGCCGCCGGACAGGCTGCCGGCGAAGTCGGCCTGCTTGGCCTCGAGCTTGAAGCGGGTCAGCAGGTCGCGGGCCCGCTCGTCGACGGTCTTCTGCTGGCCGGTCCACAGGCCGGGCACGAGGGCCCGGAAGAAGTTCTCGCCGCGCTGGCCGGTGGCACCGAGCCGCATGTTGTCGAGCACGGTCATCTTCGACAGCGCCTTGGTCAGCTGGAAGGTGCGGACCATCCCGCGCCGGGCCACCTGGTAGGCGGGGACGCCCGAGAGCGCCTTGCCCTCGAAGGTCCACGACCCGTCGTCGGGCTTGTCGAAGCCGGTCAGCAGGTTGAAGAACGTCGTCTTGCCGGCGCCGTTCGGCCCGATCAGCGCGGTGATCGCGCCGCGCTGGACCTCCAGGTGCTGCACCTCGACGGCGGTCAGGCCGCCGAAGCGCCGGGTGACGCCGTCGGCGACGAGGATCGGGTCGGGCTTGGGGACGCCGGGGCGCGCCTCGAGGCCGACGAGGCCGGCCGCGCCAGTCTCACCGGGCTTCTCAGCGGGCATCGAGCGCCAGCTCCTTCTTGTCGCCGAACAGGCCCTGCGGGCGGTAGATCATCAGCGCCATCAGCAGCACGCCGACGGCGATCTGCCGGACGATGCCGATCTGGTTGGTGGTCATGATGCTGTCGGAGATGTAGGTCGCGCGCTTCGCCTGGACGAGCACGTTCTCGAGGAACACGAAGAACGTGTTGAACAGGATGGCGCCCACGACCGGCCCGAGCACGCGGCCGGCGCCGCCGAGGATCATCGCGGTGAAGGCGAAGAAGGTCAGCAGGGTCGCGTAGGAGTCGGGCTGGATCGAGGAGTTGCCCAGCGCGAAGGCGAAGCCGCCGAGGGCGCCGAACAGGCCGCCGAGGATCAGCGACTGCATCTTGTAGCCGACGACGTTCTTGCCGAGGCTGCGGGCGGCGTCCTCGTCCTCGCGGATCGCCTTGAGCACGCGGCCCCAGGGGCTGCGCATGAGCAGGAACACCAGCAGCGAGCAGAGCACCGCCAGGGTCCAGCCGACGAGCAGCAGCCAGGCGCGGTTGGCGTCGTAGCCGACCGAGCCGATGGCGTAGCGGCCGGGGGACAGCGGGTTGAGGTCGTAGAACCCGGAGGCGAAGCCCGACAGGCCGGACGAGCCGCCGGAGAACCCGCGCAGCGAGGACGACCGCGCGACGAGCCGGATCACCTCGGACGAGGCGATGGTCACGATGGCGAGGTAGTCGGCCCGCAGGCGGAGCGTCGGGATGCCGAGCGCGAGGGCCAGCAGGACCGAGCCGCCGAGCCCGAGCAGGATGCTCAGCCCGAACGGCAGGTCGAAGTAGGTCACGCCGGTGCCGAGCCCGTAGGCGGCGATGGCGAGGAACCCGACCTGGCCGAAGTTCAGCAGTCCGGTGTACCCGAAGTGCACGTTGAGGCCGATCGCCGCGAGGGCGAGCACCAGGGACTCGAGGCTGAACAGGGCGATCAGGGTGTTGCTGAGGATCACACCGAGGTCCACGGGGACCTCCTCTCGGGCTGGCGGGTGCTCATCCGACCCGTTCCCGGCGGCCGAGGATGCCTTGCGGCCGGACGATGAGGATCAGGATGAGGATGACCAGGGCGCCGACGGTCTGCAGCTCGGCGGCGATGAACAGCGTCGAGAGCTGGGTGAAGACCCCGATGACCAGGCTCCCGAGCAGGGCGCCGTACGCCGTGCCGAGGCCACCGAGGGTGACCCCGGCGAACAGCAGCAGCAGCACGTTCTGCCCGAGCTGGAAGTAGACCTGCTGGCTGAGCGCCAGGAACACGCCGCCGAGCACGGCCAGCGCGGTACCGGCCACCCACACGATGTTGATCACGCGCTCGACGTCGATGCCCGACGACGCCGCCAGCGACGGGTTGTCGGACACCGCGCGGGTGGCCTTGCCGATGCGCGTCCGGGTGAGGGCCAGGGCGACGCCGACGAGGACCAGCAGCGACACCACGATGATGACCATGTCGCGCTTGAGCAGCTGGACCGGACCGAGGTCGACGGGGCCCTGCGTCGGCGTACTGCAGGTAGGTCTCCGACGAGCCGCCGAAGATGTAGAGGAAGACGTAGCGCAGCACGAGCGACAGGCCGATGCTCACGACCAGCATGGCGGTCAGGCCCGTGCCGCGGCGGCGCAGCGGGCGCCAGAGCCCGCGGTCCAGGACCCCGCCGGCGAGGCCGCCGACGGCGACGGCGATCAGCGTCGCGACGATGAGGTTCAGCCCGAGCCCCACGTTGAACGCGTACGCCAGCAGGGCGCCGCCGGTGATGAGCTCGCCGTGGGCGAAGTTCGTCAGGCCGGTCGTCCCGAAGATCAGCGACAGGCCGACCGCCGCCATGGCCAGCACGAGGCCGAACTGCAGGCCGCCGACGAGCAGCTGCGGGGCGCGGTCGAACCGGCTGGGCGGGGCGGCGCGGGCCGCGCCGAACTGGAAGACGGCCGGCGCCGGGTTGCCCTCGCGGACCGTCACCGTCCGCTCGCCGACCCGGACGTCGACGCCGTCGGGCAGCGTGTCCTCGTCGATCCGGGCGGTGTACTCGCCGGCACCGGGCACCGGGACGACGAAGCGCCCGGTGGCGTCGCTCTCGTCGCGGGCGACCTCGGTGCCGTCCTTCTCCACGACGACCGCGACGCCCTCGAGGGGCGTGCCGGCGTCGCGCAGGGTGCCCTGGATCCGCTCACCGGTGGCGGGCGCCTGCGCGTGCGCGGTGCCGGTCCCGAGCAGGGGACCGAGCAGCAGGCCCACGAGCACGGTGAGCAGCAGGAGGGCGGCAGGGGAGGACCGGCGGTGCGGTGACGGTCGGGCGGGAGGGCGGTGGCCCACGGTGCTCCTCGTCGGGGACGTCGGGCGGGGGTCGCTGCGCCTGCTCGGCGCGGGCGCCACCTAACCACGCACGGGTCCGGGTGCCGCTGCAGGACGCACGAACGTCACGCGAGCGAGACCAGCGCCGTGGTGGAGTGCGTGCCGTGCCGCTGCTCGAGCTCGACGACGTCACCGTCGCCCACGGCCGCACGCCCGCCCTGCGCGGCGTCGACCTGCGGGTGGACGAGGGCGAGGTGGTGGCGCTGCTCGGGGCCAACGGCGCGGGCAAGTCGACGCTGCTGCGGACGGTGTCGGGGCTGCTGCGTCCGGCGTCGGGGGAGGTGCGGTTCGACGGGCGGTCGCTGGCGCGGGTGCCGCCGCACCGCGTGGTCGGGCTGGGCGTCGCGCAGGTGCCCGAGGGACGGCGCGTGTTCGGGTCGATGAGCGTGCGGGAGAACCTGCTCGCCGGCGCGCACCGGCGAGCCGCGCCGGACGGGCTGGCCCGGGTGCACCGGCTGCTGCCGGTCCTGCAGGAGCGGTCCGCCCAGCGGGCCGGGACCCTGTCGGGCGGGGAGCAGCAGCTGCTCGCGCTGGGCCGTGCGCTCATGAGCGGTCCCCGCCTGCTCCTGCTCGACGAGCCCTCCACCGGACTGGCGCCGCAGGTGGTCGAGGTGCTGCACGAGGCGCTGCGGACCGTCGTCCGCGAGGGGACGACGCTGCTGCTGGTGGAGCAGGACGTGGGGGCGGCGCTCGCCCTCGCGGACCGCGGCTACGTCCTCGAGAGCGGCGAGGTGGCGGTGACCGGCACGGCACAGGAGCTGCGGACCGACTCCCGGGTGCCGGCCGCGTACCTCGGGGGCTAGCCCTCGGTGGTCAGCGCAGGGCGTCGACCAGGGCTGTCAGCAGGGGGGCGAACACCAGCGCCGGGAGCATGTCGCCGACCGGCACCTGCTTGACCGCCAGCAGCCGCAGGCCGACGCCGAGAAGCAGCACCCCGCCGGTCGCCGTCACCGAGGCGACCAGCGCCAGCGGCAGCAGGCTGCCCAGCAGCGCCCCGAGGACGGTCAGCACCCCCTGCACGACGCCGACGCTGACGGCCGACGCCGCGACCCCCCAGCCGAGCGAGGCGGCGAAGGCCAGCGAGGCGAACCCGTCGAGGGTGCTCTTGAGGGCGAGCTGCTCGATGCCGCGCCCCAGCCCGTCCGACAGCGACCCGAGCACGGCCAGCGGGCCGATGACGAAGACCAGCGAGGCGTCGACGTAGCCCTCGACGAACCGCGCGCGGGCGGCGCTGCTGCCCTCGCCCGCGAGCCGGTCCTGCAGCCACCCGCCGGTCGACTCGAGCCGGTCCTCGAGCCGCAGCAGCGACCCGGTGATGCCGCCGAGCAGCAGCGCCCCGAGGACCACGAGCAGGGTGCCGCCCTCGCTCGCCGCCCGGACGAAGCCGGCGTCGGACAGGGCCGCGACGTTCAGCCCGCCGATGACCAGGGTGACCAGTCCGAGGGCGTCGGTGACGGTGTCGCGGGTGCGCTCGGGCAGCCGTCCGCGGAGGGCCACCCCGAGGCCCGACCCGACCAGGATCGTGGCGATGTTGAGCGCTGTGCCGGCCCCGCGGACCACCCGTCCGTCCTCTCGACGCCGCCTCGACGGCGGTCCTACAGTTCGTCGTCCCAGACAAGCACCTCGACCCGGGAGCGTCCCTTGGCGGCACGGAGCGCGGTGCGTGTCCGGCCCGCCACCACGGAGGACCTCCCGGCGCTGCTGGCCTTCGCCGACGAGCTCCGCGACCAGGTGCTGCCGGTCGCGGAGAGCAGCCGGGGGCGCGGCGCCGCCCGGCCCGGCCTGGAGGCCCGCTACGCCGACGCGCTGGAGGACCCCGAGCGGCACCTCGTCGTCGCGGTCGGGGACGACGACGTCCCGCTGGGCATGGCGCTGTTCCTCGTCGCCACGGCGAACGCCCTGCTGGACCTCCCGGCGGTGCACATGAGCCACGCCGTCGTCAGCGACCGGCACCGGCGCCGAGGGGCCGGCAAGGCGCTGGTCGCGGCCTGCGCGGCGTTCGCCGAGGACCGCGGCCTGGACCAGATCGTCGTGTCGGTGCACCCCGGCTCGCGCGACGCCAACCGGTTCTTCGCCCGCCTGGGCTTCGCGCCGCTGGCCGTCCGCCGGGTCGCGCCGGTGGCCGTCGTCCGGCGCAGGCTCGGGGCCGGCGAGCCGCGGCCGGGGGGCGAGCACGTCGTGCGCCGTCGTCCCGTGCTCCGCGGCCGGGCGGGACGGCTGTCCCCGCCGCTGCCCCTCGGTCACGCGGACGGGGACGACCCCGCTCTGCAGTGACACCGGCCTCTAGGCTCGGCTGGTGGCAGCCAAGAAGAACGCCGAGCCCGAGCCGACCCGCGACCGGCTGCTGCTGCTGGACGGGCACTCGCTCGCCTACCGGGCCTTCTTCGCCCTGCCGGTCGAGAACTTCTCGACCACCACCGGGCAGCCCACCAACGCCGTCTACGGCTTCACCGCGATGCTCATCAACGTCCTGCGCGACGAGCAGCCGACCCACCTCGCGGTCACCTTCGACGTCAGCAAGAAGACGTTCCGCAGCGAGGCCTACGCCGACTACAAGGCGGGACGTGCGGCCACCCCGGACGACTTCAAGGGTCAGGTCAGCCTGGTGCGGGAGGTCCTCGACGCGCTGCGCGTCCCGATCGTCACCGCCGAGGGCTTCGAGGCGGACGACGTCATCGCGACGCTCGCGACCCAGGCGGCGTCCGACGACATGGACGTCCTCATCGTCACCGGCGACCGCGACGCCTTCCAGCTGGTCAGCGACCGCGTGACGGTGCTCTACAACAGCCGCGGCGTCTCCGACATGCGCCGGATGACGCCCGACGCCGTCCTGGAGAAGTACGGCCTGTCGCCGGAGCAGTACCCGGAGTTCGCCGCGCTGCGGGGCGACCCCAGCGACAACCTGCCCGGCATCCCCGGCCTCGGCGAGAAGACCGCGACCAAGCTCATCCAGCAGTACGGCGACGTCGCCTCGCTGATCGACCACGTCGACGAGGTCAAGGGCAAGGTCGGCGACAACCTACGTGCGGGGATCGCGTCGGTCGCCCGGAACCGGCAGCTCACCGAGCTGGTCCGCGACGTCCCGCTCCCGGTCGGGCCGCACGAGCTCAAGCTCGGGCAGTGGGACCGCGACGAGGTCCACAAGGTCTTCGACGCCCTCCAGTTCCGGGTCCTGCGCGAGCGCCTCTACGCGACGCTGTCCTCCGTCGAGCCCGAGGCCGAGCAGGGCTTCGACGTCGCCGCGCGGGTGCTGAAGCCGGGGGAGCTGGGCGGCTTCCTGTCCGGTCTGCCGGCCGGCGTCCGGGTGGGGCTGCACGTGCGGGGCGTGTTCGGCAAGGGCGCCGGCGACGTCCTGGGCCTCGGGATCGCGTGCCAGAGCCCTGCCGTCTCGCCGGAGGCGAGCCAGGAGGGGCTGCGGGAGGCGGAGCGCGACGACGACGCCGCCTACCTCGACCTCACCGAGCTGAGCCCCGACGACGACCGCGTGCTGGGGGAGTGGCTGGCCGACCCGTCGGTGGCCAAGGCCCTGCACGACCACAAGGGTCCGCTGAACGCCCTGGCCGCCCGCGACCTCGAGCTGCACGGCGTCACCAGCGACACCGCGCTCGCGGCGTACCTGGCTCTCCCGGGGCAGGGCAGCTTCGACCTCGCCGACCTGTCGCTGCGCTACCTGCGGCGCGAGCTGCGGGCCGAGCCGCGCAGCGACGGTCAGCTCACCATGGACGGCGCCCTGTTCAGCGAGGACGGCGAGGAGCAGGACGAGCTCGCCGCCGACGCCGTCCTGCGCGCCCGCGCGGTGGCCGACCTCGCCGTCGCCCTCGACCAGGACCTCGAGCGCCGAGGTGGCACGGCCCTGCTGCGCGACCTCGAGCTGCCGCTCGTGCAGGTGCTCGCCGACTGCGAGCAGACCGGCATCGCCGCCGACGTCGAGCACCTCACCGCCCTCGAGACCCGGCTGCGCGACCAGGTCAAGCTGGCCGCCGAGGAGGCCTACGCCACCGTCGGGCACGAGTTCCACCTGGGCAGCCCCAAGCAGCTGCAGGCGCTGCTGTTCGACGAGCTCGGGCTGCCGAAGACCAAGAAGATCAAGACCGGGTACACGACCGACGCCGACGCCCTGCAGAACCTGCTCGGGACGCACCCGGTGATCGAGGCGCTGCTGCAGCACCGCGAGATCACCCGGCTGCTCATGGTGGTCGAGAAGCAGCTGCTGCCGACGGTCGCCGAGGACGGGCGCATCCACACGACCTTCAAGCAGATGGTGGCGGCCACCGGGCGGTTGTCCTCGGACAACCCGAACCTGCAGAACGTCCCGATCCGCACCCAGCAGGGGCGCGAGATCCGGCAGGGCTTCGTCGCGGGCCGTGGCTACGAGACGCTCATGACCGCCGACTACAGCCAGATCGAGATGCGGATCATGGCGCACCTCAGCGCCGACGACGGCCTCAAGGAGGCGTTCAACACCGGCGAGGACCTGCACACCTTCGTCGCCTCCCGGGCGTTCGGCGTGCCGGTCGAGCAGGTCGACCCCGAGCTGCGCCGCCGGGTCAAGGCCATGAGCTACGGCCTGGCCTACGGCCTGTCGGCGTACGGGCTCGCGACCCAGCTGCGCATCCCCACCGACGAGGCCAAGGAGCAGATGACGGCCTACTTCGAGCGGTTCGGCGGGATCCGCGACTACCTGCAGGACGTCGTCGTGCAGGCCCGCAAGGACGGCTACACCAGCACGATCCTCGACCGCCGCCGCTACCTGCCCGACCTCACCAGCGACAACGGCCAGCGCCGGTCGATGGCCGAGCGGATGGCGCTGAACGCCCCGATCCAGGGTTCGGCCGCCGACATCATCAAGCTGGCGATGCTCGGGGTGCACCGGGCGCTCCGGTCCGAGGGGCTGTCGTCCCGGCTGCTGCTGCAGGTCCACGACGAGCTCGTGCTCGAGGTCGCGCCGGGGGAGCAGGAGGCGCTCGAGGTGCTCGTCCGGCGCGAGATGGGACAGGCCTACGCCCTCGACGTCCCGTTGACGGTGAGCGTCGGCGTCGGGCGGACGTGGGACGAGGCGGGACACTGAGGAGCGTCACGACGGCCGTGCAGGTCCGCTTCGGCGACCTGGACGCGCTCGGTCACGTCAACAACGTCCAGTTCTTCCGCTTCATGGAGACCGCTCGGGTCCGGTACATCGACGACGTCCGGGGCAGCCTCGGGCGGGTGCTCGTCGCCCGGAGCGAGTGCGACCACCGCGCCGAGATCGGGCCGGACGTACGGACGGTCGACGTCACGGTGTCGGCGGAGTCGGTCGGGCGGACGTCGATCGTGCTGCTGCACGAGCTGAGCGTCCAGGGCCGGCCGGTCGCCACGGGGCGGGTGGTGCTGGTCAAGGTCGGCGCGGACCACCGGCCCGTACCGGTCACCGACGAGGAGCGCGCCCTGCTGCTGGGATAGGGCCCGCGTCCCGGCCCCAGGGGCTCTTCGCCCGCCGCCGTCCCGTGCCCGGTGCGCCACGGACGTCGCTCTGGCGCCCCCGCCCGAAAGCCGTTCAGCTAGGTCACTGCGGACTCCGCAACGATGCGTCGACTCGTTCCACGAGTCGGCCCGGTGCCTCCGAAGCGCCCAGGCGTCTGCTCTGAGCGGACACCTGCACCTGATCTGACCCAGCAGCCGGCCGGGGCTGGCCGTACGCGTCCTCCCTCGGCATGCTGCGTCCCGTGGAGTCTCCGACGCGGTACTGGTTCCCGGCCAAACGGATCGGCTGGGGCTGGGGTGCCCCTCGGGTGTGGCAGGGCTGGGCCGTGATCGCCCTCTACGTGCTCGTCCTGCTGGCCTCGGCGCTCGTCCTGCGCGGCAGCCCCTGGAGGCTCGCCGTCGTCCCGCTCGCGACCGTGGTCCTGCTCGTCGCCTGCCTCGTCAAGGGCGAGCCGGTGCGCTGGCGCAGGGGCGGGAGGGGCTGACGGCTGGTGGGTAGGGCGACGTCATGACCTCGCCCTCCGTCCCGATGGACGTCACCCGGCCGCTGCCCTCCGGTAGCGCGATGCCCCTGCTCGGCTTCGGCACCTGGCAGATCACCGGCCCCACCGCCACCGAGGCCACCGCCTGGGCGCTGGAGGCCGGCTACCGCCACCTCGACACCGCCACCGTCTACGGCAACGAGGCGGAGGTCGGTCGCGGCCTGGCCGCCTCCGGCGTCGACCGTCGCGAGGTCTTCGTGACGACGAAGTGCCCGCCCACCCTCGCCGACCGCGCCCGCGAGACCCTGGAGCAGAGCCTCGAGGCGCTCGGCACCGACCACGTCGACCTGTGGCTCATCCACTGGACGCCCGACACCGGCGTCGGGGAGGACCTCTGGACCGACTTCGCCCGGGCCCGGGCGGACGGCCTGGCCCGCGACATCGGCGTCAGCAACTACTCGCTCGCCCAGCTCGACGCCCTCGAGGCGGCCACCGGCATCCGGCCGGCCGTGAACCAGGTGCACTGGAGCCCGCTGCTGTTCGACGCCGACGTCCTGGAGGGCCACCGGCAGCGCGGCGTCGTCCTGGAGGGCTACAGCGCCCTGCGCGGCGGCACGCTCGAGCACCCGGTCGTCACGGGCATCGCGCAGCGGCTCGGCCGGACGCCGGCGCAGGTGCTGGTGCGCTGGCACCTCGACAGCGAGGTCGTCGTCATCCCGAAGTCGACGAACAGGGAGCGGATCCACAGCAACGCCGACGTCGACGGGTTCCGGCTGGACCCGGCGGACCTCGACGCGCTCGACGCCCTAAGCGGGGAGTAGCCGCTCGCGGAAGAACGCCAGCACCCGCTGCACGGTCGGCTCGTCGCGGTGCTCGGTGAGGACCGAGTGGTCCTTGCCGGGCAGCTCGACGGCGAGGAAGCCGTCACCGAGCTCCGCCCGCAGCGTGTCGAACCGGTTCCCGACGAGCGGGTCCCCCGCGTAGCGCAGCCCCAGCACAGGGCAGCCCGCGGCGACCCGCTCCTTGACGGCGGCGAGGTCGGCCGGGTCGAGGCCGAGGTCGGCCTTGTGCGCGGCGGTCAGCGTGAACGGCAGCGAGGGCTGGGACAGCACGGGGGCGGCGACGTGCCCCTCGGTCATCATGGCGAGGGCGAACCCGCCGCTGAAGCACATGCCGAGGGCCCCGACGCCGGGCCCGCCGAGCTCGGCGTGGAGGTCGGCGGCCAGCGCCCGGAGCCAGACCGCTGCCGGGGAGGTGCGGCCGGTGCGCCAGGTCTCGAACTCCCGCGAGACGCAGACCTTCGCGACGCTGCCGGCGAGCGCCGTCGGGGAGTAGGCCCCGCCGGGCGTCCCGACGAGGGACGGCAGCAGCACGGTGAAGCCGGCGTCGACGACGTCGTCGGCGAACGCGAGCACCTTGGGCGTGATGCTCGGGATCTCGTGGACCACGATCACCCCGGGCCCGGTGCCCCGGCGGAAGACCTGCCGGGCGACGCCGCCGTAGCGGGAGCTGCCGGCCACCCAGTCGTCGATCGAGCTCACGCGGTGGGCGCGGCCGAGGCGGCCTTGACCAGCTCCGACAGGCTGTCCTCGAGGTGCCGGGCCAGGACGGGCAGGTCGGGGACCGCGTCGGCGTCGGCGAGCAGGCCGTAGGTGACCGCGCCGTGGTAGCTGATGATCGCGATCGCCAGGGTGTGCTCGGGTGCGAGGAAGGCCAGCGGGGCGAGCTGCACGAGCTGGCGGCCGAGCAGGTAGATCGGCACCTGCGGGCCAGGGACGTTGGTGACGAGCAGGTTGTAGAGCCGGCTGGAGAAGCCGAGGCGCGACGCGCGGGCCAGGACGGCCGGCGGGAGCGCGTTCTCCAGCGACGTCATGACCGCGGCGCCCTCGGCCTGGCGGGAGCCCTTGAGGTCCTCCATGGCCTTGCGGACCTGCGCCAGCCGGGCCACCGGCTCGCGGACGCCCACCGGCAGCGGCGCCGTCATGATCGTGATCTCGTTGCCGGCGGCGCCCGCCTTGTCGGCCGAGCGCACCGAGACCGGCACGCAGGCCTTCATGGTCAGGCCGGCCGTCGGGAACTCGCGGTCCTCCAGGAAGCGGCCGAGGGCCCCGCTGACGGCGGTGAGGACGACGTCGTTCACGGTCGCCCCGAACGCCTTCTTGACGGTCTTGTAGTCGGCGAGGTCGGTGCGGACGATCTCGACGGTGCGGTGCGGCCCGGGCTGCTTGTTGAGCGGCGTCGCGGGGGCGCCGTTGAGGATGGGCTCGGCGACGGCGGCGAGCGCCCCGAGGGTGGACAGGCCCTCGCTGAACAGCCGGTCCGGCCGGACGGCGAGGGTGGCGGCCTGCTTCCCGAGCCGGGTGGCGTGGCCGATGCCGCTGCGGGTGGCCGCCGCGAGCAGCCCCAGGCCGCTCGGGACGGGGCGGGGCGTGAAGGGCGCGGCCTCCACGGGGGTGCTGTCGGGGGACAGGTCGAACAGGGTCGTGAGCAGGTCGACCCCGCCGACGCCGTCGATCATGGCGTGGTGGGTCTTGGCGATGATCGCCCAGCGGTCGCCCTCGAGGCCCTCGACGAGCCACATCTCCCAGAGCGGCTTGTCGCGGTCGAGGCGCTGGCTGAGGATGCGCGAGGCGAGCGTCAGCAGCTGCTTCTCGGTGCCGGGGCGGGGGAGCGCGGTGTGCCGGACGTGGTAGCCGACCCGGAAGCCGGGGTCGTCGGCCCAGAGCGGCCGGCCGGTGCCGAACGGCATCTCGACCAGCTTCTGCCGGTACCGCGGCACGAGCGACAGGCGCGAGGCGATGTGCTCGCGGAACTGCTCGCCGGACGGCGCGGGGCCGTCGAAGACCCCGAGGCCGCCGATGTGCATGTGCGCGCCGCCGTCCTCCTGGTGCAGGAAGCCCGCGTCGATGCTGCTCAGCCGGTCCAGGTGGGCCTGCGCCACGGTGCTCGTCTCCTCGTGCCGGAAGGGTGGGTCCGGTCACAGGATGCCGGACGCGGAGTGTCCGCGGGGCGGGACCGGGCAAGCGACCGGTGCCCGCTCGACCCGACCTGCCTCAGGAGCCCCCCGTGCGCCGTCCCCGCCTCCTCCTCGCCGGCGCCGCCCTCGCCCCGCTGCTGCTCGTCGCGGGCTGCTCCGGGCAGGACGTGCCGGTCCGCGGCGAGAACGGCAGCGGCGTCGACACCAAGGCCCCCGGCTCGACCGGCGACCAGAGCGGCGACAGCGCGACGCCCCAGTAGCGTCGCCCGCCCGACCAGCCCCTGCTCCGGAGGTTCCGCGTGCCCCTGCACTCCCAGAACGGCGTCGACCCTGCTCCGCTCCTGCTCGACGGCGCCGAGGTGCCCGGGCCCGAGGAGACGCTGGAGGTCCTGGACCCCCGCGACGACTCCCTCGTCGGACGCGTCCCGCTGTGCGGCCCCCCCGAGGTCGAGGCGGCGGTGGCCGGGGCGACCAAGGCGTTCGAGGTGTGGCGCCGGACGTCGCCCGGCGACCGCAGCGGGATGCTCAAGGCCGGGGCCCGCGCCCTGCGCGACCGCGTCGACGAGATCGCCGCGCTGCAGGCCCGCGAGGGCGGCAAGCCGCTCGGCGACAGCCGCGGCGGTGTCGAGGCCGGCATCGGGACCCTCGAGCAGTACGCCGAGCTGGCGCCGCTGCAGCGCGGCAAGGCGCTCCAGGGCGGCTACGACGCGTTCGACCTCATGGTCTGGGAGCCGCGCGGCGTCGCCGTCGTCCTGACGCCCTGGAACGACCCGGCCGCGATCGTGCTCCAGGGACTCGGCGGGGCGCTGGCGGCCGGCAACACCGTGGTGTTCAAGCCGTCGGAGCGCACCCCCCTGTGCGGCGCGCTCATCGCGGGCATCCTGGCCGAGCACCTGCCGCCGGGCGTCCTGCAGGTCCTGCACGGCGACGGCCGCACCGGGGCGCTCCTCGTCGAGCACCCCGCCGTCGACGTCGCCTACCACGTGGGCAGCAGCGTCACGGGCCGCGCCATCGCCGAGGCCTGCGCCCGCACCGGCGCCCACGCGATCCTCGAGGGCGGCGGCAAGGACGCCTGCATCGTCGACGCCGGGGTCGACCCGGTCTGGGCCGCGGAGCAGGTCGCCCTCGGCGCCTTCGCCAACGCCGGCCAGATCTGCGTGTCGATCGAGCGGGTCTACGTCCACCAGGACGTCGCCGAGCCCTTCCTGGCCGCCCTCGTCGAGCGGGCCGGGGCCTTCGAGATCGGCCCGATGGTCGACCGGCGCCAGCGGGACGTCGTGGAGCAGCACGTCGCCGCGGCCGTCGCCGGCGGCGCCACGCTGCTGGCCGGCGGCGAGACACCGGACGGCCCCGGCGCGTTCTTCCCGCCGACCGTGCTGACCGGCTGCACCGACGACATGGACGTCATGTCCACCGAGACCTTCGGGCCGGTGGCGGCCGTCCGGGTCGTCGGCTCCTTCGACGAGGCCCTCGCGGCGGCCAAGCGGTCGACGTACGGGCTGGCGGCCACGGTCCTCACCCCGGACATGGCGCACGCGCAGGCCGCGGCCCGCGAGCTGCCCGTCGGCACGGTCAAGGTCAACGCCGCGTTCGGCGGGGCGCCCGGCGGCTCGGCCCACCCGCACCGCGGCAGCGGCCAGGGGATCGGCTACGGCCCGGAGCTGCTCGACGAGATGGCCCAGATCAAGGTCGTCCACTGGAGCCCTGCTCCGACCGTCCCGGGTCGCTGAGCAGCCCGGCGGCAGCCAGCAGCAGCGCCACGACGACGGCGGGCAGCACCACGCCCGTCGTCGTCGTCGGTTGCAGGACCAGCACGACGACGGCCTCGGCGGCCAGGGCGACGACGACCAGCCGGCCGACGGCGGCGTCGTGCAGGGCGATGCCCCGGTAGACGAGCAGCTGCACGACGGCCAGCGTCGAGCCTTGCAGGACGAACAGCGGGGCCACGCCGGCGAGCGAGCGGTACTGCTCGCCGAAGGTCAGCCCGAGGACGGGCCCGCCGAGGGCCAGGCACCCGAGCACCTCGAGCACCCCGAGGCCGACGACGACGAGCACGGCCCGGCGCAGCACCTCCCGCCCGCCGCTCAGGTCGGTCAGCCGCGGCAGGACCACGACCGCCACGACCTGCGGCAGCCAGAAGGCCGCCTTGCTGAGCACCGATCCGACGGCGTACCGACCCGACTCCGCCCGGGGCAGGGCGTGCCGGGCGAGCAGCAGGTCCAGGTTCGCCAGGGCCAGCAGGGCCAGCAGGGCGCCCCCGGCGACGAGCAGCTCCCGGGCGGGCGGCAGGACGGGGGCGGGACCGGCCGGCCCGGGCCGGAGCAGCAGCAGCCCGACCAGAGCAGCGACCAGCGTGCCGGCGCTGAACCCGGCCAGCACCGACGCCGGCCCGCCCCCGAGGGCGAGCGGGACGAGGGCCAGCAGCTTGGCGAGCCCCTGCACGGCGATCCCCGTGGCGAGCGCCCCGAAGTGCTCGCGCCCCTGCAGCACCCCGAGCACCGCGGACAGCACTGCGAGGGGCAGCAGTCCGGCGGCGAGCCAGAGCGGGCCGGCCACGCCGACGTGCAGGAACCGGGCGAGCAGCGGTGCGAGCAGGGCCACGACCCCCGCCACGAGCGCGCCCACGCCGGCGCACCGGGCCAGCAGCGCGCGCTCCCGGGGCCCGGCCGGCTCGTCCGCCGGCCGCCGCGCCACCGACCGGGCGACCACGGCCTGCAGGGCCAGGGCCGGGACGGACGCGACGAGGAGCACGCCGAGCAGGCTGGTCAGGGCGCCGTACTGCCCCGCCGGGAGCGCCCGCGACGCGGCGACGGCGAGGGCGTAGCCCGACAGGTTCAGCAGCGTGAGGGCAGGGGCGACCAGGCTGCCGCCGCGGGCCAGGGAGGCCGTCCCCGCTGCCTGCACGACCTCGAGCCTAGGGTTGTCCCGGTGCGCCAGGGAGAGGCAGGCGTGGCGACGGTCGTGCAGCGGGCGCGCCTCCTCGCCGTCTGCGCCGGACTGACCGCGGTCGCCCTGCAGCAGGCTCCGCGCCGGATCGTCGGGGACACCAAGGTCGACCTCGCGCTCGACCCGCTCCGCTTCCTCGGCCGGGTCCTGCACCTGTGGGACCCCGCCCGCGACTTCGGGCTGACCCAGAACCAGAGCTACGGCTACCTGTTCCCCATGGGCCCGTTCTTCGCGCTCGGCCGCGGCCTCGGCCTGCCGCCCTGGCTGGTCCAGCGGCTCTGGTGGGCGCTGCTGCTGTGCCTGGCCTGCGTCGGGATCGTCAAGCTGGCCGAGCGCCTGGGGATCGGCGACGAGCCGGCCCGCCTGGTGGGCGGCGTGGCCTTCGCGCTCTCGCCCCGGATGCTGTCCACCCTCGGGCCGATCTCGGTCGAGTCGCTGCCGTACTGCCTCGCCCCCTGGGTGCTGCTGCCGCTGGTCGGCCCCTCCTCGCCGCGCCGCGCCGCCGCCCGGTCCGGCGTCGCCGTCCTGTGCATGGGTGCCGTCAACGCCGCCGCCGTGCTGGCCGCGCTCCCGCCCGCGGCGCTCTGGCTGCTGACCCGTGCACCCGGCCCGGCCCGGCGCCGCCTGGCCTCCTGGTGGGTCCTCGCCGTGCTGCTGGCCACCTGCTGGTGGGTCGTCCCGCTGGTGCTGCTCGGCCGCTACAGCCCGCCGTTCCTCGGCCTGATCGAGTCCGCGGCGACGACGACGTCGGTCACCTCCCTGGTCGAGGTGCTGCGCGGGACGTCGGACTGGGTCGGGTACGTCGGCCTCCCGCACGGCCCCAGCTGGCCGGCCGCCTGGACGCTCGTCACCCGTCCGGCGCTCATCGCCTACACGGTCCTGGTCCTCGCGGCCGCCGTCGCCGGCCTGCTCCGGCGCGACCTGCCCGAGCGGCGCTTCCTGGTCCTCTGCCTGGTCGCCGGGACCGCTGCGGTCACCGCCGGGCACGTCGGTCCGCTGGACGGTCCGCTCGCCGGGCAGCTCCGCGACCTGCTCGACGGCGTGCTCGCGCCGTTCCGCAACGTGCACAAGTTCGACGTCGTCCTGCGGCTGCCCCTCGTCCTGGGGCTGGTGCACCTGGTCGGCCGGCTCCGCGTCGCGGCCGGCTCCTCGGACCGCCCCGACCTGCTCCGGCCGCTGGTCGTCCTCGCCGCGGTGGCCGGCGTCGCCGGGGCGGCGCTGCCGGTGCTGACCGGGCTGGCACCGCGCGGGCCCTTCCTCGCCGAGCCGACCTGGGAGCGGCAGGCCGCGACCTGGCTCCGCGAGCACGACGACGGCGGGACCGCCCTGCTCGTGCCCGGCGCCCGGGCCCCGGACTTCGTCTGGGGCTCCCCGAACGACGAGCCCTTCCAGCAGCTCGCCACCACGCCCTGGGCCGTCCGCAGCGCCGTCCCCCTCACGCCCGCCGGGACCGTCCGGGTGCTCGACGCCGTCGAGGAGCAGCTGGCGGCCGGCGTGCCGAGCCCGCTCCTGGCCGGGTTCCTCGCCCGGGCCGGCGTCACCCGCCTCGTCGTCCGCAACGACCTCGACGTCGCCCAGGCCGACAGCAGCAGCCCGCTGCTGGTGCACGCCGCCCTCGCGGGCTCCCCGGGCCTGGCGCGCGTGACGACGTTCGGCGCCGACCTCGGTGGGCCGAGCGAGGGCGTCCTCGACGACGAGGGCGTGCCCGCGTACGCCCCGATGGAGGTCTGGTCGGTGGGTCCCGCCCGGCCCCGCCTCACGGTGACGCCGGTGCAGGACGTCGTGCGCGTGGCAGGCGGTCCGGAGTCGCTGCTGCCCCTGGCCGGGGTGCTCGGCGGGCGGCCGGCCCTGCTGGGGCCCGAGGGCGCCACCGTCGTCGCGGACGGGCTCAAGCGGCACGAGGTCAGCGTGGGCCGCAGCCGGCAGGCGACGTCGGCGACCCTGACGGCCACCGAGCCGCTGCGCCTGGACGCGCCGCAGCCCGACTACCTGCCTCCCGGGAGCGCGGGCCGGCAGACCGTCGCCCGGTACGTCGGTGCCCGCGACGTCGTCGTCTCGTCCAGCGCGTCCGACGCCGGTGCGTACGGCGGTGCCCGTCCCGAGCACCTGCCCTACGCCGCCCTGGACGGCGACCGGCGCACCGCCTGGCGGGCCGACCCCTTCGCCGGCAGGACGTCGTCCTGGGCGGTGCTGCTGGACCGGCCGCTGCCGGTCGAGGGCCTGACCGTGCTGCTCGCGCCCGGGTCCGGACGGGCCCGGGTCGAGACCGACGCCGGGACCGCGGCGCCGGACCGGCTGGGGGAGCTGCGCGGGACGACCTCGCGGGTCACGGTCAGGGGGGACGCCTCCCTGGCCGTCGCCGAGGTGCGCCTGCCGGGCCTCGACGTCACCCGGACCCTGGACGTCCCCGCCGTCGCCGGCAGCCCGACGGTGGTCCTGACCGAGGCGCCCGGGGCACGGTCGGCCTGCGTGCCGGACGGCGACGCGGTCCGGTGCCGGCAGGGGTCCGCGCTCGGCAGCGAGGAGCCGGTCCGGCTCGACCGGACCGTGCACCAGGGGACGCCCTCGCAGGACGCGGTCGGGGTGACGGCGGTCGCCCGGCCGGGCCCGGCCCTGTCCGCCCTGCTCGACCGCGGCACCGGCGCCCGCGTCACGTCGTCCAGCTCCGCCGTCGACGCGCCCGGCGGACGACCCGGGACCGTGCTCGACGGGGCGGCCGGGACCGGGTGGCGCGCGGCGCCCGGGGACGACGACCCCTCCCTGACGCTCACCTGGCCGACGCCGCAGACGATCACGCTCCGTCAGGCCCGTCCTGGACCCCTCCCTCGCGGCGTCGACGCCCACCGCGGTGACCCTCGTGGGCGACGACGGCGTGCCCCACGTCGCCGACGGGAGCGGCGGCGTCTTCACGGTGGAGCCGCTGCGGACCCGCCGGCTCACCGTGCACCTCGGCGTGGAGGAGTACGCCCGCAGCCGCGACCCCGTGACCGGCCTCCTGTCGCTGCTGCCCGTGGGGGTGTCCGAGCTCGAGGGGCTGCCGACCCGCGTCCCGCCCGCCCGGATCTCCCTGGCGTGCGGCCAGGGGCCGGAGCTGCGGGTCGGGGACGCCGTCGTGCGGACCCGGGCGGTCGTGCCGCGGCGGGTCCTCGAGCTCGAGCAGCCCTTCCCGGTGGTGCCCTGCGACCCCGGGCCGGTGCGGGTGGGGGAGGGCACCCGGGTGGTCGCGAGCCGGTCCGACGTCGCCCGTGCCGTCGGCGTCGTCCTCACCCCGGTCGGCGGAGCCCCCGTCGCCGGAGCCCCGGGTCCGGTCGCGCCGCTGCCCGGGGTCCGGACCCCGCGGTGGGACGCCACGGACCGGCTCGTCGCCCTGCCCGCACGTGCCGGTGAGGTCCTGCTGCAGGTGCACGAGAACACCAACCCGGGCTGGACGGCCACCCTCGGGGGACGACGCCTGCGGGCCGTCGTCGTCGACGGGTGGCAGCAGGGGTGGGTCGTCCCCGCGGGGACGGCCGGCACGGTCCACCTGGTGTTCGGGCCCGACCGGCTCTACCGGGCCGCGCTCGCCCTGGGCGTCCTGCCCGTGCTGCTGCTGCTCGTGCTGGCGCTGCGCCCCGGGCGTCCCGCGCCTGCGCCCGTCGAGGGCGGGGTCCGGCCCGGTGCCGTCGTCGTCGTCGTCGGGCTGCTCGTCCTCGTCGGCGGGCTGCCCGCGGCCGGGCTCGTGGTCCTCGCCGTCCTCGTGCCGCCGCGGTGGCGCGACCCGGCCGCCCCTGCGCTCCTGCTCGCCGCCGGCCTGCTGCTCGCCCTGCACCCCTGGACCGACCCGGACTACGCCGGCCGGGGCGCCGCGGCTCAGCTGCTCTGCCTGGCCGCCCTCGCCGTCGTCGCGGCGTCGCTCCTGCCGACCCTGCGGGCCCGGCGCAGGACCGGCTCCTCCACCAGCCGGTAGCTCACGGCCGCGGCGGCCAGGCTCACCAGCCAGGTGACCGCGAACATCCCGACCCACGAGCCCTCGAACAGGTGGTCCTGGAACAGCGGGGCGACCGCCTCGAGCACCAGCAGGTGCCACAGGAACACGCCGTAGGACAGCTCCCCGAGCCGGCGCGCTGCCGGTCCGGCCAGGGCGGCCCGCACCGGGTCGCGGTCCTGCTCCCCGAGGACGAGCGGCAGGACCACCAGCAGCGCGACACCGAGGTACAGCAGGTTCTTCAGCACGAGGTCCCAGTGCGAGGACAGCTCGCCGGTGAGGTCGGTCGGGCCGGCCACCGGGGAGACCGCCACCGCGTAGAGCCCCGCGGCGAGCGCCCAGCAGGTCAGCGGGGACCGCGCGAGGTCCTGCAGGGCCCGGGCCCGGGGCGGCGCCTCGCCCCGCTGCAGCAGCACCTGGGCCAGGGCCAGCCCCATCCCGCCCGCGAACCAGTCGAGGTACCCGGGCAGCCACTGGTTGGCGTTCCTGCTGTCGAGCAGGCCCACCCGGTACGGCGCGAGCTGCCAGAGCACCGACACGACCAGGCAGCCCGCCAGCACCGCCCACGGCCACGCGCCCCTCCGGCGCAGGACCAGGGCCGCCAGCAGGGGGAGCAGCAGGTAGAAGGCCGCCTCCGTGCACAGGCTCCACGTCTGGCTCAGGCCGATCCGCTCCCGCCCGAGGCCGTAGACCTGGGTGAGGGTCAGGTGCTGCAGCCAGGTCCGTGGCCCGCGCAGCCCCGCGTTCTCGGGCAGCAGCGCCAGACCGAGAGCCACGGCCAGCCAGTACGCCGGCAGGATCCGGGCCGCCCGCCGCAGCAGGTACGTGCCGGTGCGCGGCCGCGGGACACCGGACAGCGCCGCGACGGCGTAGGGGCGGAACAGCAGGAAGCCCGACAGGACGAAGAACAGGGCGACGCCGCTGTCCATCCGGGCGAGCGTCCCGCCGAACGGCCCGTGGTCGCTGCGGCCGGTGCGGAAGGCGACGTGCGTCGCGACCACGAACGCGGCGCCGAGCGCCCGGACGGCGTCCAGCCCGGGGAACCGGGGCTGGACGGCGCGGGCCGGCTGCGTGGCAGGCTCGGCCGGGTGCACCGCGACGACGCTACGTCGAGCCGTGCCCTCGGACCCGTGGTCGGACTGGCGCTGGCCGTCCTCGCCCTCGGGCCGCTGCTGGGATCGCGCGGCTACGTGCTCGTGCTCGACATGGTGTTCCTGCCGTCGCCCCCGCTGTCGCGCGGCCTGCTCGGGCTGTCCTCCGCGGTGCCCCGCGCGGTGCCCAGCGACCTCGTGGCCGCGCTCGCCTCCCGGCTGCTGCCCGGCGACGTCGCCCAGAAGGTGCTGCTGGTGGCCGTGCTCGTGGCGGCGGCCGCGGGCGGGGCGCGGCTGCTGCAGGGCCGGACGGCCACGGCCCGGGCGACGGCGGCGGTGCTCCTCGCCTGGAACCCCTACGTCGCCGAGCGCCTGGCCCTCGGCCAGTGGGCGGTGCTCGTCGGGTACGCGGCCCTGCCCTGGGTCGTCGTCGCGGCTGCCCGGCTCCGGGCGGGCAAGCGGGCCTGGGCGCCGCTGACCCTCGCGCTCGCCGCGTCCGCGGTCACCCCGACGGGCGGGCTGGTGGCGCTGGCCGTCCTGCTCTGCGTGCTGCTCCCGGCCTGGCGGGTCGCGGTCCCGGCGGCCGCCCTCGCGCTGGTGCTGGACGGGCCGTGGCTGGTGCCCGCCCTGCTCCGGCCCGGCGGGCTGCCACCGGGGGTGGCGGGCCTCGACGCCTTCGCCGCCCGCGCCGACACCCCCCTGGGGCTGCTGGGCAGCGTGCTGAGCCTCGGGGGGGTCTGGAACGCCCGGGCCGTCCCCGTGGGCCGGGACGCCGCCGGGCTGGTGCCCGGGACCGTCCTCGTCCTGCTGCTCGTCGCGGGCGGCGTCGTCCTGCTGCTGCGCGGACGGGCCGCGTCCCTGTCCCCCGGGCCGGCCCGCGGGCTGGTCGTCGCGGCCGGGCTGTCCGTCGTCGTCGCCGTCGCGGGGGCGACGCCCGGGTTGCGGGACGTCCTGCGCGAGCTCGTCCTGCACGTCCCCGCCGCCGCCCTGCTGCGCGACGGCAGCCGGCACCTCGCCCCGCTGGCCGTCCTCGAGGCCGCCGCCCTCGGCCTGGCCGTCGAGGCCCTCACCGCGCGGCTGCCCACCCCCGTCCGGCGCCTCGCCCCTGCGGCCGCCCTGGTGCCGGTGGCCCTGCTGCCCGGCCTCGCCCTCGGCCTGCACGGCACGCTCGGGACCGCGCAGTACCCGGACGCCTGGGGACGCGCCCGCGCGGCGGTCGCCGCAGACTCCGAGCCCGGGGCGCTGCTGTCCCTGCCGTGGTCGGCCTACCGGGCTCCCGCGTGGAACGGGCGCCGCACGGTCCTCGACCCCGCCTTGAAGGCCTTCGCCCGACGGGTCGTCGCCGACGACGCCCTCCGGGTCGGCACCCGGGTCGTCCCGGGGGAGGACCCGCTGGCGGCCCGGCTGGCGCCGCTCGCGACCGGGGCGGGGCCCCTCGTGGAGCCGGCCCGGGCGGCGGGCGTCCGGTGGGTCCTCGTGCAGCACGACGCCGGCGGCCCGGAGGTCCCCGACGACCGCCTGGAGGGGGCCGAGCGGGTGGTCGACGCCCCCTCCCTGACGCTCTGGCGGTTGCCGCGCCCGGCTGCCCTGCCGGCCGAGGGGCCGCCGGCCGGGCCGGTGGTGGCGGCAGACGTCCTCGCGCTGCTCGCCCTGCTCGTCGGGGTCGGGCTCAGTCGACGAGCGCGGGCAGCGGCTGCTCCTCGCGCGGCCGCGGGAGGTCCAGCTCCGGGCGCGCCGCCGTCCCCGTGACCTCCGCCAGCACGGCGGCGAAGGCGTCGACCGTGCCGTCCCAGGTGAACCGCGCGGCGTGCTCCCGCGCAGCGGCGCCGGTCCGGGCCCGCAGGGCGTCGTCGAGCAGGAGGCGGCGCAGGGCGGCGGTGAAGGCGGCCTCGTCGTCGTCGCAGAGCAGGCCGGTCCGTCCGTCGAGGACCGACTCGGCCAGGCCGCCCGCGCTGCGGTAGGCCACCGTCGGGGTGCCGTGGGCGGCCGCCTCGACGGCGCACAGCCCCCAGCCCTCCTTGACCGACGGGGTGGCGCAGACCCAGGCCCGGCCCAGCAGCGCGTGCTTGGTGGCCTCGTCGACGTGACCGGTCAGGCGGACGGCGTCCTGCATCCCGAGCCGGGCGACCTCGGCGCGGAGCTCGTCCTCCCACCAGCCCGACCCGACGACGGTCAGCGTGAGGTCGGGCAGCTCGCGGCGCAGCGCGGCCACGGCCCGGACGGCGTGCTCGACCCGCTTGTGCGGCACCAGCCGGCCCAGGACGAGCACCTCGGGCGTGGCCGACCGGCGTCGCCCCCGCCAGCGGTGCCGGCGTCCCGTTGTGCGCGACGCCGACGTCCTCCCGCCGGACGCCGAGCGCGACGAGGTCGTCGCGGCTCTGCTCGCTCACGGTGACGTAGCGGCAGCCGCGGTACAGCCGGGGGGCGAGCCGCGACTCGACCGCCCAGCCGACGCGGGCCGCCACCGGCCCCAGCACGATCGGCCACTGCTCGCGGTGCACGTGGTGGCAGAGCACGACGACCGGCACCCGGGTGGCCAGGCGCGACAGGAACGGCATCCCGTTCTGCACGTCCACGACGACGTCGAACCGCCCGAGGCGCCCGGACAGCAGCCGCAGCAGGGCCCGCGGGTAGACGCCGGAGCGGCCCCCGGCCCGCAGCACGCGGTAGCCGTCGCGCCGCTCCTCCGCGCGCGGACCCCGGGTACCGGGCGGTGAGCAGGACGACGTCGTGCCCGCGGGCGGCGAGCCCGGCGGCCACCTGCTCGACGTAGAGCTCCGAGCCCCCGCCCTCGGGATGACCGCTGTCGCGCCAGTTCAGCAGCGCGACCCGCAGCGGGCGGTCCGGGGGAGCGGAGCGGTGCACAGGAGCCCTTCGTCGGTCGCCGGACGGCCCGGCAGCGTGAACGGCGTCACAGTAGACGCCGCGCAGGGGCAGGAACGGGACGCCGCACCCGAGCCCTAGCGTGCCTGCGTGGACCTCTCGCGCTGGACCCTGCGCCGCTCGGTCGCGCTGCTGTCCGCCTTCCGGGTCGAGCAGACCGACCCGGCCCGCTTCTACCGCACCCTCGCGGAGGACTCCGTCCAGCAGGTCCTCGGGTACGCGGCCCTCGAGGGCGCCGTCGTCCTCGACGTCGGGGGCGGTCCCGGCTGGTTCGCCGACGCGTTCCGGCGGGCCGGGGCGGCGTACGTGTCGGTGGAGTCCGACCTCGGGGAGCTCGCGGCCGTCACCGTGCCCGGGCCCGGCAGCGTCCTCGGCTCCGCCCTGGCGCTCCCGTTCCGCGACGGGGCGGTCGACGTCTGCTACTCCAGCAACGTCCTCGAGCACGTGCCCGACCAGGACCGGATGCTCGACGAGATGCTGCGCGTCGTGCGCCCGGGCGGGCTGGTCTTCTGCTCGTACACGCTGTGGCTCTCGCCGCACGGGGGGCACGAGACGTCGCCGTGGCACTACGTCGGCGGCACGTACGCGGCCCGGCGGTACGCGCGACGGCACGGCAGGCCGCCGAAGAACGTCTACGGCACGAGCATGTTCCCGGCGTGGGCCGGCCGCGGGGTCCGCTGGGCGAGGCGGCACCCCGACGTCGAGGTCGTGCACCTGCTGCCGCGCTACCACCCGTGGTGGGCCTGGTGGGTCGCGCAGGTGCCGGGGCTGCGCGAGGTCGCGGCCTGGAACCTCGTCCTGGTGCTGCGCCGCCGCCGGTAGGGACGTACCGGGGCAGTCCCGGACGAGGCCAGGTCACGGTCCGGCCGCAGTGCGGCGTGCCCGCTCGTCCCTCGTGTCTGGTTGTCGGACCGCGGGGCTATGGTCCCGGTCACAGGGTCCGCACCCGGGCCCGCACCGCGAGGAGGACACCTGTGAGCACGCAGATCGAGGAGACGCCGCTCCCGCGGGACGCGCGCGGCACCGCACTCGCCGCCGGTCTCGCCGCCCTGCTGGTCGTCGCCACGGGCATCGGACTGGCCTCCGCCGTCGGCAGCAGCTCGATCGACCGCGTCTCCGACAGCACGTCCACCGCCCCCGTCTACGGCGCCCCGTAGCCCCCGTCCTGCACCCCCCGCGTCGAGGAGACACATGAGCACAGCGCTGCACGTCGGGGCCCCACGGATCACGCCCGTGCAGAGGCTCTACCGCCGCGAGCTCGAGCACTACCCGGACACCGGCCCCCGCTTCTTCCAGCTCGGCATCGTCGTCCTGGCGACCGTGATCCTGTACTACGAGAACTACATCGGCGGCGCGGTCGCGACCCAGCTCCTGGGCGACCTGGACATGACGTTCAACTACTACGTCATCATCCTGGTCGTCGCGAACGCCCTCGGCGCGGGGGCCTCGGCGGCGACCGGCCTGGCGGACCGCTTCGGCCGCGCGAACCTGGTCGCCTACGGCCTGGCCCTCACCGGCGTCATCACGGCCTTCGGCATCCCCAACGCCGACAGCAAGGGCACCTTCTTCGTCCTGACCGCGCTGCTCGGGATCGTCGAGGGGATCATCCTCGTCGCGACCCCGGCCCTGGTCCGCGACTTCAGCCCGCAGCTGGGCCGCGCGTCGGCGATGGGCTTCTGGACGCTCGGCCCGGTGGTCGGCAGCCTCGTCGTCAGCAGCGTCTCGAGCAACACCCTCGACACCTACCCGCGCTGGCAGGACCAGTTCGTCATCTGCGGGATCGTCGGCCTGGTCGTCTTCGTCCTCGCCTTCTTCACGCTGCGCGAGCTGGCCCCGGCCATCCGCGACCAGCTCATGGTCAGCCTCAAGGACCGCGAGCTGATCGAGGCCCGGGCCCGCGGCATCGACGTCGAGGCCGAGCTCGAGCGCCCGTTCGCCCGCGTGTTCACCCTGCCGATCATCATCTCGGCGCTGTCCATCTCGCTGTTCCTGCTCGGCTACTACACCGCCGTCGCGTTCTTCCCCATCTTCTTCCAGACGGTGCAGGGCTTCACCGCAGACCAGGCCAACGGCCTGCTCAACTACTACTGGGCCTTCAACGCGATCACGCTGATCATCGCGGGGCTGCTCTCGGACCGGCTCCGGGTGCGCAAGCCCTTCATGCTCTTCGGCGGCGTCGGCTCGATCGTCGCGAGCTTCTTCCTCTACCGCTTCACGCCGGACACGACGACGTCGTACCGGGCGTGGGCGATCGTCCTGGCCTTCGTCGGCATCTACGGTGCCCTGGCGTTCTCCACCTGGATGGCCAGCTTCACCGAGACCGTCGAGCAGAAGAGCCCGGCCCTGATCGCCCACGGCCTCGCCGTCTGGGGGCTGCTGCTGCGCATCGTCGTCGCGGCGAGCTTCCTGCTGCTGCCGCAGGTGATCGACAGCGTGAACCCGCTCGTCGAGAACGGCGCGCAGGTCCAGGCCGCCGCGGCGCGGCAGGAGGCCATCCTCCCGACCGTGCAGGCCAACCAGGAGTTCCTCGCCGACATCCAGGCCCGCTACCCCGAGGGCACGGAGATCCCGGCCGACGTGCAGAAGGAGGTCGTCGAGACCGTCGGCGCCGACGTCGCGACCGCGCTGCAGGACCCGGCGGTCAAGGCCGACGTCGCCCTGCTCAGCGCGGAGGGCGAGAAGGTGCAGCAGGCCCAGCGGGACTCGCCGCGGCAGTGGCAGCGCTGGTTCCTCATCTGCCTGCTCGGACAGCTGCTCTTCCTGCCGGCGGTGTTCCTGCTCAAGGGCCCGTGGTCGGCGAAGAAGGCCCGCGAGGAGGCGCTCGAGCACGACCGGATCGTGCAGGCCGAGCTCGCCGCCATGAGCGGAGAGCCCACGACCTCGGTCTACTAGGCGCTCCCGGGAGCCCCTCGTCGCCTCAGGCGGCGGGGGGCTTCTGCGTGACCCAGACCGCGGTGCCCGGCAGCAGCGCGCCCCGCAGCGGGCTCCACTGGCCCCACTCGCGGGCGTGCCCCTCGGGCCACTCCGGCTCGAGCAGGTCGGTGAGGACCAGGCCGGCCCCCACGATCTCGCGGACCCGGTCGCCGAGGGTGCGGTGGTGCTCGACGTAGACGGCGTCGCCGGCGTCGTCGACCTCGACGTAGGGCGTGCGGTCGAAGTAGCTCTGCTGCGCGGTCAGACCGGCGGGGCCCGGGTCGTCCGGGAAGGCCCACCGGGTGGGGTGCGTCGTCGAGAAGACGGCCCGCCCGCCAGGACGCAGCACCCGGGCCACCTCCTGCCAGGTGCCCGCGCTGTCAGCGACGAAGGGGAGCCCGCCGAAGGCGCTCGCCACGACGTCGAAGGACGCGTCCCGGAACGGCATCCGCTGCGCGTCGGCCTGCACGGTCCGCACCGCCACCCCGGACCGCGCGTCCAGCTCGCGGGCCTTCTGCAGCATCCCCAGGGACACGTCGAACGCCGTCACCCGCGCGCCCAGGGCCGCGAGGAACCGCCCGCCCTGGGCCGCGCCGCAGCCCACCTCGAGCACGTCCCTGCCCTCGACGTCGCCGAGCAGGTGGACGTCGGCCTCGCGCAGCCCCTCCGGGCACCAGAGCAGGTCGACGTCGCCGAGGAAGGCGCCGTGCTCCTCGTAGTACTCGCCGGCGCTGGCGTCCCACCACTGCCGGTTGGCCCGGGCGCTCTCCTGCGGGTCGGCCTCGCGGTGCACCACCGCCGCTGGCCCCTGCTCGCTCATGCGTCTAGTCTGTGGGGTACGCGCCGCGGGCGTGGAACTGTGCCGTCTCTCCTTCGCCGACGCCCTCGCCCGCTGCGCTCCTGGAGACCGTCCCGTCGGGGGACGGTCCTGATCCCACCGCAGCCGGAGCCTCTCCCTTGACGAGCACCCTCCCCCACTCCAACGCACCCCAGGTCGCGATCAACGACATCGGGTCGATGGAGGACTTCCTCGCCGCGATCGACGCCACGATCAAGTACTTCAACGACGGCGACATCGTCGAAGGCACGATCGTCAAGGTCGACCGCGACGAGGTCCTGCTCGACATCGGCTACAAGACCGAGGGCGTCATCCCCTCGCGCGAGCTGAGCATCAAGCACGACGTCGACCCGAACGAGGTCGTCAAGGTCGGCGACGTCGTCGAGGCCCTCGTCCTCCAGAAGGAGGACAAGGAGGGTCGCCTGATCCTGTCCAAGAAGCGTGCGCAGTACGAGCGCGCCTGGGGCACGATCGAGAAGATCAAGGAGGAGGACGGCATCGTCACGGGCACCGTGATCGAGGTCGTCAAGGGTGGTCTCATCCTCGACATCGGCCTCCGCGGCTTCCTCCCGGCCTCGCTGGTCGAGATGCGCCGCGTCCGCGACCTCCAGCCGTACGTCGGCAAGGAGCTCGAGGCGAAGATCATCGAGCTGGACAAGAACCGCAACAACGTCGTCCTGTCCCGCCGCCAGTGGCTCGAGCAGACCCAGTCCGAGGTCCGCTCCACGTTCCTCGCGACCCTGCAGAAGTCGCAGGTCCGGTCCGGCGTCGTCTCCTCGATCGTCAACTTCGGTGCCTTCGTGGACCTCGGCGGCGTCGACGGCCTCGTCCACGTCTCCGAGCTGTCCTGGAAGCACATCGACCACCCGTCCGAGGTCGTCGAGGTCGGCCAGGAGGTCACCGTCGAGGTCCTCGACGTCGACCTCGACCGCGAGCGCGTCTCCCTGTCGCTCAAGGCGACGCAGGAGGACCCCTGGCAGCAGTTCGCCCGGACGCACCAGATCGCCCAGGTCGTGCCCGGCAAGGTCACCAAGCTCGTCCCGTTCGGTGCCTTCGTGCGCGTCGACGAGGGCATCGAGGGCCTGGTCCACATCTCCGAGCTGGCCGAGCGCCACGTCGAGATCCCGGAGCAGGTCGTCAACGTCGGCGACGAGCTCCTCGTCAAGGTCATCGACATCGACCTCGAGCGCCGTCGCATCAGCCTGTCGCTGAAGCAGGCCAACGAGGGCGGCGGCACCGGCGAGGCGCACTTCGACCCGGCCCAGTACGGCATGGCGGCCCAGTACGACGAGGCCGGCCAGTACATCTACCCGGACGGCTTCGACCCTGACACGGGCGAGTGGCTGCCCGGCTTCGAGGCCGCGCGCGACCTGTGGGAGAAGCAGTACGCCGATGCGCAGAAGCGCTTCGAGGCCCACCAGGAGCAGATCAAGCGCATGGCGGCGGCGGACGCCGAGGCGGCTCTGCCGACCTCGTACACCTCCGCCACCGGCCTCGAGGGCGAGGCGGGCGACATCCCCGAGGACGCCCCCGACGCCCCGGCCCGTCCGGCCGCCCCCGCGGCCAGCGGTGGCACCCTCGCCTCCGACGAGGCCCTGCAGGCCCTGCGCGAGAAGCTCTCGGGCGGCGGCGCGTAGCACCCGCACCCCTGCACGACCCGGAGCCCGGCACCCTCGTGGTGCCGGGCTCCGGCGCGTCCGGGCCTCCGGCTCCCCAGTCCGGGTTCCCCGGCTGGACCGGCAGGACGGGACTCCACCTGGGGCGTGTGCACCGCGTGGGAGTCCCTGGCGGCCCCAGGCCGGCCCGGGTGGAGTCCGGACCTGCTGCGTCCCCGGAGGGCACTCCCGGACGCGAGCACTCGGATCGGTGGCCACGGCGGACCCGGCGCGGCAGCAGCGGACTCCACCGTCCCCTCATGGCAGCCCGACCGGGTGGCGCCCAGGCTCGAGGCCGGTCTGCCCGGGCACCCTCTGGAGTCCGGACCTCCCGCTCGAGCCGGCCTCCCCGGTCGCCCCTCCCTCCACAGGCGGCCGCGCAGCCCTGGTCGGGACCTCCTGCTCGCGGGACGGTCCGCCCCGTGGACGTCCTCGGTGCGGTGGAGCAGGTCGGTCGGCGGCACCAGGGCCTGGCGCCGGTGCGGGAGCTCCTGACCGCCGGCGCCTCGCCGTCGTCGCTGAGCCGGGCGACCGGCTCGGGCAGGCTCGTCCGGGTCGGGCGCGGCGTCCTCGCGCGCTCGCCTCTGCCGGCCGCGCCTCGGCACCAGGTCACGGGCGCGGGCGCCGACCCGGACGCCGTCCTCCGGGTGCGTGCCCTGTTGCTCAGCCGCCCCGGTGCGGTCGCGGTGGGTCGCACAGCAGCCGTCCTGCGCGGCTGGGGACTGCTGCACGAGCCCGTGCGACACGAGGTGGCCGTCGCGCACGGCAGTCGCCGGGCAGCCGGTCGGGGTCCGGCGGCGTCACAGGTGCGCGACCTCCGGCGGCAGGACCTCGTGGTGCTGCCCGGGACCGCCGCCCTCCCTGTCCAGGCGGCCGAGCAGCTCGTCCTGCAGGCGGGGGGCCGCCTGTCGCTGCTGCAGGCCGTGGTCCTGGCGGACAGTGCGCTCAGGAGCGGCGACGTGGACCTGGAGCAGCTGTGGCGTGCAGCGGCCCGGCGACCTGGTGCCCCCGGTGCCTCCCGCCTGCGGCGGGTGCTGACCCTGGCCGACCCGGCGAGCGGATCGGTGCTCGAGTCGGTGCTGCGGGTCCACCTGCTGCTGGCCGGACTGGTCGGGTTCGAGACACAGCGCCCGCTGCGGGACGTCCGCTCCGGGCACGTGCTCCGCGCGGACTTCTGCTGGTCGCAGGAGCGGCTCGTCGTGGAGACCGACGGGGCGGCCTGGCACGACGAGCCGGCGCGGGACCGCCGGGTGGACAACAGCCTCGCGGCGCTCGGGTACCGGGTGCTCCGCTACACGTGGGCGGAGGTGGTCCACGAGCCGGAGCGCGTCGTCGCCGAGATCGCGGCCGCCCTCGGCAGGTCCGGACTCCACCAGGGGCGTGGCGCGGCATGACGGGCCGTAGGCCGGGCGCGGACAGCTCTGCCTGATCGACCGGTGGGGTCCGGACCTGCCGCGATGGCCCGGGCACCAGCCCCCCGCTACGGTCGGGCCGTGAAGACGATCGGGCTGACGGGTGGCATCGGCTCGGGCAAGTCGACGGTCAGCCGCCTCCTGGCCTCGTACGGGGCGGTCGTCGTCGACGCGGACCTGCTCGCCCGCGAGGTCGTGGAGCCGGGCAGCGAGGGCCTGGCCGCCGTCGTCGAGGAGTTCGGCCCGGAGGTCCTGCGGGCGGACGGCAGCCTGGACCGGGAGGCCCTCGGCGCCCGGGTCTTCCCGGACCCCGAGGCCCTGCAGCGCCTCAACGGTCTGCTGCACCCCCGCATCGGCGCGCTCACCCTCGAGCGCTTCGCCGCCGCGGCGGCCGGTGGCGCCCCGCTGCTCGTGCACGACGTGCCGCTCCTGGTCGAGAACGGCCTGCAGGGCGGCTACGAGGAGGTCGTGGTCGTCGACGTCTCGCCCGAGGTGCAGCTGCACCGGCTGGTCCAGGTCCGGGGGACCGACGAGGCCGACGCCCGGGCCCGCATCGCCCGGCAGGCCACCCGCGAGGACCGGCTCGCCGCCGCCACCGTCGTCCTGCACAACGACGGGACCCGGACCGAGCTGGAGCAGCAGGTCAGGGCCCTGTGGGAGCGCCTGGTGGGCTGACGCGGCCGGGGCGCCACCTCACCCGGCCCGTGCCGGGGCGACGACCGACGCCGGATGTCGGAGGGCGGACGTACCGTCGAGGGGTGACCACGACCGCGCGCGAGCCCTCCTCCAGGCCGGCCCTGCCGCAGCGCTCGGCGCGGCCGACGGTGCCCCGTCTCGCCACCGACCTCGCCCGGACCCAGCGTCCCTTCAAGGTCGTCTCGGACTACCAGCCCGCGGGTGACCAGCCCACGGCCATCCTCGAGCTCGAGCGCCGCCTCGCCGAGGGCCGGCCCGACACCGTGCTGCTGGGCGCCACCGGCACCGGCAAGTCCGCGACCACGGCCTGGCTGGTCGAGAAGGTCCAGCGGCCGACGCTCGTCATGGCCCCGAACAAGACGCTGGCCGCCCAGCTCGCCAACGAGTTCCGCGAGCTGCTGCCGCACAACGCCGTCGAGTACTTCGTCAGCTACTACGACTACTACCAGCCCGAGGCCTACGTGCCTCAGACGGACACGTACATCGAGAAGGACTCGAGCGTGAACGAGGAGGTCGAGCGCCTCCGGCACAGCGCCACGATGAGCCTGCTGACCCGGCGCGACGTCATCGTGGTCGCCTCCGTGTCCTGCATCTACGGCCTCGGGACGCCGCAGGAGTACGTCGACCGCATGGTCCGGCTGCGGGTCGGCGACAGCATCGAGCGCGACAAGCTCCTGCGCCGGTTCGTCGACGTGCAGTACACCCGCAACGACCTCGCCTTCACCCGCGGGACGTTCCGGGTCCGCGGGGACACGGTCGAGGTCTTCCCGGTGTACGAGGAGCTGGCGGTCCGGGTCGAGATGTTCGGCGACGAGATCGAGCGCGTCATGACGCTCCACCCGCTCACCGGCGAGATCGTCGAGGAGCACGAGGAGGTCTTCGTCTTCCCGGCCACCCACTACGTCGCCGGGCCAGAGCGGATGGAGCGGGCGACCAGGGGCATCGAGCTCGAGCTGGCCGACCGGCTGGCCGAGATGGAGGCCCAGGGCAAGCTGCTGGAGGCCCAGCGGCTGCGCATGCGCACCACCTACGACCTCGAGATGATGCGCCAGGTCGGCTTCTGCAACGGCATCGAGAACTACAGCCGCCACATCGACGGGCGCAGCCCGGGGACGGCGCCCCACACGCTGCTGGACTACTTCCCGGACGACTTCCTGCTGGTCCTGGACGAGTCGCACGTGACCGTCCCGCAGATCGGGGCGATGTACGAGGGCGACCGCAGCCGCAAGAGCACGCTGGTCGACCACGGCTTCCGCCTGCCGAGCGCCATGGACAACCGGCCGCTCAAGTGGGAGGAGTTCCTCGAGCGGGTCGGACAGACGGTGCACCTGTCGGCGACCCCGGGCGACTACGAGATGTCCCGGGTCCGCGACGACGTCGTGGAGCAGGTCATCCGGCCCACCGGCCTGGTCGACCCCGAGATCGTCGTCAAGCCGACCAAGGGACAGATCGACGACCTCGTCCACGAGATCAAGCTCCGCACCGACAAGGACGAGCGCGTCCTGGTCACCACGCTCACCAAGAAGATGAGCGAGGACCTCACCGACTACCTGCTCGAGCTCGGGATCAAGGTCCGCTACCTCCACTCCGAGGTCGACACGATCCGCCGCATCGAGCTCCTCAAGGAGCTGCGCCAGGGCGTGTTCGACGTGCTGGTCGGCATCAACCTGCTGCGCGAGGGCCTCGACCTGCCCGAGGTGTCGCTCGTGTCGATCCTCGACGCCGACAAGGAGGGCTTCCTGCGCTCCGGGCGCTCGCTCATCCAGACCATCGGCCGGGCCGCCCGCAACGTCAACGGCCAGGTCCACATGTACGCCGACACCATCACGCCCAGCATGGCCAAGGCGATCGACGAGACCTCCCGGCGCCGGGAGAAGCAGGTCGCCTACAACAAGGAGCGCGGCGTCGATCCGCAGCCCCTGCGCAAGCGGGTCGCCGACATCCTCGACGACCTCGTCCGCGAGGGCGCCGACGGCGAGCTCACCGGGGGAGCGGGCCGGCAGCAGAGCCGCGGGAAGGCGCCCGTGCCGGGGATGTCGACCCCGGGGGGCTCGAAGGCGGTCGGGAAGCACGCGAAGGAGCTCGCCGGGATGCCGCGGGCGGAGCTCGCCCAGCTCATCCAGCAGCTGTCCGACCAGATGCACGAGGCGGCGCGCGACCTGTCCTTCGAGCTCGCGGCCCGGCTGCGCGACGAGGTCAACGAGCTGAAGAAGGAGCTCCGCGGGATGGACGCCGCGGGCGTGAAGTAGCGGGTCGGGCGGCCGGTGTTACCGCCGGTAGCATCGGGCCTTCGGATCACGACCGCGGGAGGTTGCTGTGAGTCCTCTCGGGACGTCGACAGGCACGTCGGCCGGCACGAACGGCACGACAGCAGGCACGACAGGCGCGACAGGCACGACAGGCACGACGGCCGGCGCGGCTGCTGACGGCGGACGGCCGCTCCGCATCGCCCTGCTGTCCTACCGCAGCAAGCCGCACTGCGGCGGTCAGGGCGTCTACGTCCGGCACCTGTCCCGCGAGCTGGTCCGGCTCGGCCACAGCGTCGAGGTGGTCAGCGGCCCGCCGTACCCCGAGCTGGACGCGGGCCCGACGCTGACCGAGGTCCCGAACCTCGACCTCTACCGCGAGCCCGACCCGTTCCGGGTGCCGCGCCTGCGCGAGTTCCGCAGCGCCACGGACGTCCTCGAGTTCCTGCTCATGTGCACGGCCGCGTTCCCCGAGCCGCTCACCTTCTCGATCCGCGCCTGGCAGCTCCTGCGGGCGCGCAAGGGCGAGTTCGACGTCGTCCACGACAACCAGACGCTGGGCTACGGGATGCTCGCGCTGCAGGCCGAGGGCTTCCCGGTGGTCGCGAACGTCCACCACCCGATCACCGTCGACCGCGCCCTCGACCTCGTCGCGGCCCGCACGGTCGGCCTCCGCAAGACCCTGAGCACGCACCGCTGGTACTCGTTCCTGCGCATGCAGGGCCACGTCGTCCGCCGTCTGCCGGCGCTGCTGACGGTCAGCCAGAACTCCTACGACGACGTCGTCCGCGACTTCCGGGTCGACCCCGCCCGCCTGACCGTCGTCCCCGTGGGCGTCGAGACCGACGTGTTCGTCCCCTCGGAGAGCCCGCGGGTCCGGGGCCGCATCGTGGCGACGGCCAGCGCCGACGTCCCGCTGAAGGGCCTCGTCCCGCTGCTCGAGGCCGTGGCGAAGCTCCGGACCGAGCGCGACGTCGAGCTCGTCGTCGTCGGGCGGGCCAAGGAGGGCGGGTACGTCGACCAGGCGCTCGACCGCCTCGGCGTCCGCGACTGCGTCCGCTTCGTCACCGGCATCAGCGAGGCCGAGCTGGTCGAGGTGTTCGCGACCGCGCAGCTCGGCGTCGTCCCGAGCCTCTACGAGGGCTTCAGCCTCCCCGCGGTCGAGATCATGAGCTGCGGCACGCCGCTCGTCGCCACCACCGCGGGCGCGCTCCCCGAGGTCGTCGGCCCCGACGGCGAGGCCGCCCTGCACGTCCCGCCGGGCGACCCCGAGGCCCTCGCCGCCGCGATGGGCCGGGTCCTCGACGACGACGCCCTCGCCGCCCGCCTCGGCGCCGCCGGCCGCGCCCGGGTCGAGCGCCTCTACAGCTGGCGCTCCGTCGCCGAGAAGACCGTCGCCTGGTACCGGGCGTACCTCAGCCAGACCGCAGGAGAGAAGGCCTAGTGCTCACCGTCGACTTCGACCAGTTCCCCGTCGGTCCCGGCGACCGCGTGCTCGACATGGGCTGCGGCGGCGGGCGGCACGCCTTCGCCCTCTACCGCCGCGGCGCGCACGTCACGGCGCTCGACATGGACGCCGCCGAGCTCAAGGACGTCGCCGCGATGTTCGCGGCGATGGACACCGAGGGCGAGGCGCCCGAGGGGGCGACGGCCTCGGCGGTGCGCGGGACGGCGTACGACCTGCCCTTCCCGGACGACACCTTCGACTTCGTCGTCTGCTCCGAGGTCCTGGAGCACCTGCACGAGGACAGCCGGGCGATGCGCGAGCTCACCCGGGTGCTCAAGCCGGGCGGCCTGATGGCCGTGACCGTGCCCCGCTGGGGGCCGGAGCTGCTGTGCTGGGCCTTGTCCAGCGCCTACCACGAGGCCGAGGGCGGGCACGTCCGCATCTACCGCGGCACCGAGCTGACCCGGCGCCTCGAGGCGGCCGGCCTGGAGCCCGTCGGTGGCCACCACACCCACGCGCTGCACAGCCCCTACTGGTGGCTCAAGTGCGCCGTCGGCGTGACGGACGGCGACAACCCGCTGGTCAAGGCGTACCACCGGCTCCTCGTCTGGGACATGATGAAGGCCCCGAAGCTGACCCGCTGGACCGAGAAGGCGCTCGACCCGCTCATCGGCAAGAGCCTGGTCGTGTACCTCCGCAAGCCGGCAGCGCTCCGTGCCGCTGCGTGACCTCCCGGGGCTGCTGACCGCCGAGCAGCTCGACCAGACCGTCGCCGCCATCGCGGCCGCGCAGCAGCCGTGCGGCTCGCTGCCCTGGCCCGACGGCCACACCGACCCCTGGGACCACGTCGAGTGCGCCATGGCGCTGCTGCTCGGCGGCCGGACCGAGCAGGCGCGGGCCGCCTACCGGTGGCTCCAGGACACCCAGGCCCCCGACGGCACCTGGGCGACCTCCTACGACCAGACCACCGTCCTGGACGCCATGGTCGACACCAACCAGGTCGCCTACGTCGCCGTCGGTGTCTGGCAGTGGTGGGACCTCACCGGCGACCGCCCCTTCGTCCGCGAGCTCTGGCCGACGGTCCGCCGGGCGCTCGACCACGTCGTCGGGATGCAGAGCCCGAGCGGCGCGGTCTGGTGGGCCCGGGAGGACGGCGTCGTCCGCCGTGAGTGCCTGCTCACGGGGTCGAGCTCGATGTACCAGTCGCTCCGGGCCGGGATCGCGCTCGCGGAGCTGGTCGGGGAGCCGCAGCCCGAGTGGGAGCTCGCCGCCGGGCAGCTCCAGCACGCCGTGCAGCACCACCCCGAGGTCTTCCTCGACAAGAGCCGCTTCTCGATGGACTGGTACTACCCGGTGCTCGGCGGCTGCGTCCGCGACCAGGCCGGCCTCGACCTGGTCGCGTCCCGCTGGGACGAGTTCGTCGTCGCCGACGTCGGGTGCCGCTGCGTCAGCGACCGCCCCTGGGTCACCGGCGCCGAGACCGCCGAGCTCGCCCTGTCGCTGCTCTGCCTCGGCGACGACGCCCGGGCCCGCCGGCTGCTCACCGACGTGCAGCACCTGCGCGAGGACGACGGCTCGTACTGGACCGGCCTGGTCTTCGACGAGGGCGTGCGCTGGCCGGGGGAGCGGTCGAGCTGGACGTCCGCCGCGATGGTGCTCGCGGCCGACGCCCTGGCGGGCGGGCCGAGCCTGCGGCTGTTCCGCGGCGACGACCTCCCGACCGGCGTCCTGCTGACCTCCTGCGACGCCGCGGTCTGCGCCGTCTAGAGCGACCTCAGCAGGGCGGCGCCCTCCGCGGTCCGGCTCCAGCAGTCGGTCCGGTCGAAGCGCCGCGAGGTCACGAGGCCGCGCTCCAGCAGCAGGTCCGCAGCGCCGACGGCGTCCCCCACCAGGCCGGCCAGCTCGGCCCGGGACAGCCCCGGGTGGCCGCTGACCGCGCGGAGCAGCACGACGGCGTCGTCGGGGAGGTCGTCCGGGGCCAGCCGCGCGAGGCCGGCCCGGGCGACGTCGCCCACCTCCGAGTCCCGCAGGTCCCGCAGCGCGGCGACGTCGCCGGACAGCAGCGCGTCCACCACGCGGTCGGCGGGGGTCACACGAACACCGCCCCGACCGGGCACGTCCCCGCGAGCGGGTCGGGCACCCCGGCGACCCCGACCGGTCCGCAGGGCTGGACGGCGAGGCCGGCGTCGAGCAGCACGGGGACGGCCCAGTGCTGCTGCGGCGCCAGCGGCCCGACCTCGACCGGCCCCTCGACCAGGGCGAGCGCACCGCGCAGCAGGTCGGCGCCGGTGGCCTCGTCGACGGCAGCCAGGACGTCGATGCCGCTGCCCCGTCCCGGCACCCGGTGCAGGACCGCGACGCCGGGGCGCCCGTCCGCGAGGGTCAGGACCGCGCCACCCGAGGCGCGCAGGTGCGGCAGGTCGACGGCGAAGGGGACCAGGGCTGGGAGGTCGTCCGGCGCCTCCACGACGGCAGGACCGGTCGATGCCGTGACCGTGCCGGTGGCCTCGAGGGCGGGGAGCAGCCGGAAGCCGGCCCGGGAGTAGGCGCGCACGGCCCGGGCGTCGGGCGAGGCGTGGAGCAGGAGGCGGGCGGGGGCGCCCCGCAGCGCGGCGCGGAGCAGGGCGCCGCCGACACCGCTGCTCTGCGCGTCGGGCTCCACCACGAGCAGGGCGAGGACGAGCAGGTCCCCGCGGACGACGCTCAGGGCGGCGCCGAGCAACCGGTCGCCGTCGAAGGTCCCCAGGGCCCGGCCGGTCGCCGCCAGGTGCGCGTGCTGGGCGCCGTCGTGGGCGTCGCGGGCCGCCGAGCGGGGCCGCGGCGTGCCGCCCTCGCGGACGGTGAGGTCGTCGAAGGCGCGGCCGGCCAGCGGCCCGACGAGGGCGACCTCCTCGGGGGCGAGCTCCCGCGGGGTCACGGCGCTCGCAGCACCCGCAGGCTGCCGGTCGTGCTGACGGGCGTGAAGCCCTCCTCGACCGCCCGGCACCAGACGTTGTACGGCGGTCGGCCACCGTCCTCGGGGCGCTCGAACACGTCGTGGATCACCAGGGTCCCTCCGGGGACGAGGTGGCGGCTGAAGGCGGCGTGGTCGTGCTGCGCGACCTCCTCGGTGTGGTTGCCGTCGAGGAACAGGAAGGTCAGGGGCGTCGACCACCAGGCGGCGACCTGCTGGGTGGTGGCCGCCAGGACGCTCACGACGTCGTCGAGCCCGGCGTCCCAGAGGGCGTGCCGCAGCGACGGCAGCGTCTCGAGGCGGCCGGTGTGCGGGTCCACGAGGGAGGCGTCGTGCCACTCCCACCCGGGCTGGTTCTCCTCGGAGCCGCGGTGGTGGTCGAGGGTGACCAGCTGCGAGCCGACCTGCCGCGCGGCGGCGCCGAGGTGCACGGTCGACTTCCCGCAGTAGGTCCCCACCTCCAGCCAGGTCCCGGCGGGGGAGGCGAGGGCGGCGTCGTGGAGGGCGTCGCCCTCGTCGACGGGCAGGAAGCCCTTGGTGGCGGCGGCGACGTCGGTGTACGGGGAGGAGAGCGGCACGCGCCATCCTCGCGCACGGGCCCGGGCCGGCGCGCAGGGCACCACGACCCACCGGTGCGGGGAGACCTCGCGGCGTGCGGGAGGGTGGCCGCGTGGACACCCCGCTGCAGCGCCTGGCCGCCCTCGACGAGCGGCTGTTCCGCCGCGCCGCCCGCGCCGACACCCCGCTGCTCGACCGCGTCCTGCCCCGCCTGACCTCCAGCGCCGACCACGGGCTGCTGTGGGCGGCGGTCGCCGGCGTCCTCGCGGTGTCGGGGCAGCGCCGCGCGGCCGTGCGCGGCCTCGTGTCGCTCGCGGTGGCGAGCAGCGTCGCGAACGTCCCGGCCAAGCACGCCGCCCGCCGGACCCGCCCGCAGCTGCACAGCGTCCCGGTGCCGCGCCAGCTGTTCCGGCAGCCGGAGACGTCGAGCTTCCCGAGCGGGCACAGCGCGTCGGCCGCCGCCTTCGCCGCGGGCGTCGCCCTGGAGTCCCCGCTGCTCGCCGGGCCGGTCGGGGTGCTGGCCGCGGGGGTCGCCTACGGCCGGGTGCACACCGGCGTCCACTACCCGGGCGACGTCGCGGCCGGGGTGGCCCTCGGCGCGCTGTGCGCCCTCGCCGTGAAGCGGGTCTGGCCGGCCCGCCCCGGACTCCCCGCCGCCGGTCGCACGGCCGTGGACGCCCCGGCCCTGCCCGACGGCGCCGGCCTCGTCCTGGTCATCAACATGCACGCCGGGTCGGCGGCCGGGGCCGACGACGTCGAGCGGGTCCTCTCCGAGCGGCTCCCGGAGGCGGAGGTGGTCCGGGCGCAGGACGACGTCGGGCAGGCCCTGCGCGACGCCGCCGCCCGGTGCACGGTGCTGGCGGTCATGGGCGGCGACGGCACGGTGAACGCCGCCGCCGGGATCGCCCTCGAGGCCGGCCTGCCCCTGGCGGTGGTCCCCGGCGGGACGCTCGACCACTTCGCCGGCGAGCTCGGGATCGCGGACGTCCACGACGTCGTCGACGCCGTGCAGCAGGGCTCGGCGGTCGGGGTCGCGGTCGGGTCGGCCTCGGCCGACGGCGAGGGCCTGTACTTCCTCAACACGTTCGCGCTCGGCGTCTACCCCGACCTCGTCAGGGAGCGGGAGAAGCACGAGGGCCGGATCGGCAAGTGGCCGGCCATGGCGCTGGCGACGGTGCGGGTGCTGCGGACCGCGGAGTGCGTCGCGGTCGACGTCGACGGCGAGCGGCGCGACCTGTGGACGCTGTTCGCGGGCAACGGGCAGTACCACCCTGCCGGCTTCGCGCCGTCCTGGCGCGAGCGCATGGACGACGGCTGCATCGACGTCCGCCTCGTCGACGCGACCAGCCGGTTCGGCCGCACCCGGCTCGCGCTCGCCCTGCTGACGGGCCGGCTGGGCCGGTCGCAGGTGTACGAGGAGCGCATCGTCGGACGGCTGCCCGTCACGTCGCGGCAGGGGGGCCTCCGGCTGGCCCGCGACGGCGAGGTCGAGGACGGGCCGGGGCACCTGCTGCTGCGGGCCGCGGCGCGGTCGCTGGTGGTCTACCGGCCGTAGGCTGCGCGGGTGGCAGCCGTCGGGGGGACCAGCGAGACGACGCAGATGTACCTGCGCACCGTCCTCGAGCTGGAACGGGCGGGCGTGCCGCCGATGCGGGCCCGCCTGCGCGAGCGCCTGCACCACACCGCCCCCGCCGTCAGCCAGACCGTCGAGCGGCTCGGCCGCGAGGGTCTGGTCGAGCTCCGCGAGCCCGACCGCGTGCTCGTGCTCACGCCGGGCGGCCGCGAGGTCGCGGAGGCCGTCCTGCGCAAGCACGAGCTCGCCGAGCTGATGCTCACGACGCTCGCGGGGCTGACCCCCGAGGAGGCGCACGTGCAGGCGTGCGACTGGGAGCACGTCATCAGCGACGACGTCGAGCAGCGCCTGCGCGACCGGCTGGGCCAGCCTCAGCCCTGCCCGTCCACCGCCGGGGACTCCCGCAGCGCGTAGGTCAGCACGGCGTTGCCGGCGTCGGTGACGACGCTGTCGACCAGCCGCAGCCGGGTCAGCGGGACGCTCTCGTCGAACAGCCGCCGGCCCTCCGGGGTCACCGCCGGGTGCATCGTCAGGGTCAGGGCGTCGACGGCGCCGGCGAGGAACAGCGAGCGGACCGTCTCGATGCCGCCCACGACGCTGATGCGGCCCTCGCCGTCCTGCTTGAGCTTCTCGACGTAGGAGGCGGCGTCGCCGGGGACGAGCGTGCTGTTCCAGTCGAGGTCGCCGGACAGGGTGCTGCTCACGACGTGCTTGCGGACAGGGTTGATGAACCCGCCGAAGGGGTCGTCGGCCCCGGGGCTCTGCCAGTAGCCCTTCCACTCCTGCCACAGGGCGCGGCCGATCACGACGTCGGTGACGCCGGCGAGGGCCTTGCCCATGAGCTCGCCCTCCTGCGGTCCGAAGGCGTCGAACTGGAACAGGTTCGGCGACTCGACGACGCCGTTCGCCGAGCAGAACAGGTGGGCGGTGGTGGTGCGGGGCATCGGGGGCTCCTCGTGCGGCGGGTGCGGTCAGGGTGGCAGACGGGCTCGGGCCCCCGGACTCATCGGTGCGGTCTACTCGGGACATGGACACGTTCGAGCTCGACCTGCCCCTCGAGTGCGGCACCCTGCTGCCCGCCCGGCTGCGGTACGCCACGCAGGGCGACCCGGACGCGCCCGCCGTGCTCCTGCCGTCGCACTACATGGCCGACGCGACCGGCTACGACTGGCTGGTCGGGCCCGGTCTCGCCGTCGACCCGGCCGAGCACTTCTGCATCGCCACGGAGCTGTTCGGCAACGGCCGCTCCTCCTCGCCGAGCAACCAGCCGCCGCCGCTGGACGGACCGCGCTTCCCCGCGATCACGGTGCGGGACGACGTCGCGGCGCAGCACCGGCTGCTGCAGGAGCTCGGCGTCGAGCGGCTGCACGCCGTGGTCGGGTTCTCGATGGGCGCGCAGCAGGCGTTCCAGTGGGCGGTGTCCCACCCCGACGTCGTCGGCCGGGTGGTCGCGACGGCGGGGACGGCCAAGACGTACGGGCACGGCCGGGTGCGCCTCGAGGGCCAGCTGGCCGCGCTCCGGGCCGACCCGGCGTTCGCCGACGGCGAGTACGACGCCCCTCCGCTGGTCGGCCTCCGGGCGTACGGCACGGTCTGGGCGGGCTGGCTCTACAGCCAGCAGTGGTGGCGCGAGGAGCTCTGGCGCACGACGGGGGCGACCAGCGTGCAGGAGGTGCTCGAGGGCATCGTCGGGCACTTCACCGGCCTCGACGCGAACGACCAGGTCTGCCAGGTCCGCACCTGGCAGGAGCACGACGTCGGCCGCGACGTCGGGCTGGAGACCGCCCTCGGGTCCGTCCGCTGCCCGGTGCTGTACCTGCCGGGGGAGACCGACCTCTACTTCCCGGTCGAGGACGCCCGGTACGAGGCGCAGTTCCTCCCCGACGTCGACCTCCGCCCGGTGCCGTCGCTGTGGGGTCACCCGGCCGGGGCCGGAGCCTCCCCGGAGGACGCGCGGTGGCTCAACGAGGTGGTCGGCGAGTTCCTGCGTCGCTGATCACCAGGGTCGCGGGACCGCGGAGCACCCGGTTCTCCCGGTAGGTCAGCTCCTCCAGGCGCGGGTCGACCAGGCGCCGGGCGAGGTCGGCCAGGACGACCCGGGCCTCGAGCCGGGCGAGGGGTGCGCCCAGGCAGTAGTGCGGCCCGGCGCTGAGCGACAGGTGCGGCGCGGTCCGGGCGGGGTCGAGCGTCAGCGGGTCGGGGTACTGCGCGGCGTCCCGACCGGCGGCGGCCAGGAGCAGCACGACCGAGGCGCCCTCCCGCACCGACCCGCCGGGCACCTCGACGTCGCGGGAGGCGTGCCGGACGGTCATCTGCACGGGCGGGTCGAGCCGCAGCACCTCCTCGACGAACCCGGCCGCGACGCCCGGGTCCGCCGCGACCCGCTCCCGCAGCCCGGCGTCGCGCAGCAGGGCCAGGGCGCCGTTGCTGATGAGGCTGACCGTCGTCTCGTGGCCGGCGATGAGCAGCAGCATGGCGGTGCTGACGAGCTCGTCGGACGTGAGCCGGTCGCCGGCGTCCTCGGCCGCGACGAGCGCACTGAGCAGGTCGTCCTGCGGGTCGCGGCGGCGCTGCTCGGCGAGGTCGGCGAAGTACTCCCGGAACTGGTCCGCCGCGGCGCGACGAGCCCTGAGCGCGGCCGGCTCGCCGGTGCCGAGGGTGTCGTCGAGGCCGCTCGCCAGCACCGCCGACCAGCCGGCGAACCGCACGTGGTCCTCCGCCGGGACGCCCAGCATGTGGCTGATGACCGCCACCGGCAGGGGGTACGCGACGTCGCCCACCAGCTCGAGGCGGCCCCGGGCCGCGGCAGCGTCGAGCAGCTCGGTCGAGAGCCGCTGCACCAGGCCCTGCAGCCCCTCGACCGTCCGCGGCGTGAACGCCTTGCTGACCAGACGCCGCAGCCGGGTGTGGTCGGGGGCGTCCATGAACAGGAACGACCGGGCCCGGGCGAACCAGGCGCGGTCGGTCTCGGACAGCGTGGGCTCGTACTCCTTCCACCGGGTCGAGGTCCGGCGGTCGCTGCTGAACGCGGGGTCGCGCAGGACGGCGTCGCAGTGGGCGTAGGAGCTCAGCAGGGCGAAGGCGCCGTCGGGGGCGACGACGGGTCCGCCGTCGAGCAGGCTCTGCCACAGCGGGTACGGGTCGACGACGTCGACCGCCGCCAGCAGCTCCGTCACGTCGGTCACGTCAGCTCCAGCCCCGCGAAGGTGCCGCTGTCGCGCCAGTCGGCCAGGTGCGCGAAGTAGGCCTGCGGGCCGGCCGGGTAGCCGACCTGCAGGCGGGCCCGCATGCCGCCGTCCTGGCCCTCGTTGTTGTAGTAGCCGGGGGTGCAGTCGGGGGAGCTGATGAGCATGCCGGGGTGTGTCAGCAGCAGGTCGACCCACTCCTGCTCGGCCTCGGCGGTCACCTCGACCCTCGTCGCCCCGCGCTGCAGCGCCGCCCCGATGACGGCCGTGACGGCCCGCGCCGACTCCGTGAGGTTGTGCGGGATGTTGGAGATGAGGTTCGCCCCCTGGGTCGGCTGCACGAAGAAGGCGTTCGGGAAGCCGTGGACGTGCGTCCCGTGCAGGCTGCGCATCCCGTCGGCCCACCGCTCGGAGAGCCGCACGCCGCCCCGCCCGACGACGTCGAACCCGGCCCGCCGCACCCAGTCCGTGCCGACCTCGAAGCCGGACGCGAACACGACGGCGTCGACCTCGTAGAGCCGCCCGTCGACGACGACGCCGTCCTCGGTGATCCGCTCCACGCCCTTGCCGTCGGTGTGGACGAGGTGCGTGCCGGGGCGGTTGTAGGCGTCGAGGTAGTCGTCGTGGAAGCACGGCCGCTTGCACAGCTGCCGGTACCAGGCCTTGAGCCCCTCGGCGGTCGCGGGGTCCTGCACCACGGCGTCGACCCGGGCGCGCACCTCCTCCATCTTCTCGAGGTCGGAGTCCTCGTAGGCGGCGCGCATCCCGTCGAGGGTCATCTGCTCGGGCGGCAGCGCCAGGATGCGGGCCCGGATGCGCCGAGCGAGGTCGGTCCAGCCGTCCTGCACGAGGTCCTCGTCGGCGGAGCCGCCCGCCTGGTTGGCCGTGAAGTTCTCCAGCCACCGCTGCTGCCACCCCGGCGTCGCCACCTCGGCGAACCACTCCGGGTCCAGCGGACCGTTGTCGCGGACGTCGACCGACGACGGCGTCCGCTGGAACACGTACAGCTCTGCGCAGGCGGCTGCCAGGTGCGGGACGCACTGCACGGCGGTCGCGCCGGTGCCGATCACGGCCACCCGCTGGTCGGCCAGCCGCTCGAGGTCGTGGCCCGTGTAGTCGTGGTCCCAGCGGCTGGTGTGGAAGGCCCGCCCGCGGAAGTCCTCGATCCCGGGGATGCCCGGGAGCTTCGGGACGTGCAGGGGGCCGGTGCCGAGGGTCACGAACTGCGCGGTGAAGGCGTCCCCGCGGTCGGTCCGCACCGTCCAGTGCCCGGCGTCGTCGTCCCACGCGAGGCCGGTGACCTCGGTGTGCAGGAGGGCGTCGTCGAGCAGGCCGTACTGCTCCGCGATCCGGCCGCAGTGCTCGAGGATCTCCGGACCGTGGGCGTACTTCTCGGTGGGCATGTGCCCGGTCTCCTCCAGCAGCGGGAGGTAGACCATCGACGCGGTGTCGCACTGGGCGCCCGGGTAGCGGTTCCAGTACCAGGTCCCGCCGACGCCGCCGCCCTTCTCCACGAGCCGGACGCCCTCGACGCCGGCCTCGCGCAGCCGGGCCGCCGTGACGAGCCCGGCGAACCCGCCCCCGACGACGGCGACGGTGACCGAGTCGGTCACGGGCTCGCGCTCGGTGCGGGGCGTGTGCGGGTCCTGCAGGAGGTGGGCCGCGGGGCGGACGTACTGCTCGTTGCCGTCGGCCCGCAGCCGCTTGTCCCGCTCCTCGAGGTACTTGCGCCGGACCGCCTCCCGGTCGATCGGGCTCCCGTCGGGGCGCACGGGTCCGGCGGTCACGGTCACGGGTCCTCCACGGGTGCTTGCACGGCACGTGCATCTTCCCGGAGGGTGGTGCCCGTCACAAGGGACGTCCGTGCCCCCGTGCTCCCCGGTCGCAGAGGCGCCGGCGGACGACGACGTACGCCGCCAGCCCTGCCGCGAACAGGGTCCACCAGACGGCTTCGCCCACCCGCAGCGGCCACTGCGGGTCGGCCAGCAGGACCAGCCCGATGAGCGCCAGGCAGACCGCGGCCTCGTGGCGGACGCGGGCGCCCAGCGCGAGCGCCGAGGGTGCCGAGCAGCAGGAAGCCGGCGAGGTCGCCCACGACGCCGCGGGAGAGGTAGGGCAGACCGGAGGACAGGTAGGCGGCGCTCGAGACCACGGCGGGTGGGGGGTGTGTGGGGGTGGAGCGGGCAGGGTTGGCGCCGAAGGAGCCGTCGGTCCGGCTGTCGACGAGGCGGGCGCCCTGCTCGACGAGCTCGATCAGCTCGAGCTCGCCGACGGTGCGGACGCCGGGGGCGGCCTCGAGGGGCTGAGCTCGCCCCAGGTCGTGTCGAGGCAACGACGTCGGGCTCGCCGGGGAGCTCCCAGGCGACGCTCCGGGGCTCCTGCTGTCGGGCGCGCTCGGCGCGCGAGCCGGGTCACGGGTCCGCCGGTGCTCGGGAACGCCGCACCGCGCAGCGGGCCGTGGACAGCGGTCCGAGCAGGCAGACGTCGGCGGCGCCGGCCGCAGCGGGACACGCCGGCGGCGGAGGGCGCGGCGCGTCGCGTCGAGCGGCGGTGATGAGGGAGTGGGCGAGGGAGTGGTCTGGTGCGATAGGTCGATCGGTGTCAGGGGGTGGCAGAGGGCGGGCGGACGACGAGTAGCCGGCCTGCGCGACAGGGTCCACCAGACGGGTTCGCGCACCTGCAGCGGCCACTGCGGGTCGGCCAGCAGGACCAGCCCGATGAGCGCCAGGCAGACGGCGGCCTCGTGGCGCACGCGCGCCCCCACCGCGAGCCCGACGGCTCCGAGCAGCAGGAACCCGGCGAGGTCGCCGACGACGCCGCGCGAGAGGTAGGGCAGACCGGAGGACAGGTAGGCGGCGCTCGAGACCACGGCGGCGACCGCCGTCGTGGCGTGCTCCGGCCCGGAGAGCGCGAACCGGCGCGTGGTTCCCGACGTCACGGGTGGGCCTTGAGCAGCTGGAGGGCGGCCGCCTTGCCGCTGCTTCCGGCGATGCCGCCCACCGGGGCGGTCGAGGCACCGCAGGTGAACAGCCCGGAGACACCCGGCACCGTGTGGCCGGACAGGCGGCGGGTCGGCCGCATGAACGCGAGCTGGTCCAGGCTGATGTCGAGCTGCATCGGGTGCGCACCCGGCCAGCGCAGCTCCTGCGCCATGAACGTCGGGGTGCGGACGTGCCGGGCGGTGATGCTGGCGGTGAAGCCGGGAGCGTGCGCCTCCACCGAGGCGATCATCGCGTCGGCGAAGGCCTCCTGCTGGTCCTCCCACCCGCCCTCGACGTCGAAGGGCGCCGACGGGCAGGCGAGGTAGACCGTGTGCTTCCCGGCCGGGGCCAGGCTGTCGTCGTAGACCGACGGCGTGAAGCAGTAGGTGGGGACGGGGTCGGGCAGGCGGCGTCCCTCCGCGGACAGGAACCCGCGGCGCAGCTCGTCGAGGGTGTCCACGTGCGACTGCAGGCCGTTCCAGTCGCCCTCGCGCGCCCCCGGGTAGGGCGGCAGCCGGTCGGTGGCCAGGTGCACGAGCATCTGCACGGCGTTGCCCCGGTGGGCCGCCCTCAGCTCCGCGCCGTCCCGCCCGGACAGCGGCGGGTCGAGCAGCCCGAGCAGCGCGGTCTGCACGTCGACGGCGGTGACCACGGCGGAGGCGTCGAGGCGCTCGCCGCCCTCGAGGACCACCCCGCGGGCGGTCCCGCCGCGCGCGTCGATGCGCTCGACGACGGCCCCGGTGCGGACCTCCCCGCCCCAGCCCTCCAAGCGCCTGGTCAGCGCCGTGGTGAGGGACTGCGACCCGCCGCGCGGGTGCCACTGACCGAACAGGTGGTACGCGGCCTGCCAGAAGACGTAGAAGGAGCCGCCGGCGGCGTGCGGCCCGGCCGAGGAGTGGCTGGCGAAGGAGGCGACCGGGGCGCGGGTGAGGTCGCTGGGCAGGGCGGTCTCGAGCAGCGAGCCGTAGGGGGCGACGAGGTCGTGCACCAGCCCCATCGGGCCGCCCGCCCGCTTCACCCCCTGCAGCAGCGGCCCGAGCTTGTTCGCGGCCGCCTTGAGCACGCCGCCGGGCGTGGAGCCGCTCTCCAGGCCGGTGACCGCCGTCTTGACCAGCGGGATCGCGCGGTGCATGAAGGCGCGGTAGGCGTCGGCGTCGGCGCGGCTGTGCTCGGCGATGGCCTCGACGGTCTGGTCCAGGTCGCGGTGGAAGCGCACCACCCGGCCGTCGCGGAAGAAGCCCGCCGCGAAGGGGTCCATCGGCAGGTACTCGAGGCCGGCTCCGGCGAGGTCGAGCTCGGCCGGGATCCGCGTCATGTTGATGATGTTGTGGGCGGCGGCGTGCGTGTTGAACAGGTGCCCGGGGATCGTCTCGTCGGTCCGCGAGCCGCCGCCGGGCTTGTCGGAAGCCTCCAGCACCAGGACGCGCCGCCCGGCCCTGGCCAGGTAGCAGGCGGCGACCAGGCCGTTGTGCCCGCCCCCGACGACGACGACGGGTGACGCGGGCACGGTTCCTCCAGGGGGGACACGCGGGAGGTGTCCGTGGGTGCGCCTACCCCGGTGGGGTCAGAGCACCCGCACGCCGCCGGCTACCAGCCGCGCTCGCGCCACTCCGGCAGGCTCGGCCGCTCGGCACCGAGGGTCGTGTCGGTCCCGTGGCCCGGGTAGACCCAGGTCTCGTCGGGGAGCGGGCCGAACACCTTGCGCTCGAGGTCGTCCATGAGCGAGGTGAAGCGGGCGGCGTCCTTCTCCGTGTTGCCTGGGCCCCCAGGGAACGACCTGAATCCGACCCCGGCAACACTCCTCGTGCGCCGCTTCCTGGGAGAGGCGACGACGGGTGCAGGCAGGTCCGGTGGGTCAAGCCAGCGACAGGAACAGCTTCTCCAGCTTGGCGGTGTCGACCTCGGCGCGCTCGGCGTTGTCGGGGTCCAGGCACTGGCGCAGACCGCTGGCCACGATGGAGAACCCCGCCTTGTCCAGTGCCCGCGACACGGCCGCGAGCTGCGTGACGACGTCCTCGCAGTCGCGGCCGGCCTCGAGCATCCGGATGACCCCGGCGATCTGGCCCTCGGCGCGTCGCAGCCGGTTCACTGCGGTCTTCACGGCGTCGGGCTCGAGCTGCATCGTGTCCTCCGGTCGGGCGTGCGGGTCTGCGGGTCAACGCGGAGGACCAGGTCCTGCTTCCCGGCTCAGCCGGGGTCGGTGCCCGCCGCGACGGGTGCGCCCGACTCGATCCAGGCACTGGTGCCACCGGCCACCGACCGGACGTCGAAGCCGTCGGCCGCGAGGAGGTCGGCGGCCTCCATGCTCCGGCCACCCTTCTGGCAGACCAGGTAGACGGTCTGGTCGCGGGGGAGCTCGTCCTTGCGGCCGGGCAGCTCGCCCAGCGGCAGCGACTGCGCGCCGGGGACGTGGCCTCCGGCGTACTCGTCGGGGTCGCGCACGTCGACCACCAGTGCGCCCTCGTCCTTGGCCTTCGTGAGCTGCTCGAGCGTGACCTCGTCGGCCATGTCGTTCCTCCTCGTGTCGTCGTCGATCCTGCTGATACCCCTGGGGGTAGTGGTTCACGCGTCCTGGGTGGGAAGGGCGAGCGTCACCCAGTCGTGCATGCCGCCGCGGTAGTAGGCGAGCGCCGAGGCCGGGTAGCCGGCGTCGAGCAGCTGCCGCAGCGCGTCGGGCGACTGGGGGCACTGCGGGCCGTTGCAGAACA
>CAVXHI010000009.1:0-6953 GCA_963761655.1 uncultured Actinomycetota bacterium
GTCCGACGGCGGTGGCGTGCTCGATGCCCGGGAACCACGCGGAGATCCCGGCGGCATCGGACACGACCCTCCAGACGTCGTCGGCGGGACGGGCGATGCGGACGGTCGAGCGCAGCGACGCCACGGGACTCCTCGGGCTGAGACGGCAGGAGTCACCTGTGTGCCCTGCCGCGCGCGCAGCGGTCAAGCACTCCCGTCGTCGACAGCAACCTCGGATGCCGAGTCGTGCAAGGTCCAGGGCCGCGGGGCAGGACGACCCTCGACCGCGCCGCAGGACCCCGGACAGGAGCCGCTGTGATCGAGGAACGCACCGCCGAGGTCGCCGGGACGCCGGTGCGCTGGCTCGAGCAGGGCGGCGACGCCGCGGGCCTGCCCGTCGTGCTGGTGCACGGCATCCCGACGTCGCCGGCGCTGTGGCGCCACGTCCTGCCGCAGCTGACCGGCTTGCGGGTGCTGGCCCTGGAGATGACCGGCTACGGGCAGAGCATCCCCGCCGGCCGGACCCGGGACATCTCCGTCGGGGCGCAGGCCGACCGCCTCAACGCCTGGCTCGCGCACCTGGGCGTCGACCGTGCCGTCCTCGTCGGTCACGACCTGGGCGGCGGCGTCGTCCACATCGCCGCCGTCCGCCAGCCGCAGCGCTGCGCCGGCCTCATGATCACCAACGGCATCGGCTACGACTCCTGGCCCATCCCGTCGGTCAAGGCGATGCGCGCCGGCGCGCCCCTGCTGGCGAAGATGCCCGCCGTCGCGCTCAAGCCGGCGCTCGGCATGCTGCTGGCCCGCGGGCACGACACCGCGGCACGCGCCAAGGAGGCGCTCGGGGTGCACTACGCCCCGTACGCCGAGCACGGCGGGGGCGCCGCGATGGCCCGGCAGGTCAGCGCGCTCGACGTCCGCGACACCCTCGCCGTCCAGGACGCGCTGCCGACCCTGCGGCGTCCCGGCCCGGATCGTCTGGGGCGTCGCCGACCCGTTCCAGAAGATCGAGTACGGCGAGCGCTTCGCCCGCGACCTCGGCACCACCGTCCAGCGCATCGAGGGCGGCAGGCACTTCACCCCCGAGGACCACCCCGACGTCATCGCCGCGGCGATCCGCTCGCTGCACGACGAGGCCAGCGCCAGTCGCTGACCCGGTCCGACAGCCGGCGTGCCCGCGACGTAGCAGGATCGGTCCATGACGGCGTCGGGCCCGGGGACCACGGGCAGGTGGATCAGCCAGTCCTCCGCGCGCCAGAACCTCGGACTGTTCCGCCGCGGTGAGCTCGCCGAGCTCCGCCGCGTGGGCACAGTCCGCTGGGTCGAGGCCGGCACCGTCGTCGCCGCCGCCGGCTCAGCCGTCACCCACGTCCAGGTCGTCGGCGACGGCGAGCTCGAGCTCATGGCCCGGCAGGACGGCGGCCGGGCCACCATGGCGGTCATCCGCAGCGGCGGGGTCATCCAGGACCTCCCGCTGCTGCTCGGCAACCCGATGCCGTTCGACGCCGTCGCCAGCCGCGACACCGAGATGATCGCGCTGACGCCGGCAGCGCTGGACCGAGCTGCTCGCCGGATCACCGACGCTGTCGATGCGCTGGATGACCTCGATCGCCCGCAGGCTCGACGACGACCGGCGGCGGCTCGTCGTCGTCACCAGCAAGCCGCTGATCTCCCAGGTCGCGTACCTGCTGCTCGACCTGGCCGAGGAGGACGCGCAGGGGCGGCCGGTCGTGCGGCTGAGCCACACGACGCTGTCGCACCTGCTCGGCGCCCGCCGGCAGTCCGTGACGCGCGTCGATCGCCCAGCTCCGGCAGCAGGGCCTGGTGGAGACGGCGTACGGCGCCACCGTCCTGCTCGACCAGGACGGGCTGCGCGACGTCATGGGCCGCGACCCCCTGCCCTGAGCGACCGCGCGGACCGTCACCTCGGTTGCCATCGGGGCACAGGCCCCCGCAGGCGGTGTTGACGTGGTCGAACCCCGACCACGAGGAGGCGCCGATGTCCACGCTCACGATCTACAGCACGCCCTGGTGCGGCTACTGCAAGCGGCTCATGAGCCAGCTCGACCGCGAGGGCGTCGAGTACACCTCCGTCGACATCGAGCGCGACGAGGCCGCTGCCGACTTCGTCATGGGCATCAACGGCGGCAACCAGACCGTCCCCACGGTCGTGTTCCCCGACGGCAGCGTCGCGACCAACCCCGCCCTCAAGGACGTCCTCGCCCGCCTGAGCCCCGCGTGACCACCGACGCGCAGCAGGTGCGCAACGCGATCGTCATCGGCTCCGGGCCCTCCGGGTACACCGCCGCGATCTACCTCGCCCGAGCAGCGCTCGAGCCGCTCGTCTTCGAAGGCTCCGTCACCGCCGGTGGCGCGCTCATGAACACCACCGACGTCGAGAACTACCCGGGCTTCCCGAACGGGGTCATGGGCCCGCAGCTCATGGACGACCTGCGCGCGCAGGCCGAGCGGTTCGGCGCCGAGCTGGTGACCGACGACGTCACCGAGGTCGACCTGGTGAGCGACCCCAAGGTCGTCGTCGTCGACGGGGTCCGCCACCTGGCCAAGACGGTCGTGCTGGCCATGGGGTCGGCGTACCGCAACCTCGACGTCCCCGGCGAGACCGCACTGTCCGGGCGCGGGGTGAGCTGGTGCGCGACCTGCGACGGCTTCTTCTTCCGCGACCAGGACGTCGTCGTCGTCGGCGGAGGCGACACCGCGGTCGAGGAGGCGACGTTCCTCACCCGCTTCGCCCGGAGCGTCACGATCGTCCACCGCCGCGACGCGCTCCGCGCCAGCAAGGTCATGCAGCAGCGGGCGTTCAGCAACGACAAGATCCGCTTCGTCTGGGACAGCGAGGTCCTGGAGGCCGTCGGCACCGACCGGCTCGAGGCGGTACGGATCCGCAACCGCGTCACCGGGCAGGAGAGCACGCTGCCGGTCACCGGGCTGTTCATCGCGGTCGGCCACGACCCGCGCTCGGAGCTCGTCACGGGGCAGGTCGACCTCGACGACGAGGGCTACGTGCTCGTCGAGCCGCACACCACCGCCACGAACGTCCCGGCGTGTTCGCCGCCGGCGACCTGGTGGACCACCGCTACCGGCAGGCCATCACCGCCGCCGGCACCGGCTGCGCCGCAGCGCTGGACGCCGAGCGGCACCTGACGATGCTCGAGGACACCCCGGCCGACCCTGCCGTCGGGTTCGACACCGGCGTCCCCGCCGACCCGCCGGACCGCCCCGAGGTCCACGGCGGCAGCGGCCGCGCACCCGAGCACGCCCAGCGGCCGTACTGAGGCCGGACACGGCAACGCCGGCTGCCGTCCCGGCCCGCTCCCGCGCGGGCCGGGGCAGGCTGACCACCGCTCGTCCCTGACCCTGACCGAGCACGACCTGGAGACTCCGGTGCCCCTCGCTCACCTCCAGCCGTGGGCGCGGCCACGCGACGCCGCACGGCAGCTGCTGCGCGGCGCCACCGTCCGGACCTGCACGCCCGTGGCCGCCGTCGTCGGGACGGTGCTCAGCGCTGGTCAACCAGGGCGACGTCGTGCTCGCGGGAGACGCGGACGGGCGGGTCCTGCTCAAGGTGGCGGCGAACCTGGCGATCCCCTTCCTGACCTCCAGCACCGGCGCGCTGCTGGCCGTGCGCCAGCCGCTGTCCGCGCTGCCTCGCGCCGACAGTGGGTGCGCAGTGACCGGGACGGCGGGGCCACTGCCCGAGCAGGTCGACGTGCTCGTCGTCGGAGCCGGCCAGGCCGGGCTCGGAGTCGCGCACCGCCTGCGCGACCACCCGGAGCTGCGGGTGCTCGTGGTCGACGCGCTCCCGGTCGGCGAGAGCTGGCGGGAGCGGTGGGAGAGCCTGCAGCTGTTCACGCCTCGCCGGTTCAGCGCGCTGCCGGGGATGCGCTTCCCGGCCGGGCCGACCCGCAGCCCGTCGCGGCTGGAGATGGCGGCCTACCTCGGGAGCTACGTCGCGCGGTTCGACCTCCCGGTCCGCACCGGGGTCCAGGTGCCGCCGGCTCAGCCGGGACGGGCAGGGGTTCTGCGCCGAGACGAGCCGGGGCCTGGTGCGCGCCCGGCAGGTCGTGCTGGCCAGCGGGCCCTTCCGCCAGCCTTTCGTCCCCCCGGCTGCCCGCGTCCCTGGACCCGGCCGTCGTGCAGCTGCACTCCTCGCAGTACCAGCGCCCGGGCGACGTCCCGCCCGGAGAGGTGCTCGTCGTCGGCGGCGGCAACTCGGCCGCCCAGCTCGCCCTGGAGCTGTCGCGGACCCACGAGGTGACCGTGGCCAGCCCCGGCCCGCCGTGGTTCCTGCCCGAGGACCTCCTCGGCGTCAGCATGTACTGGTGGACGCTGTCACCGGCGTCCTCAACGCACGGGCGGACGCGCGGGTGTCCCGCTACATCCGTCGACGCGGCGACGCGATCGTCGGGACCCAGGTGCGCGCGCTCGTCCGGCAGGGCCGGGTGCGGCTCCTGCCGCACCGCGTCGTCGCCGCCCGGGACCGCGAGGTCGAGCTGGCCGACGGGACCGTGCTGCCGGTGGCGACGGTGCTGTGGTGCACCGGCTTCCGCCCCGACACCGGCTGGATCGACGTCGACGGCGCCCTGGACGCCGCGGTGCACCGGTGCACGACGAGGGGGCGTCGCCGGTGCCGGGGCTGCACTGGATGGGCCTGCCGTGGCAGACGCGGCTGAACTCCTCGATCATCGACGGCGTCGACCGCGACGCCCGGCGGACGGTCCGGCGGCTCACGTCGGTGCTGGGGAGCACACCGACTCGACCCTGACGTGAGGGTAGGGTCAGGGCACGTCGCTGGTCGCACCGCGCGGCCCTCCTGCGACACCCCCGCCGCCTGCGGGCGCCGCGCGGCATCGCGCCGCGCCCTTACCGGACAGGCTCCATGACCTCCCTCGCACCTGCCCCTGCCCGCCTGCGCCGCCCGTCCTGGGCGACCGACCGCACCGTCCTGCGCACCGAGGTCCTCGCCGGCCTCGTCGTCGCCCTCGCGCTCATCCCCGAGGCGATCTCGTTCTCGATCCTCGCCGGCGTCGACCCGCGCGTCGGGCTGTTCGCCTCGTTCACCATGGCCGTCACCATCGCCTTCACCGGCGGCCGGCCGGCCATGATCAGCGCCGCGACCGGGGCCATCGCCCTGGTCGTCGCACCGCTCGCCGAGGAGTACGGCCTCGGGTACCTCGTCGCCGCCGTCGTCCTCGGGGGCCTGCTGCAGGTGCTCCTGGCGGCGGTGGGCGTCGCGCGGCTGATGCGCTTCCTGCCGCGCAGCGTCATGGTCGGCTTCGTCAACGCGCTGGCGATCCTGATCTTCACCGCCCAGCTGCCCCACCTGGTCGACGTGACGCTGGGTCGTCTACCCGCTGGTCGCGCTCGGCCTGGCGATCATCTACGGGCTGCCCCGGCTGACCAGCGCCGTGCCGTCGCCGCTCGTCGCGATCGTCGTCCTCACCGCGCTGACCGTGACGGCCGCCATCACCGTGCCGACCGTCGGCGACGAGGGCGAGCTGCCCGACAGCCTCCCGCTGTTCGGCCTGCCCGACGTCCCGCTCACGCTCGAGACGCTGCGGATCATCGCCCCGTACGCCCTGGCGCTGGCGCTCGTCGGGCTGATCGAGTCGCTGATGACCGCCAAGCTCGTCGACGACATCACCGACACGCACTCCGACAAGACCCGCGAGTCCTGGGGCCAGGGCGTCGCCAACGTCGTCACCGGCTTCTTCGGCGGCATGGGCGGCTGCGCCATGATCGGCCAGACGATGATCAACGTGAAGCAGTCCGGCGCCCGCACCCGGCTGTCGACGTTCCTCGCCGGGGTCTTCCTGCTGCTGCTCGTCGTCGTCCTCGGCGACGTCGTCGCCCTCATCCCGATGGCCGCGCTCGTCGCCGTGATGGTCCTGGTGTCGGTCAGCACCTTCGACTGGCACAGCGTCGCGCCGGCCACCCTGCGCCGGATGCCCAAGAGCGAGACCACCGTGATGGTCGTGACCGTCGCCGTCGTCGTCGCCACCCACAACCTCGCCTACGGCGTCGGCGCCGGAGTGCTCACCGCGATGGTCCTGTTCGCCCGCCGCGTCGCGCACCTCGTCGAGGTCATCGAGCGTGAAGAGCCCGGACGGGACCGAGGTCGTCTACGCCGTCGACGGCCAGGTCTTCTTCGCCTCCAGCAACGACCTCGTCTACCAGTTCGACTACGCCGGCGACCCCGACACCGTGGTCATCGACATGAGCCGCGCCCACGTCTGGGACGCCAGCTCGGTCGCGGCGCTCGACGCCGTCACGACGAAGTACGCGCGGCGCGGCAAGACCGTCCAGATCGTCGGGATGAACGCCTCGAGCGCGACGATGCACGACCGGCTCGCCGGCCAGCTGGGCAGCCACTGATGGCGCCCGCCACCCGGACCCGCGGGCTGCTCCAGATCGGGGACGTCGCCGAGCGCACCGGGCTGAGCCTGCGCTCGGTCCGGCACTACGAGGAGGTCGGGCTGCTCCCGCCGGCCGAGCGCAGCCCCGGCGGGTTCCGCCTCTACACCGACGCCACCGTCGAGCGCCTGCGCGTCATCATGCAGATGAAGCCGCTGGAGTTCACGCTCGAGCAGATGCGCGAGCTCCTGGAGTCGCTGGACGAGCTCGCCGCCGGCCCCGCTCCGCAGCGCAGGGCCGCTCTGCGGGCGGGCCTCGAGGACTACCGGGTCGAGGTCGAGCGCCGGACCCGCACGCTCCAGGAGCGACTCGCGGGCGCGCGCGCCCTGCAGGACTCCCTGGACGAGGCCCTCTCGGGCGACCAGCAGCAGGCAGCTCTGACCCGTGGGGCGAGCGCGGGCAGCGCAGCACGGTCTCCTACGGCAGCACAGGTGACCGTCGCGCCCCGGACGCGGGCCGCTCCTCGGCCTGCACCCGGGTAGGGGACCCTCATGAGCTCCTCCTGCGACTGGGCGCCGCCGATCGCCGCGCACCGCCTG
>CAVXHI010000010.1:0-204288 GCA_963761655.1 uncultured Actinomycetota bacterium
CCTGCTCCTCGGTCCCGTCGGCGTCGGGCATGCCCACGCCCTCGGGGGCGGCGTCGGTCAGGTAGCCGCTCGGGGCGTCGTCGACGCCACCGGCGCCGAGCTCGTCCAGGTCGGCGGCGGCGGTGCCGGCCGCGGTCGAGGCCGCGAGGCCCTCCGGGGCGGCGTCGACGGCCTCGCCCTGCTCGGAGCTCATCGCCGGCTCGCCCTGGGCCCCGAAGGGGCTGGCGAAGGGGCTCTGCTCGGTCACGCGGTCGTCCTCACGGTCTGGGGTGTGGTGCAGGGTGCGGTCTGGAGGTGCGGCTAGAGCGAGCTGTCGCCGAACACCTTGAGCACGGCCTGGCTGAACGCGAAGTCGAAGATGCTGACGATGGTCACCATGACCACGACGAACACGACGACGACGGTCGTGTAGGTGACCAGCTCGTTGCGGGTCGGCCAGATGACCTTGCGCAGCTCGGCCACGACCTGGCGGTAGAAGGTGCCGATGCCCTTGACCCGGGTCACGGGGCCGCGACGGCCGCGGGGCGTGACGGCGGTCGACCCGGAGACGGCACCGCGGCTGACCGCGCTGCCGCTGCCGGCAGCGAGGGCGCCGGCCGGGACGGCGTCGGCCGCCTCGAGGTCGGCGTCGTCGTCGTAGGCGTCGTCGGCGGCGTCGTCATCGCCGGGGACGGCGGTCCCCGTGCTGTCGGTCACTGCCTGCCTCGTCTCGGTCGCGGGTGGTGCGGGTCGGTCGTGCTGGTGGAGCGCGTGCTGGTGGAGCAGGGGTGACAGGAGTCGAACCTGCGACATCCGGTTTTGGAGACCGGCGCTCTGGCCAACTGAGCTACACCCCTCCGGGGGGTGGCCAGACCCTGCCGCCGCGCCCTCGCGTCCGGCCGGAGCCGGTGGCGCAGGGCGCGCCTGAGCAGAGGCACGAGGGCCCCCGGACGACCGAGTGTACGGCGTCGCGCGCCGGTGCCGAGGAGGTCGGGAGAACGCACGCGCGCGGGCCTGGGAGGATGGGCCCCATGACGACCTCCTCGCGCCCCCGGGTCTCGGCCCGCATCGCCGGCATCGCCGAGTCCGCCACCCTCGCCGTCGACGCGAAGGCCAAGGCCAAGAAGGCCGCCGGCGAGGACGTCGTCGGGTTCGGCGCCGGGGAGCCCGACTTCCCGACGCCGCCGAAGGTCGTCGCCGCGGCCGAGGCGGCCTGCGCGCAGCCGAAGTACCACCGCTACACCCCCGCGCCCGGCCTGCCCGAGCTGCGCGAGGCGATCGCGGTCAAGACGAAGCGCGACAGCGGCTACGAGGTGACGGCGTCGCAGGTGCTGGTCACGAACGGCGGCAAGCAGGCCGTCTACGAGGCGTTCGCGACGCTGCTCGACCCGGGCGACGAGGTCCTGCTGCCCGCGCCCTACTGGACCACCTACCCCGAGGCCGTGAAGCTCGCCGGCGGCGTCCCCGTCGACGTCGTGACCACCGAGGACGCCGGCTACCTGCCGACCGTCGAGCAGCTCGAGGCGGCCCGCACCGAGCGCACGAAGGTCCTGCTGTGGTGCTCGCCGTCCAACCCGACGGGCGCCGTCGCGCCGCGCGAGCTGGTCGAGGCGGTGGGGCGCTGGGCCGTCGAGCACGGCGTGTGGGTCGTCGCGGACGAGATCTACGAGCACCTCGTCTACGGGGACGCCGAGCACGTCTCGATGCCGGTCGCCGTCCCGGAGCTCGCCGACACCTGCGTCGTCGTCAACGGCGTCGCCAAGACCTACGCCATGACCGGCTGGCGGGTCGGCTGGCTGATCGGGCCGGCCGACGTCGTCAAGGGCGCGTCCAACCTGCAGAGCCACGCGACCAGCAACGTCAGCAACGTCGCCCAGGTCGCGGCGCTGGAGGCCGTGAGCGGCGACCTCGAGGCGGTCGCCGAGATGCGGGCCGCCTTCGACCGCCGGCGCCGGACGATGGTGCGGATGCTCAACGAGATCGAGGGCGTCACCTGCCCCGAGCCGCAGGGGGCGTTCTACGCCTACCCGTCGGTCAAGGCGCTGCTCGGCAAGGAGGTCCGCGGGAAGCGGCCGCAGACGAGCGCGGAGCTCGCCGAGCTGCTGCTCGACGAGGTCGGGGTCGCCGTGGTGCCCGGCGAGGCGTTCGGGACGCCGGGGTACTTCCGGCTGTCGTACGCGCTCGGCGACGACGACCTCGTGAAGGGCGTCACGCGGATCCAGGAGCTGCTGGGCAGCGCGACGGACTAGGCGGTGGCGGGGCGCTGGTGCGGGATCGCGGCCAGCGCCGCCTCCACCACGGGGCGCGCCGTCGCGTAGCCGGCGTCGAGCAGGCGCTCGGTCTGGGTGAAGTCGCGCATCTCGAAGCGGCCGTGGACCAGGCGCGGCATCCGGACGACGGTCTGGCCGGGGCGCTCCGGCGTCGCCGGGCGGTCCAGGTGCGAGCGCGAGATCGCGAACGACAGCAGCAGGACGTCGAGCGCCGTCATGCGGGCGTCCCGCCGGCCGATCGAGCCGCCGCTGACGTCGATGACCCAGGTGCGGACGGCGCCGAGCTCGAGCGCCCGCGACACCGGGACCGGGTTCGTGACCCCGCCGTCGACGTGCAGGCTGCCGCCCAGCGCGACCGGCGGGAAGACGGCCGGGAGGCAGGCGCTGGCCGTGAGGACCGGGACGGGGTCCCCCGTGCTCCACCAGCAGGGACGGCCGTCCATGAGGTCGGTCGTGACGACGTGGCACGGGACGGCGGTCTCGGCGAGGTCGGTCACCGGCACCCACCGGCGCACGAGGTCGCGCAGCGCGTCCGGCTCGTACAGGTGGTCGTCGCGGCGGACCAGGTGGGTCGCCATCCGGCTGCGGCCGCCGAAGACGTGCTTGCGCTCGAGCCGGCCCCACACCTCGGCGAGCTCCTCGACGCGGGCGGCGGTCGGGTCCAGCGCGAGGAAGGCCGCGTTGAGGGCCCCGACCGAGCAGCCGACGAACAGGTCCGGGACGACGCCGGCCTCGAACAGCGCCCGGAGCGCACCGACCTGGGCCGCGCCGAGGCTGCCACCGCCGGACAGGACCACGGCCTCGCGGGGCCGGCCGTCCGGGCGCGCGGGAGCGAGACGTCGGCGCAGGCTCAGCAGCACGGGGACCTCCTCAGGTGCCGGCCCTATCGACCGGGGAGGTCAGCCCTTGAGGCGGAGCTCCTCGCGGCCCCGGAAGCGCTGCAGGAACCGGTCGTAGGTCTTCTTGCTCTCCTTGTCGCGGTAGCCGGGCTCGGTGTCGTGGTAGCCGCGGTGGCGGTCCTGCCGCGCCCGGACGTCGACGGCGACGAGCCGTCCGGCCCCCGCCTCGCGCACCAGGAAGCTCCACTCCATGTCGGCGTTCCGGTAGAAGCGCGCCTTGGGCGGCAGCGGCACCGCCAGGGCGACCGACCGCTTGACCGCCAGCAGGTAGCCGAGCAGGGCCTCGGCGTCGCCCGCGGGGACGTCGGAGAAGCCGAGCCACCCGTCGTCCACGGCGACCCCGCGCCAGCCCGCGGCCGCGACGCCGTCGTCCTCGAGCGCCTCCAGCAGCGGCGTCAGGGCGTCGCCCTCCAGGACGGTGCTCACGTCCATCTGCACCTGCACCCGCGCGACGTCGTACCGGACGAGCGCCTGCCGGGCCTGCGACCAGCCGGCCGCCCGCTCGACGTGCAGCTCCTCCACCCGCCCGGGGTGCGCCTGGGCCAGCTCGTGCACGACGTCGGCGGCGTCGCTGGCGTTGTCGAGCAGCACCACGACGACGTCGTCGGGCGCGTGCTGCAGGAGCGCCTCGACGCAGGTGCGGACGTCGTCGCCCCAGCCGTCCACCAGCAGGGCGACGGTGCAGCGCCGGGCGTCGGGCGCGGCGCTGTTGTCGGTGAGGGCGTCGACGCTCTGCAGGACGTCGTAGGGCGGGCGCTCGGTGACGACGGGTCCGTCGGGGGTGTCGCGGACGACCCAGCCGAGGGCGAGGGCCTCGTCGCGCAGGCGGTCGCTCTCGGCGAAGTCCTTCGCGGCCCGGGCGGCGGTGCGGGCCTCGACGAGGGCCTGGACGTCGGCGGGGAGGGCGCTCACGGGCGGACCACGGCGTAGGCGCCCATGAGCACCTTCGTGTCGTCGACCGTGGCGGTCAGGGCCACCTTGACCCGGCCGTCGTCGAGCAGCTCCTCGACCTCGCCCCGCACGGTGACGGTGGCGCCGCCGTCGGCGGGGACGACGACCGGGCGGCTGAAGCGGACCCGCAGGACCTCGACCCGGCCGGGGTCACCGGCGAACTGCGTGACCACCCGGCCGGCGAGGGCCATGGTCAGCATCCCGTGGGCGATGACGTCGGGCAGCCCGACGGCCTTCGCCACCTCCTCGTCCTGGTGGATGACGTTGTCGTCGCCGCTGGCGGCCGCGTAGTCGCGCAGGACCTGCCGGGTGACGGGGGCGGACAGCTCCGCCAGCTGGTCGCCGACCTTCACAGGGCCTCCTTCGGTGCGGCCGTGCCGCGGCTGACGATCACGCTCGTGCAGGTCGCGACGGGGGCGCCGGCCTCGTCGGTCACGTCGGTGACCAGGGTCAGGGCCTCGTTGCGCCCGACGTCCCTGACCTCGGCCACACGGACCGTGCTGGTGAGGACGTCACCGGCGTGGACCGCCCGGTGCAGGTCGAACTGCTGCTCGCCGTGGACGACGCGGGTGTAGTCCAGACCGAGCGCGGGGTCGGCGACGGGGCTCTGCAGGGCGTACTGGAAGGCCAGCACCGTGAGGAAGGTCGGCGGCGCGACGACGTCGGGGTGCCCGGCCGCCCGGGCCGCCTCCGCGTCCCGGTAGACCGGGTCGGGGTCGCCGACGGCGTCGGCGAAGCGGCGGACGTGGTCGGCCTCGACGCGGAACGGCGTCGGGGCGGGGTACTCGCGGCCCACGAAGGCGCGGTCGATCGGCACGGGGACCTCCAGGACGTGGAGGCCCGACGCTAGCCCGACGACGACGAAGGCCCGCCCCCGGAGTCGGGAGCGGGCCTTCGATCGCGGACTGCGGCTAGCGCGTCTCGCGGTGGTCCGTGTGCGTGCGGCAGGTCGGGCAGAACTTCTTGAGGTCGAGCCGGTCGGGGTCGTTGCGCCGGTTCTTCTTCGTGATGTAGTTCCGGTTCTTGCACACCTGGCACGCCATGGTGATCTTCGGGCGGACGTCAGTGGCGGCCATCGGAGTGTCCTTCAGGTGTCGGGGTGCGGCTGGCGGTCGGACCCGCTAGCAGGGCGAGGCTACCCGAGGCGGGAGGCGCGCCGGGTCGGTCGAGGATGTAGCGATGACCGGACTTGAACCGGTGACACAACGATTATGAGTCGTTTGCTCTACCGACTGAGCTACACCGCCAGGGGTCGTGCAGGTCGTGCGAGCGTCCTGTGCGAGCACAGGACGGTGGAGCCCCCTTACGGAATCGAACCGTAGACCTTCTCCTTACCATGGAGACGCTCTGCCGACTGAGCTAAGGGGGCGGCGAAGCGAGGAGGACACTACACGTCCTCTCCGCGGCCCCGTCAGCCGGACTGCGCCACGCAGGCCGGGCAGGCGTCGTCCGCCGCGGGGTCGAACCGGCCGGGCAGCCGCTGGACGACCTTGCCGGCCCCGCACAGCGCCGTCGGACCGGCCAGCCCGGGGCGGACGGCGTGGACGGCGGCGCCGTCGTCGGTGCGGCCGGGCTCGGCGGTGCCGGGTCGGGTCATGCGGGCCTGCCTACCCCGTGCGGCCCGGGTCCAGACCGCACCCCACCGGCCCCCGTCCACGGGGGACGAGGGCCGGCGGGGGCGTGCTGCGGTCAGGCTGCGGTGAGGTACCCGAGGACGTCGACCACGACCGAGGCGCTCCCCTGCGAGACGCTGAACGCGACGCTGCCGTCCGCACCGAGCGTCGCCACCACGGCGTTGCTCACCGTCTGGCCCGGGCGCAGGTTCAGCGAGGAGGTGCGCTGCGCCGGCGCGCGTCCGGCCGGGTAGACCTGCAGGTCGAGCGGCAGGGTGGCCCCCAGCGAGGTCACGCTGAGCACGACGGCCGTGGCGCCCGCGGGCGGGACACCGCCGGCGCCGGCGAGGCGCAGGACCCGGTCGTCGCCCGCCTGCACGGGCTGGCGGCCCGGGCGGGTGTCGAGGACCCGCTGCGGTGCGAGCGGCACGAGCCGGCCGCCCGTCCCCGCGGCGTAGTAGCCGAGCACGTCGAGCACGACGTGCGCCGAGCCCTGGCTCAGGCTGAGCGACGCCGTGCCGTCGTCCCCGAGCGTCGCCACCACGGCGTTGGCCACGGTGAGCCCCTTGGCCGTGTTCAGGTTGCTCGTGCGGTTGCCCGGCCGCTTCCCCGTCGGGAACAGCTGCAGGTCGGCGGACGCCGACGCCCCCGTCACGGTCGCGTTGACGACGACCGCCCGCGCCCCGGCCGGGACACCGGCGCGCCCGGCGAGCTGGACCAGCCGGTCTGTCCCGCCCTGCACCGGCAGGCCGGTCGTGCGGGTGTCGAGCACCCGGGTGGGCTGCAGCGCCGTGTAGCGCAGGCCGTCGGTGTCGGCCGTGCCGTACCAGCCGGCGACGTCCACGACGAGGTCCGCGACGCCCGCGTTGACCGACAGCCCGACCGCGCCACCGTCGCCGACGCCGACGGTCACGAGGACCGGGACGGTCTGCCGCTGCCGGTAGGCGAGCACCGCCGTGCGGGCCGCGGGCTTGCTCCCGGCCGGGTACACCGACAGGTCGCCGGCACTCGTGCCGCGCGTCGCGACCACGTTCAGGACGACCGCGGACACCCCCGTCGAGGGCACTCCCCCGGCGCCGGTGATCTTCAGCAGCCGGTCACTGCCGCCCACCACCGACCTGCCGTCCAGCCGGGTGTCGAAGACCCGCGCCGGCACGAGCGGGTGGTAGAGCCCGGACACCGACGCGGGGCCGGCGGACACGATCGGGGTCGGCGGCGTGGACGCCGCAGGACTGCCGCTCGGGGCGGGACTGCCCGTCGCCGCGGGACTGCCGGACGGGTCCGGACTGCCCGTCGCAGCCGGACTGCCCGTCGCAGCGGGACTGCCGGTCGCCGCCGGACTGCCCGTCGCAGCGGGACTGCCGGTCGCCGCCGGACTGCCCGTCGCAGCGGGACTGCCGGTCGCCGCCGGACTGCCCGTCGCAGCCGGACTGCCGGTCGGGTCCGGACTGCCGGTCGTCGAGGGACTGCCGGTCGGGTCCGGACTGCCGGTCATCGAGGGACTGCCGGTCGGGTCCGGACTGCCGCTCGTCGAGGGACTGCCGGTCGGGTCCGGGCTGACGCTCGTCGTCGGGCTCGGCGACGTCGACGCGGTCGCGGTGCTCGAGACGGACGGGCTCGGCTCGACGACGTCGGCGCCAGGCAGCAGGAAGTCCATGGCCGGGCTGTTGTCCAGCGGGTACAGGTAGCTCTGGGCCTCCTGCGTCGGGCTGGCGTTGCCGACCGTGTAGGCCGAGCCGTCGTAGAAGCGGGTGCCGACCACGGCGGGCACCTCGGTCGGCCGCTGACCCGGGCCGGTGCTGCCCTTCAGGCCGCGGAGCAGGCTGCGCGGCACGTTCAGGGTGATCGTGCCGGCGGCCTGGTCGACCGTCCCGACGACGGGGGTGCCGCCCGGGTAGACCTGGCACTCGTCGCTCGCCGCGAGGCAGTTGCCGACGGTGTAGTCGTTGAAGCCGAAGGTGAAGCCCGCGGAGTTGTAGCGGGCGCTGACGGCGGAGGCCTGGAAGCCGTTGGTGAAGCGCCAGATCCACAGCAGCGAGGCGCTCTGAGTGTCCTGCATCGCCACGCTCAGCGCGTCGTCGGACAGGTCGGCGATCTTCATCGTCACCGAGAAGCCGCCGTCCGGGACGACCTTCCCGGCCGCGTCGCGCTCCTGGCCGACCTGGACGTCGGTGACGTCGGCCGCCTCCTCGTTCAGCGGGTCGACGAGGTTGGGCACCCCCGGCGCCGTGAGCGCCGAGTAGGACGACAGCGCGTCGCCGGTCGGGTCGACCGACCCCTGCCGCAGGGCCGGACGGGCCGGTGCGGGGCCGAGGTCGAAGGCGGGGCCGCCGTTGCTCGGTCCGGCGTTCTGCGTGATGACGGCCGGCGTCGCGACCTGTCCCGCGCCCTGGCCGGGCTTCTTGGCACCCTGGTCGTAGACGATCGACAGCTTGTGCGAGACCGGGCTGTAGTCGAGGGCGAAGAAGTCGCCGAGCGAGCGGTCGCCCTCGGGCATGTCGAGGCTGCAGCCGAGGCCGTTGAGGCAGATCGAGTCGTAGTGGAAGGGGTGCGTCGTGGCCTTGACCTGCGAGAACGTCGGCCCGGTGGGCGAGAGGGCGTCGAGCGACTGGGAGACGTAGACGTCCCAGGTGGCCTTGAAGGCGCCGACGTTCGGGTCGCCCGGGGTCTCGGTGCCGTAGTAGGCGATGGCGACCCGGCCGGGCTCGCCGCCCGCGACGAGCCACGGGAAGACCGTCGTGGCGACGCCTCCGCGGTTGACCCGGACGGGTGTCGAGAAGCCCGGGTTTTTCGTCGGCTGGGCCCCGGGCGTCAGCGGCGTCGCCTCGTTCACCGGGGTGTCACAGCCGGCGATCTTGTCGTGCGGCAGGACGGTGAGGAACGTCTGGTAGCTGACGTCGTCGGTCCAGGAGAGGTAGATGTTCCCGGCGGTGTCGTTGTCGGCGGTCATGAACCCGGCGCTGGGCGAGCCCTTCTCGGACCGGCCCGCCGTGCAGGTCGTCCAGGTCTTGCCGCCGTCGGGGCTGATCGACAGGTTGACGTCGTCGGCGCTGTTGTTCCACGGGAAGTACACGAGCGGCGTCGTCGCGCCGGGCGTCGGGTTGAGCTCCTTCTCCAGGATGCGCATCGGCCCCGGGAACAGCGGGTTCGGGGCCGCGACCACGCCGTTCGGGCCGTACGTGACGCCGCCGTCGTCGGAGCGCTGCACGACGACGTTGCGCGGCATCTGCTGGTTGTAGGACAGCAGCACGGTGTCGGGGTCGGTGAAGACCTGCCACTGCCGGTCGGTGAGGGCGCCCGAGCCGGAGTCGGTGTTGCCCTGGGGGCCGCCGTTCTCGAGGGTGCGGCCGTTGTCGTCGGAGGACGACGTCGTGAAGCCGGTCAGCGGGCCGAGGCCGGTGTAGCTGTAGGTGTAGTTGCCCTTGGCGTTCTTGTACGCACTGGTCGCCAGGCCGCAGTCGCCACCACCGCCCGTGCCCTGCTGGCCGCGCGGCGGGGTGCCGAGCAGGTGGAACTGGTCGCCGCCGTCGGTGGAGACCTGCGCGTAGTCGCTGGCGTTCGTGAAGCCGGTGGGGCCGCACGTGTAGATCTGGCCGGCCTTGTCGATCTCCATGTTCGGCTCGGACTCGTCGCGCTGCAGGTCGGCGGCGAGGGTGGCGCCGAAGGACAGGCCCTTCGGGTCCTCGAGCGGCAGGGTGGGGGCGGGCGGCGTGGTCCCTCCCCCGCCGCCTCCGCCGGCGCGGGCGGACGACACGAGCGTGACGGTCCCGGCGTAGTCCTGCGGCTGCGCGTTGACGAAGCCGCAGACGGTCATCGTGTAGGTCCCGGCCACCGGGTCCGTCGTCGTGACGGTCTCGGTGGTCTCACTGGTGTCGGCGTCCCCGACGACCTGTCCGTCCGGTCCCGTCACGGTGAGGATCTCGTCGCTCGAGGCGGCGTCGACCTCCGGCTCCCACGAGACCGAGAACGTCGCCGACGTCGTCACGCCGCTGTACGTGCCGGCCGGGACCGCGATGTCGATCGTGTTGACCGACACGGCGGCGTCCGGGAGGCCCGCGCAGCTGCTCGTCGGGTTGGTGCCCGGCAGCACGGTGCCGTCGAAGGTCGCCGAGACCGTGCCGCCCGGAGCGGACGGGACGGTGAGGCTCGACGGAGTGCTCGCCAGGGCGGCGGGGACGACGAGCAGCGCCGCTCCCAGTCCGCTGAGGACGAGGACGGCGCGGCGACGGGGCAGGCGGGTGCGCGTCATGGAGGACCTTCAGGCAGCCGGACAAGCGGAGTGCCGCGCACCGTATCGCCGTCCGGGGCTGCGCAGTGGAGATGCTGTTGCGGCCGAGGTCCGCCGGACGACGACGGCCCCCGCCCTGCACGCGCAGGAGGGGGGCCGTCGCACCTGGTGGCGGGTGAAGGGTTCGAACCTTCGTAGGCTGAGCCGGCAGATTTACAGTCTGCTCCCTTTGACCACTCGGGCAACCCGCCCAGGCGCGCCCCCTCGAGAGGGAGCGCGGGAACACTAGCAAGGAGCACGCGTGGCAGACCCGTCGTTCGACATCGTCAGCAAGGTCGACCGGCAGGAGGTCGACAACGCGCTGAACCAGGCCGCGAAGGAGGCCGCGACCCGCTACGACTTCAAGGGCACGGGCGCCTCGATCGACTGGTCCGGCGAGGACGTCGCGATCAAGGCCTCCTCCGAGGAGCGGTGCGCCGCCCTGCTCGACGTCTTCAAGGAGAAGCTGGTCAAGCGGCAGATCTCCCTCAAGACGCTCGACGCCGGCGAGCCGCAGCAGTCCGGCAAGGAGTACCGGCTGACCTGCTCGGTGAAGGAGGGGATCTCCTCCGACGACGCCAAGAAGGTCGCCAAGGTCATCCGCGACGAGGGCCCGAAGGGCGTCAAGCCGCAGATCCAGGACGACCAGCTGCGGGTGACGGGCAAGAAGCGGGACGACCTGCAGGAGGTCATCGCCCTGCTCAAGGGCAAGGACTTCGACTTCGCCCTGCAGTTCACGAACTACCGCTAGGCGTCGTGTCGCGCTGCGCCCCGCCGGACGGCCGGTCCAGGGGCGTACCGCGACACGACCGGGTCGTTCAGACCTCCTCCGGCGCCGGCCCTGCCCCCTCGTCGTAGGGCGGCGGGGCCGGCACCGTCCACATCCACTCCCGCAGCCGGTCCCGCTCGTGCACGAGGTCCGCGGCGTCGGTCGCGGCGTAGGCGAACTCGGGGGACCAGAACAGCGCGTCGAACGGGCAGACCTCGACGCAGATCCCGCAGTACATGCAGAGCGCGAAGTCGATCGCGAACCGGTCGAGGACGTTGCGGGTGCGCGGCCGGCCGCCCTCGTGCGTCGGCGGGACCGGCTCCTTGTGCGACTCGAGGTGGATGCACCACACCGGGCACTCCCGTGCGCAGAGCATGCACACGGTGCAGTTCTCCTCGAACAGCGCGATGACGCCGCGGCTGCGGGGCGGCAGCACCGGCTGCTCGTCGGGGTAGCGGGCGGCCGCGGCGGCGCGGAGCACGGCCAGCCCCTGCTCGAGGCTCACGCCGGCCCCCAGGTGCCCGGCTTCGGGACGCCCGGCGGCAGCGTCCTCCTGCGCCCGACGGCGGCCTCCGCACTGCTCTGGCCCGGCTCGGGCGCCCCGGGCCACGGGCGCACCACCCGGCTGGCCAGCACGAAGTCCTTGCGCAGCGGGGCGCCCTCGAAGCCGTCCGGCAGCAGCAGCGGGTCGAGCCCGGGGTGGCCCTCGAAGCCGATCCCGAACATCTCGGCGACCGAGCGCTCGTGCCAGGCGGCACCCTTGAACACGGCCGCGAGGCTGGCCAGACGGGCGTCGTCGCGCGGCAGCCGGGTGCGCAGCAGCACCGACGCCCGCGACCCCACCGACCACAGGTGCAGGACGACGTCGAACCCGGCGTCCTGCTCGTCGACGGCAGTGAGCAGGTCGAACAGGTCGTGCCCGGTGTCGCGGAGGGCGACCGCGGACGGCACCCAGGCGACGGCGTCGACGTCGGCCACGCGCCGGCCGTGGGCGTCCGACCACCGCGCGTGGGGCAGGAGCGCCTCCGGCAGCAGGGTCACCCGCGCAGGTCCTGCGGCGAGAGCGGACCGACCGGCACGGCCAGCAGCGGGTCGGTCCCGGGCGGCTCCCACCCGGACCTCGACGGCCCGTCGAGCAGGGCCTGCAGCTCCAGCAGCCCGTGCAGGACGGCCTCGGGCCGGGGCGGGCAGCCGGGGACGTAGACGTCGACGGGCACCACCTGGTCGACGCCCTTCACCACCGAGTAGGAGTCCCAGTAGGGCCCGCCGCAGGTCGCGCAGGACCCCATCGACAGGACGTGCCGCGGCTCGGGCATCGCCTCGTACGCCGCCCGGACGGCGGGCACGAGCTTCTCGGTCACGGTCCCGGCGACGACGAGGACCTGCGCCTCCCGCGGGCTGCCCGCGAGGGGCACCCCGCCGAGCCCGGGGACGCCGTCGGAGACGGTCGCCGCGACGAACTCCACCGCGCAGCAGGCCAGCCCGAGGTGGAGCACCGACAGGCGGTACCGCCGGCCGGCCTCGAGGACGAGGTCCACGAGGGTCAGCCGGTCCGGGCGACCACGTGGGCGGCGAGCTCGAGCAGGGCGTCGCGGGCCGGTCCCTCGGGCAGGCCCCGGGCGGTCTCCTGGGCCTGCGCGACGACGGCCTGCAGCCGGGCGGCGGCGTCGGCCATGGCGGGGTGGGCCCGGAGCAGGCGCAGGGCCTCGGCGTGCCGGTCGTCGTCCTCGAGCGGGCCGCTCAGCAGCTCGCGCAGCCGGGCGTGCTCGGGGGCGTCGTCGGCCAGGGCCAGGAGCACCGGCAGGGTGCGGACGCCCTCGCGCAGGTCGGTGCCGGGGGTCTTGCCGGACTGGTCGGGCTCGCTGGTGATGTCGATGAGGTCGTCGGAGAGCTGGAAGGCCAGCCCGAAGTCCTCGCCGAAGGAGGCGACCCGCTCGACGACGTCGTCGGGGGCGCCGGCCTGCAGGGCGCCGAGCCGGGCCGAGGTCGCGATCAGCGAGCCGGTCTTGTCGGCCAGGACCTGCAGGTGGTGCGCGACCGGGTCCTGCCCCGCGGCCGGGCCGGCGGTCTCGCTGATCTGCCCCTCGACGAGCCGGGCGAAGGTCCGCGACTGGATCCGGACGGCCTCCGGCCCGAGGTCGGCGACCACGTCGGAGGCCCGGGCGAACAGGTAGTCGCCGGTGAGGATCGCGACGGTGTTGGTCCAGCGGGCGTTCGCGCTGGCCACGCCCCGGCGCACCAGGGCCTCGTCCATGACGTCGTCGTGGTAGAGCGACGCCAGGTGGGTCAGCTCGACGACGACGGCGGCGTCGACGACCTCGGGGCGGGTCGGGTCGCCGAGCTGGGCGGCCAGCAGGGCCAGCAGCGGCCGGGACCGCTTGCCGCCGGCGTCGACCAGGTGGCGGCTGATCTCCGTGACGAGGCTGTTGCTGCTGACCACGGCCTGGCGCAGCCGCTCCTCGACCGCGGCGAGCCCGCCCTCGACGGCGGCCCGGAGGTCGGCGTCGGGGGTGGAGAGGCTGGAGGTGCCGGAGACGCGGCCGCTCACGGGAGACGGCTCATCGCACGCGGCGCGGTCATCGGACGAACAGCGCGGCCTGGTCGGCGAGGTCCAGGACCGGCTGGGGCAGCACCCCCAGCACGACGGTGACGGCGAGGCCGAGGCCGAGCGCCGCGGCGGTGTAGCCGCTGGGGACGGCGACCGTAGGGCCGTCGGGCGCGGGGTCGGTGAAGAACATCAGCACGATGACCCGGGCGTAGAAGAACGCGGTGACCGCGCTGGTGACGACGCCGACGACGACGAGCGCGGTCGCGCCGCCCTCGGTGGCCGCCTTGAACACGGCGAACTTGGCCATGAAGCCGCTGGTCAGCGGGATCCCTGCGAGGGCGAACAGCAGGTAGGCGAACACCCCGGCGAGCAGCGGGCTCTTGCGGCCGAGGCCGGCCCAGCTCGACAGGTGGGTGGCCTCGCCGTTGCCGTCGCGGACCAGGGTGACGAGAGCGAAGGACGCGATCGTCGTGAACCCGTAGGCGAGCAGGTAGAACAGCGTCCCGGACAGGCCGTCGCGGTTGATCGCGATGACGCCGACGAGGATGAAGCCGGTGTGGGCGACGCTCGAGTAGGCGAGCATGCGCTTGACGTCGGTCTGGGTCACGGCCAGCACGGCGCCGATCACCATGGTGAGGATGGCGATGCCCCACATGAGCGGGCGCCAGTCCCACTGGGTGCGGCCGAAACCGACGTAGAAGACGCGCAGCACGGCGCCGAACGCCGACACCTTGGTGGCCGCGGCCATCAGCGCCGTGACCGCGGTCGGGGCGCCCTGGTAGACGTCCGGCGTCCAGGCCTGGAACGGCACCGCACCGACCTTGAACATCAGGCCGACCGTCAGCATGGCGAGGCCGAGGAACAGCAGGGTGTCGTTCTTGCCCGCGGTGCCGGTGGCGTCGAAGACGTCCCCGAGGTCGACGCTGCCGGCGTACCCGTAGAGCAGCGCGACGCCGTAGAGGAAGAACGCGCTGGAGAAGGCGCCGAGCAGGAAGTACTTCACCGCGGCCTCCTGCGACAGCAGGCGGCGGCGTCGGGCCAGGCCGCACATGAGGTACAGCGGCAGGCTCAGGACCTCGAGCGCCACGAACATGAGCAGCAGGTTGTTCGCCGCCGGGAACAGCAGCATCCCGCCGAGCGCGAACAGGGCCAGCGGGTAGACCTCGGTCTGGATCTGCTGGGCCTCGAGCAGGCGGACGTCGTCACGGCTGCCGGGCAGGTTCGCGGCCTGGCTGACGATGTCACCGCCGGAGCTGTCCAGGCTGCGCTCGGACAGCAGCAGCACCCCGGCGAGGCCGAGCAGGCAGAGCGTCCCCTGCAGGAACAGGGTCGGGCCGTCGACGGCGATCGCGCCCTCGGCCACCAGCTCCTGCCGGTCGGCGAGCAGGACGACGGCGACGAGCGCCCCGGCCAGACCGGCGACCGCCAGCACGATCTGCACGGTCCGACGGGAGCGGCCGGAGACGAACGCCTCCACGAGCACCCCGAGGACGGCGGCGCCGAGGACGATGAGGATCGGCGACAGCGCGGCGTACTCGAGCGACGGCGCCTGGATCTCGGTGGGCACGGCGACTACCTGCCCTCTCGGTTGAGGTCTGCGTTGAAGGTGGGGGCCGGGTCCTGCACGCCGACGTCCTGCATGGTGGCGGTGACCGCCGGCGTGATGACGTCGAGCAGCGGCTTCGGGTAGAAGCCCAGCACGAGCATGAGGGCGATCAGCGGCGCGACCGCGAGGACCTCGCGGCCCTTCAGGTCGGGCATCCGCACGTGCTTCTCCGACAGCGGGCCCTGCATGGTGCGCTGGAACAGCCACAGCACGTAGAGGGCGGCGAACACGATGCCGACGGTCGCGAAGACGGTCGCGACCGGGTACCGCTGCCAGGAGCCGAGCAGCACGAGGAACTCGCTGACGAACGTCGACAGGCCCGGCAGCGCCAGGCTGGACAGGCCGGCCACGAACATGAGGCCGGCGAGGACCGGGGCGACCTTGGCGATGCCGCTGTAGTCGTCGACGTTGCGGCTCTTGCCGCGGGCGATGAGGAACCCGACGACGAGGAACAGCGCTCCGGTCGAGAGCCCGTGGTTGACCATGTAGAGCACGGCGCCGGTCTGGCTCTGCGTCGTGAAGGCGAAGCAGCCCAGGCCGATGAAGCCGAAGTGCGCCACGGAGGTGTAGGCGACCAGGCGCTTCATGTCCTTCTGGCCCATGGCCAGCAGCGCGCCGTAGAGGATGCCGATGACCGACAGCGTGATGACGTAGGGCGCGCACTCGCGGGCGGCGTCGGGGAACAGCGGCAGGCAGTAGCGCAGGAAGCCGTAGGTCCCGATCTTGTCGAGGACGCCGACGAGCAGCACGGCCGCGCCCACCGGGGCCTCGGCGCCGGAGTCGGGCAGCCAGGTGTGGAACGGGAACAGCGGCGCCTTGATGGCGAAGGCGATGAAGAAGCCCAGGAACAGGGCGATCTGCACCGGGAGGCTGATCTCCAGCTCGGTCAGCCGCTGGAAGTTGAAGGTCCCGACCCCCTGGTCGGCACTGGTCACGTAGAGCCCGATGACGGCGGCGAGCATGAGCAGCCCCCCGACCAGGCTGTAGAGCAGGAACTTCACGGCGGCGTAGGAGCGGCGCGGGCCGCCGTAGCTGCCGATGAGGAAGTACATCGGGATGAGGACGGCCTCGAAGAAGACGTAGAACAGGAAGACGTCGGTGGCCGCGAAGACGCCGATCATCATCGTCTCGAGGACCAGCATCAGGGCGAAGAAGCTCTTGACGCTGCGGATCCGGCCGCCGCCGGGGGCCGACGTCGTCGTGGGGCCGCCACCGGCGGGGCCGGTCGGGCGCTCGGCGAGCAGGACGCTGCCACCGGCGGTCGCGGCGGCGGGGACACGCTCCTCGACGACGAGGTGACCCTCGGCGTCGACCGGGTCGGCGTCGTGCCAGCTGGCCAGCAGGACGACCGGCACGAGGACGGCGACCAGCGCGACGAGCACCAGGGCGATGCCGTCGACGCCGACGGCGTACTGGACGCCGAAGGCCCGGATCCAGTCGTGCTGCTGGACGAACTGGAAGCGCTCGCCGTCCGGCTCGAAGGCCGCGCACATGACGATCGTGCCGGCCAGGACGAGCACCGAGGTGGCGAGGGCGATCTGCCGGGCGAGCCGCACCGGCGAGGCCACGATCAGCGCGGCGCCGACGAGCGGGAGGACCCCGAGGATCGTCAGCCAGGGGAGGTCGCTCATGCGCCGATCCTCACGAGGAGCAGGGAGCCGACGACGAGGGCCGCGCCGGCGAAGATCGACAGGGCGTAGGACCGGACGAAGCCGGTCTGGACCCGGCGGAGCCGGCCGGACGAGCCGCCGACACCGGCCGCGACGGCCGAGACCGCACCGTCGATGCCGCGGGCGTCGAACCAGACCAGCGAGCGCATCAGGTACTGGCCGGGCCGCATGAGCACCGACTCGTTCAGGCTGTCGAGGTAGAGGTTCTTGCGGGCCGCCGTGGTGAGCGGGCCGACCGCGACCGGCGGGAAGTGCGGGACCGCCCGGCGGCCGACCAGCGCGACGGCGAGGGCGACGCCGACCAGGGACACCGCCACCGTCATCACGCTGACCAGGTAGGGCTCGATGACGTGCTCGGTCTCGGACTCCGGCAGCACCGGCTCGAGCCAGCGGAAGAACCGGTCGCCGTTGGTGAAGAAGAAGCCGCCGACGGTGGACAGCACGGCCAGCACGACCATCGGGCCGGTCATGACCGCGTTGCTCTCGTGCGGGTGGGCGTTGTCGGCGGTCCAGCGCTTCTTGCCGAAGAAGGTCATCAGCATGAGGCGGGTCATGTAGAACGCGGTGATGCCGGCGGCGAGCAGCGCGGCCCCGCCCATGAACAGGCCGCGGGCGCCGTCCTGGTCGAAGGCGTGCTCGATGATCAGGTCCTTGGAGAAGAACCCGCTGAACGGCGGGATCCCGATGATCGCCAGGTAGCCGACGAGGAAGCAGCCGAAGGTCACCGGCATGACCTTGCGGAGCGCCCCGAAGCGGCGCATGTCGACCTGGTCGTGCATCCCGTGCATGACCGAGCCGGCCGACAGGAACATGCAGGCCTTGAAGAAGCCGTGCGTCACGAGGTGCAGGATCGCGATCGCGCCCGCCCCCGGGATGCCGACGGCGAGGAACATGTAGCCGATCTGGCTGACGGTCGAGTAGGCCAGGACCTTCTTGATGTCGTCGTAGGCGCAGCCGATGACCGCGCCGATCAGCAGCGTGATGACGCCGATGATGCTGACGACCAGGCGGGCGTCCGGCGTGACGTCGTACAGCGGGGTGGACCGCGCGATGAGGTAGACGCCGGCCGTGACCATGGTCGCGGCGTGGATCAGCGCGGACACCGGCGTCGGGCCGGCCATGGCGTCGGGCAGCCAGGTGTGGAGCGGGAACTGGCCGGACTTGCCGCAGGCGCCGAGCAGCAGCAGCAGGCCGATCGCGGTGGCCGTGCCCCCGGCGAGCGCCCCGACGTTGCTGAAGACGCCGGCGTAGCTCGTGGTGCCGAGCGAGGCGAACAGGACGAAGATCGCGATGGCCAGACCGGCGTCGCCGATCCGGTTCATGATGAAGGCCTTCTTCGCGGCCGGGCCCGCGCCCTCCTGGTAGTACCAGAACGAGATCAGCAGGTACGACGCGAGGCCGACGCCCTCCCACCCGACGTACAGGCCGAGGTAGCTGTTGCCGAGGACGAGCAGCAGCATCGCCGCGACGAACAGGTTGAGGTAGGCGAAGAACAGCCAGCGCCGGTCGTCGTGCTCCATGTAGCCGAGCGAGTACACGTGGATGAGCAGGCCGACGCCGGTGATGAGCAGCGTGAACGTCGCCGACAGCGGGTCGTACAGCAGGCCGGCGTCGACCTTGAACCCGGCGACGTCGACGAAGTGGAACAGGAAGTCGTCGATCGCCCGGCTCTCGGCGTCGCGGCCCAGCAGCGCGGAGAACGCGGCGAGGGCGTAGACGAACGACGCCGCGCAGGTGCCGATGGCGAGGAACGGGCCCCAGGTCCGGGCCCGGCCGCGCAGCAGCAGCAGGACGGCGGCACCGACCACGGGCAGCGCGATGAGCACCCACAGGGCGGACAGGACGCCGTCGGCGGCGACGGCCGGCGCGTACTCGGTCACGCGATCGCTCGGCGGGCTGTCGGGTGCAGTGCAGCAGGGCGGTGCACGGGTCGTCCTCGTCTCGTGCGGCGGCCGGCCCTCCTGGGTTCCAGGGAGGACCGGCTGCGGGTCGGGATCGGCCGGGGCAGGGCCGAGCGGTACCTGTCTAGTACTTCAGCAGGTTGGCGTCGTCGATCGACGCGGACTGCCGGGTGCGGAAGATGCTCATGATGATCGCGAGGCCGACGACGACCTCGGCGGCCGCGACGACCATGACGAAGAACGCCATGATCTGGCCGTCGAGCGTGCCGTTGATCCGGCTGAACGTGACCAGCGTGAGGTTGACGCTGTTGAGCATCAGCTCCACGCACATGAACACCAGGATGGCGTTGCGGCGCACCAGCACGCCGACCGCGCCGACGCTGAACAGGAACGCCGCGAGGAACAGGTAGGAGGTCTCGTCCATCAGGTCAGGCTCCTCGGCGCGGGGCTGTTCTTGCGCAGCGGCTCGGGGACGCTGTCGAGGGCGGGGCTGCCGTCGGGCAGCAGGGCCGGCGTCGCGACGCTGTTGCTCGTGGCGTAGACGCCCGGGCCGGGCAGCGGCATCGGGTGGCCGCTGGAGAAGCGGGCGCGGGCCATCGAGCGCTGCGTCGGCTTGTCCGGGCCCTTCTCCTTGTGCGCCAGCACCATCGCGCCGAGGGCGGCGGTGATGAGCAGGGCGCTCGTCACCTCGAAGGCGAAGACGTACTTGGTGAACAGCAGGCGGGCCAGGCCGAAGACGTTGCCCTCGGCGTTCGCCTCCTCGACGCCCACGGCGTTCGTGCCGTCGGTGGCCGAGGCGAGCGCGCCGATGAGGACGCCGGCGAAGCCCAGCCCGACGACGAGCGCCGCCGTCCGCTGCCCCCGCAGGGTCTCGACCAGCGAGTCGCTGGTGTCGACGCCGACGAGCATCAGCACGAACAGGAACAGCATGAGGATCGCGCCGGTGTAGACGATCACCTGCACGGCGGCCAGGAACGGGGCGTCCTGGGCGGCGTACAGGCCGGCGAGGCTGAGCATCACCGCGGCGAGGAACAGCGCGGCGTGCACGGCGTTGCGGGCCAGGACCATCGCGACGGCGGCGATGGCGCACAGCGGGCCGAGCACCCAGAAGGTGACCTGCTCCCCGCCGCTCGGGCTCGCGGCCAGCAGGGTCTGCGCGGTGGTCATGCGGTCTCTCCCGGCACGGGCTGCGGCGCGCTGTTCGCCCGCGTGTAGTAGTCGGACTCGTTGCTCCCGAGCCGCATCGGGTGGGGCGGCTGCTCCATGCCGGGCAGCAGCGGCGACAGCAGCTGGGTCTTGGTGAAGATGAGGTCCTGGCGGCTGTCGTCGGCCAGCTCGTACTCGTTGGTCATGGTGAGCGACCGGGTCGGGCAGGCCTCGATGCACAGGCCGCAGAAGATGCAGCGCAGGTAGTTGATCTGGTACACGGACGCGTACCGCTCGCCGGGCGAGAAGCGCTTGGCGTCGGTGTTGTCCGCGCCCTCGACGTAGATGGCGTCCGCGGGGCAGGCCCAGGCGCACAGCTCGCAGCCGATGCACTTCTCCAGGCCGTCCGGGTGCCGGTTCAGCACGTGGCGGCCGTGGTACCGCGGCGCCGTCGGACGCTTGTCCTCCGGGTACTCCTCGGTGGTCGTCTTCTTGAACATGGCGCCGAAGGTGACGCCGAACCCCTTCACGGGGTCCAGGAACCCGGCCATCAGTCGTCCTTCTGCGTAGACCCGGCGCTGACCTGCTGCAGCGACCGGCTGGTGGGCGGGACGACGAGGTCGAGCGGCGGGGTCGGGAAGCCGCCCTCGTCCAGGGGCACGAGCACGCGGGCGTCCTCGTCCTGGACCTCCTCGGCGCTCTTCTCCTTCTGCGGGATCATCGAGAACAGCACGACGACGACGAGGAAGGCTCCGCCGACGACGAGCAGCAGCGTGAAGCGGTCCTCGATCTCGACCGTGAGGGTGCGGATCGTGGCGACGAGCATGATCCAGACCAGGCTGACCGGGATGAGGACCTTCCAGCCCAGCCGCATGAACTGGTCGTAGCGCATGCGGGGCAGCGTGCCGCGCAGCCACACGAAGAAGAAGATGAACACCAGGACCTTGGCGAGGAACCAGAACAGCGGGAAGAAGCCCTCGGACAGGAACTCGACCCGGCTGAACGGGAACGGCGCACGCCAGCCACCGAGGAACATCGTCACGGCCAGCGCCGAGACGGTGATCATGTTGATGTACTCGGCCAGGAAGAACATGGCGAACTTGAGGCTCGTGTACTCGGTGTGGAACCCGCCGACGAGCTCGGACTCGGCCTCGGGGAGGTCGAAGGGCGCGCGGTTCGTCTCGCCGACCATGGCGATCACGTAGATCACGAAGCTGACCGGCAGGGTGAGCACGAACCAGCGGCTCTCCTGCGCGGCCACGATCTCGCTGGTGCTCATGGACCCGGCGTAGAGGAAGACCGCGACGAAGGACAGGCCCATCGCGACCTCGTAGCTGATGACCTGCGCCGCGCTGCGGAGCCCGCCGAGCAGCGGGTAGGTCGAGCCGGAGCTCCAGCCGGCCAGCACGATGCCGAACACGCCGACGCTCGAGCAGGCCAGGACGAACAGCACCCCGACCGGGAAGTCGGCCAGCTGCAGCGCGGTCTCGTTGCCGGCGATCGACACCTTCGGCCCGTACGGGATGACCGAGAAGGCGAGGAAGGCGGGCACGGCGGACAGCAGCGGCGCGAGGATGTACACCGGCTTGTCGGCCAGCGCCGGGATGATCTCCTCCTTGAGCGCCAGCTTGATGCCGTCGGCGAGCGACTGCAGGTAGCCGTGGAAGCCGGTCCGGTTCGGGCCGGTGCGCTGCTGCATCCACGCGACGACCTTGCGCTCGAAGACGATCGTGAACAGCGTCAGCAGCACGAGCAGGACGAACGTGAACAGGACCTTGCCCAGGGTGAGCCACCAGGGCTCGTTCCCGAACGAGGTCAGCGGGAGCTGCGTGTCCTGCACGCCGGCTGCCTGAGCGAGCACGATCACGGAGCGTTCCCCTTGGAGAGGCGGACGACGGCGCCGCTGGTGGCGCAGAGGTCCCGGCGCACGGCGGCGTCGGGGGTGCGGGTGGGCACCCAGACGACGCCGTCGGGCAGGTCGGCGAGCACCAGCGGCAGGGTCAGGGAGCCGCGGTCGGTGGAGACGGTGACGGGCTCGCCCGCAGCGACGCCGAGGGCGTCGGCCGTGGCGGGCGACAGGTGCAGGCGCGGCGTCTTCGCGGTGCCGGCCAGGAAGGGCTCGCCGTCCTGCATCGCGCCGTCGTCGAGCAGCCAGTGCCAGGTGGCGAGCACGGCCTGACCGGCGCCGAGCGGCTGCGGCGGGGACGGCGGGCGTCGTCGGCGCGGCCGGGCGGTCGGTCGTGGCGCCGAGGCGGCCGATCTCCGCCCGGGCCGCCGCGACGTCGGGCAGGCCGAGCGGGACGTCCATCTCGTCAGCGAGCGTGTGCAGGACGCGCAGGTCCGGCAGCGCCGTCGTGCGCAGGACCTGCTCGAACGGGCGGGCGCGGCCCTCCCAGTCGAGGAACGTGCCGGTCTTCTCGACCGCTGCGGCGACCGGGAGGACGACGTCGGCGCGGTCGGTGACCTCGCTGCGCCGGACCTCGAGACTGACGAGGAACCCGACGCCGTCCAGGGCGTCGAGGGCCAGCAGCGGGTCGGGGACGTCGACGGCGTCGAAGGAGCCGACGACGAGGGCGTCGAGCTGCCCGTCGCGGGCGGCGGTGAGGATGCCGGTCAGGTCGCGGCCGGGCGCGCCGGGGACGGGGGCGCCCCAGAGCGCCTCCACCTCGGCCCGGGCACCGGCGTCGGTGACCGTACGGCCGCCGGGGAGCAGCGTGGGCAGCGCACCGGCGTCGACCGCGCCGCGCTCACCGGCCCGGCGGGGCACCCAGGCGAGGCGCGCCCCGGTGGTCTCGGCCAGGCGGGCCGCGGCCGAGTAGGCACCGGGGCTGCTGGCGAGCCGCTCGCCGACGAGGACGACGGCGCCGGGCTGTCCGAGGGCGGCGCGGACGTCGTCGGCGAGGCCGTCGAGCGCCGCTGCCTCCTGGCCGGGAGCGGTCTGCACCAGGGTCGCCGCGGTCTTGACCGACCCGGCGCTGGCGAACGGCGCGACGGTGAACACCCGCAGGCCGGTGCGGCGGACCGCCTTGCGCAGGCGCAGGAAGACGATCGGCGACTCCTCCTCCGGCTCGAAGCCGGCGAGCAGGACCGCGGGAGCGTGCTCGAGGTCCTCGTAGGTGGTCTCGAGGTAGCGGCCGGCGACGGAGCTGGCGAGGAACTCGAGCTCCTCGTCGCTGGTCGGGCGCACGCGGGCGTCGACGTCGTTGGTGCCGAGGGCGACGCGGGCGAACTTGGCGTACGCGTACGCGTCCTCGACGGTCAGGCGGCCGCCGGGCAGCACGCCGACGCCCTTGCCCTCCCTGGCCAGCGCGAGGCCGCGGGCGGCGTGGGCCAGCGCCTCGGTCCAGGACGCGGGGCGCAGGACGCCGTCCTCACGGACCAGCGGGGTGGTGACGCGGTCGGGCTGCTGGGCGTAGGTGAAGGCCCAGCGGCCCTTGTCGCAGTTCCACTCCTCGTTGACCGCCGGGTCCTCGCCGGCCAGGCGGCGCAGGACCTTGCCGCGGCGGTGGTCGGTGCGCAGGGCGCAGCCGGAGGCGCAGTGCTCGCAGACCATCGGGGAGGAGACGAGGTCGAACGGGCGGGCCCGGAAGCGGTAGGCCGCCCCCGTGAGCGCCCCGACCGGGCAGATCTGCACCGTGTTGCCGGAGAAGTAGCTCTCGAAGGGCTGGTCGGTGTAGACGCCGACCTGCTGCAGGGCGCCGCGCTCGAACAGCTCGATGAACGGGTCGCCGGCCACCTGCTGCTGGAAGCGGGTGCAGCGGGCGCAGAGCACGCAGCGCTCGCGGTCGAGCAGCACCTGGCTGCTGATGGCGAGCGGCTTCGGGTAGGTCCGCTTGCTCTCGTGGAACCGCGACTCGGCGTTGCCGTGGCTCATCGTCTGGTTCTGCAGGGGGCACTCGCCGCCCTTGTCGCAGACGGGGCAGTCGAGCGGGTGGTTGATGAGCAGGAGCTCGAGCGTGCCCTCCTGCGCCTTCTTGGCGACCGGGCTCGTGAGCTGGGTCTTGACGACCATGCCCTCGGTGACGGTCGTCGTGCAGGACGCGAGCGGCTTGCGCTGGCCCTCGACCTCGACGATGCACTGGCGGCAGGCGCCGACCGGGTCGAGCAGCGGGTGGTCGCAGAAGCGCGGGATCTGGATCCCGACGGCCTCGGCGGCCCGGATGACGAGGGTGCCCTTGGGGACGGTGACCTCGAAGCCGTCGATCGTCAGCGTGACGGTGTCGACCTGCGGCGGAGCAGGGGTGAGCGTCACTCGGGGTCCCCGACGAGTCGTGAGCGGAGCGAGCGACTTGTTGGGGTGATCACGCAGTGGCTCCAGCGAAGACGGTCGAGGCCACCGGGTCGAACGGGCAGCCCTTGTTCGTGATGTGGTCGATGAACTCCTGGCGGAACAGCTCCACGCCCGAGACGATCGGGCTGGTGGCGCCGTCGCCCAGGGCGCAGAACGAGCGCCCGAAGATGTTGTCGCAGGTGTCGAGCAGGGTCGCGATGTCCTCCTCGGTGCCCTCCCCGGCCTCCATGCGCTGGAGGATCTTGACCATCCAGTACGTCCCCTCGCGGCAGGGGGTGCACTTGCCGCAGGACTCGTGCGCGTAGAACTCCGTCCAGCGCAGGACGCAGCGCACGACGCACGTGGTCTCGTCGAAGCACTGCAGGGCCTTGGTGCCGAGCAGGGAGCCGGCCGCGGCCACGCCCTCGTAGTCGAGCGGCACGTCGAGGTGGTCCGCCGTCAGCAGCGGCGTGCTGGAGCCCCCGGGCGTCCAGAACTTCAGCGTGTGGCCCTCGCGCATGCCGCCGCCGAGGTCGAGGATCTGGCGCAGCGTGAGGCCCAGCGGACCCTCGTACTGGCCGGGGCGCTTCACGTGGCCGGACAGCGAGTAGAGCGTGTAGCCCTTGCTCTTCTCGGTGCCCATGGCGGAGAACCAGTCGGCGCCGTTCAGCACGATGCTCGGGACGCTGGCGATCGACTCGACGTTGTTCACGACGGTCGGGCTGGCGTAGAGGCCGTGGGTGGCCGGGAACGGGGGGCGCAGGCGCGGCTGGCCCCGGTAGCCCTCGAGGCTGTCGAGCAGCGCCGTCTCCTCGCCGCAGATGTACGCGCCGGCACCCGCGTGGACCACGATGTCGAGGCTGTAGCCGCTGCCGTGGATGTCCTCGCCGAGGTGGCCGGCGGCGCGGGCCTCCTCGACGGCGTGGAGCAGCCGGCGGTAGACGTGGACGATCTCGCCGCGCAGGTAGATGAACGCCTTCGCCGCGCGGATCGCGTAGGAGGCGATGATGACGCCCTCGATCAGCTCGTGCGGGTTCGCCATCATGAACGGCGTGTCCTTGCACGTGCCCGGCTCGGACTCGTCGGCGTTGACCACGAGGTAGTGCGGCTTGGCGGCCTGGCCCTCGGTGCCCTGCGGGATGAAGCCCCACTTCATGCCGGTGGGGAAGCCGGCCCCGCCGCGGCCGCGCAGGCCGGAGTCCTTGACGAGCTGGATCAGCGCGTCCGGCTCCATGGCGAGGGCCTTCGGCAGCGCCTCGTACCCGCGGTGCCGCGTGTAGCCGGCCAGGGTGAAGGAGTCGGCGTCGCCCCAGGAGCGGGACAGGACGGGAGTGAGCACTACTGGCCCTTCACGTTGGTGTCGTACTCAGGGACGGACTCGCCGCGCTCCTGGGCCGTCGAGAAGCCCGCCAGCGTGGCCGGGCCGGCCTGCACGCCCTGCGTGGCGAGGCCGTCGGGGAAGCCGGCGAGCACGCGCGACATCTCCTTGAACGTGGGCTGGGAGTCCGGCCCGCGGGTGGGGGCGACCGGCTCGCCGGCGACGAGCTTGTCGATCAGCTCGCGCGCCTTGGCCGGCGTCATGTCGTCGTAGAACTCCCAGTTGACCATCATCACCGGGGCGTAGTCGCAGGCCGCGTTGCACTCGAGGTGCTCGAGGCTGATCGTGCCGTCGGCCGTCGTCTCGTTGTGCCCGATGCCGGTGTGCTCCTTGACGGCCTCGAGGATCGCGTCCCCGCCGAGGACCGCGCAGAGCGTGTTGGTGCAGACCCCCACGTGGTAGGTGCCGGCCGGCTTGCGGCGGTACTGCGTGTAGAAGGTCGCGACGGCCCCGACCTCGGCCTTGGTCAGGCCGAGCTCCTCGGCGCACAGGGTGATGCCCTGCGGGCTGACGTAGCCCTGGACCGACTGCACGAGGTGCAGCATCGGCAGCAGCGCCGACCGCGCCTTCGGGTAGCGGGCGATGATCTCGCGCGCCTCGAGGCGGGTCTGCTCGGTCAGGGGCGGGACGCCGTCCGGCACCGTGGTGCTGGCGGGCATGCCGAGGTCTGTGCTCACTAGCGGTCCACTCCACCCATGACGGGGTCGATGCTGGCGATCGCGGCGATCGCGTCGGACAGCAGCCCGCCCTCGCACGTGGCGGGGACGGCCTGCAGGTTCACGAAGCTGGGGTCGCGCACGTGGACGCGGTACGGCCGGGTGCCGCCGTCGCTGACCACGTGCATGCCGAGCTCGCCACGGGGCGCCTCGATCGGGACGTAGACCTGGCCGGGCGGGACCCGGAAGCCCTCGGTGACCAGCTTGAAGTGGTGGATCAGGGCCTCCATGGAGGTGCCCATGATCTTCTTCACGTGGTCGAGCGACTGACCCATGCCGTCGCTGCCGATGGCCAGCTGGGCGGGCCAGGCGATCTTGGTGTCCTCGACCATGACCGGCCCGGGGACCAGCTTGTCGAGCGCCTGCTCGATGAGCTTCAGGGACTCGTGGATCTCCTGCACGCGCACGGTGAAGCGGCCCCAGCCGTCGCCGGTGGTCGCCGTCGGGACGTCGAAGTCGTAGCCCTCGTAGCCGCAGTACGGCTCGACCTTGCGCAGGTCCCAGGCCAGGCCGGCGCTGCGCAGCACCGGACCGGTGACGCCGAGCGCGATGCAGCCCTGCAGGTCCAGGCTGGCCACGGCCTGCAGCCGCTTCTGCCAGATCGGGTTGCCGGTGAGCAGCGCCTCGACGCCGCCGAGCCGGTCGCGCAGGGTCTGCACGAGGTCGCGCACCTTCTCGACCGCGCCGGGCGGGAGGTCCTGCGCCACCCCGCCGGGGCGGACGTAGGCGTGGTTCATCCGGAGACCGGTGATCATCTCCAGCGCGTCGAGCACGAGCTCGCGCTCGCGGAAGCTGTTCGTCATGGCGGTCAGGGCGCCGAGCTCGAGCCCGCCGGTGGCGAGCGCCACCAGGTGGCTGGAGATGCGCGTCAGCTCCATGGTCAGCACGCGGATGACCGTGGCGCGCTCCGGCACCTCGATGCCGAGCAGCTTCTCGACCGCGAGGCAGTACGCCGTCTCCTGGAAGATCGGCGACAGGTAGTCCATGCGCGTCACGAAGGTGACGCCCTGGACCCAGTTGCGGTACTCGAGGTTCTTCTCGATGCCGGTGTGCAGGTAGCCGATGGCCACGCGCGCCTGGGTGACCGTCTCGCCCTCGAGCTCGAGCACGAGGCGGAGCACGCCGTGGGTGGACGGGTGCTGCGGGCCGAGGTTGACGACCATGCGCTGGTCGCCGTCGGAGTCGGCGAGGAGCTGGTCCCAGTCGCCACCGGTGACGGTGTAGACCTTGCCCTCGGTGGTGCGGCGCTCGCCCGCGGTGCGGGTCTGCTCGTCGGGGGCGGTGTCGTCGAGGATGCTCATCAGGCGTAGGCCCTTCGCTCGTCCGGCGGCGGGATCTGCGCGCCCTTGTACTCGACCGGCACGCCGCCGAGGGGGTAGTCCTTGCGCTGCGGGTGCCCCTGCCAGTCGTCCGGCATGAGGATGCGCGTCAGACCCGGGTGCCCGTCGAAGACGATCCCGAACATGTCCCACGCCTCGCGCTCGTGGAAGTCGGCCGTCGGGTAGACGCCGGTCACGGTCTGGACGTGGGGGTGCTCGACGGTCACCGCGGTCTCGAGCCGGATCCGTCGCCGGTAGGTCATGGACGTCAGGTGGTAGACGACGTGCAGCCGCTCGTCCTGGGCCGGGTAGTCGACGCCGGAGACGCTGGAGCAGAGCTCGTAGCGGAGGTCGGCGTCGTCGCGCAGAGCCTGGCAGACCTCGGCCACGCGCTCGGGCGCGACGTGGAGCGTGAGCTCGCCGCGGTCGACGACGACCCGCAGGACGGCGTCGGAGAACGACGGGTAGGCGGCCTCGAGGGCGTCGACGGTCTCGTCGAACGTGCCGCCGAAGGGGCGCGGCGAGGACACCGGCGCCGGCCGGGTGCGGACCAGGCCGCTGAAGCCGCTGGTGTCGCCGCCGAACGTGGCGCCGAACATGTCGCTGCCGGGCCTGACCGGGGCGGCCGGGGCAGCGATCGCGCTGGCCAGCGGGGACGGGGCGAGGGTGGCCGCCTTCCCGTCGCCGGTCTCGCTCGGGGTGTCGGTGCGGGCGTCGGGGTCGGTGCTGACGTTGCCCGCCGACGCCGAGACCGAGGACGCGCCGGCCGCGGTGAGGACGTCGGTGCTGGGGTCCTGGCCCTGGCCGGTCGGCAGGACGCCGTCGGCCGCGACCGGACGGCCGGCCGGCTCGGTTCACGCGCGCTCCTTGATGCCGGCGGCCCGGTGCGCCTTCTTGCCCTCGGGCGTGTAGCGCTGGCTGGACGCGACGAGCTCGCGGGGGGCGTAGTCCGGCTCGAGGCGCCGGCGGGCGTTGATGCCCAGCGGCTCGTCCATGATCTTGTCGTGGAGCTTGAGGATGGCGTCCATGAGCATCTCCGGCCGCGGCGGGCAGCCCGGGAGGTACATGTCGACCGGGACGATGTGGTCGACGCCCTGGACGATCGCGTAGTTGTTGAACATGCCGCCGCTGCTGGCGCAGACGCCCATCGCGATGACCCACTTGGGCTCGGGCATCTGGTCGTAGATCTGCCGCACGACCGGCGCCATCTTCTGGCTCACCCGGCCCGCGACGATCATCAGGTCGGCCTGCCGCGGCGACGGCCGGAAGACCTCCATGCCGAAGCGGGCGAGGTCGTAGCGGCCGGCGCCGGTGGCCATCATCTCGATGGCGCAGCAGGCCAGGCCGAACGTCGCCGGCCAGAGCGAGCTCTTGCGCGACCAGTTCACGACCTTCTCGACGCTGGTGAGCATCACCCCGGAGGGGAGCTTCTCCTCGAGACCCATGGTCAGACCGCCTTCAGATCGCCGTGCAGGGGGGCGTGCATCAGTCCCACTCGAGGCCGCCGCGGCGCCAGACGTAGGCGTAGGCGGCGAAGACGGTGAGGATGAACAGGAACATCTCGACCAGGCCGAAGACCCCGAGCTGGTCGAACGCGACCGCCCAGGGGTACAGGAAGACGATCTCGATGTCGAAGACGATGAAGAGCATCGCCGTGAGGTAGAACTTGATCGGGAACTTGCCGCCGCCGACGGGCTGCGGGGTCGGGGCGATCCCGCACTCGTAGGCGTCGCGCTTGGCCCGGTTGTAGCGCTTGGGGCCGGTGATGCTGGCCGCGCCGACCGAGAAGCCGGCGAAGCCGAGCGCGAGCACGAACAGGACGAGCACCGGCACGTAGTTGTTCAGCACGGGGTCCTCCTGGACGTGTTCGGGATCGAGCGGCAGCCCGGAGCAGCCTACGTGGGCCGGCTCAGGCGGAGGTCACGCGGCGGGGGCGACCTTCGCCAGGCCGTTGATCAGCCGGTCGAGGGCGTCGCCGCCGCGCGGGTCGGTGAGGTTCGCGAGCAGCTTCAGCGTGAACTTCATCAGCAGCGGCCGGGGCAGGCCGTGCTGGGTGGCCAGCCGCATGACCTCGGGGTTGCCGATGAGGTGCACGAAGACGCGGCCGAGCGTGTAGTAGCCGCCGTACCGGGCCTTGAGCGCGGACGGGTAGGCCTGCAGGGCCTTCTCGCGCAGCGGGCCCTCGGGCCGGGACAGCGCCTGCGCGGCGACCTCGGCGGCGAGCCGCCCGGTCTCCATCGCGTAGGCGATGCCCTCGCCGTTGAAGGGGTTGACCGCACCGCCGGCGTCGCCGACGAGCATGAGGCCCCGCGTGTAGTGCGGCTGCCGGTTGAAGCCCATCGGCAGCGCCCCGCCGCGGACCGGCCCGGTCGCGAACTCCTCCGTGAACTGCCACTCCTCCGGCATGGAGGCGGTCCAGCGGTGCAGCAGGTCCTTGTAGTTCGTGTCCTGCCACGCGGTGGTGGTGTTGAGGATGCCGAGGCCGACGTTGCTCGTGCCGTCGCCGACGCCGAAGACCCAGCCGTAGCCGGGGAGCAGCTCGCCCGTGGGCGTGCGCAGCTCCAGCCAGGACTCGAGCATGTCGTCGTCGGAGCGCGGGCTCGTGAAGTAGCGCCGGACGGCGACACCCATCGGGCGGTCGTCGCGCTTCTCGATGCCCTCGCCGAGCGCGAGCCGGGCGCTGACGCCGTCGGCGGCGATGACCAGCGGCGCGCGGTAGGTGGTCTCGGTCTTCTCCGGCCCGACCTTCGCGGTGACGCCGACCACGCGGCCGGCCGCGTCCTTGACCGCCCCGGTGACGGTGGTGTGCTCCTGCAGGCGGGCGCCGGCCTTCTGCGCCTGGCGGGCGAGCAGCTCGTCGAAGTCCAGGCGCGGGCGCACCAGCCCGTACGGCGGGTAGCTGGCGAGCTCGGGCCAGGGCAGCTCGATCCGCATGCCGCCGCCGAGGATGCGCAGGCCGTGGTTGCGGATGAAGCCGTTGGCCTCGGACGTGTCGATGCCCATGTCGACGAGGGACTTCACCGCGCGGGGGGTGAGCCCGTCGCCGCAGACCTTCTCCCGCGGGAACCCCGTCTTCTCGAGCAGCAGGACGTCGAGGCCGGTCTGGGCGAGGGCGTGCGCGGTGGCCGAGCCCCCGGGGCCGGCGCCGACGACGACGACGTCCGCGTCCTGGAGGCTGGTCATGGTCACGATGCTAGGTCCGCGGGGTCAGGGCCGCACGCCGCGGTGCAGCGCCACGATGCCGCCCGTCAGGTCGCGCCACGCCACCTGCGACCAGCCGGCGACGGCGAGGTCGCCCGCCAGCTCGGCCTGCTGCGGCCAGGCCCGGATCGACTCGGCCAGGTAGACGTACGCCGCGGGGTCGCTGCTGACCCTCGTGGCGATCGCGGGGAGCGCCCGCATGAGGTAGTTGACGTAGACCGTGCGGAACGGCGCCCAGACCGGCGAGCTGAACTCGCAGACCACCAGGCGCCCCCCGGGGCGGGTCACCCGGAGCAGCTCGCGCAGGGCGAGGTCGCGGTCGGCGGTGTTGCGCAGGCCGAACGAGATGGTGACGGCGTCGAAGGAGGCGTCCCGGAAGGGCAGCCGCAGGGCGTCGCCCGCGACCAGCTCCACCCCCTCGTGCCCGGCCGCCCGGCCGACCCTCAGCATCCCGAGCGAGAAGTCGCACCCGACGACGTCGGCGCCGGTGCGGGCGAGCGCCGCGCTGCTGGTGGCGGTGCCGGCAGCGAGGTCGAGGACCCGCTCCCCCGGCTGCAGGTCGAGCGCCTCGTTGACGGCGGTCCGCCAGGTGCGGTCGAGCCCGAGCGACAGCACCGTGTTGGTGCGGTCGTACTTCGGCGCGACCTCGTCGAACATCGCGGCGACGTCGGACGGCTGCTTGTCGAGCTGTGCCCTCATGGAGCCAGTGTCCCAGGGTTGGCGTGCGACTGCCGGACAGGGGAAGATCGACGGCGGCACCACCCCTACCTGGAGGTCACATGACGCTGCGCGACGAGGACATCACCACCACGACGGCCACCGCTCCCGGCGGCGACGCCGACCAGGGCGACAGCAACGAGACCCAGGTCGACCCCGCGGGCGTCGACCCGGCCGGCACGGACCCGGGCAGCGGCGGCGACGCCGACTCCGGCGACAGCAACGAGACCCAGGTCGACCCCGCGGGCGTCGACCCGGCCGGCGTCGACAACTGAGCGGCTCCTCCCGAGCGCCCCTGACCTCCGGGTCGGGGGCGCTCGCCCGCTGCACGGCCGTCTCCCCCGACGTCTTCGCCGCGGAGCACTGGTCGCGCACCCCGCTGCTGACCCGCAGCAAGGAGCTCCCGCAGGGCTTCACCGACCTGCTGTCCGTCGACGACGTCGACGAGCTGGTCGCGGAGCGTGCCCTGCGTGAGCCCTTCTTCCGCACGGTCCGCGAGGGCGGCGGCCTCCCTCTGCCGGTCCGCACGGCCACGGCGGGAGCGCGCCGGATCGGCGACCTCGTCGACGCCCCCCGCCTGGCCTCCCAGCACGCCGACGGCGCCACCCTCGTCCTGCAGTCGCTGCACCGCATGCACCCGCCCGTGGGCCGGTTCTGCCGCGCGCTCGCCGCCGAGCTCGGCCACCCGACGCAGTGCAACGCCTACGTCACCCCTGCCGGCGACGCCCAGGGCTTCGACTTCCACCACGACACCCACGACGTGTTCGTCCTGCAGGTCTCGGGCCGCAAGCGCTGGGTCGTGCACGAGCCGGTGCTGCGCCTGCCGCTGCCGTCGCAGGCCCGCTCCGGCGCGTCGCTGGTGGCGGAGGGTGCGGAGCCGCTGCTGGACGTCGAGCTCGAGGCGGGCGACTGCCTGTACCTCCCGCGCGGGTACGTCCACGCGGCGCTGACCACCGACGAGCACTCCGTCCACCTGACCGTCGGGGTGCTGTCGACGACCTGGTTCGACGTCCTGTCCGACGCGCTGGCCCTGGCGAAGGACGAGGAGGCCTTCCGCGACGCCCTCCCCGTGCAGCCGCGGGGCGCCGTCGCCGCGTCCCTGCCCGACCTGCTCCGCCAGGCGGCGTCGTTCCTCGAGGGCCTCGACGTCGACCGCCTGGCCGGCGCCGTCGACCGCCGGCTCGCCGGGGCGGTGCAGCCCGAGCCGGTGCGCCTGCTCGCCACCGCGGCCGCCGTGAAGGACCTCGCGCCGTCGACCCCGGTGCGACCCCGGACCGGGACGGTCGAGGGCACCAGCGTGCGGCTCCCGGACCGCACCGTCGCCTTCCCGGCGTCGTGCGGGCCGGCCCTCGAGCGCGCGCTGTCCGGACCCGGCGACCGTGGCGGACCTCGCGCTCGGGGAGCTCGACGAGGACGACGCCGTCGTGCTCGCCCGGAGGCTGCTGCGCGAGGGCGTGCTGCTCCCCGCATGAGGTGTCCCGCATGAGCACCGCCCCGATCTGCTCCGACTCCTCGCGTGCCCGTGACGAGCCGCTCGTCGCCACGGCCAGCCGGGTCGAGCGCTGGCTGCTGGTCGAGCACCCCGGGCCGTGGGGGCCGGAGAGCGTGCCGTCGTCGCGGATGGAGCTGCACGTCGCGAAGCGGCTGGCGGAGCTGGCGGCCGCGGGCGCGGCCCGGCTGCTCCTGGTCCGCCGGCACCGCGACGAGGAGGTCGGCGAGGACGGTCGCTGGGTGTTCGCCGTCGACAGCCGCCCCGGCTCCGAGCAGGTCCGGGCCCGCCACGTCGACGACGACGCCGAGCTGCTCGACCTCGCGCCCTGGCAGGACCCGTCCGGGTGGGACGTCGTCGAGGCACCGCTCTACCTCGTGTGCACGCACGGCCGGAAGGACCGGTGCTGCGCCGTGCGGGGCCGTCCCGTGGCGCACGCCCTGTCGGCGGCCCGGCCCGGGCAGGTCTGGGAGAGCAGCCACCTCGGTGGCGACCGGTTCGCCCCCAACCTCGTCGTCCTGCCCGAGGGCCTCTACGTCGGGCGGGTGGAGGCTCCCGACGTCGTCGCTGTCGTGGACGCCCTGGAGGCCGGGCAGCTGCCGGACGGGCTCGTCCGCGGGCGCAGCAGCCTGCCGCTCCCCGTGCAGGCCGCCCAGCACTTCGCCCGGTCGGCGTCGGGGCGGCTCGGGGTCGACGACCTCGCGCCGGTCCGGCAGGAGGGCGTCGAGCGCGACGTCTGGAAGGTGGTCCTCGGTGGGGCGCCCGAGGTGGAGGTCCTCGTCCGGTACGTCCGCGACGGCGTCCCCGAGGTGCTGTCCTGCGGCGACCCCGCCAAGGTCGCCCCCGGCTGGTCGCTGGTGTCGCTCGCCTAGAGCCCGTTCAGGTGCTGGGCGCTCTCGGCCCGGCGGACCAGGACACCGACGCGCGTGTCGCGGTCGGGCGAGGTGAGCAGCGGGACCCCGCCGAGGCTCGACTCGGTCAGCGCGATCTCGGCCCGGCCGACGACCAGGGCGGTGATCGCCACCGAGAAGTCGAGAGTGACCCCGGGCGCCGACACCGCGCCCGCGTAGGCGAACCGGGCGGCGCCGTCGGCCCCCTCCGGCTTGGTCGTGGGCACCCGGGAGAAGCCGCCGGAGATGCTGACGCCCGCGGTCTCGGGGTCGTCGGTGAACGACGTCAGGACGGCCTTGTCCAGGCAGGGCAGCAGTGACGGCGAGGTCAGGGCGGCGAAGTCCTTGCGGGCCTCGGCGGCCCGGGCCACGACCTCGGTCGCGCTCTCCACGCCCAGGCCGACGTCGTCGGTGCCCTTGCCGAAGGTGGGCGAGCTGAAGGAGGCCAGCACCGTCGAGGCGCCCTCCGCGAGGCACGCGTCGAACGGGTCGTCCTCGTCGGCCGCCGCCGGGGAGGCGTCCTCGTCGCCGTCCTCGACCTTCCTGAGCACCGGGACGTCGGTCGCCTACAGCACGACGGCCTCGGCGATCGCCTGCGCGCGGGAGCTCGTCAGCGGGACCTCGGCGGCCGGGCTCGGACGGGGGCTCGGACTGGGGCTCGGCGACGGCGCGGGCGAGGGTGACGAGGCGGCCGGCGCGGCGGAGGTGTCGGGCTCGTCGTCCCCGCCGCACCCGGTGAGAGCGGTGCAGAGCAGGGCGGAGAGCAGCAGGGCGGTGGGACGGACGGCCACGGGGGCTCCTGGGGCAGGGGAGCGGGCGGGATCGACACATACTGCCCCTGCCGCCCGGCCGCTGTCAGGCCGTCGGACCACCCCCAGGAGGAGCCCATGACCGAGCCCGACCCGTTCGACGAGCTCGTCCGCGAGCTGGGCGACTGGCGCGGCGACGTCCTCGTCCGCGTCCGCGCCGTCGTCCACCGCGCCGTGCCCGACGCCGTCGAGCAGTGGAAGTGGGTCAAGCCGACCAACCCGCGGGGCGTCCCCGTGTGGGGGTCGGGCGGGGACCTGTGCACCGCGGAGGTCTACGAGAAGGCCGTCAAGCTCACCTTCGTGAAGGGCGCGTCGCTGCAGGACCCGGCGGGGCTGTTCACGTCGTCGCTGGAGGGCAAGGTGCGGCGGGCCGTCGACATCACCGAGGGGCAGGACCTCGACGAGGCGGCCCTCGCGCAGCTGCTCCGGGACGCCGCCGCCCTCAACGCTGCACGCTGACTACGAGAACGGCACGAAGAGGACCGTGAGCAGGGCGAGCCCGCCGACGACCCCGAGCACCCGCAGGGCCCGGGACGTCCGCCGCCAGGACGCCCCGGCCGCCACCCCCGCACCCACGAGGGGCAGGACCACGGCGGTGAGCGTGCACACGGTCCACAGCAGCAGCGCGACGCCGCTCTGCGCGGCGGACGGCGGCTCGCCGAAGAAGGTGGCGCTGTAGATCAGCGCGTAGAAGGCGGCCGGGACCGGGATCGCGACCCACGCCAGCACCACGGCCGTCAGGGCCGCGGCACGCGCCGTGCGGCGGGGGGCGGACGGGGTCGCGGCGGACGGGGCGGTGGCTGTCGTGGTCATGGGTCCACCGTGCCGGGCACGACGGCCGGACGCCTGAGCAGGACTACTCGACCGCTCCGCGGCGGAACCGGACGGGCCGCTGCGGGGAGTGGACAGGTGTGAGGACGCGACCATGACCGACGACCCCGCCCTGCGGGAGCTCTACGCGAGCTCCTACGTGCGCCTGGTCCGCGTCGTCGCCGTGGTCTGCGGCAGCACGTCCGACGCCGAGGAGGCCGTCCAGGACGCGTTCGTGGCGCTCGTCGGGCAGTGGGCGACCGTGGCCGCGTACGACGACCCGGAGGCGTGGGTGCGTCGGGTCGCGCTGCGACGGGCGAGCAACCGGCGTCGGACCGTCGTCCGCGGCCTGCGGGCCCTCCGGCGGCACGGCCCGCCGCCCGACGCCGCCGGGCCCACCGGCGACGCCGTCGACCTGCGGCGTGCGCTGGCCGCGCTGCCCCGCGCTCAGCGCGAGGTGCTGCTCCTGCAGGACCTCGGCCTCGGCCTCGCCGACATCGCCCGCCAGCTCGACATCCCCGTCGGGACCGTGAAGTCGCGCCTGTCGCGCGCCCGCGCCGCCCTGACCCCGCTGCTCCGAGAGGACCTCCCCGACCGTGTCTGAGCTCTCCCAGGCGCTCCAGGCCGAGCTGGACGCCCGCACGCCCGGCCCGCCGCCGTCCTTCGACAGCCTGCTGGCCCGCCGACGACGCCGCGACCGCCGCCGAGCCGCTGCGGCCGTGTCGCTGACGGTCGCCGCCGTGGCCGTCGTCGGCGGGTCGCTGGCGGGGCGGAGCAGCGGCCGTCCACCCGTCGCCGCGGGAGACCCGGCGTACGCCACCTACGTCGTGCGCTTCGACGACGACGCGGCGTACCGGCGAGACCGGTCCGCCGTCACCGCGTGCCTGGACGACCCGTCGGTCCTCAGCACCACGCCGCTGCGCGGCACGCCGCCCCGGCTGTCCGGGCTCCTGCAGGGCGAGGGTGCGGGCCGGCGGCTGCAGGACTGCCTCGTCCACAGCAGCTCCGCCGGGACCGGCATGGAGGCCGCCAGCGCGGACTCCCAGCCGACCGGGCTGGCAGCCCCCTACTCGATCAGCGCGGACGGACGCCGCCTGCTGCTCGAGGCAGCCGTCGGGGGCGGGTGCGAGACCGCCGGGCTGGCCGGGGCGAGCGCCACCGAGAGCCCCGACCGCGTCCTCGTCCACGCGGTGGTGGTGCGCCCGCCGACCGACCCGTCGGAGCCACTCGTCGGCTGCCCGGCCGTCCTGCCCAGGCAGCCCGTCACGGTGCGGCTGGACGCCCCGCTCGGCGACCGGGAGGTCGTCGACGCGGCGACCGGACGGCGGGTGTCCGGACCGGCTCCCGGCGACCCGGCCACGTGGGACGTCGACCCCGCCCGACCACCGCGAGCGGGGGCGACCTCGTTCTCCGCGCTCGTGACCCGGGTGGCATGCGCCGGCGGACAGACCGGCGAGGTGCTCGCGCCGACCGTGGTGGAGACCGTCGAGTCGGTCACGGTCACGTTCACCGCGGCCGCTCTCGGCGCGGGCTTCCACACCTGCCCGGGCAACGACGCGGTGGCCGCCGAGGTCCCGCTGCGGGAGCCGCTCGGTACGCGGACGCTGGTCGACGGGGGGTGCGCGTCGGTGCCTCCCGCCCCGGTCTCCCTCTGCCAGCCGGCGCGGCGTGGGACGACGACCGGCCGCTGACCCGTCACGACACGGCCAGGGCCACCCGCGGCGACACGGAGCGGGCCGTCACGGACACGACCCGCGGAGGTAGCGGCGCAGGAGGGGCACGAGGTCGGCCGCGTCGTCGACGAGCAGGCGCAGCGGCTGGGTGCCCCAGCGGTAGCCGGGTCCGTAGCCCTCCTCGGCGTCCGCCCGCGTCTCGGCGTCCTCCTCGGCCCGCTCCTCGGCGGTGAGGTCGGCCGCCTCGTCGTCGGTCATCGGACGCGAGAACTCGTCGACCCGGTCGCCGACGAGGGCGAGCACCACCGGGGTGCGTGGCACCGGCGACGGCCTGCCTGCCACCTCCCACACCCGGGGCTCGACGTCCGCGGCGGCGACCTCGTCCCAGCTCAGCTGGACCGGCGTGCACCGGCCCAGGACGCGGGCCGCCCCCACCGGCACGAGCCGCAGCGACGACGGCGTCACGACGACGTCGAGCACCTCGCGGTCGACCGTCCAGCCCAGCGGCCCGCGGGTCTGCAGCTCGTCCGGGACCTCGCCGTCCGGGACCGCCCGCCAGACGCCGGACCCACGCGGCATCTGCGCCCGACGACGACGCACCCGCTGCCGGGCCGCCAGCAGGAGCAGGGCGACGAGGCACCCGACGAGGACGAAGACGCCCATCACGCCGACAGCCCCGAGCGGGTCGCGCTCGACGACCCCGATGTACAGCCCGAGCCCGCCGACCACGAGCAGGGGGAAGCCGGTCCCCGGGGGCAGCCGCCTCACGCGCGCCGGAGCAGGGCCGCTCCCGCCAGGACGGCCAGGCCGAGGGCTGCGAGCGGAACGCCTCCGGTCAGGGGGAGCTGCTCCTGCGCGGTGCCGGCGAGCACCTGCTCGACGGCGGCGACCCGGTAGAACGACGTCGTCGTGGCCAGCCGCACGGCGCTGCCGGTGACCGGCAGGTCGAGCGTGGAGCCGCCGACGGGCAGGGCGCGGCTCCGGACGGCGAGCACCCGGCCGTCCGCTCCGACGACGGTCGCGGTGACCCTCCCCGGCGCCTGCGCGTCGAGCACCAGCCGCCGCCCGGACAGCCGGGCGCTGGCGAGGAGCCGGCCGCGGTCGACGACGTCGGCGCAGGTGTTCTGCGTGTAGCAGCGGACGGGCGGCTCGCGGTCCAGCTTCTCCGAGGCCTGGTTCGCGGCGAGGTCGTTCGCGACGGCCTCGGCGACGAGCGGCGCGATGCGTCACCGGGTCGCTGCCGGGCGGGAGGGTGTCGAGGCAGGCCGTCGTCGGGACGCGGTCGGGGTCGACCGTGCCGGGGTGGGTCAGGCCGTCCTGGACGAGCGCGTAGACGGTGCCGTCGGTGACGAGCGCGAAGTGGTCGACCGCCTTGGCCGGGCAGCGCTCCTGCAGGACGACGTTGCGGGCGCCGTCGAGGCGACTGGCCTCGGGCTCCGGGGTCGCGATCTCGTCGGTCAGGGTGGCGATCGTGGTGTACGACGGACCGGGTGGCAGCGGGTGCGACCGGATGCCCGCGAAGTACCGCGAGCCGGCGCGGCGCTGCTGGAACGGCGCCGAGCAGGGCCGCTGGCACTGCGCCTCGCCCGTGACGCCGACGTTGAACGTGGGCGCCAGCCCGACGTAGTCCTCGACCAGCCCGGCGAGGTCCGGCCAGAACTTGATCGCGGTGACGGCGAGGGTGGCCCCCTGGCTGTGGCCGACGACGTCGATCCGGCCGTGCCGGCGGGCCGCGACCGTGCGGATCGCGGCGACGACCACCTCGCTGCTGACCTGCATGTCGGTGGTCGCGCGCTCGGGCAGCTGGACGGTGCACACCGGTCGGCCGCTGAGGCGCAGCTGGGGCAGGTAGACCGGCCCCCAGGACTCCTCCGGCGTCGAGCCGGTGCCGTGCAGCAGGAGGACCGGCGTCAGCGGGGAGCGCTCGACGTCGCCGCTGCACCGCAACGACGACGTCAGGCCGCTCCCCTTCAGGTCCGGGCCGCTCGTCGGGCGGGCGTTGCCGGTGGGCACCGGGCGCGCGGTCTCGGCGAGGGCCGGCGCCGCCAGCAGGACCAGGGCCGCGGCCACCGCGAGCAGGCGCTTCACTCGCCGACCTCACCGTCGATCGCCTCGCGCAGGAGGTCGGCGTGGCCGTTGTGGCGGGCGTACTCCTCGACCATGTGCAGCAGCACCCACCGCAGCGACACCTGCCCGGCGCCGTCCCAGGCGGGGTGCGTCGCCTCCAGGTCGGGGCGCTGGCCGACGACGGCGCGCGAGGCCTCGACGCTGTGCCGCCAGCGCTCGTGCAGGACGTCGCCCGGCAGCGTCCCGCCCTGGGCCCAGACCTGCTCCCACCGCTCGGCGGGGTCCTGGTCGGGGTCCCACGGCTCGGGCAGCCGTCGCTCAGCGACGACCTCGGTGAACCACTTGTCCTCGACGAAGGCGAGGTGGTGCAGCAGGCCGCCGAGGGTGAGCGACGACGACGGGAGCGGGGTGCGCAGCTGGGCGTCGGTCAGGCCGCGGCACTTCCAGGCGAAGGTCGCGCGCTGGTGGTCGAGGAAGGTGACCAGGCTCTGGGTCTCCCCGACGGCCTGCACCGTGTCGGGGCGGCCGTGCTCGTCGACGTCCATGCGCGGACCCTACGGAACGGGTCCGACGACCGTGTGCGGTCTGCCCGGCCGTGCCGCGGGAGTTGCGCACCGACGCCGTCTCCGAGGGCTCCCCTGGTGTTCGCTCTCGGCGAGACCCGCACCTGCTCTGACCTGCTCTTTCTGGTTCGGGACTGTCGGACCCGGGTCGTAGGTTCGGGTCATGTCAGGGACGTTGTTCGGGTCGACGCGGAGCGAGTGCGCGGCGGTCCGCGCGGCTGCTCGGGCGTCGGCGGTGGCGTTCGTGGCGGAGCAGCGGGCGCTGGTCGCGCTGTGGCAGGTGTCCTTGCCGGAGCACCGGGAGTTCGTCTCCGGTGAGGTCGCGTGCCTGCTCCACGTGTCGCCGCAGACCGGCGCGGACCGGCTGGGGCAGGCGCTGCGGCTGGTGTCGTTCCCCCGGCTGCTCGCGGCCCTGGAGGCAGGGCTGCTGGCGGTGCCGCACGCCCTCGCGCTGCTGGCGGAGGTCGAGCCGCTGTCCGCTCCGCACGCCGCGGCGGTCCTCGCGGAGGTCCTGGACGGTCCGGTCGACGACGACGGGCTGCTCGACGGGACGCCGTCGCAGCTGCGGGCCGCGGCCCGGCGGGCCGCGATCACGGTCGACCCTGCTGCGGCCCGGCGCCGGCACGAGACCGCCCGTCGGACCGCCGGGGCACGGTTGCGGCCGCAGCCCGACGGGATGGCCGACCTGGTCCTCGGGTGCACCGCGGTGCAGGGCGCGAGCGTGCTGGCGGCGCTGCGGGGCCGAGCGTCGGCGATGACGTTCACCGAGGAGCTCACCGAGGGGCAGAAGCAGATCGCCGCGCTGCTGCACGCGCTGGGGTGCGACCGGGTGGGCGTCCAGGCGGTGATCGAGTGCCCCGTCGAGCAGGCCGTCGACCTGCACGCCCTGGCCGCAGCCCCGGTCTGGACCGTCGGCCTGGCGATGCCCGCCGCCGTCGCGCTCGGGCTGTCGGACTGCCCGGCGGTGCTCGCCGGGTACGGGCCGATCGGCGCCGACCAGGCCCGGGCGCTGCTGCCGCAGGCCGATCTGGTGAAGGCGTGCGTCGACAGCCGCACCGGCGAGGTCCTCACCGCCGAGCCGCCCCTACGCCGAGCGACCTGGGCCAAGGGCGACCCGGACCGGGCCCGGGCGCTACGTCAGGCACTGGTCGAGATGGCGACGACCGCCAGCACGCTCCCGGACCTCACCGAGCCCGGCTACGTCCCGTCGGCCGCGCTCGGCCGGCTGGTCGACCTTCGCGATGTCACCAGCGTGTTCCCCGGCGACAGCACCCCCGCCCGGCGCACCGACCGGGACCACCGCCTGCCCTGGCCGCTGGGCCAGACCGACGAAGGCAACCTGCAGAGCCTCAGCCGGCACTGGCACCGCGCCAAGCACAACGGCTGGACCACCCGGCATCACCGACGACGGCACCGTCCGGTGGAGCAGCCCCGGCGGCGGCGTCTACCGACGACGACCCGTCCGGACCGGCCCACCACCCGTCCCACCCGGCACGACGCTGCCGCCCCTGCCCGACCCCCCTCACCGCGACCGCTGAGCACGGCCGGCGCCGCCAGCCCAGCCGGCCCGACCTTCCGTGGGCACGAGCAGCCGGTCACCCGGCGCGGTCGTCGCCTGCCGTCCCGCGCAGGAACACCTCCGGGCTGTAGCCGTCGGTGACCCGGACCTGGTGCGCGCCCGACCGGACGAGGTCGCCCAGCGGGACGTCGTACAACGTCGACCCGTCCGGCCGCAGTGTCCGCGGGGGCAGGTCGGCGAAGGTGACCGTGACCGGCGTGGTCTGGTCGTTGACGACGCGCAGGCGCTGCCGCGGCACCACACCGAGGCAGCGCGGCGACGGTGCGTCCGGCGCGAGGTGCAGCACCGCGACGGGCTCGTGCTGACGGCTGCACGGCGCCCCGGCGCCCGGCTCCCCCGTCACGCGGCCGCCGTTCGGCGTCGCCTGCCGCGCCCAGGTCCGTCCACCGTCGCCCGTGCCGTAGGTGACGTCCTGGTCGACGAGACTGGAGTACACGTCGAGCGTCGCGCGGTCGGCGTCGTCGACCACCAGCTGTGCCCCGTCGCCCGCGTGGCAGCCGGGAGCGGGCAGGCCGTCGGCCCTGCGCCAGGTCCGGCCCAGGTCGTCGGAGGTGTAGGTCCGGCCGGCTCCGCTGAGGCCGCAGGTCTCCCCCGCCGCCACCCACAGCCGGTCGTGCGCGTAGACGACGTCGACGACCTGCCAGCGCTCGTCCCACCCCGGCGGGGTCACGTCGCGCACGGGCCCGTCGCCGAGCACCCGCAGCACGGAGGCCGTCCCGTCACTGAGGTCGTCGTCCACGACCCGCAGCTCGTACCGGTCGTCCAGGGAGAAGGTGAGCAGGAGCGGCGGGCCGGGGGCGGCGGGCGGTGATGCGACTGTCGGCGACGGCGACGGCGACGGTTGCGCCAGGAGCTCCCCCGGTCGCGAGTCACTGTGCGGCACCGCCAGGACCCCCACGAGGACCAGGGCGACGGCCGCCCCGGCCCCGAGCACCCGACGTCGTCGGCGGCGCTGCCGGACACGGGCGACGACGCCGTCCCACGGCACCGTCCCGGGGTCGACGGAGTCGTGCAGCAGCGAGTGCAGGTCAGTCACGGTGCGGCTCCACGAGGTCGAGCAGGAGGGCGGACTCCCGGAGCCGGGCGACCCCCTGGGCGGTCAGCGAGCGGACGGTCCCGGGGGCACAGGCCATCCGGCGGGCGGCTTCGTCGACGGACAGGTCGAGCAGGAAGCGCAGGACCAGGGCCTCCCGCTGGCGCGGCGGCAGGGAAAGCAGAGCCTGCCGGACCTCGGGGCCCTCGGCGTCGGGGGCGGGCGGGTCGACCAGGCGGGCGGCGGCGCGGCGTCGGGCGGCCCGCTCGTACCGGAGCCGGCGGACGTGGCTGTTCGCCAGGTTGACCGCGACCCGGTAGGTCCAGGCGGCCGGGGAGTCGAGGCCCGAGACGTGCGGCCAGCGGTCGTGCGCGCGAGCGAAGGCCTCCTGCACGAGCTCGGCAGCCAGGTCGCGGTCGCCGGTGTACAGCGTCAGGGCACCGAGCAGGCGGCCCGACTCGGCGCGGAAGAACGCCTCCACCGTCTGGTCCACGCCGAGAACACGCACGAGGGGTGTCCGGCGCTCAGGAGCCGATCGCGAGGCCGATCCCGAGCAGCACCGCCAGCGCGAGCTGCAGCTTCCCGGTCGCGCCGAGGACCGGCACGAGGGCCCGGCCCGACGTCCCGCCCGCGACCGCCTTGACCGGGGGCACGGCCAGGGGCAGCGCGAGCAGGCCGAGCAGCGCCCAGGGGGTGACCAGGGCCAGGCCGACGGTGGCGACGAACGCCAGGGCGACGAGCGCGCCGTAGAAGGCCCGGGTGCGCTGGTCGCCGAGGACGACGGCGAGGGTGCGCTTGCCGGCGTCGACGTCGGTGGGGATGTCGCGCAGGTTGTTCGCGACGAGGATCGCGCAGGCGAGCGCCCCCATGGCGACGCCTCCGCCGACCGCCGCCCCGAGGACGTCCTCGGCCTGCACGTAGGCGGTCCCGACGACGGCGACCAGCCCGAAGAACACGAAGACCGAGACCTCGCCGAGGCCGCGGTAGCCGTAGGGCTTCGACGTCCCGGTGTAGCCCCAGGCGGCCGCGATCGCGACGGCGCCCACGAGCAGCAGCCAGGGCGAGGTGAGGAGCGCGAGGACCAGGCCGGCCACGGCAGCGACGCCGAAGGCGAGGAACGCCGCCCGCTTGACCTGTCCGGGCGGCGTCGTGCCGCTGCCGGTCAGCCGGAGCGGGCCGACCCGGTCGGCGTCGGTGCCGCGGACGCCGTCGCTGTAGTCGTTCGCGTAGTTGACGCCGACCTGGAGCGCGAGGGCGACGACGAGCGCGAGCAGGGCGCGTCCCGGGGAGAACGACGCCGCGGCCGCGCCGGTGCCGACGAGCACCGGGGCGACCGCGGCGGGCAGCGTGCGGGGGCGGGCGCCCTCGAGCCACTGGGCGGGGGTGGTCATGCGGCCGTCACGCTCATGGAGACAGCATCCCGCAACGGCGGCTCAGCTGCCGGGGGTGACCACCCGGGAGGCGAAGACGCGCTTGGCGGTGCCGGCCAGGCGGACGACGTAGAAGCCGCTGTTGCCGTCGGTGTACCAGATGTCGCCGGTCGCGCCGTCGTAGGCGGGGGCGGACATCGCGAACGCGCCGGACCTCATCGGGTTGAGGCCGGGGGTGTTCGGCTTGTTGAAGTACGCGATCTCGCGCGGGTGCTTCACGTCCTTGATGTCGAACACCCGGAGGCCGCTCATGATGAAGCTGCAGGCGAGGACGTTCGGGTCGACGCGGCTCGGCAGCGAGCAGTAGTGGCCCTGGTAGCCCTGGAACTGGTTGCTGTTGCCCGGGTCCTTCTCGATCGCGCCGCCCTGGACCTTGGCCTGGTTCACGGCCAGGCGCAGCTCGCTGACGACGAACGGCTTCTTGATGTTGTTGATGTCGATGATCCGGCCGGCACCGATCGAGCTGCCGGAGCCGAACTCGTCGATCTCCATGAGGTACTTCTTGCCCCCGCGGGTGAACGGGACGGCGCTCTGCGGGGTGCTGACCGAGGGCCAGGTCAGCCGGCTGACCACCGGGACCCGCGGGTTCAGCACGCGGGCCTGGACCTGGCTGACGTCGAGCACGGTCAGGCCGCTGAAGCCGTCGTCGGAGAGCGCGGCCTGCGACATGTAGAGGGTCTTGCCGTCGTCGGACAGCACCAGGCCGTGGGACTCGTAGTCGGTGCTGGTCCACAGGGTCTTCGGCACCCGCGGGTCCAGCAGGTCGATGGCCGTGACGGTGCGGAAGTACAGCGAGCCGCTGTAGTAGGTCAGGCCGTCGGGCGCGAACCCGCCCTCGTGGCCGAGCAGACCGAGGGGCGTGGTGGACAGCAGCTGCGGGGCGCGGCAGTCGGCCTTGACGTCGTAGACGTCGATCACGCCGGGCTGCGTCGTCGGGTAGGAGAAGACCGCGGCGAGCAGGCCGCGCTTCACGTTGAGGCGCAGCGACTCGTGCGGCGAGGACATCGCAGCCGTCCGCAGCACCGTGGTGAGGACCGGGCGCTTCGGGTCCTTCATGTCGTACACGTACGTGCCGGGGCCGTCGCCGGTGGGCGCGTCCTTCGGGTAGAGCAGCGTGGTGTCGGCGTAGGCGCACTCGTGGCCGGCGCGGTCGACGTAGCGCTCGACCCGGTAGCCGCCGCTGACGCCGGTGTGCGCGACCTGGACGGCGTTGCAGGTGTAGCCCTTGGCGTACCGGCCGGTCTTCACGTCGGCCAGCGGGGCGCGGCCCTGCGTGGTCTCGGGCTGGGACCCGGGGCTGCACGCCGAGGGCGCGACGGTCGGGGTGGGCGGGGGCACCGGAGCGGCCGGAGCCGCGAGCGCCACTGCGGCCGTCAGCCCTCCGACCCCGAGCAGGACAGCGGACACGGAGGCACGGCGCAGCAGGGTCATGTGAGCAGCGTCTCAGAACGCCGTTCGGTCCGCACCCCGTTCCCGCAAACTCCGCCGGTCGACCTTGCCGCCCGGCAGCAGCGGCAGGGCCTCGTGCAGCACCAGCTCCCGCGGCGCCGCCGGTCGTCCGAGCCGCTGCCCGACCCAGTCGCGTGCCTCCGGGAGGGACAGCGCCCCGACGACGTGGGCCACCACCCGCTGCCCCCACTCCGCGTCCGGCACCCCGACGACGGCGACCTCCACGACGTGCGGGTGCTCCAGCAGGGCGCGCTCGACCGCCGCCGGGGCGACCTTCTCCCCGCCCGTCACGACGACGTCGTCCGCCCGCCCGTGCACGACCAGCCGGCCGTCGACCAGGGCCCCGACGTCACCGGTGGTGAACCAGCCGTCGGCGTCGAGGAGGGGGGCGCCGTCGCGGTAGCCGCTCGCGAGCACCGGCCCCCGCAGGCGGACGCGGCCGGCGACGTCGACGGAGACGCCGTCGAGCGGGACGCCGTCGTAGACGCAGCCGCCGCTGGTCTCGCTCATGCCGTACGTGCTGACGACGTTGGCGGGGAGCCCGGGCGGAGCAGCCGCGCCCCCGAGCAGGACGGCGTCGAAGTCCTCGAGGGCGCCGTCGGGGAGGCGGAGCAGCTGGGTCGGGACGAGTGAGGCGTACCGGCAGCCGGAGACGCCGTCGAGGGAGGTCGCGGTGAACGGCCCGGGCGGCAGCACGACCGGGTCGAGGCCGGCCACGAGCGAGCGCACCAGCACCTGCAGGCCGCCGACGTGGGTCGGGGGGACGGCGAGCAGCCAGCGGCCCGGTCCCCCGAGGCGGTCGAGGGCCGCGTGCGCGGAGGCGAGCAGGGCGTCGGCGGTCAGCAGGACGCCCTTGGGGACGCCGGTCGAGCCGGACGTCGGGACCACGACGGCGACGTCGTCGGGGACGGGGCCCGTGCCGAGGGCGGCGACGACGTGCGGAGCCGGGTCGGTCAGCAGTGCCGGACCGGTGCCGTCGAGGGCGGCCGCCAGGGTCGCGAGGGTGGGGACGCCCGGCAGCAGCGGACGCACTAGAAGTAGTAGGGGTAGGGGCCCCAGTCGGGGTCGCGCTTCTCCAGGAAGGCGTCGCGGCCCTCGACGGCCTCGTCGGTCATGTACGCCAGGCGGGTCGCCTCGCCCGCGAACACCTGCTGGCCGACCATCCCGTCGTCCACCGCGTTGAAGGCGTACTTGAGCATCCGCTGCGCGGTCGGGCTCTTGCGCACGACGGCCTGGGCCCACTCGATCGCCGTGGACTCCAGCAGAGCGTGGTCGACGACCTCGTTGACCGCCCCCATCCGCTGCATCTGCTCGGCGGTGTACTCGCGGCCCAGGAAGAAGATCTCGCGGGCGTTCTTCTGCCCGACCATCCGCGCCAGGTACGCCGACCCGTACCCGCCGTCGAAGCTCCCGACGTCAGCGTCGGTCTGCTTGAACCGGGCGTGCTCGCGGCTGGCGATCGTGAGGTCGCAGACGACGTGGAGGCTGTGCCCGCCGCCGGCCGCCCAGCCCGGCACCACGCAGAGGACGACCTTGGGCATCATCCGGATCAGGCGCTGCACCTCGAGGATGTGCAGGCGGCCGGCACGAGCCGGGTCGACCTCCAGCGCGTCGGTCGCGTAGCGGTACCCGTCGCGGCCGCGGATCCGCTGGTCGCCGCCGGAGCAGAACGCCCAGCCGCCGTCCTTCGGCGACGGGCCGTTGCCGGTGAGGATCACCGCGCCGACGTCGGGCGACATCCGCGCGTGGTCCAGGCACCGGTACAGCTCGTCCACCGTGCCGGGGCGGAACGCGTTGCGGACCTCGGGGCGGTCGAACGCGATCCGCACGACCCCGCCGTCGCGTCCGGGGGCGGTCGAGCGGTGGTAGGTGGTGTCCTGCAGGTCGAACCCGGGGACCTCGGTCCACTGCGCGGGGTCGAAGATCTCGCTCACGGTCACGACCCGACCCTAGGAGGTGCCTGCGTGGAGGTGCACGTCGTCGCCGTGCCGATGCGGGTGCCCTTCCGCGGCGTCACCACGCGCGAGGTCGCGCTGCTGCGCGGACCGGCGGGCTGGGGCGAGTTCGGGCCGTTCCTCGAGTACGACGACGCCGAGGCGTCCCGCTGGCTGGCCGCCGCCCGGGAGGCCTGCACGACGCCGCCCCCCGCCCCCGTCCGCGGCAGCGTGCCCGTGAACGCCACCGTCCCCGCCGTGGCGCCGGACCGGGTGCCCGAGGTGCTCGCCCGCTTCCCCGGCTGCACGACCGCGAAGGTCAAGGTCGCCGAGGGGGGCCAGCGCCTCGCCGACGACGTCGACCGGGTGGCCGCCGTCCGGAGCGCCCTCGGGCCGCAGGGCCGGATCCGGGTGGACGCCAACGGCGGCTGGTCGGTCGCCCAGGCCCGGCGCGCCCTCGGGGCCCTGGCGCCGTACGGCCTGGAGTACGCCGAGCAGCCCTGCACGACGGTGGAGGAGCTCAGCAGCCTGCGGCTCGCCCTGGCCCGGGTGCGGGTGGACGTGCTGGTCGCCGCCGACGAGAGCGTCCGCAAGGCCGAGGACCCGCTCGCGGTCGCGCTGGCCGGGGCGGCCGACGTCGTCGTGCTCAAGGTGGCGCCGCTCGGCGGGGTGGCGAGGGCGCTCGAGGTGGCCCAGCAGTGCGGGCTGCCGGTGGTGGTCTCGTCCGCGCTCGACACCTCGGTGGGCATCCGGGCCGGGGTCGCCCTCGCCGCGGCCCTGCCCGACCTGCCCTACGCCTGCGGCCTGGCCACCACCGGCCTGTTCACCTCGGACGTCGCCTCCTACGAGGTGGCGGACGGCGCTCTCGAGGTGCGGCCGGTCGAGCCCGACCCGGAGCGGCTGGCGGCCCTGGCGGCGCCCCCGGACCGGCAGGAGTGGTGGCGCGCGCGGATCACCCGCTGCGAACGCTTCATCGACGGCCCGTAGCGGACGACGAGGGAGCATGTCCTCCGCCCCCCAGCTCGCCCAGCTGGCCCGCCTCGCCGCCGGGGACCCGCAGACCGCGCTCGTCACCCTGCTGCGGCTGGCCTGCGAGCAGCTGGGCATGGAGCGGGCCGTGCTCGGCCGGATCTCGGGCGGGACCCACACGATCCACCTGTCGGTGCACGTCACCGAGGGCCGCGCGCCCGAGCTCGAGGGCGACCACCCCGCCGGCACGACCTGGTGCTCCCGGGTGCCGTCCGACCGTCCGCTCGTGGTCCGCGACGACGCCGGGCCGGCGCTCGCGTCCGCCCTGGACCTGCGCTGCTACGCCGGCACGGTCGTGCGGGCGGTCGACGGCCGCGAGCTCGGTGTCCTCGGCGTCGCCTCCAGCACGCCCGTCACCCGCCTCGACGACCGCGACCTCGGCGTCCTCGAGGCCCTCGCCGAGGTCGTGGGCGAGCTGTACCCCGCCCTGCTGCGCCCCCCGACCTCCGCCGTGCCCGCGCCGCGCCGCCCCACCGACCTCGGCGGACTGGCCGACGTCGTCACCGCCGCCCCGGACCTCGAGGGGCTGACCCGGCCGCTGCTGGACGCCCTGCACGAGATGAGCGGCATCGCCTCGACCTACCTGACCGTCGTGCACGAGGAGCAGGACGAGCAGGAGATCCGCTTCTCGCACAACACCAAGGACGGCTTCGCGCTCCCCGAGGGCCTGCACGTGCCGTGGGGCGACACCCTGTGCAAGCGCGCGCTCGACGAGGGCCGGGCCTGCACCACCGACGTCCCCGCGGTCTGGGGCGACAGCGAGGCGGCCGCCGCGCTCGGGATCGTCACCTACGTCTCCGTGCCGGTGCGGCTGTCCGACGGCCAGGTGTGGGGCACGCTCTGCGGCGCCGACGACGTCGCCCACTCCGACGCCGCCGACCACCTCCCGACCCTCAGCCTGTTCGCCCGGCTCATCGCCGGCGAGGTCGAGCGCAACGCCGTCGTGGACCGCGAGCGGGCGCGGGCGGCCCAGGCCCGCCAGGACGCCGACACCGACGTGCTCACGGGCTGCACCACGCGGCGCACGGTCGCGCTCTGGCTGTTCGCGGCCCAGGCCGCCTGCACCCCGGACGAGGTCGTGGCGCTGACCTACGTCGACGTGAACTCCTTCAAGCAGGTCAACGACACCCTCGGGCACGCCACCGGTGACGCCGTCCTCGCCGAGCTCGGCACGCGGCTGCGCACCGTGGCCCGCGACGGCGACCTGGTGGCCCGGCTCGGCGGGGACGAGTTCGTCGTCGCCGCCCGGCTCCCCCGCACGGCGGCCGCAGGTCTGCTCCGCCGGGTCCGCGACGCCGGCCGCTTCCGCCTCCCCGACGGGCCCGAGGTCGCCTGCGCCACCGGCATGGCGACCTCCGACGACGGCCCCGACCTGCTCGGCGCCGCCGACGTCGCGATGTACCGGGACAAGCCGCTGCCGCGCTGACGCACCAGACTGGGGCGGTGAACCCCTCGACCGCGCTGGCCCGGGTGCTCGTCGACGAGCTGGTCCGCGGCGGGGTCCGCGACGCCGTGCTCTCCCCCGGGTCGCGGTCGGCCCCCCTGGCCTTCGCCCTGCACGACGCCGACTGCGAGGGGCGGCTGCGGCTGCACGTGCGGATCGACGAGCGCTCCGCGGGGTTCCTCGCCGTCGGGCTGGCCAAGGCCTCGGGGCGGCCGGTGCCGGTCGTGACGACGTCGGGCACGGCGGTCGCCGAGCTGCACCCGGCGGTCCTCGAGGCGTCGCACAGCGGGGCCGGCCTCGTGGTGCTGTCGGCCGACCGGCCGCCGGAGCTGCGCGGCGCGGGCGCGAACCAGACGGTCGACCAGCTGGGCCTGTTCGGCGGGGCGGTCCGGCTGTTCACCGAGCTCGGCGTGCCGGAGCAGCGCTCCGGCCAGAACGCGTACTGGCGCTCGCAGGTCTGCCGGGTGCTCGCCGCGGCCACGACCGGGCCCGTGCAGGTCAACGTCGCCCTGCGCGACCCCCTGGTGCCGACGGACGGCGACTGGCCGGAGCCCCTGTCCGGGCGTCCCGGCGGCGCTCCGTGGACCCTGCTCGTCCCGCCGCTCGCTGCGGCTCCCCCGCCCGACGACCTCCCCGCCCGGACCGTCGTCGTCCTGGGCGACGGGCCCCCCGGTCCGGCCGCGGCGGCCCAGGCGCTGGCCGCTCTTCGCGGGTGGCCGGTGGTCGCGGAGCCGTCGTCGTCGGCGGTGCCTGACGGGGTCGTGGTCGCGCCCGAGCTCGTCCTGGGCGCGGGGGTGCTGCCCGCGCCCGAGCGGGTGCTCGTCGTCGGGCGGCCGACCCTGTCGCGGGCCGTCGGGCGGCTGTGCGCGAGCGCCCCCTGCGACGTCGTCGCGTCGGGAGCGTCATGGCCCGACGCCGGACGCCGGGCCGACCGGGTGCTGCCCGCCGTCCCGTCGCCGGCCGGGGGCGACGTCGACCCGTCGTGGGGCGCGGCCTGGCAGCGGCGCGTCCGACGCCGCCGCACAGGTGCTCGCCGGGATCGACGGGCTGGTCGAGCCCGCGGTCGCCCGCGAGGTGCTCGCCGCCGCCGACGGCCTGCTGGTGGTGGGCTCGTCGAAGCCGGTCCGCGACCTGTTCCTGTGGCCGCCGCACCCCGGCGTGCTGGCCAACCGCGGGGTCGCCGGCATCGACGGCGTGGTCTCGACGGCGGTCGGAGCGGCGCTGGCCACCCCGGGCCAGGCCTACGCGCTGCTCGGCGACCTGACCTTCCTGCACGACGCCAACGGCCTGGTCCTCGGCCCGGACGAGCCGCGCCCCGACCTGTGCCTGGTGGTGGTCAGCAACGACGGCGGCGCCATCTTCGGCACCCTCGAGCAGGGCGGCGAGGGGCACGAGGCCGCCTTCGAGCGGGTCTTCGGGACGCCGCACGGCGTGGACCTGGGCGCGCTGTGCGCCGCGACCCGCACCCCGCACACCGCCCCGACGACGCTCGAGGAGCTGCGTGCGGCGCTGCGGCCCGCCCCCGGCCTCCGGGTGGTCGAGGTGCGCACCGACCGGCACGCCGCCGTCGCCCTGCACGCTCGCCTCGGGCAGGAGGTCGCGGCCGCCCTGCAACCGTGAGGCCCTCCCGCGCGTGTCTCTCGCTGCGAGACCGGCCGGCCGGTCGGCACGGTCAAGACCGACCTGTCCCGCGGCCGGGCGATGCTGGCCCGGCTGCTCCGCACCGACGCCCCCAGCCACGAGGTCGTGCTCGATGCCTGACGCCCTGCACGCGCTCCTCAACGCCGAGGCCGACCGGCTGGTGGCCGGGGAGCAGGTGCCGCCCGTCCCGGTGCTCCCCCGCCGGTCCCGCGCCTGGGCGCCGCTGGCCGCGGCCGCCTCGGTGGGAGCCCTCGTGCTGCTCGTGCAGGCCGTCGACCGGCCGGCGCCCGCTCGCCCCGCGGTCCGGCCCGTCCCCACGGCCGTCACGCCCGTCGTCCCGCCCGATGTCGTGCGCACCCGGCTGGGCGCGCGCGCCGGGCGAGCAGACCCTCAGCGGCAGCGCTCCCGCGGGCACCGTGCGGGTGCGCCTGCGCAGCGCCGACACCGCCGCCCTCGAGGTCCCGGCCTTCGACGCCGGCCCGCGCTGGGAGGGCCGCGCGCACTTCGCCGCCGACTAGCCCTCGCGGGGCCACACGACCGTGACGGCGCTGTCGGCGTCGGGCGACGTCCTGGCCACGACGCTCGCCCGCGGGATGGACCTGCACGCCTTCGACGAGGACGTCCTCGAGCAGGTCGCGTCGTGCCTCGAGCGGCAGGGGGTGACTGTCGTCCGGCACCCGCAGCCGGCGGGCGGCCCGGCGTACGAGTACCGCTACGGGGCCGTGGGCCCGGCGCGGGGCCAGCGGCTCGCCGACCGGTGCGAGGACGCCGCGACCGGGCAGCGGTAGCTACGGCTCCAGGGCGTCGCGCATGGGGACGAGCTTGGCCAGCGTCTCGGCCAGCTCGTCCTCGGGGCTGCTGCCCGCCACGATCCCGCAGCCGGCGAACAGCCGCAGCCGCGACGGGTCGGCCGGGTCGACCTCGGCGCACCGCAGGGCGAGGCCCCACTCGCCGTCGCCCCGCGCGTCCAGCCAGCCGACGGGGCCGGCGTAGCGGCCGCGGTCCAGCCCCTCGACCTCGGTGATGAGCGCCAGCGCCGTGGCGGTCGGTGTCCCGCAGACCGCCGCCGGAGGGTGCAGCGAGGCCACCAGGCCGAGCGACGTCGACCCGTCGACGACGGTGCCGCGGACGTCGGTGGCCAGGTGCATGACGTTCGGCAGGTCGAGGACGAACGGCGACGACGGCACCTCGACCTCGGAGCAGTGCTGCGCCAGGGCGTCGGCGACCGAGCGGACGCCGTAACCGTGCTCCTCGACCTCCTTGATGGAGCGCTCGAGGGCGTCGCTCTTGCGGCGGTCCTTGTTGAGGTCGCCGCTGCGGCGCAGGGTCCCGGCGAGCACGCGGCTGGTGGCCACGCCGTCGACCAGGCGGACGAGCATCTCGGGCGTCGCGCCCAGCAGGCCGTCGACGCTGAACGTCCAGCAGGCCGGGTACCCGCGGGCCAGCCGGCGCAGCGGCCAGCGCAGGTCGAGCGGGCCGTCCGACCGGGCCTCGAGGTCGCGGGCCAGGACCACCTTGTCGAGCTCGCCCGCCCGGATGCGGTCGACCGCGGCGGCGACCACCTGCACCCACTCGGCCCCGCTGCGGGTCCCCTCGGCGAAGCGCACCGGGCCCGGGGGCCGGGCCGGCGTCCGCTCGAGCTCCGCGGTGACGTCGCCGACGGTGGTGACCCACCACCGGCCGCCCTGCGCCCCGACCAGCACCTGCGGCACCACGAGCACCGACGACGACCGGGCCGGGTCGAACGCGAAGGACCCGAAGGCGACCAGGCCGCTGCCGGGCAGCCCGACCTCGTCCTCGACCGCCGCCCCGGCGACGACGCCGTCCCACCACTCCTGCGCCCGGGGGAAGGGGTCGCCCCCGCCGGCCGGCAGCACGAGCCGGGCCGCCTCGCCCCAGCCGACCAGGCCGTCGCCCTCGCGGGTCCACGCCAGCCCGCCGTGCTCGGGCAGCAGGTCGAGCAGCGGCCCCGGGTCCTCGACCGGCACGCTGCGGACCGCGAGCAGTCCGAGGGCCGGCGCGGTGGTCACGGGCTCAGCGTAGGCAGCGCGGGGCCTGCCCGCAGTCCACGATCACGACGAGGTGACCCTGTGGGCCCCGTCACAGGGTAGGAACAGCAGGTGCAACAGCTGACCGGCCTCGACGCCGCCTTCCTGGCCATGGAGACACCGTCCGTCTACGGGCACGTCGCCAGCCTCATCGTCCTCGACCCCTCGACCGCCCCCGAGCCGCTCACGCTCGAGCGGCTGACCCGCCTGGTCGAGCGGCGGCTGCACCTCATCCCGCCGTTCCGGCGCCGGCTCGCCGAGGTCCCGCTCGGGCTCGACCAGCCCTACTGGATCGAGGACCCCGACTTCGACATCGAGTTCCACGTCCGCGAGCTCGCCCTGCCCGAGCCGGGCGACGACCGGCAGCTCGCCGAGCAGGCCGCGCGCCTGCACGCCCGGCCGCTCGACCGGCGTCGTCCGCTCTGGGAGCTCTACCTGATCCACGGGCTGGCCGGCGGGCGCAAGGCGGTCTACACCAAGGTCCACCACGCGGCGATCGACGGCGTGTCCGGCAACGACGTCCTCGCCGCCGTCGTGGACCTGACGCCGGAGGGACGTCCCGACGAGGAGCCCCCGGGCTGGCAGGGGGAGCGGGTCCCGGGCAACGTCTCGCTGCTCGCCCGCAGCGCGGTCTCGCTGAGCAGCCACCCGGTCCGGGCCGTGCGGGTCGGCTACGGCCTGGCCCGCTCCCTGCCCAGCCTCGCCGCCTCGCTGCGTCCGCGCGTCCCCGTCGTCGACCGCTTCCTCGGCGGCGACAGCCGGGCGGTCCTGCCGGGTGCGGGCTTCCGCGCCCCGGCCACCCCGTTCAACCGGTCGGTCAGCCCGCACCGCCGGTTCGCCTTCTGCTCGCTTCCGCTCGCGGACGTCAAGACCGTCAAGAACGCCGCCGGCTGCACGGTGAACGACGTCGTCATGGCGCTGTCGACGGGCGCCCTGCGGCGGTGGCTGCAGGACCACGACGCCCTGCCGTCTGCCCCGCTGGTCGGTGCCGTCCCTGTGTCGGTGCGCACCGAGGAGGAGAAGGGCAAGGGCGGCAACCGGGTGTCGATGATGATCGCCGCGATCCCGACCAACGTCGGCGACCCGCTGACCCGGCTGCGCGCGTGCCACCACGCCATGGCCGCCGCCAAGGAGCAGCACGGCGCCCTGCCGGCGGACCTGCTCAGCGACGTCACGCAGTTCGCCGCCCCGGCGCTGGCCGGCCAGGCCGCGCGGCTCGCGGCCCGGGTGCGCCTGGTGGAGCGGCTGAACGCCTTCAACCTGATCATCAGCAACGTGCCGGGGCCGAACCTGGCGCTCTACTACGGCGGCGCCCGGATGCTGGCCTACTACCCGCTGTCGGCCATCACCGACGGTCAGGGGCTGAACATCACCGTCATCAGCCTCGAGGGGTCGCTGCACTTCGGGCTGGTCGCCGACCGCGAGCTCGTCCCCGACCTCGACGTCATGAGCGGCTACCTGCAGCAGGAGCTGGACGAGCTGGTCGCGGCGGCCGCCGCCGGCTAGGCCTGCTCGTCGCGCAGGCGGGCCTGCAGCCGGGCCCGCTCCTCGGCGCTCGCCTGCTTGCGGGCGCTCGCGGCGACGGCGATCGCGTCGCGCTGGGGGCGCAGCAGCAGGGCGCTCCCGACGGCGGACAGCACCAGCGCCAGCAGGATCGAGAGCGCGCCCCGGGACCCGGCGATCGTGACCAGGCCGAAGGCTCCGACGAACATGACGATCCGCAGCAGCGTGTAGACGATCAGGGGACGGGCCACGCCCCCGAGCCTAGGCGGGGCGGACGCGCCACCGCCCGCCCTGCAGCGGCAGGGCGGGCGGCGTCGGGAGGGCGCGGGTAGCTACTGCTGGCCGAGCTCCCGGCGGCGAAGGACGACCGCGCCGGCGACGAGCACGAAGGCCAGCCCGGCGAGGGCGCCGCTGGTGCCGGTCCGGGGCAGCGAGCCCGCGGGGGCGGGGACGGCGGCCGGGACGGCCGGACGGCCGACGGTCGGGCGGCCCGCGGTGGTCGGCGTCGAGGTGCTGGGCGCGGCAGCGGCGCCGACGGCCGGGCGGAAACGGGCGTTCTCGACCAGCGTGCCGAACCCGAGGGTGGTCGGGCTGCTGGTGAGGACGGTGCCGACGTCCGTCAGACCGGCGGGCAGCGCCGCGGCGGGCAGGACCGACAGGCCGGGCAGCGAGAGCGCGGACGGCAGGGCGACCGCCGACGGCAGCGTGATCGCCGGGACCGTGACCTTGAGGCCGGTCAGCGACGTGGCGGCGTTGCCGAAGCCGTCGGCGACCGAGGTGCTGCTGCTCTTGGTGAGGAGCTGCACCTGCGGGGCCGGGACCTTGAGCGCCGGGAGGCCGGGCACCGTCGAGAGCACCTGCGAGAGCGTGCCGGTCAGGCCGGTGATCGCGTCGGTGACCTTCGCCAGCGTGGTGCCGGTGAGGGCCGTGACGTCGAGGGTGCTGCTGCCGAGGACGTCGTCGAGGACGTCGGTGCCGAGGACGTGCAGGCCCTGCACCTCACCGCCCTTGACGCTGGCCTTCTGACCACCGGCCTTGTCGCTCGTGACGACCGACTCGGTGGTGAGGCTCAGGCTGTCCAGGCTGACGAGCGGAGTGCCGTCGAGGACGGCGACGAGGGTGTCGAGGAGGGCCTTCACCTGGGGGGCGACGCTGGCGACGATGCCGGTGACGGCGGCCTGGGCGGCGTCGAGCAGGCGGTTCGCGCTGGCGAGGGCGCTCTGGGCGAGCCTCACGGCGTCCTGGGCGGCGGCGATCGCGGCGTCGGTCAGGGCGGAGACGCTCTTGGCGGCCGCGACGTCGGCCGCGGCCTTGTCGGCGGCGGCCTGGGCCTGGGCGACGAGGGCGTCCGCCTCGGTGAGGGCGGCGCTCGCGGTGGCGACAGCGGCGTCGGCGGCGGCCTTGACCGTGGGCAGCGTGCCGAGGACGGGCAGGCCGGCGACGGTCGCCTTCGCCGCGTCCAGCGTGGTCCGCGCGGCGGCGGCGGCGACCTGGCGCTGGGCGAGCGTGGCGTTCGCCGTGGCGACGGCGGCGTTCGCGGCGTCCTGGGCGGCCTGGCTGCCGAGCACGCCCGACGTCAGCGGGTCGAGGGCGGCGGTCGCGGCGGTGACGCCCTTCGTGGCGGCGGCGACGGCGGCGACCTGCTTGGCGACCTCGGCGGTCGCGGCGTCGGTCTGGGCCTTGAGCAGGGCCTGGGCGTCGTCGAGGGCCTTCTGCGCGGCGGCGACGGTCGGGGTGACGAGGTCGAGCTGCGTGACGAGCGCCTGGACCGTGGCGACCGGGAGCTTCGAGAGGTCGAGGCCGAGGGCGGCGAGCAGGTCGGCGATGCTCGGCAGCGCGACGTCGCTGATCTCGAGCGTCTTGGTGGACTGCGCGGCGGTCCCGCTGACCGCCGAGGAGGTCTTGAGGACGCCGTCGACCGTGACGGGGAGGCCGAGGACGGACAGGGCGCCGAGCGAGGAGGCCCCGGCGACGGCGGTCGGGGCGCCGTCGACGACCTTGGCGCCGACCTCGAGCACTGGGCTGGTCACGCCGACGACGCCCTTGAGCGCCGGGACGAGAGTGCTGCTGTCCGCGCCGTCGATGCTGCGGCTGGTGCCGGCGGGGACGGTCTGCTGGCCGTACGCCGTGCCGTCCGCGACGAGCGGCGTGACGACGACCTTGGCCACGGCGCCGGACACCGTGTCGGTGACGAGCTGCACGCCGCCGGCGGCGAGGTCGTGGCCGGCCACCGAGGCGTTGAGCAGGCTGACCGCGGAGGCGGCCGAACCGGCAGCCGGACGGCTCCCGTCGGCGGCGAGGGCGGGCGTCCCGACGGCGGCGAGGAGCGCGACAGCGGCGCAGGCGGCGGGGACGGCGGGAGAGACGCGCACGGGAGCTCCAGAGGCTTGACGGGGAGGTCAGGGTCCGGAGCGCGGTCGGCGTCCGGTGCTGGGAGCAGCATTCCGAGGAGCGCGGCAGGTGACCATGACCCGTTGTGACCATCTGCGGACCAGATCGCCCCGGTCCGCCTCACCGTGTCCGGCTGTCGACCGATGTGCGGGAGCACGACGGCGCCTCGTGGGCGGGCCGTCACCATCGTCCGTTTCGCTCGTTGACCTGTCCGCCAGGCCACACCGGCCTGTCTTCGTGCACGACCCGTGGGGGGACCACCATGACCGAGCCGCGCACGCCCGAGCACCCGCGCACCCCCGACGGGCGCCCTGCCCGCGACCGCCTGCTGACGCCGGGCGAGGTCGCCGCGCTGTTCCGCGTGGACCCCAAGACGGTGACCCGCTGGGCCGCGGCCGGCCGCATCGGCTCGATCCGCACCCCCGGTGGTCACCGCCGCTTCCGCGACTCCGAGGTGCGAGCGCTGCTGCGCGGCGACGTCGTCGAGGTCCCCGCGCTGCCCGTGCAGCCCAGCGCCGTCACGTCGGCCGACTCGTCGGCCCGCACCAGCGCGTAGGACGGCCGTACTGTCGTCCCCTTCCGGTCGGCACGAGAGGGACGACGGTGATCTACAGCGCAGGGCTCGCCGGCCTGGCGGAGCTGTGCCTGGTGGTCTTCTGCGTCCTCGAGGTCGTCACGACGCCCGAGGACCGCATCCGGAACCTGCCGAAGCTGCTGTGGCTGGCGCTGGTCGTGCTCGTGCCGATCATCGGCCCGGTGTCGTGGCTGATCGCCGGGCGGCCGCAGGGCCCGGCCCGGTCGCTGCCGTACAAGGGCAACACCGGGCTGCCGCCGGCCCGCCCGTCGACCCGCTCGAGCAGTCCCGACGACGACGCCGACTTCCTCGAGGGCCTGCGCCGGCGCGCCGAGGAGCAGCGGCGGCGGGCCCGCGACGAGGACCCGCCCGCCTGACCCGTCAGGCGTACGAGTGCAGGCCCACCACGAAGATGTTGACGACGTAGTAGTCGATGACGAGGGCGACGGCCGCGGCCACCGCGACCCAGGCGGCCTTGCGACCCTTCCACCCGGCGGTCGCCCGGGCGTGCAGGTACCCGGCGTAGAGCACCCAGGTGATGAACGACCACGTCTCCTTGGGGTCCCAGCCCCAGTACCGGCCCCAGGCGGCCTCGGCCCAGATGGCGCCGGCGATGACCGCGAAGGTCCAGACCGGGAACGCGAAGGCGATGACGGAGTACGAGGCGCGGTCCAGCGAGGACGCCTGCGGCAGCGAGCCCCCGAGCGACAGCGGGAAGCGGGGCGTCTGCCCGGTCGCGACGACGTCGTCGTAGCGGGCCTTGGTCAGGTAGAGCAGCGCGACGACGCCGGACAGCAGGAACGCCCCCGAGGACAGCACCGCGGCCGCGACGTGGATCTTGAGCCAATAGCTGTCGAGCGCGGGCACCAGCGGGCCGACCGGCGTGTAGAGCACCGTCCCGGCCAGGCCCAGGTACAGCACGACCGGCACCATGACGAAGGCGCCGAGCGACCGGTCGACCTTGCCGTCGGCGACGAGGTAGAGGAACGCGGCGACGGCGACGAACGCCACCGACACCGAGAACTCGTACATGTTCCCCCACGGCGGGCGCCCGGCCGCGACCCCGCGCAGCACCAGCGCCACGAGGTGCACCACGGCACCACCGGCGGTGAGGACGACGGCCAGCCGGCCGATGCCGCCGCGCGGGGCGGTCGGGGCGACCGGCAGCGCGGGGCCGCCGGCGCCCACCAGGACCTTGACGGGCCGGACGGCGCCGCGGGCACGCCGCGCCGCCTGCTCCCCGGCGAAGCAGAGCATCGCGAGCGCGTAGACGACGATGGTCGCGAACAGCAGCTTGTCGCTGACGGAGGCGAGGGCCTGCACGGCTAGCCGTCCTTCTTCTGGTCGTTCATGGACGTGGCAGAGGTGGCAGCGGTCCGTTGCCGGAGCTGCTCGGTGAGGGTGCTGAACTCGGTCGCGAAGGACTCGGCGTCCGTGCGCGACAGGCCACCCGCCTCGACCACGGTACGGCCGGTGTCGGCGTCCTGCCGGGCACGCACCCACACGCGGCGCCGCCGGACGAACAGCGACAGCAGCAGGCCGACGATCATCCCGCCGGACGCGTAGAGGGCCAGCACCTTGCCGGGGTCCTGGGTGACCTGGACGGTCACCCACTCGGCGGTGGAGGCGTACTGGATGCTGCCACCCCCGGGGAGCGTCCAGGTCTCGCCCGGCCGCAGGGCGTGCGGCGCGGGGTCGACCGGCTTCATGCGGCGGGTCTTGTCGAGCGAGTAGACCGACGCCGGCGTCCCGGCGTCGAGGCCGAGGTCGCCGCGGTAGCCGACCAGGGTGAGCACCGGGTCGGCCGCGGCCGGGTTGGCCGAGGCCAGCTGGCCGGTGACGGGGTCCTGGACGGTGGTCGGGGTGAAGACGCCCTCGAAGGACAGCTGGTCCGGGGCTGCGTCGGGGACCTTGATCACGCAGTTGCTCAGGAAGGAGGCGTTCTGCGGCAGGCACGGGACGGGCCCGTCCTGCGCGACCTGGCCGTCGGCGCCCCGCACGACGATCCTCGGCGCGTACCCGTGCCCGACCAGGTAGACCTTCGCGCCGCCGACGTCGAGCGGGTGGTTGACCTTGAGCAGGTACGGCCGGTCCGCGCCGTCCGGACCGGGCGCCCAGGACAGCTGCGCCTGGTACTTCCGCGCCGTGCCGCTCTCCGTGTAGGTCGCGAGGAAGTCGTCGAGGGTGAACCGGAAGGGCGCGAGGTCGTCCGGGCTGAACCGGCGGCCGGGGGTGATGTCGTCGTAGTTGAAGACGGCGTTGGAGAAGCCGCTGCCCTCGGTGACGAGCACCGTGCCCTTGAACCCGAACAGGCCGCCCAGCGCGATGCCGACCAGCAGCGCGACCAGCGAGACGTGGAACAGCAGGTTGCCGGTCTCGCGCAGGTAGCCCTTCTCGGCACTGAGCTCCGTCCCGCGCACCGTCCGGCGCCACCGCGGCAGGGCCGCCCGGGCCGCCGTCACGGCCTCGGCGGGGGTCAGGTCGGTCTCCCAGCGGTCGTGCGCGGTCAGCCGCGACAGCGACGCCGGGACCCGCGGCGGGGGCGTGCGCAGGGCCTTCAGGTGCAGCCGCGTGCGCGGGAGGATGCAGCCGACGAGCGAGACGAACAGCAGCAGGTAGACCGCGGCGAACCAGGGGCTCGCGAACACGTCGAACAGCGACAGCCGGTCGAGCACGGGGCCGAGCGACGGATGCGCCTCGAGGTACTCGTTGACCCGCGCCGGGTTGAGCGACCGCTGCGGGAGGAACCCGCCGGGGACGCTCGCGAGGGCCAGCAGGAACAGCAGCAGCAGCGCGGTGCGCATGCTGGTCAGCTGCCGCCAGGTCCGGCGCAGCGGCGCGAGCGCGTTGCCGCGGACGGGCGGGCCGACCTCCTCGGGCTGGGTGGTCAGCCGCTCCTGGACGCTCGTCACACCGGCACCTCGTAGTTGCTGACGACGACCTGGAGATCGAGCACGAGGCGGCCCCAGACGCCCGAGACGAGCAGCAGCCCGACGACGACGAGCAGCCCGCCGCCGACCTTCATCACGAGCCCGTAGTGCCGCTTGACGACGTCGAAGGCGCCGAGCGCCCGGCGCATGGCGAGACCGGTGGCGAGGAACGGCAGGCCGAGGCCCAGGCAGTACGCCGCGGTCAGCAGGGCGCCCCGGCCGGCGCTCGCCTGCGTGTAGGCCAGCGTCTGGACGGCGCCGAGGGTGGGGCCGAGGCAGGGCGTCCAGCCGACCCCGAACAGCACGCCGAGCAGCGGCGCCCCGGCGAGGCCGGCGTCGGGCAGGCGGTGGAACCGGAGCTCGCGCTGCATGCCGGGGACGAGGCCGAGGAAGGACAGGCCGAGCAGGACGGTCAGGGCCCCGAGGACCTTGTCCACGACCGCCTTGTGCGCGACGAGCGCGCCGCCGAGACCGCCGAACAGCGCGCCCGTCGTGATGAACACGGCGCTGAAGCCCAGGACGAACAGCACGCTCCCCAGCAGCACCCGCGCCTTGACCCGGGTGCGGACGAGGGTGTCCCCGCCCTCGTCCTGCCCGCGCGGGTCGCCGAGGTCGGCCCCGGTCAGGCCGGTGACGTAGGACAGGTAGCCGGGGACCAGCGGCAGCACGCACGGCGACAGGAACGAGACCAGCCCGGCGACGGCCGCGACCGGCAGGGCCAGCAGGACGGGCCCGTCGAGCACGGTGTCGGCGAACGTCTCGCCGAGGCTCACGCGGCTTCCTTCAGCAGCACCTGCACGGGGCCGTCGAGCTCGGTCTCGGTGACCCCGCCCAGGAAGCGCCCCGCGATCCGTCCCTGCTTGTCGAGCAGGATCGTGCTGGGCGGGTACTGCGGCGCCAGCCTGCCGAAGCGGGTGAGGACCACACCGGCCTCGTCGTAGAGCGACGGGTACGGCGTCTCGGCCTTGCGCTCGAACGCCTGCGCGGCCGTCTTCTTGTCCTTGACGTCGACGCCGACGAACTGGGCGCCCTCGGGGGTGCGCCGCTCGGCCACCCGCCGCAGGCCGGGAGCCTCCGCCCGGCACGGTGGGCACCAGGAGGCCCAGAAGTTGAGGACGACGACCTTGCCCCGCAGGCTCGCGACGTCGAGCGCCTTCCCCTCGAGCGTGGTGCCGGCGACCCGGGGCGCCGCCTTGCGGTCCGCGACGGGGAAGACGCCGACCGGGCCGGCGTCCACGCTCTCGCGCTGCGGCGACCGGGCCTGCTGGTCGACCGCGCTGTTCCCCGTGCACGCGGACAGCGCGGCGGCAGCCAGGAGCGTCGCTCCGAGCGTGCGCAGGGGGCCGGCCACCCGCCCAGTCTCCCGCACCCGCGGGCGCTCCGCCTGCCTGCGGGGGTGACCTGCGCTACTGCTGCCGTCCGGCCGGGGCTACGCGCCGAAGCCGGGACGCCGCGACACCGCGCCCGCGGGCTCGCTGTAGGTGACGTGCACCAGCCGGTCGTCCGCCCAGGTCAGGCTGGTCAGGGAGGCCAGACCGCACTGCCGCCAGTCCGGGCGGTGCCAGAGCGTGCGCCCCTCGACCCAGCGGCGGACCGTCCAGATCGGGAGCTGGTGGCTCACGCAGACGGCCTCGTGCCCGAGGGCGGCGTCGCGGGCGGTCTCCGCGGCGGCGAGCATGCGCTGGGCGATGACCTGGTACGGCTCGCCCCAGGACGGCAGGAACGGGTTCCACAGGTACGGCCAGTTGCCCGGCCGCTTGAGGGCGCCGTCGCCGACGCCGAACGTCTTGCCCTCGAAGTGGTTGGTGCTCTCGAGCAGGCGGTCGTCGGTGTGGACCGGCAGGCCGAGCACCTCGCTCATCGGCTGGGCGGTCTCCTGGGCGCGCTGCAGCGGGCTCGCCACGAGGTGGGTGACGTCGCGGCCGCGCAGGGCCTCCGCGGCGTCGCGGGCCATCGCGTGGCCGGCCTCGGACAGCCCGAACCCGGGGATGCGGCCGTAGAGGACGCCGGTCGGGTTGTGGACCTCGCCGTGCCGCAGCAGGTGGACGGTCGTGCGGGTCATGCGGGGTCCCCGACGCGTCGTGAGCGGAGCGAGCGACGTGGTGGGGTGCTGATCACGCGCGGTCCTCGGCGCTCGCGGGGTGCTCCGTCGTCCCTGCCGCAGCCGCTGCCTTCGCCGCGTGCGGCACGGCCTCCGCGACCCGCGCCAGGGCGGCGTCGTCGTGGGCGGCGCTGACGAACCACGACTCGTACGCCGACGGCGGCAGGTACACGCCCCGGCTGAGCATGCTGTGGAAGAAGGCGGTGTAGCGCTCGGTGGCCTGCTTCGTGGCGCTGGCGTAGTCGGTGACCTCGTGGTCGGCGAAGAACACCGAGAACAGGCTGCCCGCGGTGTTGACCCGGTGGGCCACCCCCTCGGCGGTCAGCGCCTCGCTCACCAGGCGCTGGACCCGGGCGGAGGCGGCGTCGACGTGGGCGTAGACGTCGTCGGTGCAGTGGTCGAGCGTCGCCTTGCCGGCGGCGACGGCCAGGGGGTTCCCGGACAGGGTGCCCGCCTGGTAGACCGGCCCGGCCGGCGCGAGGTTGGCCATGACGTCGGCCCGGCCGCCGAACGCCGCCGCCGGGAGCCCCCCGCCCATGACCTTGCCGAAGGTGAACAGGTCCGCCTCCACAGCACCTCCGACAGCGGGGTCGAGGCCGAAGTGGCCGGCGCGGCGACACGCGGAAGCCGGTCATGACCTCGTCGCTGATGAGCAGCGCGCCGTTGGCCCGGCACAGGTCGAGCAGGCCCTGGTTGAACCCCGGTGCGGGCGGGACGACGCCCATGTTCGCCGCGGCCGCCTCGGTGATGACGCAGGCGATCTCGGTGCCGTGCGTCTCGAAGGCCTGGGCGACGGCGGCGAGGTCGTTGTACGGCAGCACGATCGTGTCGGCGGCGCTCGCGCCCGTGACCCCCGGGGTGTCGGGCAGCCCGAACGTGACCAGACCCGAGCCGGCGCTGGCGAGCAGGGCGTCGACGTGGCCGTGGTAGCAGCCGGCGAACTTCACCACCTTGCTGCGCCCGGTCGTGCCGCGGGCCAGCCGGACGGCGGACATGGTCGCCTCGGTGCCGCTGTTGACCAGCCGCACCTGCTCGACCGGCGCGACCCGCGCGACGATCTCCTCCGCGAGGTCGACCTCGCCCGGCGACGGCGTCCCGTAGGAGGTGCCCTTCGTGGCCGCCGTCTGCAGCGCCTCGACGACGGCCGGGTGCGCGTGGCCCAGGATCATCGGGCCCCACGAGCAGACGAGGTCGACGTACTCGCGGCCGTCGGCGTCGGTCAGGTAGGGGCCCTTGCCGCTGACCATGAAGCGCGGGGTGCCGCCGACCGCGCGGAAGGCCCGGACCGGGCTGTTCACGCCGCCGGGGACGACGGCGAGCGCGCGGTCGAAGAGGGCCTGGGACTCGGGTGCGTCGTACGGGTAGGTCACGGCACCAGTCTCTACGACCGCTCCGGCACCGGCATGCCCTCCGGGGGCTCGTAGACCCAGAACGGCGCCCCGGCGGGATCGACGACGGCGGCCATCCGGCCGAAGGGCGTGTCGAACGGCGGGGCCTGCACCGTGCCGCCGTGCGCGGTCACGGCCGCGCAGGCGTCGTCGGCGCTGTCGACGGCGAAGTAGACGAGCCAGTGCGACGGGCCGTCCCCGCCCATGAGGCCCCCGATGCCGCCGTAGGGGGCCGGGTCGCCCTCCGGGCCGAAGGTCGCGTAGTCCGGGCCGGCCATGTCGACCGGCGAGAAGCCGTAGCCGAACAGGGCGCCGTAGAAGGCCTGTGCCGCGGCCGGGTCGGTGGAGCGCAGGTCCTCCCAGGCCAGGCCGCCCGCCTCGCCGACGACCTGGCCGCCGACGAAGGTGCCCGCCTGCCAGAGCCCGAACGTCGCCCCGGTCGGGTCGGTGGCGACGGTCGTCCGGCCGAGGTCCATGACGTCGGTGGTGGGGCGCAGGAGCGTGCCGCCGTGCTGCTCGATCGCCGCCGCCGTGGCGTCGGCGTCGTCGGTGGCGAAGTAGAGCGTCCAGGCCGTGCGCGCACCCTCCTGGTCCGGCGCGATCCCGGCGGTCGCCGCACCGGCCTTGTGCGCGACGACGTACCCGCCGAACGCCTCGTCCGGCTCCGGGACCTCCCACCCGAGGACGGCGCTGTAGAAGCGGCCGGCCGCGACGACGTCGGGCGTCATGAGGTCGACGAAGCAGGGCGTGCCGGGCTTCCAGGGCGTGGTCCTCATGACGGCTTCCTAGCCCTGTTCGAACACGCCCGTCAACGCCTCCACCATGAGCGGCACGTCGGCCGCCGACCCGAGCTCGCGGCACGAGTGCATGCCGAGCATCGGGCTCCCGACGTCGACCGTCGAGATGCCGAGGCGCATCGCCGTCAGCGGGCCGATGGTGGAGCCGCACGGCAGGTCGGCGCGGGTGACGAACTGCTGCACGGGGACGCCCCGGTCGCGGCACAGGGCGGTGAACCAGCCGCCGCTGCGGGCGTCGGTGGCGTAGCTCTGGTTGGCGTTGAGCTTGAGCACCGGGCCGCCGCCGAGGACCGGGGCGTGCTGCGGCTCGTGCCGCTCGCCCTGGGTCGGGTGCTGGGCGTGCGCCATGTCGGCGCTGACCAGGACCGACCGCGCGACGGTCACGTGCAGGTCCTGCAGGTCGCCTCCCGTGGCGGACACCAGCCGGGCGACGACGTCCTCGAGGAAGCTCCCGCGGGCACCCTCCATCGAGCCGCTGCCGACCTCCTCGTGGTCGTTCGCGACCCACAGCTGCGTGTGCCGCGACGGCGCGGCCGCCAGCAGGGCGAGCAGGGCGCTGTGGCAGGAGCCGAGGTTGTCCAGGCGGGGCGCCGCGACCCAGCTGCCGTCGATGCCCGTGGCCGCCGCGGGCTGGGTGTCGGCGAGGACGAGGTCGTGCCCGACGACGTCGGCAGGGTCGATCCCGGCGGCGTCGCACAGCGCCTCGAGCAGGGCGGGCTCGCTGTCGCGGGCGCCCCACACGGGCACCAGCTGCGTCTGGGGGTCGAGCTTCAGGCCCTCGCGGACGGCCCGGTCGAGGTGGATCGCGAGGCTGGGCAGCCGCACCGGGCCGCCCGGGAGCAGGACGGGGCGCAGGACGCCGTCGGCCGTGGCGAGCCGCCCCGCCACGGTCAGCTCGCGGTCGAGCCAGGTGTGCGCGAGCAGACCGCCGTAGGGCTCGACCCCGAGCAGCCGGTACCCGCCGCGCAGGACGTCGTAGCGGGGGCGGACCTTGAAGGTCGGCGAGTCGGTGTGGGTGCCGACCAGCCGCATCCCGGCGTCGGGCAGGGGCGCCGTCCCGACGCGGAAGGCGATGACGCTGCCGCCGTCGCGGACGACGTACCGCTGGTCGCCGGGCGCGAGGGTCCAGCGCTCGGTCTCGTGCAGCGCGGTGAACCCGCCCGCCTCGAGCCGCCGCACCGACTCGGCGACGGCGTGGAACGGCGACGGGCCGGCGTCGACGTACGCGCGCAGGTCTGCGCCCGCCTGCTCAGGAGTCATGGCTGGACCGTAGCCACAGCAGGCCGAGCACCGGCAGGACCAGGGGGACGAAGCCGTACCCGCGGCCGTAGCCGGACCAGACGGTGGCGTCGGGGAAGGCGGCGCGGTCGAGCAGGCTCGCCGTGCCGACCACCAGGACCCCGACCAGCTCGACGGTCACCGCGACCAGCGCCGTCCGCCGCAGGTCGCGCAGCAGGGCCACCGTGGCGACGAGGTAGACGAGAGCGGCGATCGCCGAGAGCAGGTAGGCGACCGGGGCGTCGGCGTACTGCGTGGCCAGCTGCACCCCGGCCCGCGCACCGGCCGCGACGGTGAAGACGGCGTAGGTGGCGACGAGGAGCCGCCCCGGTCCGCTCCGGAGCATCAGACGGTCGCCTGCAGCCGCAGCTCGACGACGGCGACCACCAGGCACGCGGCGCCGAGCACGAGGCTGCCGTAGCGGCTGCGCTCCTCGACGGTCAGCGCGAAGGCGCCGGGCAGCAGCAGGGCGGACAGCACGAGGTAGCCGACGTAGGTGCCGGTGCTCGAGGGGGCGTCGTCGCCCTGGACGAGCCGGTAGACCTGCAGCGCCGCCTGGAGGAGCAGCAGCGCCTGCAGGGCGAGCACCCCGCGGAGCAGGCCGCGGCCGGGCTCACGGTCGCGCAGGCCCTCGACCGCGGCGTACATCCCGACGACGAAGCTCGCGACGAGGACGACCGGCAGCAGGGGCACACGCGCATCCTGCCCGGCCTGGCGGGCACACCGGTGTCATGACCACACCGACCGGCCCCGCCGACGACACCTCCGTCCCCGCCGACCAGGCCCGGGAGGACTCCCTGCCGGACGACAGCCCGCTCACGCCCGGCATCGCCGCCCAGACCGTCGACCCCGCCACCGGGGAGTCGCACACGGGTCAGTAGAGGCGCGCCCGGAGGCTCTCCTCGACGGCGGGCCACTCGTCGATCAGCACGCTGAACACCACCGTGTCGCGCCAGGTGCCGTCCTCGCGCCGCTGGTCCCGCCTGAGGACGCCCTCCCGGACGGCGCCGAGCTTGGCGATGGCGGCCTGCGACCGGGTGTTGAGCAGGTCGGTCTGGATCTTGACGCGCCCGTAGCCGCACTCCTCGAAGGCGTGCCGCATCAGCAGCAGCTTGCACTCGGGGTTGACCTCCGTGCCCCACCAGCGGCTGCCGTACAGGGTCGAGCCGACGTGGATCTTCTCGTGGGCGAGGTCGGCCTCCCACAGGCTGGACGTCCCGACGAACGTCCCGTCCCCGACCAGCCGGACCGCGTACGCCGTCCGGCCGTTCCCCTTGCCGTCGAGCTCCCGCTGCTGCGCCAGGAAGCGCTGCCACCCCAGCTTGACGCCGTCCTCCACCGACGTCGGGCAGCGGTGCACGACGTAGCCGCTCCGGTAGACCTCGGGGTCGGCCAGCACCTCGGCCAGCGCGGGGAGGTCGGCCTCGGTGAGCAGGTCGAGCCGGACGGTGCTGCCGACGAGCGGCTCGCCGGTGGGGAGGACTGCCATGCGGCCAGCCTGCCGCCCCCGTCCAGCGGCTTCGCGTGCCGGGGCACGGGGGCTCGCCTGGTCGAGCGACCGGTCCGGCTTCGGTGTGCGCAGACCCTGTGCGCCCCGCCGGGCAGAGCTGTCCGCGAACGCTGGGCCACGTCGGTCCGGGGTGCGGCTACGGGTTCGTGAGCGGCGGCAGCGTCGAGCCCGCCGGGACCGGTGGTGGTGGGGTGCGGACGGGGCGGCGGTCGTACGTGCCGCCGCCGGGGCTGGTCCAGCGGACGGTGCCGTCGTCGAGGAGCCGGCTCGTCCAGCCGCCCTCGTGCTTGGCGCGGTGCCAGTGCTTGCTCAGGCTCTGCAGGTTGTCCGGCTCCGTGTGGCCCAGCGGCCAGGGCAGGCGGTGGTCGCGGTCGCTGCGGCGGGCGGGGGTGCCGTCACCCGGGAAGACGCTGGTGACGTCGCGCAGGTCGACCAACCGGCCGAGCGCCGCGGACGGGACGTACCGGTCGCTGGTGAGGTCGGGGAGCGCGCTCGCGGTGGTGGCCATCTCGATGAGGGCAGCCCGCAGCGCGAGGGCGCGGTCCGACGGGCTGTCACCGGTTGGCGCTCTGTCCGAGGCAGCGGGACGGTCCTCCGGTCGACTGGGAGCGGCTGACGGCGAGGATCTGTCAGCCCGTTCCGGAAGCTGTCCACCCGGTGCAGCGCCATCCCGTGGTGCAGCTCGGCCCGGTGCCGCTCGGCCTGTCCCGGTCCGCCCGGCCCAGCCGCGGGCCCAGGTCCTCCACCGGACCCCTTGCTCGACGGCCAGCACCTCTCCGGTGCTCGCGTCGACGCACGCCTTCACCAGGTCGGCCTGCGGCAGCAGCGCCCGCGCCTGGTCCGCACCGATCGGCCCGTAGCCCGCCAGCAGCGCCGGATGGTCCGACAGCCCGAGCGCGACCGCCGCCGGCATCCGGACGTCCACGGTCCAGGCGGCCACTCCGGACAGGGCGTGCAGGTCGACGGCCCGTTCGACCGGGCACTCGACCACCGCCTGGACCTGCACCCGCTCGCAGCCGAGCGCGTGCAGCAGCGCCGCGATCTGCTTCTGTCCCTCCGTCAGGTCCTCGGTGAACGTCATCGCCGCCGCCCGACCCCGCAGCGCCGCCAGCACGCTCGCGCCCTCGACCGCCGTGCACCCCAGGACCAGGTCGGCCATGCCGTCGGGCTGCGGTCGCAACCGCGCCCCCGCCGTCGCGCGGGCGACGTCGTGCCGGCGGCGGGCGGCGTCCGGGTCGACCGTGATCGCTGCTCTCCGCGCCGACGCCCGCAGCTGCGACGGTGTCGCGTCGAGTCGGCCATCGGCGTCCAGCGGACCGTCGAGGACGTCGGCGAGGACTGCAGCGGCGTGCGGCGCCGCGAGGTGCTCGACCTCCGCCAGCAGCGCCAGCGCGTGCGGCACCGCCAGCAGCCCGACCTCGACCGCCGACAGCAGCCGCGGCAAGCCCACCAGCCGTAAGGCCGTCCCGACCCGGTCCGCGCCGGTGCGTGGGGACACGTGCAGCAGGCAGGCGACCTCCCCGGCGACGAACTCCCGCTGCTCCGGCGCCGCCGCGAGCCACAGCGCGTGCAGCGCCTTCTGCTCCGCCACGAACGCCGCCGCCGATGCGCGGGCAGCCGCGCGGACAGCAGCGGCCTGCTCCCGCGTCGAGCCGAACAACGTCCCCGTCATGCGAGCACCGTACGACCCGGGTCCGACAGTTCCGGACCGAGAAAGAGCAAGTCAGAGCAGGTGCGGTATGCCCAGGGCGAACAAGACGGAGGCCACCGAGCAGCGGCTGCGGAGGGCCCGACGGTCGGGACCCGAGGGCGGCGAGCGGCGCTGAGCAGCTACCGACAGAGGGGGAACCGGCCCGGCTGGACGCCGTCCGCCGACCCGACCGCTACAGCGACCGCCACATCACGTGCAGCCCCACCAGCCCGTGCGACGCGGAGTCGAACGCCGCCGGCACGGTCCCCACGATCCCGAACCCGAGCGACTCCCACAGCCGCACCGCGGCCGTGTTCGTCTCGACCACGGCGTTGAACTGCACCGCCCGGAACCCCTGCGCCCGCAGCTCGTCCAGCACGGCCAGGCCGAGCGCCCGCCCGACCCCGAGCCCCCGCGCGGACGGCGCGACCATGAACGACGCCGTCCCGACGTGGCTGCCGCGGCCGGGCCGGTTCGGGCCGCACTTCGCGGACCCGACGAGGTCGCCGGAGGACTCGGCGACCAGCACCGTGTCCGCGGTCCACAGCGCACGCGCCTCGTCCGACGTCAGGCCGGCCGGGTAGGCGTAGGTCTCCCCGTCGGCGACGACGCCGCGGAAGACCGGCCAGAACGCGTCCCAGTCGGCGTCCTGGAACGGCCGGACCGTCACCGCAGCCAGCGGGAGGCCTCCGTGGCCCAGTAGGTGAAGATCGTGCCTGCGCCGGCCCGCCGGATCGCGACGAGCTGCTCGGTGATGATCCGCTGCCGGTCGATCCAGCCCTGCGCTGCGGCGGCCTCGACCATCGCGTACTCGCCGCTCACCTGGTACGCGCCCACCGGCACGTCGACGGCCTCGGCGACCGCCCGGACGACGTCGAGGTAGGCCCCTGCAGGCTTGACCATGACGGCGTCGGCGCCCTCGGAGACGTCCTGCAGGGCCTCGCGCACGCCCTCGTCCGCTCCCCGCGCGCCGTCCTGCTGGTAGGAGGACCGGTCCCCGAAGGACGGCGCGCACTCGGCGGCGTCGCGGAAGGGGCCGTAGTAGGCGGAGGCGTACTTCGTGGAGTACGACCAGACGGGGACGTCGGAGAAGCCGCCGTCGTCGAGGCCGGCCCGGATGGCGGCGACCTGCCCGTCCATCATCCCGCTGGGCGCCACGACGTGGGCCCCCGCCCGGGCCTGGGCGACGGCGATCGAGGCGTACCTCGCGAGGGTGCTGTCGTTGTCGACCTCGCCGGCAGGGGTGAGGAGCCCGCAGTGCCCGTGGTCGGTGTACTCGTCCAGGCAGAGGTCGCTCATGACGACGAGGTCGTCGCCGACCTCGGACGCGACGTCGGCCAGGGCGAGCTGCACGATGCCGGCGGGGTCGTCCGCGCCGCTCCCGCGGCCGTCCTTCTCCGCCGGGATCCCGAACAGGATGACGCCGCCGACACCGGCGGAGGCCGCCTCGACGACGGCCGCCCGCAGGGAGTCGCGGGTGTGCTGCACGACCCCCGGCATCGACGCGATGGGCGCCGGCTCCGACAGCCCCTCCTTGACGAAGACCGGGAGCACGAGGTCCGACGGCCGGACGTGGACGTCGGCGGTGAGGCGGCGCAGGGCCGGCGTCCGGCGGAGCCGCCGGGGACGGGGCCCGAGCCAGGCGCTCACCGGCCCGCCTTGGCCGCCTTGGCCAGCTTCTTGCGGCGGGGCGCCGACGGCAGGGCGCCCTCGCGCTGGGCCGCGTGCTCGGCGAGCGCCTCGACCAGGGCCGCGACCTCGGGCTTGGGCGCGACGACGTCGACCCGCAGGCCGAGCTCCTCGGCGGTCGCCACCGTCTGCGGGCCGATGCAGGCGAGCACCGTGGTGTCGTGCGGCTTGCCGGCGATCCCGACCAGGTTCCGCACGGTCGAGCTCGACGTGAAGAGGACCGCGTCGAAGCCGCCGCCCTTGAGGGCCTCGCGGGTCTCGGCGGGCGGCGGGGCGGCCCGGACGGTGCGGTACGCCGTCACGTCGTCGACCTGCCAGCCCAGCTCGCGCAGGCCGGCCAGCAGGGTGTCGGTGGCGATGTCGGCGCGGGGCAGCAGGACGCGGTCCATCGGGTCGAAGCCCTCGTCGTAGGGCTGCCAGTCGGCGAGCAGGCCCTCGGAGGACTGCTGCCCGGACGGCACGAGGTCGGGCCGGATCCCGAACTCGACCAGCGCGGCCGCGGTGGCGTCCCCGACGGCGGCCACCTTGACCCCGGCGAACGCGCGGGCGTCGAGGCCGAACTCCTCGAGCTTCTCGCGGACGGCCTTGACGGCGTTCGTCGAGGTGAAGGCGACCCAGAGGTAGCGGCCGGTGACGAGCCCGCGGACGGCACGCTCCATCGGCGCGGGCGTGCGGGGCGGCTCGACCGCGATGGTCGGGACCTCGACCGGGATCGCGCCGTGGCTGCGGAGCGCCTGCGACAGCACGCCGGCCTGGTCGCGGGTGCGGGGCACGAGCACGCGCCAGCCGTACAGGGGGCGGCTCTCGAACCAGCCGAGCTTCGCGGCGCCCTTGACGCCGGCGCCGACCACCGTGACGGCCTCGCCGGTGAGGTCGGCCGCGGCGACGTCGGCCTCGACGGCGTCGAGCGTGCTGAGCACCGTGCGCTGCTCGTCGCTGGTGCCGCCGACGGTGACCGCGACCGGCTCGGAGGCCTTGCGCCCGTGCTCGACGAGCGAGCTCGCGGCCTTCGCCAGGTCGCCGACCGGACCGAGCAGCACCAGGGCGCCGGGCACACCGGCCAGGCCGCGCCAGTCGGCGGCGTCGGCGGTGCGGACGATGGTGCGGGGCGTGCCGGTGGCGACGCCGGCGAAGGTCGGGACCGCGACGGCCGGCGGGACGCCCGGCACGACCTCGAGCCGGAGCTTCGCCTTCACGACGGCCTCGGCCTCGGCGCCGCCCCCCGCGGTCACGAACGGGTCGCCGGGCAGCAGCCGGACGACGTCGCGGCCGGCCTTGGCGTGGGCGACGACGGCGGCCCCGGACGGCTCGTCCGTGACGACGACCTCGGCGCCGGCCCCGATCCGGCCGAGGACGCTGCCCGAGACCCGCTCGTCGACGAGCACGAGGTCGGCGGAGGCCAGCAGCTCGGCCGCCCGCAGGGTGAGCAGCGAGGCGTCGCCCGCCCCCGCCCCCACGAGGGCGACCGTCCCGAGGACCTTCTTGGGCTTGCCGGCGGTCATGCGGTTCCTCCGAGGGGGGCGTCGTGCATCAGGTCTGCGGCACCGAGCTCGAGCAGCTCGGCGGCGAGGCGCCGGCCCACGCCCTCGGCGTCGGAGACCGGGCCGGTGGCGGACAGCTTCACGGCGTCGCTGCCGTCGGGGGCGAGGACGAGACCGCGCAGGAAGACCTCGTCGCCGTCGTCCCCCTCGGCGACCTCGGCGAGCGCCCCGACCGGGGCGGTGCACCCGGCCTCCAGCGTGCCGAGCAGGGCGCGCTCCGCGGCGACGGCGGTGCGGGTGTCGGGGTGGTCGAGCTGCGCGAGCAGGGCGATCAGCGCGGCGTCGTCCTCGCGGCACTCGACGGCGAGGGCGCCCTGCGCGGGCGCGGGGAGCAGCTGCAGCGGGTCGAGCACCTCGGTGGCCTCGTCCAGCCGGCCGAGGCGGGCCAGCCCGGCGCGGGCCAGGACGACGGCGTCCAGCTCGCCGGAGGTCACGAAGCCGATCCGGGTGTCGACGTTGCCGCGGACCGGCACGACCTCGAAGCCGAGCCCGAGGGCGTGCAGCTGCGCCGTGCGGCGCGGGGAACCGGTGCCGATGCGGGCCCCGGCCGGGAGCTCCCCGAGGGTCCGGCCGCCCGAGGCGACCAGGACGTCGCGGGGGTCCTGGCGCAGGGGCACCGCGGCGATGACCAGCCCGGGGGCGGGCGCCGTCGGGAGGTCCTTGAAGGAGTGCACGGCGAGGTCGCACTCCCCGCGCAGCAGCGCCTCGCGCAGGGCGGTCACGAACACGCCCGTGCCGCCGATCTGCGCGATGGCCGCGGACGACGTGTCGCCGGAGGTGACGACCCGGTGCAGCGCGACGTCGGCGCCGAGGGCCCGCAGCGCGTCCGCGACGTGGCCGGACTGGGTCAGGGCGAGGGCGCTCCCCCGGGTGCCCAGCAGCAGGGGACGGGCGGTCACGACGGCTCCAGCGACAGACCGGTCGCGACGACGGCGGCCGGCACCGCGCGGTCCAGCCCGAAGAGCTCCTGCAGGGCCTGGGTGTAGATGCCGTCGCTGGTGTCGGCGAGCTCCTTCACCCGGACGGTCGGGGTGTGGAGCAGCTTGTCGACGACGCGGCGCACGGCCTGCTCGACCTCGGCGCGGTCGTGGTCGGACAGCCCGGGGACGCGGCCGGTCAGGCGGGTGAGCTCACCCTGGACGACGTCGTCGGCGCGGGCCCGCAGCGCGGCGACGGTGGGGGCGACCCGTGAGGCCCGCTGCCAGGCGAGGAACTTCCCGACCTCCTCGACGACGATCGCCCGGACCGCCTCGACGTCGGCGCCGGCCTGGGTGCCCGAGAGCACCTGGCCCAGCTGCTCGAGGTCCACGAGGGTGACGCCGGGGAGGGCGCCGACGGCCGGGTCGACGTCGCGGGGCAGCGCGAGGTCGAGCAGCGCGAGCGGCCGGCCGCCCCGCCGGGCGAGGGCCCGCTCGACGACGTCGCACTCGATGACCGTCCCGGTGGCGCCCGTGGAGGACACGACGACGTCGGCGTCGGTGAGCGCGTCCTCGAGCGCGGACAGCGGCACCGCCCGGCCGTCGAGGGCGGCGGCGAGGTGCGAGGCGTGGGCGAGGGTCCGGTTGGCGACGACGACCTCGACGACGCCCCCGCGCCGCAGCGTGGCCCCGGCGAGGGCGCCCATGGACCCGGAGCCGACGATGAGCGCCCGGCGGCCCTCGAGCGGCCCGACGACGGCCATGGCGTGCTCGAGCCCGACGCTGACCAGCGAGCGCCCGGCCTCGTCGATGCCCGTCTCGGAGTGGGCCCGCTTGCCGACGTTCAGCGCCTTCTGGAACAGCTCGTGGAGCGTGCGCCCCGCGCCGTCGGCGGCCGCGCCGTACGAGCGCCGGAGCTGGCCGAGGATCTGGGCCTCCCCGACCACCATGGAGTCCAGCCCGCAGGCGACCCGGAACAGGTGGCGGACGGCCTGCTCCTCGTAGTGCACGTACAGGTGCTTGCGCAGCTCCTCGAGCCGGACGCCGGTGCGGGCGACGAGGAGGTCGGTGACCTCGTCCAGGCCGCCGTGGAAGGCCGCGACGTCGGCGTAGACCTCGACCCGGTTGCAGGTCGACAGCACGACGGCCTCGTTGACCGACCCTCCGCGCAGGTCCTGCGCCAGAGTGGTGACGTCGCCGACGCCGACGGTCAGCTGCTCGAGCAGGGCGACCGGGGCGGAGCGGTGCGAGACGCCGACGGCGAGGACGCTCACAGGTCCTCGCTGCTGACGGGCACGCTCACGAGGGCTCCAGGTCGGCGAGGCAGGACCCTCCGAGGTTACGCGCTGGTGAACTCCTGCGCGCACCCCTGAGTCCGACGTCACAGCCGGCGCGGCTCAGCCGCGGAGCGCCTTCCGGAGCGTCTTCTCGTCGACCGTCCAGTACGCGTGCTCCACGCCGTCGAGCAGGACCACGGGGACCTTGTCGGTGTACGCCGCCCGGCGTGCGTCGTCGGCGTCGACGTCGAGCACCTCCAGCTCCAGCCCGGCGTCGGCGGCGGCCCGCCGCACGACCGGCTCGGCCGCCGCGCAGAGCGAGCAGTCCGCCCGGGTCACCAGCGCCACCGACGACGGCGGGCTGCGGCGCCGCAGCAGGCTCATGCGGACGCCGCCCGCAGTGCTCCCTTGCTCACCTTGCCCGTCGCGGAGTGCGGCAGCTCGCGGACGAACTCGACCGCGGTCGGGCACTTGAACCGGGCGAGCGAGCGGGCGCAGAAGGCGATGAGGTCCTCCGCCGACACCGGGGCGCCGTCCCGGAGCACCACGAGCGCCTTGACCGACTCCCCCGTGTACGGGTGCGGGATGCCGAGGACGGCGGCCTCCTCGACGTCGGGGTGCGCGGCCAGGACGGTCTCGACCTCGCGCGGGTAGACGTTGAAGCCGCTGACCAGCACCAGCTCCCGGCGCCGGTCGACGAGGTGGAGGTCGCCGTCCTGGTCGAGGAACCCGACGTCGCCGGTGGGGAACCAGCCGTCGGCGTCCGGGCCGCCCTCGCCGTCGGGCCAGTACCCGGAGAACAGGTTCGCGCCGCGGACGACGACCTCGCCCGGGTCGCCGTCGTCGACCGGGCGCCCCTCCTCGTCGACCAGGCGGAGCTCCACGCCCGGCACCGGCCGCCCCACCGACGCCGGCTTCGCGACCTCGCTCATGAGCGTGCTGGTGAGGACGGGGGCGGTCTCGGTGAGGCCGTAGCCCTCGAAGACGTGGTGCCCGGTGGCGTCCAGGACCCGGTGCAGCACCTGCGACGGCAGGGGGGCCGCGCCCGAGAGCGCCAGGCGGACGCTCGTGAAGGCGTCGCCGACGTCGGGGAGCATCGACCACGCGACGTACATGGGCGGCGCGCCGACCAGCGACGTCACCTCCGACCGCCGCACCTGCTCGAGCGTCTCCACCGGGTCGAACCGCTCGACGAGCACCCCGGTGGCCCCCTGCCGGGCGACCATCCCGAGGGCGGCGTTCAGGCCGTAGACGTGGAACAGCGGCAGCACGAGCAGCACGACGTCGTCAGGGGCGACCACGGGCGGGTCGATCTGCGCGCACTGGTCGAGGTTGGCCCGCAGCGCCCGGTGGCTGAGCATCGCGCCGCGGGGCGTCCCGCTGGTGCCGGACGTGAACAGCAGGACGGCGAGGTCCTCGCCGCCGCGGGTGGTGGTCGGCGCGGGGCCGTCCGCCCGCAGGCGCGGGTCGGAGGCCGTCAGCAGGTGCTCGGCCTCCAGGCCGTCGGCCCGGGCGGCGTCCGTGACGACGAGGGCCCGGGCGCCGCTCTCGGCCAGCAGCCGGGCGGTCTCGACGGGCGTGTAGCCGGTGTTGACCGGCACGGCGACGAGGCCGGCCCGCAGGACCCCGAAGTAGACGACCGGGAAGTCCAGGGTGTTGGGCAGCTGCAGCGCGACCCGGTCGCCCTCCTCCAGCCCGAGCGCCCGGAGACCGGCCGCGCACGCGTCCACCCGCGCGTCGAGCTCGCCCCAGGTCGTGGTGGCGTCGCGGAAGACCAGGGCCGCCTTGTCCGGCGTCGCGCGGGCGGCGTCGCGCACGAGGTCGTCGAGGCGGGCGTCCGGGTGCGGGGCAGGAGTCGTCACGCGGCGGACGTTCTCACAGCGGGGACGTCAGCCGTCCGGGCTGGGCGACGCCCCGCCGCCGGGCAGGATGCCGCCGCCCGTCGGCTCGGACGTCGCCGGCGCCCGGGTCGGCTCCCGGGTCCGCTCCGGAGCGGCCGTCTCCTGCGGCGCGGCCTCGCGGGTGCGCTCGACGGCGGGGGCCTCGGTGCGGCGGGTGCGGCGCCGGCGCGGCGTGGCGGTCGGCTCGGCGGCCTCGCGGGCCCCGGTGACGGCGGGCGACGGCGGGGGCGGCGTGAACCCGGCGTACCCGCCGCGGGGCGCCGGCGGGGCGGCCCGGCCGGACTGGATGTCGCGCAGGATCTCGAAGGCGCGGTCGAAGATCCGGGCCGGCAGGGTGCCGCCGTAGACCTGCTTGACGCCGTGGACGCCCTTCATGCCGCCGCAGGCGCGGCTGTCCTGCACGCCCTTGCAGGTGATGTCCTCGTAGCCCATCCACACGGCCAGGCAGATGTTCTGGGGCGACCGGGCGCAGCCGATCCACCAGGCGTCGGTGCTGTCGTTGGTGGTGCCGGTCTTGCCGAACACCTCGAAGTCCTGCGCGGCCGCGGTCCCGGTGCCCCGGGTGACGACGTCGCGCATGGCGGAGGCGACCCGGTCGGCGACGTCGACCGGCATGGCCCGGGTGCCGGCGGGCTTGGCCGGCTCCTCGTCCACGACCTTGGCCGGCACGCCCGGCAGCGCCGTCGTCCGGAGCTCGGTGAAGAAGCGCGGCTCCACGTGGACCCCGTGGTTGGCGATCGTGGCGTAGGCGCTGGCCATCGACAGCGGGGTCACGAGGGCGGTCGTGCCGAGGCCGAAGCTCTCCGGGCCGGGGTCGAGGGGCAGCTTGTCGGCGTCCGTGCCGTCCGCCGCGACGACGCCGGACCTCAGCATCAGGTCGCGGACCGCGCTGTGGCCGACCTCGTCGGCGAGCGGGACGTAGACCGTGTTGACCGAGGACGCGAGGGCGCTGCGCAGGGAGAACGTGCCCTGCTCCCCGCCGTCGGAGTTGCAGTACTCGCCGGTCTCGCGCTTGTCGTTGTAGGGCTTGCACTGCGGGGCGTAGCGCGTCTCGGACAGCCGGTGGCCCTGCTCGAGGGCGGTCGCGAGGGTGAAGGGCTTGATCGTGGAGCCGCTGGACCGGGTCGCGTTGGTGGCGAGGTTGTAGCCGTCGCGCTGGTAGCCCTCGACCTTCTCGCGGGGCTTGCGCACCCGGCCCTGGCGGTCCGGCTCGTAGGTCTTGGCCGGGGCCCGGCGCAGGGTCGTCAGCGCCTTGACGTCGCCGTTGCGGATGTCGACGGCGACGACGGCGGCCTGGGGGTCGTCGGCGTCGGGCAGCACCTCGCGGGCGGCGCGGGACACCGCGGCCTGCAGGTCGAGGTTGAGCGTGGTCTTCACGCGCAGGCCGCCCCGGAACAGGACGTCCTCGTCGTTCTCGAGCTTCTTGACGACCTGGTCCTTGACGTAGTCGGCGTACTCGGGAGCGCTCGTGGCGGGCGGCGGCGGCGTCTTCTTGACCGGCGTGACCTTCTGGTCCCGGGCCCGGCTGGCCGCCTCGCTGTCGATCAGGCCCCCGAAGACCATGCGGTTCAGCGTGTAGAGCTGCCGGCTGCGGGCCGTCTCGAAGGACTTCACCGGGTTCCACGCCGACGGCGCGGGCGCCATGCCGGCGAGCATGGAGGCCCGGGCGAGCTCGAGGTCGGCGCTCTTCTTGCCGTCGGGCCGCTTCGCCAGCTCCGCGATGCCCGACGCCGAAGTAGTACTGCGACGCCGCCTCGACGCCGTAGACCCCGTTGCCGAGGTACAGCGCGTTGAGGTAGTCGGTGAGGATCTCGTCCTTGGACTTCTCCTTCTCCAGCCGGACCGCCAGCGCCGCCTCGCGGACCTTGCGCAGCAGGCTCGACTCGTTGCCGACGTAGGCGTTCTTCACGTACTGCTGGGTGAGGGTCGAGCCGCCCTGCTTGCGCCCCCCGGCGACGTCGTTGAGCGCCGCGCGGGTGGTCGAGACGAGGTCGACGCCGTTGTGGTCGAGGAACCGCTCGTCCTCGGCCGAGATGATGGCGTCGCGCATCACCTGCGGGATGTCCTGGGCGTCACCGGCTTGCGGCGGGTCCGCGGCGGGATGGAGGCGAACTGGGTGCCGTCGTCGGCGAGCAGCAGCACCGAGCGCTGCGTTCGGGATGAGGTCCTTGTCGAAGTCGACCGGGGCGGCGAGCAGCCCCCCGACGAACGTCGTGGCGCCCGTGAGCAGGGCCAGCACGAGGACGAGCACGACCCGGGCGGCGCGACGGCCCCGGCGGCGACGGCGGGCGGCCCGGGAGAGGCGGGGGCGGCGCACGGCCGGGGCCGGGCGCGCAGGACGGACCGGACGGACTGGACCCGCGGTCGCCATGTGGGGAAGGGTACGTCCGTGCCCCTCGACCGTGTCCTGCCGAGCAGGGTGCGGGTCCTGGTGGTCGACGACACCGCGCACGTGCGCCGCGTCGTCGTCGAGACGCTGGAGCTGGACGGCTACGACGTCGTCGGGCAGGCCGAGGACGGCGACCGGGCGGTGGAGGAGGCGGTCCGGCTGCAGCCGCACCTCGTCGTGATGGACCTGCGGATGCCGGGCACCGACGGCCTCGAGGCGACCCGGCGGATCCGCGCCGTGCTGCCCGCCGTCCAGGTCGTCCTCTACACGGCCTACCTCGACCCGGTGGTGCGGGCCCAGGCGGCCGACGCCGGCGCGGCGCTGTGCCTGGCCAAGGTCGAGGGGCTGCCGCGGCTCGGCCGCGAGCTCGCCCGGCTCACGCTCGCGGTGCCTCGTACCGGCTGACTCACCCGCGCTGCGGCTCAAGCGGGTGAGGGGAGTGCCGAAACGGTTCCCAGGGGCTGCCTGCGGCCCTAGCATCCGCTCCGGCCGCGCTCGTCCCCTCCCGGACGTGGTCGGCAGCGGCGACCCCCTGCCCCCCACCCCCCCCGTCCCGACACGGCCGCCTCCCGGCGGCCGGAGAGCGAGTGCTCGTGCCCCGGTCCGCGTGCCTGGCCCGCGCCGGGCTCCGGGCCGCCCCGGGACGGCACCGCCCGTGACGACCACGACCGGCCGTCCGGCCGCGCCCGCTCCGCGTTCGCCCGCCGTCGCCCTGCCCGTGCCGGCGCAGGGCGGCCACGACGACGCGCTGGAGGCCCCCGTGCCCGCGCCGGCCGAGCCGCTGGCCGCACCCGAGGGCGACGCCGCCGTCGGCCTCGGCCTCGTGCAGCGCGCCCAGGCCGGCGACGCCGAGGCGTTCGGCGAGCTCTACGACCGCTACGTCGACCTCGTCTACCGCTACGTGTCCTACCGCGTCGGCAGCCCGCAGCTGGCCGAGGACCTCACGAGCGAGACCTTCCTGCGGGCGCTGCGCCGGATCGGCTCGTTCACGTGGCAGGGCCGCGACGTCGGCGCCTGGTTCGTGACGATCGCCCGCAACCTCATCGCCGACCACTACAAGAGCGGCCGCTACCGCCTGGAGACCAGCACCGACGACGTCACGACGTCGGTCTCGGCCGGGTCGCTCGCCGAGGCGGGCCCGGAGGACGCCGTCCTCGAGGGCATGCAGAACAAGGTCCTGCTCGAGGCGGTCAAGCAGCTCAACGCCGAGCAGCAGGAGTGCATCGTGCTGCGCTTCCTGCAGGGGCTGTCGGTCGCCGAGACCGCCCAGGTCATGGGCAAGAACGACGGGGCGATCAAGGCGCTGCAGTACCGCGCGATCCGCACCCTGGGGCGGCTGCTGCCGGAGGGCGTCGAGCTGTGACGCCCTGCCGCAGGACGCTGTCCCGGAGTCGTCGGCCCGAGCCCGTTCCCTCCGGGCACCCGACGTCGTTGACCCTGGTGACGGCAGCACTCCGCTGCCCGCTCACGACAGGACGGGAGGCGACATGAGCCGCTTCTCCGACCGCGGAGCCGCGTCCGAGCTCGCCCGCCTGCTCGACGCCGCCGCCGGGAGCCTGGTCCCCGTCCCCGCGGGCAGCCCCGCCGGGCTCGCCCTCCGCCTCCAGGCGGCCGCCCCCGCTCTCGCCGCCACCGCGGTGCCCCGCCCGGAGTTCCGGGCCGCGCTGCGCACCCGGCTGCTCGCCGTCGCCACGGTGCAGGCGCACCAGGCGAGCACGGTGCAGGCGAGCACGGCGCAGGCGCGCCGGACCGCACCCGTCCGCGCCGCCGGGCTCGAGGCCGCCGTCTCGTGGAGCCGGGCCGCCCGCGCCCGCCGCGGCGTCGGTGTCGCCGTCGGGGCGATGGCCTCCGTCGTCGTCGTGGCCGGTGTCGCCACCGCCGGTGCGCAGTCCCTGCCCGGCCAGCCCTTCTACGGCGTCAAGAGCGCCGGGGAGTCCTTCCAGCTCCGCACCGCCGACGGCCCGGCGGGCAAGGGCCGGGTCCACCTCGACCAGGCCGCCCGGCGCCTCGACGAGGTCGCCCAGCTGACCCGGGGCCGCGGGGCCGTCGCCCTCGACGGACCGGCGGAGGGCACCGTCGTCGCCGGCGGCGCCAGCAGCCGCCTCGTGGTCGAGACCCTCGCCGACATGGACGCGTCCACGCGGGCCGGCCGCCGGCTCCTGCTGCGTGCCTCCCGAGGCGGCGTCGACCCGCGCCCGCTCGCCGAGCTGACCACCTTCGCCGCGCGCCAGGACGGCCGGCTCAGCCGCCTCGTCGACGAGCTCCCCGCGGGCGCGCAGGCCGCCGCGCAGGAGTCGCTCGACCTCGTCGAGGACGTCGGCGACGACGCCCTCACGCTGCTGCTGGACCGGCTGCCCGCGGCGGCCGCCGCCGTCGCCTCCGCCCCGTCCGCGGTCGCCCCGGTCCTGCCGGGCGAGGCCCTCCCCCTCGAGCGGGCTCCCCTGGAGACCACGACCACGGACGTGACCGTCGACGAGGCGCGCGGCCCGGACGACGCGCCCGGGAGCAGTTCCGACAGCAGCCCCGAGCCGGCGCCGTCGTCCGACCCCGAGCCCGCCCCCTCCGGCGGCTCCCCGACGCCGTCGCCCTCGCCCTCGTCGTCGCCGCTGGTCGAGGTCCCGCTGCCCGCGGTGCCGCTCCCCGTGCCCGTGCCGACCAGCGTCGTCGTGCCGCAGCTGCCCGGCCTGCCGCTCCCCGTGCCGTCGTCCCTTCCGACGTCTCTGCCGACGCTGCCTGCCGCGCCGCTGCCCGCCGCTCCGTCGGTGCCGGGCGTCCCCGCCCTGCCGACGCTCCCGGTCGTCCCGGCGCTCCCCGGCCTGCGCCTCGTCGCGGTGCCCGCTCCCGCGCCCGCACCGCCCGCGGTCCCGTCCGCCGGCTGACCCGCCGGGGCGGCACGGAGAAACAGGTGTGCCCCCCGTCACCTCCTCCACACCTCGTCGTTGAGGTGGACAGGCAGCAGCCGCGGGAGAGCCGCAGGCTCGGGACGAGGGACAGCACATGACCGCACGCACCACCACCGGAGCGCGACTGACCGCGCTGGCACTGGCCACCGGCACGCTCGTCGCCGCGAGCGCGGGCAGCGCCTCCGCCGCGCCCGTCCTGATCCCGAAGCTGTCCGCCACGGGCACCGGCTCCGCGATCGAGATCACCCTGAACCTCCCGGCCGGCGTCTCGCTGCCCGGCGTCGGCTCGACGATCACCCAGACGATCTCGCTGACCGACGGCTCCGTCAGCACGACCGGCAAGGCGGCGGCACTGACGACCGCCCTCCTCGGCCAGGGCGCCACGCCCGTGCTGTCCGAGCTCCTGAAGGGCCGCTCCAGCGCCAGCCTCGACGGTCAGACCGAGGACAGCAAGGAGGCCGGTCCGACCGTCGACGAGGCCGGGCTCAAGCTCGCGCTGCTCCCCCTGATCAGCAGGGTCGCCGACCCCGCCCGCACCACCGACGGCGTCCTCGCCCACAGCAGCAGCGGCATCGCCAGCCTCGCCGTCACCGGCGACCTCCTCCCGGAGCAGCTCGACGCCGTCACCCAGCCCGTGCAGGACGTCCTCGCCCCCGCCCTCGCGACGGCGAACGACACCGCCAACGGCGCCACCGCCACCGTCGCGCAGACCGTGAACGGCGCGATCGACCAGCTCAACGGCGCCCTGAAGGAGACGCCGGCCGGCAGCAGCAGCGAGCCGCTGACCGACGCCGCCAAGGCGGCCGTGACCGCGGCCGTCGGGACGCTGAACACCACGCTGACCGGGCTCACCACCACGCTCGCCGACCTCGACAAGACCACCTCGCTGGTCGACCTCAAGACGATCAGCAGCGCGCAGACCATCACCCGCAAGGGCAACCAGGTCACCTCGACGGTCGACAACACCGTGCAGTCCCTCGGCGTCCTCGGCGGCCTCATCGACGTCTCGGCCATCACCTCGCAGGCCACCGCCACCGCGGGCGGTCGCGCCGGCACCGGTGCCGCCTCCTTCGTCGCCCCCGTCCTCAAGGTCAACGTCGCCAAGGGCGCGCTCGGCTTCCGGATCGACGAGACCGGCGCGACCCTCACCGGCCTCGCCACCGACGCCCTGCCCGCCGACCTCAAGCCGGTCGTGCAGAACGCCCTCGGCTCGGTCAACGGCCTGCTCTCGCAGGTCGCCGGCATCGACGTCACCTACGGCAAGGGCGTCAAGACGGTCGCCGCCGACGGCACCTCGAGCAGCTCCGAGGTCAGCGCGACCACGCTGACGATCAACCCGGCCGGCATCGCCGCCCTCATGCCCGCCGGCAAGAAGTTCCTCACGGTCAAGCTGGTGCCGGCCAAGGCCACCGCCTCCGAGCGCCTCGTCGCCGCCCCCGTCGCTGCCCCCGTGGCCGTGCCGGAGGCCCTCCCCCGCACCGGTGGCGACCTCCCGCTGACCGGTGGCCTCGCCGCCGGCCTCGTGGCCCTCGCGCTCGTCGCGGTCCGTCGCCGCCGCACGGCCGTCGACAGCTGAGTCCCCGCGCTCCTGCCGCCCCCGCCCTCCCCGGAGGACGGGGGCGGCGGCGTGTCCGCACCCCCTAGGCTCGCGCCGTCGTCCGTCGCTCCGGGAGGTCACGTGCCGAGGTCGCTCCGCCTGCCGCGCCGCCGCACGCGCGAGGGCGAGCACGGGGTGAGCGCGGTCCTGGCCGGCGCGGCCTCGGCAGCCGTCGCGGAGGTCGAGGACGACCTCGCCGTCCCGATCGACCCGACCGCCGCGGCGTTCTTCGACTGCGACAACACGATGATCCGCGGCGCCTCGATCTACTTCTTCGGCAAGGGCATGGCCGGCCGCGGCCTGATCACCACGGGCGACCTCGTGCGCTTCGGCTGGCAGCAGCTCCGCTTCCGGGTCCGCGGCAAGGAGGACCTCGAGGCGGTCGCCGAGGCCCGCGACAAGGCCCTGGGCCTGGTCGCCGGGAAGTCGGTCACCGAGATCGTGGCGTACGGCGAGGAGATCTACGACGAGCTCATGGAGCGCCGGATCTGGTCCGGCACCCGCGCCCTCGCCCAGCAGCACCTCGACGCCGGTCAGCGCGTCTGGCTGGTCACGGCCACGCCGGTCGAGCTCGCCCGGATCATCGCCCAGCGGCTCGGCCTGACCGGAGCGCTCGGCACGGTCAGCGAGGTCGAGGACGGTCTCTACACCGGGCGCCTGGTCGGGGAGCCGCTGCACGGGCCGGCCAAGGCCGAGGCGGTCCGGGCGCTGGCCGAGCGCGAGGGCCTGGACCTGGCGCGGTGCACCGCCTACAGCGACTCCTCCAACGACATCCCGCTGTTCGAGGCGGTCGGGCACGCCGTCGCGGTCAACCCGGACAGCGCGCTGCGCGAGACCGCGCGGGAGCGCGGCTGGGTCGTCCGCGACTTCCGCACCGCCAGGAAGGCCGCCAAGATCGGGGTGCCGACGGCGGCCGGGATCGGCGCGCTCGCGGGCGGGGTCCTCGGCGGGCTCGCCCTGCGCCGTCGGCACGCCGGGCACGGGCACCTCGAGCAGTGGAAGGCCGCCGTCCTGCGGCCGGTCCGCCCCGACGGTGTGCCGCGCTTCAGCGCGCGCTGACGACCTCGGACGGCGCGGGCACGGCCGGGACCGCCGAGGTCGGCCGGCGCGCGGCGAGCCAGGCGCCGCCGAGGACGAGCACGAGCCCGACGGCCCCCGCCGCGGTCACCCGCTCGTCGCGCAGCAGCACCCCGTAGCCGACCGCGAACACCGGCGCGAGGTAGGTGACCAGCACGGTGCGCTCCGGCCCCACGTGGTCGACCAGCCAGTAGAAGCCGAGGAAGGCGACACCCGTCCCGACCAGCCCGAGGACGGCGACCGCCGCGACCCCGCGCCCGCTCGGCAGGCCCTCGGGCAGGTCGAGCAGCAGGGCGGGGAGGAGCAGCAGGCTGCTCGACGCGAGCACCCCTGCCAGCAGGGCCTGCCGCGGGACGTCGGGGAAGCGCTTCGCCGTCCAGGACGCGCCGACGGCGTAGCCGGCGGCGGCGAGCAGCACCAGGGCGCAGCCGACAAGCCCGTCGGTCCCGGTCGCCTCGGCACCGAGCAGCAGCCCGACGCCGACGATCCCGAGCAGCAGGCCGGCCCAGGCGACGCCGGTGGGGGCGGGGCGACCGAGCGCGGGAGCCAGCAGGGCGCCCCACAACGGGGTGCTGGCGACGAGCGTCCCGGCCAGCCCGCTCGGGATGTCGCGCTCCCCGACGGCGATGAGCAGCATGGGGGCCGCCTGCTGCACGAGCGCCAGCAGCAACACGTCCTTGCCGCGCCCCCTCAGCGTGGACAGCTGCTTGCGGGCCAGCAGGGCGACGAGCACCGCGGCAGGCACGAAGCGGCCGAAGGTGAGGGCGGACGCGGTGGTCGACTCGAGCGCCTCGGCGATGAGGAAGTACGAGCCGCCCCAGGTCGCGGCCAGGCCCAGCAGGACGAGGAGGGGTCGCAGCGGCACCCCGTCACTGTGCACCGTCGTCGACCCGGCGTTGACCCGGCGTTGACCGGGGGCGGGTCCACTGCCGACATGGTCCCCGGGCGCCTCGCACTCGCCGCTGCGGCGTGCCTGCTCCTGCTCGGCCCGGTCTCCGGCGCCTCGGCCACCGAGTACCGCGGCTACGACGCCGACGACGTCGTGCACGCCTGCTTCGACGTGGACACCGGGGCGGTCCGCATCGACGACCTCGAGGGTCAGGGGTGCAACGGCGCGGAACAGCCGGTCGTGTGGGCGCGGTCCGGGCCGCAGGGGGCCGCGGGCCCGACGGGCGCGTCCGGGGCGACCGGCCCGCAGGGCGAGACAGGGGCGGGCGGGCCGCGAGGTGACGCCGGCCCCACCGGGCCGCAGGGACCGCAGGGCGAGCAGGGGCCGCAGGGCTCCGACGGACCGGCCGGGCCCCAGGGCGGGCCCGGCCCGGCCGGCCAGCAGGGCGGCCCCGGTCCCGCCGGTCCCGCCGGCCCTGCCGGAGCGCAAGGACCGCAGGGCGCTCAGGGCTCCCCCGGACAGGCCGGCCCGGCCGGCACACCCGGCCCGCAGGGTCCGGCGGGCCCGCCCGGACCGACCGGTCCGCCCGGACCGCAGGGGGCTCAGGGCTCCCCCGGGCAGGCCGGCCCGGCCGGCTCCCCCGGCCCGCAGGGCACGCCCGGCCCCCAGGGCCCCGCCGGCCCCCAGGGCACCCCGGGACCGCAGGGCGTGCAGGGGACACCCGGCCCCGACGGCCCACCCGGGCCGCAGGGCTCGCCCGGGCCGACCGGCCCCGAAGGCACCCCCGGCCCGCAGGGCCCCGCCGGACCCCAGGGCACCCCGGGACCGCAGGGCGTGCAGGGGACACCCGGCCCCGACGGCCCACCCGGGCCGCAGGGCTCGCCCGGGCCCAGCGGACCCTCCGGACCGAGCGGACCTGCCGGCTCCCCGGGGCCGAGCGGACCGTCCGGACCGCCCGGCCCGCAGGGTTCCCCCGGACCGCAGGGCCTGCAGGGCCCGCCAGGACCCAGCGGCTCGCCCGGTCCGCAGGGCCCGGTTGGCCCGAACGGGCCGCCGGGCGCTGACCTGGCCTTCCTGCAGCGGGAGGTGATCACCGTCGTCGGCATGCCGGGGCAGCAGATGGCGACCGCGGCGTGCCCGACCGGCTCCTACGTGGTGTCCGGCGGGGCGAACGTGACCTCCGGGGGGCCCGGCGCGCTCGTCGAGAGCTACCCCTCGGCCAAGAACGAGTCCTGGACGAGCCGGGTCCTGGGGATCACGAGCTCGGAGCAGGTCCGCTTCTACGCTGTCTGCGTGACCGGCTTCGCCGGCCCGAACAGCACCCAGACGCCCGCGGCGCCGGCTGCGGCTGCCCCGCTCGCCCTCCACGCTGCGCCTGCCCCCACGCTGTCCCCCGCGTCCTCGCCCTCGGTGGCCCCACGACCCGCGGTCAGCAGCTCGGGGCCCGGCTGGCGGAGCCGGCTGGTCCGGGTCTTCCGGGCTGCCGTCAGCCGCGTCCTGACGTGAGACCCGTCCTGCTCGGTGCCGTCACCCTGAGCCTCCTGCTCGTCGGGGTCGGCACGGGCGTGGCGCCCGCCGCGCCCGGGTCAGCCGCTGCCGGGCCGGACGCGGGCGGCAGCCGCGTGCGCGGGTGCTTCGACGAGGACGCGGGACGTCTCCGCATCGACGACCGCCAGGACTGCCTGTCCTACGAGGTGCCCCTGTCGTGGTCCCGCCCGGGGAGCCCCGGTCCGGCCGGTGCGCAGGGCGCTCCGGGCGACGCGGGTCGTGCCGGCGCCACCGGGCCCGCCGGTCCGACCGGCCCCGCGGGTGCGCAGGGCGGCGCCGGCGACACCGGCCTGCCCGGCCTTCCCGGGCTGCCCGGCCCCGCGGGCCCTCCGGGTCCCTCCGGCGCCCCGGGGGCGGACGGGCCAGGCGGACCCACCGGACCGACCGGACCGAGGGGCGGTGCGGGCGTCCCCGGTCAGCGCGGTGGCCGGGGGCCGACCGGCCCCTCGGGACCGGCCGGCGGTGCTGGCGTGGTCGGCGACCCCGGCGGTCCCGGTCCGCGCGGGAGGACCGGCACGATGGGGACGAGGGGCCCGGCTGGAGCCACCGGCGCACCCGGTCCGACCGGGGTCCCCGGCCCGTCGGGCGCTCCGGGGACGGGGGGCACGGCCGGTCAGCCAGGTCCCGGCGGGCCCGTGGGGACCCCCGGTCCGGTCGGCGAGCCCGGCCCGACCGGGCCCGAGGGTCCCGGCGGCCCCCGGGGACCGGCCGGCGACCCGGGCGTCGCCGGCCCGGTCGGTCAGCCCGGCGTCGACGGTCCTCCGGGCTCGCGCGGCGTCGCCGGCCCGGACGGCGTCGTGGGCCCGGCGGGACCGGCCGGTGGACCGGGAGCGGACGGGCCGCCCGGAGCGCCCGGCCCGAGCGGCCCTGCCGGCGAGCCGGGCAGCAGCGGGACGCCGGGCGGCCCCGGACCGCCCGGGCCGTCGGGTCCGCCCGGCGACCCCGGCCCCTCAGGACGGCCCGGGGACCCTGGCCGGCTGTCCGGGTACCGGAAGGTGGGCGCGCAGACGACCCTGGGCAGCGGCCGCGCGACCCTGACGTCCCCGTGCCGACCCGTGGGGGACTCGACCCCCCTGCTGCTCGGAGGAGGCCTGGAGGTCTTCTTCGACCGCGCCCCCGAGGTGCGCGTCCTCGCCTCGTACCCGCAGAACGATCGCCTGTGGCACGTCGAGGTCGACGTGACCCTGATGGAGGGCGAGCCGCCCCTGACGGTCCGCGTCTGGGCCGTCTGCGCTGACTTCAGCCAGGCGTGACCAGACCTCCGGCGACCTGGTCCGTGGCACCGTGACCCGCGTGGCCCTCCTCCCTGCCCCAGGACCCACCACGCGCTCGCTGCGCACCGCCCTGCTCGGGCTCGGGCTCGTCCTCGCGCTGCTGTGCGTGGTCGAGCTCGCACTGCTCACCGACCGGCCGGTCGCGCCGTTCTGGATCCTCTCGCTGTTCGTCGTGCAGGCGGTCCTGTGGTGCGGCACCGGACTGCTGGCCTGGAGCCGACGGCCGAGCAACCGGACGGGTCCGCTGCTGGTGGCCGCCGGCGTGTCCTACCTCCTGGCCGCCCTCGGCAACACGGCGCTCGGACCGGTGACGGTCCTGGGCGTCCTGCTGGGCTCGCTGCCCCTCGCACTCAACATCCACGTCGTGCTCGCCTTCCCGTCCGGGCGCCTGCAGCGCGGCTGGGTGCGGCGCGGGGTCGCGGCTGTCTACGCGCTCACCCTGCTCGCACGGCTCCCGCAGCGGCTCTTCGCGCCCGACGGCGCGCTGATGCTGACCGACGCACCCGGTCTCGCCCGGCTGACTCCGCCGCTGCAGGCGTGCGGGCGACTGATCGGCGTCAGCCTCGCCGTCGTGCTGCTGCTGCGGCTGCGGGCGACACCACCGGCGCAGCGGCGCACCCTCGGCGCGCTCTACGCCTACGGGGCGGCGTCGATCGTGGCGGTGAACTTCGCCAGTCAGCTGCAGGTGCTGTTCGGCCTCAGCGACCCGACCCGCTTCGTGATGCAGGTCGCCGCGCTCGCCGTCATCCCGGTGGCCTTCACGGCGGTCCTGCTCCGAGGTGGCTTCGCCCGGGCAGGCGCGGTCGAGGAGCTCGGAACGCTGCTGCGCGAAGACCGGACGACGCAGACCCAGGACGTGCTCGCCCGGGTGCTCGGTGACCCGTCGCTCGAGCTCCTCCACTGGCTTCCCGACGAGAAGTTGTGGGTAGACGGCACAGGGCGTCCCCGCAGCCCTTCGGCCTCCCCTGAGCGCGGCCAGGTGGAGGTCTCGGTCGGGTCGGACCGGCTCGGCGCCCTGACCTACGACGCTGTGCTGCTGCCCGACCCCGAGCTGGTCCGCCTCGCGGCCGGGCCTGCCGGTCTCGCGCTCGAGGCCGAGCGCCTGACGGTGGAGCTCCGCCGCTCCCGTGCCCGTCTGGTCGCCGCCGCCGACGACGAACGTCGGCGCCTGGCCCGCGACCTGCACGACGGCATGCAGGTGCGCCTCGTGCTGCTGGCGTTGGAAGCAGGGACGCTCGCCGCTGCTGCGAGCGGGAACGACGCCGACACGCTGCAGCGGCTCCGGCGCAGCATCGACGAGGCCGCCGCCGAGCTCCGGCGCACGGTGCACGCACTCGTCCCCGCCGCCCTCGTCGAGCGCGGGCTCGTCCCGGCGGTCGAGGACCTGGTGGACCGGATGCCCCTGCCGGCCCACCTCGACCTGCGGCCCGTCCCGGACGACCTGTCACCGGTGGTCGTGACCACCGCCTGGTTCGTCGTCTCCGAAGGCCTGACCAACGCTCTCAAGCACGCGAAGGCGTCCCGGCTGGACGTCGAGCTGGGCGCGGCCGACGGACACCTGGTCGTCGTGGTGCGCGACGACGGCGTCGGTGGAGCCTCGCTGACCGAGGGCAGCGGGCTGCGCGGCCTGGTCGACCGGCTCGACGTCGTCGGTGGCCGGCTGCACGTCACGAGCACGACGGGCACAGGCACCCGGCTGCGCGCCGAGATCCCGTGGGCCGCCTAGTGCGCATCGTCGTCGCCGAGGACGAGGCCCTGCTGCGGCGGGGCCTCGTCCTGCTGCTGGCACAGGCTGGGCACGAGGTGGTGGGCGAGGCCGGCGATGCCGACGCCCTCAGGCGCCTCGTCGACACTGAACACCCGGACCTGCTGGTGACCGACATCCGGATGCCCCCGCACGGCACGGACGACGGCCTGCTCGCCGCGCTCGAGGTGCGGACGCGGCACCCCGGGACCGGCATCGTCGTGCTGTCGCAGCACGTGCAGCGCAGCTATGCGCGCGAGCTGCTGGCGCACTGCTCGACCAGCGTCGGCTACCTCCTCAAGCAGCGGGTCGCCGACGTGAGCCAGTTCCTCGCCGACCTGCAGGCCGTGGCCGACGGCGCCATCGTGCTGGACCCCGAGGTCGTCGAGCTCGCGCTGTCACGCGCTCAGGGCGACGTCGGGCTGGAGCGGCTCACTGAGCGCCAGCGGGAGGTGCTCGGTCTGATGGCACAGGGACGGAGCAACGCCTGGATCGCGCGTGCGCTGTTCGTGTCGGAGAAGGCGGTCGTCGTCCATGCGTCGAACATCTACACAGCTCTCGGCCTGCCGCCGAGCAGCGACGACCACCGCCGCGTGCTCGCGGTGCTGAGGCTGCTCGGGTGAGCCGCCGTCAGCCGACCGCGAGCTCGCCCAGCACCGTGCTGTAGCCCGCCTCGGCCCGCTCAGCCGCCGCGTCGTCCTCGCCCGCCCGCAGGGCCGCCACGAGCACGCGCCACAGCTGGTCGGAGTGCCGGTCGATGGCCAGCCCACGGCGCGCGGCAGCCGCGGCAGCCGCGGTCTTCCCACGCCGGTACCGCAGGACCGCCAGCTCGTGCGCTGCCCCCGCCATCCGCACCCGCCACTGCTCCCGCGGCTCGACGACCCAGTCGGCCGGGCCCTCCTCGACCAGAAGGTCGCCGGCGTAGAGGTCGAGGACGGCGGCATAGTCGCCGTCCACGTCTGCGGTCGGGTCCGAGGCGACGCGGCGAGCGCGTTCCAGGGCCGCGTCGGCGAGCGCGACGTCGGTGACGACCGCCTCGGTAGCGAGCCGGTAGGCCGCCCCCTCGCGGCTCAGCGCACCGGCGGCCGGGGTCGAGGCCAGCACGGAGCGTACGGACGACAGGGTCGTCAGCATCGACCGTGCCGCCGACACCTGGTCGGTCTCGGGCCACAGCGACGCGAGCAGCACCTCACGGTGCAGCGGACGACCACCCTGCAGCGCCAGCAGGCGCAGCACGCTCCGGGCACGCGGGCGCAGCCCCGACAGCGGCAGCGGCCGCCCGTCGACGACCAGGGAGAACGCGCCGAAGCAGGTCGCCCGGGCGGGTGCCTCAGGGGCGCGGGCGACGTCCTCGCGGGTGGCCGCACCGTGCCGGCTGGCGAGGGAGACAGCGGCCCGCCGCAGGTCGGCAGCCGCCCCCGCGTCGCCGTCGCGGTCGGCCTGCGCCGCCTCCACCCGCAGGTCGTCGAGCAGCGCCCGCATCCGCGCGTCCGGCCCGGCCTGCCGCGGGACGAGGCGCGGCGGCGCGGTGTCGATCGCGCCCGTGCCGCCTCGAACGCCCTGCATGTCCGGAACCCCCCAGTTCGCCATGCAATGACACAACCGCACGAGACCGCACCGGGCACTAGACCTAGGTACCTGTCCCACCGTCAGGTCCCGCCGTGCGGGCCGCAGGCAGGGGGTCGGCCGTGCGGGCCGGCTGGGGGGCTGCGGCCGGAGCCGGCGCGACCGCCCCGGGCGACGGGGGCGGGGTGGTCACCGGTACGGGCCGGGCCGTCCCCGTCAGCAGCAGCGCGGCGTCACACGGGTCCCCCTCGGGGTTGCGGCAGACGACCGAGAACTGGACGGTCGACGCCGGACCGAACAGCACCGGCGACGGCAGCTGGAAGACCTGGGTGTCGCCGAGGCGGGCCGTGACCAGGGCGACGCCGTCGCGCAGCAGTGCCATCTCCCCGCGGTCGCCGTTCGGCTGCAGCACGAAGCCGTCCAGTGACAGCGCCTGTCCCGGTCCGATGCGCAGGAACGGGGCCGTCGAGGCTCCGCTGACCTGGAGCCGCGCGGTGAAGGGGCTGGCGCCGGCTCTCGGTACCGGCACCGGGGCCGCGGCACGGGTCGCAGCACCGCTCGGGACGGCCTTCGCCTGCGCCAGCGCCTCCTCGGCGGCCCGCCGGGCCGCCTCGGCGTCGGCCGCCGCCTCGCGCGCGGTGTCGTTGGCCGGCGCGAGCGCCTGCTCGGCGGCTGCCTTCTCCGCCTCGGTCGCGGCTCCGCCCCCGGTGGAGGCGCGCACCAGCGACGGTCCGATCAGCAGCAGCGCGAGCAGCGCCGCCCCGAGCAGGGCGAACCGCGTGGCCACCCGCGGCAGGGACTGCGGCAGCACCGCCCGCCGGTCCAGCGTCCCGGCGAGCTCCAGCGGCGAGGTCTGACCGGGTACCGCGACCAGGGCGAGGAAGCCCTTGGCCTGGTCCGGCCCACGCCAGTAGGTGCTCTGACCGCGGACCAGCAGGGTCGCGAAGGTCGCGCTGCCCGGGAGGCAGTCGAGCTGCGACTGGCCGATCGCGAGGGCGAGGTCCTGGTCCGGGTCGTAGGCGTCGAGGCCCACCGTCACGGGGGCGTTCCCGCGGTTGTCCACCGCGACGACGAACCGCGCCGTACGCCTCCCCCGGGCCGTGCGGGACCGGGGGACGAGCTCTGCCGTCACGTCCATGAACGGCCGGACCTCCAGCACGGCCTCCTCGACACAGCTGCCGGCGGGGTCCTCCCGGCACTGCGCCCGCAGCCCGAGCACGGTCAGACCGGTCGTCGTGCTGCTGGCCCGCGGAGGCGCGACGCGCAGCTCGACCTCGCGCCGACGCCCGGGCAGGAGCCGGACCTCCGGTGGCTCCACCCGCGCCCAGCCGTCAGGCAGCCCGACGACGTCGAGAGCGATGGCGTCGACGACGACGCCCGTGTTGGTGACCACGACCGTCACGGTCAGCGTCTCGCCGGGCACGACCTCGAGCGAGGTGTCCGCGAGGACGACGGTGGCGCTCATGGGACCAGCCTGGACGTCCCTGACGGGACCTGGAGCTCTGTGCGGCTGCCCCTTCGGGCAGGCGCCCGTGCCCGTTGTGCCGCTGTTGACGGCCGGACGTTTGCCTCAGTGACGAGCCCGCCCCGGGCGCTCGAGGAGGAGGACCCCGTGTCGGTGCCGTCGGTCGTGGTCGAGCTGGTCCGCGTCGTCGTCCTCGCAGACGACCCCGTCTCCCGCGGCGGCGTCGTGTCGGGGCTGCGCGAAGTGCGCACGCTGCACGTCGTCGACGACCGCGAAGCCGCACGCGCCGACGTCGTCGTCTGCGTCGCCGACGACCCGGCCCGCGCGGCCCTGCTCGTCCGGCAGGTGCTCGCCTCCGGCGCCCGCCGGGCCGTCGCCGTCGTCGGCGCACTGGACGACGCCGCCCTCCTCGCTCTCGTCGAGGCCGGCGCGTGCGGCCTGCTGCGGCGCAGCGACGCGACCCCCGAGGCCCTCGCGCACGCGGTCCGCTGCGCCGACGACGGCGACGGCACCCTTCCCCCGGACCTGCTCGGCCGGCTCCTCGGCCACGTGCAGCGCCTCGGCCGCGACGTCCTCGCCCCCCGCGGACTCACCTCGTCCGGGCTCACCACGCGGGAGAGCCAGGTGCTGCAGCTGCTCGCCGACGGCGAGGACACGCACGGCATCGCCCGGCAGCTGGCCTACAGCGAGCGCACCGTGAAGAACGTCGTGCACGACCTCACCACCCGGCTCGGCGTCCGCAACCGCACCCAGGCCGTCGCGCACGCGCTGCGCCAGGGCCTCATCACGTGATCGGCAGCGTCGACGACGCCGTCAGGGGAGCAGGTCCGCCCGGCACCGAGGCACCGGCCTGGTCGTGCACGGACGGGGTCAGGCCCGGAGCACCTGAGCTCACGCGGGGCGCGGCGAGCGGACGGTGGAGCCCACCGGGGCGAGGCGGCCGAGCTTGCGGTACTCGTCCTCGACCGCCTCGACGAGCCGCAGCTGTGTCACGAACCCGTCCCGAGCCGAGGCGTGCGCCGCAGCGACCGCTGCGTTGCGGATGTCGCCGCCGGCGAGCAGGTAGCAGCTCGCCAGCATGCCCAGGTCCACGTCCTCGTGCAGCGGGGCTGCGCCGAGCGACAGGGCCCACAGGCGTCGCCGCGCGTCCGCGTCCGGCTCGTCGAACTGGACGACGACATCCACGCGCCGGCTGACCGCCTCGTCGAGGTTCGAGGCGAGGTTCGTGGCCAGCACCGCGAGGCCGTCGAAGTCCTCGAGGCGCTGCAGCAGGAACGCGACCTGGAGGTTGGCGTACCGGTCGTTGGCGTCGCTCACCTGGCCGCGCTTGGCGAACAGCGCGTCGGCCTCGTCGAAGAACAGCACCGCTTGCACGCCCGCCGCCTCGCGGAAGACGGCGTCCAGGTTCTTCTCCGTCTCTCCCACGTACTTGTCGACGACGGTCGCGAGGTCGACGGCGAAGACCATCAGGCCCAGGTCCGGGCGATGACCTCCACTGCCAGGGTCTTGCCCGTCCCCGGTGGACCGCCGAACAGGGCGACCGTCCCGCGTCGCGTCGCCGACCGCCCGCCCACGGCCCACCCCCGAACGATCTCCTTCGAGCGCACCCGCTCGACGACCTGCTGCAGCTGTCGGCGCGGCAGGGCGGGCAGCACCAGGTCGTCCCACGACGCCACCGGCTCGATCGCGCGCGCGAGCCGGGTCAAGGCACCGGTGCTCTCCTCGCGCGCCGCCGCCAGCAGGGCGTCCGCCGACGTGCTCCCCTCGAGGGCCGCGCGCTCCACGGCACGGACGACCTGGACCGGGCGGAGCTCCTGCGCGACGAGGTCGCCCGGCAGCGCACCCGCCTCGCGACCGTCACCGAGGACGTCGAGCCACAGTGCCGCCCGCTGCTGTCCCGTCCAGTCCTCGGCGACGAGCTGCACGGGCGGCACACGGACCAGCGTGGGCCCCCAGTGCGCGCTGCCCGTCAACACGACGGGGGTCATCGGCTCAGCCAGCAGGCGCAGGCCGCGGGGGGCGTCCTGCACCAGCGCGTCGTAGGGCGACAGCACGAGGCCGAGGCCGAGCAGCAGCGCGTCGAGCAGGGCGTGTGCCACGGCCTGCTCGAGGTCTTCGCCGGGCAGCGCCAGCGACAGGTCGAGGGCCAGGCAACCCCAGCCGGCCTGCTCCATCGCCGCTGCCGCGGCTGCGGAGGCCAGTCCTCCCGGGCGCTCGCGCACGACGACGACGCGGTCGGCGACCTCCAGCGCAGACGCGATGCGCCGGCTCGTGCCGCACGTGAGGAGCGGCACGCGCAGGGACAGGGGCTGGAGGTCGGCGTGGAGCCCGTCATCTCCCGCCAGCCAGCGCAGGACGCGCGGCGCCGGCCGCACCTCCGCCCGGGCGAGCGGCACCGCGTCGGGCACCTGGACCAGTCCTGTCGAGACCAGGGCGCTGCCGGGTCCCAGCAACGTCTGGAGCAGCTCGGGCGCCGTCCCCGTGCTGCGCAGCAGTTCCACGGCCGTCGACGCACCGTCGACCCCTGCGAGCTCCGGGGTGCACAGGTGTCGGAGCAGTGAGACCGCGAGGTCGTCGAGCCGCGCCCGCGCCTGCAGGCCGACGAGACGTCGGACCCAGGGCTGCTCCGCGTCAGGCTCCACCCGCGCACTGTGCCTGCGCGGGTCGGGTCACCGACGGGGACTGCCTGAAGAGGCACACACCTCGCCCGGGTGTGCACCGTCTACGCGTAGGCCGCCCTCGGGCACTGGTGCCCGGCCGTGCACCCGGGCAGCATGCGGTGCCCGTCGACCAGGAGGCGACCCGTGCCCCCCAAGCCTGCACTCAAGCGGACCACCGCCTCGCGAGACCTGAAGGCCGCTCAGCGGCGCTCGTGGGCAGGCGCCCAGGCCCTCGGCGGTCCACGCGCCGGCGGTCCCGCTCTCGGCGCTGGGCGCGCCGCCACGCACCTGCCCGCGCCGCAGGCGAAGGCGCCGCCGGTGTACGTCGACCAGACCCCGGTCGCGCAGCCGTCGCAGGGGCAGTACATCTACCAGACCCCCAGCGGGCAGCAGGGGAGCGGCAGCGGCGCAGGAACCTCCCGTGACCTCGGGTCGGGTCTGTCCCACTACGCGAGCGGCGACGACTCCCTGCAGTACGTCACGGCTGACGACCAGTTCTTCTCCCACCAGGACCAGGGCGAGATGTCGTGGTCCGACGACGACGACGAGCTGTCCTTCAGTGACAGCGAGAGTGAGAGCTGAGAGTGAGCCGCCAGCGCCGGCCCGGAACCTCCTCCGCTCGCCGTTCGGGAAGAAGGGCGACCGCAACTCCGAGTTCGAGCGCGACAACAGCTACTGGTCCGGGTACGACAAGAGCCGGACGTACGCGAGCAGTGACCGCGCACGGGCCCGGCAGACCGTGGGCGGCGTGGGGGGCAAGCTCACGACGCACCGCGGCAAAGCTCTGGACACCACCAAGGGCCGGCGCACCAATGTCTCCACCACGGGGGTCCTCGACGGTGGCCAGATCTTCGCCATGGGCCCCGACGGCGCGCTCATGACCGACGACGCGCACAGGAGGGAGACGAGGACCGACAAGCGGTTCCACCACAGCTCCTTCCTCGGCGGTGGGGACGTCGCCGCCGCGGGCGAGATCCGCGCTGTGAAGGGACAGGTCGAGGCGATCTCCGATCGCAGCGGCCACTACCGGCCACAGACGCAGCACACCTTCGAGGCGGTGAAGCAGCTGGGCGCCCTGGGCGTCCGTCCCGAGGCGCTGGACGTGCACCTGAGCGAAAAGGGTCGCGGCACCCTCGGCACGCAGCGCATCTCAGGGACGGAGCTGTACGGGTACGAGTCGCAGATGCAGGCGAACGGGGTCCTGAAGCCGTGGGAGGGAGGTTCCGGCGTCACGGGGGTCGAGAAGGAGATCCGCCGGCGGCACGACGAGAAGGACGACGTCCTCGCCGAGCTGCGCACGAAGACGAAGGGCCGTCGCAGGGAGCTGGACAAGGCCGCGGCTCCTGAAAAGCCCGGAAGACGCAAGCCCGGCCGGCGCCGGCAGGCCCCTTGACGGAGCGAGCGCGTGCCTGCCCGGAGAGGTCCCTCGAGTTCCCCTTCGGGCCACCCCCCTGCCCGTTGAGCCGCTGTTGAGCGGTCCACGGTCGTATCGGTCCCAGCCCGTCCGGGCGCTGCGTAGGGGGTGGGTCGCCGTTGTCCGTGCCGTCCGTGGTGGTCGAGCTGGTCCGCGTCGTCGTCCTGGCGGACGACCCCGTCTCCCGCGGAGGCGTCGTGTCGGGGCTGCGCGAGGTGCGCACGCTGCACGTCGTCGACGACCGGGAAGCCGCACGCGCCGACGTCGTCGTGTGCGTCGCGGACGACCCGGTGCGGGCGGCACTGCTCGTCCGGCAGGTGCTCGCCTCCGGTGCCCGCCGTGCCGTCGCCGTCGTCGGCGCCCTCGACGACACCGCCCTGCTCGCTCTCGTCGAGGCAGGCGCCTGCGGCCTGCTACGGCGCAGCGACGCGACCCCCGAGGCCCTCGCGCACGCGGTCCGCACCGCCGACGACGGCGACGGCACCTCCTGGACCTGCTCGGCGACCTCGGCGACGTGCAGCGACTGGGCCGCGACGTGCTCGCCGCCGACGGCTGACCTGTGGGGGCTGACCACGCGGGTGACAGGTGCTGCAGCTGCTCGCCGACGGCGAGGACACCACTGCTCGGCCGGCAGCTGGCCTACAGCGAGCGCACCGTGAAGAACGTCGTGCACGACCTCACCACCCGGCTCGGCGTCCGCAACCGCACCCAGGCCGTCGCGCACGCCCTGCGGCAGGGCCTCATCACGTGATCGGCAGCGTCGACGACGCGCTGCGGCGCGCCGTGCGCGAGGCCGTGCCCGACGACGCCGTCGCCGTCACGTTCGAGGCGCCCACCAAGGACTGGGCGGCGCGGCGCAGCGGCCCGGCCGTCGACCTCTACCTCTACGACCTGCACGAGGTGCTGGCACGCCGGCAGACGGGGCGCGAGCCGGTGCGCGAGGGCGGGCGCGTGGTCGGCGTCCGGCCGCCGCAGCGCTGGTACGACCTGTCCTACCTGCTCACCTGCTGGACCGCGCGGCCCGAGGACGAGCACGCGCTGCTGTCGGCGTGCCTGGTCGGGCTGCTGCGTCACGAGGTGCTGCCGCCCGAGTGGCTCGGGGCCGGTGCCGCACTCGCGCAGCCGTGCGAGCTGCAGGTGGCCCAGCCCCCGCCCACCGACCGCAAGTCACCCGACCTGTGGTCCGCCCTCGGCGGCGAGCTCAAGCCGTCGCTGGACCTGCGCGTGACCGTCGCGCTCGACGTCGGGACGGTCGTGCTCGGCGGACCGCCGGTCACCGAGAAGCCGGTGCTGGTGCTGCAGCGCACCGACAGCACGTGACGCCGTGGGAGGCCTACGGCGACGCCGTCCTGCAGGCCGGGACGTCCGGCGCCGGGGAGCACGACCTCGTCGCCGCGCTCGGCGAGCCGTCGATGCTCAGCGGGCTGCAGCGCGCCCTGGCGCTGACCGACCTCGAGCTGCAGGTGCTGGCGCTGCTGTGCGCCGTCGAGGTGTCCGTCCCGCGGCAGCGTGCGGTGGCGCTGCTGCAGCAGGAGGACGGCATCTCCCGGCTCACGCTCGGCACGCTGGCGCAGCTGTGGCCGGCCTCGCAGAGCGCGGCGCTCACCGTCGCCGAGAGCGGTCGCCTGCGGTGTGCCGCGCTGGTCGACGTCGAGCAGGACGACCGCCCCTGGGCCGCGCGCGAGGTGAGCGCCAGCTCGTCGCTGGTGTGGGCCCTGCAGGGCGACTCCAGCCCCGACCCCTGCCTGCCGCCGGGGACGCGGGTCCTGCCCGGGGCACGCGGCCCCGCGGCGTCCCGTCTGCTGCACCTGCTCAGCGGCGCCGACCGCGAGACGCGGCGCCGGACCGCCGTCGAGGAGCTGGGCGGTCCCGGCGTCCTGGTCGTGCCCGCTCCGCTCGACCGCAGGGAGTGGGACGCGGTGGTGCGGGAGGCGACGCTCACGGGCCTCGCCGTGCTGGTGGAGGTCGTCGACCGGGTGCCGGCAGGGCTCGACGGTGTCCTGCGCCGCGCCGACCACCTGGTCTGGGGGCTGTCGTCGGTCGACGAGCTCCCGCTGACCGAGCTCCCCGACGTGCTGCGCCGCGAGGTGCCGGTCGCGGCGGGCGTCGCCGGCGACGACGAGTGGCTGGACGCGACGGGCGCGCTGCCGCCGGCCGGAGCCCGCCTGGACCGCCGGCAGCTGCAGCTGGTCGCCCTGTCGACGTCGGCGCCCGCCGACGCCGTGCGCCGCCTGGCCGGCGGTCACCTGGAGAAGCTGGCCACGCGCGTGCAGCCGCGGCGGACCTGGGACGACCTCGTGCTCCCCGGGCCGCTGACCGCCCAGGCGCACGGCCTCGTGGCCCGCCACCGGCAGCGCCGCCTGGTCTACGACGAGTGGGGCTTCCCCGGGCTCCCCTCACGGGGCACGGTGGCGCTCATGGCCGGCCCCTCGGGCACGGGCAAGACGCTGACGGCCGAGGTGGTCGCCGGCGAGCTGGGGCTGGACCTGTTCGTGCTCGACCTGTCGAGCGTGATGAGCAAGTACATCGGCGAGACCGAGAAGAACCTCGGGGCGCTGTTCGACGCGGCGCAGACCGGCGACGTCGTGCTGTTCTTCGACGAGGCGGACGCGCTGTTCGGCAAGCGCTCGGCGGTGAGCGACGCGAAGGACCGGTACGCCAACGTCGCGGTCGCCTACCTGCTGCAACGGCTCGAGCGCCACGACGGCCTGGTGCTGCTCGCCACGAACCTTCCGAACAACATCGACGAAGCCTTCCTGCGGCGGTTGCACGCGACGCTCGAGTACCCCCTGCCCGGCCCCGAGCAGCGGCGCGGGATCTGGGCCCGCGCGTTCCCGCCCGGCTGCCCGACCAAGGACGTGGACCTGGACCTGCTGGCGGCGCACGTCGAGCTGTCGGGCGGGCCCATCGCGACGGCCGCGCTGGCCGCGGCCTTCGCGGCCGCGGCCGTCGACGAGCCGGTCACCCTGCAGCGCGTCGTCGACGCGGTGTCCGCGGAGTACCGCAAGCAGGGACGGCTCGCACTGCCCGCGGCACTGCTCGATGCCTGCCTCTAGAGGCACGATCCGCACAGGGACTCGCCCAGTGGGCCCGCCACGCGCCAGCATGTCGCCGTACGTCGGCCTACGCGGAGGAGTCCCGTGCCACCCAAGACCAAGCGCAAGGGCTTCTTCCACCAGCTGGTGCACGGTCCGGACCTCGACGAGGAGCTGGGCCTCACCAAGGAGCACCGCGAACGCGCGGCCGAGCAGCGGGTGGGGCACGAGGCCCGGAAGCGGAGCAAGAAGCAGTACAAGCAGCAGAAGAAGGACTACAAGGCGCAGCGCACGCTGGACAAGGGACGCAACAAGGACCTCGCCGCCCTGCAGACCGGCCTGTCGCCCAACGAGCAGGCCGAGTTGTGGACGAAGTTCGGGCGCGTCCAGGACGACGCGAAGCGGGCGATGCAGCACGCGGTGGCCGGCGCGCAGCGCAACGGCATCGTGCCGGACGCCGCGCAGAAGGCCGGGGCCGACGCCGCCGCGGAGGTCTGGGACGAGGCGGCCCGCGAGCAGGCGCACCTCGCGCAGGAGGCACCGGAGGAGGCCGGACCGGACGTGTCGCTCGTGCGGCCCCCACGTGTCGGCGACGACTTCGCCACGGTCCTGTCGGCGGTGCGCGAGTCCAAGAACAAGGACCGCGCCCAGGGGGAGGCCGAGCTCGAGGCCGCGGTCCAGGAGGACCGGGCCACCGGCGGCCTGGCCTACGCCGACCCCGGACGCAGGGCGAAGCTCGCGAAGAAGCTCGCGAAGGAGTTCGAGGAGCAGCGGCACCAGGCGCGCAAGCGCGCGGACCTCGTCCCCCTGACGCCGACTCTCGACCCCGACGACGGCGACCTGATCCCGCAGCGCGACGACCGGGCGCTCAAGGAGAAGATCCTCAAGAGGGCCCTGGAGGCCCAGAAGGACGGGGCGAGCGGCCCCCCGAGCGAGCAGGACCTGGCGAAGGCGGCCAAGAAGGTCGGGCCGGCGAAGGGCCTGGCAGTCGACGCCCTCGACGCCGTCGGGGACGTCGGCAAGCTGATGAGCGGCGCGGGGGCTGCGGGCGCGAAGGTGCTGCGCGGTGCGGGCCTGGCGCCGAGCGCCACGGACGTGAGCACGAAGGACCAGCTCGCGGAGGCGTTGGCAGGGTTCTCCGTCTTCACGGGTCTGGGCAAGGTCCTCGACAAGACGCGGACCTTCATCGACCAGCTGCTCGCAGTGGCGCGCGGGGGCACCGACCCGGGCGTCAAGCGAGCGCTGGCCGCGGAGGGCGCCACCCTGCTCGGCAGCCTGGCCAGCACCGCGAAGGGCGCGATGAAGCTGGCCACCGCCGTCGTCGAGCACAGCGCAGGGCAGGAGGCCGGGGCCAAGTTCGCGGGGGCGCTCGAGAGCGGTGAGCCCTTCGCCGTGACCAACACCACGGGTGCCGCTCTCAGCGGCGGGGCGATCGTGCCGGGGCTCGGGATCGCCGTCAGCGCGCTCGGGCTCATCAGCGACCTGTTCAACCTCCATCCCGCCTACGAGCGCTGGAACGCGTTCGACGAGCTGATCAGCGCGAAGACCGACGACCGGGTCGGCGCGGCGGCGGCCGGCCGGCTGCGCCGGGTCGCCGCCAAGAACCTGTACGGCTTCATCTTCTCGGCCTCCAAGAACACCACCAACATGGCCGCTCACATCTCGGACCTGGCCGCCGCGGGCGGCATGGGAGCCGGGACCGCGGTCCGGGCCGTGGTGACCCTCTCGGACATGCTGAAGGGGATGGCCGAGGCCGTCCTGCAGCTGCGGGAGGACGACCGCGCCGCCACAGCCAAGAAGGACTACGCGGGCACGCACGGGTTCGGCACCGCGGAGCACCTCGTGCGGTCCGACCCGGGCACCGCGGCCGACGTGCTCGTCCATGCGGCCCAGCGCCGCGGCGACCGCGAGGCGCGCAAGGTCCTCAAGGGCCTGGGCATCGAGGAGGCGGAGCTCGGCACGATGCTGCACCACGAGATCCAGGCCAAGGTGATGGACAAGCTCCGCCTCGTCCCGGACCCCACGACGATCGACGACAAGCTGGCGGCGCTCCTCAAGCCGCTGAAGGGCATCACGACGGGCGAGCCGCTGAAGGCCGCCGCCGCGGCGGCGGGGGCCGCCGCGGCAGGGGTCGTGGGGGCCGTGAGCGACACGTTGACCGGTGCCGACCACCATGACGTCACGGAGCTCAAGCGCTGGAAGGACGAGTACCACTACAACGACGAAGACGCGCGCGGGGCGGGGCACGACGCCCTGCAGAAGATCCGGCCGATGGACGACATCGAGAAGTCGTACGCCAAGGTGCGCGCGCACATCCTGCGGATGCACCCGGGCCGCAACCTCGACGACCTGCCCTACAGCCACCGTGAGCAGGAGCTGCGCGCGAAGTACCTCCGCGGCGCCGACGAGCGTCTCATCGACCCGGCCCTGCGCGACAAGGTCGACACCTTGAACGCGAGGGACCTGAACAAGCTCTCCAACGAGCGACGCAAGGCATTGACGGCTCTGGGCCCGGACCATGCCCGCGACGTCCGGGTGCGGCTGGAGCATGAGCTCGACTTCCTGTGGCGGGCGGAGAAGCGCGCCCGCGCCGCCGAGCAGCAGAGCACCGCGGCCAAGGTCCCGGCCCGTGCCTGACGGGCCCCTGGCCGCCGCGCTCGTCGTGGCCGTCGAGCCGGACGGAGCGCAGCTGGACCGCGACGACGACGGCATCCTGCGCGCCGCCGCGACGGTCCGGCGAGACGCTCTGGTCTGGGACCGTCTCGCCGTCGCGGACGACGCCGACCGCCGGGTCGTGGTCCTGGCGTACTGCCCGCAGCCGGTGCCGCCGGACCAGCAGGCGCGCGTGCTGGCGTGGTCCGCCCGTGCGAACACCGGCCTGCTGATCGGCACGTGGGAGGTGCGCGTCGACACCGGCGACGTCGTCTGCCGGACGTCGCTGGACCTCGGCGCGGTGCCCGAGCAGCTGATCGGGCCGGAGCTGCTCGACCCGGTGGTCGAGGACCTGCTCGTGCAGAACGCGGCAGCGGTGCGGCGCTACCTGCCCGGGCTCCTCGCCGTGCTCAACGACGGCGCGGACCCTCGGGCCGTCGTCGACGCGGCCGACGCCTGACGGCCGGCTGCCCGTAGGGGCAGTCAGGGTCGCCCCTTCAGACGCACCGGCGCACGTGCACCTGGCCCCCCGGCTCGACAGGCTGGTGCCACACCAGTCACCCGAGGGGGAGAGCGATGCCGCAGTACCTGTCGCCGGGCGTGTTCATCGAGGAGCTGCCGCCCACAGCTCGTCCGATCGAGGGCGTCAGCACCTCGGTCGCTGCCTTCGTCGGCCTCGCCGCCACCGGGCCGTTCGACCAGCCCGTGCTCGTCACGAACTGGACCCAGTTCACCCGCACCTTCGGCGAGTTCCTCGAGGGCAGCTACCTCGCGCACGCCGTCTACGGGTTCTTCACCAACGGCGGGGGCATCTGCTACGTCGTCCGCGTCGGCGCCGCCGCGGCGAAGGCCGAGCCGGCCGAGCTGCCGGCCGCCACGGCGCAGCTGAACGGCACCGACCGCAGCCCCGCCTACGCCGTCCGCGCCCTCGAGGCCGGCGACGCCGGCAGCGCCCTGACCGTCGACGTCAACCCCGTCACGGCCGAGGGTTCGGACGAGACGTACACCGTCGTCGTCAAGCGCGGCAGCGAGCCGCTGGAGACGTTCGAAGGCCTGACCGTCAAGCGCGGCAAGAACAACCTCGCCACGACGGTCAACACGCAGTCGAAGCTGATCCGCATCGAGGAGGTCGCCAAGACGGGGACCCTCGAGAAGCTGGCGCCGACCAGCACCGCCCTGACCACGCCGGTCGCCACACTCATCCCGGCCCAGGCCGCCGCCGGCGCCGGCGACTACGTCGGCTCGGTCACCGAGCGCACCGGCTTCGCCGTCCTCGAGACGCTCGAGGACGTCACGATGGTCGCCGTCCCCGACCTCGTGGCCGCGCTCGAGCAGGGCGCCCTCGACCTCGACGGCTTCCAGTCCGTGCAGCGCGGGATCATCGACCACTGCGAGCTCATGGGCGACCGGATGGCGATCCTCGACACGCCCCCCGGCCTGAGCGCGCAGCAGGTGAAGGACTGGCGCACCGACGTCGCCGGGTACGACAGCAGGCACGCGGCCCTGTACTGGCCGCAGGTCAAGGTCCTCGACCCGCTGTCCGGCCGCAACGTGCTCGTCCCGCCGTCGGGCCACCTGGCCGGGATGTGGGCCCGCAGCGACGCCGAGCGCGGCGTGCACAAGGCCCCCGCGAACGAGGTGCTCCGCGGCGTCGTCGACGTCGCCTCGAACCTGACCCGCGGCGAGCACGACCAGCTGAACCCGATCGGCGTCAACGTCATCAAGGCCGCGCCGGGCCGCGGGGTCCGGGTCATGGGTGCCCGCACCCTGTCGAGCGACCCGGCCTGGCGCTACGTCAACGTGCGGCGCCTGTTCTCCTACGTGGAGGACTCCATGCTGGCGTCCATGGACTGGGTCGTCTTCGAGCCCAACGACCGCGACCTGTGGGCACGCATCTCGCGCGAGGTGAGCGCCTTCCTGTACCGCCTGTGGCAGTCCGGTGCCCTCATGGGCGCGTCGGCCGGCGAGGCCTACTACGTGCGCTGCAACGACGAGACCAACCCCTCGGAGAACATCGAGGCAGGTCTGGTCACCACCGAGATCGGGCTGGCCGTCGTCAAGCCGGCCGAGTTCGTGGTCTTCCGCCTCGCCAGCCTGCCGACCGGCACGTCGTCCGTGTCCGAGTGACCGTCACCCACGTCTTCGCCACCTCACCAGGAGGACCCGCATGACCACGCCACTGTCCGCCATGAACCCGACCCAGAACGTCTCCGTCACCACCTGGTTCCTCGACTGCGGGGGGATGCCGCTGGCGTCCTTCAAGACGGTCTCCGGCATCAGCCTCGAGCTCGACGTCGTCGAGGTGAAGCACGTCACCAAGGGCGGTGGCACGCAGGTGATGAAGTCGGTCGCCGGCGGGGGCATCAAGCCCGGGAAGATCACCTGCACCCGCGGCCTGATCATCGACGACTCGATGTGGTCCTGGATCCAGAGCGCCATCGACGGTGACATGAAGAACGCCCGCAAGAACATCACGCTCATCCTCTACGGCGCCAACAAGGAGGTCCCGGAGAAGCGGTACGAGTTCCGCAACGCCTTCCCCTCCGGCTGGTCGCTCGGCGACCTCGACGCCGGCGGTACGGACGCGCTCATGGAGACGCTCACGATCGACCACGAGGGCTTCACCCTGAAGGGCAAGAACTGGAGCTCGGGCGCCTGACGTGGAGCGGACCGTGCGCGGACCCGCGGCGCTGCTGCCGCCGCGGGTCCCGGCACCGGACCAGCAGCCCGGTCCTGCGGAGGGACTCAGCACCGAGTTCTCCTTCGTGCTCCCACGCGGCTACGTGGACGAGGACGGTCGTGTCCACCGCGAGGGCGTCATGCGCCTCGCGACGGCGCGCGACGAGATCGCTCCGCTGCGCGACCCCCGCGTGCAGGCCAACGAGGCCTACCTGACGGTGCTGCTGCTGGCGCGCGTGGTGGAGCGGCTCGGCAGCCTCGACGTCGTGGACACCATGGTGGTCGAGGGGCTGTTCGCCGTGGACCTCGCGTTCCTGCAGGACCTCTACCGGAGGGTCAACCAGGAGGGGCACACGCAGGCGCTCGTCACCTGCCCGTCGTGCGAGCACGAGTTCACGGTGGACGTGGCAGGGAGCGGCCAGGGGGGGTCCTGACGTACGCGGCCGATCGCCTGCTCGAGGAGGTCGCGTACGTCGCCTACCACTTCCACTGGCCGCTGGCCGACATCCTCGACCTCGAGCACCCGCTGCGTCAGCAGTTCATCCAGCACATCGGTCGACTGAACGGCGCCGCGGGAGGTGAGCAGTGGGACGGCTGATCGACACGCTGCGCCGGCGTCCGGCCGCCCTCGACCGACCGCCCGCTGCTGTCCCGGTGTCAGCAGTGCCGGACGCGGACGTCGCGGTGGCGACTGGCACTCCGCGGCCCGCGCCTGCACCGGCCCCTCCCGTGGAGCCGGCCCGTCCCGTGCGGGCCGACTGGCGCACGCAGCCGGCGCTGGTGCCCCTGCTGGCTGCACCCCTCGCGTGGGAGGCGGGGCTCGGCTTCACCCGCGGGCTCGCTACCCGGACCCCGCTCCCCGCGCCCTGGCCGACCTCGGCCACGAGCTGCGCACCGATGCGCCCCGGGGGCTCGTCGTGGGCATCGCCCGGTCCCGTCGGGCGGCCGTCGACCCGCCCGACCTCCCGCTGCCGCGCCAGCGGGCCGCCGGGGAGCAGCCGGACGCAGACGCCGGGTCCGACGTCGTCCCTGTGCCTGCGGTGCCTGCAGTGCCTGCTCTGGGCCGGCTGCTGTCGCGGGTGCGGTCGCGACCCGCGGCGGCGACGCTGACGCCGACGGCGGCCGGTGTCGCGCTCCCCCCGGTCGCTGCTGCCGTTCCTGCTGGCCCTGCTGCCTGTTCCTGCTGGCGCTGCTGCTGCCGTTCCTGCTGGCGCCCCGCCTGCCGGCGCGTCGGTGCCGGCGCCCGTCCCTCCTGCAGCAGCCCTGGCTGTCGCCGTCCCTCCTCCGGGGGCCTCGACCTCCCCGGCTCCTGCCCCGTCAGCCGGACCGGCGACTCCTCTCCCGGGGCGCCGCACGGTGGTGCGGCCCGCCGCCGCGCCCCTGCGGGCGCGGACCGGCTCGGCCGTCGCGCCCGCGCCCCGCCCGCTGCACGCCGTGCGGGGCCCGTCACCGGTGGCCCGCCGTCCGACCGAGCCGTCCACGACAGCGGCGCCCTCGACACCACTGGCCGCCTCCCTGCCACTGCCGGCCGTGACCGAGGCACCTGTCTCCGCTCCGCCACGCGCCACCGCGCCCGCGCCGGAGCCGCCCGACCTGCCCGCGTCCGCCCGCACGACCGCCCGCCCGACCGCGGCCACACCGCACGACCCGCAGGTCTCGGCGGCTCCGGCAGCACAGTCCCTGGCGTCTGCTGCGTCGCCGCCCACTGCGCCCCTCCTGCCCACTGCGCCCGTCCTGCCCACTGCGCCCGTTCCTGCCGGTGGCCGCGCTGTCGTCCGCGCCGGCCCCTGTGGCTCGGGCGGTCACGGCGCCTGCGGATGCCCTCGCCGGGGAGGAGCCGCGCCCGGGCGCGGACGGCGCCAGCCCGCCGACGGCGCAGCGGACCCGGGGGTCGCGGGCGTCGCAGGGCAGGGCGTCACAGGGCAGGGCGTCGTAGGTCAGGCGTCGTGAGCCAGGCGCCGGCCGCGCCGCTCGTCGGCTCCGAGCCCGTCATCACCGCCGGCGAGCCGCTGCGTCCCACGGCACCCCGGGACGGCGCCCTCCCGCCCGACGACGGGCACAGCCCGCTGCCGGCGTCGCTCGAGGCCGGCCGGTCCGTCGCGACGCCGGGGCCCTGCCGTGCCGCCGCCCACCGCGGCCGTCGCACGAGCCTCCTCTGCGCCCGTCCCGGCACTGACCGCACCGGTGAGCACGGCGGCCGCGCCCTCGTCGGACGCAGCGCGCCCCTCGGGAAGCCGGGGACGGAGCCCGCCCCGGGTCACGCGCCGACACCGCTGTCGCCCGTCCGCGACACCACACCCACCGCTGCGGACCCTGTCCCTCCCTCCGCGTCCGTCCCGAGGGCAGCCCCGCCGAACGCGCCGTCGAGCACGCCGGCCGTCCCGACGCCGCCTGCCATGCCCGCTGCCCTCGCTGAGCCCGCACCCGCGGCCCTCGCGGGGCCCGGGCTGCGCACCCTCGCCTCCCAGACTCCCCTGCCGGCACCCGCACCCCTCCAGGACCGTCCCCTCCACGACGTCGCCACGGACGACGTCGCCCCGCCGGCGCCGCTCCCCCCGCCGGCACCCAGGAGCAGCCGGCGCGAGGCGGAGCTGCCTCCCGCCGCAGCGCCCCGCACCGAGGCACCGACACCCCGCCCGCCAGCCGCTGAGCCCGGCCGTTCCGGGACCCACGACCCGAAGGGCACGGACGCCGACCGCACCAGTCCGCCGCCGGCCCCGACGACGGGTCCTGGGTCACCGGAGCCGGCGCTGGTCGACCCCGGCCCTCTCACGGTCGCGGGCACCCGGTCGCAGACGGTAGGCAGCGTGCCCGCCGTCCCGCGACCGGGCGGGACCGGCCCTGTCGCGGCCCTTCTCCCGCTGGTGGGAGCCGAGCCTCCGCGCGGCAGCGGCCCGCTGCCGGGCCGCCCCGCCTCCGCGGACGAGAGCGGCTGGTCGGACCCCGAACGTCTCCCGATGCTCCCTGGTGACCAGCGCCCCACCCCGGCCTCTGCGTCGGCGGCGGCTGGAGCGCCTGCCGCGCCCGCTCCGGCAGGCGCTCCCGACCCGCGCACCCCCGTCAGAGCCACTTCGACGCTGCCCGCCAGCGCAGGCTCACGCGACGGACGGGACGACGGCCCGACGCCCGACCCGGTGGCCACACCGCGTGGCGGCAGCGCACGGCAGCGGGTCGCACCGGCGCAGAGCCCCGCTCGCAGCAGCGCCCAGGGCAGTGCCCCGGGCCTTGCCCCGACCTCCGCCTCGACCTCGACCTCGACCCCGAGCAGTGCCCAGGGCTTTGCCCCGACCTCCGCCTCGACGTCGACCCCGAGCAGTGCCCCGGACGAGGTCCCGACCACCGGCCTCGACACGGGCCGGACGACGGTCGGACGATCGTCGGCAGCGCGCCGGACCGGTCGGCTCGGCGCGCCGGTGCCGTCGATCCCGGACACCGCGGCCCTCCCGCCGGCCCGGACCGGCCCGTCGTCTCCGCACGGGCCGGCCTCGACACCGGTCTCCGCCGCCCCCGCCCCGGCGGTTCCTCACGACGAGGACGTCCGGAGCTCTACCGGACGCCGGCAGCCGGGACCGGCGGGCGTCCCGGCTCCGACCGCCCTGGCCGCCCCGACGACCCTCGCCGGTCCGGCCGCCGCGGCCCCGCTCGACGCCGGCGGCGACCGGCCCACGCCGCAGGCGTCCGCGGCAGCGCTGCCCCCGGCACGCCGGACCGGCCCCGCCCTCTACGCCGACGCCGCCCTGCCCGCCGACCTGGCTCTGCCCGCCGACCTGGCTCTGCCCGCCGACCCGGCCCGTCCTACGGCCCAGCCCGCCGTCGGCGCCACCACCGCACCCACGGCCGCCGCACTCACGACCACCGCCGTCGCCTCCACCGCGGTGACGACCACCGTCAGCACCTCCACCCCCGAGACCGACCAGACCGCCCCGAGACCGCCGCCCCCGAGACCGCCACCAGCAGCCGACCGCTGAGTCCCGCGCAACCCCGCCCCGGCCGCGCTGCGGGAAGGGCGGCCCCACCCGACACCGGTCCCAGGACAGCGGCGGACCCCTCGGCACCGGTCCCCGTGCCGCCCGCCCACGCTGCGCCCGCGCCCGCCGCCGCTGAGCAGCAGGCCGTCACCCAGGACGCACTGTCCTCCTCCCCGGCCGCCGCCACCGGGCCACAGCCGGCAGCGTCCGCGGGCCTGGGTCCTGCCCCTGCTCCTGTCGTGCCCGTTGCCCCCCTGTCCGTCGCCGCCCTGCCCCTCACGCCGGCGCAGCCGCCTGTCGCGGAGGCGCGGGCCGGCCGGCGCGCCCGGCTGGGGGCGCCGGTGTCCCGGCCGTCGCGCGACGCGCCGACGCCCCCCGTCGTGGACCCCGACGCGCTGCGGCCCGCTTCCTCCTCGGCTCCGGCCGGTCCACCAGCCTCCGGTCGGCCAGCCGGAGCTGCTCGTCCGCCGCGGCCCCACCGCCGCCGCGCCGGCGGCCGCCCAGCCTCCCGCGGGCTCCCAGCCCCCGGCACCGCCGCAGCCTCCTGCGTCCCCCGGAGCGCTGGCGTCCGCCACACGAGCGCCGTACCGCGGCACCCCCGACACGCTGGGTGCAGACCCGATGGCCCCGGGCGCGACGACCCCGCACGCGACGACCCCAGACGCGGTGACCCCCGACGCGCCGTCGGCGGCCCTGCCCAGCTCGCCCCCCCGCGGGAACCTCGACGCCCCGGTCCGCACGGGTCCGGTCGACGTCCCGTCGGCCGAGTACCGCGCCCTCGACCGCGTCGCCGCGCAGGTGGAACGCCGTACCGGGCGGGCGCTGCCGACGGTGCAGGTCGACCGGCACCCGACGACGGCGGCCGCTCTGCGACCGGCTCGTGCCCTCGCCGCCGCCCGCGGGACCACCGTGGTGCTCCCCCTCACCGCCGGTCCGCTGGTCGGTGCCCGTGCGGGGAGCCTGCTCGCGCACGAGCTCACGCACGTCGCCCAGCAGGCCGCGGGCTACGCCGACGAGGCCCTCGCCGAACACCAGGCGCGGCACGCCGAGCAGGCCGCAGGTGGACGGTCGGCGCCCCGTACCGCGGGCCCCGTCACAGCGCGGGCGACCACGACGACGCGGACGGACAGCACGGCCCAGCGCTCGTCCGTCGCCACGCTGCTGCGACGGGCCGCCAGAGCGTCCCTGCCCGCGCAGCCCCCACCCGCGTCAGCCGCGCTGTCCACGGCCCCCGCAGCCCCCGCACCCGCTGCAGAGGCCCCGGCACAGGCGACCCCGGCACACGCAGCCCCTGCAGCGACGGCCCCTGCACCGACGCCCCCGTCGGCCGCGGTCCAGCTGGCCACCCCGGACCCCGTCCGCAGCCCGGCCACCCTGCCCGACCGGGCGCAGGCACGCGTGGATGTCCTCGGCGCGCTGCGCGAGAGCGACCTCGACGAGCTGGCCTCGCGCCTGTACGAGCGCCTGCGCAGCGACCTGCGCAGCGAGCTGCTCGCCGACCGCGACCGCGTCTCCGACCTCACCGACCTGTGGACCTGAGGCCGACGGCCATGACCGCCACCCCGGGCACGGTGCCCCGCCCGGAGCCCGCCCCGACCGCCCGTACGACGACACGCACGACAGGACGGACCCGACCATGACCCTGCCTCTCCAGCGCCCCCCGGCCGGGTCCCCGCCGCCTCCGCCCCCGATGCCCCCGACGCGACGCGCCCCCGGTGCCGGCGGGACCACGCAGCGACTCGGCAGCGCCGCGGCTCCCCGCCCCTACGGCAGCCGCCAGCGCCCGGTGCCCCCGCAGAGCCCGCAGTCCCCACAGGCGACGCGCGTCATGACCGGCTTCTGGGTGGTGGTGGACGGCGTCGAGCTGCCGACCTTCACCGAGTGCAACGGTCTGGCCGCCGAGTACGCCGTCGAGTCGTGGGTCGAGGGCGGGCAGAACGAGTTCGTCCACCAGCTGCCGGGCCGGATCTCCTTCTCCCCCGTCACCCTCACCCGCTACGTCGACGGTGCCAGCGGGACCTTGGCCGCCTGGTTCAGCAGCGTGGCCGACCCCGCACAGCAGTACCGGACGGCCCGCATCTCCGCGGTCGACGAGGCCGGCGCGCCGATCGCTCGCTGGGACCTCAGCGACGTCTTCGCGTCCAGGTACACCGGCCCGAGCTTCGTCGCCGGGTCGGCGCAGGCCCCCACCGAGTCCGTCGAGCTGGTGCACCACGGCTTCTCCTTCGCCCTGGAGCCGTCGCCCCCCGGCGGAGCGGGCCCCGGAGCAGGCAGCGTCGGCGCGGGCTCCAGCGGCGCGGGCGCGGGCGCGGGCGCGGTGCTCCGATGACCGTCGGTCCCGTCGCCAAGCTCACGCTGCGCCCCGTCAACGGGGCGCTGCCTGCCCTGGTTCTCCCCTACAACCCGGAGTCCGTCCAGGTCACGGCCGAGGCCGAGTACAAGAAGAACAAGACCAAGGACGTGCCCGGACAGCAGTTCACCGGGCGCAGCTCGAAGACCTTGAGCCTGGAGGCCCGGCTGGATGCGCGCGCCCTGACGCGCCCCGTCCCGGCCGTCGTCGACCAGGTCTTCGGCTGGCTGGCGCCCACCCGCACATCCGTCCTCCGTGGCGTCCCGGCGCCGCCGCGGCTGTCGTTGAGCTGGGGGGCGGCCTGGTTCGACGTCGCCCTGCAGAGCGCGAGCGCCACCTACACGATGTTCGCCAGCGACGGCACGCCCACCCGGGCCGTGCTGGCCCTCACGCTCGTGCAGGTCGAGCTGCCACTGAAGCGCCAGAACCCGACGTCGGGGAGCCTCGCGGGCAGCCGCTCGCACCGCGTCGTCGCCGGCGACAGCCTGCACTCGATCGCGACGGCGGAGTACGGCGATCCGCGGCACTGGCGCGACCTCGCCCAGGCCAACGGGCTGGACGACCCGATGCGGCTGCCCCCCGGGACCCGGTTGCTGCTGCCGGCCCGTGCGGAGCTACCGTCGCAGCGCGAGGAGCCGTCGCCGTGGTCGTGAGCGCGTCGTCCGGCGTCGACCTGGGGCACTCACCGGTCGTGACCGTCGGCGGCGCGGTGATGCGCGACGAGGTCGAGCGCGACCTCGAGTCGCTCGCGGTCGACCTGGCGGTCGGCCTGCCCGCGAGTGCCGTCCTGCGCTTCCGCGACCCCGACCTGACCGCCCTCGCCGGGGCCGGGCTGCGGATCGGCGTCACGGTCGCCGTCAGCCTCAACGCCGTCGGCGACCCTCAGGCCAGGAAGCTGTTCGACGGCGAGGTGACGGCGCTCGAGTACGAGTACGACGCCCGCGGTTCGCTCGTCGTCGCGCGCTGCCACGACGCACTGCACCGGCTGACCCGCGGCCGCCGCACCCGGTCGTGGACGAGCACCGACGACGCCGCCGTCGCCCGCACCGTGCTCGCCGAGGCCGGCCTGCGGCCGGGCACCCTCGAGGGCGGCAGCCTGCGGCACGACCACGTCGCCCAGCTCGACGTCAGCGACTGGGACTTCCTCACCTCGCGCGCGCGCGAGTCCGGGCGGGTGGTCGTGCTCAGCGAGGGACAGGTGCACGTGCGCCGGCGCCCGACTGCGGCGGTCGGCACGCCCGTGCCGCTCGTCGTCGGGGAGAACCTGGACCGCTTGCGGGTGCGCGTGACGAGCGCCGGCCAGGTGCCGTCGGTGCGCACGTCCGGCTGGGACCCGGCGACGCAGCGGCCGGTCGCGGGCCTGGCCAGGCCCGCCGGCACGGCCGCCCGCAGCGGCGTCCCCCACGCCTCCCTCAGCGCGGGGTCCTCACCGCCGCCGCCGCTGCACAGCGGCAGCCCCGTCCACGCCACGAAGGCAGAGGCCGACGCGGCCGCCGAGGGCCTCGCGGTGCTGCTGTCGGACGTGCACGCCGAGGTCGAGGGCGTCTGCGGCGGCGACCCGCGGCTGCTCCCCGGAGTCCCCGTGAAGATCGGCGGCACCGGGCCGGCCCACGACGGCACCTACGTGCTCAGCCGGGTGCAGCACGTCTCCGACCGCGACGGCTACACCACCCGGATCGAGTGCGCCGGCGGCGAGGACCGGTCGCTCCGCGGCCTGCTGGGCGGCGCCGGTCGCAGCACCACGGGCAGCGGCAACCGGACCCTGCCCGGCGTCACCGTCGGTGTCGTCAGCGACGTCAAGGACCCGACGCGCAAGGGTCGGGTCAAGGTCACCTTCCCCTGGCTGTCCGGGGAGTACGCGACCGACTGGGCGCGGGTCGCCGCTCCCGGCGCCGGCAGCGACCGCGGCCTGGCGTGGCTGCCCGAGGTCAACGACGAGGTCCTCGTCGCCTTCGACCACGGCGACACCCGAACCCCCTACGTCCTCGGGGGCCTGTGGAGCGGCCGTGCCGCGCCGCCCCTGGCCCAGCGGCTGGTGGACCCGAGCGGGCGCACCGCCGTCCGGGCGCTGCACAGCCGGACGGGGCAGCGGCTCGTGCTGTCGGACGAGACGGGCCGCACGGGCGCGACGCTGGCGAGCGGTGACGACACGATGTCGGTGGCGCTCGACGGCGCCACCACCACGGTCACCGTCGACAGCCGCGGCTCGGTCGTCATCAAGGGCGCCCTGGACGTCGACGTCACCTCGGGCGGCAGGCTGCTGCTCGAAGGGCGCAGCGGCGTCGAGATCAGGGGCGCGACGGTGTCCGTCCAGGCCGCCGGACAGGTCGCGCTGCAGGGCGCCGTCATCAAGCTGAACTGAGGAGGAGCTGTGGGCACACCTGCCGCCGTGCTGGGCGACCGCATCGTCGGGATCTGCGGGCACCACCTGACCCCCCTCGGGTTCCCCGCCGGCCCGCTGCCGTTCTCCGCGCCGCTCACCCTCGGCGTCGTCCCGACGGTCCTGGTCGCGGGCAAGCCGGCCGTGGTCGTGGGCGCGCGCGGGCTCAACACCCCGCCGCACCCCTTCGTCGCCGACCCGCCGCCCACCCAGACCGGCACGGTCCTCGTGGGCAGCCCGACGGTCCTCGCCGGCGGCCGCCCCCTCGCGCGGACCGGCTCGACCGGGACGTGCTGCGTGGCCCCAGGTGTCGTCACGGGCACCGCGGCGACCGTCCTGGTCGCGTGATGCCGGCCTCCGAGGGCTCCCCTTTCGTCGGGCGCGGCTGGGCGTTCCCCTTGCGCACGACGCCGAGCGGCGGCATCGCCCTCGTCGACGGCGACACCGAGATCGCGGAGGCGATCCGGCTCGTGCTCGGCACGGCGATCGGTGAGCGCCCCATGCGCCCCGACTTCGGCTGCGGCATCCACGACCTCGTCTTCGCGCCCGCCGACGGCGCCCTGATCGGCCGCATCGAGCAGGAGGTGCGCGCCTCCCTGCTGCGTTGGGAGCCGCGCATCACCGTCGACCGGGTGCAGGCCCTGCCCGACGCCGACGACCCCGGCACCGTGTGGATCACCGTCCGTTACCTGGTGCTCGACACCGACGACCCCCGCAACCTCGTCTTCCCCTTCTACTCACTGCCCCCGGAGGAGTGACCGTGGCCCTCCCCGCCCCGAACCTCGACGACCGCCGCTTCCAGGACCTCGTCGACGACGCCAAGCGCCTGGTGCAGCAGCGCTGCCCCGAGTGGACCGACCACAACGTCAGCGATCCCGGCGTCACGCTGATCGAGGTGTTCGCGTGGATGACCGAGCAGGTCGTCTACCGGCTCAACCGGGTGCCCGACCGGCTGCACACGACGTTCCTGGACCTGCTCGGCGTCACCACGTTCCCGGCGACGGCTGCCCGGGTCTCCCAGACGTTCTGGCTGTCCGCGCCGCAGCCGACCGCCGTCGTCGTCCCCGGAGGGACCCAGGTCTCGACACCACGTCCGCCCAGCGGCGACCCCGTCGTCTTCACCACGGTCGAGGACCTCCTCCTGCCGTCGGTGACCCTCGCGCACGTCCGCACCCTCGACGCCGAGGGGGCCGGGCGCGATGCGCGGACGGCCCTGCTGCGGGGCGACGGCGCGGTCTGCTTCTCGACGCCGCCGCAGGAGGGCGACGCGCTGCTGCTCGGGCTGTCGGAGCCCGCCGGCGGCTGCGCCGTCGCCCTGACCCTGGACTGCTCCACGGCCGGCGTCGGCGTCGACCCCGAGGACCCGCCGCTGCTCTGGGAGGCCTGGACGACCGACGGCTGGGCACCGTGCGAGCTCGAGCGCGACGGGACCGGAGGCTTCAACAAGCCGGGCGAGGTCCTCGTGCACGTGCCGCGAGGCCACCTGACGTCGTCGGTCGGCCGCGCGCGGGCGGCGTGGCTCCGTGTGCGGGTCGTGGAGGCTCGGTCGGACCAGCCGGGCTACAGCGCGAGCCCCCTCCTGCACAGCGCGGAGGCGTCCGTGCTGGGCGGGACGGTCGCCGCTGTCCACGCCGACCGCGTGCTCGGTGAGCTGGTCGGCACGAGCGAGGGGGTCGCCGGGCAGCGCTTCGCCCTGCAGCACGCCCCCGTCGTCCCGGGCGAGACGCCCGTCGTGGTCGAGGTGGCCGAGCCTCAGCAGGCGGGCGGGACCGCCTGGAGGACCTGGCAGGTCGTCACCGACTTCGGCGACTCCGGGCCCGGTGACCGGCACGTCGTGCTCGAGCAGCGGACCGGCGAGCTGTCGTTCGGTCCGGCCGTGCGCGAGCCCGACGGCGGGGTGCGGCAGCTCGGGCGGGTGCCCGAGGCGGGCGCTGCCGTGCGGGTGCGGGAGTACCGCACCGGGGGTGGGGCGCACGGCAACGTCGGACCGGGGAGCCTGGCGGTGCTGACGTCGTCCTTGCCCTACATCAGCGAGGTCGTCAACCGTCGTGCGGCCGCGGGCGGGCGGGACGCCGAGGACGTCGAGCAGGCCAAGGTCCGCGGACCGGTCGTGCTGCGCCACCGCGGGCGCGCGGTCACGGCCGAGGACTTCGAGCACCTGGCACGGGACGCGGCACCGGAGGTGGCCCGCGTCCGCGCGGTCACCGCCGGCGAGGGCTCCGAGGCCGGCGGGGTGCGCGTCCTGGTGGTGCCCGCGGTACCGCCGGCCGGTCGCCTCGAGTTCGGACAGCTCGTGCCGGACCCGTTGACGCTGCAGCGGGTCGCCGACGCCCTCGACGGTGTCCGGCTGCTCACGACGCGGGTCGTGGTGGAGCCGCCGTCCTACCAGGGGGTGACCGTCGTGGCGCGCGTGCGAGCAGCCTCGCGACAGCCCGCCTGGGCGGTCGAGGCCGCCGTGCACGCCGCTCTGGACCGGTGGTTCTCGCCGGTGGCCGGTGGTCCCGACGGTCAGGGCTGGCCGTTCGGCCGCACGGTCCACGTCGGTGAGGTGTACGGCCTGCTGCAGGCCGTCGAGGGGGTCGACCTGGTCGAGGACGCCCGCCTGTACGCCGCCGACCCGGTCAGCGGGATGCGCGGCGACGCCGCCCAGCGGATCGAGCTCGACGGCAACGCGCTGGTGTTCTCCTTCGAGCACCAGGTGCGGGTGGTGCGTCGCGTGAGGGGCACCGTCCCGGGCCTGCCCACCCGCTACCCGCTGGGGCGCGAACTGCCCGCGCTCTACCAGGAGGACCCCTTCACCCAGCGCTTCCTCGGCGGCCTGGACGAGGTGCTGGCGCCGGTGCTCGCGGTCCTCGACTGCCTCGACGCCCACGTCGACCCCCGCACCGCGCCGCTGGACCTCGTGCGCTGGGTCGGCAGCTGGCTCGGTGTCGACGTCGACCCGGCCTGGCCGGGGGACAAGCAGCGGACCGTCGTGCGCGCTGCGGCGCGGGTGCACGCCGGCCGGGGGACGGCCACCGCACTGGTCGAGTGGCTCCTTCTGGTGCACGGCCTGCACGCCGAGGTCCTCGAGAGCGGCGGCGTGGCCGTCAGCGAGGTGCCCGGCGGCGCGCTGCCCGGCATGCCCGAGCCGGTCGTCCGGGTGCGGCTCAAGGGCGCGACCCCGGAGCAGGTGGAGGCCGTCCGGCCGCTGCTGCGAGCCTGGTGTCCGGCCCACGTGGTGCTGACGGTCGAGGCTGCCGCGTGACGGCGCCCGCCGTGCTGTGCCCGCAGTGCACCTCGACGGTCGCCGACGGCGAGGAGTTCTGTCCCGTCTGCGGCGACTTCCTGGGGTGGCGCGGGGAGGTCCCCGTTCCCGAGCTGGTCGCGTGCCTGCAGCGAGCAGGAGCAGGCGCCGCCCGCCAGCAGGACCCGCTCGAGCGGTACCGGCAGGCGCGCGCCGTCGCCGAGGAACGGGCGGCGTCGGCGCACGCGGAGGCCGCGAAGGCGCAGGTCCGGCTCGAGCGCACCCGACGTCGTGGCGCCAGCGCCCGCCGCCGTCTGGAGCGGCTCGAGGCCGAGCTGCCGGCGGCCGAGGAGCGGGTGCGGGACGTGGTGTCGGCGGTGGAGCGGGCGGCTGCCGGGGCGCGACGGGCCACCAGCGCAGCGCAGGGGAGCACCGGCCCGCGCCGCGAGGAGCTGCGCAAGCGCGCTCGCGAGGCGGCTCGCGCCGAGAGTGCGCGCCAGGTCCGCGGCCCTGCAGGCGCAGGAGGCGCTCGCGACGCTGTCCGGGGTGCTGCTCGGGCGTCCGCGCCGAGGTGGCGGCGCGCTCCCGCCGAGGCGGGCAGCGCCCAGCGCGCCCGCGACGTCGGCCCGCGCCGAGGCCGTCGCCGCCCAGGCCGAGGCGCTGGCTGCCGGTGCGGAGCTGGCCCTGCAGGAGCGGCTGCTGGCCAGCTGCGTGCGACCCCGCGCCGGGTCGTGGCGCTGCCCGGAGGAGGCAGAGCGGGAGCTGCGCGAGCAGGCGCAGCAGGAGGCCGACCGGGCGGCGCCAGGACGCCGAGCGCCGGGCGGGCGCCGCCGAGCGGCGGCAGCGCCGGCGGGCCGAGCGCGAGGACGAGCGCGCGACCAGGCCGAGCAGCAGGCGGACGAGCGCGAGCTCGGGGAGGTCACGGGCCGGCGCGGGACAGGCCGAGCGCGCCGCCGTCGTCGCCGAGCGGGCAGGGCAGGACCAGCCCGCTCCTGCCCGACCTGCCGCAGCAGGTGGTGGCCGGCGCCGTCCGCGCTCCCGCCGCACGCTCTGCTGGACGACGACGACGAGCAGCCCGGCGCGCTGCCCCCGGTAGAGGTCCGTCGCCGGGTGCGTCGCCGAGCGGTCCCCCTCGTCGAGCCCGACGACGGGCCGCTCGCGTGCCCGTCCTGCGGCGTCCGGCAACGCCGCGGGTCGCCACCTGTGCCGGGCCTGCGGGACGGCCCTGTCGGTGACGGCTGCTCCGGCCGCCACGCAGGTCCGGCTCGGCTGGTGGCGCGCGGCTGCTCGCCTGGTTGCGGCGGGTGCTGCGGCTGCGGCCCCGTCCCGACGGCGACGGGTTCGTCCCCGCGGGGGCCCGCCCCGTGCCCGGGGGCAACCGGCGGACGGCGGCAGCGGTCCGGCGCGCCCAGGTCGGCGGGGCCGCAGTGCTGCGGGGTGGCCTGCCCCGCGCAGGCCTCGTCGCTGCCGTCGTCGCGCTCGTCCTGCTCCTGCTGGTCGTCCTGACGCCGCTCGGCGGCATGCTGCGCGACGCCGTCACGGGTGGCCGGGAGTCCGTGCAGCGGGTGGCGCGGGTCGAGACCCCGGTGGCCGCGCTGCGGACCCGCGCCTCCAGCACCCGCCGCACCAGTGCGCCGGCGCTCGCCGTCGACGGCGACCCGTCGACGTCGTGGACCCCTGCCCGCGCCCCGGGCGGCGGCACCCGACTGGGGCTCGCCCTGCTCGCCCCTACCGACCTCGTGGCCATCAGGCTCACGAGCGCCGCTGGCACGGGGCGTCCCCGGCCCGCATCGGTCACGATCCACACGACGGGGGAGGCACCGATCGTGCTCCGCCTGCGCGACACGCTCGAGCCGCAGCGCTTCCCGGTCCGGCTGCGGGGGGTGACCGACGTCAGGATCCGGATCGACGACCTGTACCCGGGCACCACGCCCGGGCTGTCCGCCGGCTTCGCCGAGGTCGCGCTGCTGACCCTCGCGCCCCGACCGCGGGGACGCGGCTAGAAGAAGACGCTGCGGCGCTGCATGAGCAGGGTGTAGAGCGTCGACTGGATGGTCTCGCGCACCTGGTCGGTCAGGTTGAAGACCAGCATCGGGTCGTCGGCCGCGCCCGGCCCGAGCGACGCCGTCTCGATCGGCTCGCCGAACTCGATGATCCACTTGCTCGGCAGCGGGACGAGGCCGAGCAGGCCGAACAGCGGGAACAGCGGCGTGATCGGGGCGTAGGGCAGGCCGAGCACGCGGGCGAGCGTCTTGGCGTTGCCGACCATCGGGTAGATCTCCTCGGCGCCGACGATCGACACCGGGATGATCGGCTTGCCGGTGCGCAGGGCGGCCGAGACGAACCCGCCGCGGCCGAAGCGCTGCAGCTTGTACCGCTCGCTGAACGGCTTGCCGATCCCCTTGAAGCCCTCGGGGAAGACCCCGACCAGCTCGCCGTCGGACAGCAGGCGCTCGGCGTCGGCGTTGCAGGCCAGGGTGTTGCCGGCCTTGCGGGCGAGCGGCGCGACGACGGGGAGCCGGAACACGAGGTCGGCGGCGAGCATCCGCAGGTGGCGGTGCGCGGGGTGGTGGTCGAGCAGGGCGAGCGCCGTCATGAGGCCGTCGACGGGGACGGTCCCGGAGTGGTTCGCGACGACGAGGGCGCCACCGACGTCGGGGACGTTCTCCAGGCCGCGCGTCTCCACTCGGAACCAGCTCTTGTAGAGCGGCCGCAGCGGAGGCGCCAGCAGGTGCTCGGTGAGGTCGGGGTCGAACCCGAAGTCGTCGACCTCGTAGTCGCCGGTCAGCCGGCGGCGCAGGAAGGCGAGCGCGTGGGCCAGGGCACGCTCGGTGTCGGACTCGACCGGCTCGGGCTCGGGCGCAGCGGACGGGCCGCCGGCGCGGGACGGCAGCGGGATGACCTTGCCGAGGGGCTCAGGCACGGGGGGCTCCAGACGCGGCGGTGCGGGGGCCGGGGAACAGCCGCCCGGCGAGGTCGAGGACGCGCTCCTCGAGGACGGACGCGACCTCGGCGGCGAGCAGGGGGCCGGGGCTGCGGGTGGCGGCGAAGTCGTCGAAGGCCTCGAGGGTCGGGCGCGGGCCCCACCCGAGCCGTGCCTGCAGGCGCGAGACGTCGACGACCCGGCCGTGCGAGAGGTAGCGCATCTGCTCGGGGAGACACGTCGACGAGGCCGGCCGAGCGGATGCCCCGGGCGACGAGGTCGACCAGCGGGGACAGCACGGGCACGGACGGGCGGCCGAGGCGGCGGACCGCCTGCGACAGCAGCAGCACGCCGGAACCCCCGACGTTGTACGTGCCCGGGTGGTCCTCGACGCTGGCCCGGCGCAGGACCTCGAGGCCGTCGTCCTCGTGGCACAGCTGCAGGCGCGGGTCGAAGCCGAGCACGGTCGGGACGACGGGGAGCGAGAAGTACCGGGTCAGCGGCGTCGTGATCGAGGGGCCGATGAAGTTGGTGAAGCGCAGCAGCGACAGGGTGACGTCGGGCCGGCGCCGGCCGAACCCGCGCACGTAGCCCTCGACCTCGACGGCGTCCTTCGCGTAGCCCGACTTCGGCAGCGCCGCGGGGCTCGACGTCCTCGGTGAACAGGGCGGGGTCGCGCGGGCTGGAGCCGTACACCGCGGTGGTGCTCTTGACGACGAGCTTGCGCATGCTCGGGGCCTTCTGGCAGGCCGCGAGCAGCTGCATCGTCCCGATGACGTTGATCTCCTTCATCGCCGTCCGGCCCCCGACGCCCTCGGGCGTGGCGATGACGTTCATGTGGACCACGGTGTCGACCGAGGCCTGCGCGATGACCTTGGCGATCAGCGGGTTGCGGATGTCGGCCCGGACGAACTCGGTGCGGCCCAGCAGCCGCTGCGCCTCGGGCGGCGGCGGGACGGTGTCGACGCCGATGACGCGCTCGACGGAGTCGTCCTCGGCGAGCAGGGCGGCGAGGCGGGTGCCGAGGTAGCGGCTCACCCCCGTCACGAGGACGACGCGGCTCATGCGGGCTCCTCGGGGGCGTCGGCGGAGCCCCAGACTACCGGCGCGGGGTCAGGCGGGTCCGGCCGGCGTCAGGGTGGGACGGTCCTGCTGCACGACCCGGGCGAGCACCAGCGGGTCGGCCCGGCGGGCCCGGAGCGCGACGGCGGCGCTGCCCTGGTTGACCGCGACCGTGATCGTCCGGAAGGAGTCCTCGCAGACCGCGAGACGCCCTCGGGGGACCTCGCCGTAGGTCAGGCGGAACGGCGCGCGCAGGGTCTTGCCGCCCACCCGCAGCTCGACGTCGTCGCCGAGGTGCATCCCGGCGGCCTCGAGGTCGGCGGCCTGCACGTTGAGCGTCAGGTTGCCGAAGTGGTCGACCTGCGCGACCTCGCCGTGGACGTGGTCGTCGTCGACCTCGGGGGCACGGACGGCCAGCCGGACCAGGTCCTCGACCGCGACCTCCGAGCCGACCTGCTCGAGCGGGAGCCCGGAGGCCAGCCGCGCCGCGACCGGGGAGAACACGTCGCGGCCCCGGAAGGTGCGCGCGGGCCGGGGGAGCCACAGGGCCGGGTCGTCGAGCACCCGCGCCGCGACCGACCCCGCCCGCAGCCTCCCAGGCCTGGCTGGTGAGGCCGTTGTCCGGCGACACGAACGTCGAGCCGTCGGCCGTGCGCACGGCGACACCCCGCACGGGAGAGGCCCCGAACGGGTCGACGAGCGCGAGGTGCACCGCCGGGGACGGCAGGTAGGGCACGGCACTGGCGAGCACCGCCGCGCCCTGCTCGACGTCCTGCGGCTGCACCAGGTGCAGCACGTCGAGGACGCGCACCTCAGGGGCCGTGCGGGCGATGACGCCCTTGCACACCCCGAGGAACGCGTCCTCGTAGCCGTAGTCCGACAGGAAGGTCAGCCAGGGAGTGCTCACAGGCCGACCCTAGAGGGACTACTTCTTGTTGCGACGCTGGACGCGGGTCTTCTTCAGCAGCTTGCGGTGCTTCTTCTTGGCCATCCGCTTGCGGCGCTTCTTGATGACGGAACCCACGTGGAAACCTCAGCTCAGGGGATCAGGACGGACGGGCCAGCGTACAGGGGGGCGCGGTCAGCCCGTCGACGGGAAGGCGCCACGCAGGTACTCGTCGACCACCCGCTCGGGGACGCGGAAGGACCGGCCGACGCGCACGGACGGCAGCTCGCCGCTGTGCACCAGCCGGTAGACGGTCATGCGGGAGACGCGCAGCAGACCCGCGACCTCCGCGACCGTGAGGAACTTGAGGTCGTGCAGCTCGCCGTGCGTCGTTCCGTCACCCGTGCCCACAAGGACAGCACCCACCGTCTGCTCGCGGCGCGGTCGGCGGCTTCCCCACCGTCGACGACGATCACGCACGAGCCGCGCGAGCGTAGCGGGCGCGCCTCCCCCGCACCAGCACCCGGATGGGCTAAGGGGTCCACGCGGTCTACCAGGAGGTCAGGAACGCGCTCAGCGGGTCGTAGAGGTGCGGCAGGACGTTGTCGTCGAGCCCGACCGTGGTGAGCGGCAGGCCCTCGTCCTGGGCGACGAACAGGGCGGGGTCGTTGCAGTCGGCGAACCCCAGGGTCTCGATCCCGGCCGAGGCGGCCGCGCCGGCCCAGCCGTGGTCGGCCAGCACGAGGTCGGGCGGGGTGTCGAGCTCCCCCAGGACGGCCCGCATGGGCTCGGCCAGGTGCGTGTGGAGCAGGGACCCTCCGGCCGACAGCACGTGGACGCCGTTGAGGGCGCGCACGTGGCGGGGACGGCGCCGGGTCCAGGCGTTGTCCTCCTCCCACGGGAGCGTCCAGTCGGGGGCGGTGACGAGGACGGTCGCCCCGGCGGCACGCAGGGCGGCGGCCACGGCGAGGTGGATCACGAGGATCCCGGTGGGGTGGCCGGTCGCGACCAGCACGCGCTCGCGCCGCTCCGCCGCCTGCCCGAGCCGCACCCGCAGGCGCTCCAGGGCCGCCAGCGTCAGGTCGACGTCGATGGTGTCCTGGCCGCGGTCGAACGCCGGGTCGGGGTGGACGCCGCACAGCCGGGACATGACCTCGAGGACGTCGTCGCGGGTGTACGTCCGCCCGAGCTCGAGGCCGAAGTCGTACTCGCGGCGCCGGTCGAGCATCCGCTGGAAGTTCCGCAGGTTCTCCTCGCGCGGGGTGACGACGTCGCCGCAGATCCGGCTGTCGAGCAGGTGCCGGCGCAGCTCAGCCCTGTTCATGGTCCGGGTCCAGTCCGAGGTGGGGGAAGACGTGGCGCCGGGTCTCGGCCACGGCGCGGTCGAGGGCGTCGTCGGGGTCGCCGCTGCCGCCCTCCCAGGGCGTCCAGGTGGCGGGGGTGCCGTCGGTGAGGTCCGCCGGCCCGCGCTCGCCGGCCTTCTCCAGGGCGGTCTCGCGCCAGTCCGCGGGGGTGGCGCCGTCGACCTCGCCGCCGCCCACGACCTCGGCCAGCAGGTGGGTCCAGGCCCGCGGCACGACCTGCACGGGCTCGTAGCCGCCGCCGCCCGTGACGATCCACTTCCCCCCGCAGAGCTCGTGGGCGAGCTCGTGCAGCAGCCGGTACGTCGTCCGCTGGCCGTCGACGCTGCACAGCAGGTGGGCCAGCGGGTCGAGCGCGTGGGTGTCGCAGCCGTGCTGGGTCAGCAGCACCTGGGGCCGGAACGCCCGGAGCGCCGGGGGGACGACGGCGGTGAAGGCGCGGAGCCACCCGGCGTCGCCGGTGCCGGCCGGCAGGGCGACGTTGACGTTGCTGCCCAGCGCCTCGTCGGTGCCGACCTGGTCGGCCCAGCCGGTGCCGGGGAACAGCGTGCGGCCGCTCTCGTGGAGGCTGACCGTCAGCACGCGGGGGTCGTCGTAGAAGGCGGCCTCGACGCCGTCGCCGTGGTGGACGTCGACGTCGACGTAGGCGACCCGGGTGGCGCCGGCCTGCAGCAGCCAGGCGATCGCGACGGCGGGGTCGTCGTAGACGCAGAAGCCGGACGCGCGGTCGCGCATGGCGTGGTGCAGGCCGCCGGAGAGGTTGACGGCGTGCTGGGCGGTGCCCTCCCAGACGGCCCGGGCGGCCTGGACGCTGGCGCCGGTGACCAGGGCGCTGGCCTCGTGCATCTGCGGGAAGACGGGGACGTCGCCGGTGCCGAGGCCCCAGCGCAGGGACAGCCGGCCGAGGAGGTCGTCGGGCGCACGCTTGACCGAGGCGACGTAGAGCGGGTCGTGGACGAGCTCGAGCAGGTCGTCGGGGGCGCTCTGCGGGGCCTGCACCCGCACGCCCGGACGGTCCAGGACGCCGACCTGCCGGGCCAGCTCCATCGTCAGCGCCAGCCGGACGGGCCGCATCGGGTGGCTGCGGCCGAAGTCGTAGGTGGCGAGGACGTCGTCGTGGACGACGAGCGTGCTGTCCGACATCTACTCGGTCCTCAGTGCCGTCACGGGGTCGAGTCTGCCCGCCCTCCGCGCCGGGACCACCCCGAAGAACAGGCCGACCGCCGCGCTCACGCTGAACGCCAGCAGCGGCGACCACCACGTGACGACGGCGGGCAGCTGGGGCACCAGGCGGGACGCCCCGAGGGCCGTGCCGATGCCGAGCAGGATGCCGGTGACCCCGCCGATGCTCGTGAGCAGGACGGCCTCGAGCAGGAACTGCAGCAGGACGTCCTTCTGCCGGGCGCCGACCGCCTTGCGGAGCCCGATCTCGCGGGTCCGCTCCCGGACGCTCACCAGCATGATGTTGCTGACCCCGACGCCGCCGACCAGCAGGCTGATCCCCGCGATGGCGGACAGCACGACGGTCAGCAGCCCGAGGATCTTGCCGACCGTGCCGAGGATGTCGTCCTGGGTGACGGCGCTGAACTCCTCGTCGGGGTAGCGGTCCTGCAGGACGGCCAGCGCGGTGCGCCGGGTCCGGGGGATGTCGTCGGTGCTGTCCGCCTTGAGGGCGAGCGCGTCGACGGTGTCCTCGCCGAACAGCCGCTGCGCCGTCGTCACCGGGACGTGGACCTCGCTGTCGCGGCTCGCCCCGAGGCTGCCGCCGACGCTGCGGAACACGCCGATCACCCGGAACCGGACGCCGCCGACGGTCAGCTGCCGGCCGAGCGGGTCCGCCCCGGGGAACAGCGTCGAGGCGATCGCGCTGCCGAGGACCGCGACCCGACGCCGGGTGTCGACGTCGGTCTCGCGCAGGTAGCTGCCGCGGGCCAGCGGCCGGACGAAGACCTCGGGGACGGCGGGGTTGGTGCCGTTCACGGTGGCGAACGCGCTGCGGCCCCCGGCGCGGACGGTCTCCCCGCTGGCGACGCTGACGGCGACCTCGCCCGGCTGGCCGAGCGCCCGGCCCACCCGGTCGGCGTCGGACAGCTGCAGCCGGCTCTTGGTCGGTGCGCTCCCGAGCTCGAGCTTGCCGGGGACGAGGATGACGAGGTTCGCCCCGAGCCCGTTGACCTGCGCCTCGACCTCCTGCTTGGCGCCGCTGCCGATCGCGCTGATGACGACGACGGCGGCCACCCCGATGACGACGCCGAGCATCGTCAGGGCGCTGCGCAGCCGGTTCGCCCGCAGGGCGGTGACGGCGACCCGCCAGGCCTCGGCGAACCTCACGGCCGCTGCCCGTCGTCTTCCAGGCGCCCGTCGCGGACGCGGATCTGCCGGCGGGCCCGGGCGGCGACGTCGCGGTCGTGGGTCACGAGGACGACGGCCACCCCCTGCTCGCCGTTCAGCCGCTCCAGCAGGGCCATGACCTCCTCGCCGGTGCGGCTGTCGAGGTTGCCGGTGGGCTCGTCGGCGAGCAGGACCTGCGGCTGCCCGACCAGGGCCCGGGCGATCGCCACGCGCTGCTGCTCCCCGCCGGAGAGCTGGTTGGGGCGGTGGTCGAGGCGGTGCCCCATCCCGACCTGCCTCAGGGCCTCCTCCGCCCGCGTGCGCCGCTCCGCCCGCTTGACCCCGCGGTAGACCAGCGGCATCGCGACGTTCTCCACCGCACTGGTGCGGGCGAGCAGCTGGAAGGCCTGGAAGACGAACCCGAGGGTGACGTTGCGGACCTCGGCGAGCTCGTCGTCGGACAGGGTGCTGACGTCGCGGCCGCCGACGCGGAGCGTCGCCCGTGGTCGGCCGGTCGAGGCCCCCGAGCAGGTGCATGAGGGTCGACTTGCCCGAGCCGCTGGGCCCGACGACGGCGGCGTAGTCGCCCTGCCCCACGGTGAGGCTCACACCGCGGAGCGCCTCGACGGTGACGCCCTCGAGGGCGTAGGAGCGGGTGACGTCGACGGCCTCCAGCGCCGGGGTCGGCGTGATCAACGGAGCCTGAGACAGCGCTCGAGGGGCGGGAAGCTGTCTGTGCCTCCGTCGATCACGCAGGGGGCGGCCCTCACGTCGCGACCTCGTCGCCGTCGGCCAGGCCGTCGGCGTCCCGCGTGACGATCCGCTGCCCCTCGGTCAGCCCCGACGTCACCTCGACCGTGGCGTCGCCCTCGGCGCCCGTCTGCACGACGGTCCGCACCGCCCTGCCGCCCTTCACGACGTAGACGACGTCGTCGGCGCCGTCCCGCACGACCGCCGCGCTCGGGACGGCCAGCACCCCCTGTGCCTCCCGGACGGCGAGGTCGACCACGGCGCCCATCCCGGGGCGGGGGGCCGGCGTCGACCCCGGCAGGGCCAGGGACAGCCGGACCCGGTAGCTGACGCCGCCACGGGTCGACGTCGTCGGGGCGAGGTCGACGCTGGTGACGGTCGCCCGGTAGGTGGTGTCGGGCAGGGCGTCGACGGCGACCTCGGCGGTGGTGCCGGCCTTGACCTGCAGGACGTCGGTCTCGTCGACCTCGGCGGCGATCCCGAGGGTCGACAGGTCGGTGACGGTCAGCAGCGGCGTGCCCGTGCCGACCGGCGAGCCGGCCGCGACGTCGTTCGTCGTGGTCGTCGCGGCAGGCGCGGAGCCGCCCCCGCCGAGGGCTGCGCCGGCCGCGCCCTGCAGCGCGGACGGCAGCGACCCGAGCAGGCCGGAGAGGTCGCTCCCGCTGCTCGGCGCCCCGGCCCCGAGCGTGACGACGCCGGCGAGCGGCGCCCGGACGGTCAGGGCGTCGACGGCGGCGCGGGCCTGCTGCAGCTGCACCCCGGCGAGGGCCTGCCCGGCCACGCCGGTCGACCCGGCGACGGCGTTCGCGGCGAGCGCGCGCGAGAGCGCCTGCTGCGCGGCCGGCGACGACAGCCGCAGCAGCACCTGCCCGGCCGTCACCTGCTGGCCGTCCTTCACCGCGACGCTCGTGACGGTGCCGTCGGCCGGGGAGACGACGGCGGCCGAGGCCCGCGGGGTGACGGTGCCGGCGGCCTCCACCACCTCGGCGACCGTCCCGCGCGCGACGGTGCCCGTCTGGACCGTCGCGGTGTCGGAGCCGCTGCAGGCGGTCAGGAGCAGCAGGGGGGCCAGCCAGACGATCTTCACGACGGGATCGTAGGAGGGGCGGGGGGATCCGGCCGGTCAGGACAGGACGGCGGCCTCCGGGAGCACCGGCGGGCGGGGGGCGCGGCCGCGGTCGACCCCGGCGGCGAGCAGGGCCCCGACCGCGCAGAGCGCCCCCGCGACGAGGAACGCCGTCGTGTAGCTGCCGGTGGCGGAGCGGCTGACGCCGGCGGCGAAGGCGGCCGCGGCGGCGCCGAGCTGGTGGCTGGCGAACACCCAGCCGAACACCACCGGGGTGCGCTCCGGGCCGGCGACCTTCCCGCACAGGGCGATCGTCGGCGGGACGGTCGCGACCCAGTCCAGGCCGTAGAAGGCGATGAACAGCAGCAGCGGCACCGACCCGGTGTCGAGCACGACCGGCAGCGCCAGCAGGGACAGCCCGCGCAGCGAGTAGTACCAGGCGAGGAGCACCCGCGGGTCGTGCCGGTCGGTGAGCCAGCCCGACGCCGTCGTCCCCACGATGTCGAACACGCCGATGAGGGCGAGCAGGCCCGCGGCCGCGACCGGGGCCATGCCGTGGTCGTGCGCGGCCGGGAGGAAGTGGGTGCCGATGAGGCCGTTGGTGCTGGCGCCGCAGACGAAGAAGCTGCCGGCGAGCAGCCAGAAGGTGCCGCTGCGCGCCGACAGGCGCAGCCCCGCGAAGGCCACCGCGACCGGGTTGCCCGCCGTCGGGGCGTCGGGGACGTCCTCGGTGGCGCCGTAGGGCAGCAGGCCGACGTCGGAGGGGCGCTCCCGCAGCAGCAGCGCGACCAGCGGGACGGCCGCGAGGGCGCACACCGCGACGACGAGGCTCGCGGTGCGCCAGCCCCGGGCGTCGGTCAGCGCGGCGAGGACCGGCAGGAAGACCAGCTGCCCGGTGGCGGACGCCGCGGTCAGCACCCCGGTCACGAGGCCCCGGCGGGCGGCGAACCAGCGGTTGGCGACCGTCGCCGCGAACACGCTCGCCAGCGACCCGGTGCCGAGCCCGACGACGACGCCCCACAGCACGACCAGCTGCCACGACGCCGTCACGAGGACGGTCAGCCCGGACCCGGCGGCGATCAGCAGCAGCGCGAGCGGCACGATCCGGCGGACCCCGAAGCGCTGCATGGCGGCCGCCGCGAACGGTCCGGTGAGCCCGAACAGCACGAGGTTGACGCTCACGGCGAGGCTCACGGTGTCGCGGGAGAACCCGTCGCGCTCGAGCGGCACGAGCAGGACGCCCGGGGTGGAGCGGAAGCCGCTGGCGGCGAGCAGGGTCAGGAACGCGACGCCGGCGATGACCCACGAGTAGTGGAGTGCGCCGGCGTGGCCGCGCGTCCTCACGACGGCAGGTCGAACACCAGGCAGGTGGAGGTCGCGGTGGCGACCGGTTTGCCGGCGGCGTCGCGGACCTCGCCCTCGCTGAACGCCACCCGGCGGCCGGGCTTCACGATCCTCCCGACCGCGGTCAGGGCGTCGCCGGCGTGCACCGCGCGCAGGAAGCTGACCTTGATCTCGACGCTGGTGTAGCCCTGGCCCTGCGGCAGGGTGGACTGCACGGCGCAGCCGCAGACGCTGTCGAGCAGGGCGCACACCAGGCCGCCGTGGACGGTGCCGATCGGGTTGTAGACCGACTCGTCGGGCGTGCAGGTGAAGACGACCTCGCCGGGGCGGACGCTCGTCAGGCCGAAGCCCATGAGGACGGCGATCGGGGGTGGCGGGAGGACGCCGTCGGCGACCGCCTGCAGGTGCTCCATGCCCGACTTCGTCAGCCCGACGGCGGCGGCCGCCCGCGGGTCGTGCCACTCGACGGTCTTGCTGCGCGGCTCGCCCCAGGACTCCATGGCGAGAGAGTACGACGACCAGACCTACCCCTGGGCGAGCTCGCGGCTCCGGTCCCGCGCGGCCTCGATCGCGGCCAGCATGGCGGCCCGGACGCCGTGGTCCTCCATGGTGCGGATCGCCGCGATCGTCGTGCCGCCGGGGCTGGTGACGGCCTCGCGGAGCAGCACCGGGTGCTCCCCCGACTCCCGGAGCATCTTCGCGCTGCCCACCAGGGTCTGGGTGATCAGCTCGGACGCGACCGTGCGGGGCAGCCCGAGCAGGATCCCCGCGTCGATCATCGCCTCGACGAGGAAGAAGAAGTACGCCGGACCGCTGCCGGACAGCGCGGTGACGGCGTCCTGCTGGGCCTCGGGCACCCGCACGACCTTGCCGACCGGGCGGAGCATCGCCTCGACCTGCTCGAGGTGCTGCTGGCTGGCGTGCGTCCCCGGGCTGACCGCGCTCATGGCCTCGTCGACGAAGACCGGCGTGTTCGTCATGACGCGGACCACGGCGGTGCCGTCGGCGAGCTCGGCCTCGATCGTCGCGGTCGGGATGCCCGCGGCCATGCTCACGACCAGGGTGCCGGGGCGCAGCGAGCCCGCGATCTCGCGCAGCAGCGCCCGCATGTCCTGCGGCTTGACCGCCAGCAGGACGACGTCGGCCTCGCCCGCGGCGTCCACCGGGTCGGGCGTGCGGACGCCGTAGCGGGAGGCGATCTCGGCGGCCCGCTCCGGGTGCCGCTCCGCACCGAGGAGCCGGTCGGCGGGCTGCCCGGCGCGGAGCAGCCCGCTGACGAGGGCCTCGCCCAGCTTCCCCACGCCGAGGACGGCGATCGTCGACGTCATGACCGTGAGGCCAGGGCGCGCAGGAAGAAGACCAGGTTGGCGGGGCGCTCGGCCAGACGTCGCATGAGGTAGCCGTACCACTGGTCGCCGTACGGGACGTAGACGCGGACCTTCTCGCCCTGCGCGGCGAGCCGCTCCTGCTCGAGCGGGCGGATGCCGAGCAGCATCTGGAACTCGAAGTCGCCCCGGCCCTGCCCGAGGGTCGAGGCGATCTCGACCAGGCGCGGGTCGTGGGTGGCGAGCATGGGGTAGCCGTCGCCGGCCAGGAGGACCTTGAGGCACCGCACGTAGGCGAGGTCGACCTCGTGCGGCTCCTGGTACGCGACCTCGGCCGGCTCCCGGTAGGCGCCCTTGCACAGCCGCACCCGGCTCCCGGCGGTGGCGAGGGCGCGGCAGTCGTCGAGCGTGCGGTGCAGGTACGCCTGCACGACGGCCCCGACGTCGGGGAAGTCCAGCCGCAGCTCGGCCAGCACGCGCAGGGTGGAGTCGGTGGTGGTGTGGTCCTCCATGTCGAGCGTCATGGTGGTGCCGGCCGTCCGGGCGGCGAAGGCGATCCGCCGGGCGTTCTCCAGCGCGAGCGTCTCGTCCAGGGCCTGCCCGACGGCGGTCAGCTTCACCGAGACCTCGGCCCGGCCGTCGGCGGTGAGGCCCTCCTCGGACAGCCGGCGCAGCAGCAGCAGGTAGGCCTCCACGGTGGCCTCGGCCTGGGCGGCGTCCAGGGTGTCCTCGCCGAGGTGGTCGAGGCTGACCAGCAGGCCCTTGCCGAGGAGCTCGCGCGTGGTGCGCACCGCGTCCTCGACCTGCTCGCCCGCGACGAAGCGCCTGACGACGCTCCGGCTGACCGGGGCGCCGGCCACCAGGGCCTTCACGGCGTCGTTGCGGGAGGCGGCGAGGATGGCGGACCGGAGCACGTCTGGGACGGTACGCGCGTGCACCCCGACGTCCTGGTCTGCGGCTACGGGCCGGTCGGCGCCCTGCTGGCCGCCCGGCTCGAGGCGCTCGGGATGTCGGTCGTCGTGGTCGACCGGGCGGCCGGCGTGCACCCGCTGCCCCGGGCCGTCGCGGCCGACGGCGAGGTGCTGGAGCTGCTCGAGCGGACCGTCCCGGGCGTCACCGAGGGCTTCGTCCGCGACCCGCCCGTGCGCTTCCTGGCGGCCGACCGCTCCGAGCTCGGCCGGGTGCGGTTCCCGGTGCCGGGCCTGGCCTTCTACACGCAGCCGGTCCTCGAGCAGCGGCTCCGCGCGCACGTGCGGGCGCCGGTCGTGACCGGGACGCTGACCGCCCTGGCGCAGGACGCCGTCGGGGTGACCGCCCTGGTCGACGGCACGCCGCTGCGGGCCCGGTGGCTGGTCGGCTGCGACGGGGCGTCGTCGTCGGTGCGGCGGCTGCTGGGCGTCGGCTTCCCCGGCCGCGACCTGCAGCGGTGGCTGGTGTGCGACGTCGTCGGGGAGGTGCCGGAGCGGCCGCTGTTCACCTACACGGCCGACCCCGCGCTGCCGCAGGTCGACATGCCCGTGCCCGGCGGGCACCGGTGGGAGTGGCTCGACCGCGGCGGCCTGGACCCGCGCACGCTGCTCCGCCGGGACACCGCCGCCGACGTCGAGGTCGTCCGCGCGACGACCTACCGGTTCTCGGCGCGCAGGGCCCAGCGGTGGCGGGCGGGACGGGTGCTGCTCGCCGGCGACGCCGCCCACACCATGCCGCCGTTCGCCGGGCAGGGCCTGGGGGCGGGGCTCCGGGACGCGTGGGCGCTCGCGGCGCTGCTCGCCCGCGACGACGTCGGCCCCTACGAGGCCCTGCGGCGGCCGCACGTGCGGAGGACCACCGCGCTGTCGCTGGCCCTCGGGACCGTCCTGCAGGCCCGGCACCCCGGGCCGCGGGACGCCCTGCTGCGGGCCGGCCTGCGGACGCCCTGGCTGCGGCGCGGAGGGCCGCGGCCGGACGTCAGCGGCGTCCTGGACCTCTAGGCGCGGCCCTCGTTGAGCCCGCTCACGAGCCGGAGCACCCGCCCGTCGGACAGCGTGAGGACGGCCGGGCCGTCGGACGTGATCCGGTAGGAGAGGGCCCCGGGCAGGCACGCCCGGGCGGCGTCGACCGTGAGCGACGCGACGCCCGCCAGCGTGCCGGTGAGGGTCGCGGCCCGGGCCCCTCGCGTCGTCGTCACGTCCTGGCCGTCCTGCACGTACGGCACCGGCGCCGGCCCGGCGCCCGGGGCGGAGGCCTTCGTGACGACGGGTGCGCCGCAGCCGGCCGAGGTGAGGTCGGTGTCGGCGAAGGCCGCCGTCCGCGGGCGCACCCGGCTGACCCAGTAGGCGCGGTCGTGCCCGACGCCGTAGGTCGGCGAGCCGAGGAAGGAGGCCGTCCGGTAGGTGACCCGGGCCGGGTCCCGCACCAGGCGCAGCCCCCTGCTGTAGTCCGCCTCCTTCTGCCAGTCGTCCAGGGCGGCGAAGGTCAGGTGCTCGGCCGGGTTGTGCATCCACCAGCGGTAGGCGTTGTCGGTGGCGGCGAACTGCTCGCGGACGTCCTCCGCGGACGGCACCTGCACCAGCTCGTCCTGCGCGCCGAACACCATCGTGCCGGGCACGTGCCGCAGGTTGCCGACGAAGTCGCGCATGTTCCCGACCGCGCCCGCCGTGACGTCGACCGTGCCCGCGGCCGGCGTCCCGTTGGTGTCGTTGCCGGTGAAGGGCACCCAGCCGCTGAAGCCGGCGAAGAGGTCCGGGTAGAGCATCGCCATGCGGAAGGTCAGGTAGCCGCCCTGGCTGTAGCCGCTGGAGAAGAGCTTCGTCCGGTCGACCCGCAGGGCCTGCTGGACGTCGGCCATGACGTCGAGCAGGTCGCGCTCGCTGCTGTCCGAGCCGTAGCCGTTCGGCCCGCGCGAGCTCGGCGTGACGAGCAGCCGGTGCAGGTCCTCGCCGAACTGCCGCTGCATCCCCGGCTGGTTGATCTGCGCGACGATCCCCTGGTTGCTGCCGTGCCACTCCATCTGCAGGCCGTACGGCGCCCCGCCCTGCGGCACGTACACGCCGTAGGGCAGGTACTTCCCGAGCAGGTTGAACACCTGGGCGAACGCCGTCGCCGACCCGCCGTCCCCGCGGCCCTTCACACCGGCGTAGCTCATCGACTCGGAGTCGCCGGGGACCGTGTACCGCGAGGTGTAGACGCGCTCGTGCAGGCCGGCGGTGATCCGGTGCAGCCGCTGCACGCCCTTGCGGAGGTCCTTGCTGGCGACGGTGTACCCGAAGCTGGAGATGTCGCCGTCGGCGAGGAAGCGGGCCTGCTGGTCCTCGAACCAGGCGCCGACGCCGGTGGGCGGGTTCGCCGAGGGGTTGGCGTAGTCGAGCGTGTACTGCGCCTGCTCCTGCGAGCCGCGGAAGGCGACGTTCATGACCTCGCCGGTGGCCGCCTGGGACGTCACCGCCTGGACCCGCCACCGGGCCGCCCTCGGCAGCGGGAAGCTGCCCCGCAGGGTGTTGGTGCGGGGGTCGCCGGAGGTGAGGCGCACGAGCCGGTCCCAGCCGGTGCTGCGGACGGCGAGGTCGCCCCACTGCCCGCCGCCGGTCCCGGCCTTGCCGTCGGTGTCGACGGCCAGGGTCAGGACGGTGTCCTTCGCGGTGTAGAGGGCCGCGGTCTCGGCGACGACGTCGACCCGGCTGCCGACCCGGGTCAGCTGCAGCCGGACGAGGTCGGCGCTGCTGACCTTGCCCGCGGGGTAGCGGACGTCGCCCGCGGGGTGGGCCAGCGTGCCGAAGGCGTTGGCGGTGCCCTTCTCGAAGCCGGTGCCACCGGTGTCGGCGCCCTCGTCGTCGTTGACGTAGTCGCGGTAGACCACCGCGCCGTCGCAGACGTCCGTCGTGCCCGCCCACCAGGACGTGCCGCCGCACGGCTGGCTGGCGACGGCGGGCGGCAGGGCGGTGGCGGCCGACGACGACGGGACGGCGAGGGCCCCGCCGAGCAGGGCGGCGGTCAGCAGGAGGCGCATGCCTCGCTTGTTCGACGTGCGGTCGGTCACACCTGCCGGAGCCAGGCCGCGAACACCTCTCCGAGCTCCTCGCCGCGGTCCTCCTGCACGAAGTGCGACGCCCCGGCGACGGTCGTGTGCGGCTGCCCCTTCGTGCCGGGGACCCGCGCGAGGAACTGCCGGTCCGCGCCCGCCGTGATCGGGTCGCCGTCGCTGAAGGCGCACAGGAACGGCTTGGCGAAGGACTCGAGCACCGACCACGCCGCGCGGTTCTCGGCCGCGCCGGCCTGGTCCGGGGACTGCGGGATGAGCGACGGCATGACCCGGGGGCCGGCCTTGGAGGCGGCGTCCGGGAACGGGGCGTCGTAGGCGGCCTGCACCTCGGGAGGCAGCGGGGAGGCGCAGCCGCTGGTCACCAGGAACCCGACAGGGAGGTCCGGTGTCGCCTGCACGAACTCCCGGAACTGCTGCCACTGCGGCCCCATCGCGACGCTGCCGTCGGGCAGGCCGGTGTTGCTGGCGCAGACCGCGCGGAACCGGTCGGGGTGCTCGGCGACGAGCCGCAGCCCGAGCAGGCCGCCCCAGTCCTGGCAGAGCAGGGCGACGTCGGTCAGCTGCAGCTCGTCGAAGAGCACCGAGCGCAGCCACTCGACGTGGGCGGCGTAGCTGTGGTCGCTCTCGTGCAGGGGCTTGTCGCTGCGCCCGAAGCCGATGAGGTCCGGGGCGACGACGCGGTGCCCGGCCTCGAGCAGCACCGGGACGAGCGTGCGGTAGAGGTAGGACCACGTGGGCTCGCCGTGCAGCAGCAGGGCCACGGGGGCGTCGCGCGGGCCCTCGTCGAGCAGACCCATCCGCAGGCCGTCCGACGTCGTCGCGTAGGCGGGCTCCCAGGGGTAGCCGGGGAGGTCGGCGAAGCGGTCGTCCGGCGTGCGCAGGGTCTCCATGCGCCGAACCTAGACCCGGTCTAGGCGCCGGTCAGCCAGTCGAGCCGGCGCAGGATGACGCCCTCGCGGAGCGCCCAGGGGCAGACCTGCACCTCGTCCAGCCCGAAGGCCGCCAGCGCCTCCTCGGCCACCAGCGCCCCGGCCAGCAGCTGCCGGGCCCGGCCCTCCGACACCCCGGGCAGCCGCGCGCGGTCGGACGCCTTCATGCCGGCCACGAGGGCGACGGTGCGCCCGAGGCCCGCCCGCGTGAGGCTCCGCGGCACGAACGGCCCCTCCCCCGACGGCGCCGCGCCGTCGAGCCGGGCGAGCGAGCGGAAGGTCTTGCTGGTGACCACCGCCCGGTGCGGCCGCCCCTGCGCCAGCACCGACGGCGCCACCTCCGCGAGGACCGCCCGGACGTGCTCGCGCGCCGCGGCGACGTCCCGCTTGGACGGCGGGTCGCCCAGCAGGCGGTCGCGGGTGACGCGGCCGGCGCCGAGCGGGACCGACACCGCGAGGTCGGGCTCCTCGTGCAGCCCGCTGCCGATCTCGAGCGAGCCGCCGCCGATGTCGAGGCAGAGCAGCCGCCCGGCCGACCAGCCGAACCACCGGCGGACCGCGAGGAACGTCAGCCGGGCCTCGTCCTCGCCGGGGAGCACCTGCAGGTCGACGCCGGTCTGCTCGCGGACGGCGGCGAGGACGGCGGGGCTGTCGGTGGCGTCGCGGACGGCGCTGGTGGCGAAGGCGACGAGGTCCTCGACCCCCTCCTCGTCGGCGGCCCGGCGCGCGTCGCGGACCGTCTCGACCAGCCGCGCGGTGCCGACCGGGCCGAGCGACCCGTCGGCCTGCAGCAGCTCGGCCAGGCGGAGCTCGTCCTTGTGGGAGCGGACGGGGTCGGGCTGACCGCCGGGCTGGGCGTCGACGACGAGCAGGTGCACCGTGTTCGACCCGACGTCCAGGACCCCGAGGCGCATGGGGCGGCACGCTACGTGGTCCGCCGGTAGGCTCGTCCGGATGAACGGACAGGAGTCGGTGCAGACCACGCTGCCGCCCCTGCGCCGGGAGGCGCCCGCGATCGTCCTCGTGCTCGACGTCCGGCGCGGCGCCGTCGTCCACGCCACCACCGGCGCGCTCGACCTCGGCGGCGACGTCACGGGTCTGCCCGTCCCGGTGGCGGCCTGGGCCCGGGCGGCCCAGCTGGCCCGGCCGGGGGGCGTCCCCTTCGATCCCGGGACCGACCCGGTCACGCGGGCCGCCGCCGGCGAGCCGGTGCCGGGGGAAGCGGTCTGCGTCCCGGGCGCTCTCGGGTACCGGCCGATGTGGGCGACCGGCTTCGCCCTGCCGCCGCGCGGCGACGAGGAGCACGCGCTGCTGGTCCTGGTCGAGACCGAGGACGCCGACGGGACGGGCGACGCCGCGGTCCGCGACCGCGCCGTCATCGCGGCCGGTCTGTCGTTCACGATCAGCGACCCCCGCCTGCCCGACAACCCGCTCGTGTTCGTCAACCCGGCCTTCGAGCGCACCACCGGCTACGGCTGGGAGGAGGTCCGCGGACGCAACTGCCGGTTCCTGCAGTGCGCCGACACCGACCCCGCCGCGGTCGAGCGGATCAGGGAGGTGCTGGCCGGCGAGGAGCACGCCGTCCTCACGCTGCTCAACGCCCGCAAGGACGGCTCGAGGTTCTGGAACGAGCTGTCCATCAGCCCCGTCTACGACGGCGCCGGGACGCTCACCCACTTCGTCGGCATCCAGGCCGACGTGACGGCGCGCGTCGAGGGCGAGCAGCAGCGGGCCCAGAACCTGCTGTCGGAGCGGCAGGCGCGGGCCGAGGCCGAGCTCGCGCAGTCGCGGCTGGCCCTGCTGGCCGAGGCGACCTCGCAGCTGGCCTCCACCCTGGACGTCGACGAGGCCCTGCGCCGGCTCGCCGAGCTGGTCGTCCCGCAGATCGCCGACTGGTGCATGGTCGAGGTGCTCGACGGCGACGAGCGGCGCACCGTGACCAAGCACGTCGACGCCTCGCAGCAGGAGCTGCTCGACCGGGTCGTCGAGCTGCAGCCGCAGCAGCGCACCGAGGCCTCCCCGGTCAACCAGGTGCTCGCCAGCGGTCGGCCGATGCTCGTCCCCGAGGTGACCGACGAGCTGCTGCTGGCGCTCGACGACGGCGACGAGCTGTCCCAGCTGTACGCCCGGCTCGGCAGCCGCAGCGGACTGGTCGTCCCGCTCCTGGCCCGCCGGCAGGTGCTCGGCGTCGTCTCGCTGGTCAGCTCCGAGAGCGGCCGCACCTACGACCACTCCGACCTCTCGCTGGCCGCCGACCTCGCCCGCCGGGCCGCCCTGGCCGTCGACAACGCCCGGCTCTACGAGCGCGAGCACGCGGTGGCCGAGCAGCTCCAGCGCAGCCTGCTGCCGGACCTGCCCGAGGTCCCCGGCCTCGACGTCGCCCCCGTCTACCTGCCCGGCTCGACGGCGGCCCAGGTGGGCGGGGACTGGTACGACCTGTTCTCGCTGCCCGACGGCGTCCTCGGCGTCGCGATCGGCGACGTCATGGGCCACGACCTGCAGGCCGCCGCCTCCATGGGGCAGCTGCGGTCGGTGCTGCGCAGCTACGCCTGGCAGGGCAGCACCCCCGCCACGGTGCTCGCCTCCCTCGACGAGCTCGTGCAGGGCCTGCACATGGCCGCCCTGGCCACCGCCGTCTACGCCCGCCTGACCCTGCCCGACGCCGGCCGCCCGGGGCTGCTGCGCTTCGCCAACGCCGGCCACCTGCCACCCGTGCTGCGCCTGCCCGACGGCACGACCACCCTGCTCGACGGCGCACCGGGCCTGCTCGTCGGTGCGGCGCTCGGCACCGAGCGGCTCGAGCACGAGGTCGAGGTCCCGGCCGGGTCGGTCCTCCTGCTGTGCACCGACGGCCTGGTCGAGCGACGCGGCCTGGACCCCGACGACGGCCTCGAGCGGCTGCGCTCCGTGGTGGAGGCGTCGGGGGCCGCGACCGCCCGCGGGCTGGCCGACGACGTCCTCGCCGCCCTGGCCGCCGACACCCTCGACGACGACGTCGCCCTGCTGGTCGTCCGCGTCCTGTGAAGGTGGACCTGGGCCTGCCCGAGGTCGCGCCCGACTTCCCCCGCGACTGGCTCGAGTTCGTCGACCCGGCCGACCCCGCCCACCTCGTGCGGGCCGACCTCACCTGGCTGCTGTCGTCGTGGACCTGCGTCTACGGCAGCGGCTGCGCGGGCGTCGTCGAGGGGCGCCCCGACGACGGCTGCTGCAGCCACGGCGCCTTCTACAGCGACCCCGACGACGAGGCCCGGGTCGCGCGGTTCGCCCGGCAGCTCAAGAAGAAGGACTGGCAGCACGCCGACGTCGGCCGCCGCGAGGGCATCAGCGAGGACGACGACCTCGAGGGCGAGCCGGCCCGGCGCACCCGCGTGGTCGACGGCGCCTGCGTGTTCCTCAACCGCCCGGGGTTCGCCGGCGGGGAGGGCTGCAGCCTGCACGCCCTGGCCCTGCGCACCGGGCTGCACCCGCTCGAGACCAAGCCCGACGTCTGCTGGCAGCTGCCGGTGCGGCGCGAGCAGGAGTGGGTGGACCGGCCCGACGAGACCCGGGTGCTCGTGACGGCCCTGGGCGAGTTCGACCGTCGCGGGTGGGGCCCGGGCGGCGCCGACCTGCACTGGTGGTGCACGTCCTCACCGGTGGCGCACGTCGGGGCCGAGCCGCTCTACGTCACCTACGGCCCGGAGATCGCCGCCCTGCTGGGGCAGCCGGCGTACGACGAGCTGGTCCGCCTGCTCGCCCTGCGCGGCCCGGCCGGTCTGCAGCACCCGGCGACGACGGCGGCCCGCGAGGCCGGCCTCCCCGCCGACCCGCGCTGACCCCCTGACCCCCCGCTGACCCCCGCTGCCCGCCCGCTCGCTGCCCGGTGATCTTCCGCACCTGGTGGTCGACACGCCGTGGCGGACCGCAAGACGGGGACGCTCGCGAAGGAGCGCTCCCGCTGGCTCAGGCCTCGAACTTGTAGCCCAGCCCCCGCACCGTCACCAGGTGCTGCGGGCTGCCCGGGTCGGGCTCGACCTTGGCGCGCAGCCGCTTCACGTGGACGTCGAGGGTCTTGGTGTCCCCCACGTAGTCCGCCCCCCAGACCCGGTCGATGAGCTGTCCGCGGGTGAGCACCCGCCCGGCGTTGCGCAGCAGGAGCTCGAGCAGGTCGAACTCCTTGAGCGGCAGCGACACGGGCGCGCCCGCGACGGCGACGGTGTGCCGCTCGACGTCCATCCGCACCGGCCCGGCCGAGAGGACCGCGCCGGCGGCCTCCTCGGGCTCGGCGCCCCGGCGCAGGACCGCCCGCATCCGGGCCAGCAGCTCGCGGGTCGAGTAGGGCTTCGTCACGTAGTCGTCGGCGCCGAGCTCGAGGCCCACGACCTTGTCGATCTCGCTGTCGCGGGCCGTCAGCATGATCACCGGCACGGACGACCGCTGCCGCAGCTGCCGGCAGACCTCGGTGCCGGACAGCCCCGGGAGCATGAGGTCGAGCAGCACGAGGTCGGCGCCGCCGCGGTCGAACTCCGCCAGCGCCTCCGGGCCCGTGGAAGCGACCGCCACCTCGAAGCCCTCCTGCTCGAGCAGGTAGCTGAGCGGGTCGGAGAAGGACTCCTCGTCCTCGACGAGCAGCACGCGGGTCATCTGTCCTCCAGGTCGGGGGCGGCCGGCAGGTGCAGCGTGAAGGTCGACCCGTGCCCCTCCGAGCTCCACACCGTCACCTCCCCGCCGTGGTTGGTGGCGACGTGCTTGACGATGGCGAGGCCCAGCCCGGTGCCGCCGGTGGCCCGGCTGCGGGCGGGGTCGGCCCGGTAGAAGCGCTCGAAGACGCGCTCGAGGTCGGACTCGGCGATCCCGATGCCCTGGTCGCTGACGCTGACCTCGACCGCCGACTGCTCGCAGCGGACGGCGACGGCGACCCGGGTGCTGTCCGGGCTGTAGTGCACAGCGTTGTCGAGCAGGTTGGCGAGCGCGGTGACCAGCTGCTGCTCGCTGCCGAGGACCGTGAGGCCCCGGACACCACCGCGGACGATGTCGATGCCGCGGGCGCTCGCGACCACGCGGGCCCGGTCGACGGCCTCGGCGACGACGCTGTCGAGCGGCACCCGGACGGGGTCGGGCAGCGGGTCGGCGCCCTGCAGCCGCGACAGGTCGATGAGCTCCTGCACGAGGCGGGCCAGCCGCTCGGACTCCCGCTGCACCCGGCTGCCGAACCGCCGGACCGCGACCGGGTCCTCGCTGGCACCGACGAGCGCCTCGGCGAGCAGCCCCATGGCCCCGACCGGGGTCTTGAGCTCGTGGCTGACGTTCGCGACGAAGTCCCGGCGCACGGCCTCGACCCGCCGCGCCTCGGTGACGTCCTCGAGGAGCACCGCCACCGTGCCGTCCCCGACCGGGGCGAGCCGGGCCCGGAACACCGCCGGGGCGCGGCCCGGCGTGGCGAACGGCGCCTGCAGCTCGGTCTCCTGGGGGGTGCCGGTGCGGCGGCTGTCGTCGACGAGGCGGCGCAGCTGCGGCAGCGCCGCGAGGACGCCGCCCTGCACCAGCCCCAGGTCGTCGGCGGCGCGGTTCGCCAGCAGGACCTCGTGCGAGACGTCGACGACGAGGACGGCCAGCGGCAGCGCCTGCAGGACGTCGCGGGCCCCGGGCACGGGGGTCGCCGTCGGCGCGACCTCGACCGGGACGGTGCGCCGGGACCGGCCGACCGCGAAGCCCAGCAGCGCGGCGACCAGCACCGCGAGAAGGGCCGGCAGCAGGTCCACCTGCCGCACAGTAGGACCGGGGGAGCGGCGGGACGGCCCTGCGGCGCCCCGTGTTCACCTGCTGTGCACCTGTCGTGCAGACCGCCCTCGCTAGGGTCGCCCCATGCGTGACGCCTACCACGACGAGCTCGACGCCATCTCCGCCTCCCTCGTGGAGATGACGAACCTCGTGGGGTCCGCCATGAGCCGTGCCACCACGGCCCTGCTGGACGCCGACCTGCAGCTCGCCGAGACCGTCATCGCGGCCGACCTGACCGTCGACGAGCTGTACCGCTCGGTCGAGGAGCGGGCCTTCGACCTGATGGCCCGCCAGCAGCCGGTCGCCAGCGACCTGCGCACCCTCGTCACCAGCCTGCGCATGGTCGCCGACCTCGAGCGCATGGGCGACAACGCCGTCCACGTCGCCAAGGTCGCCCGACGCCGCTACCCCGGGTCGGCCGTCCCGCCGGCGCTGCGCTCCACCGTGCTGAAGATGGGCCACGTGGCCGAGGAGATCGTCGCGAAGGCCGGCAGCGTCATCGCCGGGCGCGACCTGTCGCTCGCCGCCGAGCTCGAGAGCGACGACGACGTCATGGACGACCTCCACCGCCGGCTGTTCTCGACGATCCTCGACGACGAGTGGACCGACGGGATCGAGGCCGCCATCGACATCACGCTCTGCGGCCGCTACTACGAGCGCTTCGCCGACCACGCCGTCTCGGTCGCCCGCCGGGTCGTCTACCTGGTGACCGGCGAGCGCGCCGTCACCGCAGGCTGAGCAGCACCGCCAGCACGATCAGCCCGGCTCCGCCCGTCCCGCCGACGAGCAGCACCGTCCGCAGCGTGCCCGGCGGGAAGTAGCCCTCCCGGGCGGGCTCCTCGATGCGCCGGGACGGCGACACGTAGCCCGGGCGCTTGCGGTGCGGCACGTCAGTGGCCCCCCGTCATCAGTGGCCCCCCGGTCATCAGTGGCCCTGGGCCGCCACCGCGGCGGCGGCCGCCGCGGCCGCCTCCGGGTCGAGGTAGGTGCCGCCGGGGACGGTCGGGGCGAGGGTGTCGTCGTCGAGGTCGTAGCGCAGCGGCTGCCCGGTGGGGATGTTCAGCCCGACGACCTGCTCCTGGCTGAGCCCGTCGAGGTGCATGACGAGCGCCCGCAGCGAGTTCCCGTGGGCGGCCACCAGGACCGTCTCGCCGGACCGCAGGTCGGGCACGACCGCGTCGTACCAGTAGGGCAGCAGCCGGTGCACGACGTCCTGCAGGCACTCGGTGCGGGGCACGAGGTCGCGGGCCAGCAGGGCGTAGCGCTCGTCGGTGCTGACGTCGTAGGGGTTGTCGGGGGCGATCGGCGGCGGCGGGACGTCGTAGGAGCGGCGCCACTCCATGAACCGCTCGTCGCCGTACTGGTCGCGGACGGCCTTCTTGTCCTTGCCCTGGAGGTCGCCGTAGTGGCGCTCGTTGAGCCGCCAGTGGCGCTTCACCGGGAGCCAGTTCCGCTCGCAGGACTCCAGCGCGATGTTCGCCGTCCGGATCGCCCGGGTCATCAGCGACGTGTGCACGACCGTCGGCAGGACGCCCTCCTCCTTGAGCAGCAGCCCGCCGAGGCGCGCCTGCTCCTCCCCGACCTCGGTGAGGTCGACGTCGACCCAGCCGGTGAACAGGTTCTTCTTGTTCCACTCGCTCTCGCCGTGGCGGAGCAGCACGAGGGTGGCCATCGGACGATCGTGCCGCAGCCCGGCAGGAGTCCGGCGTCGGGGGTCGAACACTGACGGATGCGCCCTGTCGTCCCCGCCCTCCTCGGCACCACCCTGCTGGTGTCCGCCGCCGCCCTGTCCGGGGCCGCGTCGGCGTCCTCGCCCGCGACGAGCCCGCTCACCGTCCCGCGCTCCGGCTCGGTCGACCGCGTCCTGGACCGGGAGCGTCAGCCCCGGCGTCGACTCCGGCGGCTGCACGACGTCGGTGGACGCGACGAGCGACCACCACGCGCTGTCGTTCACCGTGCCGTCCGGGCTGTACAGGACCGTGCAGACGAAGGTCACCGTGTCGATCGACGCGCTGACCGACAGCGACCTCGACCTGCTGGTCACGGACCCGAGCGGCGCCATCGTCGCGAACGTGGCCTCGGGCGGCGGCGACGAGACGGCCGTCTTCCCCGACCCCGGCCCCGGCACCTACGACGTCACGGTCTGCGCCGGCACGCTGCTGCCCGACGACTACACGGCGAAGGTCGTCGTCGCCAGCAGCGCCCGCCCGACGGCGACGGCGGCCAGCGGCCCGGCGAACGTGAAGGCCGACGGCCTGCTGTCCTTCACGCCCGCCACCGTCGTCGACCCCGTCCTGTTCGGCGGCGAGCCCGGCCTCAACGCCGACCCGACGGACGCGAAGAGGTACTTCGTCGACTGGCCGATCGGCGCCAACCAGACCGGCGTCCTGTACCGCTCGCTCGACGGCGGCGTCTCCTTCCAGAAGCGGTACGCCGACGCGCTCGACCTCGCGACGGCGGGCGCGGCCTGCCAGGGCCGTCAGGTCCCGATCTGCCCCGCCGGCGGCGGCGGCGACACCGACGTCCACATCAACCCGACCACCGGCTCGACCTACTTCTCCAGCCAGGTCTCGCTGGCGAACGAGGCCATCGGCACCTCGGACGACCACGGCACGACCTTCCCGGCCGCCCAGGTCGACACCGCCGTCGCCAAGGGCCGGTCCGGCGTCGACCGGCAGTGGATCTCCTCGTTCACGGGCACCAAGGACGTCTACCTCAGCTACCACGTGCCGCTCGTCGGGCAGTTCGTCCACCACAGCGGCCAGGACGGCGCGCTCGGCACCTGGGACGACCCGGGCGTGCCGCAGATCGTCGGCGTGACCCAGAGCGGCTCGCAGGTCGCCGACAACGGTCCGGGGATCCACGGCACCCAGGCGGAGAAGGCCGGCAAGCGCCGGGCGCTCTACATCGGCTACCTCGGCACCACGCTCGTGCCCGGCGGCACGGCCGGCTTCAACGTCGCGGTCTCCACCGACGGCGCCAAGACCTTCACCAGCCACCAGGTCCCGGGCAGCGAGAACGCCCGCAACTTCACCGTCGTCACGGTCGACCGGGCCGGCAACCTCTACGCGACCTGGACCGACAGCAGCGACCAGATCACCTACCTGTCCACCAGCAAGGCCGACGCCGGTGCCAACCGCACCGCGCCCGGCTCGGTCTGGAGCAAGCGCGTCCCGGTCTCCGGCGGCGGCCTGAAGGTCACGATCTTCCCGAACGCCGCCGCGGGCGACCCCGGTCGGGTCGGCATCGGCTTCTACGGCACCAGCGCCCCCGCGGCCACGCCCGACGACGTCGAGACCGGGCAGGGCGGTTGGTACCCGCACGTCAGCGTCAGCACCGACGCCCTGTGCCAGTGGGCCGCGAACCCCTGCGCCAGCCCGACGTTCCACCAGTCGCGGATCGCCGAGCGCCCCAACCAGGACGACAACATCTGCACCTCCGGGACGACCTGCCTCGCCACCGGCGGCAACCGCAACCTCGCCGACTACTTCGACATCACGATGGACCAGGGCGGCCACCTCGGCTTCGTCTGGAGCGACGGCAACAACGCGACCAAGCAGCCCTACGTGAAGGTCGCCCGCCAGACGTCCGGCCCGTCCCTGCTGGCCGGGGGCAGGACCGCCTCGCAGCCCGTCCGCCGCAACGGCCAGGCCGACGCCGCCGGTGACGCCGTCTACCCGTTCGCCGGCAAGCTGGTCGAGACCTCGCCGAACCGGCCCTCCCTCGACCTGCGGGGCACGACCGTCCGGCTCAAGGACGCCACCACGCTCGAGGTCCGCATGAAGGTGGCCTCCACGAAGCTCGGCGACGTCCCGACGCCGTCCACCCAGGCCGACGGCACCACGCTCATCGACGCCGCCCGCTACGTCACCCGGTTCGAGGCCGGCGGGAACGCCTACTACGTCGAGGCCACGGTCCCCCGTGGCGGGACGCCCTCCTACGGCGCCGGCACGGTGAACGACGCGCAGATCATCAGCAACCCGGGTGCGACCCGCAACGGCTACGCCAACAGCTACGTCCCGCAGGCCGCCGCCACCGGCCGGGTCGAGGGCTCGGACATCGTCGTCGAGGTGCCGGCCAAGACCGTCGGTGCGGGCAAGGGCGCGAAGCTGGTCAGCGTCGGGTCCTACGCCCTCCTGACGAGCGCCCTCGCCGACGAGACCAAGCAGCTGCTGACGCTCCCCCTCGTGGTCGACAGCACGCCGACGTTCTCGACGACCCTCGCCCTGCCCCGGGCCGCCGCCGCGCCCGTCTCCCGCCCGACGACGACGACCCCCGGCACGGGCACGCTCCCGACGACGGGCCTCCCGGCCGGGATGGCCGTCGCCGGCCTGGCCCTGCTGGGGGTCGCGGCACTGGTCCGCCGCCGGGCGGTCTGAGCCAGGCGCGCGACTCGGTCCTGGCGCGGGCCCGGGCGACCTCGCTCGCGTCGAGCGCTGACGCTCGACAGGGCCTCGAGCGGGACGCCGCTCTCCCGCCTGATGACGCGAGCTGGCACCTGCTCTGACCTGCTGTTTCTCGTTCAGAACTGTCGGACCCGGGTCGTAGGTTCGGGGCATGTCAGGGACGTTGTTCGGGTCGACGCGGAGCGAGTGCGCGGCGGTCCGCGCGGCTGCTCGGGCGTCGGCGGTGGCGTTCGTGGCGGAGCAGCGGGCGCTGGTCGCGCTGTGGCAGGTGTCTGCGCCGGAGCACCGGGAGTTCGTCTCCGGTGAGGTCGCCTGCCTGCTCCACGTGTCGCCGCAGACCGGGGCGGACCGGCTGGGGCAGGCGCTGCGGCTGGTGTCGTTCCCCCGGCTGCTCGCGGCCCTGGAGGTCGGGCTGCTGGCGGTGCCGCACGCCCTGGCCCTGCTGGCGGAGGTCGAGCCGCTGTCCGCTCCGCACGCCGCGGCGGTCCTGGCGGAGGTCCTGGACGGTCCGGTCGACGACGACGGGCTGCTGGACGGGACGCCGTCGCAGCTGCGGGCCGCGGCCCGGCGGGCCGCGATCACGGTCGACCCTGCTGCGGCCCGGCGCCGGCACGAGGCCGCCCGTCGGACCGCCGGGGCACGGTTGCGGCCGCAGCCCGACGGGATGGCCGACCTGGTCCTCGGGCTGCACCGCGGTGGAGGGCGCGAGCGTGCTGGCGGCGTTGCGGGGCCGAGCGGCGGCGATGACGTTCACCGAGGAGCTCACCGAGGGGCAGAAGCAGATCGCCGCGCTGTTGCACGCCCTGGGGTGCGACCGGGTGGGCGTCCAGGCGGTGATCGAGTGCCCCGTCGAGCAGGCCGTCGACCTGCACGCCCTGGCCGCCGCCCCGGTCTGGACCGTCGGCCTGGCGATGCCCGCCGCCGTCGCCCTCGGGCTGTCGGACTGCCCGGCGGTGCTCGCCGGGTACGGGCCGATCGGCGCGGACCAGGCCCGGGCACTGCTGCCGCAGGCCGATCTGGTGAAGGCGTGCGTCGACAGCCGCACCGGCGAGGTCCTCACCGCCGAGCCGCCCCTCCGGCGGGCGAGCCTGGACCAAGGGCGACCCGGACCGGGCCCGGGCGCTCCGCCGGGCACTGGTCGAGATGGCGACGACCGCCAGCACGCTCCCGGACCTCACCGAGCCCGGCTACGTCCCGTCCGCAGCCCTCGGCCGGCTGGTCGACCTGCGCGACGTCACCAGCGTGTTCCCCGGCGACAGCACCCCCGCCCGACGCACCGACCGCGACCACCGCCTGCCCTGGCCGCTCGGCCAGACCGACCCGGGCAACCTGCAGAGCCTCAGCCGGCACTGGCACCGCGCCAAGCACACCGGCTGGACCTCCCGCACCACCGACGACGGCACCATCCGGTGGAGCAGCCCCGGCGGCGGCGTCTACCGACGACGACCGCATCGGACGGCTCCACCACCCGTGCCGCCCGACGCGGCACTGCCGCCTCTGCCCGGTGCGCCGTAGCCAGCCCTAGCCTGCGTCGCATGACCGACGACTGGGTGCCTCCACCAGTGGAACCGCCGCTTCCCCCGCCGTTGCGGCTGGATGGGCTGACCCTGTCCTACGGGGACGAGCAGACGGTCGCCATCCAGGTTGAGGACGGTCTGCTCAATCTGCGGATGAAGCACGACGACCCGGAAGGCGAACTTCGCTTCGACTTCGCCCGGCTGCTGCTACAGACCGGCAGTTGGCACGCGGTCCTCGGGACGGGGGCGCAAGACCACTTCATCAACCTGCGGGTTCGCGTCAGCCAGCAGCCGCCTGACGATGAGCGCGGCTGGCAGGCACAGGACGAGGTGGTGTTGGAGGGCGCGGAGGCGTACCTCGCCGTGGAGTCGCTCTACCGCCACGAGTACGTGAGGTGGGCACTCCCTGAAGACGGACCGTGGGCCCTCCGTACTCGCTGCCGAGGGCGAGACCGGGGGAGAACGACGGACGGCACGGCCTTCACGCCAGAAGACCGCGAAGAGTGGCTTCTGGACCTCTGGCCCGCTCGACGGTAAGTCCCGCTCACGGTGATCGCGACGGGCGAGGCGCTCCCGCCGGACGCGATGGTCCCCGTGGTCGGCCGGACCCGCGCGGGTGCGCTGGGCAGCGGCGCCGCCCCCGCCGGACTCGTCACCGGCTGCGCCGTCGGTGGTCCGCCGACGGCGCTGGCGCTGGCGGTCCTGCGTCGCGCTCGGACTGCTCCAGGCGGTCCCGGTCTGTGCGGTGGCTCGGAGAGGAGGCCGAACCGGACGGGCCGCTCGCGCGTGGAGCAGGCATGAGACGCCTGCCCCTCCTCGTGCTCGCCGGGGTGCTGACCGCGGTCGCCCCCGCCGCCACGTCCGCCTCGGCCGCGACGCCCTCCTACGGCCCGGTCGTCACGGCCTGCGTCGAGAAGGTCTCCGCGCTGCCCTCCGGCCGCGTCTACGGGGCGGGCGACTGCGGCCGGGGCGCCCGGCTGCTGGTCCGCGATCCCGGCGGTGCCTGGCGCTCGGCGGCGACGCTGTGGCCGGGCTACCGGGTGGAGGCCCTGGCGGCCGACGCCACGGCGTCGTTCGTCGTCGTGTCGTGCGACCGGCTCGAGCCGCCGTGCGAGGCGGGCGGGCCCTCCGGCGCGGGCTACCTCATCGGCAAGGTCCCCCACGGCGGCACGCGCAGCGCCCTCACCCGGCTCGGCGCGTCCGAGACGACCGGTCCGGCCGACGTCGTCGCGAAGGACGGCCGCTGGTTCGCCGCCTGGACGCAGACCTTCCCCGACCGCGACCGTCCGGGCAGCGGCAGCCAGGAGGCGCACTGGGCCACCACGATGGGAGGCACCCGTCGGGGGACCTTCCCGCCGGCGACGGACGAAGCACCCGGCCGCGTCTTCACCAACCAGCCCTCGCTCGCGCTGGCCCCGTCCGGCGTGCGTGCGGCGTACACGAGCTACCGGCCCGACGACGCGTCCCCGACGAGCCGACTGCTGCTCGACGACGTCACGACCAGCGGGGCGGGCGTCCCGACGCCGTACCGGCCGGCAGCGGGCGCCGACGTCTCGTTCGTCCGGCTCGTCGTCTCGGGTGGCACGACCCTGCTGGGCTGGGCGGCGGCCGGGCGGCCGTTCGTGGGGGTCGGGGGACGCGCCGTCGCCCTGCCCTTCCGCGGCGCACCCGACGCGCTGACGCTCGCGGCCTCCGGGGGCCGGCTGTTCCTCACCACCGGCGAGTGCTTCGGCCAGCCTCGCACCGGCACCACGAACCACGTGTACGCCCGCGTCCTGGACAGCACCGGCCGCCTGCTCTCGAGCACGGACGTCGCGGGCGTGCCGGTGCCGTCCTGCCCGGCGTCCGTCGGGGTGCCGACCGGCGCGACCGCGGCCCGCGGCGTCGGCACCGTCGCCCTCGGGCTGAGCAGCAGCCAGCGCCGGGTCGCCACCTCGCGCTGACCGACGGCGGCACGGACCGTCAGCGGCATGAAACGGCCGGGTCCGGACAGGAACCAGGCGTGCACACCCTGCGGACCGGTTCTGGTCGTCCCCTCGTCCTCGTCCCCGGCGTCGGTGCGGACACCGGCACCTGGAGCCCGGTGCTCGCCGGGCTGGAGGCGCAGCGGGAGGTCGTCCGGCTCGACCTGCCCGGCTTCGGGAAGACCCCGATGCCCCCGGGCGACTACACCCTCGCGGGGCTGGCCGACGCCCTCGAGGCCCACCTGCGGGCCGAGGACCTGACCGGGGCCGACCTCGTCGGCAGCTCGATGGGGGCCCGCCTCGTGCTCGAGATGGCCCGCCGCGGGGTCGGCCGGAGCGTCGTCGCCCTCGACCCGGGCGGCTTCTGGAGCCCGGGGCAGAAGAAGGTCTTCGGGGCGACCCTCGCCGCCAGCGTCGCCCTGGTGCGCGCCCTGCGACCCGCCCTGCCCGCCCTGCTGGCCACCCCGGTCGGGCGGACCGCGCTGCTCGCCCAGCTGTCGGCGAAGCCCTGGGCGGTCGACCGCGACTACGCCGTCCGGGAGGTGCAGGGCCTGGCCGACTCCCCCGGCACCAGCCCGGCGATCAGGGCCCTGTCGACCGGGCCCGACCAGGAGGGCGCGCCCGCGGGCGCCCTGCCCGGACCCGTGCTCGCGGTCTGGGGGTCGCAGGACCGCGTCACGCTCCCCAGCCAGGCCGCGACCCTGCAGCAGCGCTTCCCCGACGCCGTCGTCGAGGTGTGGAAGGGCTGCGGGCACTTCCCGCACTGGGACCAGCCGGCCCGGACCGTGGAGGCGGTGCTGCGCCACACCGCCTGAGTCAGCGCAGGTGCTCGCCCAGGAAGCCGAGCGTGCTCGTCCAGGCGGCGGACGCGGCCGCCTCGTCGTACATCGACGGGGCGTCCCAGTTCGAGAACGCGTGGCCGGCGTCGTAGCGCTCGAGGCGCATGCCGGGGCGGCCCTGCACGGCGGCCTCGACCTCGGCGACGTCCGCCTGGGAGATCCACGGGTCGCGGTCGCCGTAGTGGAAGAGCACCGGGCAGGGGACGTCGTCCAGCATCCCGAGCAGGCCGTTGTTGCCCGAGCCGTAGTAGCTGACGGCGGCGTCGAGGCCCTTGCCGTCGACCCGGCTCCTCGCGGCGGCCAGGAAGGCCAGCGTCCCGCCGAGGCAGAACCCGACGGCGCCGGCCGTGCCCGTGCACTCGGGCAGGGACAGCAGCTGCGCGTGGGTCGCCGACACGTCCTCCGGGACGGTGTCCCAGTCCAGCCGCCCGACCATCGCCATGCACTCCTCGAGCGAGGACTCGTCCTTGCGCTCGAACCCGGGCTCGATCCGCCAGAACACGTCCGGCACGAGCACGACGAAGCCCTCGCGGGCCAGCCGGTCGGCCAGGCCGCGCATGTTGTCGTTGACCCCGAAGATCTCCTGGAACAGCAGGATCCCGGGGCCGGGGCGGTCGGGGACGGCGCAGTGCGCGGAGAAGGTCCGCCCGTCGGAGGCGGTCACGGTCTCGGTGCGCGTCGTCGTCACGGCGCGACCCTAGGGCCCTACCTGCGGACGTCGCGCCGGGGCGCGCGGTCCGGCGTCCCGGCGGGGCGGCGTCCTGCACCGTCCATCCGCACCTTGGCCGCGAGGGCGTCGTCGCCGTCGAGCGCCGGTCCGTAGGCCAGGGCCTGGAGCTTCGGGCCGTCCGCCTCGAGCAGGTCGTGCACCTCGCCGAGCACCCCGTCGAGGCCGCGGTCGGACAGCGCCTCGAGCGGGAGGGACCCGACGAGGAACAGGTCCCCGACGTCGTCGGTGGCGTAGTGCACGGTCCGCAGCCCGAGGTTGCGGCGCAGCAGGTGGGCGTGGACCCGGCCTGTGTCGGCCCCGGTGATCATGTGCATGACGAAGGCCTCGAGCTGCACCGCCTGCTCCCCCGCGACGAGCCACAGCCAGGTCCGGGGGCGCTTGGCGCCGTGCAGCTCGACGACGTACGCCCCGGCCTCGACCCGCTCGAACGGGACGGCGAGCTCGGTCAGCAGGTGGAGCAGCTTCCCGTCGAGGTGCCAGACGGTGCCGTTCACGCGTCCGGGCTGGCGAACCGGGCGAAGGCCGCCAGGTTCGCGGTCGACTCGCCGTTCTTCTCGCGCCAGGCCCACTCCCGCTTGATCGAGCCGGCGAACCCGAGCTCGAGCAGGGTGTCGAAGGTGGAGTCGGCGTACTCGAGGACGGCGCCGAGGATGCGGTCGACCTCGTCGGGGGTGATCGACGGCAGGGGCAGCCGCCCCACGAGGTAGACGTCGCCGACGGCGTCCATCGAGAAGGCCACGGCGTACATGCGGGCGTTCCGGCGCAGCAGGAAGCGCTGGAACTCCTCGTGGTTCTCGTCGGGCTTGCGGCAGACGAACGCCTCGACGAGCAGCGAGTGCGCCCCGGCGACCAGCCAGACGTTGGTGAAGAGCTTGTGCGTGCCGGGGAGCTTGACGAAGAACGAGCCCTCGGACGGCGAGTGGAAGTCGAGGGCGTTCTCGAGCAGGGCACCCTCGATCACCCCGTGGATCTCACTGTGGACGGTCACGAGACCGCAGCCTGCCGTGCCCGCTCGGCGAGCGCACTCCGGTAGGTGGTGAGCAGCCCCGACGCCGTCCGGCCCCAGGAGAAGCCGGCGGCGTGCTCGACGGCGCCCAGGGACAGCAGCGGGCGCTCGCGGACGGCCCGGGTGAGCGCGGCGGCCCAGTCGTCGGAGGAGTGCCCGGGCACCAGGATCCCGCTGACGCCGTCGCGGACGGTGGTGCGCAGGCCGCCGACGTCGGTGGCGACGACGGGCGTGCCGCACGCCTGGGCCTCGAGGGCCACCAGGCCGAACGACTCGTTGTGCGAGGGGACGGCGACGACGTCGGCCGCGGCGTACCAGTCCCGGAGGCGGTCGCGGCCCGACGGGGCCTCGAACCGGACCGGGAGGTCGAGCTCGGCGGCGAGCGCCCGGAGCAGCTCGGGCTCGCCGCCGCCGTTGCCGCTCGGACCGCCGACGACCGCGACGACCGTCCGCGCGCGCAGGGCGGGGTCGAGGCGGGCGGCGGCCCGGAGCAGCACGTCGGGCGCCTTGAGAGGCTGCAGGCGCCCGACGAACAGCAGCAGGACGGCGTCGGGCGGGACGCCGATGCTCGTCCTGGCACTCGTGGCCTCTCCCGGCCGGAAGTGCTCCAGGTCGACGCCGGGCGCCACGGTCACGACCCGGCGGGCGTCGGCGTCGTACAGCTCGACCAGCTCGCGGGCCTCGTCGGCCGTGTTCGCGACCAGGCGGTCGGCGGCGGCCACGACCTGCTCCTCGCCGACGACGCGGCGCAGCGGCTCGGGTGCGTCCCCGACCGCGAGCGCGAGGTTCTTGACCTTGGCCAGGGTGTGCGCGGTGTGGACGAGCGGGACGTCCCAGCGCTCGGTCGCCAGCCAGCCGACCTGCCCCGACAGCCAGTAGTGCGAGTGGACGACGTCGTAGAAGCCGGGCTCGTGCCGGGCCTCGGCGCGCAGGACGCCGGAGGTCAGCGCGCACAGCTGCGACGGCAGGTCCTCCTTGCTCATCCCCTCGAACGGGCCCGCCGTGAGGTGGTGCACCGTCACGCCGGGGACGACCTCGACCGACGGCGGCAGGTCCGAGCTCGTCGCCCGGGTGAAGACCTCGACCTCGACGCCGAGGTCGGCGAGCCGCTTGCTGGTCTCGAGGACGTAGACGTTCATGCCGCCGGCGTCGCCCGTGCCGGGCTGCTCGAGCGGGGACGTGTGGACCGAGAGCACGGCGATGCGACGCGGGTGCAACGTGGACAGGTTCACGGTCCACCTCTCGGTCTGGGGTCCGGACGACCCAACCATGCCCGTTCCGGCATGCTTCCCGCATGCGGACAGCGGTGGTCACAGGGGCGAGCAGCGGCATCGGGGCGGCGACGGCCCTGCGGCTGGCCGCCGAGGGCTGGACGGTCGTCGCGGCGGCCCGCCGGCTGGACCGGCTGGGGGCGCTCTCGGCGCAGCACCCGGGCATCCGCCCGCAGGCCCTCGACGTCACCGACCCCCGCTCGGTCGAGCAGCTGGCCGACGCCGTGGAGGCGTGCGACCTCGTGGTGGCCAACGCCGGTGGCGCCCTGGACCTCGCGCCCCTGGAGACCGCCGACGTCGACGCCTGGGCCCGGATGTACGACCTCAACGTCCTCGGCACGGTCCGGACGGTCCAGGCGCTGCTCCCGCAGCTGCGTGCCTCCCGCGGCCAGGTCGTCATGACCGGCTCGACCGCCGGGCGCTGGGCCTACGAGAACGGGGGCGGCTACGTCGCGGCGAAGTTCGCGGTCAGGGCGCTGCGCGAGGTGCTGCGGCTCGAGACGGTGTCCTACGGGGTCCGCGTCAGCGAGGTCGCGCCCGGGATGGTGCAGACCGAGGAGTTCAGCCTCACCCGGTTCGCCGGTGACCGGGAGAAGGCCGACGCGGTCTACGCCGGCGTCGACGCCCTGACCGCCGACGACGTCGCCGACGCCATCGTCTGGGTCGCGTCCCGGCCGGCCCACGTGAACATCGACCTCGTCCAGCTGACGCCGCAGCAGCAGGCGGCGTCCTACAAGGTCGACCGCCGGTAGGTGCCCGGCGTCATGATCGACGGATGCTCGAACAGCGATCCGCACGCCGGGCGCTGTCCCAGGCTCCGTTGATCAACGGTTCCGCGTGAGCCCCAAGCGCTACGCGGCCGGCCGCGCCCGCACCCTGGGCCTGCCCACCCGCGGGACGACGGCGCCGAACCGGCTGCGGCGGGTCGACCGGTGGCTGGCCGCGGTCCACGGGGAGCTCCTGCGCAGCGCGGAGACGCCGCTGGTGGTCGACCTCGGGTACGGCGCCACCCCCGTCACGGCGGTCGAGCTGCGGGAGCGGCTGTCGGCGGTCCGGCCCGACGTCGAGGTGGTGGGCCTGGAGATCGACCCGTCGCGGGTGGCCGACGCGCAGCACGCGACCCGGCCCGGCCTGTCGTTCCGGCGGGGCGGCTTCGAGCTGGCCGGGCTGCGTCCCGTCGTCGTCCGGGCGCTGAACGTCCTGCGCCAGTACGACGAGGCCGCCGCCGCAGAGGCCTGGCAGACCCTGCTGGCCGGGCTCGCCCCCGGAGGCCTGCTGGTGGAGGGCACCTGCGACGAGCTGGGGCGGCGCGCCGCCTGGGTGGCCCTCACCGCCGACGGGCCGCAGACGCTGACCCTGGCCGCGCACCTGCCGACCCTGGACCGGCCGTCGTCGCTGGCCGAGCGGCTGCCGAAGGCCCTCATCCACCACAACGTCCCCGGCGAGCCCGTGCACGCGCTCCTGGCGCAGCTGGACGACGCCTGGGACCGGTCCGCCCCGTTCGCGACGTACGGGCCGCGTCAGCGGTGGGTGGCGGCCTGCGGGCTCCTGGACGGCGTCGACGCGCGCCGGGCCCGGTTCGGGGAGCTCACCGTCCCCTGGGAACGGGTCCGGACAGCAGGAGAGGCCGTCCCCCGCAGCGGGGACGGCCTCTCCTGACGGGGTGCGGGGACTACTCGGACAGCAGCAGGGCGAGCTCGGCGTCGAGGTCGACGACCTCCTCCTCGGAGCCCGTCGGCACCGCGAGGTAGGTCTGCTGGAGGAACTCGACGAGGGCGTCGCGGTCGATCTCGAACAGGGCCGAGCCGGAGGGGGAGGCCATCGCCAGGTTGACGACGCGGGCGCCACCGGAGGCGGACGGCCACACGCGGACGTCGCCCTCGCCGACCGTCGTGGCGACGCCGTCGGTGAGCAGCTGCCGGGCGAACATCCACTCGACGGTGCCGTCGCCGTCGGCGCCGGTCTGGAAGGCGACGCGGACGGCCCACGGGTCGGCCGACTCGTAGCGCAGGCCGGCGAGCACGGGGAGCGAGGGACCGCCGGGGACGACGAGGCGGAGCTCGAGCTCGGTCTGGACGGAGGCGATGCGGGTCATGTCGGAGTCCCTCGGGTCGGTGGTGCTGCTGCGGTGTGCGGCGACACCCGGAGCAACGAGGCCCGGCCGGGGGAGACACGGGCAGCCACGACTCTCACCCCAGCGGGTGACGCGCAGAACGGGGCAGAGCCGGACACATCCCGGCGTACTGGCGGGGTACTCGTCCCCGCATGACGATCCGACAGGAGCTCCCCCGTGGCTGACGACCTGGTCCTGCTGCGCGGCGGCAGCCGCGACGGCGAGTCGACGACCGTGGCCGACGGCGTGCGCCGGCTGCTCGCCGCCTCGGTCGCCCCCGGCCTCATCGACGTCTACGAGGCGAACGGCGAGACCCAGCACGTGCCGGGCAACGACACCGACGCCCTCGTGTTCGTCCACGCCGGGCAGGAGCCGGTGGGCGACACCGCCCCCGAGATGCTCCACCCGCCGCAGGGCCACTGACAGCCGGGCGCCACTAGGACGGCGCGGGACGCCGCCGCAGCACCACCAGCACCAGCCCGGCCACCAGCAGCACCACGGCCACGCTCGCGGCCGCGACCACGAGCACGAAGGTCTTCGACACACCACTCGAGCCCGAGCGGACCCCGTCCGCCTGGACGCCCTGACCGGCAGCGCCGGCCTGTCCCTGCCCGGGCGGGGCCAGCGTGGCTTCGCCCGAGAAGCTGACCGGCGTCAGGCCCGCCGCCGTGAGCCCGACCGTGATCCGGTACGACCCCGGCACCAGCGCCTCGGGCCAGCGGACCGGGTAGTGCAGGGGGTCGCCGGGCAGCAGGGTGTCCAGCGCGCGCCGCTCGGTCCGGTCGTAGCCGGCTCGCTGGACGCGCACCGTCATCTGCGGGCGGGCCAGCCGCCGGCCGGTGTTGTCGAGGCCGACGACGACGACCGGACTGCCCGTGCCGGCGAGCGGCTCCAACGCCGCGCCCCGGACGGCGAGGGCTGTCGGGGCCGGCCCGGCGACCCGAACGAGCGCCCCGATGACCGAGCGGCCGACCGTGGTGACCTGGAGGGGTCCGGCACTGCCGGCCGATCCCTGGACGTCCTGGAACGCGAGCCCGGCCAGGTGGTCACCCGGCGTCGCGCCGGCCGGGACCTGGACTGTGAAGGGGACGACCACCCGGCCGCCGGAGGGCACGGTGACCCGGGAGGAGCCCAGGCGGATCCAGTCCGCCGCGTCGGACGACGGGGCGCCCGCGTCGCGGTAGGACGCTCCGGAGGCGTCGGCGGTGACGGCGTCCACGGCGGAGACCGCGTAGGTGGCGTCCCGGCTCTCGCCGTTGGTGACCACGACACCGTTGGCCAGCCGGCTTCCGGGCGCGGTGGACCAGGTGAAGTAGGAGCTCTCGGCCCCCAGCTCGGAGGTCGGGCGCTCAGGCGACAGGCTGATGCCGCCTCCGGGTGTCTGTCCCACGGCTGCGGCGCCGCCCGTCCCGAGGAGGACGAGCGACGCCGCGAGCAGCGTGCAGGCAGTGCGGGTCAGAGCAGTGCTCCTGTCAGGGCCCGGTCACCAGGGAGACGACCCAGGTGGACGAGTAGTTGCCCTTGTAGGCCTTTGCCGGCAGGGCGATCGAGAAGCCGGGTGTGATGGTCTGGTTGCCCATCCCGCTGTCCGCGGCAGCGGCGAACACCCTCGTCGCGGAGGCACCCAGGATACCCGTGAGCGTGCTGTTCACCGCCGGGGCGCAGTCGACGCCGGCCGCGCAGACGCCTGCAGCCGGGGAGGTGAAGGTGACGGCCGAGCCCGGCAGCGCCTTGCCAGCGCTGTTGGTGAACGGCGTCGCGGCGATCTGCACGTTCCAGCCGGCGCCGGTGCCGCGCGCGTCGCTGACGAGCAGCGGGAGGCTGCCGGTCGCGGTCTTGTTGCCGCCGTCGAGCGTGACGCCGCTGATCGTCGGTGCGCCAGGAGCGGCGCCGAAGCCGATCTCACCGCCCTGCACGTTGAGGGGGGCGGTGACCACCGGGTCGGGCACGGTGACCTCGACACCGAAGACCGCGTCCTCACGCGGCCCCTCCCAGCCCTCGATGATGTCGACCGGGTAGATGTTGTAGGACGCGCCACTGGCGTAGTCCGTCGACGTCGTCGCCCAGCTGAGGTTGGTAGACGCGCACTGACCGTTGCCTGCCTGCTGCTCGACCTGCACGAGCAGTCCGTACTTCGTCCCCGCGACCACCGACGGCGCGTCGGCGTCCGCGAACGTCAGCCGCTTGACGACCTGGTCGCCGGAGACGGAGCTGTAGCCGGTGGCTCCGAGGTCGGTCTTCGGCTTCCCGCTGGCCGTCACGTCCGTGATCCGGTAACGGACCACGCAGGTGGCGTTCACGGTCGACAGCACCGCGGTGGCGGCAGCGACGCGGCCGGAGTGCTCCGCCACGAACGTCTGCGCCAGCGTCCACACCGCGGGGATCGGCTTCGAGCTGAGCTGCCCGGTCACCTTGCTCGACAGGTTGCCGGCGTCCGGCAGGGTGCCTCCGGCGGAGGCGGCGCTGCCGAGTGCGGTCGCGGCGAGCATTCCGGCAAGGCCGAGCACGGCGGTGGCGGCGCGCGACCTGCGGATCAGGGTGCGGCTCATGAGGTCCTCCAGGGGGACGCGGCTCGTGGGCGCTGGGTGCGCACCTGCGACGAGGCCGTCGTCGTCGTCGCCGACTCTCGGGCAGACGCCTGGCGGACACGATGGTCATCGCGGGTCCGTCTCGTCAGGCGCCGTCGTCAGGTCGCGTCCGATTTGCATGACCCGTTCGGGTGAGGCCCTCGACGGACCGTGAAGAGGCGGCTACGGACCGCTCAGTAACTCGCCCACCAGGACCCGCAGCCGGGTCCGCTCCCGCACCACCGCGCCCGGCCGGTCGAACACCACGAGCCGGGCGCGCGGCAGGACGGCGGCGAGGTCTCGGGCGACCTGGGCGGGGTGCAGCGGGTCGCCCTCCTGGGCCAGCAGCAGTACCTCGGCCGTGACGGCGCCCAGCACCGAGCGGTCGGCCACCGGGACGGCGTCGGGCAGCGCGCGCACGACGTCGGAGAACCCGGGCGACGCCGCCAGGTGCGCGGCCCGGGCGGCGAGGTACTGCCGCACGCCCGGGACGTCGTGCAGGTCGGCGGGCAGCTCCTCGGCCACCAGGGCGGCGGCGGTCTCCGCGTCCCCGGCGTCGAGGGCGTCGGCGAGCGCGACCCGGCTGCGGACGGCGGCGTCGTCGCGCGGCCGGTCCAGGGCCGCGGGCAGCAGCAGCACGACCCGCGCGAACCGGTCCGGCCGGCGGGCCAGCAGCGACAGCAGCGCGCCTGCCCCCATCGACACCCCGAGCGCCTGCGTGGCGCCGGCGTCGTCGGCGACCTGCTCGAGGTCGCGGCCCAGGACGTCGTAGTCGAGGCGCGGGCCGGCCGGGACGCCGCCGTGGCCGCGGGCCACCGGGAAGACCCGGGTGCCCGGGACCCCGCCGACCAGCGGGCGCGTCTCGGCCGAGGAGGCCCCGAGCCCGTGCGCGACGACGGTGACCGGCAGGCCGCGTGCCGGTGACGAGCGGGGTCACCCGTAGGGGCCGCTGCCCGGGCGCATGCCGCGCACGGCGGGCTTCACGTCGACGAGGTACACGATGCAGGCGACCGCGACGACGGCGCCGACCAGGCCGAGCACGCCGACGCCGAGCAGGCAGGCCAGCACCGACGACGCCGGTGATGCCGAGCCAGGCCGGCTTGGTGAGCTTGCCCGCCGCCGGGAAGGCGGGCGCGGACTGGCGCAGGCAGTCGACGAAGGCGCAGACCGCGAGCACCAGCAGCCCGAGGTCCAGCACGAACAGCAGCAGCGACGACGGGTCCAGGAGGGTCACCCCTCCAGTCTGCCGGGAGCCCCCGGACAGCGCGCGACCCCCGGGCCTCGAGGGCACCGGGGGTCGCGCGGACTGCGGGAGGGGGCGTACTAGCCGATCTTGGCGGCGGCGTCCTCGACGGCCTTCTCGCCGGCCTTGACGGACTTCTTCGCGGCGGTCGCGGCGGCCTCGGCCTTCTTCACGGCCTCCTTGCCCTCGGCGATGGCGGCCTCGGTGGCCGGCTGGCGCCGGATCTGGGTCACGAGGCGCTCGCCGCGGACGGCCAGCTTCGCGTAGAGGTCGGTGGCCTGCTCGGTCGCCTTGGCGACGCGGGTCTCGACCTCGCCGCGCAGGCCCTTGACCTGGGTCGGGAGGGTCTTGACGACGGTCGGGACCTCGGCGAGGCGGGCCTGCGCCTTGGTGACCTGCGCCTGGACGTCCGCGGGGACCTCCTTGACCTGCTCGATCGCGAGGTCGGCGAGACCCGCGACGGCGAAGGCCGGCTTCTTGACCTCGTCGAGCGAGACGGTCGGGAGGTTCTTGATGGTGAAGCGGCCGGTGACGGTGTCGCCGGTCTTCTTGACGTCGGTGGTGACGGTCATGAGGTGCCTCCAGGGGCGGTCGGGGTGGTGCTGTCGGTGGTCTTCTTGGTGCTGCGCCGCGCCTTGGCAGGGGCGGCCGGGGAGGGGGTCGCGACCGGTCGGTCGGCGACTCCCGGCTCGGCCTCCGCGAGGGTCGCGGCGGCCTGCTCGGAGAGCGTCAGGGCGGCGTTCTCCTTGCGGAAGCTGTCGTAGATCTCGAGCAGCACCTGCTTCTGCCGCTCGTTGAGGCCCTCGTCCGCCAGCAGGGCGTCGACGACGCCGCTGCTCTCCCGGTGGTCGAGGATCCCGGCCTGCACGTAGAGCGCCTCGGCCGAGATGCGCAGGCCCTTGGCGATCTGCTGCAGGATCTCGGCGCTGGGCTTGCGCAGACCCCGCTCGATCTGGCTGAGGTAGGGGTTGCTCACACCGGCGAGGGCGGCGAGCTGGCGCAGCGAGATCTGGCTGCTGGCCCGCTGCTCACGGATGTAGTCGCCGAGGTGACGGACGGGGATGCCTGCCATGCCGGGACTCCTTCCGCGCTGCCGTCGAGGTGGTGACGAGGACGCTATGCCCCCGTGCTAACTCCTGCAAGCGCTTCTGCTAGCACTCGCGGGTGACCTCCCCCACAGGCCCGGCTCGGTAGGTTCGGCGCATGACGCCCTGGCTGCGCGGAACCGCCGTCGTGCTCGGGCTCGCCGTGGCGCTCGTCGCCCCGTCCCCCAGCGAGGCGGCGGGCGGGGGGCGGGTGGTCGAGGGCTCGGACCGCTACCTGTTCATCTCCCAGGACTGGACCGTCGCCTGCCAGGACCGCGCCCTGGCCCGGCACGCCGCCGGCAACGCCACCGCCCTGGCGGGCGCCCTGCGGCGCAGCGGGCGCGAGGCCCTCGTCGTCCTGGGCCCGGACAAGTCGAGCGTCGTGCCGCACCTGCCCGACGCGGTGCCGGAGCGCCCCTGCGCCGCGGCCTCCCGGACGGCGCTCTGGGCCGGGCTCACGGCCGGGCCCGACTTCCTCGACCTCCGGCCCGCCCTGCGCGACGCCGGCCGCGGGGTGCAGGTCTACTGGCGCAAGGACACCCACTGGACCCCCACCGGCGGGGCCGTCTACGGCCGTGAGCTCGCCCGGCGGCTCGACCCCGCCCTCGCCCGGCGGCTGCAGACCCGGCCCGCCACCTGGCGCCGCGACGGCGACCTCGCCCGGGTGCTCGGCCGCCCCGACGCCGAGGAGGCCGACGGCCTGCAGCTGGTCAACCCGGGCGTGCGGGTGCAGGAGCTCCCGCGGCTCGACATCGGCATGGGGCAGCCGGCCCGGCACACCCGCGCTATGGCGTCCCCAGGGGCCCGGGTCCTGCCCGGCCGCACCGTCTTCGTGGGCGACAGCTTCGACGACACCGCCGTCGAGCAGCTGGCCCCGCTCTTCGAGGAGGCGCTGTTCTTCTGGCCGGGCCTGCACGACAGCTCGATGCCGACCGTCGTCCGGCAGCTCGTGGGCGCGGACCGCGTGGTCGTGGAGTCGGTGGAGCGCTTCGGCCGGAGGTACCGCATGTTCGACGACGAGGCCGTCCGCGCGGCCCGGGCGCTCCCGCAGAGGTGACCGGCTGCACGGTTCCGGGGCCCGTCGGTCGGGCAAGAAGAGGGGCAGTCCGAGACGACGGGGAGCAGCGGTGAGCGGGACGCACGGGCAGGAGACCGGTCAGGTCGTCGTGCTGCCGCTGGCGCCCCTGCCCCGCGCCGCGTCCGACGCACGCCGCGCCGTCCGCCAGGCCCTCGGCGGCACCGTCCACGAGCCGCGCCTGGACGACGTCCAGGTCGCGGTGTCGGAGCTGGTCACCAACGCCGTCCTGCACGGTCACGAGCCGATCAGCCTGCGGGTGGTCTCTGACGACCTGCGCGTGCGCCTCGAGGTCCACGACGCCAGCCCGCTCTCGCCGTCGTTCACGATGCTCGACCCGGCGGCGGTCACCGGCCGCGGGCTGCTCCTCGTGGTCAGCCTCGCCGACCGGTGGGGCGTGGAGCCCGGAGCGGACGGCGGCAAGGCGGTCTGGATCGAGTTCGACGCCGGCGAGCAGCCGGAGCCGTCCTACGACCTCGACGACCTGCTCACCTCCTGGGGCGAGGACCTCGACGACCCCGCGCAGGAGGTCGTCAAGGTCGTCCTCACCGAGCTCGACACCGCGCTGACCGCCCGGTGCGAGGCGCACGTCGAGGCCCTCCTGCGCGAGCTCGCCCTGGTGGCACCGAGCGACGACGCCCCCGCCGATCTCCGCCTCGTCGCCGAGCGCGTCGTCCAGGCGGCGACGGGTGTCGAGGCGCTCCGAGCGGAGGTCAAGCGCCAGCTGTCGCGTGCCGTGCTCGACGGGCAGGAGCGGGTCGACGTCGTCCTGCGCGTGACCCGCGTCGACGCCGACACCGTCCGGCGGTTCGCCCGCGCCGTCGACGAGGCCGACCGGCTCTCCCGCCAGGGCCTGCTGCTGACCGAGGCCGCGCCGTACGCGCTGTCGGAGGCCCGCTCCTCCTACCTGCGCCGGCTCGTCGCCCAGCTCGCGAGCTAGTCGCCCGCCGGCAGGTCCAGGCCGGCGATCTCGTCGGCGAGCGACGCCGCGATCGCCGACGCCATCGCCGTGCGGAAGCTCGCCAGCAGGGCCTGCGCCGCCACCGGCTGCAGGCTCTCCATCAGCGCCTGCATCCGGCCCCACTCGTCCTCGGGCGCGCCGCGGTCGGCGAAGTCGCGCCAGAGGGTGTCGCGGAACATCCCGACGTAGAGCTCCGCGGCCCGCTCCACCAGCTCGACCACCTGCTGCTGGGCGTCGACGACGGCGACCGGCGGGATGCCGAGGCGCACCACCTGGAGGCCCGGCGGCGAGCAGGGTGGGGTCCAGGACGCGCAGCCGGTCGTCGGCGAGCCGCTCGACGGCGCCCATCTGCACGAGCTGGTCGATCACGCCCGGCTCGGTCCCGACGCCGGCCCGGGCCGCCAGGGTCCGCAGGTCGGTCTCCTCCGGGGTGTCCGGCAGCCAGGGCGCCATCAGGGTCCGGTGCAGGGCCAGGGCCGCCCCGCTGCCGCCCCCCGCGCGGCCGGCGAGGGTCTGCTCGATCTTGGCCAGCGTGTAGCCCTCGGCGAGCATCTCCCGCACGAGGGCGAGCCGGTCGACGTGCTCCTCGCCGTACCAGCCGGTCCGTCCGACCAGCCGCGGCGCGGGCAGCAGGCCGCGGGCGGCGTAGGCCCGCAGGTTCCGGACCGTCAGGCCGGTGCGGGCGGCCAGCTGGTCGATCGTCATCTCCCCCGCGGGGAGGTCGTCCGGGGTGCTCACCGGGTGGAGTCGGCCCCGTCCGGCGACTCGGCGTCCGCTCCCGCCCCGCCCCGGTGCTTGCGGCGGTCGGCGACGACGATGCCCACGAACACCCCGACCAGGACGACCATCGGGATCACGGCCGGCAGGGCCTCGACCAGCGCGTGGTGCGCCAGCAGGTCGGCGTACGGCGTCGTCATGCGGTGCTGGGCCGCAGCGCGGTCCGGGGGGCCTTCGTGCCGCGGGGCGTGCGCGGGGCCGGGCCGCCGCGGGAGACCCGCTCGACGCCCCAGGCCAGGGCGGCGACGAGGGCGAGGCTGCAGAGCGCGACGACGAGGCTCGAGGCGCCCCACAGCCAGGACGGCACGTCGAGGTTGCGCTCGCGCTGCAGGATCTCGATCTCGGGCCGGAGGGCGCGGGTGAACGCCGCGGGCGCCGCCACCTCCCCGACGCCGATGGCGCTGTCGGCCGGGAGCCAGACCGGGAGGGCGGACAGGTCGCGCCCGTCGTGCACGCGCAGCAGGGTCTTGAAGTCGGGCCCGCTGACCGGGACCGGCTCGGTGGTGCGCCAGGTGTCGGGGCCGGTGCGCTCCAGCCGGTCGACGACGAGCTTGCTGCCGCCCTGCCAGGCGGTGATCTGCACCCAGCTCGGGTCGTCGGCGTAGCGGGCCGGGAGGGTGACGGCGGCGTCGACGTAGCGGATGCCGTCGCGGGTGCCGGCCTCGGTGAGGGCCATCTGGACCTGCACGCCCTTCGGCACGGTGGCGAGCACGCCGTTGCCGACGACGAGGGCGATGGCCGCGAGGCTCCCGGCGTACAGCAGGCGCGAGGTGCGGGCGGCGGGCAGCTCGCCCTCGAGGCCGAGCGCGAGCAGCGCGCCGATGAGCCCGCCCGCGACGCCGGAGACCAGGGCCATGAGCGTGCCCTCGACGGCGATGTCCGAGCCCCAGGGCAGGGTCATGAACACCTGCGACCAGAGGCCCTCGATGCCCGTGCCGAGGGTGCCGACGACCGCGCCGGCGACGGCGCCGAACAGCAGCGGCCGGGCGACCAGCCGGGCGGCGACGAGCTCGACGAGCACCGCGCTGCCCAGGTAGAGCGGGAACCGGGGCGTGACCTCGTCCCAGCCGAACCCGACGGCGATGCTGATCAGGCCGTGGACGACGACGAAGAAGGCGGCCGCGGCGAGCGCCCCGCCCTTGCCCGTCCAGAGCCGGGCGGCGACGAGGGCGACGCCGGCGGCGGCCGCGATGAGGGCGGGCTGCAGCACGAGGCGGAACTGCGGGACGCCGAAGTCGAACTCGCCCTGGAAGACCGACAGGCCGATCAGCAGGCCGCCCATGGCGAAGGCGCGCCGCACGAACTCCCTGATCCTGTTCGGCTCGAGCTCCTGGCCCGCGCCGCCCTCCTTCTCGAGGACGAGCATCCCGACCAGCGACAGGCCGGCCCCGCCGATGAGCATGAGGTGGGTCGGGCCCCACAGCGTGACGTCCTGGCCGAACAGGCGGTGCCAGACGTCGTCGAGGGGGAAGCCGAGCAGCGCGTACGCGCCCGCGCCGGCGAGCAGCAGGCCCCCGACCGGGGCGTACCAGCCCTCGGTCACGCGCACCGACGCCGGCCCGGGCTTCTCGCCGCCGAGCGGGAGGCTGATCGCCAGGACGCCGCCGGCGAAGATGCCGAACAGGCCGAACAGGATCAGGTAGTGCGCCGGGTTGGCCAGCGGACCGGAGTCGCGACCCTGGTCGATGTGCAGGCTGATGTCCCAGTACATGCCGAGCAGGGCCGTCAGCAGCGAGACGGTCGTGAAGACGGTCGGCAGGGCGACCCAGCCGGGGGCCCCGAGCGCCTTGCCGGTGCCGTCGGCGGCCCGCTGCAGGAAGGTGGTGCGGCCGGACCGGTGCAGGTACACGACCGCCAGCAGCGTGACGGTCAGGGCGGTCCCGATGGCCCCGGCCAGGACGACCTCCCCGAGGGCGGCCCCTCCGGCGGGCTTCTCGGCGGTGGCCTCGGTGGCGGCAGCCAGCAGCGTCGTCATGCCGCCACCATGACACTCATCGATGTCACATGCAAGGGCCTACCGCTCGGCGTCATCGTCCTCGCGTGCCTTGCGCCGGGCCCGCCGTTCCAGCAGGACCAGGCCGACCACCACGAGCAGCGGCACCCCGACGCTCAGCGCCTCGGGCGCACCTCCGCCGTGGGCGAGCAGCACGACGCCCGGGTGCCCCGTCACAGGGCCGCTGTCACCTGCTCCGTCAGCAGCCCCGACGCCCGCACCTCGCCGACCACCCGGCCGCCGCCCAGCACCGGCACCTCGGCCACCGCGCCGACGTCGACCCCGAGCACGCGCAGCGCCGCCGCGAGCACGGGCATCCGGGCGCGCGCCGCTCCGTCCTCGACCTTGAGCGCGACCGCCCCGACCCCCGGGACCGCCACCGCGTAGACGCCCTCGGCGCCGTCCTTGGCCAGCAGGCCGGGCACCGCGCGCATGACCGCCGTGACGTCGCGCCCGGTCCCGCCGACGAGGTCCGGGTGCGTGCGCATGACGTCCGCGACCCGGCGCTCGGGCGTCCCCTCCTCGGCCTCGACGAGCCGCAGGAACGCCCGGGCCAGGCCCGGCAGGGTCAGGGCGTGCTGCGGGGCGCCGCACCCGTCGACCGCCACGTGCCGGACCGGCTCGCCGGCGAGCTCCCCCACGGCCTCGCGGAGCAGGACCTGCAGCGGGTGGTCGTCGTCCAGGTAGCCCTCGGTGGGCCACCCGAGCTGGGCGCAGGTCTGCAGCATCGCCGCGTGCTTGCCCGAGCAGTTCATCGTCAGCGCCGACGCCGACCCGCCCTCGGCGAGGAGCCGGGCGGCGACGTCGTCGTCGAGGGGCAGCATCGCGGGGCAGCCGAGCGCGGCCTCCCCGACGTCGCGGAGCATGCCCCGCACCACCTCGAGGTGGGCCGGCTCGCCGCTGTGCGACGCCGTCGCGAGCGCCAGCTCCTCCGCCGTCCCCGGCACCCAGCCGGCCCGCAGCATCCCGACCGCCTGCAGCGGCTTGTTCGACGAGCGCGGGAACACCGGCCGCGTCAGGTCGCCGAGCGCCAGCGGCGTCGTCCCGTCCGGGCGCACGACGACGACGCTGCCGGCGTGGGTGCCCTCGACGTACCCCGAGCGGACGACCTCGGCGAGGACGGGGAGGGTCAGGCGGGACCCTCGGACAGCAGCGCCGACACGTCGGCCTCGCCGTCCCGGTAGCGGCGGGTGATCTCGGCGCTGCACGCGTCCATGACCTTCTGGACCTCGCGGCGCTTGCCCGAGAGCTTCTGCTCCTCCTCGCTCAGCACGCGCATCGCGTGGGCGAGGTCGTCGGGCGTGCGGGCGCTGACGTCGGACAGGTCGATGTCGGCGACCAGGGCCTCGACGTAGCGGCGGTGGCTGTCGACGCGGCTCGGCTCCACCGTGCTGTGCCGACCGAGGCCGTGCGCGGTGCCCCGGGGCTCGTCGGCGAGGATGCCGGCGAGGTCCTCGACGAGGTTCTTGCCGCTGCCCTCGCGCCGGTTCAGCTCGGCCCGCAGGACGTCGAGGCGGCCCTGGATGAGGCGCCGCAGGTAGGACAGGTCGACCTCCTCCTGCTCGGCCTCGCCGCGCAGCCCGCGGACGTCCTCCAGCGGCGCCGCGCCCAGCCCGGACAGGTAGTCCTCGGACAGCACCCGGTCGATCCGGCGGGTGCCCTTCACGGGCTCGGGCGTCACGGGCTGCTCCTCGATCGGTCGCGCAGGGGGGGTAGCGCCTCCATCGTGTCAGACACGTGCGACACGCCGAACGGCTCAATCTGCGCCGCGCTGCTGCCGAGGCTCCCTGTGCAGCCGCAACGACGACAGGGAGGTCGCACGTGCTCAAGGGCGACCTCGCCGTGACGCCGCTCGCCGACGCCCTCGTCCAGCTCTCCGGCGGCGCCGCGACCGGCTGCCTGCGCGTGCTCGACCCCGTGGGCGAGGAGGCCAAGGTCTACCTGCGCGGCGGGTCGGTCTACGCCGTCCTCGTGCCCGGACGCCGCCCGCAGCTCGGCTCCCGCCTGGTCAGCTCCGGCACGCTCGCCCCCGAGGCGCTCGCCGAGGCCCTCGAGGCCCAGCGCACCGAGCTCCAGGGCTGGCGCCTCGGCGAGCTGCTCGTGCACCTCGGCTACGTCGACCAGGAGGTCGTGGAGGCCTTCGTCCACGAGCAGGTCCTCGCCGCCACCTGCGACCTCGTCTCCTGGACCTCCGGCACCTGGCGCTTCCGCCCCAACGAGCGCACCCGCGAGGACGTCGCGCCGCCCGTCGACGTCCCGACCCTGATGGCCGCCGTCGCGCACCGCACCGCGTCCTGGACCTCGATCGTCGCCGTCGTCGACGGTCCCGACGCCGTCCCCGTGCTGTCCGCCTCCGGCGGAGCCTCCTCCGAGACCGTCGTCGGTCCGGACGCGTGGTCGCTGCTGTGCAAGGTCGACGGCGTCCGCACCGTGGCCGAGCTCTCCCGCGACTGCGGCTTCACGCTGTACGAGGCCGGCCAGACCGTCCACGAGCTGGTCGACGCCGGGCTCGTGGAGATGTCCGACCCCTCCTCCGCGGTGGAGGAGCCCGCCCCCGCCTTCCTGCCCGGTGACCTCGCCTCCCGGCTGACGGCCGCCTTCGCGCCCTCCACCCCCGACGTCGCGCCCTCCGCCCCCGCCGAGCCCGTCGACGTCGCCGCCCTGATCTCCTCCGCTCTCCGCGAGCCCCCGGCCGACCCGCTCGACCAGGTGTCGGCCGCCCTGTCGGCCCTGCTCGGCCCGGGGCCGTCCGGCGAGGACGCCTTCGTCGTCCCCGCCCGCCGGACGCCGGTCAAGACGCCCGAGCAGCTCGCCGCCGAGCAGGCCCGGGCGGAGAAGACCGAGCGCGACCGGCTGCGCCGGTCCCGCGACGCCGCCGAGCTCGCGGCCGCCCAGGCGGACCTCGAGGCCGGCCGGCTCGCGCAGCAGCAGGAGGCCGAGGCTGCGCTGGACGCGGACCACGTCGCGGAGGTCGTGGACCTGCAGGCGGCGCGCGAGGCGGCCCGGGTGGCGGCTGCCGAAGCGGAGCGGGTCGAGGCGGAGCGCGTCGAGGCGGAGCGGGTCGAGGCGGAGCGGGTCGAGGCTGAGCAGGCCGCGGCCGAGGAGCAGGCCCGGCTCGAGGCGGAGCGAGTCGCCGCGGAGCAGGCCGCCGCCGAGGAGCAGGCACGGGTCGAGGCTGAGCGCGTCGAGGCTGAGCGCGTCGAGGCTGAGCGCGTCGAGGCGGAGCGGAACGCGGCCGAGGAGCAGGCCCGGCTCGAATCCGAGCAGGCACGGGCCGAGGCGGAGCGAGTCGCGGCCGAGCAGACCGCCGCCGAGGAGCAGGCACGGGCCGAGGCCGAGCAGGCCGCCGCCGAGGAGCAGGCACGCCTCGAGGCCGAGCAGGCCGCAGCCGAGGAGCAGGCACGCCTCCAGGCCGAGCAGGCAGCCGCCGAGGAGCAGGCACGCCTCCAGGCCGAGCAGGCCGCCGTCGAGGAGCAGGCACGCCTCCAGGCCGAGCAGGCCGCAGCCGAGGAGCAGGCACGCCTCCAGGCCGAGCAGGCCGCAGCCGAGCAGGCACGGGCCGAGGCTGAGCGAGTCGCGGCCGAGCAGGCCGCGGCCGAGCAGGCGCGTCTCGAGGCCGAACGAGTCGCGGCCGAGCGAGCGGCGGCCGAGCAGGCCCTGGCGCAGGAGCAGGCGCGGCTCGAGGCCGAGCGGGCCGCGGCGGAGCAGGCGCGGGCGGAGGCCGAGCGGATCTCCGCGGAGCGGGTCGCCGCAGAGCAGGCCGCTGCCGAGGAGCAGGCACGGCTCGAGGCCGAGAGGGCAGCGGCGGAGCAGGCGGCGGCGGAGCGCGCCCGGCTCGAGGCGGAGAGGGTCGAGCAGGCCCGCGCGGCCGAGGCCCTGCGGGTCGCCATCGAAGCGGAGCGCCAGCGCGAGGCGGAGCGGCTCGCCGAGGAGCAGGCCCGCCACGAGGCCGAGCAGCAGCGCCTCCAGGCCGACGCCGCCCAGCGCCAGGCCGAGGAGCAGGCCCGCGCCCAGGCCCAGGCCGCCGCGGACGAGCAGGCCCGTCTCCAGGGCCGAGGAGCAGGCCCGCGCTCAGGCCCAGGCCGCCGCGGACGAGCAGGCCCGCCTCCAGGCCGAGGAGCAGGCCCGCGCTCAGGCCCAGGCTGCGGCCGAGCAGATCGAAGCCCAGCGCCTCGCCGAGGCCCGTGCGGAGGCGCAGGCTCTCGCCGACGAGGCAGAGGCGCGTGCCCGCGCGGAGGAGCAGCAGCGCCTGGCCCAGCAGCAGGCCGACGAGCTGGCCGCCTCCACCCAGCCGGTCGGCCCGCCCGTCGACCACGAGCAGGCCTTCGCCGCCTTCGCCGAGCTCCGCGCCGCCGCCGACAGCGCCCCCGAGGTGCAGGCGGACGAGACGCCGGAAGCCGACCAGGTCGAGCCCGCGGTCGAGGACGAGCCCTGGCAGCAGCCCTGGGGCGCGGAGGAGACCGACACCGCCTCGCTGCTCCGCGAGCTCTCGTCGCTGGGCCTCGACGACGACGCCCCGCCGCCCCCGCCGGTCCGCCCGCCCTCCCAGGCACCGACCCGCCCGACCTCGTCGGCGGCCACGGCAGCGGCGGGCAAGAAGCGCAAGGGCCTCTTCAGCCGCAGCTGAGCGGCAGGCGCGCCGGGTCGTCAGACCGGGTGCAGCCGGACCTCGTGAGCTGGTGAAGGCAGAGCGCCCTCGGCGGCCGGCGCCACGGAGGAGGACAGCCTGCGGGTCACCTCGGAGTCGAAGCGACAACGCAGTGCGGTCTCGCGCGCCCGTCAGAAGCGGAGCAGTCCGGCTCTCGCCGCTGCCGCAGCTCTCGCCGGCGACACCGGGGCGTCGTCGGCCGGTGCCGGGTCGACTGCGGCCGCGACGCCTCCGGCGACCAGCTCGGCGTCGTCGGGGACCTGCCGCTTGACCAGCGCGAGCGCCACGGGCCCGAGCTCGTGGTGCCGCGCCGCCGTCCCGACGAACCCGACCTCGCGCTCGCCCATCAGCACGGGAGCACCGTGCGGGGGGAGCTCGCTGTCGCTGCCGTCCAGGTGCAGCAGCACGAGCCGGCGGGGCGGCCGCCCGAGGTTGTGCACGCGGGCGACCGTCTCCTGCCCGCGGTAGCAGCCCTTGTCCAGGTGCACCGCCCCCGACAGCCAGCCGACCTCGTGGGGCAGCGTCCGGTGGTCGGTGTCGAGCCCGAGACGGGGACGCCGGGCGGCGACCCGCAGGGCCTCCCAGGCCAGGACCCCGGCGACCGGCCCCTCCCACGCCTCGAGGTCCTCGGGGGCGAGGAGCCCGCGCGACGTCCACACCCGCTCAGGGGAGAGCTGCACCGTCACGCGGAGCATGAACTGCATCCTCTGCAGGAACGCGACCAGCGCGGGGCCGGTGCCGGGCTCGACCACGACCCAGGTCGTCTCGCCGTCGTCCTGCAGCACGAGGTGGTGCTCGACGTGGCCCTGCGGTGAGAGCACCAGGCCCTCGACGGGCTCGGGCCCCAGGCCCAGCACGTGCTGGGACAGCAGGGAGTGCAGCCAGGTCAGCCGGTCCGGCCCGTCGACGCGGACGACGTCGTGGTGGGACAGGTCCACCAGCGCCTCCCCCGCCTCCAGCAGCCGCTGCTCCCGGTAGGGGTCGCCGTAGTGCCCGGCGACGCCGGCGTCGGGCGGGTCAGCGGGGACGGCACCGGGACGCGACAGGAGGCTCACGACCCGCCCAACGCGGCGCGGCCCCCCGGCATGCCGGGAGGCCGCGTCGACGAGCAGGACTAGCGGATCCGGACGCGCACCTTGGGGCTCGTGCCGGCGGCGTTGTCGTTGTCGACCCCGGTGCCGGTGAACAGGTCGTAGGTGGCGTTGCTGCCGAAGGTCCGGGTCACGTTGTAGGTGCCCGTGGAGCTGACCCGGGCGCGGCTCGCGATGACGCGCTTGCCGCCCGGCGGCTGGTAGAAGACCGTGACCAGCTGGCCCTTGCGCTTGGGCAGCGTGCTGCCGGTGAAGCGGTAGGTGCGGGTGCCGGTCCGGGTGACCTTGAGGTTGAGGTCGGTGCGGACGGTGAGGACGGTCGTCTCGCTCATGACGCCGCCGCTGAGCACGTAGAGGCGGGTGTTGCCGCTCGGGCCGACCTCGAAGCTGAAGTCGCCGTTCTCGTCGGCCTCACCGCTGCGCACCAGGACGTAGTCGGTGCTGGGGCGGCTGTAGGCGTAGAGCTCGACGGCGGCGCCGGGCTGGGCCGTCCCGGTGACCAGCGACTTCTGCTTCGCGGTGATGGTCGCGGGCGTGACGTCGACGGTCGGGGTGGCCGCCTGGGCGGGGCCGCTCGGGCTGGGCGTCGTGCTCGCCGTCGGGGTGGCCGAGGCGCTGCCGCCGCCGCCCGGGACGACGCAGGGGACGCCCGGCACGGGGATCGGGCAGGCCGCGGGGCTGGTGGTGGGGCTGGCGCTGCCGGACGGCTGCGGCGTCGTCGTGGCACTGGGCGAGGCGCTCGCTCCACCACCACCGCCGGGCGGGGCGAGGCAGGTGCCGTCGACGGGGACCTCCAGCCCCGGGCACGCGGTGGCCGAGGGACTCGCGGACGGGCTCGTCGTCGGGCTGCCGGTGGCGCCCGTGCTCGGGGTCGTCGTCGGCGAGGCGCTCGCCCCGCCACCGCCGGGCGGTGCCAGACAGGTGCCCGCGACCGGGACCTCGACGCCCGCGCACGGCGTCGCCTCGGCCACGGGCAGACCGGGGACGAGGGCCGACGTGCCGGCCGAGGCGCTGAGGGTGGTCCCGGCGACGGTGGCAGCGACGACTGCTCCGACCAGGCCGATCACGAGGCGAGGACGACGCACGGGCTTCTCCAGGGGTTCGGGGTGGGCTGAGTGTGGCTCAGCCGAGGACGGCACGGAGCCGGTTGCTCTCGTTGCCGGCGTTGTTGATGTCGGTGCCCGTGGCGGTGAACAGGGTGACGGTGCCGCCGCCGGAGAACCTCCGGGTGACGTCGTAGGTCCCCTTGGCCGACACCCGGGCACGGGCGGCGATCACCCGGCTGCCGCTCCCGGACGAGTAGAAGACGGTCACGAGCTGGCCCGACCGCTTGGGGAGCGTGCTGCCCGTGAAGCGGTAGGTGCGGACCCCTGTCCGGACGACCTTGAGGTTGATCGACGTCCGTACCGTCAGGACGACGCTCTCGCTGTCCTGCCGGCCGCTGCCGTCGACGCGCGTGGTGCGGACGAACAGGCGGGTGTTGCCGCTCGGCCCGACCTGGAAGCCGATCGTCCCGTCCTGGGTCGCCACCCCCCGCCGCACCACGACGTACCGGGTGCTGGGCCGGCTGTACGCGTGGAGCTCGACGATCGCTCCGGGGAACGTCGTCGCCCGGACGCCGACCCCCTCCTGCGAGGTGATCGTGCTCCGCTCCAGCGTCACGACCGGCCGGACCGTGGCGGTCGCGGTGCTGGGCGGCGGGGACGGCGCCGCCGCGACGGTGTGCGTCGAGGAGTCCGAGCAGGTCCCGGCGGGCGTACCGGAGGTCGCTCCGGTACCCGCGCCCCGGGCCTGCGTGCACTGCGTCCTGGACGGCTCGTCGAGCGCGACCTTGACGATCTGCGTCCCGGCCTCGCCGGCCGTGGTCAGCACCGTCGCGGTCGCGACGCCGGTGTCGTCGGTGACGAGCGCGGTCGCGGCGAGCTGTCCGGGCCCGACCTCCGTCGCGGTGAGGGCGGCCCGGCGCACCGCTGCCCCGGTCGCGGCGGTGACCGTGGCGCGGAAGCTGCGGGTCTGGCCGGACACGGTCGTCGCGGCCGACGGCGTCAGCTCGACGAAGCGGGCGAGCGAGGCGTCGACCGGGGCCAGCGTCGTCGTGCGGGTGATCTCGTCCTGCGGCTCGGAGGGGTCCGGGCCGACGGTCCCGCCCGCCTGCTGCACCCAGACCTGCAGCGTGTCCGTCCCGGTCCTGGTACCGCCGAACGTGCAGGTGGCGACCCCGGCGTTGCTGCTCTCCCCGCACCCGGACCGCACCTGGTCGGCCGGCGCGGCGTTCGGCCCGCTCCCCACGCGGAGCAGGGGCGTCACCCCGGCGACGACGTCGCCCGAGCCGTTGCGCAGCGTCACGGGGATCGTGGTCGTCGCGCCCTGCTGGGCGGAGGCGGCCTCGGGCTCGGCGTCCAGGCTCCGGACGGCCTCGACCGCGGCGTCGGAGCCGGGGAGGCCGCCGTTCGAGAAGGTGGCCCGCCCCTCGGTGAGCAGCTCGCCGGTGTCGGCCGTGCCGTTGCTGTTGCGGTCCAGGAAGGCCTCGACCCGGGCGCCCCCAGCGGTCAGCCCGGCGACCCCGATGCGCACCACGCCGCCCGAGTAGCCGTACTGGGCGACGTCGACCCCGGTGGGGTTGTTGCTGTTCGGCGTCTGGCTGGGGGCGGCCCCGGCAGCGTCGGCGGCGACGTCGGGGTTGCCGCCCGACGCCGGGCGGGCCGGGTTCGGGGTGACGCTCGGGCCGGGCGCGTAGGACTGCGTGCTCCCCGGCGTGGCCAGCGGCCCGACGGCGGTCCCGGCGTTGGTGTACGTCGCTCCCGAGGCCGGCGGGGTGGTCTCGGGGGTCGTGCAGAAGTCGACGTCCTGGCTCGGGCCCTCGGGCAGCTCGGTCAGGCGCACGGTCGCCGTCGCGGCGTCGGTGGCCTGCACGCCCCGGGCGTCGACGGGCTGCAGGGTGACGACCAGGCAGGTGCCGGCCGCGCCCGCGACGGACGACAGTCGCAGCGCCGTCGTCGCGTCGGCCTGCGCCGGGCCGGCCAGGAGGGCGACACCGGCGACGACGGTGGCAGCCGCGGTCGAGAGCGAGACGGCCAGCCGGCCGGAGGACGAGCGGGTCATGCGGCTCCTCGGGGGCCGGGACGGGCCGTGGCCTGCGCCCGGGGCGGGAGGCCCCGGGCGCGTGGCGCGGACTAGCGGATCGTCGTCCGGACGCGGTTGCTGTTGTTGGCCTCGTTGTCGTTGTCCCGGCCGGTGCCGGTGAACAGGACGAACGTGCCCGTGCCGCCGAAGGTGCGCGTCACGTTGTAGGTGCCCTGCTCGGTGACCCGCGCCCGGCTGGCGATCGTCCTCGCCCCGCTGCTGTTCTCGTAGAACACGGTGACGAGCTGGCCCCGGCGCTTGGGCAGCGTGCTGCCGGTGAAGCGGTAGGTGCGGGTGCCGGTGCGGACGACCTTGAGGTTGATCGACGTCCGGACCGACAGGACCACCGTCTCGGGGTTCCTGACCGTGACGCCGCCGCGCGTGCTCTGGGCGTACAGGCGGGTGTTGCCGCTCGGCCCGACCTCGAAGGCGTAGGTGCCGTCGCTGTCGATGACGCCGGTGCGCACGCTCTTGTACTGCGTGTTCGGCCGGCTGTACGCGAAGATCTCGATCGTGCTGCCCGGCGTGCCGGTGCCGCTGACGACCGACTTCTGCGAGGCCGTGATGGTCGACGGGGACACCGTCACCGTGGGGGTCGCCGGCCGCGTGTCCACCGTCTGCGTGGCCGACGGCGTGGGCGACGGCGCTGCGGGGGTCACGGTGTAGCAGTTCGTGCAGACCGGGGAGGCGACGCCGTCGGTGCGCGTGGCGGTGACGTTCCGGTCACCGACAGCCGTGCCCGGGGCGACCGAGAAGGTGGCCTTGAGCTGGGTGTCGCTGAGCAGCTGGACGGCCGTGGTGGTGACCCCGGCGCCGCTGACGTCGACCCGGGTGCCCTTGGCGAACCCGGTGCCGGTGACGACGAAGCTCTTGGTGGAGCCGACGGCCTGGCTCTTGTCGGTGCCGGCGGTCGCGGTGTCGCTGTCCAGCGAGGTCACCGTGGTGACCCGGCTCGGGGCCTGGTCGACGGTGAAGGTGCAGCCGCAGGAGTTCGAGCTGCCGTCGGTGTTGCGCACGACCGGCAGGTAGCGAGCCGGCGCGGCGTTGCGGAGGTCGAAGTCGGCCGTGTACGTGGTGGCGGTCGGCGTCGAGACCAGCGTGCCGCGGATCGTCAGGGCCTCGCGGGTGCTGGACCCCGGCTCGGCCGTGTACTGCAGGAACGGCGTGCCGGTCTGGCTGAGCCCGGAGCCGGTGAAGACCACGCGGGTCAGGGCCGGCCTGACGGCGGGGTCGTTGTTGCCGCCGGGCGGGTTCGTGCTGGTCAGCGGGGCGCCGTCGACGAAGAAGCCGCGCGACAGGGTCGTGGTCTTGCCGTTGAGGTTGGTGACGCGGACGTCGCGGGCGCCGGTGGCCGTGCCGGGAGCGACGGCGACGCGGCGCTTGAGCGCGGTCTTCGTCGTGATGCCCTCGGCGCTCTCGTCGACGTCGACCGTCGCGTTGTCGTCCGCGGGGGCCGTCACGGTGATGCCGCGGTCGACGGTGCTGGTGCCCGGCACGAGGAACTCGACCGTCGTGCCGCGCTCGAAGAAGTCTCCGGAGAGGGTGACGGGGGTGGCGCCCGAGCCCGTCTGCACGCCGTTCGGCGACAGGGCGGTCAGGACGAGGCTCGGGTCCGCCTGGACCACGAAGCAGGACGGGCAGTCGACGGTCTGCATGAAGGCGTTCGTCGTCGTCACGGCGTAGGTGCCGGCGTCGATCGGGCCGTCGAGACCGAGGCCGTCGCCGGCGTCGCGGAAGTCGACGGTGGAGGTGCCGGTGGTGGTCGACCCGCTCGGCATCCCGGGCGTGATGGTCGCCGTGAAGGTGGACGACGGCTGGCCGACCCGCGTGAACGTCGCCGTCCGGCCGGGGGTGAACGGCGTCCCGTTGGCGTTCGGCGCGAACATGAACGTCAGCGCCTTGCTCTCGGTGTTGAAGGCGCTGTTCGGGTTGACCGTCAGACCGGCGGCCGAGGCCGAGGTGGCGAGGAGCACGCCGGCACCGACGGCGGCTGCCGTCAGGCCGGCGAGCAGGGGCAGAGAGCGCAGCTTCACGGGACTCCTGTTCGAGGGCGCGGCCCGGACAGGGGTCGCTCACTGACTACGACGCTCCGACGCCGCCGCGGTCGCCTGACCGTGAGCCGGACGCTATCCGACAGGTCCGACACAAGCCCGACAACGGCCGAAGACGGTCAGGTGCCCGAGGTCGACGACGAACCCGCGCCGACGCTCCAGCTCCTCCGCGATCCCGACGACGGCGGACCGCTCGACCTCCTCCACCCCGCCGCAGTCGCGGCACACCAGGTGCAGGTGGTCGTCCTCGGCCGCGACCGACCAGGTGGGGCTGCCGTGCCCGAGGTGCGCGTGCTGGACGAGCCCGAGCTCCTCGAGCAGCTCCAGGGTCCGGTAGACGGTGGAGATGTTGACGCCGGCCGCCTTCTCGCGGACCGCCGTGGCGATCTCCTCCGGCGTGGCGTGCCCGAGCGTGCCGACCGCCTCGAGGACGAGCTGCCGCTGCGGTGTCAGCCGGTACCCGCGCGCACGCAGCTCGGCCTGCCAGTCGTGCCCCACTGCCGGCACGGTGCGACCCATGGGGGCAAGACTAGGTCCGTGACAGTCCTCGTGGTGCTCGGTCCCGACGGTCCCGTGCTCGCCGATCCCGGGGCCCCCCTGCTCCGCGCCGACGACGCCGGGGTGCTGCGCGGGGAGTCGGTCTTCGAGACGCTCCGGATCGTCGACGGACGGGCCGCTTTCCTGGCGGCGCACCTGGCCCGGCTGGGGGTCTCCGGCTCACGGCTGGCCCTGGACGTGCCGTCCCTCGAGGACGTCGTCGCGCTCGGGCTGTCGGCCTGGCCCGACCCCGACGGCGTCCTGCGCCTGGTCGTCACCCGCGGCGGGACGGCGTACGCGCTGCTCACCCCCCTGCCCGCTCCGGTGACGTCGGTGACCGCGGTCGTGCTGACGCTGGGCGTCCCCGCGGCCGTGCGTGCCGAGGCGGCCTGGCTGCTCGGCGGCGTGAAGTCGACGTCGTACGCCGTGAACATGGCGGCGCTGCGGGAGGCGCAGGCGCGGGGCGCGGACGACGTCGTGTTCGCGTCGTCGGACGGCGAGGTGCTGGAGGGTCCGACGTCGACGTGCGCGTGGGTGACCGGCGGCGTCGTCGTCACCCCGCCCGCGGCCGACGTCGGGATCCTGCCCGGGACGACGCTCGACGCGACCCTCGCGGCCTACGACGGGCCGGTGGAGGTGCGGCGCGGGACGGTCGAGGAGCTCCGGGCGGCCGACGAGGTGGTGCTGCTGTCGTCGGTGCGCGGGGTGGTGTCGGTGACGGCGCTGGACGGCGTGGCGGTGCAGGCGGGGCCGGTCGGGAGAGCGCTGCAGGCGGCGTTCCAGGCGGCGCTGCGTCCCTGACGCCGTGTGTACGGGTCGCCCACCTCCTGGCGGACCCCGCGCAGCTGGCCGTCACGCCCCCGGTGGCGATGGAGCTGCTCGCCGGTGCGCGGGACGAGGCCGGGCTCGCGGCTCGGGAGCGGCTCGTCGCCGGGCTGGCCCGGCTCGACCTCGTGCCGGAGCTGGACCTCCCGGCCGCAGCGACCGTGCTCCGGGCGGCCCGACGGGGCGGACGGACGGTCCGCGGGCTGCTCGACTGCCTCATCGCCGTCGTCGCCCTGCGGCACGGCGCGGTCCTGGTGCACCGCGACGCCGACCTGGCGGCGGTCGCCTCGCTCCTGCCCGGGCTCGAGGCCGTCGACCTGCGCTGAGCGCGGCCAGGCGGCGCGACCGGGTCACGGGGATGGCCCGAACTCGTCAGTCCAGGTCTGCCGCCCGAGGGCCGAAGACCAGAGGGTGACCCGTGCCCCCGGCTCCGCCACCTGGCGAGACGCACGCCTGTGGGACCGCACGGCCGACCCCCGCCAGACGGCAGGCCGGCTCGCGGCGGTGCTGTTCCTGCTGGCCGGCATCACCATGCTCAGCACCGTCAGCTTCCTGCCCGACGACGTCGACCTCGCCGCGGTCTGGGCGACGGCGGCCACCACGCTGGTCACCTCGCTGGTCCTGCTGCTGCTGCCGTGGACCCGGTTCCCCCGGTGGACGACGGTGCTGCCGCACGTGTGGGGCCAGGTGCTCATCGGCGGGGCGCTCGGCGCCTGGGCGGGCGCGACCAGCCACTACCTGCTGTTCTGGGCCCTCGCCGCCCTCTACGCCGGGCTGACCCAGCCGCCGCGGTCCTCGCTCTACCTCGCGCCGGTCACGTTCGGCAGCGCCCTGGTGGCCCTGGCCGGCCGCGAGCCGTCGTCCAGCGCCGTCGACCTCGTGGGCGCGGCCCTGCTGTCGGTGGTGGTCGGGGAGGTGCTGTCGGTCAGCACGGCCCGGTCCGAGACGGCGTCGTCGTCGACCCAGGCGCTGCTGCAGGCCGTCACGGCGCTGCACGAGGCCGGGACCGAGACGAGCGCGGCCGACCTCGTCGCCGAGCTGGCGCACACGCTGCTGCTGCCCGACGCCGCGATCGTCATGGTCGCGACGGCGCCGGGCTCCACGCTCTACGCCAACCGGGGGCAGCGCGGCCTGGAGGCGCCGCTCGGCTCGCTCGTCGTCGACGTCTCGGCCCGCTCCGGCATCGGCCTGGCCCTGCAGGAGGGCCGGGCGATCTTCGTCGAGGACGCGATGATGTCGCCGCTGCTGGCCCGCTCGGTGGTGGCGCGGATGGGCTTCGCGTCGGCGCTGTTCATCCCGGTCCCCGGGGAGGGCGGCTACCTCGGGTGCGTCGTCGTCGGGTGGGACGAGCGGCAGACGGCGCTGGACCAGTTCGGCCAGCAGGTCGTCTCGCTGCTGTCGCACCAGGCCGGCGCCCTGCTCGAGCGGCTGCGCTCGGTCGGCCGGCTCGAGGTCCAGGCCTCCACCGACGCCCTCACCGGCCTGGCGAACCGGCGGGTCTTCCTCGAGGCCCTGGACCGGCTGCGCCCCGGCGGCGCCGTCGTGTTCCTCGACCTCGACCACTTCAAGCGGCTCAACGACACCGCCGGGCACGCCGCCGGCGACGACGTCCTCGTCGCGTTCGGCAAGGCGCTGCGGTCCTGCGTGCGCGAGGGCGACTGCGCGGCCCGCTACGGCGGGGAGGAGTTCGCGCTGGTGCTGCCGAGCGCCGCGTCGGTCGACATGACCGCGGCCGCGCAGGTGGTGGTGCAGCGGCTCATGGACCGCTGGGACGGGCCGGTGACGTTCTCGGTGGGGATCGCGACGCACCGGCAGGGCGACGCGCCGTCGACGACGCTGGCGCGGGCGGACGCGGCGGTCTACGAGGCCAAGGCCAACGGGCGCGACCAGGTGGTGCTGGCGGGCGCGGTCCGGGTCTGAGGTCGAGTTCGGCGCCACCACGACTAGACCGAGGATCGCGGCGGCCTCCGCCATCGCGCGTCGTGGGCGACCAGCGCTGCCAGCGGAGCGACGCGGACTGCGCAGGCCAGAGTGCACGGCGTCGAGGCTGCGCAGGACCTGAGGTCCGAGCGTGCCGGCGAGGTCCAGCAGTCGGCGTCGAGCCGGACGAGGGCGAGCGCGTCGAGCAGCCGCTCCGCCGCCGTCAGCGGAGCGACGCGCGCTGCGCAGGCGCTCGCCACCCGACGACGGGAGCGGCAGCGAGGTAGGTCGGAGCGTCTCCGTCTCGTCCTCCGCACCAAGTAGCTTCACCAAGGCGCTGGTGCCGAGGCAGACGGTCACCGCTCGTCAGCGCGGAGCGCGGACAAGACCGCGGTGGCGGACACGGCTGTGACAGCGGGTACGACGTCGAGCAGGTCACCCGTGCCCTCGACGACGAGCCCGGCCTCGACCAGGTCCCGCCACGGGAGAGCCGGGACGAGGCGGACGACGAGCCGGCCCCCGGTCGGTCACCTCGACGCTCCCGCCTGCCTCGACGAGGGCCAGGTAGCTGTGGCCAGTGCCTGGCGTAGCCGCACGCACTATAACACGAACCTCCATGTGCTGGCAGGCAGCACCTCCCAGCACAACCGGGCGCCCACTGGCTGCTTCGTGCCTCGTCTCACGTACTAACTCTGAGTGACTCCTCATAGCTAAAGATGACTAGAGCGGATGCCGATCTGGGGTGTGCCTACCCGCGCCCGGAGGAGTCCCGATGGCCCAGCTCACTCTCGCCCGCTGCCCCACGGTCACCGGTAAACGCCATCGAGCGCGCCCATGCAGCTCGTGCCGGCGCTCGTACCCCTCGACAGCTTCCGCTGCTAACGTGCGGATCGACGGCTGCACGCTGCAGGACGCCGTCCGCCTGCTTCTGCGGCGCTCGCGCTCAACCAGCGGCTCCGCGTCGACCTGTGCAACGCCTACACGATCGCCCTCGCCGAGCGTCGCAGCGACTACCAGCGCTCGTCGAGCGCAGCGCGCCGAACCTGCCGGACGGCACGCCGCTCGTGTGGGTCCGCCGAGACCTGGGCGTCGACGTGCAGGCGGCCACCCGCGTGCTGTTCCTCAGTCGTCGACCAGGTTTGGACTCTGCGTGAGGGCGTCGGCGGTTCCCGGTCCTTCGTTCACTACTTCTACGGCGGGTCCCCCGAGCAACGCGTCATTGTCCTGGTCGAGGAGCTGAAGGAGACGCGTCCCGGACGCGGTCGTCGTCGGACAGGAGAGCCCGCCCTTCCGCGAGCTCAATGAGGTCGAGCGCCTGGAGACCAGGCAGCGGCTCATCGACAGCGGGGCCGACGTCGTCTGGGTCGGCCTGGGCACACCCCTGGGTCAGGACGTGGTGGGTGACGAGTTCGCGTAGTCTGCGCCGGCGGCTTCGCGCCCGTCGGCGTGGTCCTTCCACTGGATAGCCGGCACGAAGACGATGTCCCCCTCGGGATCGAGGGGACCGGGCTCGTGCTTGCCGTACCGGCTGGCTTGCGAACCTCGGCGCCGCTGGCCTGCTGCTACCTCTCGGCAACGTCCTCTTCCTGCTGGTGGCACAGCGACGTAGCCACCGCGTGCCTGCGCGTGCTCAGATCGGGCGGTGACCCGCCTGCGAGTGCTCGTCGCTCCCCAACTGGTACGTCTCGCGCAACCCCTCTGGGGAGAACGTCGTGGTCGACGCCGAGGGTGGCGCTGCTGCGAAAGCGCGGCCACGAGGTGGTCGAGTACCAGCGGAGCAGCGACGAGTCGAGGGCGGGGCGCTGGGCCCCTGGGCTCGAGCCGCGCTCTCCGTCGCAGCGGTCCGCAGCCTCAAGTGGCGTCCGGCGACGTCGCACGCCTGATCGCTCATCACCGACCGGACGTGCTGCACCTGCACAACCCCTACCCGGTCCTTCTGCCCCCCGGGCGCGGGGGTACTCGGCCCGACAACGCCGGCATCCTCGTTGTGCAGATGGTCGACATTTGATCGGCACAGCTGCATGAAGGGCACGCTCTACCGCGACGGCAGGCCGTGCGAGGAATGCGTGGGCAAGACGCCGCTGTCCGGGGTGTGGCACGGCTGCTACCGGGTCTGCGCGCTCAGCCTTGCGGTCATGGCCGCCTTCCCTCACGGCGCACCGGGGCACGCGGGCGTCGGTGGAGCGCGACCGGGTGACTGCACGGAGTTCATGGGGCTACCGGCTTGCCCCGGGCTGGCTTCCCCCGACACCGGGCTGGCGTTCCGGCCGCAGGCCGTCGCCTATCCTGGTTCCCCCCCGTGCGGCTGGGCAGGGGCGCCGTGTTCGTCGGACGGTTGGACGACGAGAAGGGCGCGGGCCTCCTGCTGGACGCCTGGGAGCGGGTCGGCGGCAGGCTCCCGGCCGGCGCACTGGCGGCCTGGAACTGCTGGAATACGGGCCGCTCGGTGCCCGCGCTGCCGCGGCAGCAGCATCTGGCACTGGCGTGGAGTGGCGGGGCCGACAGCCAGCGAATGAGCGTGTAGCGAGCGCTGAAACAGGTTGCCTCGCGGTCGTTCCCTCCCGCTGCTACGAGGGAGCCCCCGTCGTGCTCCAGAACGGAGGCGCTGGCCGTCGGTCGGCCGCTCCTGGTCACCTCGGGGTGGCGTCCTGCCCGAGCTGGGGGCAGACGCCGCCGCCGTCTCCACCCCCGAGGCTGCGGCGCTCGCCGGCGTCGCCCTTGTCACCGCTCTCGGCCGGGACGACACGGGCCTTGCGCACCAAGCCGCCGCCGCTCGCTCCCGCTACCTGCTGCGACACACGGAAGAAGCCCTCGGCGCCCTGCTCGAGCTGCCCCTCCGACGACGTGCCAGACGGTGAGGTAGGTAAAGGTGTACGACGTCGACGGGCTCAACCCCTATGGGCGAGAAGTCGGCCTGCTCATCGCGGGACAGCCCAACGGGTGCTCGCGTTTCTCCGTCCTCGACACGGGCTTGGTGGCCCGACGGGTTGCGGTGCTGGCCCCTGCGCGTTCCTGCAACTTCGGGGGAGCCGCAACGACACAGGCGCTCCGGCAGTTGGCCGGCCTGCTGGTCGTCGCCTGGAACGCCCTCGTCCAGCGACGCACCGTCGTCGTTTGCCTCGACTCGCGACCTGGAAACGACGACGAGTCGGTACGCGCTGCCGTCGCCCGGCTCGGCGGACGGGTCGTGGTCGTCGCCCATGACCCCGAGCCCAAGAGTCTGCTGTCTCGGCGGCAGCTCTTGGGCCGCTCACTCCTGTGGCGGGCAGCGCACCGCCTGCTCACGCACGGCCCCGTCCTAGCGACCCAGGCCAGCGCCATCGCGGGCCGGACCGCGCTCGAGGTACCGCACCCGCCGTTCTGCGGCTGGGCGGCTCAGGTCTCTCCACGACAGGCGAGCGACACGACGCGCTCGTGCTGGTCGGGCACCTCCGACCCGCAGAAGGGCATCGACCGGCTGCCTGCGCTGCTGAGCCTGCTGTCCGACGCGGACCGCGAGCGCTGGCACGCTGTCCTTTGCCGGACGCGGAGACCTCGCAGGAACGCTCGCGAAAAATCTCTGCGCTAGTGCTGGTCGTGCGCGAGCCGAGCAGCGGCCTCCTCCCGGACAGCGAGCTGGGCGGCAGCCCTGGCCGCGGCCGACGTCCTGCTGGCTCCGTACCGCTCGGCGAGCGCCTCTGGCAGCGTGGTGCTGGCGCGGAGCCTCGGGCTGCGCGTGCTGGCCTACGACGCGGGTCCCTGCGCGACGTGTCCTCCCGCCGTCCTGGTTGGTGCCACCGCAGGACGAATCTGCCTTCGCCGAACGCCTGACTGCGTTGCTCCACGGGGACCGGAGCGAGGGCAGAGCGGCCTGGACGAGTGGCGGCAGCGCAGTGTCAGCGCTCTGGGTCGGGATGCTCGAGCTGACCTGGCGCCAGAGGAGGGCCAATCGCTCGGCGAGGACTCCGGGCGAGATCCGGGCGAGCTACCTGCTCGCGCGCCTGGCTCGCCAGAAGACGACGCTCCTCGGGGTGCTCCAGCAGGTGCCTCAAGACGGCCGCCAGCGCCTCGACGTCGCCTCCTCGTGCACGATGACCCCGAAGCGACCCACCACCTCAGGGAGCGCCCCGCTGTCGCTGACGACGACGGGCGTGCCGGCCCACATCGCCTCCACCACGACGCGCCCGAACTGCTCGACGACGTGCTCGAGGGTCCGGCTCCTTGGCACGACCAGGACGTCGATCGACGCAAGGTAGGCGGGCACGTCGCCCGGCGCGCACAGGCCGGACCAGTCCACGTCGACGCCGAGGCCTTCGGCCACTCGACGCAGCGCCCCCTCGCCCGGCGTCGCGTCTGTGATGGCGACCGGGAAACCAGCCCGACAGCGGTCCGTCGATGAGCAGGCGGTTGATGCCCTTCTGGTGATCGAGGCGGCCGAGGAAGCCGATCCGGGGCCGTTGTCGGGAAGCGTCCGCCTGCGGCAGCGGGGCGGCACCACGGCGGGGACGACCAGGCCCGGCGTGCTGCTTGGCAGCCCGTGCTGCTCGGGCCAGGGCGAGGCCCCGGGCGTTCCAGGAGCCACAGCTGCGCCTTGGTGCGCTTCAGGTTGCGCCGTGCCAGTCGAAGCCGGACAGCGTCCTCGACGCGCCTGCCGTGCCGGAACAGGTTGTCCGCTCCGTGCAGCACGACCGGTACCGGCAGGCCCAGAGCCCGTCCCGCCACCACGGACCAGCACTCGGCGTGCACGTGCACGACGTCGGGTCGGACCTGGCGCACCAGCCGACGGAGCCCGTCGTAGTGCCACCAGATCTGCCCGCGGCCGCCAGCCAGGTCGCGGGTCCGCAGCAGCGTGGACGGAGCGAAGGCCGGCTGCTCCGGCTCCGAGCGGAACACCTCGAGCGGCGGCACTCGGGCGCTCGCCACGAGGTGCAGGTCGACGACGCCGGCGGCCGCTTCCCAGACCGCCCACGTCGGGGGCTCGAGCACGTTCGTGACGACGAGTACCCGTGTCACGCGCCCAGGACCGCCGTCGTCAGCGTCTGACCGATCACGCGCCAGTCGTAGCGCCGCACCGCCTGCCTGCCGGCGTCGGCGAGCGCCTGTCGGCGCGCTCGGTCGACCAGCAGACACTCCACCTCTGCAGCAAAGGCAGCCGGCCCCGACGCGACGACCACGTCACGCCCGGGCTCGAGGTCCAGGCCCTCGATGCCCTTGGGCGTGGCCAGCACAGGTCGTCCGGCACCGAGCGCCTCCAGGACCTTGAGACGCGAGCCCCCCCCGCTGCGCAACGGCGCAAGCACGAGTGCGGCCCGCTCGAGGTGCGGGGCCACGACCGGGACCTCGCCGAGGACCTCGACGGAGGAGTGCGACGAGAGCCGTGTCGGCAACTGGTCCGCAGCTCGTCCGACGACGGTCAGGACGCGGCCGGGAAGTCGCGGGGCGATCTCCTCGACCCACCAGGCAACGGCCTCCACGTTGGGTGCGTAGTCCAGCGCACCAACGAACAACAGGGTTCCGAGCTGTGGGACGGCCGTCACGCTGGGCGGCAGATCGGCACCGTTCGGCACCACGGTGCACGCCACATCCAGGAGGTCGGCGTCCCGCTGCGTGGTCACCACCGGCACGACCCCAGGCCGTCGCACCGCTCGACGCTCCGCCCGTCGGCGGGCCACAGCGTCCAGTTGCTGCTCGGCCGATCGCCAGCCCCTTACAGGTCCGCAGCGCCCGAGATCCGCCTCGGCGTTGTGCAAGCTCAGGACGTGACGAGCGGGCGGCGCGTACGGCGTCGTGTCCAGGTGATCGAGCACGACGACCGCCCCGTTGCGTGCAAGGCCGGCGACGACCCGGGCGGCGGCGGGGTCCCATGCACGAGCCGTACCGAGCGGCCACAGACGTCCCGCGGCCAGCAGCCGCGCAGGCACGCCACTGCGGCCGGCGTGGACGTGCACCTGAACGGCACCGGTGGCGTCCTGCAAGGCCTTCGGCTCGTCGACGCCTGCGATGGACACCAGGTGCAACTCGCTCCTCGCGGCGAGCGCCTGGGCGAGGCGGAGTGTCCGCACCGTCCCCCCGCTGCGCGGGAGCGCGTGCACCTGGGCGCTCACCAGGACCGTCCGCACGCCCTGTCCTCCGTCCGACCGTGTCCGCGCCCGAGGGTAACGCTCAGGTCGATGAGACTCTCGACCGAGCAAAGACCTGGGCTCGAACCTGCCGCGAGGAGCCGCGTGGACGACGCCAGCCCTGCCGTGACCGCGGTCCTGCTCGACCTACCAGCGAGCAGCGGCCCTGCGCGAGAACCTGCCTCGCCTGCTGGCTCTGACCGGCGTCGATCGAGTGCTGGTGGTCGACGACGGCTCGACGGACGAGACGGCCCAGGTGCTTGCGGAGATGGCGGGCCCCAGACTGGTGGTGGTTCGCCACCCGATCAACAAGGGGCTGCCGGCCGCACGGAACACGGGGGCAGCAGCAGCGGGGCACGCCTTGGGTCGTCTACCTGGAGGACGACTGCGGTTTCCCCCCCGACTGCGTACCGCAACTCGTCGCTGGAAGCCGAAGCCACCGGCGCTGCGATCGTCGGCGCCCCCTGGTTCGGGGTGTCGGAGGAGCACGTGGCCGAGGAACGTGCACGCCAGTTTCCGACGCGCTGTCCCTCCGGGTGCAGAGCCCGCCATGGACGGTTCCCGACGGGCCCGTCGAGACCCCTTTCCTGCCCGCGCTCGCTCTGGTCCGGCGGGACGTCGTGCTCGAAGTCCGGCAGACGACGAGGGACTGCGGGGCAACGCCTGGCGCGAGGAGACGTCCTTCTTCACCGCTGCTGCCCGCGCAGGACACCGGGTCGTCCTCAGCCCGCCACGGACCTGCAGCTGGCAGGCCGGCACCTTCACCGGTGGCGCCCGGTCAGGGGTCCTGCGGTACGAGTACTGGACGTGGCGCAACAACTGGCGTTTCCTTCGACGACACGGCGCCTGGCTGCACGCGCAAGGCATGGTGCGGACTCCCTGCGCTCGAGCAGGCGTCGTTCTGCTGGTCACGGCGCCGCGACCTCGTCGGTCAGGTGCGGGCGCGCCTTGCCCCGCTGGTCCGAGGCCCTCGCGGATGAGGGTCGTCTTCAGCAACAACTACGACGCCCTGGGCGGTCGGCGTGGGCAGCTGGTGCGCGAGGGTGTGTACCCCGGACAGCACCTCTACGGGGCACGTACGCTCTGCCCGTCGCGCCGGCATGGATGTGGCCTGCACTGCACACGACTCGACGGCAGCTCTGAGTGCGGTGTCGCGCCGCCTCCGCATGCGGGCAGGCGACCTGCGCGACGAGGCCGCTGCCGTCCGAGCGGTAACGGGCGGAGGCGTGCTGCTGGCGGCCGAGCCGCTCCACGTCGCCGGGCTGGCCGTGCTGCGCTCGCTCGGGCTGCTGCGGACCCCCCTCGTCGTGGTCTTCCACCAGGTCGCCCCCGTCACGCCGTGGTGGCGGCGCGTGGTCGCCGGCTGCGACGTGATCGTGTGCCTGAGCCAGGCCGTCCGCTCCCAGCTCCTTCGCGATCACTCCCGCAGCCCCGACGACGTCCGCTGGGGACCGTCGGGGGGCCGGATCTGGAGTCGCCCGTCTCACGACCGGCGGGGGCGGCCGGGGGATCTGGTGGTGAGTGCCGGCAAGACCGAGCGCGACACGGAGTCCGTGGTCGAGGCGTTGAGGCAGACCGGGCTTCCGGTCTCGGTGTACGGAGCTCGGCCTGCAGGTCTGCCCCGCGGCGTGCTGCCCCTGCACGCGGCAGCACCCCCGCCCGCGACTTCGCAGGCGCGGACCAGCTGACCTACCTCGACGCTCTGGCAGCCCTGCGCCGCGCCGCAGTGGTAGCCGTGTGCAGCACGACATCCGCACGGCTGACCGGACTGTCCGAGGTGGCGGACGCGCTCGCGCTCGGGCGGACCCTCGTGGTGACCGACAGCCCTTGGCTCGACCTGGACCTCACCGGACTCGGGTGCGGAAGCTCAGTCCCGGTGGGCGATGTGGACGCGCTCGCGCGAGCGCTGGGCAGTACTGGACGCAGGACCCGGAGCGGCGGGACGCAGCCGGCGCTCGTGCGCGCGAAGCCGCGGAGCAAGGCTGGAACGCTGAAGCCTTCGGGCATGTCGTTCTTGCAGGCCGTCGTAGACGCGGGAGAGCGACTGTGATGCCTCGACTGGCTCGACGTGTGCTCGCGAACGCGCATCCGGACCGTCTCGCCGAGCGCCTGGCTGAGGCGCTCCAACGCCGCGAGGAACGGCGCCTCCTGGCCGTCGCCCGAGGCGGACGCGACGTCTGCTGGGTCGACGAGGACCCTGAGCCGCTGGTGACCGTCCGCATCACCACCTACAAAAGAGCGGAGCTGCTGGTCGACCTCGCCCTGCCGTCCGTCCTGGCGCAGACCTACGGACGGCTCGAGGTGCTTGTCGTGGGTGACGGAACGGACGCTGCGACCGACCGCGCCATGGCTGCTGTTCGGGATCCCCGCGTCCGGTACGTCAATCTTCCCCGCTACCCCACGAGCGCATCGACCGCGCACCAGCGTTGGGCCACGTCAGGGTTGCGCCCTGCCAACACGGCCCTCTCCCTCTGCTAGCGGCTCCTGGCTCGCCCCGTGCGACGACGACGACGAGTTCACACACGACCACGCTCGAGGCCCTGCTCCGGGAGGCGCAGCGCCGCAGGCTCGAAGTCCGTGTGGAGCGACAGCCTCGTAGTCCGTCACGGGACGGTGATCGGAGGGCCGGCCCTGTCGAGTGAGACCATCACGCACGGTTCACTGCTGTACAGCCTGGGCTTGCGCTTCTTCCACTACAACCCGACGTGCTGGCGGCGTGGCGAGCCGTTGGACTGGAACCTGTGGCGCCGGATGGCGGCGGCCGGGGTGCGTACCGGTTACCTGGAGCAGGTGACGTACAAGTACCACAGCGCCGCGAAGGAGGGCCTTCTGAGCGTTCGCCCGCAGGTCAGCGTGCTGGTCCCGGTCCGGAACGGGGAGCGCTTCCTACCGCCGGCACTGGCCAGCCTGCAGGCTCAGCAGGTGGACCTGGAGGTCCTGGTCGTCGACGACGGCTCCACCGACGGCGGCGTTGCGCTCAGTCCGCGACCTCAGGGACGTGCGCTTCACGGTGCACGTCCAGCGGCCCGCAGGCATCTCGACGGCACTGAACCGGGCAGCGACTCTGGCTCGGGCTCCTTACCTGGCCCGCATGGACGCCGACGACGAGTGCGCGCCCGAGCGCGGCTGCAGCGGCAGCTGGCCCTGCTCGAGGTCGACCGCGGCCTGGTCGCGGTCGGCAGCTCGTTCGACGTCATCGACGAGCGCGGGAGCGGTGACCGGTGCCCGCACAGTCGCCCTGTGCGACCGCGAGCTGCGGGCCCAGCTGCTCTGGCAGAGCCCGTTCTGCCACGGCTCCGTGGTCATGCGCGCGGACGCGTTGAAGCAGGTGGGAGGGTACGAAGTCGGTCGCGAACCGGTGGAGGACTACGACCTGTGGGTCCGTCTCGCGCAGGTGGGTCGGCTCGCTGCGGACCCGGCTCGGCTCTACCGCCATCGGACGCACGAGGACGCTGTCTCGTCCTCGCGCAGCCGCGAGCAGGCGTCCGGAGCCGACGGTGTCTCCCGCGAGGCTGCTGTTCGGCTGTCGTTCCCGCGCGAGGGCGCCGACGCCTGGACGCGTCGACGCACGACCTCCTGCCAAAGCGGGACCCGACCACCTCGCGCTGCACGACGAGGTGCACCGAGAGTCTCGCGCTGCGCCTGCTGCGCGACCGCCGGCCCGGCGACGCGGCCGACGAGGCCCGGCGCCTCGTGCCCGTCCGCGGGGTGAGCGCCCGCACGGCCGTGAGGGCGGTAGCCGCGGGCTTGGCCGGCCTCCGGCCCTGAGCACCTGCGAAACGCGCTGCCCCGTCTCTGGACCGCGTCAGCGACTACCGACGGCCGCGTAGATCGCGAGTCGCGCCAGGGCGGCATGCTCGGGCGCGAACAGGTCGCGGGCCTGCTCGCGGGCCGCCCTGCCGGCCGTCACCGCCGCACCCGGGTCCTCCAGCCACGGCCGTAGCGCTCGGGCGATCGCCTGCACGTCACCCACCGGGGTAAGGGTCGTGCCCCGGAAACCCGAGCCGTCCAACTGCTCCGAGATCCCGGTCCCGTCCGACACGACCACGGGCCGACCGGAGGCGATGGCCTCGGCCGCAACCATGGAGAAGCTCTCGTGCCGACTAGGGACGACCACCACGCGAGCGTCGGCGTACTGCGCCGTCAGCGAGTCCCTCCCCACGTGGTCCGAGAACTCGACGGTGACGCCGAGCCGGCGAGCGCGCGCTGCCAGGAAGGCCCGACCGTCCGCACCATCAGGTCGAGTGCAGGACGTGCCAACGAAGCGCACACGAAGACCGGGCACCTCCTCGCGGAGAAGGGCGACGGCGCTCAGCGTGTCCTCGGGTGCTTTCTTGACCTCGAGCCGACCGACCTGCAGCACCAGGGGGTCGGCCGCGCAGGCCGTCGGCACCTGTGTCCACCGTGCGAGGTCGAGCGGACTCGGGACCGTGCGCACACGATCAGGCCGGCTGAGACCCGCCCCGGCCAGCGCCCGCCGCGAGGCCGCCGTGACCGCGTCTGCGCGCCTGACGACGCAGCTCTCCAGCGAGCCGCGGCCCGAGCGTCCCGTCCGGCCCGCAAGCCGTTCTCGGCGATCACCTGCCGCAGGCTCGTGTGCAGGTGCACGACGTGGACAGGCGCCGCCCTACGTCCGAGCAGCAGGCTCTCCGCGAGCCACTCCGGCGCCTCGAGAGTCGGGCCGCAACCGCAGCTCGCGCAACGCGAAGCGGACGGCCAGCGCCCCGGCCGCCCTCGACGACGTCAGCGGCCCGTTGAGCGGACCGAGCTTCTCGGGCAGTCTCGGCTGGCCGAACCGGTGGACGCGGACGGGCCCGTCGCGGTCGTCGTCCGACGCTGGCCGGGGATGCAGCTCAGGACGTGCACGTCGCAGCCGACGCCGGCGAGCGCCAGCGCGTTGGCGCGCACCCAGGCCGCAATCCCTCCCCAGCCGCTCTCCGGCGGGTACTCCTTGCTGACGAACAGGACGCGGGGCGCGGGCACCGGGCTCAGGTCTGCCAGGAGTAGTCGACAAGCACCGGCCCGGCGATGACATCCCCCATGACTCCCGCCTGCGCGTCGTACCCCTCGGGGACGACGCGCACCGTGAGGGCCTCGACCCAGGTCATGTACTGACCGTGGCCCGTCTCGTTGAAGACGTCGCAGTAGACGAAGTACACGCGCGGTCGAAGAGGGAGGCTGTCCAGCCGCAGGCGGCACTCCCACATCCCGTCGACGAGGTCCGGCGCCATGCCGTCCAGGAGCATCGAGCACTGCACTAGCAGGCCCGGCCGTCCGTCTGTGATCCCGACGTTCACGTGAGGCCGCCGAACAGGCCCGTCCCGCAGCGGAAGCGGAGGCGGAGCTCCAGGCCCCGGCCGGGAAGGAACGAGCACCATTCCTGGCCCGACAGGTCGTGGCAGGTAGCGTCGACCAGCTGCATCACCCCTTCGCCTCTCGGTCCCGCTGAGACCCGCTCACGCTGGGTGTCGAGGTGCTGGAGGTAGTCGCCGAGCACCTCACGGACCGGCGCTCCGCCTTGACCTTGCCGTCCACGAGCAGGACCCCGCGAGAGCAGAGGCTCTCGACCGCCGCCAGGTTGTGACTGACGAACAGCAGTGTGGTCCCGCCGCGGACCAAGGCGCTCATGCGCTCGACGCAGCGTGTCTGGAACGCAGCGTCGCCGACGGCGAGGGCCTCGTCGACGACGAGATGTCCGGCTCGAGGTGGCTGGCGATGGAGAAGCCCAGCCGGAGTGCATGCCGCTGCTGTAGTACTTAACCGGTCTGTCCATCGCCGACTCGATCTCGGCGAAACTGACGATGTCGTCGAACCGGCTCGCGATCGTCTTCTTGCTCAGCCCGAGGATGGATCCGTACAGAGCGATGTTCTCCCGGCCCGTAAGCTCCGGGTGGATTCCCGAACCGACCTCCATCAGCGCGCCCACGCGCCCGCGCACCCTGACAGCCCCGCTGGACGGGCGCGAGATACGGGTGATGAGTCGCAGCGCTGTCGACTTGCCGGCGCCGTTCGGGCCGATCAGCGCGTACGACTCACCCTCGCGCACCTCGAAGTCGACGTCGGTGAGCGCCTGCCGGACAGGTGCTCTCGGCGTCCGTCGCGAGGCGATCGGATGGGCGAGCCTCTCTCGCAGGCTGTTGTAGCGCTCGCCTGAGCGGGGGTACCGCTTGCCGACCCCCTCGAACTTGACCGCGTAGTCGGTCGAACCGGAGCTCCTAGGTGAGGTCGGCGAGCTGGGACTCGAGGCGCTGGAAGACCAGTACGCCGAGCAGGGCGAGGAGACACGAGGTGACGGCGCTGGCAGCGACCAGCGGCCAGTCCGGCCAAGCGCCTACGGCGAGCACGCGCCGGAGCGCGTCCAGGGGACCCACGAAGGGGTTCGCGAAGGCGTAGACGACCCGGAGGTAAGCCGGGACCTTGGTGAGGGGAAGGCGACCGGGCTGGCGAAGAGGAAGAACTGGATGAAAGCCGGCAGGGCGTACCGCACGTCGCGGAAGTAGACGTTGACGGCGGACAGCCCCAACGCCAACGCGGCGGCCGGCAGACCCAGGAGGACCAGCACGAGCGGGAGCGTGAGGAGCGGCAGGCCGAAGGGGTCCCCGCCGAGGATCGCGACCAGCGGGACTGCCAGGGCCAAGGCGACGAGCAGGTCGGCGTACGAAGAGCCGATCGCGCCCAGGACGGGCGCCTCCCGCGGAAAGTACACCTTGCGCAGGAGGTTGGACTCCGCCACGAGGGCGTTCGCACCTGTGCTGAGAGCGCTCGAGATGAAGTTCCAGCCGACCAGCACGCTGACCAGGAAGGCCGGGTAGCCGCGCCGCCGCCGCCGAATCCGCTGAGCCGGCCGAAGAACAACAGGAACGGCAGGAAGAGCATCAGCGGCTGGACCAGTGCCCAAGCGACGCCGAGCGCGGCCTCCTTGTAGCGGACCTGCAGGTTTCGCCGCGTGAAGCTGCTGACGACCTCGCGGTACTCCCACAGCTCGGCCACTGCCTGCCGGGACCCGCGTCGACTGTCACCGGTGTACACGGACTCGGTCAAGCGGGTCGCAGGACGGTCGTCACGACTCGCGCCGCGGAGGGGGACGGCGACCATGTCAGCCTCTGGACTTCGCGCCAGGAGGACGGCTGCCGATGACACACTCGGTCGACGCGCACGACGGTGTGTGACAGGAGGTGACCAGCGCGTGCTGACGAGAGACCTGACTGTGCAGCATGTCCCTGTCTTCGACCGGACCACCGAGCGCTTGAGCCGTTGGGCACCGCCGTCTGCAGCAGTGCTGCTTCTCGTCGCGTCCTTCCTGCTCGCCTCGGGCAGGATCACGCCGCTGCTTGTGCTCACCGGCGTCGTGCTGCTGACCACCGTGCTCGCCCGACCCCTGCCCGCGGCCCTGGTCCTGATCGGTTGTCCTGCTTCGTCTCGTCCCCGACCCCCTTCGCGGTCGACGCCGTGGGCGTGCGGACCGACCTGGGGCAGGTGCTGGGCTACGCGCTCCTGCTGTGGCTGCTCGTGCGCGGGCTGTCCACCCGCCCCGGTAGCCCTGCCGGTGGCGGGCCGCTCGTCCTTCTGACCGGAGCCATGGTCGTCGGCGCGCTCGTCGGCCTGGCCGGCGGAGGCGACCCGTCGACGGTCCTCGGACAGCTCAAGGAGTACCTGCTCTACCTGCTGGTGGTCCCGCTGCTCGCACTGACGTCAGACGGCCGCGGCAGTGACGCGCTCGAGCGCGCGGTGACGTCGACCTGCACCGCCGGTTCGGCCTACGTCTGCGCCTCCGCGGCGACCGGGGGGGTGCTGCCGGTCGTCAGCCCGGACGTCGAGGTCAACACGCTCGGCGTCCTGGTGGAGGCGCAGCGCATCCGACCAGCCATGCTCCCGCTCCTGGTCGGGGCGGTCCTGCTCCTGTCGGCGCGGGTGGTGGCTCGCGGCTGGTCCACGGGCCGGGTCGCCCAGGCGGTCCTGTACGCGCTGGCGTTGCTGTTCTCGCTCAATCGCAGCTACTGGGTGCCGCTGCTCGTCCTGCTGCCCGCTCTGCTGCTCGCCTGTCCCGGCCGCACGGTGCCACTGCGCACCCTTCGAACGACCGCCGTGCTGGTGCTCGGGGGGCCGCTCCTCACGCTGGCGTTGCTGAGCGGTGCGCTCGGTCCCACGACAGGAGCCGCGGTGGAGAGGTTGGCGAGCGTCGGTTCCTCTCAGATCACCCGTGACCCGTCTTACACGGACCGTCAGGAGGAGTACGGGCACGCCTTCGAGGCCCTCGCCGCCCACCCGGTGACAGGTGTGGGACTGGCCCGCCCGTACGGCGCGCGCCGTCCCGTCTACGACGGACTGAAGGGCCTGGTCGTGTACGAGGACCGCATCTTCAGCCACAACGGACTGCTGCAGGCGCTGCTCCACGGTGGGCTGCTCGCCCTCGCCGCGCTCGGCTGGCTCGCCGTCGCAGCCGTCCGCAGCGCGCTGGACAGCGTGCGGCGGGGCGGACCCGGTGACGGCCGCCGGCTCGCTGGCTCGTTCGCGTTGCTGGCGCTGTTCCTGATCAGCCTGCTCAACACACTGCTGGCCTACCGGCCGGCGACGGTCGCAGTCTGTGCGGCGTTCGTCCTGGCACGCGGACCTGTGGAGGAGGCAGATGTCTGACGCGCTGGCGGAGAAGGCCGCCCGCCGCGCCCTCGTAGAGCTGCGTGACGTGCGCTGGAGGGCTGCCCGGGCAGCCCTGGTGCTCCGGCTGCGGCTCCTGGCGCTGGAACGCGGCGCACAGGTCGACGTCGAGATCGCGCCCGACGTCATCGTCCTGGGACGAGTCACGGTCGAGGTCAAGCACGGCGCACGTGCCCGGCTGCGCATCAACGGAGGAGGGGTGTGGGAGGGCGGGGTGCACGTCGAGCTGCAGGACGGCGGCGACCTGCAGGTCGACGAGGGCGTCACCGTCCGGTCCGGCACGAAGCTCATCGTGGGTGGCCTGCTGCACCTGGGAGAGGCCACGCTGCTCAGCTGGTCCTGCGGCTCTCTGCAACGAGCACATACACATCGACGGCGCCGATGTGGCCCACGACGTCACATCCTCGACCTCCGGCACTTCTTCGACGGCGTGAACCGCCAGTCGGAGAACATCGAGACGCGTCCCGTCCACGTGGGGCGCGACACCTTCGTCGCCACGCAGGCCGTTCTCCTTCCTGGAGCGCACGTCTCGGAGCACAGCATCGTCGCGAGCGGGGCAGTCGTGTCGGGTCGGCACCCGCGAGGCGGCCTGCTGATCGGCTCACCGGCTCGTTGGCAGCCGCTGCCGGGTCACCTGGACCGCGTCGCCGCTCCGTGAACGCCCTGCAGATCCTCGCCTCGCTCTTCGGCTGCGGTGGCGGACCGTCCTGCTCTGCGTCGTCGCCGGCTGTCTGGGCAGCTGTGTAGCGGTCCTGCGCACGCCGACGACGTACGCCGCCGACGCCAAGCTGCTGCTGGACCTGTCGGGTGGCAACGACGCCGCGAGCGCCGCGGACGAACTCCAGCTGCTCGCCCGCCTGCTCCCCCGGTATGCGGTCGCGGCCACGTCCGTGGAGGCGACGGACCGGGCCCGCCGCCTCCTCGGAGACGTCCCGCTCTCAGCCCAGGTCTCGTTGGCCGTCGAGCCGGAGCCTGGAACGCTGCTGCTGCGCTTCACGGCAACGGGCGCGTCACGGCAGGAGGCACAGGCGGTCGCGGCAGCGGCCGTGTCCGCCTTCATCGACACCGCACCGCCCGCGGGACAGGGGCCCGGGCTCGCCCTCCGCACCCGCGTCGTCGATGCCCCGCTGGCGAAGCAGTCCCGGAGCAGCCCTCAGCCGGTCCGCAGCGTCCTGCTGGGATGCGGGATCGGCCTGTTGGGCGGCCTGGTGACGGCGAGGTTCCTGGTCGGAGTCGCCGGGCCCTCAGGCCCAGGCTGACGTCACGTCGGCTCAGACCGAGGGCGTCACGGCGCTGGGACCCGCGCCGCAGAACATGCACCAACGTGCCCCTGCGCAGGTCTCAGCGTCTGCGCTGGACGATCGACACCTGTTCCGGCTGCAGCAGGGGCTGCGCCCGGTAGCGCAAGGGCACCTGAGGATCGACGGGCTGGAAACGTGGAGCCTCAGGTCCGTCGTCTGAACCGGCTTCAGCACGACCTCGGTCGACAGCACGGTGAGACCCGACTCGACCTGGGACGTCATGGACAGCGGTCGGCCGTCGAGGGTCGCGCGGTCGAGCTGGGCGCCCTTCCCCAGGTACACCGACACCCAGGTCTTGTTCTCCCCCCTCACGAACGGCGCACCGGACGGCAGGTCGCCGCGGACGGTCACGTACTCCGGCAGGCCGACGGAAGGCGCGTCGTTGCGAAGGCGGACGCCCACGTCGGCCTCCTCCTCGGCCTGCAGCCCAGCGCCGATGTCCACCCGCCGACCGGTCACGGCACCCCGGTAGGAGATCCCCCGGTGCAGGTAGGTGTCCAGCTTCCCGCCGGCCAGGTTCTGCGTGACCACTTGCAGGAAGCCGGATCGGTCGGCGGGCAGCGCCCCTCCGACAGCAGTGCCCGCCAGCTGAGCCTGCAGCCGCGGGTCCGACGCTCGGACCAGGAGGTGCCCGCTGCCTGCCGCCTTGCTCAGACTCTCGGCCAGCACGCGGACGTCGGCCCGTCCCTCGTCCAGGGCGCCGAACACCTCGCGCACCAGTTCGGTCAGCACGAGGTTGCGCTCGTCGTTGCGCTCGATCGGGTACTCGGCGTAGAGGTCGCGGGTCAGGGTCTTCACGACGTCGACGGCTCCGATCTGCCGGCCGCGGAGCTGGACGGGCCCGGTGGCCTCGAGGACAGCGGCAAGGGTGACGGGGTCGACCGCCACGACTCCGTCGACCTTGGCGACGTGGGTGCTGTTCCACAGGGCGCTGAGCGTGCGACCGGCAGTCGGGAAGTCCGGGGTCAGGGTGGCGTTCTGCCAGTTCCGTGTCGCCCCGAGCGCTCCGTAGCGTCGGGCGAACTCCTGCGGCACAGGGAAGGGCGAGTGCGGCAGGTCACGCAGGTCGTCGTTCGCGCCGACCTGACCCAGCTGCAGCCGGCCGTGGTCGACGGTCACCAGTGCGTACGCACCGACGATGCCGCCGGTGGCGCGCGCCTCCGCCGGGTTCTGGAGGCCACCAGGTACCGACGAGGTCCGGACCGGCCCAGCAGCTCCGGCAGCACCTGCGCCCCCTGGTCGGCACCTCGCAGGACGCGGTAGAGGACCCTGGCCTGCGCGAGCGCGTCCCGTCGCACGCCGCCGAGCGGACCCCCTCCTTCCTTGTCGAGCAGCGCGACGGCGCGTGCGCCGGCCTGCGCGGCGGACGAAATCTCGGGGCGCAGGACCTCGATGACCGCGGGGTCGACGACGGCTCCTGAGCCCCGTCCGCGACCCAACTCGCGCTGCACGCGCAGCAGTGCGGGGGCGGCCCGGCTGCTGAGCAGCACGGCGGCCTGGCTGATGCGCTGCAGGTCGTCCGCGGGACGGCCGACCACGGGCAGGGGAGACAGTGCGCGCAGCACCGGGCCGAAGGCAGCAGCCCGGGCCTCTCGCGAACGAGCGGCCGCGTTGGCGAACGCCTCGGCAGCCTTCTCCTCACGACCGGCATCCAGGTCCTCGACTGCCTGGTGGACGTCCTGCCGGGCGCCTACCAGGGCCGTGCCGGCCCGGTATGCCTCCCACCCGCCCGCGGCGCCCGCCAGCGACAGCAGGACCAAGGCCGACCCAGCGGCGCGCTTCGGCCACCTGCGGGCTACGACGACGCGACCGTCCGGGGGCGGCGGCGCGGGCAGGACCGTGCCGTCACGAAGCCGGGCGGCGCCGAAGAGGGTGCCGGTGCGCCGCAGCCTGCAACGCGGTCCCGGCGAGGAGGAGTCCCAGCCCGAGGACTGCTGCTCCGAGCAGCCAGTCGGCCCCTGTACGAGGCAGCGAACGTCCCCGCGGACCGCTTCCCCCGGCGCCCTCGGACGTTCCGCCTTCACCAGAAGAGACGGCCAGCCCGGTCACGGTCACCACGGACTCGACGACCAGGCGGCCGCCGCCCCGACCGGTCCCGGCGGCGGTCAGGCGGTGCTGACCGACCTTGCTCGCACTGTCGAAGCAGACCTCGCGAGAGAAGGAGCCGTCCTCGCGCGCTCTCACGGTGCTGTCGTACTCGCCGTTGTCCCGGATCGTGACAGGGGTGCCGGCGCGGAAGCCGTTCCCGCTGAACACCGTGCACTCCCCCGGATCGACACGGCCGGCACTGACCTCGCTCGTGCCAGTAGCGGGGTCAGGCGGGTACACGCTCTCCTGCGCGGCGGCCACGGGTAGAGCCACGGCAGGCGGCGCCCGATGACAGACACCAGCGCGAGCACGAGCGCAGACAGCACGGCGGCCACCGGGGTGGAAGGGCGACCGGACAGGCTCATGGATCTCCTCAGGCGTACCGGTTGGTCTCGTGGAGGAGTCGGCAGCGCGAGGTCTCCGCTTGAGGTGTCAGTGGGTGGAAGATCCCTGCTCGCCCATCTTGACCGCATCCTCGACGGCTGGAGAACGCCCCTGCAGGCCCTCGACCGGCGGCGCGCTCTCGGCGTCGACCTCGGAGTGCTGTTCCCGGCGCAGCAGGCGGGCCAACGCCGGACGCCCCGATTCCCCCCTCTGACGGCGGTCGCCGTAGGCGGCGTAGGCGGCGTACGAGCCGTCCATCGATCCTTGAGGGACCCCGTTCAGGACGTGACCGACGACGCGGGCCGCCACACCGTCGAGCCGGCGCCGCGCCTCGACCGCCTGATGGCGCCCCGTCCGCCCGGAGCGCACGACCATGACGACAGCGTCCACCGCCGTGCTCAGGAGCACGGCGTCGGTCACTGGGAGCACAGGCGGCGCGTCGACGACCACGACCTCGGCGGTCGCACGGAGGTGTCCGAGCAACGCTCTCATGGCCTGAGACCCGAGCACCTCGCTCGGATCGGGAGGCAGCGGTCCGGCGCCCAGGACGCGTAACAGGCCATCTCGCCAGGGCAGGAGCGCTTCTTCCAGGGGGAGCTGCCCGGTGAGGACGCTGGTGATGCCGACCCCACTGGGAAGGTCGAGGAGCTCCGTAGCGCGCGCCCGGCGGAGGTCGGCGTCGACCAGGACCACGCGACGTCCGTCCTGGGCGAGTGCCAGAGCCAGGTTGACGGCCGTCGTCGTCTTGCCGTCCTCGGGCTCGCCGACGTGACGAGCAGCGTGTGCACCGGCAGGTCGGGGTCGAGGTAGAGCAGGGCTGTCCGCAGCGAGCGGTAGGCCTCGGCCGCCGGCCCGAGGCGGTCGTCGGCCACCGTGCCCGGGAGCAGCTTCTCGGGTCGCAGGTCGGGGACGCTGCCGAGCAGCGGCGAGTCCGTGACCTCGGCCGCCTGTTCAAGGGTGCGCACGCTGCGGTCCAGTGCCTCGAGGAGCAGGGCGAGCAGCAGGCCGGCGGCGAGCCCGAGGACGGCGCCCAGGCCGATGTTGAGCACGGGGCGGGGAGACACGGGGGTGGCGGGCAGCGCAGCCCTGTCAATCACCCGGGCCTGCACGCGCCCCTCCCTTCCCGCATCCGGCCCCGCGACCAGGTCGACGAGGACGAGTGCCGCCGAGTCGGCCACGGTCTGCGCCCGGACGGGGTCGTGGTCGTCGGCGGACACGTCCAACAGGAGCGTCTCCGGCTGGGGTGTCACCTGCAGCCGCCGCCGGACATCCTCGACGTCGTCAGGCAGCTTGAGCCGGTCCTTGATCTGCTGCGCCGCCGAGCGCGACATGCCGATCTCGGCATAGCTCGCAAGCAGTTGCGTCGACAGCTGGACGCCCTGAAGTGCCTCCTGCGTGGTGCGGGCGGCCGGGAAGTCCACGATCAGAGAGGACGTCGCGCGGTAGGTGACAGGGGAGGACCGCGTTGCGAGCGCGGCGGAGGCGACGCCGAGGAGCAGGCACACGAGGATCGCGGACAGCCGGACCTTGAGCAGTCTCAGGACTGCCGTCAACTCCACCGCCGCAGCGTAACCACGGCGGGACTTAGCCTGGCTGGGTCAGCCGAGTCCCGGCAGGGCGCCGACCGCCTGCGCGTGCCGGAGAGCGGCCACCAGGCGCTGGCCCAGAAGGCGCTGCTCCGCCGCCGAGGGGCTCGCGTCAAGGGCCGTCGGCAGGGAGGCAGCCCAGCGCGACCCGATGGGGTCGACGAAGACCGCCCCCACCTGCTCAGCGGCGTCGCGGAGCACGTCGCGGTCCTCGACGAGCGACCGCCCGTCCAGCCCGAGTGGTGCGATCAGCACGATGTCGACGTCCGGGTCCGCGGCACGCACACCCCGGACAGATGCCGCGCCCCGGTCCGCCTGGCCGGCCTCGCTCTGCAGGACGACGAGGTCGCGTCCTGAGAGCGCTGGCCGCAGCGCCGTACCCGCTGACAGAGGCAGCAGCGGCACGAGGCGCCACCCGAGTGTTCTCCCGGCCGCCGCAACCTGGCCCACCGGCACGCGGTCATCGGCGAGCAGCAGCACCGAGGCGACTGCCGGACGCGGGGAGGGTGCGGCCGAGACGGCGGTCGCCGTCGGCGGAGGCACCGCGACGGCCGTGACCGCTGGACGTGCCGGTCCGGGCGCCGGCTCGCGGAGGACGACGTCGGCGGCGAGCAGGACCGTGCCGGTGGTGAGCAGCGCGAGCAGGAGGTCCCGCACCCGGTGGCTGGTCATGGCAAGAGCCTAGAGACGTGTGCAGCCTCGCGGGGCCTGAGCAGTCCGGCGCACGACCAGGTCCCGTGACTGAAGGCATGAGAAGCGGTCGGCCGGTGTCCCGGTCCGGAAGGTGTCGAGTGCGACGACCTCGACGCCGTCGTCGAGCAGGCGCTCGCACAGGTGCGACCCGAGGAGACCATCACCACCCGTGACGACCGCCCGCATGAGCGCGAGGCTAGGGGGTCTCCTCTGTGGCCTCGTCAACGAGGACAGCCTCGCTGTCCGGGCCGAGGGCGAGGTCGAGCAGCAGCGAGAGCGGGATGCCGCTCGCGAGCAGTGCCATGGGGGTCACGGGTCCTCCAGAGGGTCGGTGCAGTACTGCTGCATCGGCCCACCCTCGACCTCGGGTCGAGGTCCGAACGGGTGACACGAGAAACGCGTGGACAAGCCCCGGGAGGCCGTCTTACGCTCGTCGCACACAGAGAGGAGGTGATCCAGAAATTCTTACTTCTGGGACTCGTGAGGTGGCTGTCCGCTAGGACGCCGTAGCAAGGAACGACCGGATCACCTGCGCTGCGGCGTACGGCGAATCCACGACAGGCACCAGTGACCCCGGGTGCGGCACTCGTCCCGCCGCCCTCGATCGTCAAGCTCCGGCCCTACCCCCGGCGACGATCGTGGAAGTACCCGGGGTCTCGCCGTGCCCGGAGCCAGGAGGCGGCTGTGGCAGCCTGCTGGGCGTGCGCGCGCTCGTCACCGGGATCAACGGCCAGGACGGGCGCTACCTCGCGGAGCTGCTGACCGCCAAGGGCTACGACGTGGTCGGGACCGTGCAGCCCGGCAACGCGGCGGGTGCGGCCGTGGTCGGCCGGGAGTGCCCGGACGCCGTCGTGCTCGAGGCCGACCTCGCCGACGGCGCGACGCTGCTGGCCGCGGTCGAGGAGGCGCAGCCCGACGAGGTCTACAACCTGGCGGCGTTCTCCAGCGTCAGCGCGTCCTGGCAGCAGGCCGAGCACGCCAGCGACATCACCGCGACCGGCGTCGTGCGCCTGCTGGAGGCCCTGCGGACGGCCGGCGGTGGGAGCTTCGACGGCGTGCGGTTCTTCCAGGGCCTCGAGCTCGGAGATCTTCGGCAAGGGTCCGCGAGACCCCGCAGACCGAGACGACGGCGCTGCACCCCCGCTCCCCCTACGGCGTCGCGAAGGCGTTCGCGCACCACATGACGGTCGACTACCGGGAGGTCCTACGGCGCGTTCGCGTGCTGCGGGGATCCTGTTCAACCACGAGAGCGAGCGCCGCCCGGCGAGTTCGTCACCCGCAAGATCACGCAGGCGGTGGCCCGGATCGCGCTCGGTCTGCAGGAGACCGTGGTCCTCGGCAACCTCGACGTCCGGCGCGACTGGGGCTTCGCCGGCGACTACGTCGACGCGATGTGGCGGATGCTCCAGCAGGACACGGCCGACGACTTCGTGATCGCGACCGGCACCACCCACAGCATCGGCGACCTGCTCGGCGGAGGCCTTCGGGCACGGTCGGCATCGCGGCCTGGCAGGACCGCGTGGTGCAGGACCCGCGCTTCCTGCGCCCCGCCGACGTCGACCTGCTCTGCGGCGACCCGTCCAAGGCCCGCGAGGCGCTCGACTGGAAGCCCCAGGTCGACTTCCCCGCGCTGGTGCAGCGCATGGTCGAGCACGACCTGCAGGAGCAGTCCGGGCGGTCGACCAGGTCCGGTTGACTGGCCGCATGAGCACCACCTGCGTCCTCGGCCTCGGCTACGTCGGCCTGCCCGCTCGCCGTCGCGCTCAAGGCCACCGGCGACGTCGTCGGCTTCGACGTCAGCGCCGCCCGGGTCGCCGAGCTCCAGGCCGGCCGCAGCGGGATCGAGGACGTCCCCGACGCCGACCTCGCCGGCCTGCGCTTCACCACCGAGCTGCCCGCCGACGCCGACACCTACGTCATCTGCGTGCCGACGCCGCTGCACGACGGGCAGCCGGACCTGTCGATGGTCGAGAGCGCCGCGCGTGCTGTGGCCGGCGTCGTCGGCGCGGGCGACCTGGTCGTGCTGGAGTCGACCACCTACCCCGGGACCACGGAGGAGCTCGTCCGCCCGCTGCTGCTCGAGGGACGCCCCGAGGGGACTTCCTGCTCGCCTACTCCCCCGAGCGGATCGACCCCGGCAACCCGACCTACGGCATCACCAACACGCCGAAGATCGTCGGCGGGGCGACGCCGGAGGCGCTCGACGCCGCCGCCGCGCTCTACGCCCGCGTCACGCCCGACGTCGTCCGCGTGGCCGGCACCCGCGAGGCCGAGATGGCCAAGCTGCTCGAGAACACCTTCCGGCACGTCAACATCGCCCTGGTCAACGAGATGGCGGTGTTCTGCCGCGAGCTCGACATCGACCTGCACGACGTCATCGCCGCCGCCGCCACCAAGCCGTTCGGCTTCATGCCCTTCTACCCGGGCCCCGGCGTGGGCGGGCACTGCATCCCGGTCGACCCGAGCTACCTGTCCTGGCGGGTGCGCCAGCTCGGCACGAGCTTCCGCTTCGTCGAGCTCGCCCAGGAGATCAACGCCCGGATGCCGTCGCTACGTGGTCACGCGGCTGACCGACCTGCTCAACGACGCCGGCCTCGCGCTGTCCCGGGCGAACGTGCTGTGCCTCGGGATCGCCTACAAGCCCGGGCGTGGCGGACTGCCGGGAGTCGCCGGCGGTCGAGGTCTGCGCCGGCTCGGCGCCAAGGGCGCGACCGTGTCTACGGCGACCCGCACGTGCCGGCCTTCGAGGACCTGACCTCGGTGCCGCTCGACGACGCCGGCCGCTACGACGCCGTCGTCGTGCTGACGCCGCACGCCGAGTTCGACCTGGCGCGGGTCGCGGAGCGGCGCGGCTGGTGCTGGACACCCGGGCCTCCATGCCGGCGGCCGAGGGCGTCTTCCGCCTGTAGCCGTCGCTGCTCACAGGACGTGCAGGTGCTCGGCCCGGGCTCGAGGGACAGCGGCCACGGGGATGCCGCGGTCGAAGGTGACCAGCCGACCGCCGTGCTCGACGGCCAGGGCGAGCAGGGACAGGTCGGTGACCTGGCGGGGGCTGTGCAGCCGGCCGGATCGACGTGCGACGGGTCGAGGACGCTGACGTCGCAGGGCCACGCCTCGTGGGACGGGTGCAGGGTCGCCTGACGCAGCAGCGCGACCGCAGGCGAGGGAGTGATGGGGCTGGGGTAGCGGGGCTGGCTGATGACCCGGACGAACCCGTTCACGGTGATCGGGCACGACGCCCAGCCGTGCTCGATGTCGGCGTCCAACCAGGCGCTGGCGGCGGCGTGGTCGACGTGGTCGCTGTCGAGCAGGGCCAGGAGGACGTTGACGTCGAGCAGGGCCCTGCTCACTCGTCTTCTCGCGGAGCCGGTCGACCAGGGCGTTCGACACGGCCGGTCCGCGCTGTGGCAGCGGCGCGAAGCCGTGGCGCCCGGCCGCCGGTTCGGGCCCGGCGTTGAGCCGTCAGCGCGGCGCGCGCCAGGGAGGACAGCACCGCCCCGACAGAGCGCTTCTCCCGGCGAGCCCGCTCCTGCACGGCGAGGAGGACGTCGTCGTCGACCGACAGCGTGGTGCGCATGCGGTGATGCTAGAGAATCAGCGCACTCAGCTGCGGGTTCGTCGGGCCCCGTGCGAGGGCGGCTGGACGTCGAGAGGCGCGACCTGTCGTCGCGCTCGGGGAAGCTGCGCCCGGAAGGTGCGCATGGCAGGGCTGCGGAGCGCGTGGTCGGACCCGCGGCCGGGGCCCCTGCCGCACGCGGCTGGGTCAGCCGCCGGAGCCGACCGTCAGTACGCCCCGCGCCCCCGCAGACGACGGCGCCGTCTTGGCCAGGATCGCCAGGTCCAGCCCGAGCGACCAGTTCTCGACGTACTGCAGGTCCAGGCGCACGGTCTCGTCCCACGACAGGTCGCTGCGTCCGCTGATCTGCCACAGGCCGGTCATGCCGGGCTTGACCAGCAGCCGGCGGCGGGCGTGGCCCGTGTAGCGCGTCGACCTCGCTCGGCAGCGGCGGCCGCGGGCCCGACCAGCGACATCTGCCCGCGAGCGACGTTGACCAGCTGCGGCAGCTCGTCCAGCGAGTACTTGCGCAGGAACGCCCCCAGCGGCGTGACCCGCGGGTCGTCGCGGACCTTGAACAGCACGCCCTCGTGCTCGTTGAGGTGCCCAGCTCCTCGCAGCCGGCTCCGCGTCCTCCTGCATCGAGCGGAACTTCCAGACGCTGAACAGCGGCCGTCCCGCCCACCCGCTCCTGGCGGAAGAGGGCCGGCCCGGGGCTGGTCGAGCCGCACGGCGAGGGCCAGCGCCGAGCAGGACCGGCGCCAGCAGGAGGAGCGACAGCGCCACGACGCGGTCGAAGGCCGCCTTGGCCACCTTCCGCGCGCCGCTGAGCTCCGGCTCGTCCAGGTGCAGCAGCGGCAGGCCCGCGACAGGCCGGATGTTGATGCGGCTGCCGGTCACGTTGGTCAGCGCCGGGGCGACGAGCAGGTCGACGCCGGTGCCCTCGAGCTCGTAGGACAGCTGCCGGAGCGACCTCGCCGTTGAGCCCCGGTGACGCCGTGACCGCCACGGTGTCGGCC
>CAVXHI010000011.1:0-669835 GCA_963761655.1 uncultured Actinomycetota bacterium
TAGCCCACAGCCCCGGCAGGTCGTCCTCGCAGGTCAGCAGGGGTGCGGGAGCTCGTCCACACCTGCGTCCACAGGCGGTGGACAAGCCTGTCCACAGGGGCGCGCCCGCCCGTCCCCACCCCGTCCCCAGGGGCGTCCACAGGCGGCGCGCCGGGCGCGTTGACGCCGCCCCTCCCGCCCTCGTAGCGTCCGCCCGGACGGAGCCCTCGGGCCCGGTCGCACCGCTCGGAAGGGGAAGCCGAGCGGAGCAGCCGGGACCGGGGGCTCCGCCAGTTCCCGCCCCGTCACCCCTACGGGTGGCGACCCCGGGGGTGCGCCGTCCCGATCTGTAGTCCACGGGCCGCTCTGGGCCCGCTGTCGGACCAGGACGGGACCCGCCATGACACGCCGCTCGCTCGCCGCACCGCAGACCCCTGCGGCGGCCCTGCTCGCTCTCGCGCTCGCCGCCTCCGCCTCGGTCGGGGCGCTCCCCGCCGCCGGGCAGGCCCCCGTGCCGCTCGAGCGCGTCGTCGTGCTCGGGACGCACGCGGCGGCCGACGTCGTCCGCGCCGGCGGCAGCCTGGTCGAGCAGCTCCCCCTCGTCGGCGGCGTCGGCGCGCTCCTCCCCCGCGGCGCCGCGCTCCCCGCGGCCGACGTCGTCGTGCCGGACCGTCCGCTGTCGGTCTCCTCGACCACCGCCCCCGCTGGCAAGGGGACGACCCTGCGGGCGACCCTCGGCCTCGGCGCCCCGCAGGGCGAGGGCAGGGGCGTCACCGTCGCCGTCGTCGACACCGGCGTCTCGGCGGCCGCTCCCGGCCTGGCCGGACGGGTCGAGCACGTCTCCGTCGTCGGCGACGCCGGCCAGGACGACCTCGGCCACGGCACCTTCATCGCGGGCCTCATCGCCGGCGACGGCGCAGGCGCCGGTCCCGCCTACGCCGGCGTCGCCCCCGGCGCCCGCGTCCTGGACGTCAAGGTCGCCGGCGAGGACGGCGAGACCAGCCTGCTCGACGTCCTGCGCGGCCTGCAGCGGGTCAGCGCCCGCGGCGGCGTCGACGTCCTCAACCTGTCGCTGTCCAGCGGCAGCCCGCTCCCGACCGCGATGGACCCGCTCGCCCTCGCCCTCGACCGGCTCTGGGCCGACGGCGTCACCGTCGTCGTCCCGTCCGGCAACGACGCCGAGACCGTCAGCTCCCCCGGCAGCGACCCGCTCCTGCTCACCGTCGGCGGCCTCGCCGAGGGCGGCACCGCCGACCGCGACGACGACGCCGTCGCCGACTGGTCCGGCCGCGGCCGCAGCAAGCCCGACCTCGTCGCCCCCGGCCAGTCGGTCGTCTCGACGCTCGCGCCCGGCAGCAGCGCCGAGGGCGCCCAGCGCGCCACCGGCCTGCCCCGGGGGTACGGCGTCGGCTCGGGCAGCTCGTTCTCGACCGCCGTCGTCTCCGGCACCGCCGCCGCCCTGCTCAGCCGCCGCGACCTCACGCCCGGCCAGGTCAAGGAGCTCGTCACCGACTCCGCGTACCGGGTCGGCAAGGGCGCCCGGCGCGCCGGTTCCGGCGCCGGTGGCCTCGACGTCGCCGCCGCCCTCACCGCCCGGACGCCGAAGGACCGCCCGGCCGCCGTCGACGCGCTGCCCGGCCGCGACCTCGCCGCCTGGGAGGCCTTCGTGGCCGCCGTCCTCGACGACGACCAGGCCGCCGCCGCCAGCAGCTGGTCGCGCCTGTCGGCCTCCGCCCGCCAGTGGGCCGCCCGCCAGTGGGCCTCCCTCGACGACGACGGCCAGGGCTGGGCCGCCCGCCAGTGGGCGGCACGCCAGTGGGCCGCCCGCCAGTGGGCCGGCGACGGCGCCGACTCGGGCGAGTGGCTCGCCCGGCAGTGGGCGGCGCGCCAGTGGGCCGCCCGCCAGTGGGCCGACGGCGACTGGAGCGCCCGCCAGTGGTCGGCGCGGCAGTGGTCGGCCCGGCAGTGGTCGGGCGAGGACTGGAGCGCCCGGCAGTGGTCGGCCCGCCAGTGGTCCGCCCGCCAGTGGAGCACCGCCTCCTGGTCCTGACCCCTCCACCCGCGCTCGATCCTGCCGATGTCCTCCTCGTGACCATCCCGAGGAGGACATCGGCGTCTGCGCGCCCTGGCCGGGCCGGCGGTCGACCGTGAGCCGGCTGCACCGCCTGGTGCTGCTCGTCACCGGTGTCGGCGTCCTGGCGCAGCTGCTCGCCCTCCTGGTCGTGCAGGGCGAGGGCGCGATCGCCCCCCTGCAGGTCGAGCACCTCGGCTCCCTGCACGGCTGGCCGCTCGTCGTCGGCCTGCTCGTCGCCACGTTCGCCAGCGACTTCATGGGCGTCCGGGTCCGCCACAGCGACGACGAGGTCGAGGAGCTGACCCTCTTCGAGGTCGCCGTCGTCGTCGTCGTCCTCGTGCTGCCGGCCCTGCCCGCGCTGCTGCTGCCGGTCGCGGCCACCACCGCCTGCTCGCTGGTCCGCCGGCGCGGCCTGGTCAAGACGGCCTTCAACGCCGGCAACCTGGCGGCCGCCACCGCCGTCCTGGTCACCACCGTCCACCTGGTCGCCGACGCCGGGGACGGCCTGTCCGCCGGCACCGTCGCCGGGCTCACCGCCGGCACGCTCGCCTTCACCGTCGTCAACCTGGTGGCGGTCAGCCGGGTGCTGGCCGTCGTGACCGACGACGACCCCTGGCAGGTGGTCCGCGACGGGCTGCGGCTGTCGGTCGTCCTCGCCCTCGGCGCGATGGCGCTGGGCAGCACCGCGGTCACCCTCGCCGAGGCCTCCCCCGCGCTCCTGCCCTTCGCGTTCATGCCCGCCGGCGCGCTCCTGTTCGCCTACCGCGCCGCCGCCCAGGAGGTCGAGGAGCGCGAGCGCAGCACCCGGCTGCTCGAGCTGTCGCAGCTGCTCGCCGGACGCCGTGAGGCCGACGACCTCCTCAGCGGCTTCCTCGGCCTGGCCCGGCAGGTCTTCGGCGCCGACCTCGCCCTCGCCGTCCTCGACACCGGCGCCCAGCCCGGCGGGTCGGAGCCCCTGACCGTCCTCGACGACCGGCTCGCCGGCGACGCGCGACGACCCGCCACCGACGTCGAGCGGGGCCTGCTCGAGCGGGCCGCCCTCGAGGGCGCCGGCGTGCTCGACGGCCCGCTCCCGGACGGCTGGACCGGAGCCCTCGTCGCCCCGCTCGAGGCCGAGGGACGCCGGCTCGGCGCCGTCGTCCTGGCCGTGCGCGACCGGTCCCGCACCCTCGGGCCGCGCGACCTCACCCTGCTCACCCCGACGGCGTCCGCCCTGGCGGTCGCCCTGCGCGCGGCCGCGCACCTGCGCCGGGTCGAGGAGGAGACCGGCAAGCTGCAGGCCGTCGTCGACCAGTCCTCCGACGGCATCCTCGTGCTCGACGGCGACGGCGTCGTCCAGCTGTGGAGCCCCGCCGTCGAGCGGCTCTCCGGCCGGTCCTCGGCCGCCGCCCTCGGCCGCCCCCTGCCGGCCCTGCTGGCGACCCTCGGCGCCGACGGCACGCCCTGCGACCCGTTCCTCGTCGGCCGCGCCCTGCTGAGCCCCGCCGAGCCGCAGGCCACCGTCGAGGTGACCCTCCTGCGCGAGGACGGTGAGCAGCGCGTCGTGCGGTGCGCCTTCGCCGGTGTCTTCGACGCCGCCCCCGGCGAGCAGGCCGTCCTGCAGCGGGTCGTCGTCATCGTCCACGACGTCACCCGCGAACGGCAGGTCGAGCGCCTCAAGGCCGACTTCATCGCGACGGTCAGCCACGAGCTGCGCACCCCCGTCACCCCGATCAAGGGGTACGCGGACCTGCTGCGCCGCAAGGGCGACCGCATGACGCCGGAGAAGCGCGACGAGTGCCTCGACGTCATCGTCGACCGGGCCGGGCACCTCGCCCGGCTGGTCGAGGACCTGCTGCTGGCCTCCCGGATCTCCGCGACCGAGGGCGCCTCCCCCGCCCAGGTCGACATGGGCTCCGACGACCTCGCCTCGCTCACGCGCCGCGCCTCGGCGGACTTCGGCATGGACGGCGACCGGGTGACGGTGTCGCTGCCGGACGGCCCGGTCGACGTCGCCTGCGACCCCGTGCGCGTCATCCAGGTGCTGACCAACCTCGTCGGCAACGCGCTCAAGTACTCCACGCCCGGCTCCCCCGTCGACGTCCGGCTGCACGTCGTCGACGGCGTCGCCCGGGTCGAGGTCACCGACGTCGGGCGGGGCATCCCGGCCGACCAGCTCGAGCGGGTCTTCGAGAAGTTCCACCGGGTCGAGGACCCGATGCGCATGACCACCGGCGGCACCGGCCTCGGGCTCTACATCGCCCGGCAGCTGACCGACGCCATGGGCGGGACGCTGTCGTGCACCTCGACGCTGGGCGTCGGGTCGGTCTTCACGTTCTCGCTGCCCGTCTCCGGCACCTCCGCCCGGGTGGCCGGCCCGGTCGGGGACCTGGTCCGCGCCGGGGCGGCACCGGCCCCCGCGGCCGTCCGCCGCCCGCCCCTCGAGGTCGACCGCGGCCCCGGTGCGGCCCCGGGCCCGGCCGTCCCGGTCCGGCCCGGCGCGGCCGGTGCGGGCGTCCCGCGCCCCCGCGGCCGGAACACCCCGCCCTGGGCCACGCCGCCGACGCGCCCGGCAGCAGCCGGGCCGGAGGGCACCCTGCCGCTAGGGTGACCGCGAGAGAGCGCGCCAGCCGGTGCGCGGGAGCGGTGGGGCGACCCCTGCCCGTCGAGACGAAGAAGGAGGCCCTCGTGGCCGAGACCTACAACGGGTACTGCGTCAAGTGCAAGGAGAAGCGCGACTTCGAGGGTGAGGTCAAGGTCAGCGAGTCCGGCCGGCGCATGGCCCAGGGTCCCTGCCCCGTGTGCGGCACCAAGATGAACCGGATCCTCGGCAAGGCCTAGGCACGCCCCGCCGGAGGGCGGTCCCCGCACCGGGGGCCGCCCTCCTGCGCGTCCGGGGCCGACGTCGGCCGCCCTGCGTCGCCGCTCAGCTCCCGCGGTACCAGGGCGGGCGCGGCGACGGCGTCCGCGGCAGACGCGTCGGCACCCGGCCGAACCGCTCCTCGTCGCCCGCCTCCCACTGCTCGTGGGCGAGGGTCACCTCCTCGCGCGTGCGGCCGACGAAGTTCCACCACACCACCACCGGCTCGGGGAACGGCTCCCCGCCCAGCAGCACCGCGCGGGCGGGCCCGTCGGCGTCCAGGACCAGCTCCTCCCGGCCGGTCCCCAGGTAGGCGAGCCGTCCGGGCTCCAGCCGCTGCTCCCCCACGGCCACGGCGCCCTCGAGGACCACCAGGGCGTTCTCGTGCCCGCGGCGCAGCGGCAGGACCGCCTCGCCCCCGTGCAGGGCGAGGTCGACCCCCAGCAGGGGCGTGTCGGCCCGGGCCGGGCTGGCGCCGCCGACCAGCGTGGTCGTGACGACCCCCGGCAGCTCCTCCTGCGGCAGCGACGTGTGGTGCTCGAACGCCCCGGCCCCGTCCCGGGCCCCGTCGGGCTGCGCCACCCACAGCTGCAGCCCGTGCAGCGGCGCCCCCGCGCCGCGGACCTGCTCCTCGGCGTGGGCCACCCCGCGCCCGGCCGTCATGAGGTTCAGCTGACCGGGGGCCACGACCTGCTCCGTGCCCAGGCTGTCGGTGTGCAGCATCCTCCCGCTGAGCAGCCAGGTGACGGTCGCGAGCCCGGTGTGCGGGTGCGGGCCGACGTCGAGCGGGTCGGCGTCGGTGCCGGAGGTGGGCCCGAGGTGGTCGGCGAAGCACCAGGCACCGACCGTCCGGCGGGCCCGCCGGGGCAGGGCGCGGCGGACCCGGACCCCTCCGACGACGGTCTCGTGGGACGGGACGACCTCCAGGGCGGGCCCGGCGTCCGGCTCGGGACGCTCCGGACCGGGCGCGGCGTCGGCCGTCCCGACCGGGCCGCTCACCCCGCGCTCCGGCCGGCCGGGGCGGACGACAGGCGGGCGCGGCACATGCACACAGCCTGCACCCGGGGCGAGAGCGACGGACCAGGGCGCCCGCGACCGGTGGACGACGCCCGCCCCCTGTGGACAACCAGCCGCTCCGTCCCCGGCGGCGGGCACGCTCGGCCCCTGCCGAAGGAGGCTCTCCCGTGGACCCCAGCGAGACCCGAACCCCGCCCGCCCGCCCCGTGCTGCTGCCCGGGCTGCGCCGCCTGTGGCGCGACCAGGAGACGCTCCAGCTCGGCCGGACCCCTGGGCGGGCCCTGGTGCTGGCCGGCGTCGACGAGCCCGTCCGCGCGGTCCTCGCCCTGCTGGACGGCACCCGTGACACCGCCCGCCTCGAGGCCGACGCCGTGCGGGCCGGCCTGCCGCCGCAGCGCACCGCCGAGCTCGTGCGGCTGCTCGACGGCGCCGGCGTGCTCGAGGACGCGGCCTGCCCGGTCCCCGCGCTGCAGGCCCTGCCCCGCGAGGAGCGCGACCGCCTAGCGCCCGACCTCGCCGCCCTGTCGCTGCTCACCGAGGGCCGCCCCGCGGAGGCGATGGCCCGGCGACGCCGCGCGCGGGTGCGGATCGTGGGCGCCGGCCGGGTCGGCTCCTCGCTCGGCCTCGCCCTCGTCACCGCCGGCCTGGTCCACGTCGACGTCGACGACTCCGGCACGACCCGTCCGGGCGACGTCGGCATCGCCGGCCTCGGCCCCGCCGACGTCGGAAGGAGCCGCGGGGAGGCGGCCCGCGAGCGGCTGCGGGCGGCCGCCCCCTCGAGCCGCACCGGCCCCCTCGAGGCCCCCGACCTCGTGGTCCTCGCCCCGGCCGGCGCACCGGACGAGCAGCTGGCCGCCGCCCTCGTGCGGCAGGGCACCCCGCACCTGCTCGTGGAGGTGCGCGAGCAGGTCGGGGTCGTCGGGCCGCTCGTGCTCCCGGGACGCAGCAGCTGCCTGCACTGCCTGGACCTCACCCGCGCCGACCTCGACCCCGGGTGGCCCTGGCTCGCCGCCCAGCTGAGCTCCCCGCCGAGCGGCCCGCCCCCGTGCGACGTCGTCCTGGCCTGGAGCGTCGCGGCCGTCGCCGCCGAGCAGGTCCTGCACCTGGTCGACCAGCGGCCCGGCGTCGCGGTCGTGGACGGCACGCTGGAGCACGTCCCGCCCGACTACCGGTGGCGCCGCCGGAGCTGGTCGCGCCACCCCGCCTGTCCCTGCAGCCTGCTGGCCGCGGGCTGAGGGCCGTCCCCGTTCGCGGTCCGCCCCGCCGGCGACGACACTGGGCTCGTGAGCGACATCCCCCGCCGTGCGGTGACCCGGACCGCCAAGCTCGCGACCCTCCCCCTCGGCATCGCGGGACGCGCGACGCTCGGCCTGGGCAAGCGCCTCGGGGGCAAGCCCGCCGAGGCCGTCGCCGCCGAGCTGCAGGCCCGGACGGCGGAGCAGCTGTTCCAGGTGCTGGGGCAGCTCAAGGGCGGCGCCATGAAGGCCGGGCAGGCGCTGTCGGTCTTCGAGGCGGCCCTGCCCGAGGACGTCGCGGCGCCCTACCGCGCCGCGCTGACCAAGCTGCAGGAGGCCGCTCCGCCGCTGCCGGCCGCGACCGTGCACCGGGTGCTGTCCGAGGAGCTGGGCCCGGACTGGCGCGACCGGTTCGCCCGCTTCGACGACGTCCCGGCCGCCGCCGCCAGCATCGGGCAGGTGCACCGGGCCGAGTGGGCCGACGGCCGTGAGGTCGCCGTCAAGATCCAGTACCCGGGAGCGGGTCCGGCCCTGCTGGGCGACCTCAAGCAGCTGAGCCGGTTCGCCCGGATGTTCGCGGTCCTGAGCCCCGGGCTGGACGTCAAGCCGCTGCTCGCCGAGCTGCGCGAGCGGGTCGCGGAGGAGCTCGACTACCGGCTGGAGGCCGAGAGCCAGCAGGCGTTCGCCGACGCCTACGCCGGCGACCCGGAGGTCGCGGTCCCGCAGGTCGTCACCGGCAGCGAACGCGTCCTCGTCACCGAGTGGATGGAGGGCGTCCCGCTCTCGGCGATCGTCCGCGACGGCACGCCCGAGCAGCGCGACCGCGCGGCCGGGCTGCTCGCCCGCTTCCTGTTCTCCAGCCCGGTGCTGGTCGGCCTGCTGCACGCCGACCCCCACCCGGGCAACTTCCGGCTGCTCCCCGACGGCCGGCTCGGCGTCCTCGACTTCGGCGCCGTCGCGCGGCTGCCCGACGGCTCCCCTGAGCCGATCGGCCGGATCACCCGGCTCGCCCTCGACGGCGACGCCGCCGGCGTGCTGCAGGCGCTCACGGACGAGGGCTTCGTCAAGCCCGGCATCGACCTCGACGCCCAGGCCGTCCTGGACTACCTGCTGCCCCTGCTCGAGCCGGTCCGCGCCGACACCTTCCGCTTCACCCGCGAGTGGCTCCGGGCCGAGGCCGTCCGGCTCGGCGACCCGTTCTCCCCGGCGGCCGCCCTCGGGCGCCAGCTCAACCTGCCGCCCGCCTACCTGCTGGTCCACCGGGTGACGCTCGGGACGATCGGTGTGCTGTGCCAGCTGTCCGGCGAGGCGGCGTTCCGGACCGAGATGGCCCGCTGGCAGCCGGGGTTCGCCGTGCCGGGCTCCGCAGCGGCCGCCGAGGCCGCGGAGGCCGCCGCCCGCCGTCCGGAGCGCTAGTCGCCGAGCGGGGTCACCACCAGGCGTCGTCGAGCTTGCCCTCGATGTCGCGCACGTGCCTCCGGGTGCACGCCTCGCACAGCCAGGTCGTGCCCCGGTCGGTGACCTGGAGCGTCCACGTCAGCGGCGGCTCCTCCGCCGCCACCCCGCAGGTCGCGCAGGCCGCCACGGCTCAGTCCTCGTCGCGCAGCGCCGTGCGCAGAGCGGCCAGCCCGGTCTCGCCGAGCCGGTGCGCCGCCGACGTCTCCACGTCGAGCTCGACGGCCGCCCCGACGACCCCCTCGCCGTAGGCGTACGAGGCGATCACCGCGGTGCGCTGGTCGTCCGGCAGCCCGCGCAGGGCCTCGTCGAGGCGACGCAGCAGGGCGGCGTCCTCGGTGCCCTCGGGGTCGGTGGCGGCCCGGCCGTCGACCACGGTCGGCGGCAGCGGCCGGCACTTGCCGTGCCGGCGGGGGTCGGGCTGGTCGGTCACGTCGTCCTCTCGGCAGGAGACGGGGAGCGGTCGCAGGTCCCGGACGGGCGACGGCCGCCCCGGTCTCCCGGAGCGGCCGTCACTTGCCTTCCCGTCAGGTCGCCTCACGGCGGTGTGTCCCTCGAGGGGACTGATTTGGGACCGGGGGCCATGTATCGGGTCGGCACCCGTAGTGAACCTCAGATCCGCGGGTCGTGTTCCGCGGATCCACCCATCCGCCGTGCCGCGGGGGTCGCGGTCAGGCGTCGGGGCTGTCCGAGCCGGTCGGGGAGCTGGGCGTCGGGGCGGAGCCGGCCGGAGCCGCCTCACCAGGAGCGGGCGGCGCGACGGCGGTGCTGGCCGGCGACACCGGGGCGTCCGCCGAGGTCGGCACGTCCGACCGGGCCGGCGCGTCCGACGCGGTCGAGGGGGAGGCGGAGGCGGGAGAGTCGCTCGTCAGCGCGGGCGGGCCGCCGACCTCGGTCGCGGCGGGAGCCTCCGCGGCGCCGGCACCCGGAGCACCGAGAGCCGGGGAGGGGGTCCCGCTCCGGGTCGGGACGTCGGCCAGACCGCCGGCGAGCTCGCCGGGCGCACTGCCCGTGTCGCCGCCGGAGCCGTCGGCCGCGGGGGCACCGGGCACGCCGCCCTCGACGCGGTCACGGCCGCGACCGCGGCGGGACTTGCCCGGGCGCGGGCCGCGCTCGCCGTCCCCGCCCTGCTGCGGGGCGCCCTGCTGGCCGCCGCGCTGCTGCTGCCCGCGCTGGCCACCGCCGGACGGGCCCATGTCCATGGCACCCGCGAGCGTGTACTCGTGCACGAGCAGCTCGAGCCGGGCCTGCTCCTCGGGGGACGCCGTCTCGCGCTTGGCCTCGGCCAGCTTGCGCAGCTCCGCCAGACGCTGACGGCGACGGCCGGGGAGGTCCTCGGGGTGGGCGAGCAGGACCGCGTGCGCAGTGCACGAGGCGGAGCCGGCGACGGTGGTGGTGGCCTCGCGCACGAGGGCGAGCTCGGTGATGCAGGGCGCGCAGAACGTGGTCATGGGCGCACGCTACCCAGGCAGCAGGGCACCCACCGGCCGGCGCGGCTTCCGGAGAAGCGCTGCGGGAGGGGGCGGGCGCAGGCCACCATGGTCCGGTGACCCCGTCCTCGGCCTCCGCGGTCCGGCTGCTCGCCGCGTGGCAGCAGCAGCGGCGCGAGCTGACCGACCGGCTCGACAGCCTGCTGCTGCACGGCCCGACGGCGGTGGCCCGGGTCTCCTCCCGGCAGGACGAGCTGCGCGAGGCGATGCAGGCCGAGCAGCGCGCCTTCGAGGCCTTCGTCGTGCACGCCGTGACCGGGTCGGTCGACCGGCCGCCGGTCCAGGAGGTCCCGACGACGGCCTACCCGCCGCTCCGCGCGGTCCCGCTCCCCTAGCGACCGGAACGCAGCACGGCCCGCGGGGAGCCGCCGCCGTCGGTGCGGGCGCTGCGGCAGGAAGGGCGCTGCGGCAGGCAGGGCGACCGCAGGAGCGCCGGCCCGGTCCGCCTCGTACGGTGGCGGCGTGGAGCCGGCGGCCTTCTTCGAGGCGATCGACGTCGTCGGCGCACCGCTCGAGCTCGTGGCCCTCGGCGGGACGCTGGAGCCCGCGACCCTGCAGGCGGCGTACCGGGCGGGCTGCTTCCCCTGGCCGGCGTCGGGCAGTGACGAGCGCGCCCTCACCCGCCAGGTCCGGCGGTTGGCGCGGGCCGGGCGGGTGCCGGTCCTCCACGGCGACGACGGCCTGGTCCCCTGGTGCTCGCCGCACCCGCGGGCGGTCCTGCTGACCGACCGGACCAGCGTCCCGCGCTCGGTCCGGCAGCTGCTGCGGCGCTCGACCTGGACGACGACCCTCGACGCCGCCTTCGGGGAGGTCCTGGCCGGGTGCGCCACCCGCGAGGAGACCTGGATCAACGCCCGCATGCGCGAGGCCTACGGGCAGCTGCACGCCCGCGGGGTCGCGCACAGCGTGGAGGTCTGGGACGGCGCTCGGCTCGTCGGGGGCCTCTACGGCGTCCTGACCGGCCGCGTGTTCTCGGGCGAGTCGATGTTCCACCTCGAGTCGGGCGCGTCGAAGGTCGCGCTGGTGGACCTGTGCCTGCGGCTCCGCGAGGCGGGCGTGCTCGTGCTCGACACGCAGCAGGAGAGCGACCACCTGACTGCTCTCGGTCAGGTGCTGGTGTCCCGGGACGAGTACGTGGGCGCCGTCCGGGCGCTGCGCGACCTGCCCGCCGAGCTGCCCGGCGGGCGCCGGAGCGCGGCGTCGCTCGCCGAGGGCCTGCTCAGCCCGACCGCCACACGATGACGACGCCGCGGTCGTCGCCCTCCCCGGCCGCGACCCGGCGGAGCAGCTGGTCGCAGCCGCCCGCGAAGCCCTGCGGCACCAGCCGCTCCGCCTCCCCGATCAGCTTGTCGATGCCGAGCTCGAGGTCGCGCCCCGGGACCTCCACCAGCCCGTCGGTGTAGACCAGCAGGGCGTCCCCGCGGTGGAGGGTGCCGGTGACGCCGTCGTACTGGACGTCGGGCAGCAGGCCGAGGGCCGGACCGCCGGCCTCGACGAGCGACCACCGGCCGCTCCCGGCCTCGAACCGGGCCACCGGCGGGTGGCCGGCCGACTCGAGCAGGAACGCTCCCGTGTCCAGCTCGACCACCAGGTGGGCCGCCGTCGCGAAGCCCTCCTCCCACGCCTGCCGGTGCAGGTAGTCGTTGGCCGCGGGCAGCAGCTCGGACGGACGGCGGGAGCCGAGCAGCCCGCCCATGGCGCCGGACAGCAGCAGCGAGCGGGTGCCGGCCGCGACGCCCTTGCCGGAGACGTCGACCAGGGCGACCTCGAGCCGCCGCCCCTCGCGGGTCAGGGCGCTGACGACGAAGTCGCCGGAGAAGGGGCCGCCGCCGGCCGGGCTGATCCGGGCCTCGGCGCCCCACCCCGCGGGCAGCGCCGGGATCCGGCCCTGCTGGGTCAGCCGCTGGCGCAGCTCGGTCAGGACGGAGTCGCCGCGCAGGCCGACCAGGCCGGTCTGCTCGCGGCTGCGGGCGAACTGGTAGGTGAGGGCGCCGGTCAGCACCACGATCACGAGCGTGCCGATCCGGACGTCGCGGAGCTCCCGGGCGAGGCTGATCACCAGCAGCCCGCCGACCACGACCACCAGCAGCAGCCGCATCCGGCGGTGGCCCAGCAGCAGGCCTCCGAGCAGGAGGGGCAGCACCTGCACGCTGGTGGGCACGACGGGCGGGCCCCACACGAGCGTGCCGGCGCTGCCCAGCAGCGACAGCGCGAGGACCAGGGCCAGGCTGGTGCTCTCCCGCGGTGGCTCGCGGGTCGCCCGCTCGACGGTGGCCCACCAGCGTCGCCAGGGGCCGGGCACGGTCCTCACCCGACGTCGGGCTGGCAGACGGGGCACCAGAACAGGTTGCGCCCGACCATCACCTGCGTCAGGACCTCGGTGCCGCAGCGGCGGCAGGGCAGGCCGTGCCGCCGGTAGACGTAGTGGGCGTCGTCGCGCTTGGCCGTGCCGGTGCGGCGGGAGCGGTCCTCGCGCTCGGTGGTGACGATGCGCCCGGCCCGGACGCCGGCCTGCAGCAGCGACCGGAGGTCGGGCCACATGTCGTCCCAGAACCGGCGGTGCACCTCCCGGCCGGGGCGGAACGGCGACAGCCCGGCGCGGTACAGCACCTCGGCCCGGTAGACGTTGCCGATCCCGGCCAGCACGGACTGGTCCATCAGCAGCTCGCCGACGGTGCGGCGGCTCTTGGCGAGCGTCGTCCAGGCCTTCTCCGGGTCGGCGTCCTTGCGCAGCGGGTCCGGCCCGAGGCGGGCGAAGACGGCGTCGCGGTCCTGCGGCGTCATCAGCTCGCACGCCGTCGGGCCGCGCAGGTCCAGCCAGGTGTCGCCGGCGGTCATGCGCAGCCGCAGGGCCCCCCTGGGCTCGGGCGGCGGCCCCTCGCCCCGCGTGAACTTCCCGTAGAGGCCGAGGTGGACGTGCAGCAGGAGGTCGCCCTCGAAGCCGTAGAACAGGTGCTTGCCGTACGCCTCGATGCGCTCGACCCGACGTCCGGTGAGCATCTCGGCGCCGGTGGCGAACCGGCCCTGCGGGCTCGCCAGGGACACCTGCTGCCCGACGAGCACCGGCCGGTGGTCGCGGGCGAGCCGGTGGATCGTGTGGCCCTCAGGCATGCGGCCGCACGCGCTACTGCTCCCCCGGGAGCGGCGGCAGCGTGCCGTCCGTCTCGAAGGCCGAGAGCATGTCGATCCGGCGGGTGTGGCGGTCCTCGCCGGAGTACGGCGTGGCGAGGAAGGTCTCGACCAGGCCGACGGCGGTCGCCTCGTCGTGCATGCGCGCCCCGACGGCGACGACGTTCGCGTCGTTGTGCTCCCGCCCCAGGCTCGCGGTCAGGGTGCTCCACGCCAGGGCGCACCGGACGCCGGCCACCTTGTTGGCCGCGATCGCCTCACCGTTGCCGCTGCCCCCGATGACGACGCCGAGGCTGCCCGGCTCGGCGGCGACGCCCTGGGCCGCGCGGAGCACGAACGGCGGGTAGTCGTCGAGGGGGTCCATCGTGAGGGGGCCGTGGTCGACGGGCTCGTGGCCGAGCTCGGTCAGCCGGGCGGAGAGGGCCGTCTTGAGGTCGAGGCCGGCATGGTCGGACCCCAGGTGCACGCGCATGGGCGACAGTCTCCCGCATGGCCTCTGACGCTGCGCTCGTGGTCCTCGGTGCCGACGGCTGCAAGGGCGGCGCCTGGGTGGTGGCCGTCCTCGACGGCGAGGGCGACCTGTCCTGGGAGTGGGCCGCGGACACGGTGGCCCTGCTGGGCCTGGCCGACCGGCTCGAGGCGGACGCGGTGGCCCTCGACGTCCCGATCGGGCTGCCCGCGCTGGGCGGGGGGCGTCCCGCGGACGCCCTGGCCCGGGAGCGCCTCGGGGCCCGCCGCTCCTCGGTCTTCGCCGCTCCCCCGCGTGAGGTCCTCGGCTGCGCCACCTACGCCGAGGCCCGGCCCCTGGCGCCGTCGCTCAGCGCCCAGGCGTTCGGCCTCGTGCCGCGCGTCCGGGAGGTGGACACCCTGCTCCGGACGGCCGGGCCGCGGGTGCACGCCGGGGTCGTGGAGTGCCACCCGGAGGTGACCTTCGCCGAGATGGCGGCCGGCCGGCTGGCCCTCGGGACGAAGAAGTCCGCGGCGGGCGCCCTCCAGCGGATCAGCCTGCTGGAGGAGGCCTTCGCCCAGGCCCTCCCCCTCGACGTCCCGCCGGGCGCCGCGCTGGACGACGCCCTGGACGCCGCCGCCTGCGCCTGGACCGCCCTGCGCTGGGCCACGGGGACCGCCGAGGTCCTGGGAGGGACGACCGACGCCGAGGGCCTCCCCATGCGGATCGTCGTCTGAGACCGGGACGAGAAGACTCCGGACCGGTCGGTCAGCCGAACTGCGGCGCCTCCGTGCGGGTCCGCTTGAGCTCGAAGAAGTACGGGTTGCCGGCCAGCAGGCGGGCGCCGTCCCAGACGGTGCCGGCGTCCTCGCCGCGCGGGATGCGGGTGAGCACGGGGCCGAAGAAGGCGACGCCCTCGACGTGGATGACGGGGGTGCCGACGTCCTCGCCCACCGGGTCCATCCCGCGGTGGTGCTCCTCCTTGAGCTTCTCGTCCAGCGACGTGTCGGTGGCGGCGTCGGCGAGGGACGCCGGGAGGCCGGCCTCCTCGAGGGCGGCGGTCAGCAGCGCGGGGTCGTCGAGCTCGACCTTGTCGGCGGGGTCCACGGGGTGCAGGCGGTTGCCGAGGGCGGTGTAGAGCGGGAGGAGGTCGTCGGTGTGCTCGCGGGCGGCGATGCAGACCCGGACCGGGCCCCAGGCCTTCTTCATCATCTCGAGGTACTGCTCGGGCATGTCCCGACCGTCGTTGAGGACGGCGAGGCTCATGACGTTCCAGGTGGTCTTCAGGTTCCGGACCTTCTCGACCTCGAGCACCCAGCGGGAGGTCACCCAGGCGAACGGGCAGAGCGGGTCGAACCAGAAGTCGAGGCGGGTCGGGGCGTCTGCAGAGGTCATGTGCCCATCCTGACCCCACGGAGCCCCGAGCACACGTCTGGTGACCGCTCCCGCTGAGGCGCTCGCGGCGCGCAGCGTGGGAGACTCGGCCGGTGACCTCCTCGAACAACCTCCTTCGCGCTGAGGCCCGTGAGCGCGCCCGCTTGCTGCAGGTCGCCTCCTACGACGTCGAGCTCGACCTGCGCGACCAGAGCAGCGGGACCACGTTCCGCTCGACCTCGACGGTCCGCTTCTCCTGCAGCGAGCCCGGCGCCTCGACCCACCTCGACCTGACGGCGCCGTCGCTGGTCCGCGCCGTGCTCAACGGCACCGAGGTCGACCCCGCGGCCTTCGACGGCGACCGGCTGCAGCTCACCGGGCTCGCGGCCGAGAACGAGCTCGTCGTGGAGGCCGACTGCGCCTACATGCGCAGCGGCGAGGGCCTGCACCGGTTCGTGGACCCGGTGGACGGCAGCGTCTACCTCTACACGCAGTTCGAGACCTTCGACGCGCACCGCATGTACGCGTGCTTCGACCAGCCCGACCTCAAGGCGGTGTTCCGCCTGGTCGTGCACGCGCCTGAGGGCTGGACCTGCGTGAGCGGCGGCGTCGGCGAGCAGGACGACGCCGGCACCTGGACGTTCTCCGAGACGAAGCCGCTGTCGACGTACATCACCGCGCTGGTCGCCGGGCCCTACCACTCCGTGTTCACCGACCACGACGGCATCCGCCTCGGCCTGTTCTGCCGGCAGAGCCTGGCCGAGCACCTCGACGCCGACGAGCTGTTCCTCGTGACGACGCAGGGCTTCGACTACTTCCACGAGGTCTTCGACTTCCGGTACCCGTTCGGGAAGTACGACCAGCTGTTCGTCCCGGAGTTCAACGCCGGGGCCATGGAGAACGCGGCCGCGGTCACGTTCCTGGAGGACTACGTCTTCCGCAGCAAGGTCACCGACGCCGCCTACGAGCGCCGCGCCGAGACGATCCTGCACGAGATGGCGCACATGTGGTTCGGCGACCTCGTGACCATGCGCTGGTGGGACGACCTGTGGCTCAACGAGTCGTTCGCGACGTACATGTCGGTGCTCGCCCAGGCCTCCGCCACCCGCTGGACCAACGCCTGGACCACCTTCGCCAACAGCGAGAAGACCTGGGCCTACCGGCAGGACCAGCTGCCCAGCACGCACCCGATCGCGGCCGACATGGTGGACATCGACGCCGTGAAGGTCAACTTCGACGGCATCACGTACGCCAAGGGCGCGAGCGTCCTCAAGCAGCTCGTGGCCTGGGTCGGGCAGGACGCGTTCCTCGCCGGCCTGCGGACCTACTTCAAGAAGCACGCGTACGGCAACACCGAGCTCCCCGACCTGCTCACCGAGCTCGAGGCGAGCTCGGGACGCGACCTGTCGGCGTTCTCGGCCGAGTGGCTCGAGACGGCGGGCGTCAACACCCTGCGTGCCTCCTTCGAGACCGGCGCCGACGGCACCTTCACCGCCTTCTCGCTCCTGCAGGAGGCGCCGGACGCGTGGCCGACCCTGCGCAGCCACCGGGTGGCGGTCGGGCTCTACGACCTCGTCGACGGAGCGCTCGTGCGGACGGGCCGCGAGGAGCTCGACGTCGTCGGGGCCAAGACCGAGGTGCCCGGGCTGGTCGGCAGGGCGCAGCCCGACCTCGTCCTGGTCAACGACGACGACCTCACCTTCGCCAAGATCCGCCTCGACGAGCGCTCCCTCGCGACCGTGACCGAGCACCTCGGCGCCTTCGCCGACTCCCTGCCCCGGGCACTCGCCTGGGCCGCCGCCTGGGACATGACGCGCGACGCCGAGATGGCCGCCCGCGACTACCTGTCCCTGGTCCTCGGCGGCATCGGACGGGAGACCGACATCGGCGTCGTCCAGTCGCTGATCCGGCAGGCCAGCAGCGCCGTCACCCTGTTCTCCGACCCCGCCTGGGCCCCGACCGGCCGCACCCGGCTGGCCGCCTTCGCCGCCGACGAGCTCGCCCGGGCCGAGGGCGGCGGCGACGTGCAGCTTGCCTGGTCGCGGGCACTCGGCAGCCTGGCCAGCAGCGACGAGCAGCTCGACCTGCTGGCCGGCCTGCTCGACGGCTCGCAGACCCTGCCCGGCCTCGCGGTCGACGCCGAGCTGCGCTGGCACCTGCTGCGCCGGCTGGTCAGCGTGGGGCGCGCCGACGAGGACGAGGTCGTCGCCGAGCTGGCCCGCGACGCCACGGCCGCCGGGGAGCGGCACGCCGCCGCAGCCCGCGCCTCCGTGCCGACCGCCGAGGCCAAGGAGGCCGCCTGGCGGCTCGCCGTCGACGACGAGACGCTCCCGAACGCCGTGCAGGCCGCGGTCATCGGCGCCTTCTGGCAGTCCGAGCAGCTCGGCCTGCTCGAGGGCTACGTCGACCGGTACTTCGCCTGCGTGCAGGACGTCTGGCGCGACCGCACGGCCGAGATGGCCCAGAACGTCGTCGTCGGGCTGTACCCGACGCTCGTGGTCGACCGGTCCGTCGTCGAGAAGACCGACGCGCACCTGGCGGCGCACCCGGACACGCCGGCCGCGCTGAGCCGCCTGCTGCTCGAGGGGCGCGACAGCGTCGTGCGGGCGCTGCGGGCCCGCGAGCGGGACGCCGCCGCCGGCTGAGCCCGGACAGCACGACGGCCGGGTCCCGAGGGACCCGGCCGCCAGCGTCTCGTGGGCGCCGTCCCCGGAGGCGTCTCGTGGGGCGCCGGCCCCGGAGCCGCCTCGTGGGCGCCGGCGCCGCGAGGCGTCTAGTGGGCGCCGGCCCCGGAGGCGGGGGCGTTGTGCCCGCCGAGGGCGTCGGCGCGGACCGCGAGCTGCGCGCTCGTGGCCTCGGCCGGGCTGAGCTCGCTGCGCTTGCCCGCGGCGTCGGCGATCTGGCGCAGACCGTCGACGATGCCGCCGGACAGGTCACCGCCGCCGAAGGCACTGGTCATGGACAGCACCGCGAGGGCGCAGACGCGGTCGGGCACCCGGCGGCGGACCGACGGGCCGGTGACGACCTCGAGCCGGCGCTGCCCGGGAGCGACCACGACGAGCACCGCCGACGGCGCCCGGTCCTCGCCGAGCGCGGCGTGCAGCTTCTCCGACGCCGGCCGGAACTGGTCGAGCGAGGTCAGCTCGAGGTCGCCGACCAGGACGCTGACGTCGAGGGCGTTCTCCTCGCGGATGCGCTCGATCGCCTGCTCGATCCGCTCCTGCTGGCGCAGGGTCAGGCCGGTCTGCCGGGGTGCGCTACCAGTCGCCACGTGCGCCTCCTCGGTCCTCGGTGCCGACGACGGCGGTCTCGACAGCGGCCACCGGGTCGGCCGGACCGCCGAACCAGACGGGCGCCGCGGACCAGCCGCGCTGCGGGCGGTAGCGGCTGCTGCGGACCATGCCCGGCAGCCAGACCAGGCCGCCGACGACGAGCATGAGCACCAGCGGGACGCCGAGGAACAGCAGCAGCGCCTGGCTGGTGGAGATGGTGGCCCTGGAGTCCGCGCCCTCCTGGGGCGCGAGGGGGTTCGCAGCCAGGGCGGGTCCGGCGGACAGCACGACGGTCAGCAGCGCGGCCGCCGTCGTGGTCGCGCCGGCACGCACGCGGGCGGAGGTGCGGCTCACGGGTCCCTCGTCGTCGTCGGGCGGCAGGCGTGCGCCGCGGGTCTGTTCCGGTCCGGTCCCGGAAACTACCGTCCTCACCGCACACCCTCGGCGAGCAGGGCGGTGAGCCGTCGCACACCCGGGCTCGCGAGCAGCTCCTCCAGGCCGAGGGGACGCCCCTGGCCGTCGGCCACCGGCAGCCGCCAGTTCGGGTACTGGTCGACGGTGCCGGGCAGGTTCGGCTGGCGCAGGTCGCCGACGGCGTCGCCGTACGCCGCGAGCACGATCCGGCACGGGCTCGCCGCGAGGGCCGCGTGCATCGCCAGGACGGGGTCCCCGCCGTCCGCGAGCAGCCCCTCGGCGCGGAGCATCGCGAGCAGGGTGTCGCGCTCCTCGCGCACCCGCTCGCGCTCCTGCTCGACCGGCATCCCGAGCTGCCCCAGCTCGTCTCGGACCCGGACGTGCTCGTCGGCCAGGAAGCCGGCCGCCGTGGGGAGGTCGTGGGTGGTGACGCTGGCGAGGGCCGCCTCGCGCCACTGCGACGGCGGCAGGGGGTCGCCGGACTCCTCGTCGCGCTGGAACCACAGGACCGCGCTGCCGAGCACGCCGGTGTCCTCGAGCGAGGTCCGGACCCGGTCCTCGACCGTGCCGAGGTCCTCCCCCACGACGACGACGCCGGCCCGGACCGCCTCGAGGGCGAGCACCCCGAGCATCGCGTCGGCGTCGTAGGAGACGTAGGTGCCCTGGTCGGCGGTGCTGCCCTGCGGCACCCACCAGAGCCGGAACAGCCCCATCACGTGGTCGATCCGGAGGCCGCCCGCGTGCCGCAGGACGCCCTGCACCAGCGAGCGGTACGGCGCGTACCCCTGCTCGCGGAGCCGGTCGGCACGCCAGGGCGGCAGGCCCCAGTCCTGCCCCTTCTGGTTGAACGAGTCGGGCGGAGCGCCGATCGTGGTGGTCAGGGCCAGGGCGTCCTGCAGGGCCCAGGCGTCCGCGCCGCCCGCGTCCACCCCGACGGCGAGGTCGTGCACGACGCCCACCTGCATGCCGGCCGCCGACGCCGACACCCCGGCCAGCTGCTCGTCGACGAGCAGCTGCACCCAGCACCAGAAGGCCACCCGGTCGGCGTGCTCGGCGCGGGCCGCCCCGACGTCGGCGCCGTCCGGGCGGCGCAGCCCCTCGGGCCACTCCTGCCAGGGGACGCCGTGCACCTCGGCGAGCGCGAAGAACAGCGCGACGTCCTCGAGGTCCTGCCCGCGCTCGGCCCGGAAGGCCGCCAGGGCGCCGGCGCGGTGCCGCGGCCACAGCAGCTCCAGGGCGGCCAGCTTCGCCGTCCAGACCGGGTCGCGCAGGATGCGCTCGGGGTCGGTCTCCGGGCGCAGCGCGTCCACCTCAGCACGGAGCGCAGCGGGGGCGTCGGCGTGCTCGGGGAGGTCCTCGAGGCGCAGGTAGAGCGGGGAGCGGAACCGGCGCGAGCTCGGGGAGTAGGGCGAGGGGTTCAGCGGCGGGACCGGGGTCTCGGCGTGCAGCGGGTTGAGCAGGACGACGCCGGCGCCGTCGGCGGAGGTGGCCTCGACGACGGTGCGGAGGTCGGCGTAGTCGCCGAGGCCCCAGGAGCCGGCGCTGCGCAGGCTGTACAGCTGCACCATCCAGCCCCAGGACCGGCCGGGTGCGGCCTCGATCGTGGCGGGGGCCACGACCAGCACCGCCTCGTCGGTCTCCTGGCCGGCGGTCGCCCGGAGGCCGTGCCAGCCGAGCGGGAGGTCGGGCAGGACCGCCTCGCGCAGGACCCGCCCGTCCCGGTCCTCCAGGACGTCCCCGACCTCGACGTCGACCGTGCCGCCGGCCTCGAGGACGACCTCCAGCCGGACCCCGACGCCCTTCGGCGCCCGCACCGGCACGACCCCGCCCGGGCCCCGCACCACCGTCGACGGCGGCAGCAGGCGGCGCCAGGGCGCGTCCTCCACCTCGGCGAGGGCGGCCTCGACGCCGGCGTCGTCGGAGGCGTCGACACCCAGGGCGGCGAGGGCCGCGACGACGGCGGAGCGGGGCACCTGGACGGGAGCGCCGGACCAGTCCTCGTAGGAGACGGCGACGCCGTGGGCGGCGGCCAGGTCGGCCAGGCGGTCAGGGGTCGTGGTCACTGGTGCTCCGTCCCCCGACGCGGGCCTCTCACGCGTCGGTGCGGAGCCGGGCGTACGACACGAGGTCGTGGAACGCCCCGCCGCGCCACTGCGCGCCCCGCAGGACGCCCTCCCGGACGAAGCCGGCCCGCTCCAGCGAGCGCTGCTCCGGGAGGTTCCCGACGTCGGTCGAGGCCTGCACGCGGTGCACCCCGGTGGTCGCGAACAGCTGCTCGGCCAGCATCCGCTGCGCGCGGGTGCCGTGGCCGCGCCCGTGGAACGTGGGGTGCAGCGAGATGCCGATGTCCAGGGCCTGCGACCCGGCGTTCGGCCCGTAGGTGACGGGGCGCCACCCGACGCCGCCGAGCAGCCGGTCGTCGCCGTCGGTCACGGCCATCTGCCCGCTGCCCGCCGGCAGCGGCAGCACCTCGACGACGACGCCGACCGGCGGTGCCCCGGCGAAGTCCTCGAACTCGCCCGGGCTCTCGTCCCGCCAGCGGCCGAGGGTCACGAGCTCGTCGTCGCTCGCCGCCCGCAGCCGGGTGCTGATCCCGTTCACCAGCAGTCCGGGTGCCGGTCGCGCCAGGGCCGGGCCTGCTCCAGCTGGGCGGACAGGCGCAGCAGGGTCAGCTCGTCGGCGGGCCGCCCGACCAGCTGCACCCCGATCGGGAGGCCGTCGGGCGAGACGTGCAGGGGCACGCTGACCGCGGGCTGGCCGGTCATGTTGAGGATCGCGGTGAACGGGGTCCACCGGGTCATCCGGGCGAACTCCTCCTCGGGCCCGACGCCGTCGGAGAAGAAGCCCACGGGGACGGGCGGCTGGGCGAGGGTCGGGGTGAGCAGCACGTCGCAGGAGGCGGTGGCCGCGATGCCGCGGCGGGCCGCGCCCTGCAGGGCGGCCGTGGCGGCGGCGAACGCGACGGCCGAGTGCCCGCGCCCGAGCTCGCGCAGCCAGCGGGTCAGCGGCCGCAGCCGGTCCTCCTGCCCGGGCGGGACCGGAGCGGTGGCGGCGGAGACCGACCACAGCACCCGGAAGTGAGGCAGCAGCTCCGGGCCGAAGGGCGGCGGCACGTCGACCACCTCGTGGCCGAGCTCCTCGAGCAGGGCGGAGGCGGCCTCGTAGGCCTCGACGACGTGGGGGTGGACCTCGGCGTCCTCGACGATCGGGGTCCGGGTCCGGCCGATGCGCAGGCGCCCCGGCTCCTCGCGGGCGGCCGACAGGAAGGTCTGCGCCGGCGGCGGCGCCCAGTGCGGGTCGCCGGCAGCGGGGCCGGCCATGGCGTCGAGCAGGGCGGCGGCGTCGGCGACCGTCCGGGCGAGCGGGCCGTGCCAGGACAGGCCGGTGAGGTCGCCGAGCACGGGCCCCCGGCTGATCCGGCCGCGCGAGACCTTGATGCCGAACAGGCCGCAGACGCTGGCGGGGATCCGGACCGAGCCGCCGCCGTCGCTGCCCTGGGCGAACGGCAGCATCCCGGCCGCCACCGCCGCGGCCGCTCCCCCGCTGGACCCGCCGGGGCTCAGCCGCAGGTCCCACGGGTTGCGCGTGGTGCCGAGGTCGGTCTCGGTGTAGCAGGGCAGCCCGAACTCCGGGGTCGCCGTCTTGCCGAGGCTGATCGTCCCCGCCTCGCGCATCCGGACGACGACGGTGTCGGACCAGGTCGGGACGAACCCCTCGGTGACGACGCTGCCGAGCCGGCTGGGGACGCCCTCGACGGCGTCGAGGTCCTTCACGGCCAGGGGCACCCCGAACAGCGGTGGCAGGTCGTCCCCGCGGCGGACGGCGGCCTCGGCCTCGCGGGCCTGGGCCCGGGCGGTGTCGGCGGTGAGGGTCACGAAGGCTCCGACCTCGCCGTCGAGCGCCTCGATCCGGCTCAGGCAGTGCTCCACCAGCTCGACGGGGCTGAGGGTCCCGGCCCGGACGGCGTCGGCCTGCTCGAGCGCGGTCAGGTCGTGGAGAGCCATGCGCGGACGCTAGTGCTCAGGCGGGCTCGTCGAGGACGTCCGACCACGGCCCGTCGCCGAGGAACGGGCGCCACCGGGGGTCGACCCGCCGGGCGCCGACCACGCGCCACGCGGCCCCGCTCGGGGCGACCGGCTGCCGGCGCATCCGCCAGCCGAGGTCGGCCACCGCACGGTCGGCCTTGACGTGGTTGCAGCGGCCGCAGGCCGACACGACGTTGTCCCAGCTGTGCGCCCCGCCCCGGCTCTTCGGGACGACGTGGTCGAGGCTCGTGGCGGGCGCGCCGCAGTAGACGCAGCGGCCGCCGTCGCGGGCGAACACGGCCTTGCGGGTCAGCGGGACCGTCGCCTTGTAGGGCACCTTCACGAAGCGGGTCAGCCGGACCACGGCCGGCACCGGGACGCTGGTGCGGGCGGCGTGCAGCACCTCGTCGGTCTCGGCCACCGAGACGGCCTTGCCCAGCAGGACGAGCACGACGGCGCGGAGCCCCGGGACGACGCACAGCGGCTCGTAGCTCGCGTTCAGCACCAGTGCCTCGGCCACGTCCGCCTCCTCCCGCCTCGCCCGCAGTCTGACCGACGCGCCCGGGATGCGCCACGTGCTCCTGCCCGGGCACGATCGGCGCGTGCTGCTCCTGCTGGCCCACGCCGCCGCGACCTGCGCCCTGGCCGGGCTGGCGGTCGTGGTGCAGCTGGTCGTCTACCCGGCCTTCCTGCTGGTCGGGCCGACACCGGGGTGGGCGGCCTACCACCGGCAGCACAGCGCGGCGATCACGAAGGCCGTGCTCCTGCCCTGGGCCGTGCAGGGCGCCACCTGCGCGCTGCTGCTGCTCCGCCGGCCGGACGGCGTCCCGCTCTGGTGCGCCCTGGTCGCGGGAGCGCTGGGGCTGGCCTCCGTGGTGCTGACGGCGGCCTGGGCGGTCCCGCTGCACGAGCGCCTCGGGGCCGGCTACGACGAGGCCCTGGCCCGGTCCCTGCTGACGGCGAACGGCTGGCGGGTGCTGGTCTGGGGCGCGTCGGCCCTCGTGGCGCTGCTCGCGCTGGACCTAGGCTCGGGTCGATGACGACCTACCCGGGCGCGGAACGCCTCGACCTGGTCGAGGACCTGCACGGGCACGCGGTCGCCGACCCCTACCGCTGGCTCGAGGACGCGTCCTCGCCGCAGACCCGGGAGTGGGCCGCCGCGCAGGAGGCCCTCGTGCGGGAGCACCTGGACGGCCTGCCCGGGCGCGACCGGCTGCGCGAGCGGCTGACGGCCCTGCTGGCTGCGGGCTCCGCGGGCGTCCCCGCCTGGCGCGCCGACCGCGCCTTCTCCACCCGGCGCCGCCCCGGGCAGGAGCACGCGGTCCTGCACGTGCGCGAGGCCGACGGCACCGACCGCGCCCTGCTCGACGTCGCGGCCCTGGACCCCTCCGGCGCGACCACCCTCGACGCGTGGGCGCCGTCGAAGGAGGGCCGGCTGCTGGCCTACCAGCTGTCGGTCGGGGGCGACGAGGAGTCCGCGCTGCACGTCCTCGACGTCGACACCGGCGAGGCCGTCGACGGCCCGCTCGACCGCTGCCGCTACTCCCCCGTCGCCTGGGTGCCCGGCGGGGAGGAGTTCTTCTACGTCCGCCGGCTCCCGGCCGAGGACGTGCCGGCGGGCGAGGAGCAGTTCCACCGGCGGGTCTGGCGCCACCGGGTCGGGACGCCGACGTCGGAGGACGTCCTGGTCTGGGGCGAGGGCCTGGACCCGACCAACTACTACGGCTGCTCCGTGTCCCGGGACGGCCGCTGGCTGGTCGTCACCGCCAGCGCCGGCACCGCCCCCCGCGACGACGTCTGGCTGTTCGACCTGGTGCAGGGCGGCCCGCCCGTCGAGGTGCAGGTCGGGGTCGACGCCCGGCTGTCGGCGTGGGTCGGCCGGGACGGCCGCCTCTGGCTGCTGACCGACCGCGGCGCCCCGCGCGGCCGTCTCTGCACCGCCGACCCGTCCTCACCGCAGGACTGGACGGAGGTCGTCGCGGAGGACCCCGAGGCGGTGCTCGAGGACGTCGAGCAGCTCCTCGACGGTCGCCTGGTGGTCCTGCGCAGCCGCCACGCCGTGAGCGAGGTCGAGGTCGACGGCGTCCCCCTGGACCTGCCCGGGCTCGGCACGGTCGGTGGCCTGTCCGGGCGGCCCGAGGGCGGCGACGAGGTCTGGTTCGGGTGGACCGACACGACCACGCCCTCGCGCGTGCACCGCTACGACGGCAGCACGGTCTCGCTGTGGGAGGACGCTCCCGGCGCCGTGGACGTGCCCGCGGTCAGCGCCCGGCTCGTGGAGGTGACCTCGAAGGACGGCACCACGGTGCGTGCCCTCGTCGTCAGCCCCGCTGCCGAGCCGGACCGGCCGCGACCCACCGTCCTCTACGGCTACGGCGGGTTCGGCGTCTCGCTCAGCCCGGGCTACACGACGAGCGCTCTCGCCTGGGTCGAGGCCGGCGGCGTGTGGGTCGTGGCGAACCTCCGCGGCGGCAGCGAGGAGGGCGAGCAGTGGCACCGCGAGGGGATGCGCGGCGAGAAGCAGAACGTGTTCGACGACTTCGCCGCGGTCGCCGACGCGCTCGTGGACCAGGGCTGGACGACACCCGGCCAGCTGGGGATCTACGGCGGCAGCAACGGGGGGCTGCTGGTGGGCGCCGCCCTCACCCAGCGGCCCGAGGCGTACGCCGCCGTCGTCTGCTCGGCGCCGCTGCTCGACATGGTCCGGTACGAGCTGTTCGGCCTCGGCCGCACCTGGAACGACGAGTACGGCACGGCCGCCGACCCCGAGGAGCTCGGCTGGCTGCTCGGCTACTCGCCGTACCACCGGGTGGTCGAGGGGGCCTCCTACCCGGCCGTGCTGTTCACCGTCTTCGAGGGCGACAGCCGGGTCGACCCCCTGCACGCCCGCAAGCTCTGCGCCGCCCTGCAGCACGCCACGCGGTCGGACGCGCCGGTGCTGCTGCGCGACGAGAAGGACGTCGGTCACGGGGCGCGCTCGGTCAGCCGCACGGTCGGGCTCTCGGTGGACCTGCTGTCCTTCCTGGCGCACCACACGGGCCTCGAGCTGTGAGGGACCTCGTCGACCGGTACGGCGACGACGTCGTCACGACCGGCCTGCGGGTGCTGCTGATCGTCGTGCTCGCACTGGTGCTCCGCGCGGTGCTGCACCGGCTGGTCGCCCGGGCCGTGCGCGGCGCGGTCGACGGCCGCACCCCCGTGGTGCTGCGGCCGCTCGCGGAGCGGATCGGCGTCGAGTCGGGTCCGCTGCTCACCGAGCGACGCCGCCAGCGGGCCGAGACGATCGGGTCGGTCCTGCGCAGCACCAGCTCCGCCGTCGTGCTCGTCGTGGCCGGCGCCATGGTGCTGTCCGAGCTCGGCCTGGACCTCGGGCCCGTGCTCGCGTCGGCGGGGATCGTCGGCGTGGCCCTCGGCTTCGGCGCGCAGACCCTCGTCAAGGACGTGCTCACCGGGGTGTTCCTCATCCTCGAGGACCAGTTCGGCGTCGGCGACGTCGTCGACCTCGGGGAGGCCAGCGGCACGGTGGAGGCCGTCGGGCTGCGCACCACGCGGTGCCGCAGCGTCGACGGCACCGTCTGGTACGTCCGCAACGGCGAGGTGCTGCGGGTCGGCAACATGAGCCAGGGCTGGTCCCGCGCCCTGGTCGACCTGCCCGTGGCGTGGACCTCCGACGTCCCGGCCGTGCGCGCGCTCGTCAAGGAGGTCGCGGACGGCCTCTGGCACGACCCGGCCTACGAGGCGAAGGTCCTGGAGGAGCCCGAGGTGTGGGGCGTGGAGGCGCTGTCGGCCGACGGCGTCGTCCTGCGGCTCGTCGTCAAGACCGTCCCGCTGGCGCAGTGGGACGTGCAGCGCGAGCTGCGGGAGCGGCTGAAGGCGGCCTTCGACGCAGCGGGCGTGTCCATCGCGGTGCCCCAGCGACAGGTCCAGACCGTGGGCCCGACCGGGTGAGCCTCTACGACGAGGTCGGGGGCGAGCCGGTCTTCCGGCAGCTCGTCGACGCGTTCTACGACGGCGTCGAGACCGACCCGGTCCTGCGCCCGCTCTACCCCGAGGGCGACCTCAGCGCCGCCCGCGACCGGCTGCGGACGTTCCTCGAGCAGTACTGGGGCGGCCCGACGACGTACAGCGACGAGCGCGGCCACCCGCGGCTGCGCATGCGGCACGTCACCTGGCAGATCGGGGAGCGCGAGCGGGACGCCTGGCTGCGCCTCATGCTCGGTGCGGTCGCCCGCCTCGAGATCAGCGAGGAGCACCGCACCGCCGTCTGGGACCACCTGGAACGGGCAGCCCACACACTCGTGAACGTCCCTCGCTAGGAGACTGCTGTGCTCGGACTGCCCGACGGCGTCACCGCCTGCCTGTTCGACCTCGACGGCGTCCTCACCGACACCGCCGCCGTGCACGACAAGGCCTGGACGGCGACGTTCGACGCGTTCCTGCGCGACCGCGACGGCGAGGGCTTCACGCCGTTCGACCCGGTGGCCGACTACCGCACGCACGTCGACGGCAAGGCCCGTGAGGACGGCGTCCGCGACTTCCTGGCCAGCCGCGGCATCGAGCTCCCCGAGGGCACGCCCGACGACGCCCCCACCGAGGCGACCGTCCACGGCCTGGGCAACCGCAAGAACGAGCTGCTGCTGCAGACCGTCGAGAAGGACGGCGTCGAGGTCTACGAGGGCAGCCGCCGCTACCTCCAGGCGTGCCAGGACGCCGGCCTGCGGCGGGCCGTCGTGTCGAGCAGCGCGAACACCGAGCAGGTCCTGGAGGTCACCGGGCTCGCGCCGTTCATCGAGGTGCGGGTCGACGGGGTGACCGTCCGGCAGGAGGGCCTGCGCGGCAAGCCCGCCCCCGACGCGTTCCTGCGCGCCGCCGAGCTGCTCGGGATCGAGCCGTCGCAGGCGTGCGTCTTCGAGGACGCCCTCGCCGGGGTGGAGGCCGGACGGTCGGGGAGGTTCGGGCACGTGGTCGGTGTGGACCGGGTCGACCACGCCGCAGCGCTGCGCGAGCACGGGGCCGACGTCGTCGTGCAGGACCTGGGCGACCTGCTGTGACCCAGTCGCCGAACGCCCTGCCGGCCCCGGTCCTGCCGGTCGAGCCGTGGTGCGTCCGCGAGCCGTCGCTCGACCTGGACCGGCTGGCCCAGAACGAGTCCGTGTTCGCACTCTCCAACGGGCACATCGGCCTGCGCGGCAACCTCGACGAGGGCGAGCCGTACGGCATCCCCGGCACCTACCTGAACTCCTTCTACGAGCAGCGCCCCCTCCCCTACGCCGAGTCCGGCTACGGCTACCCGGAGGAGGGCCAGACCGTCGTCAACGTCACCAACGGCAAGCTCCTGCGCCTGACGGTCGACGACGAGCCGTTCGACGTCCGCTACGGCGAGCTGCACGCCCACGAGCGGGTCCTGGACCTGCGTGCCGGCACCCTGACCCGCACGGCCGACTGGACCTCCCCGGCCGGACGCCGCGTGCTGGTCCGCTCGGTCCGGCTGGTGTCGCTGGAGCACCGGAACCTGGCCGCGGTCTGCTACGAGGTCGAGGCCGTCGACCGGGTGCGCGTCATCGTGCAGTCGGAGCTGGTGGCGAACGAGGAGGTGCCGGAGCAGTCGGGGGACCCCCGCGTCGCCGCCGCCCTGCGGGACCCGCTCGAGCCGCTCATGCAGGACGTGGAGCAGCACGGCGTCCTGCTCGTGCACCGCACGCGCAACAGCGGTCTGGTCGTGGCCGCCGGCATGGACCACACGGTGACGGTCCCGGGCCGGCACGAGGAGGAGACCGACGCCCGGCCGAACTGGGCCCGCACCACGGTCACCTGCATCCTCAAGCCCGGGGAGGTCCTGCGGGTCGTCAAGCACCTCGCGTACGGCTGGTCGTCCGCGCGCTCGAAGGAGGCGGTCCGCGACCAGGTCGCCGCCGCCCTGACCGGTGCCCGCTACCAGGGCTGGGACGGGCTGGTCGCCGGGCAGCGCGCCTACCTCGACCGCTTCTGGGCCGACGCCGACGTCGAGGTCGACGGCGACCCCGTGCTGCAGCAGGCGGTCCGTTTCGCGCTGTTCCACGTCCTGCAGTCCGGCGCCCGGGCAGAGGGCCGGGCGCTCCCCGCCAAGGGCCTGACCGGCCCCGGCTACGACGGCCACGCCTTCTGGGACACCGAGGGCTACGTCCTCCCCGTCCTCATGTACACCCTGCCGTCGGCCGCCGCCGACGCCCTGCGGTGGCGGGCGTCCACGCTCGAGCAGGCCTGCGCGCGGGCGCGGCTGCTCGACCTCGACGGAGCGACCTTCCCCTGGCGGACGATCCGCGGCCAGGAGTGCTCGGCCTACTGGCCCGCGGGGACGGCCGCCTTCCACGTCAACGCCGTCGTGGCCCAGGCGGTCGACCGCTACCGCGTCATCACCGGTGACGTCGCTCTCGAGCGCGAGGTCGGCGTGCAGGTGCTGGTGCAGACCGCGCGCATGTGGGCCTCGCTCGGGCACCACGACGCCGGCGGGGCGTGGCACGTCGACGGCGTCACCGGCCCGGACGAGTACAGCGCGGTGGCCGACGACAACGTGTTCACCAACCTCATGGCCGTCCGGAACCTGCGACTCGCCGCCGCCGCCTGCGCCCGCCACCCCGAGCTCGCCGCGGAGCAGGGCGTCACCGAGGAGGAGCTCGCGCGGTGGGCCGCGGCCGTCGAGGCGGTGCACCTGCCCTACGACGAGGAGCTCGGGGTCCACCCGCAGTCGGAGGGCTTCACCCGGTACGGCGTCTGGGACTTCGAGGCCTACCGCGACCGGTACCCGCTGCTGCTCCACGCGCCCTACGTGCAGCTCTACCGCAAGCAGGTCTGCAAGCAGGCGGACCTCGTCCTGGCCATGCAGTGGTTCCCGGGAGCCTTCACCGACGAGCAGAAGGCCCGCAACGTCGACTACTACGAGCGCATCACCGTGCGCGACTCGTCGCTGTCGGCCTGCAGCCAGTCGGTGATGTGCGCTGAGGTCGGGCACCTCGAGCTGGCCCACGACTACGCGCACGAGGCCGCGCTCGTGGACCTGCGCGACCTGCACAGCAACAGCCGCGACGGCCTGCACATGGCCTCGCTCGCGGGGGCGTGGTCGACCGTCGTCGAGGGGTTCGGTGGCCTGCGGGAGCACGGTCCGCTGCTGGGCTTCGACCCGGCCCTGCCCGAGGGCATCGACCGACTGGCGTTCCGGCTGCGCCGGCAGGGACTGCGGCTGCTCGTCGAGGTCACCCACGACGGCGTCACCTGCACCCTGACGGACGCCCCCGACGACGCCGTCCTGCCGCTGCTGCTGTGCGGGCAGGAGGTCGAGCTCCGGACCGGGTCACCCGTGACCCGACCCCTGCTCCCGCGCGAGCCCCTGCTGCCCCGGCCGACGCAGCCGGCCGGGAGGGAGCCCGCACCCCACGACTAGTCGGGCTGTGCCAGCAGCAGCACGAGCACGCCCGAGCCGTACCCGGGGACCTCGACGGTGAGGTCGCTGCGGTGCGGGTGTGCCCGGAGCAGGTCCACGACGTCCTCGGTCACCGGCTCCGGAGCGACCTGCACGGCCTTGAGCTTCAGGTGCGCGTCGGCGTCGTTGAACAGCGACGCCGCGACGTTGAGCACCTCCTGCGTGTTGTCCGCGAGGTCCGGCGGGACGACCCCGGCGTCGAGCGCCTCCTGCACCTTGGGCATCGGCACGAGGGCGAGCGCCGCACCGAGCACGCACCCGAGGGTGAGGTCGCACAGGATCAGGCCGCGGGTTCGGCCGGTGTCCTCCACGTAGCTGCCGACGACGTGGACGCCGCGACCCGGCAGGACCGGCTGGGGCTCCTGCTGGACCGTGACCGAGCGGTCGAACAGCCCGTTGAGGAGCCCCCGGACGTCCGCGGCCGACGGCAGGACGGCCTGGGCCAGGTCCGCGTCCTGGACCCCGCTGGGAGCGGTCATCCGACGAGCACGCCGCCGAGGGCGTCCGCGAAGGTGTCGGCGGTGAACGGCTTGGCGATGAGGAACAGGGCGCCGGAGTCGGACGCCAGACCGCGCATCGCGTCGGTGGACTCCGAGGTCACGAAGCCGAACGTGACGTCGTTGCCCTGGGCGCGCAGGGCCTGCAGGAACTCGATGCCGCTCATCTCGGGCATGTTCCAGTCCGACAGCACGAGGTCGGGCGCCTCGGCGAGGGTCTTGGCCAGGCCCTCGGCACCGTTCTCGGCCTCGCTGAAGTCGTGCTCGCCGAAGCCCGCCTGCCGGAGGGTGCGGGTGACGATCATGCGCATGGCCTTGCTGTCGTCGACGATGAGGATCTTCACGGTCACACCTTCCAGACGCTGACGTGCAGGGGGCCGGCCACGCAGACCAGGGCCACCCGCGACAGGAGCACCGCGCCGGGGACCCGGACGGTGTAGGACTCGCCCTCCGCGACGGAGGGGATCGAGAGCTTGCTGGGGGCGGGGAGCAGCGACTTGATGTTGCCCCCCACCATGTTGGTGAGCTCGCCCAGGGCGTCGCACACCTCGTCGGCCGAGAGCGTGCCGGGGTCGGCCGCGAACATGGCCTCGGCCGAGGCCTGCGCGAGGTCGCTCGGGACCTCGAGGAAGACCGAGCCCTGCCACTCCCCGGACACGTGGACCGTGCCGGTCATGGTCCGTCCCTCGAGCGCCGGAGCCTCGTCCCCCAGGGGGTGCGGCTCCAGCTCCATGGACAGGAAGGACGACCAGACGTCCTGGGCGATGCTGGTGATGTCTGCGGTCGACACGACGGCCGGCCCGGTCTCCAGGTCTGACTGGGTGGTCACTGGGTGCTCCTTCTAGGTGCGCGGCCGGTAGGCCGTGGCGCGGTCGAGGACGACGCGCTCCCACGCGTCGTCGATGGTCAGAGTGGTCTCCGCGCCACCCAGGAAGAGGTAGCCACCGGGGCGGAGCACCCGGCGCACACGGTCGAGCACGGTCTTCTTCGTGGGCGTGTCGAAGTAGATGAGGACGTTGCGCAGGAACACGACGTCGAAGGGCCCCATGGCGGGGAACGGCACGGCGAGGTTGAGGGCCCGGGTCTGCACCATCGCGCGCAGCTCGGGCTTGACCTGCCACTCGGTACCGACCTTGTCGAAGTGCTTCACGAGCATCGTCACCGGCAGCCCGCGGTTGACCTCGAGCTGGCTGTAGCGGGCGTTCTTGGTGCGCTCGAGCATCTCGGCGGACAGGTCGGTCGCGAGCAGGCTGGTCTGCCAGCCGGGGTGCCCGGCGAGCACGTCGCGCAGGACCATCGCCAGCGTGTACGGCTCCTGCCCCGACGACGACGCCCCGCACCAGATGCTGAGCCGGCGCTCGGTCGAGCGGGCCTTCACCAGCTCCGGCAGCACGTGCTTCGACAGGGCGTCGAAGGGGTGGATGTCGCGGAAGAAGGAGGTCTCGTTCGTCGTCATCGCGTCGACGACCTGCGCGGTGATGCGGCCGTGCGGCTCGCGCCGCATCTTCGACACCAGTCCCGCGATGCTGCCCTCGCCGGAGGACCGGGCCAGCGGCATGAGCCGCGACTCGACCAGGTACTCCTTCCCGGGATCGAGCACGATCGCGCTCTGCTTGCGCACGACGTCCCTGACGAAGTCGAAGTCACTCGTGCTCAGGGTCGCGCTCATCGGGCTGCTCCAGACAGGGGTGCGGAGGTCTCGGCGCCGCTGCGGCCCCGGCCGAGGACCTGCAGCACGTCCCGGGCGACGTCCCTGAGCGGGAGGACCCGGTGGGCCTGTCCCGCCGAGACGACCGAGCCGGGCATGCCCCACACGACCGACGTCGCCTGGTCCTGCACGACGACCTCTCCGCCTGCGGCCCGGACGACCTCGCTGCCGCGGGCGCCGTCGGAGCCCATCCCCGTGAGGACCACGGACAGGACGTGCTCGCCGTAGAGGGCGGCGGCGCTGCGGAACATGACGTCGACGGCGGGTCGGCAGAAGTTCTCCGCGGGGGCGTCGGACAGCCGGACGACGACGGCCGCGCCACGGCGCTCGAGGACGAGGTGCCGGTCACCCGGGGCGACGAGCACGCAGCCGGCGACCACCAGGTCGCCGTCCTCGGCCTCCTTCACCGCGAGCGGGCACTTGGCGTCGAGGCGCTGCGCGAACAGCCGCGTGAAGACGGGCGGCATGTGCTGCGTGATGACCACCGGGACCGGCAGCGACGCCGGCAGCAGCGGCAGGACCGCGGTGAGGGCGTCCGGGCCACCGGTGGAGGAGCCGATGGCCAGCAGGTCGATCCGGGCGGTGGGCGCAGCGCCGGCGCGCACGGGGGCGCCGGCACGGGCCGCGGCGGCCGCGGGGCGCACAGGACGGGCCTGGGCCGGCAGGGACGGGCGCCCTCCCGGCACGAGGGCCTTGATCTTGGGGATCAGCTGCTCGCGGACCGCGGCGATGGCCTCCGGCACGCTGCCGACGTTCGCCGGCTTGCAGACGTAGTCGCTGGCCCCGGCGGTGAGGGCGTCGAGGGTGGCCGACGCACCACGCTCGGTAAGCGTGCTGAACATGATGACGGGGAGGCGCGGGTGCGTCTTGCGCAGCTCCCGGAGGGTCTGCAGCCCGTCCATGACCGGCATCTCGACGTCCAGCGTCACGAGGTCGGGGGCGACCTGGAGCAGCTTCGACAGCGCGATGCTGCCGTTGGCCGCCGTCCCGCAGACGGTGATGTCCGGGTCGGACTCGAGGCTGGTCGTGACGAGCCGGCGGATCACCACCGAGTCGTCGACGACCAGCACGTTGATGCGGGCCATCAGGCGGCTCGCCCGTCCGGGACGGAGAGGCCGAGCAGGCTCAGCTTGTCGAGGATCGCCTCGGCGGTGAACGGCTTGATGACGTACTCGTGAGCGCCGGCGGCGAGGGCCCGGACGATCTGGCCGTGCTCGCTCTCGGTCGTGACCATCATGAGCGTCATGGCCTTGCAGGTCGGCTCCTTGCGGACGGCCTTGACGAACTCCAGGCCGTTCATGACCGGCATGTTCCAGTCGATCAGCGCGAGGGCCGGGACCTCGTCGGACGCCGCGATGACGTCGAGGGCCTGCTGGCCGTCACCTGCCTCGACGACCTCGAAGCCGGCGTCGAGCAGGATGCGACGCAGGATCATGCGCATCGCGCGGCTGTCGTCGAGCACCAGAGCGAGCATGTCGGCGGGTCCGATCGTGTCGAGGAGTGGAGTCGTGCGGGTGTCTTCTCCCGTACCTGTCGGCACGGGCGGCGGGCGCGGGAGGGGTCTCGAGGACCACCTCCCGCACCCGATCGGGCCATCTGCGGATGACCCCGGTCTAGACGCGGAAGGTGCCGACCAGCGCGTCGAGCTCGGCGCTCATCTGCGCCAGCTCCGACGCCGCCCGCTGGCTGTCCACCACGCCCTGGCTCGTCGTCTCCGCCGCCTGCGCCACCCCGATGATGTTCGCCGCGATCTCCGTGCTGCCGGTCGCGGCCTCCGCCACGCTGCGCGACATCTCGTTCGTCGTCGCCGTCTGCTCCTCGACCGCACTCGCGATCGTGGTCTGGTAGTCGTTGATCTGCCCGATCACCGCACTGATCTGCGCGATCGCGTCCACCGCGCCCGCCGTGTCGCCCTGGATCGTCTCGATCATCCGCGAGATGTTCTCCGTCGCCTTCGCCGTCTCCTGCGCCAGCTCCTTCACCTCGTTCGCCACCACCGCGAAGCCCTTGCCCGCCTCACCGGCCCGGGCCGCCTCGATCGTGGCGTTCAACGCCAGCAGGTTCGTCTGCTCCGCGATGCTCGTGATGACCTTCACGACCTCACCGATCTCCCGGCTGCTCACCCCGAGCTTGGAGACCGTCTCGTTCGTCCGGTGCGCCACCTCCACCGCCGTGCCCGCGACCCGCGCCGCCTCGTTCGCGTTCTGCGCGATCTCCCGGATCGACGCACCCATCTCCTCCGCCCCCGTCGCGACCGTCTGCACGTTCCGCGACACCTGCTCCGCCGCCGCCGACACCACGTTCGCCTGCGCCGACGCCTGCTCCGCGCTCGCCGCGATCGTCGTGCTCACGCTCGACAGCTCCTCCGACGACCCGCCCAGCGCCTGGCTGCTGCGCGACATCGCCTGCACCGCAGTCCGGACCGAGTCCATCGCCGCACGCAGGTCCCCCGCCATCTGACCGACCTCGTCCTTGCTGTCGACGTCGACCGTCTGCGTCAGGTCACCCTGCGCCATGGCCTTCAGGACCTCCGAGACCTTCCGGAGCGGCCCCGTGACGAGCCCGCTGACGTAGAAGGCCAGCCCGACGCCGGACAGCAGACCGAGGACCAGCAGCACGAGGACCGAGCGCTTGGCGCTGGAGGCTGTCGACAACGCCGCTGCCTTGTTCTTCTGGGCGTCGGCCTGCTCGGCGTCCGCGGCCTGGACCAGCAGGTCCACGGCCTTCACCGCGAGCGGACCGGCCTTCGTGTCGCGGAGCCGCTCGAAGGTCGCGAGGTCGTTGCGACGGCTCGCGGGGAGCATCTCCTCGTCGCGGACCTGCTGGTACTGCTTCCAGACGACCTCGAACTCCTCGACCTGCGGGAGCGCGGCGGGGTCGTTCTTGCGGTACAGGACGAGGTCCTCGGCGAGCCTCGTGTCGTCGGCCTTCAGGGCAGCCTCGTACTTGGCCATCGTCGTCTCGGCCTGGCTGACGGCGTGGTTGAGCACGTCGGTGCGGGTCTGGATCGCGTCGGTGCGGATGTCGCCGACGACGTCGACCGACGGGATGTTGCTGTCCGCGAGGACCTTCGTGCGGTCCTCGAGCTGGCCGAGGCCGCTGATCGACAGAGCGCCGACCGAGCCGGCCACGACGGCAAGGCTGCCGACGGCGACGAGGACCTTGGTACCGACCTTGCGGTCGGCGAAGAAACGGGTGGCGGGATTGCCCGGGCGGGCGGTGTCAGACATGGGGACCTTCTCCGAGCGGTGGGGTGTCTGCGCGGGGCCGGGCGCGTCCTTGTCCCCCTCTGCATCGGCGGAGGTCCGTCGTCCCGCGAGCCGTGGGGAGGACCACTCCGCGGACCGGTTCGGGCTAGTCACCACCCGTGCTCGTCGTGGCACGCGCCGCAGCCCCCGGCGCGGTGCGCGGGGGGCTGCGGGAGAGGGCAGTGCTACAGCTCGACGGCCCGGGGGACGTCGAGGGCCAGCAGCAGGGAGCCGGACAGCTTGTAGGCGCCGCGGATCAGGTCGCGGGCCGCGAGCGTGACGGTGTCGGGCGGTGACTCGAAGTGGGCCGGGTCGGTCTCGATGACGTCGCCGATCTGGTCGACGAGCAGGCTGACGACGCCCTCCTCGGTCCGCACGACGACGTTCATCGGCAGCACGCCCTCGGGACGGTCCGGCATGCCGAGCCGTCGCCGGAGGTCGAGCGCGGTGATGACCTGCCCGCGCAGGTTGATCAGCCCTCCGACGGCGCCGGGAGCCAGCGGCACCCGCGTCATCTCCTGGTAGCGGATGACCTCCTGGACGGTCTCGACCTCGACGCCGAACAGGTGGCCGTCCAGCACGAAGGTCGTGAACTGCTGCGTGGGTGTCAGGGTCCCGGTGCTCACGCGTAGACCGCCTCGTCGTAGAAGTGGGGGTCCGCGGCGAGGATCGCCGAGCGGACGTCGAGGAACTCGGTGATGTGCTCCTGCACGACGGCGCTGCCGGTCAGGCCGTGGTCGTCGAGGTCGCTGGTCGCGACGAGCGTCTCCTCGGCGATGTCGAGGATGGCGTCGACGACCAGGCCGACGCTGCGGCCGGCCTCGCTGTAGACCACGACCTGCAGCCCGCTCTCGGAGGGCTCGGTCCAGCCGGCGCCCAGGAAGCTGGAGAGGCGCACGAGCGGCAGGATCTGGCCGCGGTACTGCACGACCTCGCGCGACCCGACGTGCTCGACGGTCGAGAGCGGGAACTCCTCCAGCCGGGTGACCATCGCCAAGGGGATCGCCATGCGCCGGTCCTCGCCGAGCTTCACGACCAGAAGGGCCTGCACGGTGGAGGCGGCGGTGTCGCCGCGGGCCGTGCGGTCGACGTGGCTGCGGTCGCGTCCGGCCGTGAGCACGTTCGCCTGCTGCGCGAGCGCGAGGACGTCCAGGATGAGGGCCACCCGGCCGTCGCCGAGGATGGTCGCGCCGGCGAAGCACGGGATCCCCTTGAGCTGCTTCCCGAGCGGCTTGACGACGATCTCCTCGGTGTCGCAGACGTCGTCGACGACCAGGCCGAACTGCCGCTCCTCGGCCTGCAGCACCACGATGTAGACGGTGTCGCGGGTGCGATCGAGCTGACCGGGGCCGACGCCGAGCTCGCGGTCGAGGTAGACGAGCGGGAGCAGGTTGCCGCGCAGCCGGTACACCGGCGCGCCGTGGATCTGCTCGATGCCGTTGATGCCCTCGCCCTCGAGGCGGACCAGCTCGAGCAGGTTGACCTGCGGGATCGCGTACCGGTCGCCGGCGCAGGTGACGGTGAGCGCCGGGATGATGGCCAGCGTCAGCGGGATCTTGATGCGGAACGTCGTGCCGTGACCGACGCGGCTCTGGACGTCGATCGTGCCGCCGATCTTCTCGATGTTCGTCTTGACGACGTCCATCCCGACGCCCCGCCCGGACACGTTGGTGACGGCCGCAGCGGTGGAGAAGCCCGGGGCGAAGATGAGGCTGGTGATCTCGCGGGTGCCCATCCGGGCGAGCTGCTCCGCGGTGATCAGGCCCTTCTCGACGGCCTTGGAGCCGATGACCGCCGGGTCGATGCCCTTGCCGTCGTCGGTGATCTCGATGTTGACCTGGCCGCCCTCGTGGAAGGCGCGCAGCAGGAGCAGTCCCTCGGCGGGCTTGCCGGCGGCGAGGCGGGCCTCGGGGGTCTCGATGGCGTGGTCGACCGCGTTGCGGACGAGGTGCGTCAGCGGGTCCTTGGTCGCCTCGAGGATCGTCCGGTCGAGCTCGGTCTCCTTGCCCTCCATCTCCACCCGCACGGTCTTGCCGCAGGTGAGGGACAGGTCGCGGACGACCCGCGGGACCTTCTGCCAGATGTTGTCGATGGGCTGCATGCGCGTCTTCATGACGCCCTCCTGCAGCTCGCTGGCGATGAGGTTCAGGCGCTGCGACGAGCGCACGAGGTCGGTGTCCTCGCGGGTGCTGGCGTGCTGCACGATCTGGTTGCGGGTGAGCACGAGCTCCCCGACCAGGTTCATCAGTGCGTCGAGCAGGTCGACGTCGACGCGGATGCTGCTGTCGGCGACCGAGCGGCGAGGGTCGGCCTGGGCCTCCAGCGCGTGCTCGACGTCGGCCGGCTGCACCGCGCCCTGCTGCACGAGGATCTCGCCGAGCTTCCGGTCGTCGCCGAGCTTCTGCTCCACGACAGCGGCCACGACCTCCTCGGTGGTGGTGACGCCCTGGTCGACGAGCACCTCACCGAGACGAGGGGCCTCGACGGGCGCCGGAGCGGGGAGCACCTCGGGCGACGTGCGCTGCTCCGGCGGCGTCACCTGCAGGCGGGTGAGCGTCTCGATGAGCGCCGTGTGGTCCGGCTCGCCCTCGGTGCCGTCACGCTCGATGCTGCCGAGCAGCCCGCGGACGGCGTCGACCATCTGCAGCAGCGCGCTGGTGATCTCCGGCGTGAGGCCGAGCTCCCCGTCGCGCAGCCGGGACAGGAGGTTCTCCCCCACGTGGGTGACGGCCTCGAGCCGGTTGTAGGCGAGGAAGCCGCTGGTGCCCTTGATCGTGTGGATGGTCCGGAAGACGCTGCCCAGCAGGTCCCGGCTGGTCGGGTCCTGCTCGAGCGCGATCAGGTCGGTGTCCAGCTGGTCGAGGTTCTCGTGACTCTCGACCAGGAACTCCTGGACGATCTCGTCCATCTCGTTCACGCGGGCTTCCCCCTCCGGGGCTCAGTGCTGCTGGTGCGCCGGTCCGGGTGCAGGGTTCGGCGGGTCGCAGAGTCCATCGGTCCGTGGCCGGGACCGGTGAGCGTCGAGCGGGGATGAACCCGCGCATGGCCCGGACGGGTCCCCGCGGGCCTGGTCCGTTGTGGCCGGTCCTGTCCCTGTCGCTCATGGGGCGCTCCCGTCTGCCGATGCACCGTGGGCGGGAGACCGCAGGAGGAGGCCCTCATGGAGAGCGCGATGGAACGACTGGCAGCACTGCTGACCCGCGAGCGACTGCTCGTCGAGCTCGTCGTCTTCAAGCTGGTGGAGCTGCGCCAGCTGCTGCTCGCCGGCGAGGCCCGTTTCCTGGGCTGGGCGTCCGAGGAGGTCGAGCGGGCCGCGACAGCCGTGCGGCACGCCGAGCTCGAGCGCGCCGTGCTCGTCACGGGCATCGCGACCGATCGCGGCCTGCCCGCCGACGAGCTGACGCTGTCGGCCCTCGTGGCCGACGCCCCGGAGCCGTGGCGCAGCCTGCTCGCCGAGTCGCAGACGTCCCTGACCGCCTCCTCCGGCGAGGTCACCGAGCTGCTGGCCACGACCCGCCGGCTCGCCGAGGCCGGCAGCCGCGGCCTGGCCGACACCCTCAGGCGCCTGGGCGGCGAGCCGGAGCCCGAGCCGGTCCGCAGCACCTACGGTCCCGGTGCCCGCTGGGACACCTCCGGTCCCCGCCCCCGCGTCTCGCACGAGCTGTAGCGCCGTGTCCTCGTTCTCCAGCCTCGGCATCGGCGTCTCCGCGCTCACCGCTGCCCAGAGGGCGGTCGAGACCGCGGCCCACAACGTCGCCAACGCCGGCACCGACGGCTACACCCGGCAGCGGGTCGCGGTGCAGACCGCCCTCCCCACGCCCGGCACCATCGGGATGCGCGGGGACGGCATGCGCGGGACGGGCGTCACCGTCGTGGCGATCGAGCGCCTGCGCGACCGCCTCGCCGACGTGTCCTACCGCAGCGAGGCCGGTGTCGAGGGGTCGGCCTCCGCCCGGGCCGACGGCCTGGCCCGCACCGAGTCCGTGCTCTCGCCGTACGCCACCGGCACCCCCGAGGCGCTCTCCCGCTTCCTGTCCGCCTGGGACGGCCTCAGCCTCAACCCCGCCGACGGCGCCGCCCGCAGCACGGTCCTGTCGACGGGCGCCGCCCTCGCCGACAGCGTCCGCTCGAGCAGCGACGGCCTGACGGCGGTCTCGGCGGAGCTCAGCACGCGGGTCGACGACCAGCTCGGCGAGGCCAACGGCCTGCTGACCCACGTCGGCGCCCTGAACCTGGCCATCCGCCGGGCCGAGGTCGGCGGCAGCGACCCCAACGACCTGTACGACGCCCGCGACACGGCGCTCGACCGGCTGAGCGCGCTCACGGGCGCGACCAGCCAGGTCGCCGAGGACGGGACCGTCGAGGTCAAGCTCGGCGGCACGTCGCTGGTCTCCGCCACCGGCGTGGCCCAGCTGCAGCGCACCGGCAGCAGCACCGACGCCGGCCTCCGGACGGCGGACGGGGCCGCCCTCACCCCGCAGGGTCAGCTCGGCGGCTACCTCAGCGTGCTGCGCGCGGACCTGCCCGCCTACCGGACCCAGCTCGACCAGCTCGCCGTCGCCCTGCGCGACGGGGTCAACACGATCCACAGGGCCAACACGGACGCCACGGGCACGGCCACCACACCGGGCGCGCTCGGGAAGGACTTCTTCACCGGCACCGGCGCGAGCGACCTGCGCGTCGGGATCACGGAGGAGCGCCGGGTGGCGGCCGCCCGGAGCGACGCGAAGCTCGACGGCGAGGGCGCGCTGGCCATGAGCGCCCTGCGCACGAACCCGTCCGTCGGTTCGCAGCCGATCGGCGCCGCGCTGCGGGGCTTCTCCGCCAAGGTCGGCCAGGCCGTCACGGACGCGACCCGCAGCGCGACCACGGCGAAGTCCGGACTCCAGTCGGCCGTCCTGCAGAGGTCCTCATCGAACGGCGTCAACGTCGATGAGGAGATGGTGGACCTCGTCAAGTACCAGCACGCCTACTCGGCGGCGTCTCGGGTGATCACGATCGTCGACGAGATGCTCGACAAGATCATCAACGGGATGGGTCACTGATGCGCGTCACGACCTCGAACATCTACCTGACGTCCTCGGTCGGCCTCGGTGCCGCCCTGGGCCGCGTGCAGGACCAGTCGGCGAAGCTCTCGTCCGGCATGGCCATCAGCAAGTGGTCCGACGACGCCCCCGCGGCCGCGACCGCCGAGTCCCTGCGCGAGCAGGAGGCCGACCTCACCTCGTTCGCCCGGTCGGCGAACGACGCGAAGGGCTGGCTCGAGTCCGCCGACGGCACCCTGCAGTCCATGTCGAGCCTGCTGACCCGCGTCCGCGAGCTGGCCACCAGCGCCGTCAACGGCAGCCTGGCCGACAGCAACCGCGAGGCCGTCGCCGACGAGGTCACCCAGCTGCGGGACCAGCTCCGCGACCTCGGCCGCACCTCCTACCTCGGCCGGCCGCTGTTCGGTGGTTTCGGCGGCACCTCCGGCACGGCTCTGGCCGACACCGGCAACGGCGTCACCTGGACCGGGGACAGCTCCCCCGTCCGCCGTCAGGTCAGCCCGACCGTCGTGCTCCAGGTCAACGTCGACGGCAGGAAGCTGTTCGGCTTCGACAAGCCGGGCGAGGACGTGTTCGCCACGCTCGACGGCCTGGCCAGGGCCGTCCGGAGCAACGACACCGGCGTGATCGGCGCCGTGCAGAGCCGGCTCGCCGGGGCCGCCGACGCCGTGGGCAGCGGGCTCTCCCAGGTCGGTGCCACGACCAACCGCATCGACGCCGTCCTCGACGCCGGCAGCACCTCGCTGGTCGACCTCGCCGCCCGGCGCAGCGACCTCGAGGAGATCGACATCGCCGAGGCGATCCTCAAGCTCAACGCCGCCCAGGCCGGCTACCAGGCCGCCCTGGGTGCGACCGCGAAGTCGAACCTGCCCAGCCTGGCCGACTTCCTCAAGTAGCTCCTCCACACGCTCGTCGGGCAGGACGCCCGGCTCACGCTCCCCCACGGACGGTCGCAACCCCTGGACCCCCTCTCATGGCGCTGCCGCCCGACCCCGACGTCCTGTCCGTCGTCCTGCCGCTGCAGGGCGACCCCGTGCCGCTGCTCGACGCCGTCGCCCTGCTCGTCGACCGGTGGCCCGCCCACGTGGACGCCCGGCTGGTCGTCCCGACGGCTCCGCTCAGCACGCGGGACCGGACCGTGCTGGCCAGGCTGGGCGACGACGCCGTGGTCGTGGAGCTGCCGACGGCGACGCCGGGCTACGGCGAGCTGGTCGTCGCGGGTGTCGACGAGGAACGGACGCTGGTCCTCGACCCGGCCCGGCTGCCCGGGACGGAGGACCTCCTGCTCCTCGCCGAGGGCCGGCCGGCCGCAGGTGGTGCCCTGCTGCGCGCGGCGGACTTCGCGACGCTCCCCGTCCTGGACGCCGCCGGCGACCTGCCCGGCCTCCAGGCCCTGCTCACGCTCCTGATGCCCGTCCCGGCGCCGGCCGCCGTGCCTGGTCGCCAGGTCCCCCGGCCCCCGCTCGACGTGGACCCGACCGGGACGCCGGACCTCGTGAGCGTCGTCCTGCCGGTAGGAGGCCCTCCGGAGGCGGTCCGGACGTGCGTCGAGGCCCTGCGCCGCAGCACCCGCAAGCCCTACGAGCTCGTCGCTGCCCTGCGGCCCTCGACCCCGACCGCGACCCGCGCCTGGCTGACCGGCCAGCGCGACGTCGTCGTCGTCGACGCGTCCGACGCCGAGGGGTACGCCGCTGCCTGCAACCGCGGCATCGCGGCGTCGTCCGGCGAGCACGTCGTCCTGCTGCAGGACGACGCCGTCGTGCCGCGCTTCTGGGTAGAGGGGCTGCTGCGCGCCCTGCAGGACGGTCCGCAGGTGGCGGCTGCCGGGCCTCGTGCGACCGGACTGCCCGGGCTGCAGCGCGCCGTCTCGCGTGACGTCGGGGACCTGCGGGACCTCCGCGCGAGCGCCGACGCCTGGCGGCGGCGGCACGCGGGGCGGACCCAGGAGGCCTCGAGCCTCGCCGGGGGCTGCCTGGCCGTGCGGCGCACGGCCCTCCGGCAGGTGGGCGGCCTCGACGAGAGCGTCCGGGGCTCGCTGCTCGCCCACGAGGACCTGGCTCAGCGCCTGATCGACTCAGGGGGGCGGTTGCGGGTCGCCGACGAGGTGCTCGTGCACCTGCCCGTGGCACCCGGCCTCGACGAGCCCGCGGCCGTCCTGGCCGCCGACCTGGCAGGACGTGGCCCCGGCGGGGAGGACGGCGTCTTCGTGTCGGCCGCCCTGATCGTCAAGGACGAGCAGCGTGCCCTTCCCCTCTGCCTGGCAGCGCTGCGGCACGCCGTCGACGAGGTCGTGGTCTGCGACACCGGCAGCTCCGACCGGACCGTCGAGATCGCCGAGGCCTTCGGCGCCCGGGTGGTCAGCACTCCGTGGCGAGGCGACTTCGCCGCTGCGCGCAACCACGTGCTCGGACACTGCCGCGGCACGTGGGTCCTCAGTGTCGACGCCGACGAGCAGCTGCACCTCGAGCCCGACGTGGACCTGCGCCGCGCGCTGCGCCGTCTCCCTGCAGACGCAGCGACGGTGCCGGTCCGGTCGCGCACGAAGGCGGGCGAGGAGGCGCTGTACGAGCACCAGGCCGAGCGCCTGTTCCGGCGGGGAGACGTCAGCTGGACCGGCGCCGTCCACGAGACCCTGGTCAGCACGCAGACCGGTGCACCCCTGACCTACTCGGCGGTGACGTCAGGCCTGTGGCTCGACCACGACGGCTACCTCGAGCGGGTCCACCAGGAGCGGGACAAGACCCGGCGCAACCTCGTGCTCGCGGAGAAGGACCGGGCGGAGGCTGTCGCCTCGCCGGACTCCCGACGCACCTGGAAGACCGCCTACGAGCTCGCCCGCGCCCTCCCGCAGGACGACGACAACGCGGCTCGCGTCGAGGAGCTCCTGCTCGAGGCGCTGAGGGACGCTCCCCGCCAGGTGCTGCACCTGCGCGCGGACATGCTCGTCCGGCTGGCCGCCGTGCAGGCGGTCGCCGGGCGCCTCGCCGAGGCCGAGGAGTCGGCACGGGCCGCTGTCGCGGCGGGACCGGTCGTGCCCTCGGCAGTCCTCGTCCTCGGACAGGTCCTGGCCGCGCAGGACCGCTGGGACGAGGCGCTGGCAGTCCTGGACCTCCCCGTCCACGACGAGCCGGGGGCGGCGGTCCGTGACCGCACGGTGCAGGACGTGCAGCTCCCGACCCTGCGGGCACGCCTGCTCCACGTGTCGGGGCGTCCCGCCGAGGCCGCCGAGCTGCTCCTGCGCCTGGGGGCTGCGCACCCGACGGCCGTCGACTGGTCGTTGGCCTACGCCGTCCTGCGCACGCAGCCTGACGGGTCCGCGCTCCTGGCCGGCCTCGCGCAGCACGACCTCCCCGCGGCCCTGGCCGTGCTCGACCACCTCCCGGACGACGACCGGCGTGCCCTCCACGTGGCTCTCGCGGACCTCGGGCTGGACGCGGCGGCCCACAGCCCGGCGGCCCTGCTCGACGTCCAGCTCGACCGGGCCCTGGTCGGTCACGACGACGCGGCCGTCGAGCAGGCGGCGCTCGCCCTGGAGGACCGGGACCCGGCGGCTGCCCTCGGCCTGTGGCAGCGGCTGCCGGAGACCGCCCGCGGACGCGCCGCCATGGCGCGCTGCCTGCTGCAGCTGGGCCGCGTCGACGACGCCGTCGACGTCGTCGAGGGCCTGGACACGACGGCACTGGAGCCGGCCGACCTGCTCGTGGTCGCCGCGGTGGCCGGTGCGGCCGGTGACCGCGAGACCGCACGTGACCTGCTGCTGGGCCTGCGACAGGGGGCGGCTGAGCTCGACGAGCAGGTCGACGGCCTGGCTGAGGCGCTGGGACTGGCGGTGTGACCGTCCACGAGGACCCCTACCCGACCGGGTAGAAGGGCCCGCAAGGACTACACCCGGCCGTGGAGGCCCCGATACAGGTCTTGCCTCGCAAGGACGTGAGGCGAACGACCAGCGAATCCCCAGGAAGGGGCCTCCACCATGTCTCTGCGCGTCAACACCAACGTCGCCGCCATGAACGCCTACCGCAACCTCACCACCACCGAGGGCGCGACCAACAAGTCGCTCGAGAAGCTGTCGAGCGGCCTGCGCATCAACCGGGCAGCGGACGACGCTGCCGGCCTGGTCAACAGCGAGGCGCTGCGCAGCCAGGTCGGCGGTCTGAAGGTCGCCACCCGCAACGCCCAGGACGGCATCTCGGTCGCGCAGACCGCAGAGGGCGCCCTGAACGAGGTCACCTCGATCCTGCAGCGCGTCCGTGACCTCACGGTGCAGAAGGCCAACGGGGGCGGCAACAGCAGCACGGCCTCCGACGCCATCGACGCCGAGATCTCCACGCTCGCGGACGAGGTCGGGCGCATCGGCTCGACGAGCAAGTTCAACGGCCAGACGCTCCTGCAGGGCGGCTACACGGGCTCCTTCCAGGTCGGCGCGAACGAGGGCGAGAAGGTCACCCTCGCCATCGGCCTGGACCTGGACGACGTCAAGAAGGCCGTCCAGAGCGTGCTCACCACGCCGCCCTCCGGCGTGACCGCCTCCACCGCGGCCCTGACCGACATCGACACCCAGATCACGTCGGTGTCCTCCGCCCGCGGTGACCTCGGTGCGTTCCAGAACCGCATGGAGCACACCATCGCCAACCTGGGCGTGGCCGTGGAGAACCTGTCCGCGTCCGAGTCCCGCATCCGCGACACCGACATGGCCCAGGAGATGACCTCGTTCTCCAAGAGCCAGATCCTGTCGCAGGCCGGCACCGCGATGCTCGCGCAGGCCAACCAGAGCAGCCAGGGCGTGCTCAGCCTGCTCCGCTAGGCACCACCGCGGCCCTGGTGCCGCAGCTCAGGAGGCCGGTCCCCACCCAGGGGGCCGGCCTCCGGCGCGTTCACCCGATCGGGTGCCTCAACGGTGACCGCTCCGCACCGATGAGGACTGTGCCCAGCACGGACGCCGGGCAGCACGATCTCGACCCCACTCCACGGACGGAGCTCCACCATGTCTCTTCGCGTCAACACCAACATCGCCGCCATGAACTCCTACCGGAACCTCACGGCGACGGACAACGCCAGCAACAAGTCGCTCGAGAAGCTGTCGAGCGGCCTGCGCATCAACCGGGCAGCGGACGACGCTGCCGGCCTGGTCAACAGCGAGGCGCTGCGCGCCCAGGTCGGCGGTCTGAAGGTCGCCACCCGCAACGCTCAGGACTCCATCTCGGTCGCCCAGACCGCAGAGGGCGCCCTGAACGAGGTCACCTCGATCCTGCAGCGCGTGCGTGACCTGAGTGTCCAGAAGGCCAACGGCGGTGGCAACAGCACGACGGCCTCCGACGCCATCGACGCCGAGATCTCCTCGCTCGCCGACGAGATCGGGCGCATCGGCGACACCGCCAAGTTCAACGGGCACACCCTCCTGCAGGGCGGCTACACGGGCTCCTTCCAGGTCGGCGCGAACGAGGGCGAGAAGGTCACCCTCGCCATCGGCCTCGACCTGGACGACGTCAAGAAGGCCGTCCAGAGCGTGCTCACCACGCCGCCCTCCGGCGTGACCGCCTCCACCGCGGCGCTGACCGACATCGACACCCAGATCACGTCGGTGTCCGGCGCCCGAGGCACCCTCGGTGCGTTCCAGAACCGCATGGAGCACACCATCGCCAACCTGGGCGTGGCCGTGGAGAACCTGTCCGCGTCCGAGTCCCGCATCCGCGACACCGACATGGCGATGGAGATGACGACGCAGTCGCGCAACTCCATCCTCGCTCAGGCCGGCACCGCGATGCTCGCCCAGGCGAACCAGAGCAGCCAGGGCGTCCTGAAGCTGCTGCAGGGCTAGTCCCTCCCCGCTCTCCGCAGGGGGGCTCCCCTGCCGACACCCGGTGAGGGCCGGTCCTCCGGCCCTCACCGGGCGCTCGGCGTCCCGCACGTCCCCGCACCACCACGCACGGCGACGGAAGGGCTGGTCCGATGGGCTTCTCGCTCGGCGGTCTGGGCTCCGGCCTCGACACCACCTCCCTGGTCGCGCAGCTCATGCAGGCCGAGCGGACACCCGAGACCAAGATCACCGCCCGCAAGAACGCGGCCGCGGCGCAGGTGCGGGCCTGGACCGACCTCCGCACGAAGATGACAGCGCTGCGCACGACCGCCGAGGCGCTGCAGACCACCGGCAAGGCGCTCGGCGCCCGCACGCTGAGCAGCGACAAGGACGTCCTGTCCGCCAGCGCGCAGCCCGACGCCGCCACCGGGTCCTACCCGGTGACCGTCGAGCAGCTCGCGGTCGCCCAGCAGCAGAAGAAGTCCGGCCTCGGCCCGCTCTCGATGACGGTCGGCGCCGGGCGCAGCTACGTCCTCGCCGGCCCCGCCTGGGCCTCTCTCGACCTCTCCGGCGCCTCCGCCGGCACGCACGTCGTGCAGGTGACGCGCCCCTCGAGCGCCGCGACCGTCTACGGCACCCCGGCGCTCAGCCTGCCCACCGACCTGACGCTCGCCGTCGACGGTGGCCCGGCGACGACGCTCACCCTGCGCGGAACGCACGTCGACGACGACGACCTGCTCGCCGACCTGAACGGGCAGCTCGGCTCGGCGGCCACGGCGAGCATCGTCGGCGGCCGGCTGCAGATCCGCGCGGCCTCCGGAGGCAGCGCGCACAGCCTGCAGCTGGGCGGCGGTGCCGCCACCGCGCTCGCCCTCCCGACCGAGGTCGCGGCCGGCCAGGCCGCTCTGCTGCTCGTCGACGGCAGGAGCGAGACGGTCGAGCCGCAGCCCGCGGGCGCCGGTACCCGCACCCAGGTCCTCGGCACCTCCGGCATCACGATGACCGTCGGGGCCGGCCTGGCCCTCGGGACCACCCGTGCCGCCGTGGCCGTCACCAGCGCCACCTCGACGCTCAGCGACCTCCAGTCGATGCTCAACACGACCGGCAGCCCGGCCGCGGTCGCCGTCGTCGCCGAGGGCGCCACGAACACCCTCGTCATGAGCAGCACCGGCACCGGGACGGACGGCGTCCTGCACGTCGTCACCGACACCCCCGTGCTGCGGAGCCTGACGCAGACGCAGGAGGCCAAGGACGCCGTCGTGAAGGTCGCCGGCCTCACCGTCACCCGCAGCTCGAACACCCTCACCGACGTCCTGCCCGGCGTGACCCTGGACCTCCTGCACAAGCCGACCGACGGCCTGTCCCGCACGCTCACGGTCAGCCGGGACGCGACCGGCACCCAGGCCAAGACGAGTGCTCTCGTCGAGAGCCTGAACACGCTGATCGGCGCGGTCGCGACGGCCACCAAGTACGACGTCGCGAGCAAGACCGGCGGGCCGCTCGTGGGGGACAGCACCGCACGCTCGCTGTCCTCGACGCTGTTCTCCAAGGCGGCGTCCGCGGCCGGCACCGCGTCGTTCCCGTCCCTGTCCGCGCTGGGCATCGAGACGACCCGGGACGGCCGCTTCCTGCTCAAGGCCGACGTGCTCGCGAAGGCGCTCGAGAAGGACCCGGACGGCGTCGCCAAGGTGGTGTCCGGCTTCGCCGACACGATCGCGCAGTACGCCAAGTCCGTCTCGGACACGGGCGGGCTCATGAGCACGCGCCGGGACGGCGCCCAGGCCGACGTCGACGCCCGCACGAAGCAGTTCGACGCCTTCGAGGTGCGGATGGTGGCCGTCGAGAAGCGCTACCGGGCGCAGTACACCGCGCTGGAGACCGCGATGGCCTCCCTGAACAGCCAGTCCTCCGCGATGAGCCGGGCCCTGTCCAGCTCGAACAGCAACTAGCCCGACCGCTAAGCCCGACGGCCGCTCCGCCGATGGAGCAGGGGACCACGGACGGTCCCCGACCCCGACGAGGAAGGACCCTCTCCCATGACCCTCCCCACCAGCAGCGCCGCTGTCGCCGACCGGTACCTCACCGAGCGCGTGCTCACGGCCAGCCCGGCAGAGCTCACCGCCATGCTCTTCGACGCGTGCGTCGGCGCCCTCAAGGCCGCTGCCCGCCTGCAGGAGGCCGGCGAGCACCCGCTGGCCGGCCAGCGTCTGCTCAAGGCGCAGGACATCGTCCTGGAGCTGCGCTCGACGCTGAACCCCGCGGCCGGTGACCTCACCGTCTCCCTCGACGCCCTCTACACCTACGCCTACGGCCTGCTGGTCCGCGCGAACGTGCGCCGCGACCGGGCCGCCACGCTCGAGGCCCTCGAGCTCGTGCAGCCCCTCCAGGACGCCTGGCGCACCAGCTGCTGCACGCTCGCCGCCTGACCGGGAGCCCCGCATGACCCCTGTCGCGACCGAGCCGCCTCCCGTCGTCCTGCCGTGGGCGGACCACCTCGACGCGCTCGAGGAGTGGCTCCGCCGCACCCGCGACGCCGTCGAGGGGACCGCCCTGGACGGCCCGCCCGCGCTCGTGAGCAGCGCTGACGGCCCGCTCCCCGAGCACCTGCGCCTGCGGGCCGCCGTCGCCCTGCAGGAGCTGGAGCGGCTGCAGGCCCTGGGGCAGGAGCGGCGCCGCCAGCTCGACCGCGGCCAGGCCTACTCCCGCTTCTAGTCAGGGGTCCAGGCGGGGCACCACCCGAACGGGCCAGATCTGGAGATGGCCCGCCGCGAGGCGACAGGAACGCCGGGCACAGCCCGAGACAACAGGCACACGGACGTACGGCCGCACCACCTCAGGGAAGAGCACCACGTACCTCTCGGCAGGAGCCGGAGGGACGCGGCGGCGCTTCCCTTCTCGCGTTCTACGGAGACCTGCTGATGACCCTCTTCACCGATCGCACCCAGGGTGCGCTCGAGCGGGCGATGGACGGTGTGGCCCTGCGCCAGCGGGTCATGTCGCAGAACGTCGCCAACGCGATGACGCCGGGCTACCAGGCGCAGAAGGTCGAGTTCGAGGGCGCGCTGTCGGACGCGCTCCGCAGCGGCGAGTCCGCCCAGCAGGTCTCCCCCTCCGTGTCCGGCACCGGAGCGGCCTCCCGCGAGGACGGCAACAACGTCGAGCTCGAGACCGAGGCGACGGGCCTGATGCGCAACGGCCTGCAGTACGACGCGCTCGTGCAGGCGACCAGCTACCGGCTCGGCGTCCTGCGCGCGGCGGTGCGCTGATGGGCATGTTCGGTGCGCTCGACGCCGCCAGCACCGGTGTGGCCCTCGGCCGCACGTGGATGGACGCCACCTCCGACAACGTCGCGAACCTCAACACCGTCCGGCCCGCCGGCGAGCAGCCCTTCCGGGCCCGGCTCGTCGTGGCGCAGGCCAAGGAGGGCACCGAGGGCGTCGGCGTCGAGCGCCTCGCCGAGAAGGGCGGCGCGCCCGAGGTCGTGTACGACCCCGAGAACCCGCTGGCCGACGCCGCCGGCTACGTCACCCGCCCCCAGGTCGACCTCACCGAGGAGATGACCAACATGATGATGGCCAGCCGGCTCTACCAGGCGAACCTGTCGGTCATGCAGCAGGCCCGCGACAGCTACAAGGCCGCCCTCACGATCGGCCAGGCGTGATCGTCGGGGGCGTCGGCGCGACGCCGTTCGTCCCGCCGACGATCTCGACGGGCGGTGCGGGCGGCGCCGCGGGCGCGGGCAAGGCCGGCGCCAGCTCCTTCGCGCAGAGCCTGCAGTCGGTCGAGAAGCTCACCAGCAAGGCCGACACCCTGGCCGAGGGCGTCGCCACCGGTGACCTCAAGGACGTCCACCAGTTCACCGCTGCGGCCGCCAAGGCCCAGCTCGGCGTCGAGCTCACCGTCTCGCTGCGCAACCGCGCGGTCGAGGCCTACCAGGAGATCATGAGGATGCAGGTCTGATGGCAGCGCTCGACGTGGACGGCCTCAAGAAGAAGGCCCTGGCGTTCGTCAAGGGCTTCTCGCCCAGCCAGCTGGTCATCATCAGCCTGCTGTCGGTGGTCGCGCTGGTCGGTGGCATCACGTTCCTCAAGTGGGTCACGGCGCCCACCTACGGCGTGCTCATGGCCGGCCTCGACCCGCAGGACGCCAGCGCGGTCACCGCACAGCTGGACACCGACGGGATCCCCTACCAGCTGGCCACCGGCGGCACGACCATCATGGTGCCGACCGCGTCCCTGGACGCCGAGCGCCTCAAGGTCGCCGCCGCGGGCCTGCCCAAGGGGAAGACCGACAGCGGCTGGGCCGCCTTCGACAAGGCCGGCCTCACGTCGTCGTCGTTCCAGCAGCAGGTCGCCTACCAGCGGGCCATGGAGGCGACGCTGTCGTCCGCCGTCGGCGACATCGAGGGCGTCCGCAGCGCCGAGGTCCACCTGGCCCTCCCCGAGAAGAAGCTCTTCACCGACGACAAGCAGCCGGCCCGCGCCTCGGTGCTCCTCAGCACCGACGGCTCGCTGGGCGACGACGCCGTCGAGGCCGTGACCCACCTGGTCGCGAGCTCGGTGCCGGACCTGCAGGCCGCCGACGTCAGCGTCACCGACAGCAGCGGCCGCCTGCTGACCTCCGAGGGCAGCGCCGCGGGCGCCGACAAGGTCGCCAAGACCCGCACGGCGCTCGAGACCACACTCGAGGCCCGCGCCACCACGATGTTCGACCAGCTCCTCGGCGCCGGCCACGCCGTCGTCCGGGTGAACGCGGAGATCGACACCGCCGCCCGCACGGTCGACACCGAGGTCTACGACCCCGAGAAGCAGGCCGTCCTCACGTCCTCCGACAGCTCGGAGACCTACGGGACGCCCGGAGCGGCCCGGTCGGGTGTCATCGGGCAGACCGCGGCGCCCTCGCCCTCCGCCTCCCCCGGCAGCGGGTACAGCAAGACCGCGACGACGCGTCAGATGGGCGTGTCGCGGACGGTCGAGCACGCGGCGGTCGCCCCGGGCGGCGTCAAGCGCCTCACCGTGGCCGTCGTCGTCGACCGCAACGCCAAGACCGCTCCCGCCGCCGCCGAGCTGCAGTCCATGGTGGCCAACGCCGTGGGCCTGGACCCGAAGCGCGGCGACACCATCTCGGTGAGCACGCCGGCCTTCGACCGCTCGCTCGCGGAGGACGCCGCGCCGGCGAAGGTCGCCGGCGGCGCCTCGAAGGTCACCGCCCTCGCCCCCCAGGTGCTCGGCGGGATCCTGCTCCTGCTCGTCGCCCTGGGCCTGCTGCGCACCCTGCGCCGCGGCACCAGCACCGAGCTCTCCTCCGCCGAGGTCACCGCGGCGCTGGACCGCACCGCCCGCACCAAGGCGGTGGCCGGCACGCCCCAGGCCGCCCTGCCGGTGGGCGCCGTCCCCGCTCCTCGCTCCGAGGACGACGACCTGCTGTCGCGGCTGGACGACCCTGACGAGGTCGCCGGCATGCTCCGCGGTTGGCTCTCCACCTCCGGCGGCGGCGCGTGAGCTCCCCCGCCCTGCTGGGCAACCGGCGCAAGGCCGCCGTCGCGCTCGTCGCCCTCGGTCCCGAGCGGGCCGCCGCGGTCCTGCGGGGGCTCGAGGAGGACGAGGTCAAGGCGCTCGCCACCGAGGTCATGAACCTCGGCCCGGTCACGCCCGACGAGGTGCGGTCCACCATGGCCGAGCTCGCCCGCGGCCTCGGCAGCCCGACCGTCCTGCCCGCCCCGGGCAAGCGCTTCGCCAAGGACCTCCTGGTCCGGGCCCTCGGCGCTGAGCGCGGCGAGCTGGCCTGCGCGGAGCTGGACGTCCCCGCCCCCTTCTCGTGGCTCGAGGACGCCGACCCCGACGCCGCGGCCAAGGCCCTGTCCACGGAGCCGGCCGGTGCGGTCGCCCTCGCGCTCGCGCACCTCTCGCCCAGGACCGCCGCCCGCCTGCTGGTCCGCCTCCCCGAGGAGGACCGCGCCCGCGTGGCCGGCCGGATCGCCGGCCTCGGCAGCGTCCACCCCGACACCGTCGCCCACGTCGAGGCCGGCCTGCAGGCACGCGTCTCCGACGTCCTGCGCAGCCAGGTCCGCAAGGTGGAGGGTCCGGCCCTGCTCGCCGGGGTGCTCGCCAAGGCCGGCCGCGACGCCAGCCGCGAGCTGCTGCAGGTCCTCGCCGAGTCCGACCCCGCCCTGGCCGAGGCCACCAGCAACGCGCTGTTCACCTTCGAGGACGCCTGCGGCCTGGAGGCCCGGTCCATGCAGGTGCTGCTGCGCAGCGTCGACGGCAAGGAGCTCGCCGTCGCGCTGTCGAGCGCCGACGAGAAGACGAAGCAGAACGTCCTGTCCAACATGTCCGAGCGCGCCCGTGAGACGCTCGTCGACGAGATGGACCTGCTGCGCGGCCTCAAGGCGAGTGAGGTCACCGAGGCCCGCAACGCCGTCGTCGCGACCGCGCGCCGGCTCGAGGAGGAGGGCCAGCTGGTGCTCTCCCGCGGTGACGACGAGGACGACGCCTAGTGCGCGCCCTCACCGTGGTCGCGTCATGAGGGTGCTGAAGGCGAACGACGTCGTCGGCGTCCGGGACACGAGGGTCGCGGACCGCACGGCCGAGGTCGAGGCCGAGGCGGAGCGCCAGCAGGCGCTCGCGGCCGCGTACGCCGCCGGGTTCGACGAGGGCGTGCGCCGGGCGGTGGCCCAGGGCGCCGAGGCCGGGCCGCGCGGTGCGGCCGCGCTCGAGGCGCTGCTGGCCGAGGTGTCCCGCCTGCACGCCGAGGAGGTCGCGGCCACCGGCCGGACCGTCCTCACCGCCGCCGTCGAGGTCGCCCAGTGGGTGCTCCGGCACGAGCTGTCCGGCAGCACCCGCAGCCTGCTCGCCCGCCTGGAGGAGAGCGCCTCCGCGCTGCTGCCCTCGCCCGGCACCCGCGTGCTGGTGCACCCCGACGACGCCGACGCCGTCCGCGCGTGGGCCGCGACGCGCAGCACGACCACGGTCGTCGTCGACCCGTCGCTGGCTCCCGGGGACGCCGCGGTCGAGACGGACGCCGGGAGCATCGACGTCAGCATCGGGGCCGCACTGCGGATCGCCTGCGAGGCGCTCGACGTCGAGGTCCCGTGACCGTCGTCGCGGGCCTGCTCGAACCGCTGACCCCGTGGCGCGCCGCCGGCACCGTCAGCCGCGTGGTCGGGCTGGAGGCGGAGTGCCGCGGTCTGCGGGGTGCCCTCGGGGACCTCGTCAGCATGCGCGTCGGCGACCGGCTGGTGCCCGCGCAGGTCGTCGCCGTCCGCGAGGACGCCCTCCTGCTGGCCCCCTACGGCGACCTCGAGGGCATCAGCCCCGGGGCGCCCGTCGAGAAGACCGGCTCGGGCCTGCAGCTGCGGGTGGGGCACGACCTCATCGGCCGCGTCGTCGACGCCCTCGGCCGTCCGCTCGACGACGGGCCCGCCCTCACCGGCGAGCTGGTCTCGCTCGACGCCCTCGCCCCCCACCCGCTCAAGCGCCAGCGGATCAGCCAGCCGCTCCCCCTCGGCGTCCGGTGCCTCGACACCATGACCCCCTGCGGCCGCGGCCAGCGCATCGGGATCTTCGCCGGCTCCGGCGTCGGCAAGTCGACCCTCATGGGGATGATGGCCCGCGGCACCAAGGCCGACGTCGTCGTCGTCGGGCTGGTCGGGGAGCGCGGCCGCGAGGTGCGCGAGTTCCTCGAGGACGACCTCGGGCCCGGCGGCCGCGAGAACGTCGTCTGCGTCGTCGCCACCTCCGACGAGCCGCCGCTGATGCGCCTGCGCGCCGCCTACACCGCCACCCGGATCGCCGAGCACTTCCGCGACCAGGGCCTCGACGTCCTGCTCCTCGTCGACAGCCTCACCCGGTTCGCCATGGCCCGCCGCGAGATCGGCCTGGCCGCCGGCGAGCCCCCTGCGACCCGCGGGTACCCGCCGTCGGTGTTCGCCGAGCTGCCCCGCCTCCTGGAGCGCGCCGGGCCGGGCGAGCACGGCACGATCACCGCGATCTACACGGTCCTCGTCGAGGGCGACGACATGAACGACCCCGTCGCGGACAACGCCCGCGGCATCCTCGACGGCCACGTCGTGCTGTCGCGCAAGCTCGCCGCGGCCGGGCACTTCCCCACCGTCGACGTCCTGGACAGCGTCTCGCGCTCGGCGTCCAAGGTGACCCCGAAGCCGCGCCTGGAGATGGCTGCGCGACTGCGCCGCCTGCTGGCCGCGGCGGCCGAGGCGAAGGACCTGGTCGAGATCGGCGCGTACGTGCACGGCAGCGACCCGCTCGTCGACGAGGCCCTCGCCCGCAAGGAGATGCTCAACAGCTTCCTGCGCCAGCCCGTCGACGAGGTGGCCGACCCGGAGCACTCCTGGGAGCAGCTTTCCGCCGTCCTGGCCTAGCCGGAGATGGTCGGAAGGGACCAGACGCTGCGCGTGCAGGGATCTCCGGCACGCGTCGATGGGACCGGTGTGAGGAACCCCCTGTGAGCCGTCGGCTCGCCACCGTGCTGCGCGTGGCCGCGCTCCAGGAGCGGCTGGCCAAGGCCGAGGCCGGCCGGTCCGCCGTCGCCGTCGACGCCGCGCACCAGCTGCACGCGTCCCGTCTCGAGGCCCTGGCCGCGGCCCGGGTCACCGTCGGGACGCCCAGCGACCTCGCCCGCGCGGTGGCCGTCCAGCAGCTGCGCGCCGCCTCGGTCGGGGACGCCCTGCAGGGCACCCGGCAGGCCGAGGCCGACCGCCTGAGCGCCGTGCAGGCCTGGACCAGCGCCCGGGGCCGCCACTCCCTGCTCGAGCAGCTCGACGAGCGCCTGCGGCAGGAGCGCCTCGCCGCCGAGCTCGGCGCCGCTCAGCGCCTCGCCGACGACCTCTCCGCCGGACGCCGGGCGGCCCGCGCATGAGCCTCGACCAGGTGCGTGCGCGCACCACCGAGATCGAGCTGCGCCTGCGCTCGCTGTCCGCGGGCGGCCGCACGGGCGGGACGCTCGGCGCTGCCGGCCCGGCCGCCGACGCCTTCGCCGGGCAGCTCCAGGCCGCCGCGGTCCGGACCGCGACCTCCCCGAGCGCGGCCGCCCCCGTCCTGCGCCCGCCGTCGGCGTCGTCCGCACCCGTGCTCCGCGGCTCCGGCACGAGCACCGGCAGCGACCTCGTGGCCACCGCCGAGAGCAGGGCCGGCACCCCCTACGTGTGGGGCGGGGAGTCCATGGCCGAGGGCGGCTTCGACTGCTCGGGCCTCATGCAGTGGGCCTACAAGCAGCACGGCATCGACCTGCCGCGCGTCTCCGCCGACCAGGCCAAGGTGGGCCGGGCCGTCAGCGCGGCCGAGGCCCGGCCCGGCGACCTCGTCTTCTTCGACCACAGCGGACGGCCCGACCACATCGGCATGTACGCCGGCAACGGGGAGTGGATCGTCGCTCCGAAGACCGGCGACGTCGTCAAGCGCCAGAAGGTCGACCTCTCCGAGGCCGCGACCATCCGCCGGGTCCTGCCGGACGCCGGTCCCTCGGCCCTGCGCGGCAGCGCCGCACCCGCCTGGAGCAGGGGCCTGCCCGCGGCCGGTCAGCGGTTCGCCCCGCTCGTGCAGGCGGCCGCGGACAAGGCCGGGATCGACCCCCGCCTCCTCGCCTCCCTGGCCTGGAGCGAGTCCGGCTTCGACCCCTCGGCCCGTTCCGGCGCCGGTGCCCAGGGCCTCGTGCAGCTGATGCCCGCCACCGCCCGCGGCCTCGGCGTCACCGACACGAGCGACCCCGCGCAGTCGCTCGCCGGCGGCGCGACCTACCTCAAGCAGCAGCTCGACGCGTTCGGCGGCGACCCGGCCCTGGCGCTCGCCGCCTACAACGCCGGTCCGACCGCGGTCCGCCGTCACGGCGGGATCCCGCCGTACGCCGAGACGCAGAAGTACGTCACCACCGTGCTGGACCGCTTCCGCTCCCTCGGAGGGACCCCGTGACCGCCCCCGTGCTGGCTCCCGCCGCCGACCCGCTGGTCCTGTCGGCCCGACCCGCCCTCACCGACGACGCCGCCTTCGCGGGCGTGCTCGCCGAGGCGACCGCGGACACGCCGACCGCCGCCACGGCAGCCCCGGCCACGGCGGGAGCGGAGGCGGCCGAGGAGCGAGCCGGTCGCCCTGCCCGAGACCGACGACGAGCAGCAGGGCGTCCCGGACGGTGCGGCGCTGCTCGCGGCGCAGGCCCAGCTGCTCGTGCTGCCCGCGCCGGTCGCCCAGCCCGCCGCAGCCGCCGGCGGGGGCACCGAGACGACCGAGGTCGGTGTGTCGCCTGTCGGCAGCGGGCTCGGCACCGTCGCCGCCCCCGCTGACGCCACCCCCGCGGTCGGCGGGACCGCTGCACCGTCGCCTCAGGCGACCGCAGCGACCGCAGCGACCGGTGTCGCCGCGGCCCCGACGGCCCTCCCGCCGGACGCCCTGCCGGACGCCTCGCCCAGCCGACCTGACCCCGAGGCGGACCCGGTCGGTCCGGCCCCCGACGCGGTCGTGCCGGCGCAGGGCGAGCGCGACGAGGAGCTCCCCCGCACCGACGACCTGGCCGCACCCGGCACCGCGCCGGTCCAGCCCCAGAGCGCCCCGGCCACTGCCGGGTCCCCCGCCCCGGCGGTCCCCCCCGCAGCGCACCCGCTCACCCGGGTCGCGGTCGAGCAGGCCCCCGCACAGGTGCAGCCGGCCGTGGCCGAGCTCGCCCGCGGGCTGCGCGACATCGGCGGCGGGCGCGCGAGCCTCGTCGTCCGCCTGGACCCGCCCGAGCTCGGTCCGGTCGTCGTGCGCCTCACGGTGCGCGACGGACGGGTCGACGTCCAGCTGCGGACCGGCGAGGCCGTCGCCTCCGTCGGCCTGGCGGCCGCGAGCGCCGACGTCCGCAGCACCCTCGCCCAGCACGGCCTGGACCTGTCGTCGTTCGACGTCGCGCAGGGCGACACCTCGGGCGGCGCTCCGTCCGAGCGTCGCGCGTCATCCGATCAGGCGACTCCCGAACGCCGTCCGACGGCCGATCGGAGTACGGGCGCCCCTCGCGCCCGCGGCACGGATGCCCTCCCCCACTCGACCTCCGACCAGGACGCCGGCACCACCGGCGCCTGGCTGTAGCGGCAGGAGCACCGTGACCACACCGATCGGCAGCACCCCGGCGACCACCGCCGCGACGGCGACCCGCCCGGCCACGGGCGAGAGCGCCATGGGTCCCGACGCCTTCATGAAGCTGCTCGTCGCGCAGCTCAAGTACCAGAACCCGATGGCCCCGACCGACGGCCAGGCCTACATGACGCAGATGGCGACCTTCACCCAGGTGGAGAAGCTCGACACGCTCGTCAAGGCGCAGGCCGAGGCCGTGCAGTGGCAGCAGCGGGTCTCCGCCGAGGGCCTCGTCGGCCGCGGCGTCACCGGCACCACCGAGGGCGCCACGAGGACCGGGACCGTCGTCGGGGTGCGCTACGGCACCGGGGGCACCCTGCTCGAGCTGTCCGACGGCACGACGCTCTCCCCGGACGCCGTCACGCGCGTCCAGGTCGCGAGCACTCCCCCCGCGGGGACCCCGAGCGGCACGACGGCCGGTACCGCCGGCACGCCCAGCACGACGGCCTCCCCGGCCGGCACGCCGTCAGCCTGACGGACCGCTCCACCCGCGAGCCAGGACGGCCCGCGTCTCCCACCACGGACGGTCACTCTCCTCGTGGAGGTCCGCCAGCATGATGCGTTCCATGTTCGCCGGTGTTTCCGGCATGAAGTCCCACCAGCAGATGATGGACGTCATCGGCGACAACATCGCCAACGTGAACAGCTCCGGCTTCAAGGCCAGCCGCGTGATGTTCCAGGACACGCTGAGCCAGATGATGCGGGACGGCAGCGCGGGTGCGGCCGGCACCGCCGGCGGCACCAACCCCGCGCAGGTCGGCCTGGGCGTGAAGCTCGGCGCCGTCGACGCCGTCATGACGCAGGGGGCCATCCAGAGCACCGGGCGGCCGTCGGACCTCGCCATCCAGGGCAACGGCTACTTCCCGCTGAAGATGGCGGACGGCACCACCGCGTTCACGCGGTCCGGCTCGTTCGAGGTCGACAGCAACGGGTCCCTCGTCGACCCGTCCGGCGGGATGCTGCTCGACACCGCCGGCCAGCCGATCGTCGTCCCGGCCGGTTCGCGCTCGTTCTCGATCGGCCCGGACGGCAAGGTCTCGTCCGTCGGCGCGACGGGGACCCCCACCACCGTCGGTACCGTCGGCCTGGCCGTCTTCGAGAACCCGGCCGGCCTCACCAAGGGCGGCGACGGCCACCTGCGCTACGCCACCGCCGCGGGCACGAACCCCAACGGGACCTACGTCGCCCCGGGCGGCACCGGCGGGGGTGGCACCCTGGCCGCCGGCGCCCTGGAGATGTCCAATGTCGACCTCGCCCAGGAGTTCACCAACATGATGATCGCTCAGCGCGGGTTCCAGGCGAACTCCAAGGTCATCAGCACCAGCGACGAGCTGCTGCAGGAGCTGGTCAACCTCAAGCGCTAGTCCGCACGCACGACCACGCCCGCCGCGAGCACCGCTCCGGCGGGCGTCGTCGTGCCCGGGCCCGGCCCGCGTTCACCCGGTCGGCGCAGTCGACCGGCCTCAACGAGCCGCCGGCCCGGCCGATGGAGAGGGCACGCGAGCAGGACGCCCGCGTCGGTCGCCCTGCGACCGGACCCTCAGGAGGAGGGCGGCACCATGATCCGTCTGTCACGCCTCAACGGCAGTGAGGTCCACCTCAACGCCGATCTGATCGCCACCGTCGAGTCCCACCACGACACCGTCGTGACCCTGGTCGACGGCCGCACGTACGTCGTGCGCGACAGCGCGGTGCAGGTGGTCGAGTCGATCACGCGCTACCGCGCCACCGTGCTGGCGATGGCCGAGCAGATCCTCGACGAGGCCAGCCCGGCCGAGGACGAGCCCGAGGGCCGTCTGCTGCACCTGCGCCCGACGCACGCGCAGGACGCGGTCAGCCACGACGGGAGGCGCTGACCATGGAGGTCGCGACCCCGGTCGGCATCGTCGTCGCGCTCGTCATGATCGCCGTCGCGTTCATGATGGAGGGCGGCAGCCCCATGGTGGCCTTCTCCAACCCGGCCGCCATCATCATCATCATCGGCGGCACCGTCGGCGTCGGCATGGCCAGCAACAAGATGAGCGACATCGGCCCGGGCTTCAAGGCCACGATGAAGATGATGCTCCCCGGCAAGAAGCTGGACGGCGCGGCCGCCGTCGGCGAGCTCATGGAGTACGCCGACACCGCCCGCCGCGACGGCCTGCTGGCCCTCGAGGAGAAGGCCAAGGCCGTGGAGGACCCGTTCATGAAGCGGGGCCTGGAGCTCGTCATCGACGGGACCGACTCCGACGAGGTCGCCGAGGTCCTCGAGGCCGACATCGCGGCCATGAAGGAGCGCCACAAGGTCGCGGCGAAGTTCCACATGGACTGCGGCACCTACGCGCCGGCCATCGGCATCGTCGGCTGCGTGCTGGGCCTGACGCTGGCGCTCGGCCACATGGAGGACCCGGCGGAGATGGGCCACGCGATCTCCGCGGCCTTCATCGCCACCCTGTGGGGCATCGGGATCGCCAACGTGTTCTTCATGCCGCTCGCCAACAAGATGAAGCGCGTCTCGGCCGCCGAGGCCCAGCACCGGCAGATGATCGTCGAGGGCATCCTCGCGATCCAGGCCGGCGTCAGCCCGCGCGCCGTCGGCGAGAAGCTCAAGAGCCACCTCTCGCCCAAGGTCCGCGAGTCCGTGGGCGAGAAGCCCGGCGAGAAGAAGGCGGCGTAGCGGTGTCCGCGGGTCACGGCAGCCACGGCGGCCGGCGCAAGAAGCACCACGAGGAGCACGACGAGCACCCGAGCGAGGCCTGGCTGATCGCCCTGGCCGACATGATGACCCTGCTCATGGTCACGTTCCTCATGATGTTCGCCATCTCCAGCCTGGACCTCAAGAAGTTCCAGACGTTCAAGGAGGCGTTCGCCGAGGGCACCGGGACCGTGCTGCCGTCGCTGCCGGGCGAAGGCGTCCCGATGGAGGGCGACGTCACCGACGAGGCGAAGGCCCCGAAGGACTTCGAGGTGCCCGTGCCGGAGGCCTCGGCCTTCTTCCCCAACAACGGCAAGGTCCTCGACCCGAAGGCCCTGCACGAGCTGAAGAAGCAGGTGGACCTCGCCCTCACGAAGGCCGGGCTCGGCGACAAGGTCGAGGCCAAGGTCGACGGCCGGGGCCTGGTGCTCTACGTGACCAGCGCCGTCCTGTTCGACAGCGGGCAGGCCGACGTGACGGCGCAGGGCGACGGCCTGCTGGACAGCCTCAGCGTCGTGCTCAAGGACGTCGGCAACCCGCTCGTCGTCGAGGGCCACACCGACAGCCGCCCGATCAAGAGCGGCCCGTTCCACGACAACTGGGCGCTGTCGGGCATGCGGGCGGTGGCCGTGGCGAACGTGCTGATGGACAAGGGGCACATCAGCCCGGAGCGGCTCAGCATCGCCGGCTACGCCGACACCCGCCCCCGCGAGGACGCCCCGACCGAGCACGCCTACTCGCTCAACCGCCGGGTCGAGATCGTGGTCGAGGCACCCGAGCCCAAGCCCGCCGCGGCGAGGCCCGCGAAGACGGCGGCCTCCCCCGCCCCGGCGGCGAAGGCGCCCGCGAAGAGCGGGGCCGGGCACTGACCGACCAGCGGCGGCACTAGCCGCCGCTGGTCACCCCGGGTGGTCCCGCGCATGGCCCCCCTGCACCATGCGGTCCGACGGGAGTCGGGACGATGGAGAAGCGTGCCCACCGCCAGCCTCTTCGACTTCTCGGGCCCGCTGCCCATGCCCACGGGCGCGGGTCGGCTGGTCACGTCGGTCGTCGCCGCGGCGCCGCGGGTCGGCCTGCTGCTCGGCCTGGCCTGCGGCCGCGACGTCGTCGTGACCTGCCCGGGCGTCCGGCGGGCCGCGCTCGTCGAGGTCGCCCGCCCCGGGGTCGTCTGGGCGCCGCTGGCCTGCGGCCTGCCCGACCCCGGCCTGCTGCTCGTGGCCCGCGCCGACGCCGTCGCCCTCGCCGACCTGCTGCTCGGCGGGTCCGGCGAGTCCCAGGACCGCGCCGCGACCGAGATGGAGCAGCAGCTGCTGGTCCGCCACGTCGTCCCCGCCCTGGCCCCCGTCGCCGAGGCCCTCGCCGACCACGGCGTCCTCGGCCTGGCCTGCGGCCCGGTCAGCGACCAGCCGCTCCCGACCGGCTTCGGCGAGATCGTCGCCGTCCCCCTCGAGCTCGCGCTGCCCGGCGGCACCGCCGTCGTCGTCACGCTCTGCCTGCCGGCGAAGTCGCTGCTGCCCGCCGAGACCGGTCCCGCGCCGCTCGAGCCGGCCTCCGCCACCGAGCGGGTCCTCGCCGACGTGTGCGTCGACGTCTCGCTGCGCCTGCCGTCGACGACCGTCTCCGCCGACGACGTCGAGGGGCTCGCCCCCGGTGACGTCCTGTCGCTGGACCCCGACGCCGTCCTGACGCTGCTCGGCGTCCTGCCCGGCGGCGCCCACCCCGTCACCGTCCTGACCGCATCCCTCGGACGTCGGGGCAAGCGCCGCGCCGTCGTCGTGCACGACCTGCTCGGAGGCCTCTGATGTCCCTGCCCGACGAGTTCCTCGACACCTTCCCGGGCCGCACGCCCGGCACCCCGAAGCCGCCCGCGGCCGCGCCCGTCCTCGAGGCCGAGCCCGAGCCCGTGGTCGAGGCCCCGCAGCCGACCGTCGCGCAGACCCTCGAGGACCTCGTCCCGACGCCGCGCGGCCCGCGCATGGGCGCCGAGGCCACCGACCTCCCGCCGCTGGACCGCCCCGACCTCCCCGACCTCGGCCCCGGCACCGCCTTCCAGGAGGCCCGCGAGCTGAGGCTGCTGTCCGAGGTGCAGGTCGAGCTGGCTGTCGAGCTCGGCCGGGTGAAGCTCCCCCTGCGCGACCTGCTGTCGCTCGGACCGGGCGCCGTCCTGGAGCTCGACCGCGCCGCCGACGCCCCCGTCGACGTCCTGGTCAACGGCTGCCTGGTCGCCAAGGGCGAGGTCGTCGTCATCGACGGCGAGTTCGGCGTCCGCGTCACCGCGGTCGTGGAGCGCTAGGTGCAGGTCCTCGGCCTGCTGCTCCGCGTCGGCTGCGTCTTCGCGCTGCTGTTCGCGGTGCTGCACGTGCTCAAGCGCACGGACGGCCTCAAGAGCCGGCGCACCGGGCTGCTGCAGGTCGTCGGCTCCACCCGCCTCGCCAAGGGCGCCACCGTGACGGTCGTGCGGATGGGCGACGCCGAGTACCTGCTCGGGGTCACCGACCACAACGTCACGCTGCTGACGTCGCAGGCCGCGGCGCAGACGCCGGCCCCGGCCGCCGTCGAGACCGCCGCCCCGGTCGCACCGAGCCCCGCCGAGTTCCTCCGCAACGCCTACCGCGTGGCCCGTCGTCTGCCCGCCGAGAGCACCGAGGTCTCGGCCGACGCCGTCACGGCCGCTCTCGCCAGCGTCCAGCCGGACCGGCCCGCCGAGGCCGTCGTCCTGCCGCTCCCCCGCACCAGCAGCGAGACCCGCACGCCCAGCACGCCCCGCACGGCCCCTGCCCGCGTCCCGGACGGATCCGCGACGCCCACCTCCCGCCACGCGCTCCGCCGCGCCGTGGCACGCACGGACGCCCTGCGCCACGAGGAGCAGCTGTGGACCCGGTCCTGCCGGCCCACCTCCCGCACCAGCGACCTGGACGGCCCGTCGCGCTGACCGCCCGCCTGGCCGCGCTGCTCGTCGCCGCCGTCGCCGGGGTCCTGCTGACCGCCGCTCCCGCCGTCGCCGCCGTCCCGGCCGCCGCGCCCCACGCCGCCGGTCCCGCGCACGCCTTCCCCGGCATCCCCGCCCCGCTGCGCGACGAGACACTCTCCCCGCCGGCGCGCGTCACCGCCCCCGCTCCGGTCCGCCCGGCCGGCGCCTCCCCCGCACCGGTCACCCCCGGCCCCGGCGGCTCGCTGGACGTCCGCGACGGCAAGGGCGGCCTCACCCAGCCCGTCTCCCTGGTCCTGCTGCTCGGCGGCCTGAGCCTCGTGCCCGGCATGCTCATCATGATCACCGCGTTCACGCGGATCGTCATCGTCATGGGCCTGACCCGCAGCGCCCTCGGCACCCAGGGCACGCCGCCCAACCAGGTCCTCATCGGCCTGTCGCTGTTCCTGACCCTGTTCGTCATGGGGCCGGCCCTCAGCCAGGCGAACTCCGACGCCGTCCAGCCCTTCCTCAAGGGCGAGATCCAGCAGAGCGAGGCCTTCGAGAAGGGCATCGCGCCCTTCGAGGACTTCATGCAGGCCCAGGTGCGCGAGCAGGACCTGGAGCTGTTCGTCGAGCTGTCGCACAAGACGTACGCCAACGAGGACGACGTCCCGCTGACGACGCTGATCCCCGCCTACGTGATCTCCGAGCTGCGAGCCGCGTTCCTGATCGGCTTCATCATCTTCATCCCGTTCCTCGTGATCGACCTGGTGGTCAGCGCCGCCCTGTCGGCCATGGGCATGGCGATGCTCCCGCCGTCCCTGGTGTCGCTGCCGTTCAAGCTGCTGCTGTTCGTCGCCGTCGACGGGTGGTACCTGCTGGTCCAGTCGCTCGTGAACTCCTTCCAGCCGATCTAGACCGTTCCTCCGCCGGCACTGGTCCTTTCCGACCATCGCGGAACGGGACAGGCCGCCGAGGTCGGCGTCGAAGGAGAAGACGTGAACAGGACCCGCTCGTGACCGACGTCGAGATCGTCCACATCTGCTCGCAGGCCCTCGTGCTGGCCGCCAAGCTCTGCGGCCCCCTGCTGCTCGTCGCGCTCGTCAGCGGCGTGGTGATCAGCCTGGCGCAGGCCGTCTTCCAGGTGCAGGACCAGACGCTGTCCACCGTCCCGAAGCTCGTCCTCGGAGGCGCCGTCCTCGCCCTGACGGGCGGCTGGATGCTGCGGATCTCGGTCGAGTTCACCCAGGAGCTGTTCTCCCAGATCCCGACGCTGGTCGGCTGACCGTGGACACGACCCTCGCGACGCTGCTGCCCGGAGGGGTGGACACGCTGTACGCGTTCCTGCTCGTCCTGGCACGCACCGCGTCGTGGGTCGTGGCCGCACCCGTCCTGTCGGCCAAGGGCATCTCCTCGGTCGGCCGGCTCGCCACCGCCATCGCCCTGGCGCTGTTCATCACCCCGCTGCTGCCGCCCGACGCCGTCCCGCAGGGGATGGCGCCGTTCGTGTTCGCCGCCCTCGTGCAGGTCGCGGTCGGGCTGGCCCTCGGCACCCTCACCCAGCTGCTGTTCACCGCCTTCGAGGTCGCCGGCACGCTGCTCGACACCTCGGGCGGCTTCTCCGCGGCGTCGATCATGGACCCGCTCACCGGTGCCCCGGCGGCGGTCTTCTCGCGCATGTTCACCGTCGTGTTCGGCGCGCTGTTCTTCGTCACCGACGCCTACACGACGATCATCGGCGGCTTCGTCACCTCCTTCACGGCGCTCCCCGTCGACGCCGTCCCGCACTTCGCCCCCGGCGCGGCAGCCGCCCTCGGCTCGGTCGCCACGCAGGTGCTCGCGAGCGCCCTGCAGATCGGCGCCCCGCTGCTCGGCATCCTGTTCCTCACCGACGTCGCCCTCGGCCTCGCCGGACGCCTCGTGCCGGCCGCCGGCACCCTCGCGCTCGCCCTGCCGGTCAAGGGCCTGGTCGCCCTGAGCATGGCCGGGCTCACGCTGGCCCTGCTGCCGCAGCAGCTGCTCCCCCTGGTCGACCCGGCGGCCGAGCTGCCGTACCGCATCCTGCAGGTGTCCTCGTGAAGGCGGCCTCGTGAGCGGTGAGAAGACCGAGAAGGCGACACCGAAGAAGCTCCAGGACCTCCGCAAGAAGGGCTCGGCCGCCCGCTCGGTCGAGCTCCCGCAGGGCGTCTCGATGCTCGCCCTCGTCCTCGTCCTGCCCGGCATGGTCGCCCGCCTGTTCGGCGCGCTCCGCCAGGACCTCGTCCTGGTGCTCGGCAGCGCCGACGTCGACGGCGTCCAGGCCGGCCGCGGCTACGCCGGTCTGCTGATGGCGGACTGCGTGCGTGCGGTCGCCCCCGGGATCGCCGTCGTCGGGCTGACCGCCCTGCTGTCCGGCGTCGTCGTCACCCGCAGCAAGCCGAACCCCGCGATGCTCAAGCCGAAGTTCGAGCGGCTCAACCCGAAGAACAGCGTGAAGCGGATGTTCAGCCCGCACTCGCTGGTCGACCTCGGCAAGAACGTCGCCAAGCTGCTCCTGCTGACCGCGGTGTCCTTCCCGGTCTGCAAGGCCGGCTACGCGCAGCTGCTCAGCTCCGGCGGCGGCTGGCAGGGCATGCAGTCGGTCATCGGCTCGATCGCCAGCACCCTGCTGTGGCAGGTCGCGGCGCTCGCCCTGCTGGTCGGTGTCGTGGACGCCTGGTACCAGCGGCGCAGCTTCAACAAGCAGGCCAAGATGAGCAGCCAGGACATCAAGGACGAGCACAAGCAGTCCGAGGGCGACCCGCACACCAAGGGCCAGATCCGCCAGCGCATGCTCGCTGCCAGCCGCTCCCGCATGATCCAGGCGGTCCCCAAGGCCGACGTCGTGCTGGCCAACCCCACCCACCTCGTCGTGGCGCTGGCGTACGAGCCCGGGAAGTCGGCGCCCGTCGTCGTCGCCCGGGGCGCCGGCGCCGTCGCCGACCGGATCAAGGCCGTCGCCCGCGAGAACGGCGTGCCGGTCATCGCCGACAAGCCGCTCGCCCGCGCGCTCTACCGCGCCACCGAGGTCGGCGACAGCATCCCGGTCGAGCTGTTCCGGGCCGTCGCCGAGGTCCTCGCCGTCGTCTACGCCGCCAAGCGCCGTGGCACCGCCCCGCCCGCCCAGCGAGAGAGCGTCCTCACATGAGCACCCCTGTGACAAGCACGAAGACGGCGAGCATCGGCGTCCCGGCGCTGATGATCGCGCTGGTCCTGCTGATGGTCGTGCCGCTCCCGGCCGTCCTGCTCGACCTGCTGCTGGCCGTGAACATCACGATGGCCGTCGTCATCCTGCTGACCGCCGTCACCGCGCAGCGAGCCCTCGACTTCTCGGTCTTCCCGTCGCTGCTGCTCGTCACGACGCTGCTGCGCCTGGCGCTCAACATCAGCTCGACCCGACTGATCCTCACGCACGGCGAGGCCGGCAAGGTGATCGAGGCCTTCGGGCACGTCGTCATCGGCGGTCAGCTCGTCGTCGGCCTCGTCGTCTTCCTCATCCTCGTCATCGTGCAGTTCATCGTGATCACGGCCGGTGCCGGCCGCGTGTCCGAGGTCGCGGCCCGCTTCACCCTCGACGCCATGCCGGGCAAGCAGATGGCCATCGACGCCGACCTCAACAGCGGCCTCATCGACGACGAGACCGCCAAGGCCCGCCGCCTCGACGTCGGCCGCGAGGCGGACTTCTTCGGCTCGATGGACGGCGCCAGCAAGTTCGTCAAGGGCGACGCCATCGCCGGCATCATCATCGTGAGCATCAACCTCATCGGCGGCTTCGCCATGGGTGTGCTGCAGATGCACCTGTCGATGGGCGAGGCCATCGCCCGCTACTCGCTGCTGAGCGTCGGCGACGGCCTGGTCAGCCAGGTCCCCGCGCTGCTCATCTCGGTCGCCAGCGGCATCATCGTCACGCGGGTGCAGGGCGGCCCCGACGGCGGTGGCCTCGGCGACGACCTCACCCAGCAGCTGTTCCGCTCCGTCGTCGCCCTGCGGATCGCCGCCGGCTCGATGGCCGTCCTCGCCCTCATGCCCGGCATGCCGAAGGTGCCCTTCCTCCTGCTCGCCGGGATCCTGGTCTTCCTGTCCGGCAAGGCGGCCAAGGCCGACGCCCTCGCCGGCGTCGAGGTGCTGCCCGCCGTCACCGACGCCGACGACCCGGCCGCCCCCACCGAGGTCATGCTCGAGCAGGTCCGGGTCGAGCCGCTCGAGCTGCAGCTCGCCACCGACCTGCTCGACCTGCTCGACCCGGCGCGGGGCGGATCGCTCATGGAGCGGGTCCGGGCCCTGCGCAAGCGCATCGCCGCCGACCTCGGCCTCATCGTCCCCCCGGTCCGCACCCACGACAGCGCGGCCCTGCCGGCCTCGACGTACGTCGTCAAGCTGCACGGCGTCGAGGCGGCCCGTGGCGAGGCGCCCCCCGGCCACTCCATGGTCCTCGGCGAGGACGCCGCCGGCCTCCCCGGCCGGGCCACCGTCGACCCCGTGTTCGGCCTGCCGGCGACCTGGGTGCAGAACGAGCTCGCCGAGGTCCTGGCCTCCGAGGGCGCGACCGTCATCGACCGCGCCTCGGTCATCGTCACGCACCTGTCCGAGGTCGTCCGCAGCGCCGCCCCCGACCTGCTCACCCGCCAGGACGTCCAGGTCCTCGTCGACGCCGTCAAGACCGTCAGCCCGGTCGTGGCCGGCGAGGTCGGCGGCGAGACCCTGTCGCTGGCCGAGGTGCAGCGGGTCCTGCGCGAGCTGCTCGGCGAGGGCGTCCCCGTCCGCGACCTCACCCGCATCCTGGAGGCCGTCACCGCCAAGGCCCGGGAGACCCGCAGCTGCGAGGCGCTCGTCGAGGCCGCGCGCGGCGTCCTCGGCCCGACCATCTGCGCCGGGGCGGCCGTCGGCGGCCGGCTCGCCGCCCTCACCCTCGACCCGCTGCTCGAGCAGTCGCTGCTCGAGGCCGTCCGCAACGGCGACGGCGGGACCTGGCTGGCCCTGGACCCGGTGCGCATGGAGCAGCTCGTCAGCGGCATCGGCGACGCCGTCCACGCCGCGGAGGCTGGTGGCCACCGTCCCGTCGTGGTGTGCTCTGCCCAGCTCCGCCCCGCCGTCCGCCGCCTGCTGGCGACCGGCCGTCCCGACCTGCACGTCCTGGCCTACACCGAGCTGTCCCGGTCCCTGACCGTCGAGCCCGTGGGAGTGATCGAGCTTGCCCAGCGCGTCGCCGCCTGACGGACCCTCCCCCTCCGCGCAGGACGGGGAGGTCGTCGAGGTGTTCGCCGGCGACAGCCTCGAGGAGGCCATGGCCGCGGCCGTCGCCGCGCTCGGCCCCGACCTCGAGGTGCGCCGCGCCCGCAAGGTCCGCGCCGGGGTGCGCGGCCTGCTCGGTCGCGACCGCTACGAGGTGCTCGCCGTGCCCGGCGACGACGGCGCCCTCCCTGCGCCCCCCGCCCCGGGCTCGGGGGACGCCCTCGGCGACGCCTTCGCCTCCCTGCTCGACGCCGCCGACGCCCACGAGTCCGGACGGCCCGCACCCCCGCGCCCCGCAGCGCAGCGCCGCCCGGCCCGACCGGAGCCGCGGGACGACCTCGACGACGTCCTCCCCGTCCGCCGGGTCAGCCGCCCGCAGTCCCGGCCGCTGCCCCCGCTGGACGACGAGCCGCTCCTGCCGCCCCGGCCCGTCGCGCCCGTGCTGCCCGACAGCGTGCTGCCCGACGTCGTGCTGCCCGACGTCGTCCCTCCCGCTCCCCGGACGGGCTCGCGGCGCTCGCGACGGTCCCGCCGGTCCGCCGGCCCCGAGGTGCTGCCCGCCGACGGCGGCGCCCGCGGACGGGCCGACCGTGGCGCCGCCCTCGCCGACTCCTCCCCGCACCCGGACCCGGCCGTCGCCGACCACCCCGGGCCGGCCGCCCCGGCCCACCCGGCCGACGAGCCGACCGCGCCGCCGCAGCACTCGATGCCGCAGCACTCGACACCGCAGCACCCGACACCGCAGCACCCGACAGCGCAGGGGGACCCGCCCGTGACCGGACCCGACGACACCGCCGCCGACCCGGAGCTGCGCGACGACCCTCGGTCTCCCCGGCGCGGCTCCCCCGCCCACCCTGAGCCAGGGTCTGCCGCCCCCCGCCGCCCCGCTGCGGCTGGCGTGCGCCGGCGCTGGAGCCGCGCGACGCTCGTGTCCGTCGGTGTCCCCGACGCCGTCCTCGAGCAGCTCCCGCCCGCGGCTCCCCTCGACGACCTCGCGTGGGTCGTCGCCCTGACCGCCGCCATCGGGGCCGTCGTCCCCGCGCCCGCCGAGGTCGACGAGGACCACCCCGTGGTCGTCAGCGGGTTCGGGCTCGAGGGCGCGATCGCCGTGCTCGAGGCGGGTGTCCGCGGTCAGCACCCCGGCACCGTCACGCACGCCGGGCGCACCGCCCCGGCCACCGCCACCGAGCTCGCGCTCGTCCTGCGGCACCACGTGAACGACGGCGGCTGACGTGCGCCTGACCAGCCCGGCGCTGGCCGTCCTCGGCCTGCTGGCCGTGGGGGCGATCGCCCTGCAGCTGGTCACCGGCACGATCACCCTGCCGCAGGCCGGGGTCCGGGTCGCCGTGGCGGTCGGTCTGCTCGCGGTCGTCGACCGCGTCGGGCTGCCCCTCGCCCGGGCCCTCGTCGGACCGGGTCGGACGCCGGCCGAGGACGACGAGGACGCTCCGCCCGCGACCTGACCGGGCGGGCCCGCCAGCACCGGCCCGCGAGGCCTCCGTCGTCCTGCCGCGCGACCCGACCAGGCCGCCCGGGGGTCCGACCCCGGAGCAGCCCGCTGCCCGGGGTCGGAGCCCGCCGCCCTGGGGCCCGGCACCGGACACGCCGCTGCCCGGCCCCGAGGAGGAGGCCGGGCAGCAGGTCGAGCAGAGGCGGTCAGACCGCCAGGCGGACCGGCTCCGCGTCGGCCGCGCCCCGCGGCGACGGCACCCGGTCGAGGCGGCTGGCGTAGGAGCTCTGGGCGGCCAGGGCGGCGGCGTAGGCGGCCTGGCGGTAGGCGGACCGGCCGCGGTCGGACTCGCTGACGACGGTCGGCTCGGCGGTGTACTGGGCCTCGATGCCGCCGCGCATGAGCTTGAGGGCCTCGGTGCGCATCTGCGACACCCGCGACTCGGTGACGCCGAGGCGGGCGGCCAGGTCGGCGCTGGACTCCCCGTCGAGGAAGTACCCGACCACGACGTCGCGCAGGCGCTCCGGCAGGACGGCGAGGGCGTCGCGGACGTAGGTCAGGCGCTCACGCTGCTCGAGGACCTCGGACGGCGCCAGCTGGGCGTCGTCGACGATCGAGGAGCCGAGGGTGAGCGGGTCGCCGTCCTCCTCGCCGCAGGGCGCGTCGAGGGACAGGACCAGGCTGCGGTGGACGCGGCCCTGCAGGCTCGAGAGCTCTGTCCGGCTGATGCCGGCGCGGTCCGCGAGCTCGTCCTGGGTGGGAGTGCGACCGAGCTCGCACTCGAGCTCGGTGCGCACGGTGTCGACCTCACGGGCGGCGCTGCGGAGCGTGCGGGGGGCGAAGTCGAGCGCCCGGACGGCGTCGACGATGGCGCCGCGGATGCGCAGGGAGGCCCAGCGCTCGAAGGGGACGCCGCGCTCGAGGTCGAACCGCGCGGCGGCCTCGACCAGACCGAGGGTCGCGGCCTGGGCCAGCTCCTCGCGGTCGGCGTGGCGCGGGTAGTGCGCAGCGACGCCGGACAGGACGTGGCGGACGAGAGGCAGGTGCGCCTCGACGAGGGCCTTGGCCTGCGGGCTGAGCGGCGTGGTCGACATCGGATCTCCTCGTGCAGGGGCGGCAGGGTGGCGAGGGGGCGTTGCTAGGCCGCGCGACGCCGGGACGGGAGTCCCGGGCGCAGGCCGCGCAGGCCGGTCGACGCCGAGGCGCTGGCCGGAGGTGCCGGCGGGGCCATCGGGGCCGCGCCGTCGGTGAGCAGGGCAGACGTGTTGGCGTCCTTGAGCGCGGCGAGCAGCTCCTCGCGGTACACCTGCACGTTGCGGGGCGCGGTGATGCCGAGGCGGATCTGGTCGCCCTTGACCTCGAGCACGGTGACGATGATGTCGTCGCCGATGACGATGCTCTGGTTCTTGCGGCGGGTCAGGACGAGCACAACGGGTTCCTTCCGTGGAGGCCGGGCGGGCGGTGCGAGGGGAGGGTCAGCGCTAGCGGAGCGGGACGCGGGTGCTGTGGCCGCTCTCGGCCAGCACCGCCTGCACGCCCTCACGGGTCTGCAGGTTGATGACGACGGGGCCGAGCAGGTTCGCCGTCGCGTCCTCGGGGCGCTTGCCCAGGGTCACGATGACCAGCAGCAGGCAGTCCTCGGGGCGCTCGAGGTGGATCTTGGCGGCGATGGCGTCGTCGAGGTCGACCGTGTAGTCGGGGAAGAAGACGTAGGGCGGCATCACGAGGAAGCGGACGTCGTCGTTGTCCAGGTCGACCATGAGCGAGTAGGGGCCCTCGGCGGCGCCCCAGCGGACGAGCGCGAAGCGTCGCTCGCCGGGGAAGCCGGGCAGGCCCGACACGAAGAGCAGCTCGGGGACGTCCGCCGCGGCGTTGACCGGTGCGGGCGCCTCGTCGGCTGCCGTCATGGTGACGGTCTGGGTCGGGGAGCTCACGGTCGTCCTCCGTCTGGTGGGCGCCTCCGACGGTCCGGAGGCTGACACGAAGAGGTTCGTCCCGAGCGCGAGGACGCTGAATGGTCCTGCCTGACCAGGGAGCCCGATGACCCGGGCCGGTCACCGGCCCGGGCGCCCGGGCCCGAGGGTGTCCGGGATGTCCGCTCTGCAGGCATGCGCCCGGCGGTCCGCGCTCGGGCGGGTGGTGCCGGCCTGGTCACGACGGGCCGGGCGGAGTGGTCACCGGACGGCGGCCGGGCCGGGTCGGACGCGCTGCTCAGGCTGCGGCGGGAGTGGTCGCTCCTGCGCTCATCGACGGCGTCCTGGAGGCCAGGACCACCCGCTCGGGTGTCCCGGGCGGGGTCGTGCGCGCGACGGGCGCGCTCAGCGCAGGTCGGTGCGGCGTGCGGCCCGCCAGCCGAGCAGGGCCCCCGCGGTGTCGGCCACCAGGTCGCGGACGTCGCCGCTGCGCTCGGCCAGCAGCAGGCCCTGCACGACCTCGGACAGGGCGGCGTAGGCGAGGACGGCCGCCAGGGCGGCGGGCACCCGGCCGAAGCTCCAGCGGGTGGTGGCGGCGAGCAGGCCGAACAGGACCAGGTGGACGACCTTGTCCGCCCCCGGCGGTCCCTCCGGGCCGACCGGCCGGGGGACGAACAGCACGTACAGCGACAGCAGGGCGACCAGCACGAAGCAGGGGCCGGCCAGCCGGCCGGCCCCTGCTCGTGCGCGCTCGGTCAGTGCGCCGTCCTAGTCGCGCGTGAGCTTGCGGTGGGTCATCCGGTGCGGCCGAGCGGCCTCCGGGCCCATCCGGTCGATCTTGTTCTTCTCGTAGGACTCGAAGTTGCCCTCGAACCAGTACCACTTGGCGGCGTCGTCGTCGTCGCCCTCCCACGCCAGGATGTGGGTGGCGATCCGGTCGAGGAACCAGCGGTCGTGGCTGATGACCACGGCGCAGCCCGGGAACTCGAGCAGCGCGTTCTCGAGCGAGCCGAGGGTCTCGGTGTCGAGGTCGTTCGTGGGCTCGTCGAGCAGCAGGACGTTGCCGCCCTCCTTGAGCGTCAGCGCCAGGTTGAGGCGGTTGCGCTCCCCGCCCGACAGGACGCCGGACTTCTTCTGCTGGTCGGGGCCCTTGAAGCCGAACGCCCCGATGTAGGCCCGGGACGGCATCTCCTGCGAACCGACCTGGATGTAGTCGTTGCCCTCGGAGACGATCTCCCAGACCGACTTCGTCTCGTCGAGGCTGGTGCGGCCCTGGTCGACGTAGCTGAGCTTGACCGTCTCGCCGACCTTGACCGACCCGCTGTCGGCCTGCTCCAGCCCGACGATGGTCTTGAACAGGGTGGTCTTGCCGACGCCGTTCGGGCCGATGATCCCGACGATCCCGCCGCGGGGCATCGAGAAGGAGAGCCCGTCGATGAGGACGCGGTCGCCGAAGCCCTTCGTGAGGCCGTCCGCCTCGATGACGATCGAGCCCAGGCGCGGGCCGGCCGGGATCTGGATCTCCTCGAAGTCGAGCTTGCGGGTCTTCTCGGCCTCGGCGGCCATCTCCTCGTAGCGGGCGAGGCGGCTCTTGCTCTTGGTCTGACGGCCCTTGGCGTTCTGCCGGACCCACTCGAGCTCGTCCTTGAGGCGCTTGGAGAGCTTGGCGTCCTTCTTGCCCTGGACCGCGAGGCGCTCCTGCTTCTTCTCGAGGTACGTGGAGTAGTTGCCCTCGTAGGGGTACGCGCGGCCGCGGTCGAGCTCGAGGATCCACTCGGCGACGTTGTCGAGGAAGTACCGGTCGTGGGTGACGGCCAGGACGGCGCCCGGGTAGGCCGACAGGTGCTTCTCCAGCCACAGCACGCTCTCGGCGTCGAGGTGGTTGGTCGGCTCGTCGAGCAGCAGCAGGTCGGGGGCCTCGAGCAGCAGCTTGCAGAGCGCCACGCGGCGCTTCTCGCCACCGGACAGGACGCTGACGTCGGCGTCGCCGGGCGGCACCCGCAGCGCGTCCATGGCCTGCTCGATCTTGCTGTCGATCTCCCAGGCGTCGGCCGCCTCGATCTGGTCGAGCAGCGGCTGCTGCTCCTCGAGGATCTTCTCGAAGTCGGCGTCCGGGGCGCCCATCTTCTCGTTGAGCTCCTCGTAGCGCAGGATGACGTCGCGGATGGCCTTGACGCCCTCCTGCACGTTCTCGAGGACGTTCTTGGTCTCGTCGAGCAGGGGCTCCTGCATGAGGATGCCGACGCTGTAGCCGGGGCTGAGCCGGGCGTCGCCGTTGGAGGGCTGGTCGAGACCGGCCATCATCTTCAGGACGGTCGACTTGCCGGCGCCGTTGGGCCCGAGCACGCCGATCTTCGCGCCGGGCAGGAAGGCCAGCGTGACGTCGTCGAGGATGACCTTGTCGCCGACGGCCTTGCGGACCTTCTGCATCTGGTAGATGAACTGCGCCATGCGGCCCAGCCTACGGGCGCCGCCGGGGCACGGGCCGGCCCCGACGGCCCCCGCCCGGTCAGGCCGGGACGAGCGCGGTGTCGAGGGGAGCGTCGAGGGGAGCGTCGAGCGAGCGTCGTGCAGCTCGTCGACGTCGTCCTCCACGGGACGGTCGCCCGGGTCGCTGCCGGCCTGCAGGGGCGGCACCGTGACGACCCGGGCGGGCGCCCGGGCCAGGTCGAGCCCGACGTGGGTGGCCTCGATGTCGAGGCCGCTGCGCTGCTCGCCGTCGGTCGTCGTCCAGGTGCTGGTGGACAGCCGGCCGGTGACCACGACGCGGTCGCCCTGGCGCAGGGAGCGCACGACGTTCTCCGCCGTCCCGCGCCAGCAGCTGACGGTGAACCAGGTGGTGGGCGAGTCGACCCAGGCGCCGGTGGTCTTGTCGAGGCGGCTGGGGGTGTTGGCGATCCGGAACGAGGTGACCGGGACGTCGCTGCCGGTCCGGCGCAGGACGGGGGTGGCGGCCAGGTTGCCGGTGACGGTGATCGAGGGAGCGTGCACGGGGTCCTCCGCGGGTCGGTGGTGGTGCGGCCGGCGGTCGGTCCGCCGTGCCGAGGACGACGGTGCGTCGAGGAGCCCGCCGCGGACAGGGGGGCGAGCGGGTCTGTGGACGGTCGCGTCCTGTCGGAGGCAGGTGCTCCTCCCCTACGCTCCCCGGCGTCCGCCCCCGTAGCTCAGCGGATAGAGCGGCCGGTTTCTACCCGGTTGGTCGGGAGTTCGAGTCTCTCCGGGGGCACCCCCCTGTTCACGGGCGCGAGATGCGGGCACAGTCCGCAGATGCCGATGCCTGCTCAGCCCGTCGTCGAGGTCGTGTCCCACCTCGACCACGTCGTCGTGGTGTGCCACTCCTGCCCCGACGACCGCCGCCTGCCGAACGACGACCTCGCCCTCCGGGTCGGGGTCAGCGCCTTCCTGGACGAGCACGCCGACTGCGGTCCGGTCCGGATCCGCCTGCCGCTGGACGCTCCCGCCCGGGAGCCCGCCCGCGTGTGAGCACGCAGCCCGGGCCGCTCGCCCTCGTCGGCAGCGGCGAGTACCTGCCCGTCCTGGAGGACGTCGAGCGCGACCTGCTCGCCGGCCGGCCGCCCCGGTTCGTCCAGCTGGCGACGGCGGCCGCCCCCGAGGGCCCGGCGAGCCTGGCCCGCTGGCACGACCTCGGAGCCCGGGCCGCCGCCCGGCTCGGCGTCGAGCAGGTGGTCGTCCCCGTCGTCGACCGCGCCACGGCGGACGACCCCGCGCTCGCCGCCCTCGTCGCGGGCGCCGGCCTCGTCTACCTGTCCGGCGGCTCGCCCCCCTTCGTCGCCGCGACCCTGCGGGGCACGGCCGTCTGGCGGGCGATCCACGCCGCCTGGCAGGGCGGTGCGGCGCTCGCGGGCTGCAGCGCCGGGGCCATGGCCCTCACCGACCACGTCCCCGACCTGCGGCACCCCCTCCGGGCGGCCGAGGCCGGGCTCGCCGCCGTGCCGCACCTGCGCGTGCTGCCCCACTTCGACCGCTTCGCCGCCTGGCTGCCCGACGGCGTCCTCACCCGCGTCGTCGACACCCCGCCCGGGGTGACCGTCGTCGGGATCGACGAGGACACCGCCATGGTCGGCGGACCCGAGCAGTGGCAGGTGCGCGGGCGGCAGTCGGTGTGGGTGCTCGACGGCGACGGCCACCGCCGCACCGAGCACCCGGCCGGCAGCACCCTGGTGACCCCCGTCTGATGGCCCGCCGGCGCACGCCCTGCCCCTGCGGGCTCGGCCCGACCTACGACGCCTGCTGCGGCCGGTGGACCGCCCTCCCGGCGCCGAGCCCGGAGCTGCTCATGCGGTCGCGCTACACCGCCCACGCCCGCGGCGATGCCGACCACCTCCTGGCCACCTGGCACCCGAGCACCCGCCCCCCGGCGCTCGACCTCGACCCCGGCGTCCGGTGGGCCGGCCTCGAGGTGCTGGCGGCGTCGGGCCCGCTGGAGAGCCGCGGCCGGGTGTCGTTCCGGGCCCGGTACGTGCAGGACGGGCGACCGCACCTGCTGGAGGAGGACAGCGTGTTCGTCCGCGAGGGCGGCGTCTGGCTCTACCTCGAGGGGACCCTGCCCCGCCAGCCCGTCGACGCCGTGCGGCCCGCCCCGTCGTCGACCAGCGTCGCGAAGGGGTCGTAGACGCTGAACGCGGCGACGTCGAACAGCACGTGGGTGAGCGTCGTCGTGTAGACGCTGAGGCGGTTGTCGGCCTCGAAGCCGACCAGCGTGAAGTTCGCCGACCGCGGCGCCCCGGGTGTAGTTGACGTTCGAGACGGCCGGGCGACCGGCGCCGGTGGTGTCGAGCGAGCCGTCCGGCGTCGGGTAGGCGGTGAGGAAGCCGTTGGCGGTGGGCCCGACCGCGGTGAGGTTGCCGAGCACCCCGGCCTGCTGCCCGACGAGCAGCCCGGACAGGTCCAGCACCAGGGTGCTGCCGGCGAGCAGCCGGCCGGCGGCGTCGAACCGGCCGGCGACGACGCGGGAGCGGCCGTCGTTGGGGGCCCCGCTCTCGGTGCCGGCGAGAGGGCGGCGGGTGTCGAGGACCCGGCGGGGCGTGAGGAAGGCGAGGTGGTTGGCGAAGGCGGACGTGTAGACGGAGCCGACGACGGTGCCGCCCGGCTCCTGCGCGTGGGCGTACCAGAGCTGGTCGTCGCCGCTGGCGAGGTCGCCGGGGGCGGTGCCCTGGACGTCGAGGCCGAGGTGCGTGGCCCCCGCGGACGGCGTCGTCGGGGCGACCCTGCAGCGCGGGGCCGCTGTACTCGCCGCCGTCGACCGCACGTCGGGCGGGGTTGTCCAGGCCGAGCGTCGGCGTCGTCCCGGTCCCGCCCGTGAGCGACGTCGTCGTGCCCGCAGCGTCGTTGGGGCGACCGGCGAGGACGGGGTCCCCCGGTGCGGCCTCGGCGGGCCGGGCGGACAGCACGGCGGCGCCCGCGGCCGTGGCGAGGACCGCTCCTCCGCGGCGCAGCAGGTCACGGCGGGACGGCCCGAGCTGGGCCCGGAGGGCCGCGACCTCGTCCTCGAGGGCGGCCAGGCGGTCAGCGGGGTCGGTCACGGGGGCCTCCAGGAGGACGGGCCCCCGACGCTAGAGGACCCGCAGCCCCTCAGGCGACAGGTCGCAGGGCCCACCCCCGGTCGCGGACGTTGCGGAACAGGTCGAGCCCGGTGCGGCCGCGGAGCCGGCACAGCTGGACGTCGACCCGGCGCGACGGCGCGCTCTCGCCCCAGCAGATCCGGTGCAGCTGCGCCCGGCTCCACACCCGGCTGGGCGCGGCGACGAACAGCGCGAGCAGCTCGACCTGCCGCGGGCTGAGGTCCAGCCGCTGCCCGTTCAGCGAGACCTCGTACCCGGCGAGGTCGACGACGAGGCCTCCCGTCTCGACCGACGACGGGAGCGTCACCCCCGCCTCGGCGGCCCGCTCGGTGAACCCCTGGACTGTCGTGGTCATGCGGCGTCCTGTCGTCGGCTGCTCTCCCGGTGTGCTGCCGCGGACGCTAGGGAGGGCCCGTCTCGCCCACGAGACCTCCGCGTTTCGCCCGCGTCACGTCCCGCTCACGCCCCGCCTAGGCTGCCCCGCATGAGCGACCGCCTGGTGTGGATCGACTGCGAGATGACCGGGCTCGACCTCGGCTCCGACCTGCTCATCGAGGTCGCCGCCCTGGTCACCGACAGCGAGCTGAACGTGCTCGGGGAGGGCGTCGACGTCGTCGTCGGCGCGACCGCCGAGCAGATGGAGCGCATGCCCGAGGTCGTCCGGGAGATGCACGCCAGCTCCGGCCTCACCGAGGAGGTCCTGCGCGCGACCGTCACCCTGCAGGAGGCCGAGCAGCAGGTCCTCGCGTACGTGAAGGAGCACGTCCAGGAGCCCCGGAAGGCGCCCCTGTGCGGCAACTCGATCGCCACCGACCGCGGCTTCCTGGTCCGTGACATGCCCGAGCTCGACGCCTGGCTGCACTACCGGATGGTCGACGTCAGCTCGGTCAAGGAGCTGGCCCGCCGCTGGTACCCCCGCGTCTACTTCAACTCCCCGAAGAAGGGCGGCGGCCACCGGGCGCTCGCCGACATCCGGGAGTCGGTCACCGAGCTGCAGTACTACCGCTCGACCCTGTTCGTGCCCCAGCCAGGCCCGACGTCGGTCGAGGCGGCCGCGGCGTCGGCGGCGCTCACCGGGGAGCCCCCCGCGGAGAGCTAGCCGCTATGCTCTCCGCCGCACCATGGTGGGTGTAGCTCAGCTGGTAGAGCACCGGGTTGTGATCCCGGTTGTCGCGGGTTCGAGCCCCGTCACTCACCCCACATCACCGCAGGTCACGCTCCTGCGGGGGGCGGTGCCCCCCACCTGAAGCGGGGGGCACCGCCCTGGCACGCATTGCGGTGCCTGCGCGGTGCGGGACGGGTCGACCGGTCATCTCCGACCGGAAGGACCCCATGAACATCCAGCAGCACCGCAGCAAGTGGCGCGCCGAGTGGCGCGAGGCCGGCACCAAGCAGCGCGAGTCGTTCGCCACCGAGCAGCAGGCCCGCATGTTCTGCGAGCTCGCCGACCTGAACGGCCCCGCCCTGGCGCGCCGCTTCGTCCGCGGCGAGGTCGAGCCCGCCGCCCTGCGCTTCCCCACCACTCCCCCGGCCGCCCCCGCGGGGGCCCCCACGGCCACCACCTCGGCCAGCATCGTCGGCCTGCCCGGCGACCACGTGCTCCTCAAGCCCTACGCCCGGCAGCACCTCGCCCAGAAGACCGGCGTGACCGAGCGGACGCTCGCGGACGAGATGCGAGTGCTCGAGCAGCACGTGTTCCCGTACTGGTGCGACGACGATCTGACGCTGGGTCAGGTCCGGCAGAAGGACCGCACCGACCGGCCGGGGCACCGGCTCGGGCCCGACGGGAACGTCCTGAGCGTCAGCGGCTGGATCCAGTGGCTGAGCAAGCGCGAGGGCTTCACCAACGCCGGCCGCCCGAACGGCCGCCCGCTCTCGCCCAAGACCATCTCCAACATCCACACGATCTTCTCCGGGATCCTGCAGGCCGCGGTCACCGACGACGACCAGCTGCTGACCCGCAATCCGTGCGCGACGAGCAAGCTGCCGGAGAATCAGACCGACGAGCGGGTCTACCTCGAGGCGGCGCAGTTCGAGGCTCTGCTGCAGACGGTTGACCCGCACTTCCGCCTGCTGCTGCTGTTCCTGGTGCTCACCGGGGTCCGCTGGGGCGAGGCCGCCGGGCTGCCCGTCAAGCACGTGCACCTGCACCCGGCGACCGGCGCGCCGTTCGTCGCGATCCGCGTCGCCTGGCGCCGGCAGCACAGCGGCCAGATGCAGCTCGGACGCGTCAAGAGCAGCAGCTCCGTGCGGGACATCTCCCTCCCGGCGGTCCTCGTGCCGCTGCTCGAGCAGCTGCTGGCGGGCAAGGGCCCGGACGAGCCGGTGTTCACGATGCGCGGTGGCGGCCGCCTGCACCACGGGAACTTCACCAACCGGTTCCTCAAGCCCGCCGCCGAGGCCGCCGGCGTTCCCGTGGTCCGCGCCCACGCTTTCCGGCACACGCACGTCGCCTGGCTGATCGCCGCGGACGTGCCGATGCTGGCGATCAGCCGCCGGCTGGGGCACCACGACGAGTACTTCACCAGCAAGCGGTACGGGCACCTGCTCGACCGGGTGAAGTCGGTCGTGCTCAGCGCTCTGGACGCCATCCTGCCCTTCGTCCCTGCGATGGGCCCGTCCTCGGCCGCTACCAGCATGACGGGGTCCGCGGACACCGGCCACGGCCCGAGCCAGCCGGTCCTGCCCGTCCTGCCAAGCGCGCAGGACGTGACGGCGCAGGAGCAGCCCGAGCTGTTCCTGCTCGACGACGCCGACGCCGCGTTGCCCGAGCTCGACGACGACGAGGACGACGACGACGTCGCGGCCTGACGGAGGGTCGAGTGGGGGTCAGGCCGCGGGCCTGGCCCCCATTGCCTTTCCTGGCCGGACACGGACCGGTCTTGCGCATGGACCCGCTCACCGCTCTGGACCCCTTGGCCTTCTACAGCGCGAAGGAGGTGGCCCTGATGCTCAAGTTGTCGCTGTACGCGGTCAAGGAGTACGCCCGGAAGGGCGGAGAGCACACGCGGGGACCCAAGAAGTCGATCAAGTACACGGCCGCGCAGATCGTGATCCTGCGCGACTCGTTCCGCTGCGGGCAGGACCCGACCCAGGCCGAGGACGCCGGCGCTTGCTCGTTGCCGTCGGCGGCTGACCTCAGGCAGGCCGCCGGTGCGCGGCCGGGGACGTCCATCCCAGATGCGAGCTACTTCGACCTGCGATCGACGACCGGCCGACGGAGCAGTTGATTGCCACCGGCGCCGAGTGGCGTGCCGAGCGACCCCCGGCACTCCTGTCGGAATGACCCGTACTTCCGATCAACCGGCGGCACTCCCCTTGCCCAGGCGGTGCCCTGGCATCTGCCCGGGCCCGCCAGCCAGGACCCCGGACAGCTCGCCAATGTGCCGAACAAAGCGACGCAGAATCACGTGAGGGGCAGTTCGGGAGATGAAACGAACGCGAGTCCATGTAGTGGCGGGGCACTCCCCGAATCTGCGTCCGCGGGCTGCAGTTGACGTCAGTCTGAGCGTCGTCCACGTCGTGCCCGGGCATCTGCCACGCCCTTCAAGAACGGCGCCAGACAGCAGTGACATGAGCTCCGTGGGAAGCGCCAGCCACGTGCCGCCTGCTCGCACCGGGGCGGGTGCGCGCATCTGGCGGTCGACCCTGGCCGGTCTTCGGCTCGAGAGCCCGCGGTCCACGGTGGGCGACGAGGCGCAGCCAGGCCGGGTCTGGCCACGTCGTGCTCGGCCTCCAGCGGGTCCACGACGCTGGCGCCGTCCGTGGGGTGCGCCTGCCTTCTTGGTCCGCACGAGCGGGACGGCGACGTCACCTGTGCGCGTCATGCTCCGGTGAGGCGGACGCCGGCGTACGCGACGGTGGCGACGAGCAGCCAGCTGAGCAGGCCGAGCAGCAGGGCGCGTCCGCCGGTGCGGCGCAAGGTCGGCAGGTGGATGCCGGTGCCGAGGCCGACGAGCGCGGCGGCGAGCAGGACGCCCTGCAGGGTCTGGGCGCCGTGCAGGACGGCGTGGGGCAGCAGGCCGGTGCTGGCCAGGCCGATGGCGCCGAGGAAGCCGGCGACGAACAGGGGCAGCAGCGGGGGGCGGCGTCCGTTGTCGGCGGCGGGGGAGCGGCGCCGGGCGCTGACGGCCATGGTCGCCACGAGCGGGGCGAGGAGCACGACGCGGCTGAGCTTGACGACGACGGCCGTGGTGAGCGCGCCGGGGACCCGGTCGGCGGTGGCGACGGTCTGGCCGACGTCGTGGACGCTGGCCCCGACCCAGCTGCCGAAGGCGGCCGGGTCGAGTCCGAGGGGGTGCTGCAGCAGGGGCAGCAGCAGGATCGCCAGGCTGCCGCAGAGGGTGACCAGGGCGATGGCGACGGCGGTGTCGTCCTCGTCGCCCCCGGCGACCTCCTCCATCGCGGCGACGGCGGAGGCGCCGCAGATCGAGAACCCGGTGGCGATCAGCAGCGCGCGGGCCGGTGGGACGCCCAGCAGCCGTCCGAGCAGGCGGGTGCCGGTGAAGGTGATCGCGACGGTGGTCACGACGACCAGGGCGCCGCGCGGGCCGAGGTCGAGCAGCTGCGGCAGCCCGAGCTGCAGGCCGAGCAGGACCACAGCGAGGCGCAGCAGCCGGTGGGACGCGACGTGCGTCCCGACGTGCAGGACGGGTCGGTGCAGCCCGACGTTGACGGCGAGCGCGCCGAGCGCTACGGCGACCGTGGAGGGGTTCAGCGCCGGGACCAGGGCGTGCACGCCGAAGGCCAGTGCGGTCGCGGCTGTGACGGCCAGCAGCCCGGGGAGGGGGCTGGAGCGTCCGGGGCCGGGCTGCGGCGGGCAGCTGGGGCGGCAGCGGCTGCCGGTCCGGTGGGCGTGCCGCTGAGCGGGTCGGGCAGGGGCGGGGGCAGGGCTGGTCACGGGTGCTCTCCTTGTTCGGCAACGGTGCCAGCGTGCGGGACGCCCGGGCCGACCGGTAGGGGCCTCGGGCTGATGCGGTCATCCAGGGAGTCGATGGCTGGTCCTAGAGTCGGTGGATGGGACTAGACCGGGTGCCGGACCTGGACACGCTCGCGCTGCTGCTGCAGGTCGCCGAGACCGGCAGCCTGGGACGGGCGGGGCAGGTCCACGGTCTGAGCCAGCCGGCGGTGAGCGCGCGGGTGCGCGGGCTCGAGCGGCTGGTCGGCTTCCCGGTGCTCACCCGCAGCGCCCGGGGCTCGCAGCTGACCCGGCAGGGCGCCCTGCTCGCGGACTGGGCCCGCGACGTGCTCGCCGCTGCCGACGTCCTGGGCGCCGGCATCGCGTCGCTGCGCGGCGACCGGTCGGCCCGGCTGCGGGTGGCGGCCAGCCTGACCGTGGCCGAGCACCTGCTGCCTGCCTGGCTGGTGCGGCTGGCTTCGACCCACCCCGGCACGGCGGTGAGCCTGACGGCGGGCAACAGCACCGACGTCGCGGCCCTGGTGCTGGCCGGAGACGCCGACGTGGGGTTCGTGGAGGGGCCGGACCTGCCCGCCGGGCTGGACGAGCACGAGGTGGGGACCGACCGGCTGGTCACCGTCGTCGCGCCGGGGCACCCGTGGGCACGACGACGGCGTCCGGTGGAGGCCGACGAGCTCGCCGCCACCCGGCTGGTGCAGCGCGAGCCGGGGTCGGGCACCCGCACCGCGCTGGAGCGTGCGCTGTCGGGCCTGGGTCCGGGGGCGGCGCCCCTGCTGGAGCTGTCCACCAGCAGCGGCGTGCGCTCAGCGGTCGCCGCCGGTGCCGGCCCCGGCGTGCTGTCGGAGCTGGCGGTGCGCGACGACATCGCCGCCGGGCGGCTCGTGCAGGTCCCGGTGCGCGGGGTCGACCTCGACCGGTCGTTGCGGGCGGTCTGGCCGGCCGGCCAGCGTCCCTCAGGGGCGGCTGCAGACCTCCTGCGACTGGCAGGGCGGCACGTCCGCCGTCCCCGTCCTACGGCTGCGGGGTGAGCTGCTGCCCGCTCGTGGGTCGCCGAGACACCTCGGTGCGGCGCGGCGTGCCGACGTGGTCCGGCCCCGCCAGGCCCTTGGCAGGGGCCGGCTGAGCGTCGCGGCGGGCCCGTGGTCCTCGGGCCCGCCACGACGTGCTGAGGTCAGCTCGAGGGGACGGTCAGTGTCCAGACGACCGGCTGGAAGGTGTCGAAGACGATCGCGCCGTCGACGCGCTGGCTGGGCAGGGTCGTGTAGGCAGCGGCGGTGGTGTCCGCGTTGGCGTTGTAGAGCAGCACCGTGTCCGCGGCAGTCCTGGTGGTGATGGTGACCAGCTTTTCGGACGCGCTGCCGAAGTTCGTGTTGCCCTCCCCGTCCGGCAGGGCGTGACCGGCGTCGTACGGGTAGCTGGTGCCCTTGATCTTCTCGCTGCCGGCCGGGCTGTTCGGGAAGTTGCCGAGCGCGCTGGTGCAGGCGGTGCCGTCGGTGTTGCACTCCTGCAGGCCGAAGGTCTTCACCGCGGTGGTGCCGGCCGGTGTCGGGACGTCGAGGCCGTTCGGCCAGTTGCCCAGGATGATCAGGCGGGGCGACGTGACGGCGCCGCGGGCGAAGGTCGCGGTGATGCCGAAGCCGCTGACGGAGCCGCCCTCGGGTGTGACGACAGCGGTGGCGAAGGCGGTCGCGGCGGCCGGCGGGCCGGACGCGAGGGCCGGGGCGGGCGTGGCCGTCAGGGCGGTGACGCCGAGCAGGCCGGTGCAGGCGAGGGTCGCGAGGGTGCGGGTGCGGCGGGTGGTCATGGAGTGCCTCCGGGTCAGGGTGAGGGTCGGGTGGGTCTGCCTGGGGTCACGGCTGTGCCTGCGGTCCGGTTCACCCCGTCCGCCACGATGTGCGGGTGAACCGACGGCGCGCGGCCTGCGTGCCCTCTGACGTGACGACGACGCAGGACGAGGAGCTGGTGCGCCTGCTCTACGCCGAGCACGGCGGGGCCCTCTACGCGTTCTGCGTGCGCTGGACGGGCGACGCACAGCGGGCCGAGGACGTCGTGCAGGAGGTGTTTCTGCGGGCCTGGAAGAACCTGTCCACGCTGGACCTGCAGACCCGCCCCGTGCGGCCGTGGCTGCTGTCGGTCGCCAGGAACCTTCTGACCGACGCCCACCGGGCCGCGCAGTCCCGCCCCGTCCTGGTCGACGACGAGCCGGCTCTCGCCGCTGTCGCCGCCCCCGACGAGATGGATCGGGCCGTGGAGTCCTGGCAGGTCGCCGAGGCGCTTCAGCGGCTGACCCCGGAGCACCGTCAGGTGCTCGTCCAGGCGCACTGGATGGGTCGCAGCGTCACCGAGACCTCTCTGGCGCTGGGGATCCCGGCCGGGACGGTCAAGAGCAGGACGTACTACGCGGTGCGGGCACTCCGCCTGGCGCTCGAGGAGATGGGGGTGGGCGCATGACCGATCACGCGGAGCTCAAGACGTGGCTCGGCAGCTACCTGGTCGGAGCGCTCGACCCCGCCGAGCGGGCGGAGGTCGAGCAGCACCTGAGCCTCTGCGCCTCCTGCCGCGAGGAACTCGCGTCCTACGCCGGGCTGCCGGGGTTGATGTCGCGGGTCACGCGCGAGGAGGTGCAGAGCGGTGTGCTCGTGCCGCCGCCCTCGTTGCTGCCGGCCGTGCTCGCTGTGGTGCAGCGCCAGCGCGCCGCTGAGGCCGGCCGGCTCCGGCGCTGGCGGGCGGCCACCGGAGTTGCGCTGGTCGCCTCGGCGGCGGCAGCGGTCGCCGTCGTCGGCATCCCTGGAGGTGAGCCCTCCAGGGTCGCCTTCGACGCCGCGGGAGGCCAGGTCGCCACCGGTGACCTCGCGACGGAGGACAAGCCCTGGGGCACGGCGCTCCACCTGCGCGTCCACCTGCCCGACGCCCCGTCGTACGTCGCCTACGCGGTCGACGCCGCAGGGCACCGGACCGTGGCGGCCTCCTGGGGCCGGACGGCCGGCGGCCACATGGAGGTCGACGGAGCCACCGCGCTGCACCGGAGCGAGTTGGCATCCGTCCTGATCACCAGCCGTTCGGGCAAGCCCTTGCTGTCGACCCGGCGCGCCTGAAGTCGAGGACGACGCCCGCGGCCGCGGCGTCACCACGCCACCGGCGATGACTCAGGTGTGCCCAGGATCGGCTCCCCGCACAGCGGACAGGAGCACGCGTTCTGGCCCTCCCTACGGCAGCCGCGGTGAGCGCACCCGCCAGGTCGCGGGCCCGGGCGCCTGCGGCGGGTCGGGTGCGCTCACCTGTGGCTGTCGAGGATGAGCGGTGACAGGACGCGTGACCGCTGGCTGGCGGCCTCGACACGCTGACCGTCTCTGTCTCTGATCCTTCGCATGGCGCCGGACTGCGGCGACGCGGCCCTGGCTCTGCTGTCAGGCGCGGCCCTTGAGCATGAGGTTCCAGTAGAGGGCGGGCAGCCCGTACTTCTTGAGCAGCCACATGTCCTCGCGCTCCTTGGTCGTGTCGATGAGCGGGAAGGACGGCTTGGGCTCCATCGTGTAGTCGAACTCGGCAAGCAGCATCTTGTCGCGCGCGGTGGTGAGCGGGCAGGACGCGTAACCGCCGTAGGAGGCGGTCGGAGTGCGGCCGGCCATGTGGCGCGGAGGTTCTCGACGACGACGGGCGCCTGCTTGCGGATGGCAGCGCCGGTCTTGCTGTTGGGGGTGCTGCCAGCGTCGCCGAGCGCGAAGACGTCGGGGTAGCGGGTGTGCTGCATCGTGTGCTTGTCGACCTGTACGTAGCCCGCGGGGTTGTCGGGGTCCGCCAGAGAGGTCTTCTCGACCCAGTCCGGGGCGCTCTGCGGCGGCACGGGGTGCATGACGTCGTAGTGCAGCGTGTCCTTGGTGTCGTTCTTGATGTCCTTGACCAGCGCCTCGCGCCGGCCAGGGTCGACCTCGACGACCTCGCTGTGAACTGCACCTCGATGCCGTAGCCCTTCGCGACGCGCTCGAGCTCCTCGGCGAAGACGGGGACGACGAACATGCCCGGCGTCGGCAGGACCATGACGACGCGGATGTCGTCCAGGACGCCCTGCTGGCGCCAGTAGTCCGCGGCGAGGTAGGCGATCTTCTGCGGAGCGCCGGCGCACTTGATCGGCCCGCTGGGCATGCCGAAGACCTCGGTGCCCTTGCGCATACCGCGGATGAACTCCCACGTCTTGGGCGCCGTCTCGGCCAGGTAGTTGCTGGAGACGCCGTCCTTGCCGAGGGTGTCGGACAGGCCGGGGACCTTGTGCCAGTCGAGCTGGATGCCGGGGCAGACGACCAGGAAGTCGTAGGTGACCGTGCTGCCGTCGGCGAGCGAGACCGACTTCGTGTCAGGGTCGATGTCCGCGGCGGCCTGCTGGATCCAGGTGACGCCCTTCGGCATCACGTCGGCCTACCGCCTGCGACTCTTCTCCACGGTCGAGCAGCCACCGCCGGCGAGCGTCCACAGCGGCTGGTGGTAGTGGTCGGTCGCCGGGTCGATCACGGCGACGTCGCTCTCACCGGCCCGACGCAGGCGGGCCGCCACGCTGATCCCGGCGCTCCCGCCGCCGACGACGACGATCCGGTGGCGTCCTGGTGCTCAGTCCCGAGGTCATGAGGAGCTCCGCTCGCCTGCTGCCCGGCTGATTGTCCGGACAAGGTCGGTGCGGCTGAGGCTAGTGCTCCGCGTCACACCGTCAAGGCTGGTCGGATGAATGTCCGGTCATTAGAGCCATGAACGGTGGACGAGTCCTCGCACGACAAGACGCTTCGCCAGGTCGGGCGGGAGCACCTCGACACGCGATGCTCCCTCGCGTTGGCGACGGTCCCGCGGTCGGGGCTGGTCAGGCCGCCACGGTGGTCCGCGGTCGTGAGCGCCGGCCCTGCGTCGTCGCGCCAGGGCCGCCCCACGTCGTGGGCCTGGAGCGACCCGCGACGGCGAGCTGGGCGGCCTAGGAGGGGATGCGCGCGTGGTGCGTGGCGCGCATGACGTCCCAGAACTCGCGCAGGACGGCGGACAGCCGCGCTCGCCAGGGCAGGGCGTTGCCGGTGCGGTCGAAGCCGTGCGGGACAGCGGTCATGACGTGTTCCTTCGCGGGGTCGGGGACTGCGGGCTGAGCGGCGAGGCCGAGCTCAGCGTCGACAGAGGCAGTCGTCGACGGTCGCGAGGGTGTTGGCCAGCAGGCAGCGGCAGATCAGCGCGCTGCGGCCGGAGGTCATGATGACAGTCTGACACGACAATCCGGCGGCTGACCGGGAGGTCAGGCCGCATGTGGCGTGCGCGAAGCAGGCGGTGCGGGGATCACGGCGCGTCTGGCCCTGGCGGTGTCGGGGCAGGGACGCCGCCAGACGGTCAGCGGCGGCCGGTGACCGCCCGCACCGCGGCCGCGGTGTCGGCGGACGCGGCCTTGTTGTACGGGAGGTTGAGCAGGGCCTTGCCCATGGCGCAGGTGTTGCTGACCGCGGCGAAGGCGAGCCCGCCGCCGACGGCGCCGGACAGGAAACGGGCCCGGGGCCAGCGCAGGCTCGCCACGACGCCGCCGAGGACGAGGCTCCCGGCGACGAGCCGGACCTGGCGCTCGAGCTCCCACTTGCCCGCGCCGTGGCGGACCGGGTGGCCGGCCGCCTCCCAGGCGGTGAGGCCGCCGTCGAGCACGAGCAGGTCGTGGGAACCGTCGCGCGCGAGGAGCTCGGCTGCCTGCTGGGCCCGCTAACCGCTGCGACAGACGAGGGCCACTGTCCCGGACTGCTCGCGCGCCAGCTCAGCGCTGTGCGTAGGCAGCTGGTCCAGGGGCAGGTGCACGCTGTCGTGGATCGCTGTGGCCTGGTACTCCCCGGGCGAGCGGACGTCGAGGACGGTGACGCCGCCCGCGGCGAGCCGGGCGGACAGGTCGTTCGGGGACACGAGGGTGGCGGTCACGGTGCTCCTGACGAGGTGGTGGGTGGGTCGACGTGAGCGGTCAGACGATCTGGAGCCCGGCCTCGGCGGCGTTGCCGTACTCGTCGTCGACGTGCACGACGGGGTGGCCCGCTCGGTCGAGGATGCTGGCGGCGATGCTGGCGCGGAACCCGCTGGCGCAGTGGACCCAGACCTTGCCCTTGGGGACCTCGTGCATCCGCTCCACGAGCGCGTGCAGCGGGATGTGGGTCGACCCGGCGATCCGCCCGCCCTTGACCTCGTCGTCGCGACGGACGTCGAGGACCTGGGCGTCGGGGCTCGCGGCGACATCGGTGAACGTGGCGCGCTCGTAGGACCGCACGCGGGTGTCCTCGGCGAGGGTGTCGAGCTCGCCGACGGCCTGCCCGGCGAGGTGGTCGATGCCGATGCGGACGAGCTGGCGCTGGGCCTCGCGGATGTGCTCGGGGTCGTCGGCGATCAGGGTGATGGGGGCGCCCCACGGGATGACCCAGCCGGCGTAGGTGGAGAACTGCTTGCCGATGGCGATGCTGACGGTCCCCGCGAGGTGCCGGCCGGCGTAGGCGGCGCGGTCGCGCATGTCGACCACCCACTCGCCGGTGTGCAGGCGCGAGGCGAGCTCGGCCGGGTCCATCCCGCGCACCGGGGCCAGGTCCGGGACGTCCGGACCCTGCGCGTTGAGCTCGCCCATGTGCGCGTAGTACGCCGGGTAGCCCGTCAGCCCGGCGACCAGCCGGTCGACGAACGCCTGCTCGTCGTCCTCGGTGAGCGCGTCGTTGCGGGTCTTCTCCAGCCCGATGCTGCTCTCGGTGCCGCCGGCAGCGCCGCCCGAGGAGCAGAAGGAGCCGAAGCCGTGCGTCGGGTAGAGCGCAGCGTCGTCCGGCAGCGTCGTCGCCAGCCGCCGGGCCGAGTGGAACTGCTTGCGCGTCAGCTCGTCGGTGCGGTCGCTGCCGAGCAGGTCCGTGCGACCGACGCTGCCGTACAGCAGGGAGCCGCCGCTGAAGACTGCCGGCGGGTCACCGCTGTGGTCTGTGACCACGTAGGTCAGGTGCGTGTCGGTGTGGCCCGGCGTCTCGACGACCTTCACGCTCATCGAACCGGCGGACAGGATGTCGCCGTCGTGCGCGGCGCAGCGCTCGAAGGCGACGTCCTCGCGACCCGCCACCACGTAGGTGGCGCTGCTGCGCCGTGCGAGCGCGTGCCCGCCAGTCACGTAGTCGTTGTGCAGGTGCGTCTCGAGGACGAGCCGGATCGGGACGCCGAGCTCGGCGACCAGCTTCTCGACCCGGTCGATGTCGCGCTGCGGGTCCACCACGACGGCGCAGGTGCCGTCGCTGACGACGTAGCTGCGGTCACCGAGGTCGGGGGTCTCGATCACGTCGACGCGCACACTGGCTCCAGGTGACTCGGCCGGCAGGTCCGCTTGTTCGGGCCACCGATTGTCCGTACATTAGAGGGGTGAGCGTGACGAGGCAAGCCCTTCGACCCCTGGACCGCAGCACCGGCCCGCTGTGGGCGGCGCTGCTCGCCGACCTGCGGGCCCGGCTCGCGGCGGGCGAGTTCGTCGACGCCTTCCCGGGCGAGCTGGCCCTCGTGCAGGAGTACGCCGTCAGCCGGCACACCGTCCGCGAGGCCCTGCGGCACCTGCGCACCGAGGGCACCGTGACCGCCGCCCGCGGCCGCAAGCCGCGCCTCGCCCCCGCGGAGGTCGAGCAGCAGCTCGGCGCGATGAGCAGCCTTTTCGCGGCCGTCGAGGGCACCGGCCTGGAGCAGCGCTCGGTCGTGCGGGCCCTCGACGTCCGGGCCGACGGCGTCATCGCCACCCGCATGATGCTCGAGGAGTCGACCCCCCTGGTGTACCTCGAGCGGCTGCGCCTCGCCGGTGACGAGCCGCTCGCGCTCGACCGCGTCTGGCTGCCCGCCGACGTCGCGCTGCCGCTGCTGTCGGTCGACTTCACCCACACCGCCCTCTACGACCAGCTGCTGGTGCACTGCGGCCTGCGCCTGACCGGCGGCCGCGAGCAGGTCCGCGCGGTCGTGCCCAGCCGAGGGGAACGCGCGCTGCTGCACGTCCCGCCGGGCGTGGCGCTCCTGGCCGTCGAACGGACCGGGTGCCTGCACGGCCGGCCGCTCGAGCACCGCCACACGCTGGTGCGCGGCGACAGGTTCGCCATCACCGCCGTGCTCGACGGCAAGCAGGTCGCGCTGTCCGCCGGCACCACCGGCTCCCGGCGCTGACACGACTCGCCCACGACTCGCCCCACGACCCGCCCGGCTCGACCCGACCGCACCAGGAGACGACCGTGGACCAGCCCGACCCGCAGGTGGACGAGATCGACGTGCAGCAGGCAGCTGCCCGCAGCCAGGACGCGCTGCTGCTCGACGTGCGCGAGGACGACGAGTGGTCCGCCGGGCACGCGCCGCAGGCCCAGCACCAGCCGCGCAGCAGGCCGGTCTGCCGATGACCAGCGCTGACGGCTCCGCCCTGCAGGTCCTGTAGCCCGTGGGGCTCTGGTCACGACAGGTCGTCCCGCACCTGGTCGACAAGGCCCTGGGCAGCCGCCAGCACGACCGGCTCCGGCAGCAGACCTGCGCCGGCCTGCGCGGCGACGTCCTGGAGCTCGGCTTCGGCTCCGGCCGCAACACGCCCCACTACCCCGCCGCCGTCCGGTCCGTCACGGCGATCGAGCCCTCCGACCTCGCCTGGCGGCTGTCGGCCGAGCGCCGCCACGCGAGCACCGCGCCCGTGGCCCGAGCCGGCCTGGACGGCCAGGCCCTGCCGCTGCCCGACGACAGCGTCGACAGCGCGCTGTCGACATGGACGCTCTGCACGATCCCGGAGCCGGTCGCGGCGCTCCGCGAGGTCGTCCGGGTCCTGCGCCCCGGCGGTGCGCTCCACTTCGTCGAGCACGGCGCGGCACCCGATCCGGGGGTCCTGCGCTGGCAGCGACGGCTCGACCCGGTCCAGCGGCGGGTCGCCGCTGGCTGCCACCTGAGCCGGCCCGTCGACGACCTGCTCGCGCAGGCCGGACTGCAGGTGGTCGAGCTGCACCGCGAGTACGCCCGAGGCGAGCCGCGTGTCGTCGGCAGCCTCTACCGGGGCGTCGCCCGGCCGACGCCGACCTGACGACGACCGCCGGGACGAGCCTCGACGCAACGCTGCTGCCCCTCGGTCTGCCGGGACCCCTCTCTTGTCTCTGGACGGCAATGTCCGTACATTGTGGAGGTGACCTCCTCCCCGGCTCGTCCCACCCGTCGACGGGTCGATGCGGTCAGGGGCACGACGTGACGCTCGCCGTGGCGGTCGCCGTCGGCCTCGCCATCGGCCTGCTGCTGGGCTCGCTCGGTGGCGGAGGGTCCATCCTCACCGTGCCGGCGCTCGTCTACCTGCTCGGGCAGAGCGCCCAGGAGGCGACAGCCACCAGCCTGGTCATCGTCGGGCTCACCGCAGCCGTCGCCTCGGTCGGACACGCCCGCTCCGGGCACACACGGTGGACCTCCGGCGCGCTGCTCGCGGCCGCAGGTGTCCCCGCCAGCGTCCTCGGGAGCACGCTGAACGCCAGCGTCGACGGCAACGTCGTCCTGCTCGCCTTCAGCGGGCTCGTGCTGCTCGCCGCAGCAGGCATGCTCGCCCGGTCGCCGCAGCCGGTCCAGGACGAGACCGGTCCAGAGACCACCGAGGCCGTCAAGGGGCGGACCGACCGCGGTGGCGGCGCGACCGCCACCCGCACCCGTCCCGCCCCTGTGCAGGCGCGCGTCGTCGGACAGCGCCGGTGGCTGCGCGTCCTGCTCGCCGGACTGCTGATCGGGGCGCTGACGGGCTTCTTCGGCGTGGGTGGCGGCTTCGTGATCGTGCCCGTCCTGGTGGTCGCTCTGCGCTTCCCGATGCCCGACGCCGTCGGGACGTCGCTCGTCGTCATCGCGGTCAACAGCGCGGTGGCCCTCGCGGCGCGCAGCAGCGCCGGCCTCGACCTGGACCCGGCGGTCGTCGTGCCCTTCACCGCCGCAGCCATCGCCGCCTCGCTCGTGGGCAAGCGCGGGGCCGACCGGCTGTCCGGGACCTCCCTGACCAGGTCCTTCGGCGGCCTGCTGGTGCTCGTCGCGATCTACGTCGGCACCCGTGCCGTGCTCGGGCTCACCTGACCCGCCGACAGGACGTCCGCAGCCGACCGCTCGACCCGTGCAGCTCACCATCCAGAGGACCCGGACATGCCGACCCAGCAGGCGAACGACCATCAGCGCACGACGAGCCCACAACGAGCGCCGGGCGTGCTCCGTGCTGCCGTCCTCGTCGCCGGAGCCCTCGTCGTCCTGGTCCTCGTCAAGGCGGCCGGGCTGCCGTTCTACTGGGTCCCGTCCCTGCTCGGCGCCACCTACCTGCTGGCGGCGACCGCCGGCAGGTCCCGCGGACCGCTGTGGGCGCCGGGCTGGGTGCTGCTCGTGGTCGGGCTGACCGAAGCGCTGTGGTTCCGCGACGGCAGGCCGGCCGAGAGCTTCCAGCTGGCCCAGCTCACCCTGCTCGCGGCCGGCACCGGTGCCCTGCTGGCCGCGCTGATGCGCACCGTCGGCGTGCACGTGACGACGACCAGCCTCGCGCTGTCCGTCCTGCTGACCGGGGCCTTCAACCTCGCCCAGCAGCAGGAGCTGTCCGGCGTCGCCGGCAACGCCTGGCTGTACGCCGGACTCCTCGCCGCGTTCGGGCTCGTCGAGCTGGGCCGGGCACTACGACCCAGCACGGCCTCGGCGGCATGACCCGCTTCCGCGGCCCGCGCCCGGCATGCGCGTCCTCCGGCCTGGACAGGAGCGGGACATGAGAGCAACGGTCCAAGTCGTCCCGGACTGCCCCCACACGGACGCGGCCCGAACCCTGCTGCAGGAGGCCCTCATCGAGGCCGACCTCGGCACTGACGCCGTGGCCGTGCAGGTCGTGACCGACGAGAAGGAGGCGCAGCGGCTGGGCTTCACCGGCAGCCCGACGTTCCTGCTCGACGGACGCGACCTGCTCGCCGTCCACGATGCGCCCTGCGGCGTGTCCTGCCGGCTGTACCCGACCGCAGGCGGCCTGCAGCCGCTGCCCGAACCGGCTGTGCTCCTCGCAGCGCTCCGCGCCAGCGACGCCAGCCGTCCGCAGCCGGCCGGCCGATGACGGGCCCCGAGCAGAGCGGTCGGCAGGACGCGCCCGTCGTCGTCGTCGGCGGCGGCCACAACGGCCTCGTTGCCGCGTGCTACCTCGCCAAAGCCGGCCGGCAGGTCCTCGTGCTGGAGGCCGGCGACAAGCTCGGGGGAGGCTCGCGCACCGACGAGACGCTGCCCGGAGGCCGCTTCAACACGCACTCCGCCGCTCACAACATCATCAACATGACGTCGATCCCGGACGAGCTCGACCTCGCTGGCGCCGGCCTCGAGTACCTCCCGATGGAACCGTTCGCCACCGGCTTCTTCCGCGACGGACGCATCGTGCGCTTCCACCGCGACATCGACGCGACCGTCGCGTCCATCGCCGAGCACGACCGCGCCGACGCCGACGCCTACGCCGCCTTCATGCGCAAGGCCGTGCCGCTGGTCAAGACCGCCGTCACCGGCCTGGAGAGCGGCAGCAGCGCAGGCGGCGTGGGCAAGGCGATCACGAAGAAGCTCTGGCCGCTGCTGCAGGGACTGGCCCGCAACGGCGGACCGATCGGGCTCGCCCACGACCTCGTCACGCCCTACGGGGCGCTCCTGGAGACCGCGCTGCGCTCCGACCTCACCCGGGCGCCGGTGTCGGCGTTCGCCAGCCACTCCTCCGCCGGCCCGCACCAGCCCGGCGGCGCGTTCTTCGTCTACTGGCAGGCCGCCTACCACCTGTTCGGGCAGTGGCACCCCCGCGGCGGCAGCCAGGCCCTCACCGACGCCCTCGAGCGCCGCCTGACCGGCTGGGGCGGACAGACCCGCACCGGCGCGGCCGTCGCCCGCATCGACGCCTCCGGCGGTCGCGCCCGCGCCGTCGTGCTGGAGGACGGCGAGCGGATCGAGGCCAGCGCGGTCATCACCGCCGTCGACGTCCAGACGGCACTGCTGGACCTGCTCGACCCTCCGCTGTCCGGCCCGCCGGCCGCTGAGCTCGCCGCCGCCCATCGCGGCAACGCCGTGCAGCTCGTCGTCCACCTGCTCACCGACAAGCTCCCGCCGTACCCCGGCGCACGGCCCGGTGACTGGAACGGGCTGCAGAGCCACGTCGACACCATGGAGCAGCTGCGCCGCGGGTTCCTGTCCGCCGAGGCCCACCGGCTGCCCGACCCGCCGCCGACGTACTGCTTCACCCCCAGCGTCTACGACGACAGCCTCGCCCCACCCGGACAGCACACCGTCTACCTCGCCTGCCCCAGCGCCCCCTTCGAGGTCGACGGCGGCTGGCCCGACCAGGCCGAGGGCTTCGCCGACGCGATGGTCGAGCAGGTCGAGCAGCACGCACCCGGGTTCCGCGACAGCATCCTCGCCCGCACCGTCCGGACGCCACCGCTGATGGCCGAGGAGCTGCGCTGGCCCGGCGCCCACCCCATGTACCTCGACATCAGCCTCGACCAGCTCGCGTTCCTGCGCCCAACCCGGCGCCTGGCCGGTCACACCGTGCCGGGCGTGCAGCGCCTGTTCACGTGCGGCGCCTCCACCGCTCCTGTCGGCGGGATCTCCGGCAGCAGCGGCAAGGCCGCGGCTCTCAAGGCGCTGAAGGCGCTCGCTCAGGCGTGAGGCTGACCACGAGCCGCTTCCCGCTCGACGGCCCCGAGTACGCCACCACCGCGCTGGCCACCGTCGTCTCCAGCGCGGGCTACCTCAGAGGCGGGCTGCCCTACCGCTCCCGGGGGGTCCTCGGTGACCTCGTCGGCTTCCTCGTGCTGGCCGCGATCGGTGTCGCAAGGGGAGAACGAGTGCGGCACGAGGCGCTGGCCTGCCTCACGGGGATCGGCATCGTGCTGCTCCTCGACCTGCAGTGGCCGCTTCGGTTCGCCGAGCCGTTCTGGTGGAGCGCCTTCCTCGGGGGTTGCTGGCGGACCTGGCACTGCGACGGACGCGGCTGACCCTGCAGAACTGAACCACCGGCACCACGAGTGCTTGTCCGGGCCCGGTGAAGAAGACTGGGAGGATCAGCGCGGCCGGCCGGAGCGGAGCGGCCGGGACTCTGGCTCAGACCGCGCCGCGCAGTGGTGCTCGCACCCGCCAGGGTGTGCTCATCAAGATCGCCTCCACGTGCCGCGGCATCGGGCCGCCAGCACAGCCCCACCGGCCGCCAGCACGCACGCCTCAGAGGTGCCGCTCTGAGCAGTGGGTCGTGTCGACAAGATCGTGACCCCACCCAGCTAGTCGGGCCGTGGTCGCGGTGCTGGCGCTGGAGTCCGCTCCCGTAGACCCGCGCCTGTAGTTGGCACCCCACGAGAAGGGTGGCCGAGGTGCTAGGTCTGCCCTCTGCGGGGGAGCTGACCCACGCTGCCGCGGGCAGGCGTCGCAGCGCGGCACCTACTCGTCGTCGTCCCGCAGCCCTGCCTGCAAGAGCGAGGTGCGGTAATCCTCCAGCATGCTGACCGCTTGGCCTCGTTGGCGTGGTCTAAGCCGGCGCTCAGCAGCCACAGGTGGCAGGGGGAGGTGAACGCCCCTGGATCCCTCACGGCTGCACCTCGGGGTCCGTGTCCAGCCGCTCGAGCAGCCACGGGTGATGCAGGGCGCCGACTCGGCCCACAAACGACGGGTCGGTAGCCAGACGACGGGCGACCGCACGGGCTGCGTCAAGGTCGGCGGACAGACGCTCGAGCCTCTTCCAGACGCTTCGCTCGGCCGCGTACTCGGATCGCTGCTGATGCCACATCTCGGTGCCGTGGACGGCCTCGTGGACCTGACGGACCCCGCAGTCGCACTCAAGCTCGACGCGGCCGAGGCGGAACGCGTGCTCGTGTTCGATCACGGCTGCTCGTCCTCGAGCACCCAGATCCAACCCCACCTGCAGAGCTCATCCGCGGACAGGCCCTCATTTCGCTGAAGGCCGACCCAGAGCCAGCGGGCGGCACGTCGAGCGTCGTCACGTTGGGCCACCAGCTCATCGCGGCCCTCACAGCCCGCTATCGCGATGCCCAGCAGGTCGGTGATGACCTCAGCGCTCGGGTACTCGTCGTGCAGCGCGCCGCGACGAAGCCACCTCTGAACGGCAGCGACTGCTGGGGCGTCGTCGATGTTCGGTGTCCGCGGGTGCTCAGCGTCCGACGGCACCCACCCCGCCTCAGCCTGACCGTGAACAGCTGCCGTCACCTCGGGCAACGGCGCTGGCTGGTCGCCGTAGAACTCGTCGTGCTGCTGGCGCAGCTTCTCCTCGTCCGGCGGCACCTGCCCCATCCCGCTCACGGCTCAGCGTTCGGGTCGGGTGTGCAGCAGTACAGCCGCGTGGCGAGTTCCTCAGCGTGCGCGGCGCGCTCCCTCTCGAGCAGAGCGGTGAGCCGTTCGACCTCCAGCACCAGCTCGACGCGCTCGTCGAGGCACTCGCCTGCCAGGTGCGGACGAGAGCTCAGCTGCTCGCGGATGCGCTCGACCCTCTCCGTCGGCCCCCGCCCCGCCTTGCGCTGCATGTTGCGTGCCAGCGCCGACGGACCCTGGTCGTGCTCGTAGCCGTGGGCTGCGCACACCGCGAAGGGACGGTCGTGCTGGCGGCACCAGCCGTCGTCTGCCTGCCCCCGCACGGTCCCTCTCATCGCCGGCCCAGGTGCCACGGCAGCGCGAGCAGCTGCCCGACGATGAGGGCAAGCAGGCACACGATGACGAGCTCGGGGACGCTCATGGCTGGTCCTGGCCGGCCAGCTTGTGGGCGGCCTCGGCGCCCCAGCCGCGGGCCCGAAGCTCGGCGACAGGCAGACCCATGCTGTCGCGCAGGTCCTGCACCTGCTGCGTCAGCTGCGCGATCTCCGCCCGCATACGGGCCTTCTTGCGCCGGTCGCTCTCCACCGCCCGCTTGAGCCGCTCGATCTGGGGCTGAAAGAACTCGACCTGGATCCGCCCTGCGAGCCGCCGGTGGTCGTCGCACACCGGACCGCCGTGGTCATCACCGCACAAGACCTCGGTGAGCGTCTGGCTGAACTCGTTGAGCTCCTCCACCGGCAACTGCTTATCGTCGCTCATGGCTGGACTCGTCGTGTCCCGCGACGCTGCACGCGGCGCTGCAGGACGGCCTCAACGACTCGGCGCCGGTCCGCGGTCAACAACTGCAAGTACTGCTGCAGCTCCGTGTCGGTGTGGGCCAGCAGCGCGTGGGACACGGCAAGCGACAGCCGAGCCTGCTCGGCGTCGTACTGCGGGCACGTCTCGTCGTGACGGCCCTTCTCGCGCCAGACGCCGCAGTCCCGGCAGTACCCCGTCGCGAACACCTCGTTCGCCGCCCACGGCCCGATCACTGTGACCGTCGCTTGTGACGAAGGCGGCGGCCGCACTCCTCGGCGTCCCGGATGAGCTCGGGGGAGATCGACACCCCAACACCCTTGCGGGCCACGCTCTCGCGGCGCGCTCGAGCGACCCCTTGAGCGGTAACGGGGATCTTCACGATCTTCATGGCACATCTCCACGCCGTCGAATAGCGCTTGACGGCCCGGCCGTCTCCTCGGGCTGTGCGAGCGCTGTCCAGAGCTGTTTGGCGGCCGCGCCGAAGCGGGCGCCCGACTGAGCTCTCCCGATGGCGCCTGACGTGTTGCCCGGCCTACGGCTCCCTTGGGGCGGCGCGACACTCGGACGCCGGGCCCCGGGTCGACCGCCAGCCTGAGCAGCGGATCCACGTCGAACCGACCCGCACGCATGTTGATCTCGGCGACGGTCGAGCAGGGCCAGTACCTGCGGTGGCTGTCTGCCCGACGTCCTTGAACGAAGTGCTGGGTCGTGCTTGACGGGTGCCTGCGGCTCGGGCCCAACGAGGTGTGGCAGTCGGTGGGCGTTCATCGGCGTGACAGCCAGCAGCTCAGAGCCCCGACCTGCCCGATGAGCAGAGCCAGCAGACAGGCCAGGACCAGTTCTCCGGCGGTCATCGCGACGTCGCCGCATGATGCTTGTGCTCGTTCACCCGGTGCTCCCGCGCGGTTGTGGTCAGACTGACTACACGCGCGGAGGTCCGCTCTACGAGTGTCCCATGGGCCTGCGACAGTCGCCAGGCTCCATTCCGGTTCGTCACCCGGCGGGTAACGGCTACGCCTGCCTCGGAGGCCACCGCCTGTGCGAGCCACGCAGACCTCGCAGGCTCACCAACTAGGCCGTGGCGCGGCGGGCTTCCAGGCGCGAGCATCGTCAGCCGCGAAGCGGGCGCATCGGCGCTGGCACCTTCGGGTCCTCGTGCACGACGGCCCGTTCGTGACCTGCAGGCTCCACCCACACGGCCGGCAGCACCGCCCGGCACTGAACAAGGCAGGACTCGTCCTGGCCCGCTCGGCCGGGCACGCTTACCGCCGGCGACGTCGGTCTCGGCGCGAGACCGGACAACAGGCGGACAACGACCGGACAGCGATCGGACAACGTCCGGTCAACGTCTGGCCGATCCTCCTCCATGCGTGCGACGGGCGGCCCAGGTTAGACATGCACGGTGCCGCTGTGCCACGAGCCAAGGAGCAACATGCCCAGTCCTACGCACGCTAGATCTGCTCCGCAGAAGCGGCTTCACTCAGTCGGCTGCTGCGTCAGTCCGGCTGGTCCCGCCCTCGCCAACTCGGCGGTCATGGAGCCCGGTCATTGCAGGCTGGACCCAGACAGCCCCCTCATCACGCCGCCGGACCCGAGCACGTGGCTGGTCGTGCCGGAGCACGACAACTTCCTGCTCGACGCGCTCGAGCAGGTCATCGACACCCAGATCCTGTCCGAGGTGACCTGGCCTGCTCGGGACGGCAGCGGCAGGCTCGCGCCGCCGCCCGACTGTCACTTCCTCGACCAGCTGGTGCGAGGCCACGATCTGTTGGGCGAGGCTGATGAGCACTACCACGTCGAGGTGGTCGGGCAGGGAGCCCAGACTGTCGCCGAACTGCTGCGCGGCGAGGCGTGCGACCTGTGCCGGGGGCACGGGCGCTACAGCGCGAGAATCTGGTGGCAGGGCCGCCGCCAGCACGGCGTGCTGTGCGCGGCCTGCTACGACCAGCACGGGGACGGGCAGCTCGGCGGGACCCGGGACTGGTTCCTGTTCACGCTCGATGACGTTCCCGCCCGGGTTCAGGAGGTCTGCGACGTCCTGACCGGCCGGCTTGACCGCGACTCTCTGTGGAGCTGACAGCCGTCATCACCCGCTCCCGGGCATCAGCCGGCCGGCAGGACGCTACGGCTGCGGCGGCCGCACAATGCCGCGCGAGCCAGGCTGAATCACTGTGTGGCACGCCGCTGACTTCTGCCCTGCGGTCGGCGGCTGCGGTGACTGGCTCCGCCGCTGACCGACGACTGGTCTCCTCGCGGCACGTGCTGCCCGGAACGCGCTAAGCCCCGGCTTTGGACCGGGGCTCTGCGCGTTGCTGCGGTCGCTGTCAAAGTCTCCTAGGACCGCGTGTTCCGCCGGCGCCGACCAATGCTCGAGCAGAGCGCGTAGGGCGTGGTCCGCCGAAGGTGTAGCAGCCCCTCCAGGTTGTTGACACCGCAGACCCGGCACTCTAACCCTTCGCCAGGCGCCGAGCGTCCGGCGTCGCCCACTCCGCCTGCTTGCACCGGGGCGGGTGCGATCACCTCGGAGCCAGCGCCGCAGCGGTCGTCGGCGACTGACGGTGGCGGGCAGGACCGGTAGCGAGCCCACGGTCCCGCCTGGACGTCGACCGCAGCACTCGCCGCGCTGGTCCTGTGAAGTTGCCGAGCACTAGCCGTCCGTCGCCAGGGCCTGGCGTGCTGCCGCGTTGGTGGTCGGGTCGAGCTCGACGGTCCGGAGCCGGTCGAGAAGCTCGTCGAGCGCCCGAAGGTCCTGCTCGCTGAACTGGGCGAACGCCCGCCTCAACTGGCCGGCGTGCCCGGGCAGGGCCTGCTCGAGCTTGGCCCGCCCCTGCGCTGTGAGGGCTGCGTAGGCCACCCGCCGGTCGGTCGGGCAGGGCACCCGCTCAACCAGCCCGGCGCTGATCATGCGGTCGATCATCTTCGTGATGCCGCCGGCGGTGAGGGCGACCTGCTGGGCCAGTGAGGTCATGGTGATACGGCCGTCGTCGGCCCGGCTGATCCGGAGCAGCACCTCGAACCAGCTGTGGGGCACGTCGACGTCCTGCTCCAGCGCGCGCCCGAGGTGGCGGCCCAGGTGCGCCTGCGCCTCGAGGAGCCGGCCGAACGTGCTGATGAGCGCCTGGTCCGCTGCGGTGATCTCGGGCATGTGGGCAGCCTACGTGGAGAAAGTTGACAAGGAAAGGATCTGCCGTACCTTGGTGGAAGTACTTGACCCGTCAACCTTCCAGGAGCAGGACATGAAGATCGCCATCATCGGTGCCGGCAACGTCGGCGGGGGCCTCGCGGCCGCTGCCACCAAGGCCGGCCACACCGTGGTCGTCTCGGCCGCTGACGTCGCCAGCGCTCAGAAGACCGCCGCGAACACCGGCGCCACCGCCGCGACCAGCAACACCGAGGCCGTCCAGGCCGCCGACGTCGTCGTGCTCGCCGTCCCCGGCAGCGGCGTCGCCGACGTCGTCACCGAGCTCGGGCAGGCGCTGACCGGCAAGGTCGTCATCAACGCCGCCAACGCCCTCACCGCGGACTACAGCGACCTGTTCACCACCGGCATCTCGCTCGCCGAGACGGTCCAGCAGCAGGCTCCCGGCGCTCGCGTGGTGTCCGCGCTCGGCACGATCTTCGCCGGCCGCTACGCCAACCCCGTTGAGGACGGGCAGCCGCTGGACGCCCTGTTCGCCGGTGACGACGCCGACGCCACGGCCACCGTCGCGCAGCTCGTGCAGTCGTTGGGCTTCCGCCCGGTCGATGCCGGCAGCCTGCGGATACGCCCGCTCGCTGGAGGAGATGGCCTTCCTCAACATCAGCCTGAACGCCGGCAACGGCTGGGCCTGGCAGAGCGCGTTCCGCCTCGTCGGCCCGCAGAGCGCCGCCTGATGGCCGGCACCGTCAACCCGGTCCGCCTGAACCACGCGGTGCTGTTCGTCGCCGACCTGGCGCGGGCCGAGACCTTCTACACCGGCGTCATCGGCATTCGAGGTCGCCGCCCGGGAGCCCCGCGCGAACGCCGCGTTCCTGCGCCTGCCCCGCTCGGGCAACCACCACGACCTCGGCCTGTTCGGCGTCGGCGCGGGCGCCCCGCCCAAGCGGCCGCGGCGGGATCGGGCTGTACCACCTGGCCTGGCAGGTCGACACGATCGACGAGCTGGCCGAGGCCCGGTACGTCCTGGCGAACGCGGACGCGCTCGCCGGCGAGTCCAGCCACGGCGCGACCAAGAGCGTCTACGGCGCCGACCCCGACGGCAACGAGTTCGAGATCATGTGGATGCTGCCGCGGGAGGCGTGGGGCGAGTTCGAGAACAGCCGCCCCCGTCGACCGGCTCGACCTGCAGGCCGAGCTCGCCCGCTGGACCGGCGTACGCACCGCGGCGCGAGTTCACCGCGCCGCCGCAGCAGCTCGCCGAGCGCATGACCGCGTTCCCCTCGCCGGTCGTGGCGACCGCCGGCGTCCGACGACCCGGCGGCGCCGCTGGTGGTGCTGCTGCACGGCCGCGGCTCCCACGAGCGGCGAGATCATCGCGCCTCGCCGACCACCTCCCGGCGGGTCCGGCGTACGCGGCGGTGCGCGCGCCCATCGCCGAGGGCGGCGGCTACGCCTGGTTCGCCAACCGCGGCATCGGCCGCCCCGTCGCCGAGTCGCTGCGCAGCCACGATGGACTGGTTCCGCGCCTGGCTCGACGAGGTCGCCCCCGCCGGCCGGCCCGGTCGTCCTGGTCGGCTTCAGCGGCGGCGCCGCGTTCGCCGGCGGCCTGCTTCTCGACGACCCGGCCCGGTACGCCGGAGCAGCGGTCCTCTACGGCACCCTGCCGTTCGACGCCGGCGTCCCCACCACCCCGGCCCGGCTCGCCGGCGTCCCGGTCGTCGTCGCCCAGGGCGAGCAGGACACCGTCATCCCGCGCGAGCTGCTCGACCGCACCTGGTCCTACCTGCTCGGCGAGTCCGGCGCCCCGACGGTCGCCCTGCGCCACCCCGGGGGCCACGGCATCACCGCCGACGCACTGGGCACCGTCGCCGGCTGGCTGCAGGAGCGCCTCGGCTTCCTCGCCCGCCGCGGCACGCCCGAGCCCGGTCCGACCACCTGGTCCGGCCTGCCCGGCGGGCAGCTCCATGCCCGGGCTGGCGTCCGTCCCGCAGTGACCCCGGGCATCCCGCAGGAGCAGCGCAGCGACAACGCGCCGCTCGCCCTGCAGGAGCAGATGTTCGCCCGGATCGCCGCGCTGCCCGGCGTGACGACCCGCCAGTCGGCGATCTCGGTCCCGGGAGCGCGCGGGTTCATGCTCACCGCACCAAGGGGGCCGCAGGACGCGTTCCTCGTCCCGTCGGCCGGGGAGTTCGCCCACGTCCACCCTGGACACGACGGCAGCCTGCACCTGGCGCTGCCGATGACCCTCGCGGCCGACCTCGTCGCCAAGGGCTGGGGCGTCGCCCACCCGTTCGCCGGCGTCCGCCTGACCCCCGGCTTCGTCATGCTGTTCGGCCCGCGTGACGACGCCGAGCTGGAGACCGTCCTCGGGGTCGTCAGAACCTCCCACGCCTGGGCGTCCGGCCTCGTGCCCGCGGACGCAGGGGCCCTCTGATGGACCTCGGACTCGCTGGCCGCGTCGCCGTCGTCACCGCCGCCTCCAAGGGCCTGGGCCGGGCGACCGCTCAGGCGCTCGCAGCCGAGGGCGCGAAGCTGGTCCTGAACGCCCGCAACGCGCAGGCGCTCGAGGACCTCGCGGCAGCTATGGACGACGTGCTCGTCGTCCCCGGCGACATCACCGATCCCGCCCTTCCCGCCCAACTCGTGCAGGCCGCGATCGACCGCTGGGGGCGTGTCGATGTCGTCGTCGCGCAACGCCGGCGGCCCGCCGACGGGCGGCGCCCTGGACGTGACCGACGAGCAGATCCTCGCGGCGGTCAACGCCAACCTGCTCGTCCTCCGTACGGCTCGCCCGCGCCGCCGTCCCGCACATGCGCACCGCCCAGTGGGGCCGGATCGTCTTCGTCGCCTCCGCGTCCGTCAAGCAGCCCATCCCTGACCTCGCCCTGTCGAACGTGGCCCGGACCGGCCTGTGGGCCTGGACCAAGACCGCCGGACAGGACCTCGCCGAGGACGGGATCACCGTCAACCTCGCCGCCCCCGGTCTGCACGCCACCGACCGCCTCATCGAGCGAGGCGTCACCGGCCGCGCCGGTGACCCCGCCGACTTCGGCGCCGCCGTCACCTTCCTGTGCTCCGAGCAGGCCCGCTTCATCAACGGGACCGCCCTCGGCGTCGACGGCGGCGCCGTCTCCGGCCTGCTCTGACCCCTCCCCGTCGGGCGCTACGACGGCCAGCGTGCGCGTGCGGCGCCCAGGACGACGTCAGCTGCTTCGACTGGGCTCATCAGCGACGTGTCGACCTGCACGTCGTACGTCAGGTGGTCGTGGACGCCCGCGCTCATGCCGCGACCCTGGCCAACGAGGCGGCCGCCCTCGCTCACGCTCGCGCTGGTCCACCACGTCCAGCGGACACTCGACAGCCACGAGCAACGGGTCGTACAGGGCCAAGCGGTCTCGGAGGTCGAGGGCCATCGCCTGGCTGAGCAGCACGTGGTCGACGACCTGCGGGATGCCCTCTGCTGCGCACGCCGCCCCGTACGCATGCACGGCACGCATCAGCGCCTCCCCCGCGGGCCCAGGGCGGACCGTCCACCCAGGCAGGCCGTCGACCTCCACGGCGCAGAAGGTGAAGCCCTCCGTGCGGCTCTCCGAGCCGGGCGGCGCGAACATGGAATCGGGCTGCAGCGCGAGGAAGGTGTCGACGCCGAAGACCTGCAAGGGTGTGCTGCACCGCTCCCGCAGCGACGTCTTGCCCGCGCTGCTGGTGCCGTGCAGCACGTTGAGCACCGGCTTCGCCTGTGACGCCACGACTACAGCGAGACCGGCTCCTACGCAGGAGCGGCCTGCACCTGCGCGAAGCGCCACTCGCCGTCGCCCTCCCGCACAGCGACACCGGACATGCGCATGCGCAAGGAGCTCTCGCCGAAGCGGACCTGCACGTGCTCGGTGAACCAGGCCGTGTCGCCGTGCTCCCGAACGCGCCGGTCACCTTCGGCGGCCCCGCCTTGTGGCCCTTCAGCCCCTGCGGCGGGGGGCGGGTGCGTACTCCCGCCCGTCCGACGGGCCCGCGTGGTGCCCCGGGTGGCGAACCTCGTCAGGCTCCGGCGACTAGCCCGGAACCTTGTCGGCGAGGAGATCGATCTTCTCGACCTGCGGCTCGGAGAACAGCACGCCGGTGTTCGGCCCGAGGGCCTGTCCCACGCCGCCAGCCAGGTGGGCATCGCGGGCTGCGTCGTCCGGGAAGACGTCGAAGACGCCGAACGTCGTCGGGCTGAGCTGCAGGGCGAACCACGCGACGGTGCCGGGCTCTTCCATGACGATGGACCGCGCTCCGGTCAGGAAGTCGGCGAGCTCCGCCTCCTTGCCTGGGAGGGCTTCAAGTCGGACGAGCAGTGCCTTCTTGAGCATGGACGGTCTCCTGACCGGCGACGTGCGCGGAAGCCGGGGGCGCAGGGTCAGGTGCGGCGGCTGTGGAGCGCGGCTGACTATGACTGCACTGCCCGTGTTGTGCAAGGTGTCCGCTGCCGCGGCTGCAGAACAGTCCGCCAAAGGCACAGCACGGTGCGCCCGAGTAGTGGCGCGAGGTCGGCGTCGCCAATGGCGGTGCAGGTGCGCTCACCCGCCAGCAGGAGCGCTAGCCGGTCATGCCGGCGAGGAACGAAGCGACGCGGTGGCTGGCGTGCCGGTCCTTGTTGTTCTTGGCCATGTCGTAGAGGCCCGTGGTGCGGGGGTCGGCGTGGCGCATGGCGATCTGCATGTCACGCATCGGGACGCCGCTGACGAGCCCGGCGGTGCAGAACGTGCGGCGCAGCCCGTGCGGCGTGATGTGCCTGCAGCCGGCGATCATGGCGATGCGGTTGACCATGCGGCGGGCGTCGAGGGTCGGTCAGGGCGTTCCCGGCGCGGTTGAGCAGCAGGGGCCCTGCTGTTCGGCCGTCGACGACGACGCGGACGGCGCGCATGACGGGTACCGGGAGCGGGATGTCGGCGGGCTTGCCGCCCTTGCCGATGAACTTGAGGCTGTCGTAGCCGCCGTCCTGGCTCAGCGACTCGACCCGCAGGCTGCACATCTCCGCGACCCGCAGGCCCGACAGGCCCATCAGCGCGGCAGCGGCGTGCTCCACGGGCCCGGCCTTGCGGGACGCCTCGAGGAAGGCCGCGAACTCCAGCGGCGTCAGAAACGTCCGCTTCTGGCCTTCCTCGTGGACGGGCGGCGCGGTGACGAACTCGGCGGGGTTGCGGAGCAGGACGTCGTCGCGGACGCAGGTCTTGTAGAAGGAGCGGACGCCGATGAAGTGCTGGCAGATGTAGGACTCCGACCAGGGCCGGCTCTCGCACCAGCGGACGAACAGCTCGATGTGCGGGCGCTTGGCATCGAGCGGCGGCAGGTCGTTCTGCAGGCACCAGTCGACGTAGTGCTTGATGAGCCGCCGCTGCTTGTCGAACGTCCGGCCCTTGTAGGCCGACAGGAACCCAGCCAGCGCGAGCTCGAGCGGGTCACGGGACGCCAGCGCCCGCTCCATGAGCACCAGCGCGTCGTCCGTCTGTCCAGTCATGTCCGCCGCCTCTGTCGTAGGGGCGGAGCACTGTCCTCGCCGACCTCGGGCCTGGTCTGCTCGGACCGACGTCGCAGGGTCGGGCGCATCAAGGCGGGGCGTGTGCGGTCACCTGTGGCCACCGCGCTGCGTCCGCCCGGTGCCCCTGCTGCTCCGTGGGCGCGTCAGGACAGCGGCGCTCTCACTAGCCTCTCGTCATGGTCTCCGACGACGGGCGAGGGGACGGGCTGCCTGCGTCCGAGCTCGCTGAGCTGCGTCGGACGGCTGCTCAGTTGCTGGGCAGCGTCTCCGCGTACGCCGACGAGATGCTCGATCACATCCTCGAGCAGATCCCGGAGGCGGGCGCAGACGAGGAGCTCCGTGGCCTGACGCTCGGGTCGTGCTCGTCGAACCTCGAGGCAGCGCTGTCCATGGTGCGGCACGGCATCACGGCGAGCGCGACATCGGCCCCGGTGACGGCCCTCGAGCACGCCCGGGCCATGGCGGGCCGCGGCTACAGCGTCGACCTGATGCTGCGGTTCTACCGCGTCGGCCACGCGTACTTCAGCGAGCGCGTCCTCGGAGGCATCGGCGGGCTCGTCGGCGACCCGGCCCTGGCGCTGCGGGTCGTGGCCGAGCTGCAGCGGTACGCCTTCGCCTACACCGACCGGGTCTCCAGCGAGGTCGCGGCGGCGTACGTCGCGGAGCTCGAGCGGCTGCAGAGCCAGGCGCGGGCCGCCCGCACCGATGCGGTGCGGAGTCTGATTGCTGGTGGCCGGGTCGACGTGGCGCGCAGTGAGCGCGCGCTGAGCCACCGGCTGACGGGGTGGCAGACGGCGTTCGTCTGCTGGACCGATCGCGACGACGTCGACCTGCTGCGGGTCGGGAGTGCTGTCGGTGTCCACCTGGGGTCCGCTCACCCGCTGCTCGTCGCCGACGGCTCGAGGTCGCTCTGGGGATGGGTGAGCACCTCGGCGCAGCCGAGCGTCGTCGCCGAGGACCTGCGTCCCCTGGAGCGCTTCGTCCCCGGGGCCGTCCGGGTCACGGTCGGATCGCCCTTGCGCGGCGCCGACGGGTTCCGCGCTTCGCACCTGCAGGCGCAGCGCACCCGCCGCATCGTGGGGCTCGGCGCCGGGTCCGGACACATGACGGCGTACTCGGAGGTGGCGTTGGTCGACGTGATGAGTTGCGACCTGGACCTCGCCCGGGCCTTCGTCGCCTCCGAGCTCGGTGCGCTTGCCGCCGCCGGCCGCCGCGAGGACGAGGAACGAGCGGCAGTCCTGGCTGTGCTCGACGCACAGGGAGGTCTGGCGACCGCGGCCGAACAGCTCGGCATCCACCGCAACACGGTGCTCCAGCGCCTGCGCAGAGCTGAGGAACGCCGCGGACGCCCCGCGACGGAACGGGTCGCTGAGCTGCACGCCGCCCTGCGCCTGGCGCACGTGCTCGGGCCCGTCGTGCTCAGTGGTGAAGGAGGACACGCCTGACGATGTGCGGCGCGCACATGCACATGGGCTGAGCACCCCTGGTACGGCTAGCGCCGGCCCGCCATGGTGCGGGCATGTCGATGACTCTCGAGGCAGCAGCTCCGCTCCAGGCGCTCCCCGACCCCGGCGAGCAGGTCCCGACGCTTTCCCGGCCGATCGTCGCGATCTTCACGGGTGCGCTGTCGGTGTTCGCCCTGTCCACCTGGGCGTCCCTCGCCGGTACCCTGCCGGCCCCGGTGACGGTGCTGCTCAGCGCAGCGGCGATCTTCGTGCTGTTCACGGTGCTGCACGACGCGGCGCACTACTCGATCAGCACCCGCCGCTGGATCAACGTCGCGTTCGGTCGGGTCGCGATGCTGTTCGTCTCCCCGCTGATCTCGTTCAAGTCGTTCGCGTTCATCCACATCGAGCACCACCGCAACACCAACGACGACGCCAACGACCCCGACCACTTCGTCAGCGGCTCACCGCTGTGGCAGGTGCCGGTGAGGTTCGCCCTCATGGACGCGCCGTACCTGGCGTTCCTCGCCCGCAACGTGCGTCGCCGTCCCCGCGCCGAGGTGCTCGAGACCTCCGCGCTGCTCGTCGGGGGCGTCGCGGTGATCGCCGCGTGCGCGTTGACCGGTCACTTGTGGACGCTGGCGCTGGTGTACCTGATCCCGGCGCGGGTGGCGATGTTCGTCCTGGCGTGGTGGTTCGACTGGCTTCCCCACCACGACCTGGAGGACACCCAGCAGGAGAACCGGTATCGGGCCACCCGCAACCGGGTCGGGTCGGAGTGGATCCTCACGCCGCTGCTGCTGTCGCAGAACTACCACCTCGTGCACCACCTGCACCCCTCGATCCCGTTCCACCGGTACGTCGCGGCGTGGAAGCGCAACGAGGAGGCGTACCTGGAGCGGGACGCCGCGATCGGCACCGTCTTCGGCCGGCAGCTCGACGCGGACGAGTACCGGGAGTGGAAGCGCCTGAACGGCAAGCTCGCCCGGCTCCTGCCGCTGAGGACCCCCGCGCCGGGTGCCAGCAGGACGGCCTTCCATCACCTGCGCGTCGCCGAGACGCGGCGGCTGACCGCCGACAGCGTCCTGGTGCGCTTCGAGGTCCCGGAGCGGCTGCGCGAGCAGTTCGCGTTCCAGGCCGGCCAGCACGTCACCGTCCGCGCTGACATCGACGGCGAGCGCGTTCAGCGCAGCTACTCGATCTGCAGCGCGGCGGGCGCCGGCTTCGACATCCTCGAGATCGCGGTGCGGCACGTTCCTGGCGGGGTCTTCTCCACCTTGGTGCTCGAGCAGCTGCAGGCCGGCGACACACTCGAGGTCAGCGCCCCCACCGGCACGTTCGGCGTGCCGGTCGACCCGACCGCGACCCGGACGTACGTGGCGCTCGCGGCCGGCAGCGGCATCACGCCGGTGCTGTCGCTGCTGCGCACGACACTGGCCGCAGAGCCCGGCAGCACCTTTACCCTGCTGTACGGCAACCGCGACGCCGACAGCACGATGTTCCGCGAGGAGCTCGAGCAGCTCCAGGCCCAGCACGGCGACCGCCTGCGGGTGCTGCACGTCCGCTCCCGCGACCCGCAGCACCCCGCTCACCTGAGCGGCCGCCTCGACGCCGCCCTGCTCACCCGCCTGCTCGACGCGCAGGACCTCGCCGCCGCCGACCACTGGTTCCTGTGCGGGCCCGTCGAGATGGCCGTCGAGCTCCGCGACGCGCTCGTCGAGCACGGCGTGAACACCGACCGGGTGCACGTCGAGCTGTTCCAGGGCCGGCGCAGCGCCGGACCCGCCGCCGGCTCCGCCGCTGCCACGGTCTCGGTCACGCTGAGGGGCCGGCAGCACGACGTGCCGCTCGCCGCCGGCGACACCGTCCTCGAGGCCGCGCTCAAGGCCGGGCTCGACGCCCCCTACGCCTGCCTCGGCGGAGCCTGCGGCACCTGCACCGCCAAGGTCGTGCTCGGCAAGGTCGCGATGGAGCAGAACTTCGCCCTCAACACCGCCGCCGTCGACCGGGGACAGGTCCTCACCTGCCAGTCCCGCCCCACCACTCCGACCGTCGCGGTCGACTACGACGACACCACAGGGAGCACCACGCCGTGACCCAGACCCTCCCCGCCACCGAGACACCGGCTTCCCCGGCAGCGCCGCCCGGGTCGTCCCACACTGACGGCCTGCTCGGGGAGGCGCTCACGCACCGGCTCGCCGCCCTGATCACGACGACCGGCCCGCGGCAGCAGCAGACCCCGACGGCCCCCTGGGACGGCACCGCGCTCGGCGTCGTACCGACCTGCACACCGGACGACGTCCTCGAGGCGACCGGACGGGCCCGCGCCGCCCAGACGGCGTGGGCAGCGCTCCCGCTGCGACAGCGCGCAGCCGTGTTCCTGCGCTACCACGACCTCGTGCTCCACCGGCAGGAGCAACTCCTCGACGTCGTTCAGGCCGAGTCCGGCAAGGCACGCATCAGCGCGTTCGAAGAGCTTGCCGACGTCGCCATGACCGCGCGGTACTACGCCCGCTCCGCCCACAAGCACCTGGCGCCGGCCCGTCGCCGCGGAGCCGTGCCGGGCCTGACCCGGACCGTCGAGCGGCACGTCTCCAAGGGCGTGGTGGGGATCATCAGCCCGTGGAACTACCCCCTCACGCTGGCGGTCTCCGACGCGGTGCCGGCGCTGCTGGCGGGCAACGCCGTCGTGCTCAAGCCGGACTCGCAGACCCCGTTCACGGCGCTGCTGGCCGTCGAGCTGCTGCTCGAAGCCGGGCTGCCGCGTGAGCTGTTCCAGGTCGTCACCGGAAGCGGCGCCGCACTCGGCCCGACCCTGATCGACAACGTCGACTACCTCATGTTCACCGGCTCGACCAGAACGGGGCGGCTGCTCGCGGAGCAGTGCGGACGCCGGCTCATCGGCTTCTCCGGCGAGCTCGGCGGCAAGAACCCGATGGTCGTCCTGGACGACGCCGACGTCGACAAGGCCGTCGCCGGTGCGATCCGCGGCTGCTTCTCCAACGGCGGGCAGCTGTGCGTCAGCATCGAGCGCCTGTACGTGCAGGACGGCATCTACGACCGCTTCGTCACCGCACTCGTCGACCGGGTCAAGCAGATGCGCCTCGGACCGGGTACGGACTGGGAGGTCGAGATGGGCTCGCTGGCCAGCGCCTCGCAGCTCGACACGATCACCCGGCACGTAGACGACGCCGTCGCCAAGAGAGCGCGGGTGCTGGCCGGTGGACGGGCACGCCCCGACCTCGGTGCGCTGTTCTACGAGCCGACCCTGCTCGAGGGCGTCACCGAGGAGATGACCCTGTCGCGGGAGGAGACCTTCGGGCCGGTCGTCGCGCTGTACCGGGTGGCGACGGTCGACGAGGCCGTCCGCCTGGCCAACGAGACCTGCTACGGCCTGAACGCCAGCGTCTGGTCCACCGCGAGCCACGGGGCGCGTGTCGCCGAGGCAATCAGCGCCGGCACGGTCAACGTGAACGAGGGCTATGCCGCGGCCTGGGCCTCGCACGACGCGCCGATGGGCGGGGTGAAGGACAGCGGCGCGGGCCGGCGTCACGGCCGAGAGGGCATCACCAAGTACACCGAGAGCCAGACCGTCGCCGTGCAGCGCGGGCTGCCCCTGGGTCCGTCCCACGGCATGTCCCAGGCCACCTACGCCGCTGTGATGACGACGGCGCTGCGCGCTCTACGCCGAGTGCCGTTCCTCTGAGTTGAACTTCGCGACCTGAGCAGCAGGACGGTCGCAGTCCTGATCACGTCGGACGTCATACGCAGAACACTTCCGCCGCCAGGACAACAGTCCGACGCTGGAGGCGGGGCCATGGTGCGCGCACCCGCCAGAGTGCGATCACAGCTGACGCGGCTCCCGTCGAACGTTCCGGGGATTAGGCGGGGGTGAGGCGCGGCCTCCCGGAGTCGCGTCATCGAGCAGGTTTCGTCAAACGTGCACCGGCGGGCCCTGCCGCTGACCGGCCCGGGCCGCGCTAGCGCCGCGCGGGCCAGTCGTCGACCAGATCGCTGATCGACGACATCTGGACAACAACGAGACACAGATCGTCTTGACCCCCGCGCGCGGCCGCACGCTGGTCAGGTCAACGACGGACGCTCCCCGCACGGCTGCAGGAGGAGCCCGTCTTCCCGGTCGCAACAGGAGCCAGCACGTGTCTCTCGATTCCACGTTCCCCATCACCTACGGCACAGCGGGCCAGGTGCTCCTGGCCGAGCTGCGCTGTCTGCTTCTGTGGGGCACGTCGCTGTACGCGCAACACGCCATGCACGAGCGGGCCCTGGAGGCGATGCTCGAGCAGGAGCCCGACCTGGTCGCCCTGCAGCTGCAGGCACTGATCTCTCTGGCGTGCAACGGACTCGGCACCGGCGCTCGGCGGGACGAGCAGATCTACAAGATCATCGATGAGATGAACCTCGAAGCCTGCTGGTGCGAGGAGAACAACATGGAGTGGCTGGCCGGGGTGCCCACCCGCTCACGGCCCGACTGCGAGCGGAACCGCGACGTCGTCCTCTCGACGTGCACTGAGCCGGGTAGAGGTCTGGTCTTCTGGGCGGTCAACCTGCTCTCCAACGCCGTGTGCACCAGCGCCAGCGTCGGCGGCAAGACCGAGATGGACACGCTGCGCGACCTCGGGCTGTAGCGGGCGTCCCTCTCGGTGGTCCGCGGTCCTCCACGGCGACGGCGATCGCGGCGCTCCCCGCTGCATGCGCGCCAGTGAAGGGCAGCACACGGGCCGATGCCACCACCCCGGCACGGAGCGGATGGCGCGGTGACTGCGCGCTCGTCTAGCTGAGGATCGCCCGGGCCATCACCATGCGCTGCACCTGGTTCGTGCCCTCGTAGATTGGAGGTACGGGCTCCGAGCACGCCGGAGCGACCTCCCCGCCTGGGCGGGGGTCGGCGCTCCAGACCCGCGGCGGCGCAGCAGAGTCGAGGCGCTCGCGTGGGCGAGACCGACGACGGGCCGCCGGCCGTCCTCCTCCGAGGACGGCCGGTCGTCGATCAGTCGTCTGCGTGACTCAGCAGGAGGTCGTACGCCCGGGCGGCCCGGTCGTTGGTCAGGTCCATGTAGATGGCCTTGGTCTCGGTGTACTCGTCGAAGGCGTCGGGCCCCAGCTCACGGCCGACGCCCGACTGCTTGTAGCCACCGAACGGCAGCTCCGCAGTGATCTGGTGGGCGTCGTTGATCCACACCGAGCCGCACTGGACCCGGTCGGCCACGGCCAGCGCTCGGCCGTTGTCCCGGGACCAGACCGAGGCCGCGAGGCCGTACTCGCTGTCGTTGCCGATGCGCACGGCGTCGTCGTCGTCTGCGGCCCTGATGACGGACAGCACCGGGCCGAAGATCTCGTCGCACGCGACCGTCATGTCGTTCGTGACCTCGGTGAGGATGGTCGGTTCGACGTAGAAGCCGCCCTGGAGCTCCTGGTCGTCGGGGCGGCGGCCGCCGAGCGCGATCGTGGCGCCCTGCTCCTGCGCCTTGGCCACGTACTCGAGGATCTTGCTCTGCTGCCGCGCGTTGATGACCGGCCCGAGGTCGGTGTCCCAGTCGTCGGGGAGCCCGACCTTGATGGTCCGGGCCCGTTCGACGAGCCGTGCGACGAACTCGTCGTAGATGCTCTCGTCGACGATGGCGCGGGTGCCCGACTCGCAGATCTGCCCCGAGTAGGTGAAGCAGCCGAACAGCACGCCGTCGACGGCGACGTCGAGGTCCGCGTCGTCGAGGACGATCGACGGTCCCTTGCCCCCGAGCTCCAGCGTCACCTTCTTCACCGTGCCCGAGGCCAGACGCATGATCTCCCGTCCGACGGGGGTCGAGCCGGTGAAGGCCACCTTGCCCACGGCCGGATGGCTCGCCAGGCGAGCGCCCACCACGCGACCGTCGCCCGGGACGATGTTGAGCACCCCCTTGGGCAGACCGCACTCCTGGGCGATCTGCGCGAAGAGCAGGATCGACAGCGGAGTGTGCTCGTCCGGCTTGACCACGACGCTGTTGCCGCAGGCCAGCGCCGGCGCGACCTTCCACATCGTCAGCAGGAGCGGGAAGTTCCACGGCGCGATGGCGCCGACGACACCGATCGGCTCCTTCTTGACCAGGGTCGTCCCGAGCGCTGGGAAGCTCGTGAGCGGCCCAGGGCGGGTCCACCGGTAGCTGGCGATGAGGTCGGCGAAGTACGTGAGGTGCGCGAAGGCGTACCCCACGTGGAAGCCGGTCGCCTGGCGGACGGTCGCGCCGTTGCAGCGCATCTCCGCCTCGACGAACTCCTCGATGCGGTCGTTGCAGGCGGCCGCGATGGCGTGCAGCACCTGCGCCCGCTCGGCCGGCGTCGTCCGCGACCAGGCGCCTCCGTCGAAGGCCCGCTGGGCCGCGTCGACGGCTGCGTCGAGGTGGGACTCGTCGGCGTCGGCGATCGTCGCGTGGACCGCTCCGGTACCCGGGTCGACGAGGTCTCGGGAAGTCGACGTGTCGACGGGCTGGCCGTCGATCCAGAGGCGGTGGTGCGTGAGGTCGGCGCGCACGGGGTCGACGACGGTCATCGGCTCGGGTCCAGCACGATCTTGGTGGCCTCTCGGGTCTCGAAGAGCTTGTACGCCTCAGGGGCCTCGGACAGGCCCATCCGGTGGCTCACGATGCTGCTGGGTGAGAGCTGGCCGGCGACGGTGAGGCTCAGGACCTCGTCCATCCACTCCGTGAAGTTGGCGACGCCCTGCCGGATGGTGACGCCCTTGAGGTAGAGGTCCCCGAAAGGCAGCTCGATGCTCGCCTCGGTGTACACGCCGGGGATCGACAGCTGGCCGCCGGCGCGGACGATGTCGATCGCGGACAGCAGGGCGGAGGGGTGGCCGACCGCGTCCACGACGACGTCGGCGCCCCTCCAGTCCGTCAGGTCGAGGACGGCGTCGGTCTGCTCTCCGGCACTGGCGTCGATGGCCGTGAAGCCGTACTCCGCGATCGTCGCGAGACGGCTCGGCACCTGGTCGAGCACGAGGACCTGGCCTGCGCCGAGGACGCGGGCGGCCATGGCCGCGCACAGCCCGACGGGACCGCCGCCGATGATGGCCACGGTGTCGCCACCGCGCATCGAGCGGGCGACGGCCTCGTACCCCGTCGTCATGATGTCGCCGACGAACAGGAAGTCCTCGTCGTTGCCCGCGCCGTCCACGGGCAGAGCTCGCGCGTTGATGTCTGCCAAGGGGACGCGCACGTACTCCGCCTGAGCGCCCTGGACGTCGCCCAGCGCGAGTCCGAGACCGTAGATGCTGTTCATCTGGCAGTTGCCGGGCTGGCGTCGACGGCACTGGTAGCACGAGCCGCAGGTGACGGTGCAGGCCGCGACGAGCCTGTCTCCGTCGGAGAAGCGAGACACGGCCGATCCGGCAGCGGTGACGGTGCCGATGAACTCGTGCCCGAGCACGACGTCGGCCTCGAGGTCGACGCGACCCTCGTAGGGGTGCAGATCGGTGCCGCAGATAGCGGTCTTCTCGACCTTGACGAGGACGTCGGTCGGGTCCTGGATCGTCGGGACCGGGATCTCCTGGACCTCGACCTGGTGCGGTGCTCGCAGGACGGCCGCGCGCATGGTCTGGCTCACGCCGGCGCCTCGGCGTCCTTCTTGGCGATCTTCTCGCGGTACATGGGCATGAGCGGCTTCGTCAGCGGGACCAGCTTGAGGATCTTGTTGACCGGTCCCTTGGCCTTGACCTCGCCCTTGGCCAGGCCCACGGCGAGGTTGTACTCGCCCCGCCAGAACTTGTCGGCTGTGTCGCCGCGCATCTGCAGCGTGATGTCGGGCTTGAGGTCGCTCGCCCCGAGGGTGACGGAGTACTCCTCCCGGAACGCCGCGGTCACCTGACAGTCGGGGTCGCTGTAGATGACCCGCATAACGATGTTCGACGCGCGCAGCTTCGGCCCCGACTCGGGGTGGTCCCCGGCGTCGCGGAACACGCCGCCGATGTACTCGTCCAGCTCGTCAGCGTCCTTGAAGAAGCCCATGTGGTGTCGTTCCGCTCTCGTCGTCGTGGATGGGTGCGTGCTCGTGCAGGAGCCGTGCTGAGCTCCTGCGGCAGGACCGGCTGTGCGGCCGCTCCGTCTGACGGAGCGGTGACCTGGTCCGGGCGTGGGGGCGTTCCGGGGCCGGCTGCCCCTGCACGCCGGTCGGCCTCAGCGGTTGTCGTAGTCGACCTCGACCTCGGGGCTGCTCGCTCGGGACTGGCAGGTCAGCACCCGACCCGCTGCCCGGTCGTCGTCGTCGAGCGCGTAGTCCTGCTGCACGTCGACCGTGCCGACGCGCAGGCGGGCGACGCACGTACCGCAGGCTCCTGCCGCGCAGGAGTAGGGCGCGGCCACGCCGGCTCGCAACGCGGCGTCGAGGACGGTCTCGTCCGGCCGCGCGTCGAGCACGGTGCGCTCGCCGTCGAGCACCACGGTCAGCTTGGCCGCGACGCCGGGAGCACCCGGGGTCGTGGGTCCGGCGGGCGCGACGAACAGCTCGCGGTGCAGCCGCTCAGGAGCGACGCCGCGGGAGGTGAGCACCTCGATGACCGCGTCCGTCAGGCCGGCGGGCCCGCACAGGTACCACTCGTCGGCGTCGAGCAGCGCCGACCCGTCCGGGGCCGGTGTCGTGATGAGCTCGTCCAGCAGGTCCCCGCCCAGCCGACCGGCGACAGCCCGGGCGTGCGGCGTGACGGGCTGGTCGGCGTCCGCGCCGTCGAAGACGTGGACGACGTCGAGCCGTCCGGCGAGCTCGTCCGCCAGCCGGTCGATCTGGTCGGCGAACATCGTGGAGGACCTGCTGAGGTTGGCGTACAGGAGCGTCGCCCGGGCGTCCGGCTCCTGCTCCAGAGCCGTGGACAGGATGGACAGGACCGGAGTGATCCCACTGCCGGCGGCGACCGCCACGAGGACGCGGGGCTTCGCGGGTGCGTCGGTGAGCACGAACCGGCCGACCGGGGGCAGCACGTCGAGGACGTCACCCGCACGCAGGACGTCGTTGGCGTAGTTGGAGAAGGCGCCGCCCTCGACCCGCTTGATCGCGATCTTGAGCTCGCCCGACGACGGCGTCGTGCAGATCGAGTAGCTGCGCCGCAGCTCGCGACCCTCGTGGGAGGTGCGCACCACGAGGTGCTGGCCAGGGCGGTGGCGGTACACCTCGCGCAGGTCCTCGGGGACGTCGAACACGAGCGCGACAGCGTCGGGCGTCAGCCGGTCGACCCGGGCGACGGTCAGTGCGTGGAAGCGGTCACGCGCCGGTGCGGACGCCACCTGGTCCGTCAGGCCGCGCCAGGCGAGGTACTCCTCGGGCGTCAGCGCAGTACCCCACGCCGTCGCGAGGGGCGCCCCTCGCTCGAGGTAGTCCTGCTCGGTGCGACGCCACGCCTGGACGTAGCGGTAGAAGGGGATCGCCGGGTGGATGTGGTGCACCAGGTGGTAGTTCTGCGAGAACATCAGCGGCGTCATCACGCGCTCCCAGCCCACCCGGATGCGGGTGGCACGGAACCGGTCGGTCGCGGCCGTGTCCTCGAGGTCGTGGTGGGGCAGCCAGTCGAACCACCAGGCGAGGATGCACAGACCGAGGCGCTGCGGCACGACGTAGACCAAGAGCAGCTCCGCGCCGTGACCGGTCGCCACGAGGGCGACGAGGAGGGCGATGACCACCACGAGGTTCGCCACGAAGCCGACGGCCTCACGCCGCGGACGACGCGCGAGCCGCGGGACGTAGAAGCGTGCGTAGTGCAGGTCGACCACGGACCAGCGCAGGGGCAGCTGCCACGTGGGGCCTTCGCTCGTCCAGGCGTCGGGGTCGACGTCTGAGCCCTCGTTGGTGTTCCGGTGGTGCTCGATGTGGATGAACTTGAACATGGGGTAGGTGCCCCACAGCACCACGAAGGGCATGGACAGCCGTCCGAGCACCTCGTTGACCCAGGACTTGCGACCGGCCGCGTGGTGCACCGACTCGTGCAGGCAGGTGAAGACGGTGAAGGTCACCGCGGTGTGCGCCGGGATCGAGGCGAGCAACCACCAGGCGCTGATGCTCCCGTCGACGACGGCGAGCGCTGCCGCTGTCGCGCCTGCCCAGACGACCATGGACACGACCCAGACGAGGATCGTGGGGACGGCGACCTGCGGGAGCCGGACACCCGGGTCGGGGACGGCGCCCGGCAGGATGCCGCGCTCCGCGGAGGAGTCGGCGGACGGCGTGTCCAGGCGGGTCGCGGGCGGCCTGTTGGACGCGCGGGTGCTCGCGTCGATGCTCGCGTCGATGCTCACGGGAAGGACCTCCGGTCGGCGGTCTGGGCGACAGGCGGGACCTGTCGAGGGTGTGGTGCGCCGCAGTGGGACGTGCCAGCGCGCATCCGGACCGGAGCGGCGGGGCACCTCGTGCTGCGTCCCGTCGAGTGTGGAGCGCGTCACCCGTCCGTCGCGCGGGTCGCGCGGGCCAACCCTGGCCCGCGCGGCACCCCTGCCTGCGCTGCGGGGACATCGCGCCGCACGCGCACCGCCCGTGCCCGCTCGCCGCGCGACTAGCCCAGGTCGCCGGGCACGACGCTCGGCCTCGACCGGGGTGTCCCGTCAGGGCCACCGGCGGCGGTCGGCCTCCCCCTGCGCCTGCGGCTGGCAGGCCCAGCGCACGGGAGCGTCACACCATCACGACCCGGCGGCGCCTTCCGTCGACGCGTCGTCGAGCATGCCGTAGCGACCCGCGAGGGCGGCAGCCTCGATGCGGTTGGCGGCTCCGACCTTGTTCAACAGCGACGAGACGAGACGCTTGGCCGTCCGCTCACTGACCAGCAGGCGCTGGGCGATGTCCGCCGTCTCCTGGCCGTGCGCGACCAGCGACCAGAGAGTCATCTCCTGGCTGCTCAAGCGGTCGCGGAGCCCGTCCTGCGGTTGCCGGCTCGAGGCCAGGAGCGCAGCCAGCAGCCGTGGCGTCAGGACCTGGGACCCGTTGGCCACGGCGAGCAGTGGTGCGACGAGGCCGTCGGGCTCGGAGCTCTTGGCGACGAACCCGTCTGCCCCTGCCCGCAGGGCCCGCTCTGCGAGACCGAGGTCCTCGGTGCCCGACAGGGCGAGGATCTTGGTCCGCGGGTAGCTCTTGCGGATGTCCGCGATGACAGCCGGTCCGCCGCGTGGTGGCAGCGCGAGGTCGACGGTCGCGATGTCCGCCTGGTGACGGCCGACGAGCGCGACGGCCTCATCGCCGTTGGTCGTGGTCGCGGCGACCGTGAAGGCGCCGAGCCCTCGCATGCTCAGCAGGAGCTCCAGCCCTTGAGCGAAGAGCGCGTGATCGTCGATGATGACGACGACGGACGGTTTCGGCTGCACGGGCCGAGAGTGCCACGGCCCGTCCTGGAGCCAGCCGAGGAGAGCATGTCGCCGTCGACCAGCGCGCTGGACCTGGGCTCGCCGTCGTCGTCGTCCGCCACCCGCGTCGACGTACGACCCACCCGCACGGTCAACGTCCTGCGCGTCCCCGTCGTGCTCAGCGTCGCAGTGCTCGTGCTCACCGGCTCCGCGGTCCACCGGACGTACCCCAAGGCGGCAGTCGTCCTGGTCGCTCTCGTCGTGGTCTACGCGGCGGTCGTCCTGGTCGCGGACCTGCGAGGCACCGCACTGCGGCAGGGCTGGATCACGGGCCTGGACACGGTCATGACGCTGGCGGTCGTGTCCGTGAGCGGCGGGGCGGACAGCCGCGTGGTCGCTGTCCTGCCGCTCGCCGTCGTCGCCGCAGCGGTGAGGCAGGGGCTGGCGCGGGCCTTGTGGACGGCTCTCGGGGCAGCGCTCGGCTACACCCTCGTCGTCGTCCTGGTGCCGTCCCCCGACGGCCCGCTGTCTGTGCGTGTCGAGGCGGCCGCCTGGTGGAGCTGCTACCTGGTCCTGTTCGCGGTCATGACGGGGACGCTCCGGGAGGTCCTGGACCGTGAGCACGAGCAGGCCGTCGAGGCACGCGCCGAGGCGCGTGCCGACCAGTTGGCCTTCGCCGAGGAGCGCGACCTGCGCGAGCGTCTGGCGCAGAGCCGGGAGGCGCTCGACGACGGCATCCGGGTCCTGCTGCACGAGTTCCGCACGCCGGTGTCCTCGTTGCAGAACCTGACCCAACTGCTGCAGCAGGACGACGCGGGCGGGCACTCCCCCGAGCAGCGGACCAAGGTGGTGAGCCTGGTCGCCGCGCACGCACGGCACCTCACGCAGATGCTCGACCAGGTCGCCGGCCTGGCGATCAGCACCGGTGACCCGTCCGGCACGTCGCAGGTCCGGGACGTCGTCCTGGCTGACGTGGCCCGCGGAGCAGCCGACGCCGCCGGCGTGGGCAGGCTCGTCGACATCGAGGTCGACGACGCGGTCGTCCGCTGCGACGAGCAACGGGTCCGGCGGATCCTCACGAACCTGCTGGAGAACGCCGTGAAGCACGGCGGCGCCGACAGCCCGGTCCGGCTGCGCCTGCACGAGCAGGACCGGCAGCTGCACGCGGAGGTCCTCGACCGGGGTCCCGGTCTGCCCGAGGGGCAGGAGCACCTCGTGACGCGCAAGTACGTGAGCATCGGCGAGCGTGAGGGCACGACGGGGCTCGGCCTGTGGATCGTGGAGCAGCTCGTCACGGGAATGGGCGGCACGCTCGTCCTCGCCGCTCGGGAAGGGGGTGGCCTGACTGCCCGGGTGACCCTCCCGCTGCCGGGCTGACCGGGCACCTTGGCCCACGGGGGCCACGACTGGCGCCCGCGACCCCCTGTGGGCCCAGCGGCGGGACGCCACACTCGCGGCGAGCACGAGCAGGAGGCGGCAGTGACACGCAGGGCGAGAGCGTCTGGGGGCTCGCCCTCGGACTGCGCGCGTCCCCGACCCGTGGACGGCGTCCTGCCAGCGACAGGCGGGTCGACGGACGCCCGCAGTGACACAGCGTGAGCGGGGCGGGCCCGCGACTCCGGTCGACTGAACTGTCCCCGGTTTTGAAGCGGGCTGGTTTTGCCGGCAGCGGCTGCTGCTCGGCGGTGATCGAACGGTAGTGCTCGTCCTCGAACTCGACCGGCGGCACGTGGTCCAGGGCGCTGTGGAGGCGGTTGTTGTTGAACCAGTGCACCCAAGACAGGGTCGCGATCTCGAGGTCCTCAGCGGTGCGCCACGGCCCGTCGGGTCGGACGCACTCGAGCTTGTAGAGCCCGATGACTGACTCGGCTTGGGCGTTGTCGTAGCTGTCGCCGACCCTGCCGATCGAGGCGAGCGCGCACGGCGTCCTCGAGCCGACTCGTGTAGCGGAAGGCGATACATTGAGACCCGGCGTCGCTGTGATGAATAAGTCCCGGTAGTTGCCCGTGGTCGTTGGTCTGGCCCTCACGCTGCCGGATCCACAGCGCCATCTCCAGTGCGTCGAGCGGCAACTCGGTCGGCATCCGGTTGGTCGTGCGCCAGCCGACAATGCGGCGGCTGGACGCGTCGGACACGAAGGCCGTGAATGCCATGCCAGCCCAGGTCGGCACGCAGGTGAAGTGGACGAGCCAGAGCCTGTTCGGCGCTGGTGCTGAGAAATCGCGGTCAACGAGGTCGGGCGGTCGCGGGCTGCTGGCGTCGGGCCGGGTCGTGAAGAACGCGCGGCCGCGCCGGGCGCCCTGCAGCCCGCCCTGGCGCATGAGCCGCTCCACCTGCTGGCGCGAGACCGGCCGCTCGGCGACGCCGCCTTCGCGGCGCAGCTGGGCGTGGACCTTGCGCACGCCGTAGAGCCCGCGGCCCAGCTCCCGGTCGTGATGCACCGCCCTGATGCGTTCCAGGACGACCTCGTCGCGCACCGCCCGAGCCGACGGCAGCCGCCTCTTGGCGGCGCGGTAGGTGCTCGGGGCGATCTGCAGGCCGTGCTCGCGCAGGACCCGGCAGATCGGCTCGACCCCGAACTGGTCGCGGTGGCTGTCGATGTAGCTCGATCAGCGCTGAGAGGGGCGGTCGAGCTCCGCCGCGAAGAAAGCCGACGCCGTCTTCAAGATCCCGTTCGCCCGGCGCAGCTCCTTCACCTCCCGCTCAAGCTCCCGCAGCCTCGTGCGCTCATCGGTCGTCAGGCCCGGAGCAACGCCGGCGTCGATGCGCTTGCGCTGGACCCAGTTCCGCAACGTGTCGGGGATGATCCCGAGCTGCTCACCGACCCTCTTGCACGCCGCGTTGACGCTGAGCTTCTCCGGCCCCTCGACAAGGTCCAACGCGAAGCGGATCGCCCGCTCACGCAACTCGTCCGGGTGCTTCCTTGGTGCAGGCACGTCGCCACTCTCCCGTGACTTCGCGCCCGCTACGAAACCGGGGACGGTTCACACCTGGTGGTCCGTGACCCAGCCCGCGCTCCGCAGCTCACCGGAGCGACCGTCGCACGGGCGAGCTACGACGACGCTGCCGCGGTCACTGCCGCACTCGCTGGAACCTCGGTCGTCCTCATGGTGTCGGCGGCCGAAGACGCCCAACGAGTGCTTCACCACCGCACCTTCGCCGATGCGGCGGGCGACGCTGGCATCGAGCACCTGGTCTACCTGTCGTTCTACCGCGCGGCACCCGACGCTGAGTTGCTCCTGGCCCGTGACCACTGGGCGACCGAGGAGCACATCCGATCGACCGGCATCTCCCACACGTTCTTGCGAGACAACCTGTACGCGGAGGTCATGCCGGCCCTGGTCGGTGAAGACGGCGTGATCCGCGGCCCGGCTGGTGAAGGCCGCGTCTCACCCGTCTCGCAGGACGATGTCGCGGACGCGGGGACGGCAGTCCTGCTCGACCCTGGCGCTCACGTGGGGCGGACCTACGACCTCACCGGCCCGGAGGCGTTGACCTTCGCCGAGATCGCAGACCTCGCCTCCAGTGCGCTCGGCAGACCTGTCCGCTACGTCGACGAGACGATCGAGCAGGCACACGCGTCTCGGGCGCAGTACGACGCGCCCGACCGGCTCGTACGTGCCTGGATCTCGACCTACACAGCCATCGCCAAGGGCGAACTGGACGACGTCAGCAGCGACATCGAGCGCCTCACAGGCCACAAGCCGACGTCACTGTCGGAGTTGCTGAGGTCGCAGCCCTAGGTCGCAAGCGGGTCTCGCCGGCCGAAGGATCGGCATCCGGAGGCCCAGGCGGGCGGAGGAGCGGTGTCCGCAGGACGAGACGGCGTCGCGGCACCGCTCGTCGTATCAGCCGAACACGGGGAAGCGGCGGCGGGCGGCGAGCCGGGTCATGCCTGCCTGGATGGCCGCCTCGACCTCGACGTAGACGCCCTGTACGTAGACCTTGTCGTTCACGCGCTCCGGATCGCTGTCGACCTCGATCGGGTCAAGGAACTCGGTCCGGATCTTCGCGGGGAGCGGGAGGTGAGCCGGCAGCAGCTCGATAGCCAGGGGGAACGGGAAGCCGGCAATGATCGGCAGGTTGCTGCCGCCGCGCAACGCGTTCTTGAGGCCCTCGTGCTTCATGAGCAGCGCCGCCAGCCACTTCCCCTCGGACAGCACGAAGACGGTGTCGTGACCACCGACAGTGGCCACCGGGACGATCGGCACGCCAGAGCGGATGGCCTGCCGGACGAAGCCGGTGCGGCCGCCTAGCTCGGCGACGTCGCGTCGGCGCCAGCTGCGCATCGCGTCCTTCTCACCACCCGGCCAGACGATCACGTCGTCGCCACGCGCAAGAGCCGCGCTCACCGACCCACGGGACGCCGGTATCACGCCGGAGAGGCGGAAGTAGTCGCCGAGACCGGGCAGCGCCATGAGGACGTCGTGCGCGGTTCCGTGCAGGATCCGGTCGTTGCCGAATCGGCGTTGCCACGCGGTCACGAGCGTCCAGGCGTCCATGGTCAAGGTCCCGCCCGAGTGCACGCCGATGAACAGACTGGTGCGCGGCGGGACCTTCTCCCAGCCCTCGATCTCGCAGCGGAAGTAGTAGCGGGACAGCATGTCCCAGACCGGTCCCTGGAGGTGCTGCAGCCAGTCCGGCGGGTCGGTCGGTGTGGCTGCCTGGCTGACCCGCTTGCGGATCAGCGTGGCGAGCACTCCCGGGTCGCTCTTCGTCCCCTGCGGCAACTGCGTCATCTTGAACCCCTCGGGTGCTAGGTCGTTCACTGTTGGTGCGTTGCGCGTTCCGCTCGATGTCGACGTGGTTAGTGACTTCTTCAGGTCGCGCCGCTCTTGGTGCTCGAGCAGGCCCGGGGCGCGGCCGCCGCGCGGCGGGTCCACGACCGCAAGGACCCGCATCGCCGTGCCGTGCTGGTGCTGGGGCGCGGCGGCGGCGACCGGTTCGGCTTCCTGCTCGGGGACCGGGCGAAGAGCGGGAGCAGCTCGCCGGCGCGACCCGACATCGCCGCTCACCGCCCCCCTGCTGCGGGAGCGGGCGTCGTCGGTGCGGCTGGGGCTAGGCGAGGATCGCGCGGGCCATGACCATGCGCTGGACCTGGTTGGTGCCCTCGTAGATCTGGGTGATCTTGGCGTCGCGCATCATCCGCTCGACCGGGAAGTCGCGGGTGTAGCCGGCCCCGCCGAACAGCTGCACGGCGTCGACGGTGACCTTCATCGCGACGTCGGAGGCGAACGTCTTGCTGGCGCTGGACAGGAAGGTGAGGTCGGCGGCGCCGCGCTCGGCGGAGGCGTTCGCGACGTAGACCAGCTGGCGGGCGGCCTCGACCTGCATGGCCATGTCGGCGAGCATGAACTGCACGGCCTGGTTGTCGCTGACCGGCTTGCCGAACTGCACGCGGGCCTTCGTGTACGCGATGGCGGCGTCGAGGGCGCCCTGGGCGATGCCGACGGCCTGCGCGCCGATCATCGAGCGGGTGTGGTCGAGGGTCTTGAGCGCGGTGATGAAGCCGGTGCCCTCCTCGCCGATCATGCGGCTGGCCGGGATGCGGCAGTCCTCGAAGTAGATCTCGCAGGTCGGCGAGCCCTTGATGCCGAGCTTGCGCTCCTTGGTGCCGACCGAGAAGCCCGGGTCGTCCTTGCTGACGACGAAGGCGCTGATGCCCTTGGCGCCCTTGCTCGGGTCGGTGACGGCCATGACCGTGTAGTGCGTGTTGACGCCGGCGCCGGTGATCCAGCACTTCGTGCCGTTGAGGACGTACTCGTCGCCGTCGCGGACCGCGCGGGTCTTCATCGCGGCGGCGTCGCTGCCGGCCTCGCGCTCGGACAGCGCGTAGCTGAACGTGTACTCGCCGGAGGCGACCTTCGGCAGGAACTCCTGCTTGAGCTCCTCGCTGCCCGACAGGATCAGGCCCATCGTGCCGAGCTTGTTGCCGGCGACGATGAGGCTGCTGGACGCGCAGACGCGCGCGACCTCCTCCACCACGATCGAGTGGGCGATGCGGTCCGCCCCGGCGCCGCCGTACTCCTCGGGCACGTGGATCGCGAGCAGATCGGCCCGCTTGAGCTCCTCGTGGACGTCCCAGGGGTACTCGGCCGCCTTGTCGATCTCGGCGGCGCGGGGGGCGATCTTGTCCTCCGCGAGGCTCCGGACCGACTTGCGGAGCAGCTCGTGCTCCTCGGTGAGGGAGTACAGGGAGTACGACGGGTCGCTCATGGCCATGGGCCCGCTCTCTCGTGTGATGTGGCTCGGATCAGCGACTGGCCTCGAAGATGAGGGCAGCCCCCGTACTGCTCGACCAGCTCGCGCTCGAGGACTTCCGCGCACGGCCGGGCGCGAACGCGTCGGCGAAGACGAGGCTGCGCGGCTACTCGTGGGACTCGAGCTGTTTCCTGCTCCACGCGCTGCGTGCGGCGTTCACCAGACGTCCCGTGGAGCGAGTCGGCTGTTCGACGGGCGTCCGTCGACTCTCCAGGTCGCCGCTGGCGATCAGGCCCTCGTATCCGACGTCCGGCAGGCCGGCGAGCACGACAGTCGCCAGACCGTCACCGGGCACCGAGCAGCGGCGCCAGCGGCGTCTCGGGATCGGCCAACGCCGAGCGCTCCGGCGACAGGCCCTCGGCGATCGCACGCTTGCTGAACATGAAGTCCGGCGCGCGGTTGACGCAGTCGGCAGCGATGAGCTTGCCCTCAGCGAGGTAGAAGCAGGAGAAGGCGCGACCGGTGGCCGGGTCTCCACGAAGCACGACGTCGTCGTACCCGGTGTTGAGGCCGGCGATCTGCAGCTTCAGGTCGTACTGGTCGGACCAGAACCACGGCAGGGCGGAGATCGCCTTGTCCTTGCCGCAGATCGTTCCTGCGACCGCCTTGGCGTGCTCGACCGCGCTCGGGACGCTCTCCAGGCGCAGTCGACGGTCGTACCGGGCATCAAAGTAGTTGGCACAGTCCCCAGCGGCGAAGATGTTCGGGTCCTCGGTACGCCCGTGTGCGTCGATGACGATCCCGTTGTCGACGGCCAGCCCCGCGTCCTGCGCCAGTTCGACGTTGGGCACGACACCGACACCCACGATGACGAGTTCGGCTGTGAGGGCATCGCCGTCAGCGAGTCGGACCCTGCTGACGCGGCCGTCGCCCTCGAGCGCGACGGCACCGGCGCCGAGCCGGATGTCGACCCCCTCCTGGCGATGGACGCGGTCGTAGAAGGCCGATACCTCGGGTGCGGTGACGCGCTGCAGGACGCGGTCAGCCACCTCGAGCACGGTGACTGCGATGCACAGCTTGCGCAGGGACGCAGCCGCCTCCAGTCCGATGTAGCCGGCCCCGATGATGACCGCGCGCTCGACCCTGGCGAGGCTGAGTCGGATGGCCTCGATGTCGGCAGCGTCCCGCAGGTAGTGGACGCCTGCGAGGTCCGTCCCAGGGATGTCGAGCCGGCGCGGCCGGGCACCCGTGCAGAGCACGAGCTTGTCGTAGCCCAGCGTGGCCCCGTCGTCGAGGCGCACGGTCTGGGCCGCTCGGTCGATCCCGGTGACGCGGGCGTGACGGAAGACCACCTGCTCCTTCTCGTAGTAGTCCGGCTTGCGAATGAGCAGGTCCGCGAGCGTCGTCGTGCCTGCGAGGTAGGTCTTGGACAGCGGCGGGCGCTGGTAGGGCAGCGACGGCTCGTCGCCGATCAGCAGGATCTCGCCGGTCCAGCCGTTCTGGCGCAGGCTCGCGCACAGCTGGACACTCGCGTGGCTGGCTCCGACGACGACAACCCGCTCGGTCTCCACGGTCGTGGTCGGACCGTCGCTGTCGTCCGTGCTCAAGGGGCCGGCTTGGCAGTGAGCTGGACCATCATCTTCTCGTAGCCCTTGACGAAGTTGGACTGCACGTAAGCCGGCTCACCAATGACGTCGATCTTGTCGAACCGCGCGAGGAGCTCCTCCCACAGGATGCGCAGCTGCATCTCCGCCAGGCGGTTGCCCATGCAGCGGTGCACGCCGAAGCCGAACGACATGTGGTTGCGCGCGTTCTTGCGGTCGATCTTGAACGCGTCCGGGTCCTCGAACTTGCGCTCGTCACGGTTGCCCGACGCGTACCACATGACCACCACGTCGCCCTTGCGGATGAACTGCCCGCCGAAGTGGACGTCCTTCTTGGCGACCCTGCGCATGTACGCCAGCGGGGTCTGCCACCGGATGATCTCCGACACCATGTTGGGGATCAGCGACGGGTCGGCCTTCAACTTCTCGAACTGCTCGGGGTACTGGCTGAGCGCCAACACACCACCGGACATGGAGTTGCGGGTGGTGTCGTTCCCTCCGACGATGAGCAGCGTCAGGTTGCCGAGGAACTCAAGCGGCTTCTTGATGAGGTCCTTCGTGTCCTCCGAGGTCTGCATGAGGGTGATGAGGTCGAACCCCGGCTCCTCACCGGCCTTGCGACGCGTGGCCTTGTCGTGCCACAGCGCTGTGAAGCCCTTCGCGAGCTCCTCGAGGGCCGGGAAGAAGTCGTCCTGGTGCGAGGTGCCGCCCGTGCCTTCGGCCGTACCGCTGATGGTGTCGGACCAGTACGTGAGCTTGCGCCGCTGGTCGTAGGGGAAGTCGAGGATCGTGGCCAGCATGCGGGCAGTGATCTCCATGGAGACGTGCTGGACCCAGTCGAACGGCTCGTCGGTCGGCAGGCCGTCGAGGACCTCCTGGACCCGCTCGCGGATGAGCCCCTCCATCTCCTGGAGGTTCCGGGGCGCGACGACCCCCTGCACCGCCTTGCGCTGGACGTCGTGCTTCGGGGGATCCATCGCGATGAACATCTCGACGTCCAGCGGCGGCTGTCCGAGGACGATGTACGGCTCGGCCGAGAAGACGTCCGGGTTCGAGTCGACGGCCTGGATGTCGGCGTAGCGCGTGATCGACCAGAAGGGGCCGAAGGGGCTGTCGGCCAGGTAGTGGACCGGGGCCTCCTCGCGGAGCCGCGCGAAGTACGGGTACCACTTCCCCTGCCGGTTCATGAACGGGTTGCTGACGTCGATGTCGGTCAACGGCACGTCGGCCGGGTCCGGGATCGGCCGTTCGGTGAAGACCAGCGGCTTGCTGAGGCCGGTGAGACGCTTCGCCTTTCCCACGAGGTGGGCGGCCCGCACCTGCTTGTCCACGGGGACGGTCGCTTGCACCTTCTCGGTCACCCTGGCCTTGGCCCAGTCGAGAACGCTGTCGGTGGTGGTCATCTGGTTCGCCTGTCTCTGAGGGTGACTGCTGCTACATCTGGAACTCGGGGAGGCGGACCTTGAGACCGTCGAGGCTCGGGCACGCCTTCACCTGACAGGCCAGGCGCGAGTTCGGCGTGCACTCCGGTGACATCTCGATCATCTGGCTCTCCTCGTCGGAGCGGGTCCCGGTCTTGGCGATCCACTCGTCGTCGACGATGACGTGGCAGGTCCCGCACGACGCCTCGCCCCCGCAGTCGCCGTCGATGCCGGGGACGCCGTTGTTCGTCGCGAGCACCATGAGCGACTCGCCCTCGTCGAGATCGACGTCGTGCGAGGTGCCGTCGCTGCTGATGAAGCTGATCGTTCCCACTGTCGTCCTTTGCGGTTGAGGAGGATGTCGGTCTGCCGCAGCCCCTGGGCCGAGCAGCACGCGGGGTGGAGCGTCGCGGCCTAGGACGCCGCGACGGACGCCACGGGCTCGTGACGTACGACGGCGGGCGCCGGGACGCGGACCGGTGTCGCCGACCAGAGCGCGCCGTGGGCGTGCGCCGGGACCGCTGGGGACACCGGCGGCACGGCACTCAGGCGCACGTACTGCTCCCCCTGCCCGGGACGGACGTCCTGCTCGCCCTTGTTGGGCCAGAGCGCCAGCGCCCGCTCCGCCTGCGCGGTGATGGTGAGCGACGGGTTGACGCCGAGGTTGGCGCTGATGGCCGAGCCGTCGACGACGGAGATCGACGGGTGGCCCCACAGCCGGTGGTAGGGGTCTACGACCCCGGTCGCCGGCGAGTCGCTGATCGGGCAGCCGCCGATGAAGTGGGCAGTCATCGGCACGTTCGCGATCTCGCCGACCGTGCCCGTCGTGTAGCCGCCCATCTTCTCGGCGAGGCGGGTGGCCACCTCGTCCCCGGCCGGGATCCAGGTGGGGTTGGGCGCGCCGTGACCCTGCCGGGACGTGAGCCGGCCGCGACGCAGGAAGGTGGTCACGGAGTTGTCCAGCGTCTGCATCACCAGCACGACGACGGACCGCTCCGACCAGCGGTACGGGGCAAGGGTCCGCAGGAACACGAGCGGGTGGCGCAGAGGGCCGGCGAGCCCGCGGAGCCATCGCGGCAGGCGGCCGGTGCCCGCGATCATCACGGTGGTCACGAAGGCCATGGCGTTCGACCCCTTGCCGTACCGACAGGGCTCGACGTGCGTCACGTCGTCGGGGTGGAAGGACGAGGTGATGGCCACGCCATGGGTGAAGTCGTCCTTCGTCGTCCACTGCGCCGCCACGCGGAGCGACTCGCTGTTGGTGCGGGTCAGGTGACCGAGCCGCTCGGACAGCCTGGGCAGCGTGCCGGCGGCGCGGTGGGAGTGCAGCAGCTTCTGCGTGCCGAGGGCTCCCGCAGCCAGGACGACGTGGCGTGCGCGGTACACGGTCTTGCGGCCGCCGACGGCCCGCGTCGTGCGGGCAGTGACCTGCACGCGGTCGCCGAGGTCGAGGACCTGGGTCACGGTGGTGTCGGGGATGACCCGCGCGCCGAGGCCCTCGGCCAGGTGCAGGTAGTTCTTGACGAGCGTGTTCTTGGCACCGACTCGGCAGCCCGTCATGCACGAGCCGCACTCGGTGCAGCCGGTGCGCTCAGGGCCGGCTCCGCCGAAGTAGGGGTCCGCCACCGTCTGCCCTGGCTGCTTCTGGCCGTCGCCGAAGAAGACACCCACGGGCGTGAGTCGGAAGCTGCGCCCGACGCCCATGTCCGTCGCGACGTCGCGCATCAGCTCGTCGCTGCGGGTCATCGTGGTGTTCTCCGTGACCCCGAGCATGCGGCTCGCCTGGTCGTACCAGGGCGAGAGCTCGGCGTCCCAGTCGGTGATGTGCGACCACTGGGGGTCGCGGAAGAACGGCGACGGTGGCTTGTACAGGGTGTTCGCGTAGTTCAGGGACCCGCCGCCGACCCCGGCGCCCGCCAGCACCAGCACCTTGCCGACCTTGACGATCCGTTGGATGCCGTGCAGGCCCAGTCGAGGGGCCCACACGAACCTGCGGACCGACCAGGACGTCTTGGGCAACTCGTCGTCGGCCCATCGGCGCCCGGCCTCGAGCACGACGACCGAGTAGCCCTTCTCTGCCAGCCGTAACGCGGCGACGCTGCCGCCGAAGCCGGACCCCACGACGACGACGTCGACGTCCTCGGTGTTGGGCATGTTGCAGTTCTCCTTCGGTCCGGTGCGGTCGAGCTGATCGAGGACAGGTGCCGCGCCGGTCGACGGCCGAGACGCGGAGGGACGTTTCATCGGGCGACGGCCGGGACGTCCAGCTCGCAAGCGAACGTCACCGCCCCGGCCCAGTCACCGGACTCGGCGATGCGCCGGCGCAGCCTCATCACGACCCGTTGCCGGTCGATGGTCAGGGCGCCGACGACCCGGTCCCCGCGGCGGTACAGCGCGACGGCACCAGGGCCCGGAGGCCCCACGACGAGAACCTCGTCCGCGCGAGGCGTGCCGACGAACTGCAGTCGGTGCCCGTACCAGTCGGACCAGAAGTAGGGAACGGAGTCGAGCAGTTCCGGGCCTTGGTGGGACACCGCGTTGCGGCCGGCCAGCGACCCCTGCTCCGCAGCGTTGGTCCAGTGCTCGAGCCTCATCAGCTCGCCGCCGAACAGCGCCTGGGGGGCGTGCGCCACATCACCGGCGGCCCAGATGCCCGGGATCGACGTCGCGAGAGACGCGTCGCAGACGATTCCTCCGTCCTGGTGCAGGTCCAGAGCCCCGGCGAGCCAGCCGGTGGTCGGGCTCACCCCCAGACCCGCGACGACGAGGTCTGCCTCGACCACGGACTGGTCCGCCAGGCGCACGCCCGTGACCTGCCCTGCCACGTGCAGCACCTCCTCCACGCCGATGCCCAGGCGGACCACCGTGCCGGCGTCGCGGTGCAGGTTGGTCAGCATCTCGCCGACGGCGTGTCCGACCGAGCGCGACAGCGGCGTGGGCTGGGCTTCGATGAGAGTCACCGCCAGACCGCGCCTGCGCGCCGCCGACGCGACCTCGGAGCCGATGAAGCCGGCGCCGACGACGGCGACCCGCGCGCCCGCGTCCATGGCGGCGCGTACGTCTCGGGCGTCGTCCAGGGTGCGGAGCGTGCTCACACCCCGCAGCCCGTCGGTGCCGGGGAGCTGCCGCGATGCCGCCCCGGTCGCGATCACGAGGGCGTCGAAGCCGATCCGAGTCTGGTTCGTGACGACCTCACGTGCTCTCAGGTCGAGACTCTGGGCGCGCTCCCCGAGGTGCAGGTCGACCTCGAGGTCCTCGCGCAGCTCCCGTTCGCTGATGAGCGTGACCGGCTCCGCGTCCCGCTCCGTCAGGTAGGTCTTCGCCAGGGAGGTCCGGTCGTACGGAGCCCAGAGCTCCTCCCCGACCAGGCTGATCCGGCCCTGGTACCCGGCTGACCTCGCTCCTTCGACGGCCCGCAGCCCTGCGAGGGAGGCACCGACGACGACGAGCTGGTCGGTCACCTCGACGGTCCAGGGGCAGGGCTCTCACGGGTCAGGCCGCGACCGCCGCCACGTACTCGCGGTGCTGCCTCGGTCGGTGCGCTCTCGAGGACCTCCACGCAGCCGGAGCCCGCCACCTCGAGGACGTCGGGAGCCATCGCCTCGGACATGCCGAGCCCCTGGCGGGCGTCCGTGTCGGCGGCGACCTGCACCTGCCGGGTGCTGCGGTCGTCCACAGGTGCAGGCGCGACGTGCGTCTTCATCGAGTCCTCCTCTGTGGCGTGGCGCACAAGGTAGGGACGGCTCCGCACGAAGCCACCGGGTCGCGCGCCCAGAACTGCCGCTTCTCTTTGTGCGCTGAGCACGACAGCGGGCTAGCGTGCGCCCGTGGCCTCCGCCCAGACCCTGACGCTCCTGGCCACGACCGCCGGTGCGGCGCTCGCTCGCTTCGACGAACTGGTCGTCCTCGTCGTCGCCGACATCGAGCGGCAGCTGCCCGAACTGGCGTCTGACGCCGGTCTCCGGGAGTCGCTGGCGGTCACCATCTCGGAGAACCTGGGATCGGCGCTGAGGCTGCTCGCCGACCCCGACGTCGGGCCTCCGCCCGCCCCACGCCCGTCTCTGGACCACGCGCGGCGGATCGCCCAGCGGGGACTGCCGCTGTCCGCGCTGCTGCGCGCCTACCGGCTCGGGCAGGCCGTCTTCCAGCAGTACGTCATCGCGGAGGTCGCCCGCGCCTCGACAGACGCAGCCGTCGTAGCCGAGGGGGCGCAGCTCGTGTCGGCCGTGTCGTTCAGCTACGTCGACCGCATCTCGGGCGAGGTCGTGCAGGCGTACCAGACCGAGCGGGACTACTGGCAGCACCAGCGCATCGCCGCCCGATCAGCGCAGGTCGACTCGCTGTTGTCCGGCCGCACCACCGAGCTGGGCGGCATCGAGCGCGCCCTCGGCTACGTCGTCGAGCAGCAGCACCTCGCCGCGGTCCTGTGGACCGACGCCACCGAGGACGCCCTGCCCTCGCTCGAGCGAGCAGCCGGTGTGCTCGCCACCTCAGCCGGCTGCGCCGGGCACCCCCTCGTCGTCGCCCGGGACGTGAGCACGGTCTGGGCCTGGCTGCCGTCCCCCGTCACCCAGCCCGAGGCCGTCCTGGGCACGGGCATCCGCGCCGCCCTGGGCACCGAGCGATCAGCGCTGCACGGGTTCCGAGCGAGTCACCTGGAGGCCCTCGAGACCCAGCGCGTCGTCATGACCGCCGCGCCGTCGCGACGCCTGTCGACGACGTCAGCAAACGCCGTCGGTCCGCTCCGGCTGCTCTGCGACGACGTGGAGCGCCTGCGGTCCTGGGTGCTCGGTGTCCTCGGCGCACTCTCGCTCGACGACGCGAGCACGGACGCGTTGCGCGAGACGCTCGCCGTGTTCCTGGCGTCGGGGCGCAGCTACGTGCACACCGGCACGCAGCTTCGCCTTCACCGGAACTCCGTGCAGTACCGCGTGAAGAAGGCCCTCGACGTGCTCGGCGAACAGGCGCTGGACCGTCCGCTGGACCTGCAGCTGGCCCTGCTCGCCTGCCGGGTGCTGGGCGCGCCGGTGCTCTCCGCGCTGCGTGAGTCCGAGCGCGGCCAGGAGTGCGCCGAGTTCCTGGCCGACGCCCTGGACTTCTTCGCCGGCCTCGGCGCTCCGGTCGAACGCGTCATGACCGACAACGCGAGGAACTACGTCGACGCCCACGTCTTTCAGGGACTGCTCAGCGACCGCGGCGTCCGGCACCTCAAGACGAGGAAGTACCGGCCGCAGACCGACGGCAAGGTCGAGCGGTTCCACCTGACCCTGGCCCGCGAGTGGGCCTACGTCACCGCCTACGACAGCGAGACCGAGCGCCTCACGGCGCTACCGACCTTCCTCGCTTCGTACAACTCCGCCCGTCCACACACCGCACTCGCCGGCCGACCACCGATGCAAGCCCTCGCCGACGTCAACAACGTTCTAGGGCACTACAGCTAGCCGACCGACGCGGTCAGCTGCGCCGGTCCCGCAGACCGGCGGCTGCTCGACCCGCCAGCGCGCCGACGACGAGCGCAAACACGGCGCTGACGGCGAAGGCGTACGGGGACTGGTCGGCCCTGCTGAGCAGTCGCAGCGGCAGGGTCAGCGTCAGCGCCGCCAACGCCGCGACGGCGCCTTGGACGACGGGTCGTCGCGCGACTCCGACCCGTCGCCCCGCCACGACGAAGCCCGCGGCACCCACGAGCGACAGCCACAGGCCGGCGAGGACGCCGCTCACCGCTCCGGCCACCGGCGCAAGCAGCTCCCCGACCAGGAGGACCGTGAAGCCGCTGGAGGCACCCTTGGCGAGGGCGGCCACATCGATGTCGCGCCCGTCGGCTGCGGCCGGTGGCGCTGCAGGTCGGGAAGGAACAGCAGGACGGCGCGCGCCCGGCATCGGCGCGGGCGTCCGCGGGATCGGCTGCGCGGAGCGTGGACCGCGACGCCTCCTGCGTTCCCGGCGGCCCGTCACGGCTGGCTCCGCGACGCACTCACGAAACCCACGCGAGGGCTCCTTTGACGGCTGCATCGGGGCGCTCACGCAACCGGTCGAGGGCGTCCTGGGCCACCACACGGCCATCGGAGACCAGCGCCACGGAGTCGGCCCTGTTCGCCCAGTCGTCGATCTGACAGCTCGCGGTGACGACCGCCTCGACGTGGTCGGCCTGCTCCAGGACGAGGGACAGCAGGGGCTGCAGTGTCGCGTCGAGCTCCCCGTCGATGACGAGCAGCGGTCGCCTCACTGCGAGTGCGCGGGCCAAGGCGACGCGCCGCCGCGAGGCGAGGCTGAGCGCCGAGACGGGCAGGGCGGCCTTGTCGGCCATGGCCACCAGGTCCAGCGCGTCGAGCGCCGCGTCCGGGTCGACTCGATCGGCCCCCGGGAATGTCGCCACGTTGTCGAAGACGGTCTGGTCGAGGAACACCCCGTCTCCCTGCGGCACCCAGCCGATCATGGCCTGGAGCGCCTTGCGAGCGACGACCCGGTCGTAGTGTCGTGCCACGCCCGTCCGGTCCAGCCCGAGCAGGCTGCGCAGCACGGTGCTCTTGCCTGCACCCGAGGCGCCGAGGACGGCCACTCTCGCGCCGAAGGGGACGATCAGCGTCCCCACCGCTGGCGAGTCCAGACGCAGGAAGGGAGACACCGCTCGATGGTAGGGGTCCTCGGGACGTCGGCCGGTGTCGACACGTACCACGAGATGCGCGGCCGGCTCATGCACATCGCCCGCCTGCTGGTCGGCGGGGTCGAGGTCTCCGAGGTGCTGCAGAACGTCGCCAGGGCGGCCTGCGAGGTGGCCGGGTACGACCGCTGTGTCGTGGCCACGGCCGAGGGCGGCCTGCTGCGTGGTCGAGCTGGTCATGGGGTGTCGGCCGCCGACGTCGCGCGCATCGACCTGAGCCTGGACGACGTGCCCGAGCTGGCACGCCTGCTCCCCGGGCGCGAGCCGCTCGTGCTCCGTCCCCGCGACGTCGCCTCGGTGATTCCGCTGGACTACGTCGACCTGTTCCACATCAAGGGGACGTTGGTGGTCATCCCGCTCTCGTCGTCGTCGTCCAGCGACCTCCAGGGGCTGGTGTTCGTCGACCGCGCGGGCAGGACGTTCGAGCCGTCGGCGGACGAGCTGCAGGCACTGCTCGACTTCACCGACGTCGCCGCGCTCGTCCTGCAGAACGCGATCCTGGCGGAGGACAGCCGGGTGCTCGCCGCCGTTCTCGAGCGCAGCCGCATGGCCACCGGGTTGCACGACGGTGTGACGCAGATGCTCTTCGCCGTCGACCTGGCGCTGCAGGAGGCGCTGGCCGTCCCCCGCCTGCCGAGGGCCGCGCGCGACCACATCCTCCGGGCGCAGCAGGACGTTGCCCTGAGCAGCCAGCAGCTGCGGGCCGCTCTCTTCGAGCTCACGCAGGAGCCGCAGGCTGCGACCTCGGACGTCTCCCCGGTCGGCATCGCGAGTCCCGCCGCACCTGACGCCACCATGGAGCCGTGGCTGACGGAGGTCCGGGTCGTCGTGGACGAGTTCTTCCGGCGTTCTGGCATCGGCGTCGACCTCCAGGTCCGCGGCGAGGGGCGGTCGCCGGCCAGCGAGGCGCTCGACGTGCTGGTGCGCACGGTCCGTGAAGGGCTCGCCAACGTCGTCAAGCACGCTCAGGCCACGGAGGTGACGGTCGTCGTCCGCCGTAGTGAGCAGTGGTGGATGGTCGAGGTGCACGACGACGGAGTGGCCGACCCCCGCGCGCTCCGCCGCGCGCTCGCCGTCGCCGGCGAGGAGCGCGACCGCCGGGCCGGGTTCGGGCTGGCCAGCCTGAAGCAGCAGACCATCCGCGTCGGAGGGCGCCTCTGGCTGTCGACGTCCACGCGGCTGCAGGGCCTCCAGGTAACGACCTCGGTTCCCACCGGGATGACCTCGTGACCCTGACCGTCGCGGTGCTCGACGATCACGAAGTGGTGCTGGAGGGGCTGATCCGTGGCCTGGAGCGGTACGGAGTCGATGTCGTCGTCAGCCGGACGTCCGCTGACGACTACCTCGTGGAGGTCGAGCGCACCAGGCCCGCTGTCTGTCTCGTCGACCTGCGCCTCGGGGGTGACCTCACCGGTCTGGACGTCGTCGCCCGCTGCCGCGAGCTGTCGCCCGAGAGCCGGGTGGCGATCCTGACCAGCAACGAGGACCCGCGTGCCGCCGCCCGGGCCATCGAAGCCGGTGCGTCCGGATACCTGCTCAAGGACATCGCGATGAAGCAGCTCGTCGACCGGCTCGAGGCGGTGCGTGACGGGAACCTGGTGCTCGACGAGCGGGTGGCCGAGGGCGTCCTGCGCCCCAAGGCCGGCGCGCGCAGCCCGCAGGACCGGAAGCTGCTCCGGCTGGTGGCCGAGGGGATGACCAACCGCGAGATCGGCGCGGAGATGCACCTGTCTCCGTGGACCGTGAAGGAGTACCTGAGCAAGATCATGCGCGACCTGGGCACGCACACCCGCGCGGAGACGGTCGCGGCGGCGTCGCAGCGCGGCCTGCTGGAGGACTGAGGCAGCTCAGGGCCGTGTGAGTCCCACCACCGTGGCAGCGAGCAGACAGACCCCTGCCGCGCCGCACGCGACGCTGCCACGGCGCAGCATGCGCGTGCGCAGGTACCGCTCGTCCTCGTCGAGGACCGCCGGCGCGAGCACCGGCGCGTTGCGCCAGCCCCACAGGCCGAGTCCGAGCAGCACGAGGGCGACGAGGACCACCACCGCGGTGGTGACCACGGTGGCCCCGGCCGAGTCCTGCACGTCAGCGTCTCGGGCTCGGGCTCGGGCTGGGCCCGTCGGTACCGGGAGTGCCGACGTCGGGCCGCGGGTCGGCCGGTCGGTAGTCGGCCGCGTACTCCACGTCGGCGTCCGCCACGCGCGCGGTGATGTAGTCGCGCCACACCGCCACCGCCCGCTCGGTCTCCTGCTGTTCACGCAGCTGCGATCGCACCTGCTCGAACGTGCTGGCTGCCCCCGGGACGACGCGGTCGACCTTGCCCACGTGCCATCCGAGCGGCGTCTGGACGGGACCGAACAGCGATCCCTGCGCTACCGCGAACGCGGCCTTGGCGAACGCGGGGTCGAGCTCGGCGGCGGTCACCAGCCCGAGGTCCCCACCCTTGCCCTTCGTGCTGCCGTCGAGCGACACCTGGGCAGCGACGGCCGCGAAAGGCTGCCCCGCACGGAGGCGCCGCAGCACGGCCTGCGCCACCGTCTGGTCAGCGACGACGATGTGCCGCAACTGGCGCTGCTGCTGCTGGGCGTACTTCGCCGGGTCGGCGTCGAACACCTTGCGGAGCTCGGCGTCCGAGACCGCGACGTCCTTCGTCGTCCGGTCGAAGAGGTCGCGGACGACGAGCTGCCGACGGATCTCGGCGAGGACGTCCTTCTCCCCCACTCCCTGCGCCGCCAGCGCCTGCACGTACGCGGCCCGGCCGCCCTGCGGGTACCGCTGCGCCAGGAACCGGTCGAGGGCGTCGCTCACCGTCTTGTCCGCGATCGCGATCTTCTTCTCGCGGGCCAGGTCGTCGAGGACCACGCTGATGGCCATCGCCTTGGCCGTGTCGCGCCGGAAGCGGTCGAGCCCGGGTGCGTCCTCGGGGACCTGCACGCCGTACAGCGCGCGCAGGACGTCGGTCCGCCGCTGCACGTCGGCGTCGGTCACGACCGTGTCGCCCACCTGGAAGGCCGCGTCGTCCGGCAGCCCCGCCCACGGCGCCCAGCGCAGCAGCCCCCCCACGCCCACGGCGATCAGCACGGCAGCCAGCGCAGCAGCCACCAGGGTTCGACGGGGACGGCGCGCCTGGCCGGGAGCGGCCGGCTCGGTCTCGTGCGGCTGCTCGGCCGCAGAACTGGCCGGTCCGCCAACAGCAGCAAGGCTCTCCTCCTCGACCGCCGGGTCGTCTGGCAGCGGGGAGTCGGGCAGGCCCTCCTGCTGCTGCGCCTGCTCGCCGACCGGTGGCTCGACCACTGCCGACGGTGGCTGCAGGGGCGCCGCTGCCGGCGTAGGCCCCGGGAGCGCGGAGGCTGCTTCGACGAGGACGTGGCTGCCGTCCTGCCCGTCGGGCGTCGAGTGCGTGACCTGCTCCGCCTCGCCGCCTGCCTCGTCCACCGGACCCTGCGCGCTGCCGATCTCCTCGTCGGTCGTCGTACCGGGGGTCACCGGGCCGCCAACTGGGGCTCCGGGGTCGTTGTGCACAGGGACGCGCCTTCCTGGTCGGTGGAGCCGCGCGGCCGCCGAGCAGCCGCAGCCACCACGAGCGCCGAGCTGGCGTAGGCGAGGACGAGGGAGCCTACGAGCACGAGGCCGAACTCCTGGATCACGCGCAGGTCGCTCGCCAGCAGGGCGAGGAAGCCTGCGGCGCCGGTGGCCGCCGCGACGACGACCGCCCGGTGGACCCCGCGGTGCCCGGACCGTCCTCCGTACAGGCCGAGCAGGGTGAACTCGCAGCCCACGGCAGCCACGAGGGCACCGAGCGAGGTCGTGAGCGGCGAGACGCCGACGCCCGTCGCCGCGAGTCCCGCGAAGCCCCACCCGGCGGCGAGCGCTGCGGCGAGCAGTGCCCAGAGGGCGTCGCGGCGGCGCGGAAGCCCGACGGCGGCGACCCCGGTCAGGACCAGCAGGGCGAGCACGTTCGGCAGGAGACGGTCGCGCGTCAGCCCGTCGTACCCCTCGACGGCGACGACCGGGAGCCCTGCCAGGGAGACCGTGGCGCCGCTTGGGGGCGGTGGCAGCACGCGCCGCACGTCGGTCAGCAGGGCCTGCACCTGGCCGAGGTCGGCGATCCGCACGCCGAGCGTCAGCACGGACTCGCGCCGGTCGCTGCGCACGACGGCGCCCAGCAGGTACGGCGGCACCAGGTCGGCGGCAGCGAGGACCTGCGGCACGGTGGGATCCGGTCCGAGGAAGCCCAGGAACGTCTCCGGGCTGGCCAGGACGCGGAGCCGGTCACCCAGCTGGACGACCAGCGCCGCCTCTGCGCTCCGGCTCCACGCCAGTGCCTCCGGCGACAGCACGTCGGGCGCACGCAGGACGACAGCCACCTCGCCTGTGGCGCCGAGGACGCGCTCGGCCTCCTGCGCCTCGGCGACAGCGGGCAGCCCTCGCGCGGTGCTCTGCGGGCTCGCTTCGACCGTGAGCGACGGCAGCTGCCACCAGCCGGCGCCGGCGACGACCACACCCACGAGGAGCAGGGGCAGCAGGGCCCGCCCGCGCGACCGGTGCGGGTCGGGCTGCGGCTGGACGGGTAGGTCAACCTGGTCTCCGTCCGGCCGCGGCGTCGCGGCCAGCGCCACAGCGAGCGACGCCAGCACACCGAGGCAGAGCGCCAGTCCGAGTCCGCGCACGAAGGGCAGCGGGGACAGCCCGAGCGAGCCGAACGCGGCAGCGCTCGCCGCTCCGACCACGACAACCACCCGACGGTCGGGGGTCCCGGCGAGGTAGACGGGGTAGTTGTTGCCGATGCCGATGAGGATCGGCATGAGGGCCAGCATGCCCAGCGACAAGGGCACACCGAGCAGGCCGAGGACGGCGAGCGTGACCGCTGTGGCGATGACCGCGGCTAGCAGCGGCAGGAGCCGCCGCCGACGCCGGACGCGGCCGCTCACGAACAGGACGAGGGCGACCAGCGCCACGGCGAGCGCGCCCAGGGTCGGCAGCTCGCGGCGGACGGTGTCGGCGAGCGCGGCCGACAGGACCGGTGTCCCCGTGACCCGGACCTGTGCGCCGCCCAGGTCGGCCTTGCGCGCGGCGCTCCGCACGGCCCGAGCCAGCACCTCGGTGTCGAGCTGGTCGAGCTCCTCGCGCGGACGCACCAGGACGGCGGCACTGCGCGGGGACGGCAGCACGAACCGGTACTGCGGACGTGGTCTGCCGTCTGCGCCGTACGCGACGGACTTCACGAAGCTCGCGTTGCTGAGCGTCGGGAGGCCGGCGTCGAGGCCGGCGGTGAGCAGGGCCCCGTACCGGCGGTCGAAGGCGGCAGTGGCCCGTTCTCCTGCCTGCTCGACCGCCTGCGGCGAGGCCCCGGCGTCCTGTGCCTTCTTCCGAGCGCTGTCCCGGAGCCCGTCGCGCCGCCCGCTGACCGTCGCCAGCAGCTGCTGCGTCTGGACCGCCACCTGGTTGAGAGCGGTCGCGGGTCCGTAGACCACGGCGACGTCCTTCAACCCGGCGAGCTCCCCCTCCAGGCGCAGCAGGGCCGGCAGCACCTCGGGCGAGAGCATGGACCCGTCGGCCGGGCCGGTCAGGAGCACGACGACGGGATCTCCCCCGAACGAGCTCTGCAGGTCCCGCAGGTCGTCGGCGCTGTCGGCCCCGGTCGGCAGGAAGGACCGGATGCCCGTGTCGACCTCGAGCCGCAGGAGCCCGACGACGACGAGGCCGACGAGCAGGACGGCGCTGAGCAGCCGGAGGACCGGGCGGAGAGCTCGCCTCCCCGTCCGGCCCTCCGGTGCGGCAGAGGTCACGGACGCTCCTCGACCACCCGGGTGTAGGTGCCCGTGAACGGCCCGGGGGACGCGGCCTGACCGGGCCGCGGGTAGGCGTTCGACTTGTCCAGGGCGCCGACGTTCGTCGTGTAGGGCAGCGAACGCAGGGACTGCTCGTTGGCGATCGAGAAGACCCGCAGGTAGTGGCCGTTCGCGTCCGACTGCCGCAGGTTGGCCGAGAAGTTGGAGAAGAAGGCCCCGAGATCGGCGCCGTAGGGCTGCAGGTACGCCAGCATCGGGTTGAGGTCGGCGAGGGCGACCCGGGCCGGCGGGACGAGCGCCCGTCCCTGCTGGGCGAAGCGCGGCGTGCGGGTCAGGGTGGCCGGGGCGTTGTCGAGCACCGACTGCAGGGCGGGCACCGAGGTCCGGAGCTCCTTCGCGGTCGCCGGGAGCTCGAGGAGTGCGGCGTCGAGCTGCGGCGCCGCACGCCGGAGGTCGGCGGCCACGGGACGCAGCGTCGTGGCCAGCTGCTGCAGCTGCCTCGTGGCCTTGGTGGCAGAGGTGGTGAGCGCAGGCAGGGCGCGCACCGAGGACTCGACGTCGGAGGACCGGGCGGCCATCACGCTCGACAGCGCCTGCGCGGACTCCACGAGGCGGGTCACGTCGCCCTGCCCGCCGTCGAGGGCGCTCAGCAGGACGGCGGTCTGGCGCGACAGGGCCGTGAGGTCGGCCGACTGCGCGGCGAGCGCATCGAGCGTGGTCGCGCCCTCCCTGCCGACGTCACCCGCACCGGCGAGCAGGGCGTCCAGGTCCTGACTCCGGCCCGCGGTGCTCTTGTCCATGGACTGGATCGTCTGCTGCAGGGCGGTGCGGGTCTTGGGGTCGAGCGAGCGCAGGACGTCGTCGAGCTGGACGGAGGTCTGCTCCGCGGCGACGGGGAGGCTGCCCCCGTCCTCGATGGCCTTGCCGGTCCCGTCGACGAGCTCGAGGTAGGACTCCTCGATGAGGGTCTTGCTGCGCAGGCGAAGCGTCGCCCCCTCGTGCAGGGGTGCGGTGTCGTCGTCGAGCTGCATCACGACACGAGCCTTGCCGTCGCGGGTCTCGAGCTCGCGGACCTTGCCGGCCCGGATGCCGGCGACGCGGACATCGGAGTCGTAGGCCAGGTTCTGCACGTCCGAGACGGAGGCAGCGACCCGGTACCCGTCCGTCAGGGGCCCCAGCTGCCCGCCCATGCGGACCCACATGAACAGGAAGAACGCGAGACAGGCCAGCAGGAAGGCCAGGACCACGCCCAGGCGCACCTTCGGCAGGCTGGCGGCGGGGATCCTCATCGGGTCGTGCCCTTCTTCGCGGTCGTGCTGGGCAGGGCGACGGGGAGCGAGTTGTCGCTGAGCTCGAACAGGCCGCGCAGGATGCCGCCGTTGGCGTCCTCGAGGCTCACGACGCTGGTCGTGTTGTAGACGAAGTCCTTGACGTCCGGCAGGTACTTGACGAGCTGCGCCGTCGAGACGTCAGCCCGGTTGGTCACCGCCTGCACGTCGTCGAGGATCGGGCGCAGGTCGGCGACCACGGGCTTGAGGTCGGCGACGAGAGGCCGGGCCTGCCGTGCTAGCGGGCCGGCGGCGTCCAGGGTCGTGTCCAGCCGTCCGACGGTCGATCGCAGTTGCACGAGCGCGGCGGGCAGCTCCTTCCCCGCGCCGCTGAGGGCGTCGAGGGCCGGGTCCAGCTCCTCGCTGAGGGCGCTGACCGAGCTCGTCGCGCGCTTGAGCTCTGCGGTGACGCCCGGCAGCTCGGCGAGTGAGGCGTCCAGCTGCGCGTCGCTGCGGTCCAGGACCGCCAGGGTGCTGCGCGAGTCACGCACCAGAGCGGCCAGGCGGGCGTCGTCGCTCCCGGCCACCTTCGCGATGTCGCTGAGCGAGGTCACGAGCTTGCGGATGTTCTCCCTGCGCTTCGTCAGCTCGACGACGACGGGCTGCAGGGACGTCAGAGTGCCGTCGGCTGCCTCGACGCCCGGGGGCAGGGCGACGGCGGCGTGCGCCAGGGCGACGTCGGCCTCCGCGAGCAGGCTGCCGACCGCGGTGCGCGACTGCTCGTCGAGGTGCTGGAGCACCTCGTCGACCTGCTCGGGGTCCTCGGTCTGGGCGTCCGGGATGACGCCGCCCTGGCGCAGCGGCTTGCCAGGAGCGCCGCCGGCTGCGACCTCGACGTACATCTCGTTGAGCGGGCTCTTCGGGCGCAGGACGAGGCGGGCGTTGTCGTAGACCTCGCTGCCCTTGTCCGGGTCGATGCTGAAGGTCAGCCGCGCCTTCCCGGACTTCGTCACGGTGGCCTTCGTGATGTCACCGACGGTGACGCCCGCCATGCGGACCTCCTGGCCGTTGCCCGGGCTGATGCCCGGCGCCTCGGTGAAGTCGGCAGCGAAGGTGAAGGTGTCGTTCCACGGGAGGGCGAGCCGCTGCTGGCTCAGGATGTACCCGCCGCTCGCGAGCCCGAGGACGGCGAGCCCGGCGAGGACGGCGGTGTCCCGGCGCAGACCCGGGGTGCGGCGGATGCCCTCCATGAGGGTCTTGACGCGGCTGCTGCTCACGGCGTGGTCCTTCCGAGGCCGAGGAGGTCGCGGAACAGGGCGTCGACGGGCAGCGGCGGGACGCCGCCGACGCTCTGGAGACCCGGACCGGGCTGGAACGCGATGGTGGCGCCGTTGGCGTCCGTCATCTTCGCCGTCGACCCGAGGCCGGCGAGCATGTAGCCGAGCTCCTGGTAGAGCGGCGTCTTGCCTCGGTACGGGCTGAGGACCGCGCTCAGCACCGGTCCGCGCAGGCGGTCGATCGTCGGGCCGCGGACGTCGTCGGTGATCTGGTCCGCCTGCTCGACGACAGGGACGCTGTCGATCAGGAGTGGCCGGAGGTCGCGGGCCAGCAGGCGCACGTCGGCGACGACCGGCCGGGCCTCGGCGAGGACGGGACGGGCGGCGGTGAGCAGCCGCGCGCCCTCCGTCATGGTGTCCCGCAGCCGCGGTGCGGTCTGCTGCACCTTGGTGAGCGTGCTGTCGAGCCGGACGAGCGCGGCGCGGGTGGTGTCCAGCGTGCTCGGTGCCTCGGCGATGGTGCGGGCGAGCGCGTCCCGCTGCGCGGACAGGACGCCGGTCGCACCCGAGCCGGCCCGGAGCATGCCGTCCAGCTGCCCCTGCTCCTGCGCGAGGGCGCGGGCGGTCGTCTCGAGCCCCGTGACGAGGTCGGACAGGTCGTCCGTCGGCTCCGTCCCACGCAGTGCCTGCAGCACCTCTCCCGCCGGCATCAGCGTCTCAGGCGCGCCGCTGGCGAGCTCCTTGACGGCCGCTGCCCCACGAGGAGTGGTCGCTCCGTCGAGCTGGCTGATCGCGGTCTGGATCCCCTTGCGCTGCTCCGGTCCCACCTGCTCGAGCACGCGGTCGAGCTCGACAGGAACGGTGGTGCGCTCGACCGGGATGAGGCTGCCCGCGGGGCGGCCGGGGTCGCCGCCGGGGCTGAGGGCGACGTAGTAGTTGCCGCCGAGGAGCGTGGTGGGCCGGATGGCGGCGCTCGGGCTGGTCCCGAGCTTGCCGAGGGCGCCGTCGCGCAGCTTGACCGTGACGCGGGCGTTCTCGCCCGCCTTCTCGACCTTCGTGACCACGCCCACCGGGACACCGGCGACCTTCACGCGGCTCTGGTTGACCCGGAGCCGGTAGTCCCGCTCGGCCATCACGGTCATCGTGTCGCCGGAGGACAGCTTGACCGCGAGGGCGGACTTGCTGAACAGCAGGACTCCCGCGAGCACCGCGAGCGACAGCAGGAGCGTTCCGAGCTGCAGCGCGCTCAGGCGCGGCAGCCTGGCCTTGAGTGCTGTCATCGTCCCTGTCCTGACGTCGTCTGCTTCTGCGCCTCGCCGGGGGCGGGGTAGGGGTTGCGGGCGGTGATCGTGTCGGGCAGCGTGCCGAGCGGTCCGAAGCCGGAGATCGACTCGCTGTTGGCGAGGATGTTCAGTCGGAGCCAGTGGCCGTTCTTGTCACCGGCGGCCAGGGCGTTGGTGGCGTACTTGAACCACAGCGACACCTCCGGGCTGTACGGCGAGAGGACGTCCAGCGGCGTCGCGGCGAGCGTTACCGCACGTCGCACCTTGGGGGCGAGGGGGCGCACGTCGGTGACGAGGGACGTCAGCGCGTCGACCGCCGGGCTCGCCTGGTCGGCCACGCCGGGCACGTCCTCGAGCGGGTCCACGAGGTCGCGCAGGGTGGCGCGCACGTCGGACGTGCTCGCGCCGAGGGCGGCGCCGCCGTCGCGCAGGCCGCCGGCAGTGGCCTTCAGGTCGTCCAGCGGCTGCCTGAGACTGACCAGGGCCCGCCGCGACTCCTCCAGCGTCGTCGGGAGCTCGCGGATCGTCGCCTTGACGGGTGCCCCGCGGTCCACGGCCAGGGCCCCGGTGTTGCGGTCGAGCTCCTGGACGAGGGCGGCGAGCTGCTGGTCCTTGCCGTCGAGGCGCGCGGACAGCGTCCGTGCCGTCTTGAGCAGGGTGTCCAGGTCCGCTTCCGGTGCGCTCAGGGCGCGGCTGACGCGCGCGCCGTCCTCGAGCAGGTCGGGACTGGCGGCGAGGACGTCGTTCAGGTCCTCGGAGTGCCGCGCCAACCCACCGCCGGTGGTCCGCAGCGTCTGCGCGGCCGCCGTGCGGGTCGGCTGGTCGAGCACGTCGAGGAGCGCGTCGAGGTCGGTGGCGTTGCCGGCGGGGCCCGGCTCGAGGACGGCCCCCTTCGGCAGCACGCCGGCGGCCGGCGTGCCCGGGTCCAGCTGGACGAGCTTCTGCCCCAGCGCGCTGCGGGCGTCGACGTAGGCGGTCGCGTCGCGGTAGACGGCGCGCTTCCCGTCGAGCTGCAGGAGCAGGTGGGACTTCCCGTCCTTGCCGAAGATGTCGCGCACCTGACCGACACGGACTCCGTTGACGCGGACGTCGTTGCCGGCTCGCAGCGCCGGGCCGATGTCGTCGAAGGCGACGTCGACCGTCGTGTAGGTCTTGCCGACCAGGCCCCTGCTTGACGTGAAGGCGATGCCCAGGCTGAGCGCGAACGCGGCGAGGACGGAGGTCCCGGCGACGGTCGCCTTGTTGAGGCTCATCGACGTCCTCCCAGCAGGGTGCCGAGCAGGTTGCGCTCCTGCTCGACGGTCAGGCCCGTCGCGCTCTCAGGGTCGAGCAGGGGGAGCTTGGGCAGCTTCGGGAGAGCCGCAGCGGCGGGTGCCTTCGCGGAGGAGCCGGGCAGGTCCTTGGTGATGCCCTTGACCGGTGTGTCGACCGGGACCGGCCCCATCAGGGTCTCCTCGCTGACGATCGCGTGGGCGCGGAAGTAGTGGCTCAGGCCGTCCTCGCCGTTGGTGGTCAGCGCCCAGTTGCGGATGAAGTCCAGCAGGTTGGAGAGCTTCTGGTCGTCACCGATGAGGCCGAGGACCACGGGGCGGGCGTCGTCGGCGGCGGACTTCGCCTTGGGCGCCGCGGCAGCCAGGTCGGCCGCGACGGGTCGGGCCTGCGTGATCAGCTGCTGCGCCTTCTGCAGCACGGGCTGGAGCCGCGCCAGCGCGGGGTCCGCTGCCTTGCCGAGCTCGCTCAGCTCAGTGCTGATCTGGCGGATGTCGGTGGTGACGGGCCGGACGTCCTGCAGGAGCGGCGTCGCCTGGTCGGCCGTCCCGGACAGGCTCGCCAGGCGTGCCCGCGCTTCGCGCAGCGTGGCCGGCAGCGCCTGCAGCGACTGCTCGAGGGCCTTCTGCTCGGCGGCCGTCGCGCCGAGCAGCTGACCGGCGTTGTCGACGAGCCCGTCGAGGCGCTGGCCGCGCTCGGTGTCGAGGGCAGCGGTGACCGGGGTGACGGCGTCGACCAGCTGGTTGAGCGTCCCGTTCTGCTGCTGGAGGATGGAGACGAGCTTGTCCGTGTCCTTGAGCGCTCCCGGCAGCATCGTCAGCGCCTTGTCGGCTGCTGCGCCGTTGCCCCGCACGCCGAGGCCGAGCGTCGTCAGGGTCGCCGCGAGGGCCTCGCCGGTGGGCTTGTCCACGACGTCGAGGACCTCGTCGAGGTCCGCGAGCCGGCCGGTCTGCGTCGTGGGCAGCTCGGAGCCGTCCTCCAGAAGAGGGGCGGCGTCGCTCCCCGGGTCGAGGTCGACGTAGCGCTCGCCCAGCAGGCTCACCGGCTTGATGATCGCCTTGGCGTCACGGTGCACCGGCAGGAACTCGGGCGCGATGCTGAACCGCATCACGGCCTTGCCTCCCACGAGGTCGATCCTGTCGACCTTGCCCGCGGTCACGCCGCCGACCTTGACCTCGTTGCCGGGGATCAGGGCGCTGGCATCGGAGAAGACGGCGGTCAGGCTGAGCGCCTCGTCGTGCTGGACGTTCTTGGCGGAGGCGCCGACGCTCAGGGCGAGCACCGCTACCGCGGCGACGCCGAGCACCGGGGCCTGCCTCCGGTCTGCCGGCAGCAGCCGGCTGAGAGGTCGCTTCATCGGATCGGGGTCCCGTTCGCGTCGGTCCAGGGCTGACCCTCGAGCTCACCGGGCTGGCGCTGAGGGTTGGTCTTCACGAGGCCGAGGTCGCCGAGGGCAGGCCCCGCGATGCCGGGTGACTCGTTCAGGCTGCTGGCACCGGCCTGCACGTAGATGCGCGTGTAGTTGCCGTACACGTCGTAGTTCGCGGTCGACGAGCCCCAGTTGGCGAGCCACCCGGCGGCTTCCGGTGTGTACGGCCGCAGGAAGTCGAGCGCGGGCAGGCCGCCCTTGGTCACCTGCGTGAGGCCCGGCAGCACGGCGTTCGCGCCGTCGAGCAGGCCCGGGGTGCTCTTGAGGACCGTCGACAGCTGGGTCAGGGCGGGGCGCAGGTCCTGCAGGGCCGGCCGGAGGTCCTGCAGCAGGGGCCGGAGGTCGGCGGACACGGCCGGCAGCTGAGCGGCGAGCGGCGCCGCGTCCTTGAGCAGCGGGTCCGCCGCGGCGACGGTGGCCGGGACGCGGTCGAGCGTCTTCGTGGCCTGGGTCAGCGTCCCCGGCAGCGCCTGCAGGGTGTCGTCCAGGCTCGAGCGCTCCTGCGCGGTCCGCTGCGACAGGGCTGTGAGGTCGGCCACCACGTCGCGGACGTCCTGGCGCCGCGCCGTCGTGACGTCGGTGACCTGTCGCAGCCGGGTGACGAGGCTCTTGAGGGCCGTACCGTCACGGCCGACGGAAGCAGCGATGTCGCCGAGCGCCTGCACAACGGGGGCGGCGGTCTTCAGCGTGCCGTTGACGTCGTCCTCGCTCCCACCGAGCGTCGCGGCGAGGTTCTGGCTGAGGCCCTGCAGCTTCGCCCTCGTCGGCGCGTCGAGAGCCGCGAGCAGCTGGTCGAGCTCGACCCGCTGCCCCGTGCCCTCGACGCGACCGCGAGAGGGGAGGTCCGGGTTGGTCGCGGGGCCGGGCAGGATCACGAGGGTCCGCTCGCCGAGCAGCGCCTTCCACTCGATGCGGGCCTTGGTGCCGGTCGGGAGCGGGGCGTACTCGTCCGTGATGCTGACGGTGACGAGGGCCTGGCCGTCACGCACCTCGAGGTCCTTGACGCGTCCGGCGTCGGCGCCGTCGACCTCGACCTTGCCGCCCTTGACCAGGTTGGGCGCCGACGGCATGACGACCGTCAACTCGTAGTCGTCCCCGCCCGGCAGCCCGCCCGCCGCGGCCTGGCCGGCCACGAGCAGGACGGCGATCCCCGCGGCGCCCACGACGACCGGGCCCCGGCGCCCCTTGAGCAACGCCATCTCAGTCCATCCCCAGCGGGCCGGCGGACGTCGCCGGCGAGGAACTGCCGCACGAAGGGGTCCTCGGAGTCGAAGGCCTCCTCGCGTCGGGCCGTAGTGGACGAGCTTGCCCTGCCAGATCAGGCCGACGTAGTCGCTGACCTTGCGCGTCGGTCGGGATGTTGTGGGTGACGAGCAGGTAGGTGCCCGCCGTGCTCGGCGTGCATGTCGAGGATGAGGTCGTTCAGCAGGCTGGTGCGCACCGGGTCCAGGCCGGAGTCGGGCTCGTCGAAGAGCACGATCGTCGGGGTTGAGCACCAGCGCCCGGGCGAAGCCGGCGCGCTTGCGCATGCCGCCGGAGACCTCGTTCGGCGAACTTGCGCCGCTGCTGCCTCGAGGCCGACCTCGGCCATGCGGCTGCATGACGAGCTCCCGATCTCGTCCTCGGGCATGTCGGTGTGCTTGCGCAGCGGGAAGGCGACGTTGTCGTAGATGTTCATCGAGCCGAACAGCGCACCGTCCTGGAACAGCACACCGAAGCGCTTGCGCAGCTCGTAGCGCTCCTTCTCCGTGATCTCGCAGATGTCCTGGCCGAAGACGCGGACCTCGCCCTGGTCCGGCTCGAGCAGACCGACCAGGTGCTTGAGCAGCACGCTCTTGCCGGTGCCCGACGGGCCGAGGACGGTGGTGATGGCGTCGTCGACGAAGGCGATGGTCAGGCCGCTGCAGGACCTTGAAGCCGCCGAACGCCTTGTGCACGTCGTCGCACCTGGACGGCGACCGTTGGTCTCGGGGGGAGCGATGCTCACGGGTGCTCCACGGTCTCGGGCACAGCGAGCCAGGGGGTCGGTCAGGCGGTGGTCAGCGGCGGAGCTCGCGCAGCCTAGTTGGCGATGGGTGCGTTCGGGCTCAGGCCCCAGAACAGCTGCGTTCCGAGGACGCCGATCACGTGGATCAGCACCATGTTGACCATCATCGAGTTCGCGGTGTCTTGCCGACGCCGACCGGTCCGCCGCGTGGCGTTGTAGCCGTAGTAGCAGCCGACGAAGACGATCGACGGTGCCCATGACCATCATCTTCGATCGAGGCTGAAGATCAGGTCGAGCGGGTTCTGGTACAGCCAGAAGATGAAGTCGTAGCCGCCCGGCGACACCTCGCCGAACTGCACGACGACCACGAGGTACTCGGCGATGTACATGACGCCGAGACCGACGATGTAGAGGAACGGCATCGCCATCCAGCGCGGCGACGAGGCGGGTGGCCACGAGGTAGGTCTTCGAGTCCGACGCCCATGACCTCCATGGCGTCGATCTCGTCGCTGATGCGCATCGAGCCGAGCTCGGCGACCAGGCCGCAGCCGACCTTGGCAGCGAGGATGTAGCCCCACATGTACGGCGCCATCTCGCGGATCGCGCACCAGGCGGTGAAGATGCCGGAGTAGAGCGGCGCGCCGATCTGCTTGAGGGTGTAGTTGCCCTCGATGCCGCACTGCGCTCCGATGACGAACTGCATGAGCCAGATGATCAGGCCGCTGGACAGGATCAGGACGGCGGCCTGGCGCACGACCTCGCTCGGGTAGGCGCGCAGGTCCGGCACCCGCCGGCCGACTGGAGAGGCCGAAGCGCGTGATGTCGGCCGTCACCTCGGCGAGGTGCTTGATCTGGCTGCCGAGGACGCGGCGGCGTCAGCTCGACGTCGGGGACGCTTTGGGGCGCTCGGCTCGCGGGCTTGGCGGAGCGGCGGGTCTCGTCGAGGAGCGTCACTTGAAGACCTGCATCTCCGGGTTCAGGCCGAGCAGGATCGTCGTGAAGACGTAGTTGAAGATCCAGATCGGCGGCGAAGGCGATGACCACGGCCTGGTTGACCGCGCGTCCCACGCCGGCGGGCCCACCCTTGGCGTTGAGGCCCTTGTAGCAGCAGACGATCGCGATGATGAGGCCGAAGATGGCCGTCTTCAGGACGCTGCCCCACAGGTCCGTGACGGTGGCGTTGGCGAAGAAGTTGGCGAAGAAGCCACCGCTGGTGGCGCCCAGCAGCGGCACCGAGGCGATCCACCCGCCGGCGATGCCGAAGCTCAGCGCGACGAGGTCGAGGGCGCCCGTGATGATGAACAGGGCGATGACGCGAGGCAGGACGAGGCTGCGGACGGGGTCGATCCCGAGGACCTCCATCGCGTCGATCTCCTCGCGGATCCGTCGTGCGCCGAGGTCCGCCGTGATCGCCGTGCCGATGACACCGGCGACCACCATGGCGTTGATCCACGGCGCGAACTCGCGGACGCTGGCCATGATGAAGAAGCTGCCGAGTCGCTCTGGGATGCCGAACAGGCTGAAGAGGTTGCCGCCCTGCAGACCCGGAGCGCCCGAGCCCGAAGGCCAAGGTGCTGACGATCATCGGGAACCAGCACTTGCGGAGGATGTCGGCCATGACGTCGCGGACGTCACCCCAGTAGCCCCGCGGCTGCATGACACCGGTCTTGATGACCTCGCCCAGCAGCAGCACCATCTCGCCGGTCTCGTTGAGGCCGCGCACCAGGACGCCCGGGCCGCTGCGCTTCGCCTTCACCCGACGGGGTGCGGGCGCGCCCGTCAACGGCGGCGCCGCAGGCGCCTGTTGCTTGAGGACAGGCGCATCCACGTTCGTGGTCGGTGCCGCGGGGGCACCGTCGAACTGCAGGGTCATGTCGGCTCGATCCGGGTCGAAGGGTGGCAAGCGCCACTTTGTGGCCGTCGTGTTGCGTGGTCCAGGCCACACCCGGGGGGTGCTGCGGGCGCAGCGGGGGGAACTCACCCCCCGATCGGGGGGTCGCACGCTCAAGAAGCGTCGGCCCGGCCTGTCGCCCTGCCTCGTAGGCCGCGTGGCTCGTGGTGGCCGCGCTCTCCTGCTGTCGCAAGGGCCGCGGGAGCGATCGCCGCGACGTCGGTGCTCGAGCCAGGTTCGCCCGCCAGCCCCTGCGCTGCCGCTCAGCACGCGCAGAGCCGCTCCTGCCTGAGCACCAGTCAGGGGTGCGGGGCCTGCCCGAGCCTCACGTGCCGCTGCAGGTCGGCCAGGACCTCCGGCAGCGGCCGATCACTGGGCACGATCAGGCCGTCATGCGTTCGCGGCTAAGTACCTGACCGGCCGACCTTCCCGGTCGAGATCGCCGCCGGGGTCACCGCGTACCTGGAGCTGACTGAGCAGGCCGCGCCGCTCGCGCTCGCCGAGCTGCATCAGGCCGCCGGTGACCTGCAGCCCGCGATCGCCGTCGTGGAGAGCTTGGAGCCCACAGCACCGGCCGCGCTGTCGCTCGCTGAGCTGTACTCCGATGCAGGCCGCGACCAGGACGTCGTCGACCTGACCACCGGGCTGACCAACGTCGACGACGCCACCGCGCTGCTGCTCGTCCTGCGGGGCCGTGCCTTCGGCCAGCTCGGCTACCAGGACCCGGCCCGCGAGGCGCTCAAGGAAGCCTTCCGCGTCAAGGCACGGCCCGCGTCCATCCGCCACCGCGCGCTGCTCGAGCGGGCGACCGTGAACCTGGCCGTCAACCGCAAGGCAGCGGCCCGCAAGGACGTCCAGACCGTCCTAGCCGAGGACCCCAACTAGCCCGGTCTCCGCGAGGCCCCTCGACGCGCTGCCCGCTTGACCTCGACCGGCACAGCGCCGCCGAGCCACTGGCCGTCATCACGTCCCTGAGGGAAGACGTGCACAGCGGCCGGGCCCGGAGGAGCGACACCGTCCGATTCCTGCACCCGGTTCGACGGGATCAACCGTCCTCGACTACTGCCCTGCGACGGGCGCTGCCCGCGGACCGACTCCTCGACGATGATGCGCCGCCTGTCACTGGCGGATGAGAGACTTGTCGAGCGGCACACCAGACGTAGTCACTGTGACTACAACCCCCGCGCAGGGGAGGTGCACACCAGTTGAATGCCCAGTTGCTCGCCGGCGACGGCAGCGGCTACGACAGCCACCGTGTAGGGGCCGAACGGTCCTGCGACCGCCGGGCTCGCCCGCCAGGCCGTGGTGACGCGGCTGCTGTGGCGGCCGTCGTGCCGATCCTGCGCCACCAGCCCCAGCGCCGGGCAACGCGACGGGTGGGGCCATGACCGATCGGCGTGAGATGGGCTCCGGGCGCACGGCGGGAGCGGCCGGTCCTGCGACACACAGCACAGCTGACAGCGCTGATGGGCGCCGCCCTGTCCAGACGCACGGCGACACGGACGCGGCGCCCGCCGCAGCAGCCGCGGCCGGGACGGTGCCTCCGGATACGGGAGAGCAGCAGGTCATCGACACTTGGCTGGCCCGTGAGCTGGCCCGGCTGCGCGAGGAGAACCGGCGGCTCATCACGACCGCGGAGGACGACCGGCGCCGCAAAGCCAAGATGAGGGCTGAGATCGCGCGATTGACCACGCGCGTGCAGGAGCTCCGGGACGGGATGGGGCTGACCGGTGACGAGCTCCGCGACCGCGGCTGGGGCGCACAGGCTGCCCGCCTTCTCGACCTGACCGAAGAGGTCGAGCTGTGCAAGGGACGGCTGGAGCAGCAGGCCGGTGAGGCCGGACGGAGGCTGATGGAGCTGACGGCTGAACGCGACTGGTTGCTGGACTCCCTCCGGTCAGCCGCCGACACAGTCGAGAACCCTCACGACGTCCGCCGCTGGGGACGCCAGACGCTGGCGCTGCACAAGGCTGAGCACGGGCAGCAGCAGCCGCGGAGCCGCCAGGAGCTGCTGGAGCGGGAGGTCGACGCCGGTGACACCGGGCAGCGGCGGCTGCCGGCGTCCGACGAGCTGCCGTCCGGAATCGGCCCGCGGCGCGGCAACGGCCCGACGTCGCCCGAGGCCCAAGCACAGCCGGAGCAGACGATGGAGGGCGCTGCTGAGCGGGTCGAGCGCATCCGCGAGCAACTTCGCAGGCAGCCTCACTTGGTCGGGGAGTGCATCGACGACCGCGTTGAGCTGATGCTGGAGATCGAGCAGCTGACCGCCGACCGCGAAGAAGGTCGCAAGGCCGCCGCGCACCTGTGGTTCGGCGGCGAGCACGGGGTCTCTCAGGATGAGGTCTGCGAGTGGTATCCGTGGGTCGTCCCGCTGCTAAGCATGCATGCGCGGGAGTGGACCGAGAGACGCCTGAACAGTCGTCGCGAGCTGCGCGACCAGCGGGACCAGGCCCGTGCGGTCGCCCGGCGTTTGATGATCGACCCAACGTTCGCCGACCGTGTCCGGGCCCTGCATCTCCCTTGGTTGCACCAGCGGCTCGACACCGACCCGGAGGTTCAGCCGTGATCGAGCACGTGCACACGTTTCGTCTCGCGCACGTCGAACTGGAGTGCCACTGCGGGCTGCGCCAGGTGCACGAGGTCGTGCACGGTAGCGAGCTGTCGCACCAGCAGCCATCCGAGTACTCGACGGACCGGAGCGTCTGGGAACGGCTCGAGCGTCTCGAGTACGAGCGCGATGAGGCCCGCAACCTCGTCGTCATGGCCATGGAGTGGGGCACCGCTCACTTCGAGCCCGAACGCGAGCGCTACCCGTGGGCGTACCCGCACGCGGTGCCATCGGGGGACAACGGTGACTGAGGAGGCGCCGGACCCACAGAACCAGCAGCTAGCACGCTCTGGGTCCTAGTTCATGATCTCGAACCGATCAGGCCGCTGATCTGCGGCGCCATCTCCGCGACCTCTTCGGCCGCCCAGCAAGTGGCCGCTGACAGAACGGCCTCGGGAGGGACGCCTAGGCGTCCCTCCCGATGATGTCGCTACTGCGTCGACGGCCCCTGCTGTCGTGCTGAGCGGGGGGCCAGCCCGCCTGAGTCCCGCTGCTGACAGCGGCTGATCTCGCGGCGCAGGGCGCCCTGCCGCCAGGTCGTGTGGTTCTCAGGGTCGAGCGCGGCGATGCGGAACTCGACCTGCTCGGCGAGGAGCTCCCAGAGGTATGAGGGCTCGTCGCGGTACATGCGTTCGGCGGCGATACCGGCGTAGGTGTCGTGCAGCGTGGTCAACAGCTCGATCGTTCGCTCGTGCCCCGAGGTCCGCTGGGGGTTCGTGGCTGCATCATGGATCGTTTCCGCGGTCAAGGTGATGTCCTTGTTTGGACGTCGCCGGCCGGTGGCCCGCGTCCGCCAGACCTGTCTGGTCTGCACGGCACCGTGTGTGCGCTGCCGGCGGACCCAAGGGGCGGCAGGGGTTGGTCCACTGGACACGCCTGTCTGCTGCGCCTCGAGCTGTCAGTCGGGCGTCGAGCCGCGGGTGGTGAGGACGACGTGCTGCTGCTCGATCAGTCGCAGCAGCCCCGAGTTCTCGGTCTCCAAGGCCATGGCTCGGCTCGTCGCCTGGTCGCGTGCCGCGGTCGTGTCCTTCAGAGCCTCCTGGTGCTCGGCCAGGGAGTCCTGCAGCGTCACGTTGATCTGCGAGATCGTCGCGGCGTGGTCGTCCGCCTCGGCCGCAATCTGCTGCAGTCGGCTGGCCTCCCGACGCGCCTGCGCCAGGGCCGCGGTGGTCTCCTCGATCTGCAGGCGGAGTGCGCTGAGCTCGGCCTGGTCGTCCTGGCGTGCCGCGCGAACCCGCTCCACGACCGCAGCCTCGTCGCAGGCGGAAGCGAGGTCGGAGATGGTCGAGGCCACGTGGGCGACAGCGCCCAGAGCGGTCTCGAAGTAGGACGTGAGCTCCGGCAGCCCCGCCGTCGCGAGGCCGAGCGACTTGAGCGCGTCGGACCTCAGGTGGAGCTGACGCTCCCGCAGCTTGTCCTCCGCAGCCCGTGTACGGAAGGCGTGAACCCGATGCTTGGCACGCTCCCCCTCCGTGTTACCCGCGTACTGGCCCCTTCCGTGGGCCGCTCCGCCACAGCCGCAGACGCAGGCGGCGGGAGCGGGTTGCGGCGGGGCGGTGTCGTCAGTCGGCATGGTTGCTCGTTTCTCGTAACGTTGCGGTGCTACGGCTTCTGGTGATCGGGCTGGGCCCGGTCGGCTCGACGTGCTCTGACCCGTCGATGAGTCCGGCGTCGCGGCGGCTCAGCAGTTGGCCCCGCGCTCTGCAGAGCCGGTCCTGGCGCGGCGGCCCTGTGCCACGGCCTGCTCGGCTTAGAGGGCGGACCGGGTGCTGTCCTTGATCGACGCGGACAGCACCCGGCAGGTGCTTCGCCCTGGGCTAGGCCGTCAGTTCCTCGTGCATGCGCTGGAGTCGGGTGGTCGTGTCGTTGCGGACCTTGCGGGCGACCGTCTCGATGTCCTCCAGCGATCGGCGTCCGGCGGCGATGGACCGGTCGAGCTGTGCGAGCGGTGACAGGGCGCTCTGCAGTTCCTCGATGCGAGAGCGGACCAGCTCCTTGTCCAGATCTCCCGAGGCGTTGAGCGAGCGGGCGGCGGTCATCCGCAGTAGCAGGTAGGCAGCGGTGAGCACCGCCTCGCCTGCGTCGTCCTCCCGCGGACTCCAGGCCACGAGCAGGGTCGATGCGTCCAGGACGACGAGCGGTTCGCCCGGTACCGGCATGTACTCGGCCGGTGTGATCCCCATGGCGACGACGGCTGAGCGGTTGTCGCGTGCCGCGTCCAGTTCCTGGCGCCATTCCTGGATGCTCAGCGGCCGGGCCATGCGGTTCTTGATCTCCACCACCATCCGCGGTGCCTCCGTGGGGTGCAGGCTGAGGAAGTTGACGAGGTGGTCGCCCTTCTTGGTGTCGGCGTCGCCCCTGAGCGCGCCGACGGGGGCGCTGCCGCCGTCGCCTGCGTGTGCGGCGATGCGGCTGAGGACGGCTCCGCAGTCCCGCTCGAGGGCGAAGCCGTCCGCGCTGTTGCGGCGGGTCGTGCTGGCGACGGCGGCAGCGACCGCCTGCTGCTGCGCGAGCGAGTTCTGGAGCTCGCTCACGGTCCGGGTCAGCTCGGCGTGCTGGCTCTGGAGGGCAGCGAGAACGGCGTCCTTCACCGCGTTCCGGTCCTGGCCCACGGCGAGCTTCATCGTCTCGCTGTGCTGGGCCACGGCTCGGTGGAACTCGTTCAGGGCCTGATCGGTGCACTGCGTGACAGCAGAGCGGACGCTGCGCGGCAGGTCCCCGTTCTCGTGGATCAGGCGTCCGATACCGCTGGCAAGCCGGTCGACGGCGCGCTGGCTCGCGAGCGCGAGTGGGCCGCTGTCGGCGTCGACGGCTCGGGTCACGGCGTCCGACAGACTGGACGTCGAGGCCGTGACCACGGCGTCGATGCGGCTGGCGAGCCCGTCGATGGCCGTCTGCATCTTGTGCAGGTCGGCGCCGCTGCTCGCCGCCTCGTTGGCGACGGCTCCGAGCCGCAGGGTCGAGATCAGCCACTGCTCGAGGTCCTGCCCGCGGTGCTGGGCGGAGGTCGCGCTGCGCAGGATGTCGCCGTCGCCGATGCTGGCGCCGGTGATGCGGAGCCGGCCGTCGTGCAGGTCGAGCGAGCAGCGCCCGTCGGAATGTGCCTGGGGACGAGTGCTGCGGGTCCCGGTCCCGGTGTTGTGGCTGGCGCTGACCTTGCCGGGGTCGCGGTCGGTCGTCCTGCTCGAGCGGGTGGCGGGCGGGTGAGCGTTCATGTCGTCCTCCTCGATCACACCGTGATGGCGGGAGCCCGAGTGACTCCGCGCGGCAGGGTGATGGGGGGTCGCGGGCGTGCACTCGCCACCAACCGGCCGGGTGCTGCACGTCCCACCACCGGCAGTCCTTGCACCGACAGGAGTAGGACGCGCCGCCGGTTCGAGCTCAGGCGGCAGGCTGCTGGGATGCCCAGCGGTGTGCGATGTGCGCCGCGGACCAGCAGCCGCGCAGCCACTGCGAGACGGTGACGCCGTCGGGCTTGCTGGGGTCGCGGAGCAGCCCGACCGCGAGCGACGCCGCGCAGTCCAAGGCGGCCAGAGCGGCGTCGCGGTCGGCGGGCCGCAGGACCCGCGCCTGCTGCAGGGGCTGCAGGGCGCAGTCGACGCACTCGCCGCCGAGTCCCCCGGCCATGGCCAGGAAACCACCGGTCGCCTGGACGAGATCGGTTGCCAGAGCGGCCCGACCACTCGAGGCCGCCTGCTCGAGGTCACGCTCGATCCGTGTCCAGTCCAGGGGCCTGTCCGCCTCGGTCTGCAGCAGGGGCGTGAGGCGGAGGGCGGTCTGCTTGTGCAGGTCGATGAAGCCCGGTCCGAACCTGTCTGTCATGTCGCTGTCTCCTCGGTCTTGGTCGCCGGTCTGGCACTCGGAGGACGGTGACAGTTCCGGTGGGCCTTCTCGGCCGCGTTGTCCGGATGTTGTCCAGGCTCTGTCCGAACTGTGTCCTCCGACGGCCGAAGGGCTCGACTCAAATCGAAGGTTGGACAGCAGGGATGTCCAGAAGGAGGGCCCCGGGCCAGCCCTGTTGCTGTCACCTCTCCTCGTCGGAAACCGCCCGTTCCGGTCCTGGAAGATGACAGCAACGCGCATCGAGGCAGGTCAGGCGCCTAGTGCAGGATCCGCCGTTGCTGTCACGGTCGAGGTGCGTGAACACCAACCCCACTCCCCTGTCCCGTCCCTCCGACAGCCTGACTGACGCTTGACCCGACCCTGCTCCTGCCTCTGCCGCGACACGGCCGGCGCACCGCAGCAACCGCCGGGGCAGCGCCACGCGCACCCGGCCGAAGCCGCGCCGCGAGGTCGTCGCCACCGCCGACCTGACCTACCTGTTGGACGTCGCCGCCGTCGAGGGGCTGACGGTCGGCGGCGAGGCGACCGGCGGCAGCCGGCCTCTGCTCGTGTCCGACGCGGACATCTCCGACAGACGTCGACGCGTGGCCGCCGGCGCACAGCGCATCCGGACGGCAGCGCTGGCCGAGGGCACCCGTCAGCACTACGCCCGGCACTGGCACACCTTCACCACCTGGTGCAGAGAGATGGGCGTGCAGCCTCTGGCGGCGAGCGCCGACGACATCTGCGACTTCCTGTTCGAGCAGGTCTGCGTGCTCGACGAGGCCGGGGAGCTGCGCCGGGACGACGCCGGCCGGCTCGTGCGCAAGCTGCACGTGACGTCGGCGCGCATCGTCCTGCACGCGATCGGCCACGTGTACCGCGGGCACGGCCTGCCCAAGCCGTCGCTGCACCCGGACGTGCAGGACTTCATGTCCGGGCTCGCCCGCCACTACGGCGTCACTCCGGACGAGCAGCGCGCGCCGATCCTGTGGCCGGACCTGCAGCGCCTCGTCGCTGCCTGCGACCGTGGTGACCTGAAGACCCTGACGTGGCGCGCCGCCCAGCGGCTGCACCAGGCAGCCGGCCTGACAGCCGGCCAGCTGTACCGCCTGGACTGGAGCGAGGTCACGTGGCTGGACGGGGCGCTGCAGCTGGACGTGCCGTCGCCGAGCCGTTCGCGCCGGCGGCTCACCGTGGTCGTGCCGGCGACCGGCGGGCCCGACTGCCCCTACGCAGCCGTGTGGCACCTCGCGGTCATCACCGGAGCCTTCGGTCCGGTGTTCCGCGGGCGGCGGGGCAAGGCGATGGCGCGCGGGGCCCTGCACAACGTGCTCGGTCGGGTCGCGCCGGAGTCCGAGCGCCACCCGTTGCAGGCTGCCGCGGACCGCGTCCTGGTGACCGCCGGCTGGTTCTCGGCGGTTCGGCGCAGCAACCTGTCCATGTTCACCTGGCGGGACGTGGACACGCGCAACCCCGACTGCTTCGTGCTGGTCCTGCGCCGCAGCAAGACCGATCGCGACGGTCGCGGCCACCACGTGGCGCTGCACCGCCTGAAGGCCGAGCCGGAGCTCTGCCCGGTGCGTGCCCTCGAGCACTGGCGGGAGCTCCTGACACAGGAGCTCGGCGTCGATCCGCTCGTGCACCGGCCCGACCTGCCGCTGCTGCTCCCCGTCGACCGGCACGGACAGCTCGGCCTGACCCCTGGCGCAGTCACCGCTAAGCCGCTCACCGGTCGGGCCATCAACCTGCGCATCCAGCAGCTGGCCGACCGGTGCGGCCTGACCGACGACGCCCTGCTCCGGCACCACGGCCAGGTCCGCCACCCGTACGGCGCGCACTCGCTGCGCGCCGGCTGGGCCACGGAGTTCCTCGCCCGCGGCGGGTCCCTCACCGACGCTGCCCGCCACCTCGACCAGCGCAAGATCGACACCACCGCCGCCTACGCCCGGTCCGACCAGGCACGGCTGTCCGACGGCAACCAGCGCTTCGTCGGCTGAGCCACAGCACGCAGCAGGGCCCGGCCGGATCGGCCGGGCCCTGCTGCGGTGTCGCCCTGCTCGGCGGTTCTACTGCTTGCTGTAGTCCAGGTGCACCTCGACCGACTCCGATGCGCGTGCCCGGAGGTAGTGGCGGGTCGTCGTCGCAGACTGCTGGTTGAGCAGCTTCCGCGTCCTGTCGATGTCGCCGTACTGCTCCTGGCAGTGCATGGCGGCGCCGGAGCGGACCGACCGTGTCGAGATCGTGATGTCGGGGTCGAAGCCCGCGGCTGCCCACATCGCCTGCAGTCGGTTGGCGCCGTTCTGTCGCGTCATGACCCCGACGCCGCGGTACTCGGTCGGGAACAGCAAGCCGCTCGCGTAGAGCTTCGGGCTGCTGCGGCGTAGGTGCGTCAGGTGAGCATCGAGGGCGCATGCGGGGCACAGGTCGCCGCACACGGGCAGGTGGAGCACCTCGGCGTAGAGGGGCTTGGACCCGTCGGTGGCGGCCTTGTGCCTCTTCATGACCAGGACGAAGGTTCCGTCGGGACGCCTCTCGTGCAGCTCCGCGTGCTGGAGCTCGGTGAACCGGCTGCCGAAGGTCCAGTCGACGAGGAGCCAGGCGATGTCACGCAGCCCACGGGCAGCACCGCGCACCGCCATGCGCTGCACCCAGTACCACTCCTCGTCGCTCCACGCGCGCACCATGGCCGGGTCGGCGACAGTGCGATCGCCGAACGCACGCTGTCGTGCGGCAACCCACTGTCCGCGCAGAGCCAGCACGCCGCCCGCCGGCACCGCCAACGGTGCCGCGGGTGCTGTGGGGACTGGCAAGGACACGCGTGAGGGCAGCGAAGCCCATCGGGTCCCGCGCTTCCTCCACGCTGAGAGGTCCGGCAGGCAAGGCAAGCGTGACCCGATCCGTGCAGATCGTGTAGCGCTCCTTCGGCTGGCCGAGCAGCGCCGGTACGTCCCGCGGGAAGCTTGTCCAGTCCTGCCCGTGGAGGGCCGCGGCCCGCAGGACCGCGAACCGAGCACGGGTCATGGCTGCGTCGTCGGAGCCGGCCAGCTCGCAGGTCACCATCGCTGCGACCTCCCGCTCGGTCAGAGGGTGGACCGGGGGCTTGGCGTTGGCTCCCTGCACGCGAAGGAGCGCGGCCAGGTAGCCGCGGGTGTCGGCACCAGAAGGGGCGGTCATCCCGGCCGACTCGTGTGCCCAGTCGATCGCGAGGACGACGCTGCGCCGGTAGTTGGCGGACCAGCGCAAGCCCTCGTTGCGCAGGTAGACCAGGAGGACGGCCTCCGGTGCCGGGAGAGCCGGCAGACCCTGCTTGTCGCACCAGCGCCGGAACGCCCCGAAGATGTAGTAGCGGTTGTCGATCGTCTCCTCCGCGAGGTGGGCGAGCTGCATCCCGGCGATGCCGTTCACCCGCCGCGAGCGCGACCTAGCGGGCACGCTTCACCGCCGGCAGCTGCGCCACGTGCGGCCGGTAGTGCACCGGCATCGCGTCCTGGTACCCGTAGGTGGTCTCGACCTTGCGGTGTCGGACCGTGAAGCCGACCCGCTCGGTCTCGAAGCCCTGACGGTGCGCCTCGCAGATGAAGCCGGTCCGCAGACCGTGCTGCATCAGGTCAGGCAACCCGACCTCGGCGCAGAGCCGACGCCACGCCGCCTGGTCGGCCGTGTACGGCCGGTCAAAGCCGCAGCAGGCCGTCCTTGCCCGTCGCAGGCGCGAAGGCGTAGCTGAGCTCGTCGACGCTGCCGTATCCCTGCGCGTCACGCAGCTCCAGCCAGGCGTCGATCGCCCGGACCGGGCACACCCCGGCGTCCGCCTGAGGCGGGATGCTCAGCGTGACCGTCTCACCGAGCGGGTCCTTCGCGGCGCGCCGCACGGTCACCCGGTAGCGGTTCGCTGTCCGTGTCAGGTCAGCCCGAGCGAGACGACGGACGTCCAGCGACCTGATGCCCTTGTCGAACATGAGCAGGATCCAGGCACGCTGCCGGTAGTGCCCCAGAAGGCTCGGGCGGCTGGCTGCGGCCAGCAACGGCTCGGTCCACGGCGTCGACCCCTGGGCCGAGACGATCCGGAGAACCTCCCGCCGCGCCCTCTTGAGGAGCGAGAGCGGCACGGCGACCCGGTCACCACGCCGAGGGAGGGTGGCTGCAGCGCAGGACAGGCACAGGCGTGCACGACCGCGCTCACAGGCACAGGCGATCTGCACCCGGCGGCTGTCCGTCACTAGGACCGATGGCGACTCGTACTGGAGGGTGACGAGCTCGCCCAGGCTGACCCCGCAGACCAGGTGCAAGATCGCCACCACCTCACGGACGGCGTCCGCCACGTTCCGGACGGGCTCGTCGCGGTCGACGAGGAGTCGAAGCTCCGTCAGCGTCACCGGTGGCGTGGGGATGCGCGGCTTGGCGTCGAGCAGGATCTGCCTGACGGCGCGGCGGACGTCGGCCAGGGCGGGGTCGTCGAAGGGCGCCGCCCAGCCGGAGGTCCGGTGCAGGTCTGCGACGGCCGCCATCACGCCGTCGACCCGGCTGGCCGACAGTCCAGGTCCGGGGTCGTCGGGTACGAGGCCGCAGACCCAGGTCAGGACGTCCAGGAGCGCCTGAGGCGAGGCGGGCCAGGCGTCGTGGCCGAGATCGCCGGCCCACAGCTCCCAGGTCTTGCGGCCGTCCTCGTAGAGAACGAGCGTGTTCGGGGCCAGCCGGTGCTCAGCGGTGAACTGCGCGATCTCGGCCAACTGCCCCGTGACCCAGTCGGGCAGCACCGGTTCGGCGGCCGTCAGCCCGGTCGTCGACCGGCACGACGCCAGACACACCTCCACAGACATCAGGCACCCCCCGCGTCACGGTGCCGCGCAAGGTTCTCGAGGTCGCCCTCGAGGTCGTGCTCGATGGCGAACCTCAGCAACTCCTCGTCAGAGGTCGGTGCGTAGCCAGCGAAGGCAGCGTCACGCAACAGCGTCGTGGCCAACCCGTCTCTGGCGATTTCAGCGTTCCTGATCCGGCCCGTCTGGCGGATCCTGTCGATAGCGGCTCTCGGCCGCTGGTTGTTGGTCACTGCTCGACATGTGCGCCGACCGACGCCTACGACAAGTAGGACCGGTTGGTCGATGCTGGGGTCAGATCTCGTGCCTGCGTGATCAGGCGCCGGACGATGTCGTCAGCAGCGCACGCGTGCAGCTGCCATCCAGGGCCGAAGGACAACGTGCGCGTCCGCGAGCTGTCGACGTCTGGCCGACAGGCGACCGACCGTGCTGGACCGGGACCATGTTGCCCAAGCCGTCGCTGTTGAGCTGCCTCTGGGCTGCCCACGCCCTCAACAGTGGGGCAACTACGCCGTACCGCAGCAGCAACGCCCACAGCAGGGCTGTGGCGATCACACCTAGGCCCATCCGACGAGGACCTCGAAACTGTCACAGGGCGCCGCTACCTTGCCGCCGTGGCCACCGACGACTCGCCCGACGACGCTGCTCGACGCACAGCCGTCGAGGCGGAGCTGAGCCGGATCGAGGAGAGCGCTCAGTACAGCGCGCAGAGCCAGTTCGAGCAGACCAAGCGGTGGAGAGCAGTCAACCTTTGGCTCGGTCTGCCGGCTTCAGTCACCGCAGCCGTCGCGGGGGCCACCGCGCTCGCGGACACCGCAGGCCGGATCCCCGCTGGCATCCTCGCGTTGGTCGCAGCCGCGTTCGGAGCGGTACTGACCACCGTCAACGCCTCACATCGCATGAACCAGGCGTGCTCCGCCGCCAACGCCTACCTCGAGATCCAGACCGCGGCAAGGCAGCTGCGGGACATCGACCTGCCGCACATGCCGCTGGACGAGGCCCGCGCCGCCCTAGGCGAGCTCACCGCTCGCCGCGACGAGCAGAACAAGACTGCCGAGCCGCCGAGCAAGCGGGCGTACAAGCGAGGGAAACGCAACATCGAAGCTGGAGGTCAGCGCTACCAGGTCGACAAGCCGTGAGCCTCACCGTGGAGCAGGGCTTCTCGACGTTTCTCGACCGGCTCGTGCCAACGGCGACCGAGCGTGCTGCCGCGGCGTCGCACCGCGGCACCGTCAAGAGCAGCCTCGAGAAGCAGCTGAGCGTGAAGGGGTACAGGGAGATCGGCTCGTTCGGGCACGGAACGGGTGTACGTCATCACGCCGACGTCGACCTGCTCGTGAGTCTGTACAACATGCCGGGCAGCTCGGATACTGCGCTGAACTGGGTCAAGACCGCGCTGCAGGCCACATTCACGAGCACGCCGATCTACGTCAGCCGACCCGCGGTTGTCGTCGACTTCGCGCAGGGCACCGAGCGGTGGGAGGTCATCCCGGCGTTTCTACGCCCGCGCAGTGACGGCGACCCGTACGTGTACGACATCGCCGGCCCGGCCGGCGGCTGGATCGACACCGCGCCGGTAGAGCACATCGCCTACGTCAACGAAGTCAACACAGCCGCAGGCAAGGTCGGGGGCGCCAAAGCCCTCAGTCGGCTGCTCAAGGCGTGGAAGTACTACTCCAACGTGCCGGTGTCCTCGTTCTACCTTGAGATGCGCGCCGCTCAGCACATGAACACCCAAGACAGCTTCATCCCCGTGTGGGACCTGTGCTGGATCTTGGAGAGCCTGCACGGGCATCAGCTTGCGAGCATGGACGACCCGCAGCAGGTCGCAGGACGCTTTCACCCCTGCTCCAGCACCAGCAAGAAGACCGAGGCGCTGAGCAAGCTCGACACCGCGGCGACCCGGGCGCGCAAGGCACTGACAGCGCACCAGGCCGGCGACCCGGACCTGGCGTTCGCGTACCTGACGCTGCTGTTCAACGGACACTTCCCCCAACGCTAGGCCGGCTGCACCTGGGACGGCTGACGCGTACCGGTGCCCTGCCTGGGCGGTCGGCAGTCGCAGCACGGGCACGTGGGCGCTGGGCTGTGACAGGCGTGAGGCTTCTTGAAGCTCGCCGGCTGCGTCAGCGGCTGTCGCGTGAGGCGAAGTACGCGCTTGCCCGCTCACCCAGCTCGATCAGCGGCTTGAGTGACGCCGCAGCGGCGATGTGCAGGTCGTAGGCGTTGGCAAGCTGCCCGCCCTTGAACTCGTACTCCTGGTACGCCGGCCAGTCGTCGATGATGTAGCTGACCCGCCAGCCGTCGCCGTCGGGCTCGAACGCCACGCCCGAGGCCGGCCTGCGCTGCCGCCTGCAGCAGCTCGCCCACCGCATGCAGGGTCTGGTCATCGAGCGGGGCCTGGCCCGGGATCCGCGTCATCGCTTCATTGTGGCTGCTTGTGCGACGCAGACCCGGCATCGCGGGGACGAGTCACCAGTCGCGGCGCAGGCGCTCGGGACTACGGGGACTAGGCGCACCGCGCAGCGACCGAGCCAGTGCAGTGCCACCGTCACAGACCGCAAGGAGTGGCCCGGGCTCGGGCAGGTCGACGGTCTGGAAGGTCGGGTGGTCGGGGTGGGCGGCGAGCCATACGTACGCCTGTTGCAGGAGGCGATGCTGCACGTCGGCCGCGAGCTCGTCAGCATCTGCGCCGCTCAGTCTGATGCTGGGCGGCAGCTGACCACCTCGCGGGCCGAAGAGCAGAAGCTGCCGTGGCGACAGCGGCAGGGCCACCTCCTCGGCGACACCGACACCCGCCGGCCGTGTCGGGCGCATGTGCACCAGTTCGCTGACCTCGGATGCTCCTTGGGCAAAGGCTCGGCGTCGTTGGCGGCGACGCCGCCGCTCGCTGAGGAAGCACTCGGGCTGGTGACCCTCGTCGTCACCGCCGGCGACGAGCACCGGCTCGTCGCAGACGAAGAACAACGGCCGGTCGACTTCTACGAGACACAGCGGCCGGTCAGCGAGGGCAGCATGGGCCTCCTGGGCTAGGTAGCCGAGCATCTTCAGGTGGTGATTCGGGTGCGGAATGACGCGCACCCTGGCGATGTCGTCGGCGCTCGGTCTGCCGTCACGCCCGTCCGCTTCGCCCGACGCCATTGTCTTGACGCTGTACTCGGCCATCAGCTCCTGCTCGCGTCGGGTTCGTACGCCCCGCACCAGCTGGAAGGCGACGAACTGCGCGATCTGCGCCCGCTCATCCGGCGCGAAGGGCCGGCGCGGGAACAGCGGGCTCGTTAGCCGATTGAAGACTGTCGCGGTGGCGCCCTCCACGACCTGCAGAACCTGTTCTAGTCGCCCGTCCCATCGGCCATCGCCACTGTCGGGATCGTCGGTCACAACGGTGTAGAAGTTGCGCTGAGCAAGGTCGTCGATGTTGTTGAGGACGGGATGACCGGCCGGCAGGTGCCGCACGCGGAGCTGGTCGGCCTTTGCGAAGTACCGAAGGTAGAACGCGGGCACGGTGTGGTGCCTGCTGCCTACACCGACGTCGGGCGACGCGGACGTCAGCCACTCCTGGGCCTTGGCCTCGATGCGACGGAGCCACGCCTGTGTCATCGCATCGGGGTCACGGCTAGCAGGCACGCCCTGCACCGTAGATCGATACCTTGTCCGCCGCAGTGGTCACTGGCGACGCCGGAGGACGGCTCGCCGGGGACAGCTGCGCTACAACGCCCGCGGCCCGGTGCGGTCCTTCAGTGGCGGGCCGAAGAGCGCGTGCAGCGCGACCTGCTCGCCGGTGCCGTCAGCCTGAGCGCGGTAGATCACTTCGTTCCACGCCGTCTGGCCCTCTGCGATGTGCTCGACGCAGCAGAAGCGGCGCACATGTGCGGTCGTCGTCAGGGTGACGTGGTCGGTGCCGAGCTCGGCCTGGCAGCGGGCGTTGGCGCAGCGGTCCCACCCAAGCCACTGGTGGATGTTCCACGGACCGGAGGACGCGAACGCAGCAGCCATGCGCACCAACATGCTCGCCGCGGTCCGTCCAGCAGGTACGTGTCACCTCCGGAGCGGCGGACCTTGGCGAAGCGCCCAGAACTGTCACAGGCCCGCTTTACCGTGCGTGCACGAGCCGGACGGGGACGGTGGGCGTGGCGATGAGCGAGGACAGGACGGGCGGCGAAGAGCTGTCCGTCGGCGTTGACGACGCCCGCCTCGCCACCGCGTACCTGCTCGCGCGGGAGTCCGACGAGTACATCGCGGTCATGGACGTGCTTGAGACCTCCGTCAACGACCTCACCCCCGGCGACGTCGCGGCCGCTCTCACCGCCGTCGGCACCACCCTGGACGTCAAGACCGTCGAGGCCCGGCTGGAGTCGCTGCGCCGCTGGACCGCCGCCTCGGCCCGCACAGACACCTCCCAGATCCTGCGGCACGCGGACCTGCTCGCCCGCAACTGGCGCTACACCGCCACCCCCGTCGGCCGGCAGGTCCAACGCTTCTACCGCACCGTCCTCGCCGGAACCCCGACGCTGCGCGAGATCCCGCTGTCCAGCCTCGAGCGCGTCGTGCGGAGCCTCGAACGGCTCGCCGAGCAGCCCCACGCGCCACTGGACGACCTCGCCGAGCACATCGGGCAGCTCTTCACCTCCCACGACGACCTCGACGGCGCGCTAGTCGGCGCCGAAGACGCCCTCACCGGCCTCGCCGACCGGTTCGACCTGGACATTGAGACCACCGGCGAGCTCAAGGAGATGCTCGTCAACTACGCGACCCGCGTCGCGACCGAGCTCGAACGAGGCGCCGCACGCGCCGCCGCAGCCCTGGACATCCTGCAGCCGCACATCGACGCGCTGGTCGATGCTGCCGTCACCACCTCCGACGCCCGGGCGCTCATCCAGAGCGGCGCGCTCACCGCGTCCCGCGGCGGCCGAGCGCAGGACTGGGTCGGCCTCGCCGCCTGGTTCAGCCCCGACAACGGCCGCGCCGCCCGCTTCGCCCTACGCCTGGTCCGCGCCCTGCCCGGCATGCACGCCAACCTCCGTCGGCTGCACACCTCATCGGGGACTGCGACATCACGAGCACGAGCGCTCGCGCTCGCCAAGGCCGTCCGAGACCCCGAGCTTGGCACCGCCGTCACCCTCGCCGTGCTGGGCGATCACCGCTGGCGCAAGCTGTACGGCGCCGCCGACGACACCGACCTCACCCGCAACCCGGCGTGGCGCGACGGGCCCAGCGTCGAGATCCCCGAGCTGCTCCGCGCCACCGGCCGCACCGGAGCACGTGGTCGCGCCCCCGCCTCACGCGACGACACCGTGGCAATCGCGATCGTCGCTGCTCGGCGAGCCGAGCGCCTTGCAGCCCACCGCGACGCGGTCGCCGAAGTTCTCGCCGCACCGCCCGGTCAGAAGCTCAGCGACAGCGCCGGCCGCGTCGCGTACGCGTCCTTGATGGCCGCGGCCCGCGGCCGAACACGCTCGGGTGCGCGCACCGGCGAGCGCGACGGTCTCGCCTGCACTCTGTGGCACACCCCCGGCAACACCGGGGTCCTGCGCGCAAGCACCTGGCAGATCCTGCTCCCGAACCGGCAGATCGCGTTCCACCTACGCGGCAGCACCGCGGCAGCACCCAGCACCGGCACCACCGCTGATCTGGGCGGGCCCGTACGCCTCGTCGGAGGAGTCGCATGACCACACCTACGACCTCGACAACCTCGACGCCGACGACCCGGCGGCGGGTGTGGAACCCCGACGCAGGTGAGGAAGCCGCCGCAGTGCTGCGCCGGCTCTGCACACAGCCGTGGCTCGTCGGGGGCCGCGACGACGAGCACATCGCCGCCGTCCGTCGCAACGCCACCGGCATCCGCGACATCCTCGGCCGCCTCGGCTGGGTACTCATCGTAGAGCGAGACCTCGTCAGACTGCGCAAGAGCCCGCCCGTGCGTCGTGACGCCTGGGCCGCCGACGGACCGGCACCGCTGACGTGCTCGTGGTTCTTCCTGCTCGTCGCCGCGGCCGAGGGCCTCCCGCCCAAGTGCTCCATCGCGCACCTGGTCACCGCCGCCCGTGCGGCCGCAGCGGACGCCGACATCCCCACAACGGGCGACATCGCCGAGCGCCGGGCGATCGTGCAGGCGCTCAAGATGCTCGACGAGCGCGGGGTGGTCACCGCCGAGGACGGCGACATGGACGGGTTCATCCGCGACGAGGACGCGCCCGTGCTCCTCGCGGTGCACCACACCCGGCTGGTGCACGTGATCGCGAACTTCGGGTCCGGCGACCCGCGCGAGGACACCGAGGCGTGGCTGGAAGCACTCGAGCGGGAGAGCGACCCGGCGCGACGAATGCGGCGCAAGCTCGTCGACGACACCCTCGTCCACGTGACCGACCTGGACGAGGCCGAAGCCGACTGGCTCAGCCGCCGTGTCCGCGCCGACGACGGCGCCCAGGTCGCCGCCGGCTTCGGCCTGCACCTCGAACGGCGTGCAGAAGGTGCGGCGTTCGTCGTGCCCGAGCAGGCGTTCCGGCACGCCCGCGAGCTCGGCGACCACCCCTTTCCCGTTCCCGGCACCATCGGCCACGCAAGCCTGCTGCTCTGCGACCACGCCGGCGAGAACGGCACCCAGAGCGGCTCCCCCGGCCCGGGCTGGCGAGGACTCACCGAGCATGAGGTTCTCGAGCACCTGGGTGTCCTGGCCGAGCGGTACGCCGCCGGCAAGGGCGGGTGGAGCGCCGACCTCGCCGCAGAACCGGCGACCCTCGCCGAGCACGTCGCGGCACTGCTCGAAGCGCTCGGGGTGCTGCGGCGACGCGACGATGCGCTGCGCACCTGGTGGTTCTCGCCCGTCACCGGCCGCTGGCCGGCGCCGACTGCCCCACCTGTGCGGGCGGCGGAAGGCGCTCTCACGACAAGCGGCGGCCTCGAGCAGCAGCTGAGCCTGGAGGCGCCCGCATGACCATCGACGCGACCGCACTGTTCGCCGAGAACGCCCTGCAACCAGCCGTCGACAACACCGGCAGGTTCGGCGGGCGCTGGCGCCTGGTCGGCGCCGGGCTCAGCAACGTCTGGCGATACGGGGACCTGGAGCTGCCCGCCGAGTCGGGTCGCCTGCTCATCCGCGGCCCCAACGGGACCGGGAAGACCACGGCGCTCGAGGCGCTGTGGCCGTACCTGCTCGACCTCAACGCGGGCAAGCTCGCCGCAGGTAAGGCCCGGCACACCACGCTCAAGCTGCTCATGAGCGAAGGCGCGGTCGGCAAGCGCCGGTACGGCTACGCGTGGATCACGTTCGCCGCCCCCGACACCCGCGAACTCCAGAGCTATGGGGTACGGCTGCAGTACTCCGAGGGTGGTTCGCCGGCAGTGCGAGCGGTGCCATTCACCGTCCCCGGCCGGCCGCTGCACGAACTCAGCCTGCACGGACCCGGACGGGCGGCGCTCACCGTCGAGCAGTTCACCGAAGCCGTCGACGCCCTCGGCGGTCAGGTCTTCGACGACGCCGGCGCGTACGTCGGCGACATGGCCGCCCGGCTCTGGCACAGCACCCCCGCCGAGACCGGCCTGCTCGCTGCCCGCCTGCGCGAGGTCCGCAACCCGACGCTGCTCGGGGAGATGTCGCCGCGCGGCGCCGCGGATGCGCTGCGGGCGTCGCTGCCCGGTGTTGCCGAAGACGTCATCACCGCCACCGCCGACGCGCTCGAGGGCTCCGCTGCGACCCGCGAGGCGTTCGCCCGTGATCGCGCAGACGCCGTCGCCCTGCGCGAGTTCGCCGAGCTCTGGGCAGGCCACGTCGTCGACGTGACCAACGCAGTGCACAGCACCGCCGTCGACGCCGCCGGGCTCGAGACGCAGCTGCGCACCGATCTCCGCCGGCACGAGAAGCTCGCGTCCAGCGCGCAGGGCACCAAGACCGAGCTGGAGGATGAGCAGGCAGCGCTCGGCGAGGAGCAGCAGGAGCTCGCCGGCCACATCGACGCGCTCAAAGACAGCGAGGCGTTCAAGCAGGCAGGCGTGCTCAACCAGCTCCGCGAGACGCTGACCGCCCAGGACGCCGCGGCCCGCGCGGAGGTCACCGCACTCCAGCAGACCGCGGGCAGCGTTGCGCAGGAGACGCAGGGCCTGCGTCGCAACCTGACCACGCTCACCGAGAGCCTCGACGACGTCGACGCCCGGGCGGCCGAGGCAGACCCCACACGCACGCCGGCCGCAGCCCTGGTGGAGGTCGAGACTCGACCGGCCGAGGTGCTGACCGTCGGCGATGACGTCGCCGATCCCGGGCCGGTGCTCATCGTCCGCGCCGAGCCCACAGCGCTGCGCGCGGTCGCCGACGAGTGGAAGGCCGCCGCAGAGGCGCTGCGCCAGCAGGCCGAGCGAGCGCAGCTGCTGGTGACCCAGCACAAGCCCGTCGCTGAGGCGCTGCTCGAGGCCGACCAGGCCGACAGGAACACCGAACAGGCCGTAGGCCGTGCCGAGCGCTCCGCCGCCCACGCCGTCGAAGCCGCCAGCAAGGCCAAGGGCGCTGCCGCTGGCATGCTCGACGCGGTCGCCGCATGGCACGACCAGGACGCAGTCGGGGTGCTGCGTGCGCAGCGTGCGGCTGAGCTGGATGTGGATGCTTCGGGCGGCCTCGTTGAGCCGGACGAGATCGACGAGCAGCGCACGGATGAGCCGGCGGCGATCCTTGACGCGGCAGAGGACTGGGCTGCGCGCGTTCAGAGCATCGTCGCCGCCGCATCTGCGGAGCTGCGACAGCAGGCGAGCAACGTTCAGCAAGCCGCGGCACAGGCGCGGGAGCAGGCGAAAGCCCTGCGGGCGGAGGCCGCCGAGTTGCGCAGCGGACGCCTGCTGCCGCTGCCGCGACCCGCCTGGCTCAACGACGGCGACGACACCACTGCGCTCGGCAGCGCGGTCGAGTGGCAGCCCGACGTGCCCCAGGCGCAGCAGGACCGGCTTGAACTCGCACTTGCCGCCGCCGGCGTCCTGGCCGCAAGCCTCGACCACCCCGGCGCCGACGCAAGCCGCTGGCGCGTCCACACCAGCGCACCCGAGCAGGCCGAGAATCTCGCCACTGTCCTGCGTGTTGACGAGCAGCACGCGCGCGCAGCCATCGCCGAGCAGGTCCTGCGCCGCATCACCCTCGCCGACACCGCCACCGGCCCGGCGGACGTGGACGGCGCCATCGGCGGACTGGTGATCGGTCGCGACGGCACGTACCGAACCGGGGTCGCCGTCGGCACGCCACAGGGCGCTCGACAAGGTGAGGTCGCGTCCTCGGCGCAGTTCATCGGTGCGGCGCAGCGCCGTGCTGCTGCGCTCGCCCAGGCAGACGAGCTCGAGCGTCAGGCCGACGAGCTCGACGGACATGCCGACGAGCTCGATGAGCAGGCGCAGACGACGATCACGACGCGCACTGCCGTTGTCGCCGCCGGGGACAGCTTCCCGAGCCGACAGGCGCTGCGCACGGCCGAAGGCGACCGGGCCGCGGCTGCACGAGCAGCTCGCGATGACCGGACGCACGCCGACGAGCTCGCCCGCCACGCCCTGGCCGAGCACGCCGAAGCCCAGCGGCTGCGCAAGGAGTGGGTCAAGCACGTCGTCGCACTCGCTCTCACGCCCGACGTCGACGCGCTCAAGAGGGTCGCCGAGAGCGGACAGGCCAGCGCTAAGCAGCTGCGCGAGGCGACAGCAGCGCTCGCGGCCCGGCACATCAGCGCGCTCGAGCGCATCCTCGCCGGCGTCGGCGACGTCGACCGCCGCCGGGCAGCGCTGCCCGGCAAGCTCGCCCACGTCCGCAGCGTCCACGCACTTGCGACCAGGACCGCGAGCAAGCTCGCGACCCTGGAAGCCGAGAGCGGCCCGAGCGTCCTGGAAACGATGCAGGAGCTCAAGACAGCCGAGAGCCGAGCCAGCGAGGTCGGCAAGCGGCTGATCGAGATCATCGGGCTGCTGCAGACGGCGATCGGCGAGCTTGCCAAGCACGAGGCCAATGTCGAGAGCGTCACCGAACGCCTCCGACAGGCGCAGCCCGCCGCCGAGGCCGCGCTGCACACGCTCCGCCGGCACATGGCAGCAGCGGGCGTCACCGACGTCATCCTCGGTACGCACCCGCTCGACGACGCCGACCTGCTCAAGCAACTCCGCTACGCGCTGACCGGCCGCAAGGCCACCGTTCGCCAGACCCTGCTCAAGGGGTACGACCAGGCACGCGCCGGCCTTGCCGGCACCTGGGCGCTCGACTACGCCGAGCCGCTGGGCGACCTGCTCACCTACACGCTCACCCACCGCGACACGGTGTACACCGCGCCGCAGGCGGCGCAGCGGGCCGAGCACCTCGCCCGCGAGGCCGAGCAGGCGCTGGCCGCCGCCGAGGAGCAGGCGCTCGGCGAGTTCATCATCGGCAGGCTCCCCAACGCCATCAGCACCGCCTGGACCCAGCTGCACGACTGGGTCAAGGAGGTCAACAAGAAAATGCGCTCCGCTACCGCCAGCAGCGGCGTCGGCGTACAGGTCCGCGTCCACCCCAGCGACGACATGTCACCCGCCGCCCGCCGCGTCTACGAGCTCGCGTGCAAGACCAGCCTCGCGTTGCGCAGCGACGACGAGAACGCCGAGCTTGGCCGCGCCCTGCAGACGCTCATCGACGCCGCCAACGGCGAGACGATGACCGAGCGGATCGCCGCGGCCGTCGACGTCCGCGAGTGGGTCGACGTGCACTACGAGATCACCCGCCCCGGCTCGGAGAAGGCCGAACGGTGGGGGCAGCGAACCGGCCTCTCCGGCGGGGAGCGGCGCCTGGTGGTCCTCGCACCGATGCTCGCCGCCGTCGCCGCCGCGTACGATCGAAGCCCCGCGACCAGCGCCCGGCTCGCGGCACTGGACGAGGTCCCCGCCGAGGTCGACGAGCAGGGCCGCGAGAGCCTCGCCCGCTACATCGCTGCGCTCGACCTGGATCTCATCTGCACCAGCTACCTCTGGGACGGCGCCCCCGGAGCGTGGGACGGCATCGACGCCCACGACCTCGAAGCCGCCCCTGACGGCACCGTCGTCGCGTTCCCCATGCTCATCCGCGGCGACGAGCTCCTGCCCGGCGACCGCAGCCCCGACCACGACGGACGCCAGTGAGCCGCTGCACCCTCTGCGACGACGCGTGCTCCGGCGCGGACCTGGCGCCCCTGCTCCAGCCGCAGCTGGCCTGGCTGTGGACACAGATCGCCGACGCGGCCGACCGGCGCGGCGACGCCAACATGAGCAGCGGCACGCTGGACGTCACCGCACCGGCGGATCCCGCCGCCCGGGCGGCAGCGTTGGGACTACTCGGCGGCCGGCCGCTCACCATCAGCCGCCGGCGTGTCGACCTCGAGATCCTGACCGGGCAGCTGCGTCGTCGCGGACCCGACCTCACCCCGGGTGCTGTCGCAGCGCATGCGCGCGGGCAGCAACTCGCCCAGCGCAGCAAGGCGCGTTTTGAGAAGCAGCAGCGCGAGGACACTCTGCGCCCCCTCATCGCCGCCCTGGCCGATCATCCTCCGTTGCAAGGCTGTAGCGCAGAGCGGCTGTGGGACGGGCTGCGGCGCACCGGCTGGCTCGCCCGACTCCACGCTCAGCCCGACGCCAGTGCGCTCGTGCACGCGGCTCGACCGGGTCCTCGCCGCCCTGCCCGACGACGGTGCTCGCATGGATCGGCGCCGGCTCGCCGAAGCCGCGACCGGCGACCCGCACGCACTCGACGAAGCCACCGCGCTCGGCGGACTCGTCCTAGCAGCACTGACGGTCGCGCACGTTGTGGCGGCGGGCAGCCGCACACGCGCCGCGTGGTCAGCCGTCGGGGTCGACCTCGACGATCTCACCGGCGGGCTGCTCACCCTGGGCCTCCGACCGGCGGGCTGGCAGCTGCCGCACGACGCGATCGTCACGCTGCCGCCGAGAGTGCTCAACACCGTCGATTGGGCGCCGCCACCGCAGCCGGGCAGCACCGTCTTCATCACCGAGAACCCTTCGGTGATCGCCGCCGCCGCAGACCACACGACCACCACCCCGGTGCACATGATCTGCACCTCGGGCACCCCAGCGGCTAGCGAGATCGCCGCCCTCAGCGGACTGGTGATCAAGGGCTGGAACGTCCAAGTCCGGGCCGACTTCGACGTCGCAGGCATCGAGCACGTCCGCGGACTGCTCGACGGGATCCCCGGCGCCCTGCCGTGGCGCATGAGCTCGCGGGAGTACGAGGCGCTGGCGCGTACTGAGCGGATGACCATCCCCCTGCTTGGGCTGGCACCAGAGACGCCGTGGGACGCCCGGCTGCAGCAGGTCATGACCGAGTACGGGGTCGCCGTGTACGAGGAGTCTCTGCTGCCCGAGCTGCTCGAAGACGTCGAGCGAAGCATCAAGCAGTAGCCAAGACCGTTGGCAGCCGTTTAACCGGCTCGCACTCCCCTGCTGTCCCTGCTGTGACGCGGACTCCGCCAACAAGACCGGCGACGATCCTGAGTCAGCTGCCCCACGCTCACGCGGCTCCGCATCACAGCGCGGGACTGCTCTGTCCCGGTCGTGATGGTCCGCCCCTCTCACTGTGACGGTCCCGCGTTTCCCAGCCCCGCTTCGGGGGTCGCTGCCGACGCGTTCGTCGCCCGGATATGTGCCGCCAGGCAGGCGGACCTCCACGGTCCCTTCTGCGCCCGCCTGACCCGCTGCGTTGATTCGCTCCGGCTGGTGTCACCGAACGGACTGTTCGACGCCGACCGGAACCTCTCGTCGTCGCCCGAACTGGGTCAGGAGCCGCTGGACGACCTGCCGACGTCCTAGTCGGACCTAACAAGGTCATGGTTGCGGCTGCACGAAGTTCGCGGACGGTCACGATGTAGGTGTCGTCCAGCGATGAGGAGCGTGACTGTGCCAGATCTGCGTGACCACCAGAAGGCCGCCTTGGAGGAGATCTACAAGGGCCTTCGGGTCGACGGCCATGACCGCGGTCTGGTGACGATGGCCTGTGGTGCAGGCAAGACCCTCACCGGCAAGCGTGCCTACGACCTGCTCGAGCCGAAGCGGACGCTCGTTTTGCTTCCCAGCCTGGCGCTGGTGAAGCAGACGCTCGACGCGTGGAGGTCCGAGGACGAGGACTTCTCAATGCTCGCCGTCTGCTCCGACGAGACCGTCGTCGATGACGACCACCTCGTCCAGCACGTCGACGAGCTGGGCGCACCGACGACCACCGACCCTGCGGAGATCGCTCGCTTCATGCGCAAGCGGACGTACCCGCGGGTCGTGTTCGCGACGTACCACTCGGCCTCGCAGGTGGCGCAAGCTCAGCGAGACCACGGCGCCCCGAAGTTCGATGTGGTCATCGCTGACGAGGCGCACCGCACCACGGGTCGGCTGGACGGCACCTTCGCCACCGTGCTCACCGATGCGATCAGGGCGGACAAGCGACTGTTCTTCACCGCCACGCCAAAGGTCCTCAGGGGCGAGGGTGCGGCCAGCATGGACGACGAGGACCTGTACGGGCCGCTGCTGTTCAACTACCCGTTCTCGCAGGCGATCGAGGACGGCATCCTGTGCGACTACGAGGTGCTCGTCGTAGCCCTGCGCGAGGCCGAGATCGAGGGCCTACTAGCGGACGACGAGATGCGGGTCCAGGTCGGCGACCACGAGTTGTCACCGCAGCAGCTCGCCACCCAGATCGCGCTGCTCAAGGCGATGCGCGAGCACAACCTCCAGCGCGTCGTCACGTTCCACAGCCGCGTGGCGGGGGCCCGCGTGTTCGCCGACACCCTCGGCCGCACGGCGGAGGCCCTGGGCTACGAGGCGCCCCATACCGACCACGTAGCCGGCCACATGCCGTCGGACGTGCGAGAGAAGAAGATCGACGGGCTGCGACACGCCACACAGCCGCTGGTCATGACCAACGCGAGGTGCCTCTCAGAGGGCGTCGACGTCCCGACGCTCGACGCTGTCATGTTCGCCGACCCGCGGAGTAGTCACGTCGACGTCGTCCAGGCGATCGGCAGGGCGATCCGCACGGCGGATGGCAAGGAGCGCGGCATGGTGATCCTGCCGCTGTTCGTGCCCGACGACCTCACTCCCGACGAGGTCGCCGGGGACCGCAGGTTCGGCCACATCTGGCACGTCCTGCGCGCTCTGCGTACCCACGACGGCATGCTCGCCGGACAGCTCGACCAGGCCCGGGAGCGGCTCGCCCGTGGCGAACGTCCGAAGCTTCCGCCGAAGATCAAGATCGACGCCCCCGAAGGACTGCACGGACGTCTTGTCGTCGCGCTCGAGCTTCAGATCGTCGAGCGTGCGGGGGACATTCAGGTGCCTGTCGAGCGGATCCGCGCCCTGCACGCAGACGGGATGGGACTCACCGAGATCTGCCGGGTCCTCATGGCCGACGGCGTGCTGAACGCGCGGGGCAAGACGACGTGGAACCCCGCGTCGGTCCGTGGCTATCTGCTCGGCAGAGGGGCAATGGCGGCGACGAAGCGGTCCAACGAGGAGCGCTGGGCGCAGAAGTACGAGCAGCTCGTCGAGTGGACGCAGGTGATCGGCCCGCTCGAGCTCCGCAACCCGGGGATGGAGCGCGAGCTGACCGCGTGGATGACCAGGCAGAAGGACATCTTCCACGGCAGGGCGAAGCGGGCGTCGATGTCGGCCGAGCGCAGGCGGCTGCTCGAGCAGCTGCCCGGCTGGAGCTGGGAGCGCGCCCCCAACGGCCGTCGTGCCCCTGACCAGTGAGAGACTCCGCCTCAACGAAGGCACTGCACCGGTGACGTCTACTCGACGGCGACACCAGCAGCGCATGCAAGCTCCGCCAGGTCCATGTCGAGTGGCTCGACGGCCACCTCGAGCGACCACTCGTCGCCCTGGCGGACCAGGTTGAGCAGCTCGACGAGCACCGTGGAGCCGATCGGGCCGGCCGGCGGCAGCGTGGCCTGGACGAGGATCCGCTCTGTCTGGAGGTCCAGGACCTCGAGCGAGCATGATCCCGTGGCGAGCGCGTGCTGCCGGGCTTGCACGCCGACTCGGACCCGCTGCGTCTGCTCGGGCAGGCCCTCGACAGCGAGGATGAGCTGGTTCGGTGCGCCGGGAGCCTCGGTGAGCGCTGCTGCACCGCTGGGGTGCACGGTCTGCCCGTAGAACACGAAGTCGGCGTCCGCAGAGACGAGGCCGTTCTCGTCGAGCAGCAGCGCGATCGGGTCGAGTTCGACCGCGCCGCTGGCGGTGTCGTCGCCGGTGATCTGCACCTGCAGGCGGCTGTCCAGAGGTAGCGGCATGCTGCCCTGCGCCATCGGTCCGGGAGCGATCCTCCGCCGGCTCGTCGGGGCCGGGCGCGTAGTCGTCGTGCCCGAGCGGGTCGGTCTCGGCGACGTCGCTGACAGGCGCGGAGTCATCGGTGAGCTCGGGCGCCTCGCCGTGCTCGTCCTCGGCGACGCTCGTCGCGGCCGTCGGGACGCTCTTCGCGCGGGGTGCCGCCGGGGTCCAGGCGCGAAGGGGCTGCAGCACTTGGTCGTAGAAGACGTCGATGCCCTCGAGCACGCTGCTGATGAACCCGCCTCGGCCCGCGGCCCGCTTGGTCCCGAGCGGCAGGTCCAGCCAGACGTCGAACCTCTTGATCTCGTGCGCCACGTCCGGAAGCAGGGTCTCCGGGGACTCTCGGGCCTGCTCGAGCCGTAGCGCGGCGGTCTCAGTCCGGGCGAAAGATGTGAGGGCCTGCACGCGGACTGCTCCCGGGGCGTCAGGTAGCTGCCGGAGCAGCCAGCGGGCTCGGGTCAGTGGACGACCCTCCGCGGGCGCGGGCACCGTTGCCTGCATTGTCAGAGTGCCGGCGCGCAGGTCGGCGGTCGCCGTGATCGTGCTCAGCGCTCCGGGCACGCGCAGCGTCAGCGCGAGTCGTCCGTCGGCCGTGAGGGTGGTGGCGGCCTGTGCTTGCCGAGCGGCTGGGTCGTTCAGCGCCCTGGGCGTGACCACTGTCACCGGCGTGCCGAGTCGCTGTTCCAGCCGTAGCGCTGCGTACCGGCCGAGCTGCTCGAACCGCCCGACGACGTCGAGCACGGGCTTCGCGGTCGGCCGGGCGGTCCGGGCGCAGACGTCATCGCGCACAGTGACCCAGTTGGCGCCCATGTCGTTGAACTCGAGCGCTCCCGAGCGCGGGTGCTCGAGGTACCGGATGAGCTCGGACAGGATGTACGCCTGCTCGGGGTCGCTGACCCCGCGGTGCACGTGGTGGGTGACCGCGGCGGCGAGGACCTCCGCCCAGGACAGGTGGTGCAGGGCGACGGTCTTGGCGCCCTTGCCGAGCTTGCGCTTGTCCACTGCCACAGGGTGCTGTCCGGGCAGCGCGATCTGGTTGGAGATCGTGAGCACGACGTCGAAGCCCTGCTCGCGGGCGACGTCGAGGTAGTTCTCGACCTGCACGACGTCGAGCTCGTTGCTGCCGGTCTTGACCTCCACCAGCGCCGTCCACGTCTTGCCGGCGCGGCTGGTCTGCAGCAGCCCGTCGGGGCGGACGTTCTTCTCCCCGAGCTTGAAGATCGTCTCGGTGTACGTCTGGAGCTTCCCGGCGGGGGCTCCGAGCGAGGAGATGATCGTGCGGCCGAAGTCGGGGACCACGTGCATCACGGCGAGCAGGGCGCTGGTTGCGCGGCCCTCTTGCTCGTCGCTGTTGCCGATGCCGCTGACGGGGATCAGCCGGGCCTGGTGCCAGTCGCTCATGCGAGCACCCTTCCAGTCAGCCGTCGATCCCGTGCGCCCTCGCTACCTCCGACGCCGACCTGGACCAGCTGCCGCATGTCCTGCTGCTGGATATGCTTCACCGTCGGGCCTGCTGCAGGGCGCCGCGGAACGCCTCGACGATCCGGCTGCCCCGTCGACGGAAGCCGAGCTCGCTCATGAACTCGATGAGCAGCTCCTCCTCGGTGCGCAGGAGTGTGTCGGACTCGATCCAACGCAGGACCGCGACGAGCTGCCGGTCGCTGTACTCCCCGATCGCCCAGCCGGGCATGACCTTTGGCCGCGGGCCACGGTCTGCGCCGCTCGGGGCCGTAGCCGGTGGACCGGAGGTGCGCTGCTGGGGGAGGTCGGCGGCCCGTGAGGTTCTGCGTCGCGCAGCTTCGGCGTCGTGCCGGTCCGCTGCTGCCACGGCGGCTTCCCACGCCTCCTGGGCCTTGACGACGCATGCGTCCGGGTTGCGGAACCACTCGGTCGACCAGATGCGGTGGAACGTCCAACCGAGCCGTTCCAGCTGCTCCTGGCGCAGTCGGTCCCGGTCTCGAGCGGTCGCCGACGAGTGGTACGTGGCGCCGTCGGCTTCGATGGCCAGGACCATGCGGCCGGGCTGCTTGGGGTGAGCGGCTGCGAAGTCGATCCAGTACCCGGCGACGCCCCACTGCGCGGTGAGCGGCAGTCCCGCTGCGACGAGGCGGTCGCGGACGTCGATCTCGAACGGGTTGAGCTGCGGCTTGTCGGCGGCGACGCTGCCGAGGTTGGTTCCGCCGGAGGCGGCGTACTCCATGTAGGCGCGGAGCATCTTGACGCCTTCGGCGTTGGAGCGCTTGGGGTCCATGTCGAGGTGGCTGAAGCTGGACACCAGCGTCATGCGGGCCTTCGCCCGGGTCACGGCGACGTTGAGCCGGCGGTTCCCGCCGTCTTGGTTGAGGGGGCCGAACTGGTACTTCAGCTCCTCCCCCGGGCGCTTCCCGTACCCGACGGACAAGATGATCGCGTCTCGCTCGTCGCCCTGGACGCGCTCGAGGTTCTTGACGAAGAACTTCTCCTTGCGGCTCTCGTCGAAGAAGTCCTCGAGGTCGGGCCGGTCACGAAGCTGGGCACGGAGAGCTGCGTCTATCCGGTTCGCGTGCTTGATGCCCATGGCGATCACGCCGAGGCTCTCGTTCGGCCTGCTGGCGGCGTGCTCCAGCACGAGCTCGACGACCTTGGCGACTTCTTCGCTGCTGCTCTCCTCCTGGCCGGGACGCTGCGAGGCAGTCACGACTACATGGCTCAGGCAGCCGTCCCCAGCCGGGCCGGGGAAGGTCGTCAGCGAGCGGTCGTAGATCCAGGCGTTGGAGAAGCCGATGAGCCGCTCGTCGCGTGACCGATAGTGCCAGGTCAGTTGACTGACCCGCAGGATTCCGCGCAGGACGTCAAGGATTGACTCGTAGCCCTGGGTGAGGCTGACGTTGATGTTGCCTTCCGCGTCGAGCGTGACCTGCTCGTCGTCCTCACTCTCGGTGCTGGAACCGAAGAAGCTCGTGGGCTTGAGCTGGTGCTCGTCGCCGGCGCAGATCACCCGGTGAGCGCGCAGGATCGACGGGATCGCGTCCGCGGGGGTGATCTGGCTTGCCTCGTCGAAGATGACGACGTCGAAGTAGGGCTTGTCGCCGGGAAGCAACTGGGACACGACCAGCGGGCTCATCGCCCAGCACGGCTTGAGTGCGGTGAGGACCTCGGGCGCTGCCTGGAAGAGCTGTCGCAGGGGTAGGTGACGCGTCTTCTTCGCGGCTTCCGCGGCGACGAGGCGTGCCTGCTCAGGGTGCTGGTCCCGGACGGCGACGAGTCGTTCGGCGGCGGCGCGCTGGACCCTGGCCGCGGTGGAGGAGATGTGGGTGCGGTCGTTGTCCTGGTACTGCCTGGCGGTGTTGCCGTGGTGCTTGGCGTCGAAGTTCGAGAGCGCCGGGTCGTCGAAGCTGAGCTTGCGCAGCAGGGAGGCGTAGAAGCAGTGCTCAAAGGCGGCGACGGCCAGCTCGGCGTCCAGGTGACGCGGGCGGATCTCCTGCAGCAGCGGCCCGAGCCCGGCGCGTCGAAGTGCTGTTTCGAGCTGGTTCAGCCGCGGCACCTTGCGCAGCGTCGCCTCGTCCGCTGCGAGGGAGCGCACGGTCGTCACCAGGGTGGCCTCGGGCAGTGCGCCGAGCTGGGCGCTGGTCACGAAGGCTCCGAGGGCGGCCAGCTCTCGGCTGAGCTGGTCGTAGGCGCCGCTCGTGCCCGGCAGGTCCGAGGGCAGTCGCGGCCGGCCTCCGTCTTCGGCGAGGGTGGACCACTGCTGCTGCTGCTCGGTGGCCGCGAGGAGGGCCTCGTGGAGGGTGTGCTTCTCGGGCCTGCCCTCGCCTCGCCACAGGCTCTTTGCCGTCTTGCGGGCGCGACGTCTTTCGCCCCACTTGTCGGTGGCTCCGGGCCAGGTGGTGTTGCTCTTGCGCCACTTGCGGGTCGCGGTGGCCGCGGCCAGTGGGGCGATTGGGTTGGCGAACAGCTCTCCGTCGAAGGTGCTCATGCTGCTCTGCACGGCGTCGAGTAGGGCGAGAGTGTCCCGCCAGCCGGACACGGAGGCCGGCTGGCGCAGGCCGGTCTGCTGCAACGTGGTGTGGATCGCGTTCTGTGCATGTGGGAGCGCCTGACTGGCCACCCGGTGGGCGGTGAGGAGGGCGTTCTCTGCCTGCTCTGCACTGGTGATGTTCGCGCCGACCCAGGCGCTCGTCTCCGGGGTCAGCTCGAGGCCACCGAGGTCGGTGAACTCGCGGAGCTCGTCGAGGACCCGGCGACGGGTCTCCGGCGTCATGGACTGCAGCTCGGAGCCGCGGAGAAGTGTCTCGGTGGCTGCGGCGTCGCCGAAGACGTTGAGCAGGTCGATGAGTTCGCACTGGGCGTCGAACGCCGACACGTCCCAGGGCTCCCGCTTGGCGTGCAGCGCCTCGGCGTGCCCCGACAGTCGGGTGCGCTCGGTCATGAGGCGGGCGTGCAGGTCACGCTGGTCGGGCTTGGCGACGCGCGCGGAGGCTTGCAGCGCAGCGTTCAGGTTCTGCGCGACCTTCCGCTTGGTCCCGACCCCGTCGTGCAGGTCAAGGACAAGGTCGGTCAGGCCGACATCGCCGAGCCGGTCCAGCACCGCAGCGATCGCAGCGCGCTTCTCCGCCACGAACAGGACGCGCTGGCCGCGGGCCACCAGCGTCGCGACCAGGTTGGCGATCGTCTGGCTCTTCCCGGTGCCCGGAGGGCCCTTGACCACGAGGGACTGGCCCGCGACCGCCGCGTTGATCGCGTAGTTCTGACTGGCATCGGCGTCCAGGACGAGGAACTCGTCCGCGGGCGCGGTCTGGTCGGGGTCGCTCAGGCCGACGTCCGACCCGGCCGTGCGCAGGCTGTCCTGGGCGCGCCGGTCGCCAGCGATCGCGGCGATGACCTCGTGCTGCACGAGGGCTTCGAAGTTCGCCTGCAGGTCCTGGACCATGGGCAACTTGGCGTAGCTGAAGTTGCCCAGGACGTGACGCTCGTCGACCCGAAAGCCGGGGACTGAAGCGCACTCCTTGGTGAGCCGCTCGTAGACGGCCTGTGCCCCGTCCGTGCCGGTGCCCAGCAGCTCCAGCAGGTCCTCGGCGCGCAGGGCGATCTGGTGCTGCTCGCCGAGCATGTGCAGCAGGGTGGGGTTCAGGTCGACCTCACCCGTCAGGGCAAGGTCGAAGTCCTCCTCGGCGGCCCCCCGGGCCGCGATGGTGGCTTCACGCAGCAGCAGGGGCGCAGCTGGGGTCGCGGTGGTGCGGGTGTTGGTCCAGGTCGCCATGCCGACGGCGAGGAACAGCGTCGCGACGCCCCGCTCCTCGAGCGTCTCCCGGGCCTTGCTGCGCACAGTCCGGGCCCGCCGGATGACCAAGTCCAGCGCAGTCGGGAACAGGGACGAGAGGGGAACGGTGCGGCCGTTGAGCAGCGCGCCCAGGGCGACCTGATCCGCGTCAGCAAGGTCCAGTGTTCCGAGCTTGAGGTCGCGGTAGTACAGCAGGCCGTTGTGGCCGTCCAGGTTGATGAGCTGGCCGCTCCACGTGTCGACGGCGTCCTGGACCTGCTTGACCCGGGCCGTGCTCACCTGCCGGTCCCGCTGCTGCACGTCCACTGCTCCTCCTCCACGTCTGTAGGACCACGACGCTAGGGCGAAGCCGTGACAAGTTCCGGCGAATCTCGCAGCCGGTCGACGCCTACAGACAGCGCTCGGTGGGGGCTGAAGGGTGCCGCGGGTGCCTCATCGCCAGATGCTCTCGGACGCACTGCCACTCGTCGGCACGCCGGGTCGCGATCAGGCGCGGTGCTGTCGCCGAGCAAGAGGCGGCTACGCAACGTCCGCGGGAGCTCGACGCGATCCAGAACGATCGGGAGCGCCGCCGACGCGCGCAGCCACTCGATGACGCCGGCGTCAGGAACCGCCTCAGCTGGGGGGCGGTGGGGGGCGAGCGCTGACAGGTTCGCCCAGGTTCCCTCAGTTCTCGCCAGGTTCGAGCGTGTCACGAGCCCGCGGTAGCCTGGCCACGCTCAAATCAGCACCCCAGCGACCGGTTCGAGCCCCGTCACTCACCCCTCTCCTGCCATGGCCCGGACGGGCCATGGCCGTACCGCGCGCACCCCGGCAGACTGGTGCTCCCCCTCGCTCCAGGAGCCGTCCTTGACCGTCCTCGCCCTGCCCGTGTCCGCCGCCGACGGCTGGACCGAGGAGCCCGGCCCGGCGGGGGGTCCGCTGCTGGTCGTCCTGTCCGGGCTCGCGCCGCACGGGCGGGACGTGGCGTTCGAGGGCCGCGGCCTGTGCCGACGTCTCGGGGTGCACGGGGTCCTGCTGCGCGACAGCGCCCAGACCTGGTTCCTGCGCGGCGTGCAGGGCGTGGCGCACGACCTCGAGGGCCTCGCCGCGGCGCTCCGGGCCCGGGTCGCCGAGCTGGCCCCGAGCCGGGTCGTCCTCATGGGCAACAGCGCCGGCGCCTACGCCGCGATCGCCCTCGCCTCCCTGCTCGACGTCGACGAGGTGGTCGCCGTCGTCCCGAGGTCCGGCCTGTCCGACGCCGTCAACGACGCGCTCGGCGACGACCGGTTCCGCGCGCTGCGCACCAGCGCCCTCGCCGACCTGCCGCCCGCCGCGGCCCGGTACCTCGACCTGCCGTCGCTGCTGCGCGACCGGTTCGACGCGCTCGACCCCCGCCCGGCGTACCGCACCCGGGTCCGCGTCCTGCACGCCAGCGACAACGCCCTCGACGCCGCCCACGCCGCCCGCCTGTCCGGGCTGCCGGAGACGGTCGTCAGCAGCTACCCGCGGGGCGACCACCAGCTGGCCGCCGTCCTGCGCGCGGCCGGGGAGCTCGACGTCCTCGTCGACGCCGCGCTGCGCGGTCCCCGACCGGCCGCGCTGGTCCGCACGGCATAGCGCGGCCGACCCCGGGCAGAGGGTCGGCGTGGACGACGGCTGGCTGCGCGACCTGACCGACCCGACCGGGGCAGGGCCGGTGGTCGCCTACGGCGGTGGGGGCCTGTCCTCCGGCGCGAAGGGCTTCTCCCCCGTCGAGTCCGCGCTGCTGCGGGGGCTGCGCGGTGCCGGGCACCGACCCAGGGTCACGCTCATCCCGACCGCCAGCGGCGACGACGACGCCTTCATGGACGCCTTCCGGGCCGCCTGCGACGGCGAGGACGCCGAGGGCCACGTGCTGTCGCTGTTCCGCCGCACCGAGGCGCCGTTCGGGAACGTCCTCGACGACGCCGACCTCGTCTACGTCACCGGCGGGGCGGTCGCGAACCTGGCCGCCCTGTGGCGGCTGCACGGGCTGGCCGCCGAGGTGGTCGGCGCGTGGCGGCGGGGCGCCGTCGTCGCCGGGTCGAGCGCGGGGGCGCTGATCTGGTCGCTGGGCGGCGTCACCACGAGCTTCGGCACCCCGGCCGGCTGGACCGACGGCCTCGGCGTCGTCCCGCACACCCTGTGCCCGCACTTCGACACCCAGCCGGGCCGGGCCCGGCTGTACCGCGAGCTCGTCGAGGCCGGCGAGCTCGCGCCCGGGTACGGCCTGGACGAGGACGCCGCCGGGGTGTTCGTCGGCGGGGAGCTCGTCCACGTGCTGTCCGACCGCGAGGGCCCCGGGGTGCACGCCGTCGGTCAGCTCCCGACGGAGAGCGCGTCCCCGACGGCGACCTTGCCGCGCAGGGTCTCCGGTGCGGTCTCGAGCACGGTGTCGTAGGAGGCGTCCGGCCCGTAGAGGGGGCACTCCTGCGGCTGCGCGGACGGGCACGGCGTCATGTCGTAGACCCCGACCACCCGGCCGCCGCTGGCGAACACCGCCGTCAGCGGCACCTTCGTCTGGAACATGTAGAACTTGTCGTACGACGGCGCGTCCCACCGGAAGACCATCCCGGTGCCCGGCGGCACGTCCGTGCGGTCCATCAGCCCGACCTCGCGCTCGGGCTCGGTGTCGGCCACCTCCGCCCGGACCGTCGTCGCCTGCCCCACCCGCACCGCCACGGTGGGGCCGGTGGAGGTGGTCGAGGTGGTCGGGGTGGTCACGGCTGCGGGCTCGTCCGCGCTGCAGCCGGACAGGAGCAGGCCGGCCAGGAGCAGGGGCAGCAGGCGCATGCCCCGAGTCTGCCCGAGTAGCGCTCCTCCTCGTGGGCAAGCACCCTGTGCACGACCCACCCCTGACCCTGGAGTCCTCATGATCGCTCGTCGCATGTCCGCGCTCGGCTTCAACAGCGACATCCTGCACGCCCTCGCGTTCGCCTCCATCGGCGGCAGCATCCTCACCTGGCGCGGCGCCAAGGCCAAGGGCGACGTCGCCCACGCCGAGCGCCTCGGCATCTTCATCGGCCTCTGGGCGCCGACCTTCTTCGCGCTGGCCGACCTCGTCGCCACCTCCGAGCAGGCGGACGGCAAGCTCTAGGACGCCCCCGCGGAGCCCCGGGCCCCGGGGCTCCGCAACGGCGCCAGTGTCGGCGCCGTGCTCGTCGGTGCCGGCTCGTCCGGGCACCTCGCCAGCAGGGTCGTGAGCGCTGTCTGCTCGGCCCGTGTCACGCCCAGCCCGTACTTCGCCTTGACCGCCACCTGCCGCGCCGCGTAGGCGCAGCGGGCGCTCCGGTCCGGAGGCAGCCAGGAGGCGGCGTCGCTGGCGCCCTTGGCCCGGTTCGCCGACGTCGAGGTGGCGAGCAGGTCGAGGGGGTCGTTCGCCAGCGCCACCCGCTCCTGCCACGGCCAGGTCGCCGCCCCGAGCTGCCAGGCGTCGGCCAGCGCCACGACGTGGTCGATCTCGACCTGTCCCCCGCCGCGCACGTGCGCGACGTCCCGGCCCGTGTACGGGTCGTGCAGGGTCCCGCTGAGCACCACGCAGCCGCGCGTGCCCTCCTTGAGGACGACGTCGTCGAGGTCGCGCCGCAGGACGTCGTTGCGGGTGTCGCACCCGTTGCGGTCGGCGTCGGCCCAGGGCTGGCCGAACTGCGCCCGGTCGTACCCGGTCAGCGGCCCGCGGCCCTGCACGCGCAGGGTGCCGAGCAGGGCCGACGCCGAGGACGGGCGCGGTGCCGGCGTCGGCGCGGGGGCGGCGACAGGGTCGACGGTGCACCCGGCGACCAGGAGGAGGGCGAGGAGCCTAGGCCGCAGCGCCGAGCCACTGCTCCCGCACGTCACGCGTCACCCGCCGCTCGACCCACAGGGCGAGGACCGGGACGGCGCCCCCGGCCGCGATGAGCAGCATGCGCAGCGGCTGCCACCCGGTGCGCCGGGCGAGGTCGACCATGGCGACCAGGTAGACGGCGAACAGCCAGCCGTGGACGGTCCACAGGAAGCGCGTGACCTCGCGGAAGCCGGTGTGGTCGAGCGGGTAGGTCAGGACGCACGACGCCAGGAGCCAGACGCCGGTCGTGATGGCGACGACCCGGTAGCGCAGCAGGGCGCTCGCGATGCCCTTCACCGCTGCGCCTGGTCGCGGGCGTGCAGCTCGGCGAGGCGGCGGTTGTAGGCGGCGAGCTCGGGGTCGTCGTCGAAGGTGTCGACGACCACCGGGACGGAGGGCGTGTCGTCGACAGGCAGCACCGTCGCCTCGCTCCGGCCCTCCAGGGTGTCCACCATCTCCTTGGCCCACAGGAAGACGGCGAACGCGGCGAACAGCCACCACTCGAAGGCGTAGCTCCAGTTGAGGACGCGGCCGGAGTCCTGGGCCCGGTGCAGCTGCCAGCGGCCGGCCTCGACGCAGACGACCACCGCGGCGACCGCGACGACGTGCAGGGCGAGCCACCCGGGGGTGAACAGCCTGCGGACCATGTCCCGACCCTACCGGCGCACGGTCCGCCCGGCCTGCTGTGCGGCGACCGGATGTCCGTGGCCTGCTGTCCGGGGCCTGCTGTCCGGGCCTCCTGTGTGGGGGCGTCGTCCAGGGGCAGGACCACCCTCGTGTCGACACGAGGGTGGCCCCGGGGGCTGTGGGTGGTCCGCCACGGCGAGAGCGCGGGCAACGTCGCGCGCGACGCCGCCGAGGCGCAGGAGCTCGAGCGGATCGACATCGCCCAGCGCGACATGGACGTGCCGCTGTCGGAGCTCGGCGAGCAGCAGGCGGCGGCGCTCGGCCGCTGGACCGCGCGGCAGGACGACCGCCCCACCACCGTCTGGGTCTCGCCGTACCTGCGGGCGCAGGAGACGGCCCGCCTCGCGGTGGCCGCGGCCGGCCTCGACGTCCGCGTCCGGGTGGACGAGCGGCTGCGCGAGCGCGAGTTCGGCGTCCTGGACGGCTTGACCCGCAAGGGCATCACCACCCTGTTCCCGGACGAGTCCGAGCGCCGGACCCGCCTCGGCAAGTTCTTCCACCGCCCGCCGGGCGGCGAGTCCTGGGCGGACGTCGCCCTGCGAGTGCGCGCCGTCCTCGACGAGATCCGCAGCCACGAGCAGGACGAGCGCGTCGTGGTCGTCGCGCACCAGGTCGTGGTGCTCGTCGTCCGCTACGTCGTCGAAGGCATGTCCGAGGCGGAGGTGCTCGAGGTCGACCGGCAGGGCGAGGTCGCCAACTGCTCGGTCACCTCCTACGCGTTCGACACCGGCGAGCCGGTGCTCACCCGCTACAACGCCGTCAGCGAGCAGGACGCCCCCACCACCACGGAGCCGGACGTGCCGCATGCACCACGCTGACGTCGTCACACCCCGCCTGCTCCGCGACTGGGCGCTCCCCGAACCGAGCGACGACGGCGACAAGCACGCCCGCGGCACCGTCCTCGTCGTCGGGGGCGCGGACTCGACCCCGGGCGCCGTCCTGCTGGCCGGGCTGGCCTGCCTGCGCGTCGGAGCCGGCCGCCTGCAGGTCGCGACCGTGCGGGCGACCCAGGTCGCCCTCGGCGTCGCGCTGCCCGAGGCGATGGTGCTCGGGCTGCCCGCGACGTCCGGCGGATCGCTGTCGGTCGACGCCGCCGACGACGTCGTGCAGGCCGCGGAGTCGGCCGCCGTCGTCGTCCTCGGGCCCGGGCTGATCGGGACGGACGACGTCGGCGCCCTGCTGCGGGCCGTCCTGCCGCGGGTCGGCCAGGCCTCGGTCGTCCTGGACGCCGTCGCCCTGACCGCGCTCGCGCAGTGCCCCGAGCTGTGCGAGCCCGCTGTACGGCCGGCTGGTCCTCACCCCGAACGCCGGCGAGACCAAGGCGCTCAGCGGCAGCGACGAGCCGCTCGACGTCCCGCAGCTCGCCGCCCGCTACGGCGCGGTCGTGGCCGCGTCCCGCGAGGTGGCCTCCCCCGACGGCCGCTGGTGGTCCTCCGAGACCGGCGGCATCGGCCTCGGGACCTCCGGGTCGGGCGACGTCCTCGCCGGTGTCGTCGGCGGGCTGCTCGCCCGCGGCTGCACCGCCGAGCAGGCCGCGGTCTGGGGCCAGTACGTCCACGCCGCGGCCGGCGACCGGCTGGCCGCCAACCAGGGCCGCACCGGCTACCTCGCCCGCGAGCTCCTCGACGAGCTCGTGCCCGTGCTGTCGGGGCTCCGGAGCTAGCCGGCGGGCCGGTCCAGGTCGACGACGACGACGGTCACGTTGTCTCGGCCACCGGCCTCGACGGCCGCCTCGACGAGCAGCCGGGCGGCGTCCTCGGGGGACCCGGTGCCGAGCAGCCGCGCGAGGCCGTCGTCGTCGACCTCGCTGGTCAGCCCGTCGGTGCACAGGAGCAGCCGTCCCCGGGCGTCGACCTCCACCTCGCCCGGCTCCGGCGGCGTCGCGCGCCCGAGTCCGAGCGCCCGGGTGAGCCGGTACTGGCCGGGGTGCGTCCGGGCCTGCGCCTCGGTGAGGTGGCCGAGCGCGAGCAGCTCCTCGGCCTGGTTGTGGTCGCGGGTCAGCTGCTGCAGGGCGCCGTCCCCGAGCAGGTAGGCCCGGCTGTCACCGGCCCAGCGCACCTGCAGCCGCTCCCCCAGCAGCACGGCGTGCACCAGCGTCGTCCCCATGTCGGGCAGCTCCGGCGTGGTCGCGGCGAGGACGGCGGCGTGCGCCGCCTCCACCACGACTGCCGGCTCGGCGGCGAGAGCGGCGTCGGCCGCGGCCCGCGCCGCGACCTCACCGCCCGCGTGCCCGCCCATCCCGTCGGCGACCACCCACGTGCTGGCCGACAAGGCGTAGGCGTCCTCGTTGCCCTCGCGGACGCGTCCGGTGCGGGTCGCGGCCGCTGCGCTGCTCATGGGGGCAGTCTGCCCGCAGGTCAGCAGCGGAACTGCGCGACCAGGCCCTGCAGGTGCGCCGAGACGCCGGACAGCTCCGCGGCGGCCTCGGCGGTCGTGACCGCACCGGCGTCGGTGCTGACCGCCGTGCGGCTGAGGGTGGCGAGCGTGCCGACGACGTCCTGCGAGCCGGCCGCGGCCTCGTTCACCGCACGGCTGATCTCGTTGGTCGTGGCCGTCTGCTCCTCGACCGCCCCCGCGATGGTCGTCTGCGTGTCGGAGATCCGGTCGACGATCTCGGTGATCCGGCCGATCGCGGCCACGGCCGACTCGGTGTCGGTCTGGATCGCGGAGATGCGGCGGGTGATGTCGGCGGTGGCCCGCGCGGTCTCCTGCGCCAGCTCCTTGACCTCCCCGGCGACGACGGCGAACCCCTTGCCGCTCTCACCGGCACGGGCGGCCTCGATGGTCGCGTTGAGGGCGAGCAGGTTGGTCTGCTCGGCGATCGCGGAGATGGTCCGGATGACGTCGCCGATCTCGGCGGACGAGCTCCCGAGCTGCACGACGGCGTCGTTGGTGTCGCGGACGATGCCGACGGCCTCGCCGGCCACCCCGGCGGCGTCGCTGGCGCCCTGGGCGATCTCACGGATGGAGGCGGCCATCTCGTCGGCGCCGCCGGACAGGGCGGCGACCGAGGAGGAGACCTGCTGGGCCGCACCGGCGGCGCGGTCGCTCTGCTCGGCGGCGTCGCGGGCGCTCTCGGTCAGCTCCGCGGAGCTGCCGGACAGCCGGGCCGCCGCGGACTCGAGCTGGGCCGTGGACGCCCCGATGCCGCCGAGGGCGGACGCGAAGCGCTCGACCGTGCGGTCGAGGGCGCCCGAGAGCCGGCCGACCTCGTCGGTGGAGGTGGAGCCGATGCGCTGCGTGAGGTCGCCCTCGGCGACGGCGTCGAGGACCTCGACGGCGCGGTGCAGGGGGACCGTCACGGCGCGGGTGATCAGGCGGGCGAGCACGGCGAGCAGGAGCAGGGCGAGCAGCAGCAGGCCGAGGACGAGGTGGCGGGCCGTCGAGGCGGCGTCGGCGGCGTTCGCCTGAGCCGCGACGATCTCCTTCGCGACGGTCTCGTGGATGGCGCCGAGCTGGTCGTCGACGACGTGGTTGCGCTCGCCGATCTCGCCCTCGCGGGCCACCAGGGCGCTCTGCTTCTTCTCCGCCGTCGCGACCCAGGTCCGGACGAAGTCGGTGAACGCGGTGATCGCCGGACCGACGGCCTCGACCTCGGCGCGGACGTCGGCGGGCAGGCCGGGCTCCAGGGTCTCGGCGTAGATCTCCTCGACGGTGGCGGCGTCCTCGACGAGCTCCGCGCTGATGGAGGCGACGTCCGGCTCGAGCAGCGAGCGGTAGGCGCTCACCTTGAGCTCGCTCTCGCGGGTGTCCAGGTGGTTCAGCGAGGCCTCGAGCCGGAACAGCCGGCCGCGGGCGGCGTCGGCCTGGCTCACCGCCGAGACCGAGTGCAGCCCGACCGCACCGAGGACGCCGGCGACGACGAGGGACAGGAGCGTGAGGAGGCCGATCTTGCGGCCGACACTGAGGGAGGACATGCCTCCCCTGTCGGCGGTGCCGGTCGTCTGTGTAGCCCGGATCTCGGTGTGGCGCGGGCAGCAGTCGGGGTAGAGCCGTACCGACCTGCCCCTGAGCTCTCCGAGGAGTCCGCATGACCGAGCCCGCCACGACCGCAGGTACGACCGAGCCCGCCGGCGCCGGCGTCTCCGACGAGGAGATGAAGAGCGAGGTCGCCGAGCAGACGAGCAGCGACCTCGCCGTCGAGGAGGTCTTCGAGGAGGAGAAGGACGGCGCCGTCAGCGACGTCGAGGCCGCCAAGGGCGGCACGCCGCAGCCGTAGTGCCGGGGAGCGGCTCGGGCTGCGGGTCGACTACAGCCCGAGCCGCTTCGCCACGACCTCGTCCATGATCTCGTCCGTGCCGCCGCCGATCCGCAGGATGCGGCTGTCGCGGTAGTGCCGCTCCACCTCGGTCTCGCGCATGTAGCCGAGGCCCCCGAACAGCTGCACCGCCTCGTCGACGACCTCGTCGCACGCCAGGCACGCCGTGTTCTTGGCCATGCTGACCTCGGTGACGGCGTCGCCGGTCTCCATCCACAGCTCCATCGCCGCGCGGGTGCAGGTCCTGGCCTCCCAGGTGCGCCGGGCCATCCGCGCCACCTTGTGCCGGACCAGCTGCCGGCTCGCCAGGGGCCGCCCGAAGGTCTCCCGGTCCTGCACCCACTGCAGGGTCAGGTCGAGGCAGCGCTGCGCGGTGGCGTAGGCCTGCACGGCGAGCCCGAGCCGCTCGCTCTGGAACTGCTGCACGATCTGCAGGAAGCCCGAGCCCTCCTCGCCCACGAGGTTCGAGGCCGGCACGCGGACGCCGTCGAAGGACAGCTCCGCGGTGTCGCTGCAGCGCCAGCCCATCTTGTCCAGGGGACCGCTGACGGTGAAGCCCGGGGTGCCGCGGTCCACCACCAGCAGGCTGAGTCCGCCGTAGCCGGGCTCGCCCGTGCGGACCGCCACCGTGTAGAAGTCGGCCCGGACGCCGCTCGTGATGTAGGTCTTGCTGCCGTCGACGACGTAGGAGTCGCCGTCCCGGACCGCGCGGGTGCGCAGCCCCGCGACGTCGCTGCCGCCTCCCGGCTCGGTGATCGCGAGGGCGCCGATGAGCTCGCCGGCGAGGGTGGGGCGGACGTAGCGGTCGACGAGGTCGGGACTGCCGTTGCGGGCGAGGTGGGGGCAGGCGATCCCGTGGGTGAACAGGCTCGCGACGACGCCGCCCGAGCCGCCGCCGAGCAGCAGCTCCTCGGTGAGGACCGCGACGTCGACCGCGTCCCCGCCGCTGCCACCGACCTCCTCCGGGAACCCGAGCCCGAGCAGACCGGCGTCGGCGAACGTCCTGTGCAGGGACCGGGGCAGCTGCCCGTCGGCCTCCCACTGCGACATGTGGGGCGCGACCTCCTTCGCGACGACGTCGCGGCACAGGGCGCGCAGCGCGACCCGCTCTTCGGTGTCCCACAGGCCGGTCATGTGAACGGACGTTAGCGTGGCGCCATGGCAGGTCCCCCCCGACGCGAGCTGGTGCTGGCCGCCGCCGCCGACCTGTTCCACGCGAAGGGCTACCACGCGGTCGGGATCGACGACATCGGTGCAGCCGCGGGCATCAGCGGGCCCGGCGTCTACCGCCACTTCCGCGGCAAGCAGGCGCTGCTCGGCGCCCTCTGCGACCGGGCCATGACGCGCATGCTCGAGGGCGCCCGCCGCACCCGCGACGAGCACGACGACCCGGCCGCCGCCCTCGAGGCCCTGGTCGACCTGCACGTGTCGTTCGCCGTCGACGAGCGGGTGCTGCTCGGGGTGTGGGTGCGCGAGCAGCGGGCCCTCGACGACGACGTCCGCCGCTCGCTGCGCCGTTCGCAGCGCGAGTACGAGCAGGTCTGGCGCGGTCCGGCCACCGCACTGCGGCAGGACCTGTCCCCCGCCGAGGCCGGCGTCGTCGTCGTCGCCGCCCTGGCGCTGCTCAACGCGACCGCCGTGGCCGACGTCGACGTGCCGGCCCCTCGGCTGAAGGTCCTGCTGAGGGGGACAGCGCTGTCCGCGCTCAGGGGTTGACCGGCTCCTGACCGGTCGCGACGGCGGCCGTGAAGTGCGACAGCGGCACCTCGAGGAACAGGCCGGAGCCCCGGACCGTCGGGACGCCCTCGCTGTCCTTGCCCGTGCAGGACACCCAGATCTTGCGGCCGTCGACGCTCTCGACCCGGCCGCGCACCTCGTAGGGCCGCCCGAGCAGCACCGGCTTGAGGTACTCGACCTCGAGCTTGCGCGTCACCCCGGGCTTGCGGACGACGTACAGCAGGTAGCCGAGCAGGTCGTCCACCACCGTGGCGACGGCGCCTCCGTGGGCGATCCCGGGGGCGCCGCTCTGCGCCTGCGTGAACACGTGCGACGTCACGACCTCGTCGCCGTCGCGGCGCGTCGTCAGGTGGAAGCCGTGCTCGGCGTCCGGGCCGCACCCGAGGCAGGTCGGGTAGTGCGGCGGGAGGACGTCGGCACCGAGGTCCCCCCGGATGCTCTGCAGGTGACCCCGGACGAGGTCCTCAGACACCGAGCGTCCGACCGATGATCTCCTTCATGACCTCGGTGGTCCCGCCGTAGATGGTCTGCACGCGGCTGTCGATGAAGGCCTTGGCCACCGGGTACTCCATCATGTAGCCGTAGCCGCCGTGCAGCTGCACGCACCGGTCGACGACGTTCTTCTGCATCTCGGTGCACCACCACTTGGCCATGGCGGCGTCCTTGACGTCGAACCGCCCGGCGTTGTGCTCGACGACGGCCTTGTCGAGGTAGGTCTCGGCCATCTCGAGCTCGGTGGCCATCTCGGCCAGCACGAAGCGGTTGTGCTGGAAGCTCCCGACCGGCTTGCCGAACGCGGTGCGGCTCTTGCAGTAGTCGAGGGTGATGTCGAAGATCGCCCGGGCCGCACTGACGCCGGTCGCGGCGATGGACAGCCGCTCCTGGGGCAGCTTCTCCATGAGGTGGATGAAGCCGCCGCCCTCCTTGCCCACGAGGTTCTCGGCCGGGACGCGCACCTCGTCGAAGAACAGCTCGGCGGTGTCCTGCGCCTTCATGCCGACCTTGTCGAGGTTGCGCCCGCGCTCGAAGCCCCTCATGCCGCGCTCGACCATGAGCAGGCTGAAGCCGTGGGCGCCGGCGTCCGGGTCGGTGCGGGCGACGACGAGCACGAGGTCGGCGTTGATGCCGTTCGTGATGAACGTCTTGCTCCCGGACAGCACCCAGTCGGTGCCGTCGCGACGGGCCGTCGTCTTGAGCCCCTGCAGGTCCGAGCCGGCCCCCGGCTCGCTCATGGCGATGGCGGTGATCAGCTCGCCCGTGACGAAGCCCGGCAGCCAGCGGGCCTTCTGCTCGTCGGTGGTGAGGTCGATCATGTACGGGCCCATGACGTCGTTGTGCAGGGTGAACCCGAGACCGCTGGCCCCGACCCGCACGACCTCGTCGTTGAGCACGACGTTGTAGCGGAAGTCCTTCACGCCGCCGCCGCCGAAGGACTCGTCGACGTCCATGCCGAGCAGGCCCTGCTTGCCCGCCTCGAGCCAGACCCCGCGGTCGACGAGGCCGGCCTTCTCCCACTCCGCGTGGAACGGGACGACCTGCTTGGCGAGGAAGGACCGCGCGGCGTCGCGGAAGGCGTCGTGCTCGGGCTCGAAGAGGGTGCGCTGCATGAGGTGATGCTAACCGCCGTTCACACGACGTGGGCGGATACGGTGGCCCACGATGACGAGCCCCGGGAGCGGACGATGAGTGCGTGGCGTCGGTGCGAGCGTTGCCGCAGGGTCCTGGCCGCGGACGAGTACGACGACGACTCCCCCGTCTGCCGCGCCTGCCTCGCGACGCCGATCACGCCGGCGCCCAAGCCCGCGAAGGCCGGCCCGGTCACCCGCACCCGGAAGGCGCCCGCCCCGCGGCCGGTCGCCGCAGAGCCCGGCCCCCGGCAACCCCTCATGGGGATCGTCGGCAGCGGCGACCTCGAGGTCCGCGAGCGCCGGGCCCGGCGCGCCGCCCTCGACGAGCTCGCCGAGGCGCACCCCGAGGAGTTCGCCCAGCTGCTGGCCGCAGCCCGCCAGGTCGAGGGGCTGCGGAGCAGCAGCAGCTAGTACGCGCTCGGGCTCGGCCTGTGGTTGATGGCGCCCGTGCCGTCCTCGACGTAGAGCGCGACGCCCTCGAGGGCCGGGGCGTTCTCGCGGGCGTGGTGGCCGCAGAAGAGCAGCTCGCCGGCGCGCAGGACGACGCGGACGAAGGCCTGGGCGCCGCAGCGGTCGCAGCGGTCGGCGACGGACAGGCTGGGCGCGGTCTGCGTGGGAGCGGTCATGGGTCCGTCCTCCGTGCTCGTCGGGGCTTCCTGGCACGTCCATCGGCAGTGCGGACCGAGACAGGAGGACCGGATCGGCTGCTAGTGTTCTCGGGTCACGCGCCGCTAGCTCAGTTGGTTAGAGCAGCTGACTCTTAATCAGCGGGTCCGGGGTTCGAGTCCCTGGCGGCGCACCCCTGTGACCTGGCCTTTCGCCCCTACGGCGAGAGGCCAGAGTCGCTTCCGAGGGCCAACTGCTCACAGATTGCTCACGGACTTCCCGCGGGACGAGCGCCATGGCCTTCTCGGCAGCGTCTCGGCCGACCCCCTCGAGCAGGTGGCTGTAGGTGTCCACCGTGAGCGCGATCGTGCTGTGGCCGAGCTGCTTCGACACGACGGCGATGTCGACGCCCGCAGCAAGTCGGAGCGAGGCGGCTCCGTGGCGCAGGTCGTGCAGCCGGACCGGGCGAAGGTCCGTACGACGTACGAGGGCGCTGAAAGTCTTGGTGACGTGCTCGGGTGGCAGCGGGTTGCCATCCGACCTGGCGAACACGAGGCCGTGGTCGATGTAACGAGCGCCGGCCAGGTCGCGCTCTCGGTCCTGCGCCGCGCGGTGGTCGCGCAGCACCGTCAGGGTCCGCTGGTCGAGCTCGACCAACCGCGCCTCCCCGCTCGCCGTCTTCGGCTGCCCGAACGCTGACGCCAGGTGGACGGTGCTGCAGTACGGACAGGGGCGCCGGGCGCTGTCGTCATTGATCTGCAGGAGCTGACGCCGGACCACCAGCCGGCCCCGCGCGACGTCCAGGTCCTCCCAGCGCAGCCCCAGCGCCTCCCCTCGGCGTAGTCCTGTCGCGGCGATCGTCTCGAACAGGGCCGCCATCGGATGCCCGCCGAGGCTGTCCAGGAACGCGCCGAGCTCCTCCGGCTCCCACGGGCGGACCTTGGGCTTCGAGGCCTTGGGCAGATCGATGTTCGCCGCGGGGTTGTAGTTGATCAGCCTCCGGCGCACGGCCGAGGCGAGCGCGCTGCTCAGGGTCGCGTGGATGCGCCTGATGCTGGTCGAGCTCAACCGCTTGCCGTCCTCACCCGGACGGGCAGCCTCACGGAGCACCGCCTCGACATGCGTCGGGCGGACGTCGCGCAGACGGAGGTGGCCGAGTCGCGGCTTGAGGTGCCGCTCGAGGTGCGCCCGGTAGCTCAGGAAAGTGTTCGGACGGGACTGCTGCAGGTCTGGTTGACACTGCTTGAGTTGGATCATGCCGCGGCTGCGGCCTGACGTGTGAAGGCGAGTTCGTACTCGACCGGGGTGAGCTTGCCAAGGGCCCGCTGTCGGCGCCTGTTGTTGTAGGTGTGTTCAACCCAGTGGACGACGGCGTTGTGGAGCTCCTCGCGGGTCCGCCAGCGCCGGCGGTCCAGGACGTTCTTCTGGAGCAGCGCGTTGAACGACTCCATCGCCGCGTTGTCGCCCGCGGACGCGACTCGGCCCATCGAGCCCTTGAGGCCCGCGGCCTTGAGCACGGCCCGGAAGCTCCGGGCTCGGAACTGGCTCCCGCGGTCGCTGTGGACGATGACAATGTTCTTCGGGCGGCGGCGGGCGATGGCGGTCCGCAGCGCGGTGACGGCGAGCTGGGCGGTCATCCGCTCGGACAGCGCGTAGCCGACGATCTTGTTGCTGAACAGGTCCTTGATCAGGCAGCAGTAGAGCTTGCCCTCGGCGGTGGGGTGCTCGGTGATGTCGGTGACCCAGACCGTGTTCGGCTCCTGCGCGGTGAAGTCGCGCTGGACGTGGTCGTCGTGGACCGCCGGGCCGGGCGTCTTGCCGCTGCCCCGCCTGCCCTTGCGCACCGTCGCTGACCAGAGCTTCTGCTGGCTGCACAGCCGCCAGACCCGGCGCTCGCCGACCTTGTGGCCCGCGAGCTCGAGCTCGTCGGCGAGCAGCCGGTAGCCGAACTCCGGGTCGTCGGCATAGGCGTCGATGAGCATGTTCGTGAAGTACGCGTCGTCGAGGTCGCGCTGGCTGACGGGCTGTCGCAGCCAGCGGTAGTAGGCCTGGGTCGAGTGGCCGAGCACCCCGCAGGTCAGCCGCACCGGAACTCCTTCGGCGGCCAGGTCACGGACCAGCGGGTAGCTCATTTTGGGAGCGACGCCTGCGCGAAGTAGGCCGCGGCGCGGCGCAGGATCTCGTTCTCCTGCTCCAGACGGCGCTTCGCTCGACGCAGCTGCACGAGCTCGTTCTGCTCGCTGCTGGTCTGCCCGTCCACGACGCCGTCGTCGACGTCTGCCTGACGGACCCAGCGCCGCACGGACTCGACGCTGATGTCGAAGTCGGCGGCGACCTCCGCCTGGCTCAGGTCACCGCGACGGGCGACCCGCACGACATCACGCTTGAACTCCTCGGGGAACTTCTTCGGCACAGAGACATCCTCCCTGCAGGGCAGCGCCCCACAGAACGAGTGTCAACCGAACCTGCAGCAGTCCCGCCTGCTTCCCGAGCTTCGAGGACGCACAGGACTACGTCCGTGCCAAGTCCCACAAGGCAGGGACCGACACGACCATCACACCTGCGGGATTCGGCGGGACCAGTGCCACGACGACGGGCGCAGCGACCGTCGGGCGGACCTGCTCCGTCTCGAGCTGCACCGGTGCGACGGACGTCTGGTGGTCACCCAACAGCGCGAACTGCACGCACGCCTACCCCAGCAACGACTACTACCGGAACAACGTCACCTCGTTCCGGTACGCCGACAACCTCGCCTTGGGCGGGGCCGCCTTGAACTGCAACCGCATGGTGCTCTACCGCGACGGGGCTCAAGGGGGTGCGGGCGCGCTCAACTGCGGTGCAACAGCGCACTGTGGCGACGGGAACAGCTACTCGTCGCTGTCCTGGCACAACGGTTAGGGCTCGAGCGCCTTCAGCAAGCCTTCGGCGCGGTCAGCCATCTCAGATCGCTGGACGGACTCCGCGGACCCGGTCGCGATGTTGAGCGTCGCCACACGCCCCCTGCTCAGGCTCGTCAGCGCATCTATACCCCGAGAAGTCGAGAAGACGCGGATGTGACCAAACTTGCCTCGCACATCGCGCAGCGGCTGCTCCCGGCTATCGATCATGGCGAGATCGACTAATGCGCTCTCGTCCAACGCGGGATCGAGCGCCTGAACCGTCAAACGAAGGATCCACACCTCGCCGTCGGGCCTAATCTCCTGAACGTCAACGCCTGCTCCCTCAAGGCGCCTCCGACCTGCCGCCAGTGGGCCGTACTCCTCCGGCGCGAGCGGGCCAGGCTTCAAGGTCACCGGTGGAACCAGTTCTTGGGAACCAGGACCGATGCTGTCCAAGGCCGTCTGGCTGAGGGTCCGACTGTCCAGCGACTCGTCCGCCAGCTGCCCCGAATCGCGATGCGCGAGTTCGACGCTGAGCCCACCCGCGAGGACCAACGTGCCTGCCAGCATAAGGCTCCCTGTCGTAAGCCGCGTCACGGTCCGCCGGCGGCTCGTGCGCAGGATCGACGCCATGTTCGGGGGCGGCGTCGGCTCAGACAGCCGTTCCTGGAAGGTAGCTCTGACGGCGTCACCCAGTGGGTCGCTCATGCCTGGTCCTCCCACTGAATGATCGGCATCCGCTGCCGGAGGCTTGCTAGAGCTCGAGCCGCATGCACGCGGACAGTGCTGGTCTTGCACCCGAGCAGCTCCGCGATGGCGTGATCGGACATGTCCTCGAAGAACCGAAGAACGAGCACGGCCCGCTGCTTGCTCGGCAGGGCGCTGAGCAGCGGCCAGAGCTGAGAACGGAGCTCGACCCGCTCGAGTGCAGACGACTCCTCGCCTTCGACATCGAGCGGCAAGTCCGACGGCGTCTCGCTGCTCGAGCGTCGACGCCGCCAACTCACGTACCGGCGCGTGACGGCTCGCTTCACGTACGCCTCCGGGTACTGCATGTCGCCTACCCGTCCCCAGGTCCTGTGCACGTCCGCAAGGACGTCCTGGGTGAGGTCCTGCGCCAGACCCATGTCGCCCGTCAGCATGTAGGCGAACTTGACCAGGGCGCCCCATCGCGCCTGCACGAACTGCTCGAACGACGGCCCTGCCACAGCCCGCCCGACACCGCCCGCCGCCTGCTCATCCTGCGCTGCGGAAGCCGTGGCTCACGACGGCCGACGGTCAGACGTTGTTGCGCGACAACTTCCTCGCCGACCACGTAAGCACATGAGCCACCTGGCCGCGTTCTAGGACTGTGGAGCACCGGGAGGCACCAAAGACACCCCTGACAGAACTGCGCGAGCTCCAAGCCTTCGTGGCGGTGGTCAAGTACGGGAGCTACACGGGGGCGGCGCGCGAGTTGCGCTTCGTCCAGTCGACCGTGACCCGGCACGTGCAGCAGCTCGAGCGTGACCTGCGGCTTCAGCTGCTCGTCCGGTCGTCGCGCGGCGTACAGTTGACCGACGCCGGCCGGCAGTTCCTGCCCCTGGCCCGTCGCGTCCTCGACGCAGCTCAGCGGGCAGGTGACCTCGCCGCCAGTCTGCGCGCATCCGCCTAGGGCGAGGCTCGCGTTCATCTGTCGCTGAGAGGGGCGAGACTGCCTCCCGTCGTTCGTCACAGCGCTTGCACCCAGTGCCGCTGGCACTCCTGCCTCCTGTTGCAAGGTGATCACCCCCTGCCGGAAGTGTGGCACGGCGAGTACCACCGCGGGTACATGCATGTCGAGCCCGCATAGACGTACCGGGACAACCTCAACTTCGACCAATGCTCTAGTTGTACCAGCGCTGGTACGGACTGGAATGGTGTGGCCCCTGAGACTCGGCCCCCGTGCCCGAGCCGCAGCATGCCGAGGAGCTGCGCCTGCGGCGTCGCAGCATGCTGGGGCGCCGAGTGCGCGAACTCCGTGTCGCTAAGGGACTCACCCAGGAGCAGCTCGCCGAGCAGACCGGCTACGACCGCAAGTGGGTCGTCCGCATCGAGACCGCGACCCACGGGCCCGCCGTCGATCGCCTGTTCGTCCTCGCGGACGCGCTTGGCGTCACTGCGAGCGGCCTTCTCGAGGATATCGATTGACCTGCCGCCGAGCTAACCCAGCGCTGGTGTCCACCTGATCAGAACAACCCTGGGACTCGTCCGCGAGTTGCGGAACTAGGCCCAGCGGCTCGAGCAGGAGAACGACATCCTTCGCCGCGCACCGGCCTACTTGCCCGCGACGTCCTCTCGAAATGATGTACTCGCTGGTCCTTGACCTCGCCGCCGACCACATCCCCGGCTTGCCCCTCCGGCCGCATGGCGTGTTCGACCGGGGGTCCGCTGCGACACAAGCACACTGCTTCAGCGCTCGGGTCTGTGGATCAGCCGCGCGACCTGCCGGTCGCAATGGGCTGCGCGTTGCCGCGCAGGCTGGGAGGAACCAGCGGAAGGGGCGCAGCAGACTTACCCAGGGCGCGGGCTGGCGCGCTCCCGGTGCTGGTGCGCCTGGGCCCTGGGGCCAGGGCTCGTCTCAATGCCGCCGTCGACGCGTGCCTGCTGCTCTCAACGTGGACGAACGGGTCTGGAAGACCGGGCTGCTGAGTGCGGCTCCCGGACCGCCCGTGTGCCGTGCGACCGACCCGGGCAAGTTGTCGGACAAGTTGCGGCAGAGCGCTCGGCGCCGGGCGCAGCCCGTGGCGCGTACACAGAACTAGTAGGGCCTGGAGCGTCTCCGGTCTCTGTCCTGGTGTTGCGGGACCGGGGCCGTCCCGGGCCACTGGGGGCGGTGATCGCTGACCGCGGGATAGTGGGAGCTCCGCCAGGGACTCCTACCATCATGGGCGTGGATGGGTCGGCTAGCGAGGCCGCCTTCGAGGCTGTCGTCGCGCAGGTGCAGGGCCGGCTGCTGCGGACCGCGCGGCTGCTGGTCGGTCCGGACGGCGCTGAGGATCTGGTGCAAACATCTTTGGCGTCGACGTGGTCCCGCTGGGGTCGGTTGAACGACACGTCGTCGGCGTCCGTCGAGGCCTACACCCGGCGTGTCATGGCGTCCACAGCCACTCGTTGGGGTCGCCGTCGGTGGAAGCAGGAGATCCCGGCTGAACGTCTTCCGGACGACGTCGCGGTACCGGCGCAGTTCGCCGAAGAGCGTCTGGCCCTGCTGGCAGCTCTCGGGAAGCTCCGTCCCAGGTGGCGGGCGGTGATCGTCCTGCGCTACGCCGAGGACCTGGACGAGAACGCGGTGGCGTCGCTGCTCGACTGCCCTGTCGGGACGGTCCGCAGCAGCGCGGCGCGGGGCCTTGCGCGGCTGCGTGCGGAGCCAGAACTACAGCACTTGTTCAGCGAGACCACATTGAGCCAGAGAGGCGCGCGATGACACACGAGGACGACCGGTTAGGTGAGGCTCTGCGGAGGGTTGCCAGCGGCGCGGGACCGCGCCGGGATCTGGCGGGCGCCGCGCTTAGTACCGCTCGTCGCCGTCGCATGGCGGCGGCAACAGGATCAGCGGCGGCCCTGGTGGTCGTGCTCGCGGGCGGGGTCGCGGCAGTGGCTGCGACCAGGTCCCCGCAGCGGGAGCCGTTGGCCGTCGCTCCCGCCTCTCCGTCGGCCAGCAGCACACCCTCCGTCTCGGTAGTCATCACACCTTCCTCATCAATGCCTGCGGTCAGTCCGATGCCAACGGCGACCGCGTCCCCGAAACCGGCCCCGAATGAGGCTGCGTCGCCGGACGTGCGCTCGTCCCAGCCGACTCAGGCCACTGAGCCCGCCACAGCGCCGAGCGCTGAGGTGAGCCCACCTGCGGCCGAGCCGACGACGCAGCCGAAGCCGGGCCCGGGGCTCACCGCGTCCCTCGAGCCGCCAGCAGCTGCGCAAGCCGGACGGGCGACTCGTCTACAAGCTCACGTCACCGACACCGACGGCAACATCATCAGTGCGCGGGTCGAGTACGGCGACGGACAGAGCCGCTCGATCAACGGCGCGAGCACGTCGTGCAGCGGGCCGCAGGGCCCCTACCGGGCGCAGCCGAGCGACGAGACCCTCACGTTCGATGTCACCTACGCCAAGGCCGGTACTTACACGGCCGTGCTCACGGTGACGACTGGCGGCGGCTGCCAGGCCACGCCGCAGGAAAAGCGCCGGGTGACGGTCCAGGTCCGCGTCCAAGAATCGCCCGACCCCAGCCCCACGATGGGCAGCCCAGCACCAGGTGCCACATCAGGGCTGTCTGACACGGCAGCTCAGTAGAGCGCGAACCCGGGACGAGCCGAGGCCCCTGCACGGTCCGCCCTGTAGGGGCAGACCGTGCAGCGACGACGCCCTACCGCGCCCCGTACTTAATGATCATGGCGTCGACCTCGCCCTGCGCGAGAGTCTGCTCCTCGTTCTGGCACTGGCCGTTGTTGTTAACGCTCATTGTCTCGTTGCCGTGGGTGCTCTCCTCCACATGAGCGAGCCCGACCGTGTGGCCCCACTCGTGGGTCATGACGCCGGAGATGACCCAAGCGTTCGTGCAGCCGTCGAGCGTCGTCTCGTCCCAGGTAAGGTTGCGGTTCAGCGCCCAGTCCGACTCGACGACGTCCGGCCCGGAGTTGCCCGCGCTGCGCAGGGCGCACGTCACGGCCAGGATGTCGGCCGCCATCGATCGCCAGCCCGCGATGTTGACGCCGTCGGACGCGCCTGAACACAGGGTCCCGTTCTGGTTGATCATGCTCGGGTCGCCGGGGGTGCCGCCGCGGTAGACGTGAGAACTCGTCGGAACTCGATTGTCGTTGCAGTCGTTGTTGGCGAGGACCATGTTGTCGGCCCCCTTCTTGATCCCGGCGGCGACCTGCGCGGCCGACAGGTTCGAAACGCCGTTGACGTTGCTGTAGTACCAATTGAGCTGCGTCACGATCTTGTACCCCGCGCCGCGGTAGAACGTGTCGCTGCAGGCGGCAGGTCCCGCGGCCGAAGCGACCGTGGAGGCGTTCTCTGGCGTGACGATCGTGTAGGTGTCGCCGTCCGACTCAGCCGTGACCGTGAGGGTCCGCTCGGTGCCGTCAGCGGTGTAAGCCTCGGCGAACTGCGACAACCCAGTCGGAGGGACGGCGGCGGCGATGGCTTGGTCGTAGCGCAGCACACGACCAGTGAGGTCGCAGTCCTTGCTCTTACTCACCCTTCTCGGCATCTTCTTGGCGTCGAGGTCCCCAGTGTCCTTGCAGTACGCCGGCTTGTCACCGGCCACCGCGGGTGTGGGGGCGTAGCCAGCCAGAGAGGCTGCGGCGGCAACGACCGCCAGCGGAAGCGCGAAGGCGCGGGCCTTGAGGAGCATGCTGAGGAACTCCATGTCCGATCGCGGGTTGCCGACGCGCCCAGCGCGCGTTGGTCAACGGCGACGCGGGCGGAGGGTATCCGTTGGACCTGTTTGGGGAAAGCGATTCCGTCCATGCGAAGACCGCCAGAAGGTCCCGGAGGGGCGTGCTCTGTCCCAGAGTCAGTGGCACAGAACGCATCCGTCGCCAGTACTCAGCCGCCAAGAGGCCCTACGGGTCCAGCCTTGAGCGGCAAGCGCGGAGCCGCCCACTCCTATTCAGCAATTACAACCGAAGCAGGTCGATTTCGTCTTGAGGACAACATTCGCCGTGACATCGCTGACCCTCTCCCTGACAGCGGTTGCAGCCCTCGGCATGCAAGTGCACAGCTCGGGACAGCCCCGAACAGCGCAAGGACTCCGGGCACCGGCACAAGACTCGCGGTGGGTGCTGGCGCCAGATGCCAAACCCAATGACCCCAACCCCGAGCGGGTCGAGAAGGGCCCGAAGCCCTTCGCGACGGGCGACGACGCAGCGGCCTGCCAGACGTACGTGAAGCACCTGCACGCATACAAGGCCGGCAAGGAGAGCCGCGACGACTACGTGAAGGGGAAGGACTCGGCCAAGACGCAGGCCGCCTCAAGCAACATGCAGCAGCGTCTCGACGAGTTGGCGGCGTCGGGTGGCGATATGGCCTGTCCGCTACTCGTCCCGGCACGGGACGGGCTCGGCTGATGAAGATCCGCTCGTACCTCGCTGTGGCTGCCCTCCTCTCCGCCGCGCTCTCCGTACCGGTCGGCGCCGCATCCGCAGGTACCTGCGGGGAGGTCGGCATCTACGGGAAGGCGACGAACTCGGCGGGCGCCCTGCAGCCGAGCTACATCGCGTTCAGCACGATCTACACGACGTACATCCCTCCCGCCGCGACCTGTACCGAGGACGACGGGTCAATGACCGTGAACCACTTCGCGACGAACCACAACTCGATGCACCTCCGGTCAGGCAACGCGTGCGTCGAAATCGTCGCGCAACGGTTCAACGACGGACACCTGACCGTCTATGGCTACAACTGCGGCTTGGACCCGTCGGTCGGAGGTGGACAGAACGGTGCCGTCACCAACCTGGACTTCACGGGGTACCGATCCACGACGATGTTGCCCTACGCGGCGCTGAATGCTGATGGCGGCTGGGACCTTGAGGTGTACAGCTACGACGAGAATCGGTACATCTACCTCGCAACCGTGACGGGCAGCAACGTGAACAAGCCGCTCTACCCCTTCGCTGAGTCCAGCGGCTACAACGCCCAGTCGCAGCGCAACTCGGCCTGGAGCAACTACCGCATCTCCCGGACCAAGGGCCTGGCGGCGTGGGAGGACGTGTACGTGGGGTGCGTCGACAGAAGCGGAGACCCGCAGCAACACGTCCGCCCGGGCTACGGTGCCGCCGGGATCTTCATCGGCGCCGCCGTCAGCGGCGCCGGTACGTGCTGATGGCCCGCCCGCTCGGCGTCCTCGTGGTAGGGGCCTGCGCCGTGGCCGCGTGCACGGTCGGCGGTGCATGGCCGGCGGAGGCGGCGACGCCGTCAGGAGCCCCCGCAACGCCAACGGCCACTCCCATGCCTCCGCCGCCAGTGCTCTCAGCATCGCCGAGATCCACCCTGGCGGGCCGTTCCGTGACAGTACGAGCCTCCTCCGTCCCGGGAGCCGTTCACCTCTGGGGCCGAACGCGCGCGGACGGCCGCTACCACGAGATCAGGGCCGGGGCTTTCGACAGCGACGGGGCCGTGTCCTGGGCCGTTCAGCCCACGACCGTGACGGCGCTTTACGTGCAGCACGACGACCCGGGGGCGACAGCGAACAACGGGCGCAGTGGCGTCCTCGTCGTGGACGTCCTCAAGACGGTCAGCCTCCGCGCGCGCAGAACAGGCCCACACGCCTACATGTTCACGGGAGTCGTCTCGCCGAGCATCGACACGGCTCACGTCGTGCTGTTCCGCGAGTCGGGCGCCTCGCGGGTCGTCACGGGCAGCGCCGAGACAGACGGCAGCGGCAGGTTCGCGATTGCCCACACGTTCACAGGACGCGGAACCTTCAGGTTCGCGGTTGACGCAAGAGCGACTGCGAACAGCCTCGCAGGCAGGTCGTCCCCGCTCACCCTCCGGGTCGACTGACAACCATGCTTGGCGCGAGACGCCTGTTCCTCCTGTCGCTAATGATTGCGACGCTGAGCTCAACCCTGCAGGGGCCGCCGTCGCAAGCGGGCCCGCTGGCGACGGCGGCGACCGGAGGGCCCTGCCGACCGGTCGAGCCGACGTGGGTCGCGGCCCGGTCCGGGATGCCGGTTCTGCCGAAGGAGGCCCACCTCATCGGCAACGCGCGACCTTCGCGGACGGCGCCGGGGTGGACGGAGCAGCAGTTCGTCATCAGTGCGGGCGATGTAGCCGGGACCTTGGCGGCGCTGGCCCGAAGTATGCGCAGGCAGGGCTGGCACGTCGGTCGAGTGGAGGACGAGCTGATCGAGGGGGACTTCCCCGTCACCAGGGCTGGCCGGTTCGGCTCAGTCCGCCTGCAGCTCGTCCTCTGCGCCGCTGGCGCCACGGAACTGCTTGGCGAGCTCGCGGTCGACCTTCCAGGGAGCGCTGTCGCAGCAGAAGAACAGCCGGTTCTGCAACAACAACATCAGCGCCGAACTATGCCGAGGTTGTAACGGTCTTCCGGCGTGACCGCACTTGGCGCTCGACAATGTGTGGGCGACGTGGACGCGGACCGAGCCCGCCGTCGGCAGCCCGCCTCGTGCCGGTCGTTCTCTCACAACGACGAACTTGCGGACGACGTCGGGCCCCGGGTCGACGGGGCAGCCACTGCGCGCCGCGGTGGCAACGCTGGACTCCTGGTGGCGTGTCATCTCGATACCGCGGTCCCAAGTCAGAGCGCGGGCCATTCATGCGCTTCCTGCATGGGCGCGTGGCCGCGGGCGGGTCAGCCCGGAAGGGCCGCTAGCGTCTGCCCCTTCCCGGGCAAGGAGGAGCGGCGGCGATGGACCTCGATGGGATCCGCGCAGCCCTGGGCTTCGGACCGGTCGAGGGCGAGGCGTGGTTCCACCTGTCCGAAGCGGAGGGCCGGGTTCGCGCCGCAGAAGTCCGGGACTCGCGCCCTCGTCCTGCGGACTTGGGGCGCCGGGCCGATCGCCGTCGTGCTGCCGCGCACCCGCACGCCCCACCCCGACGAGCCGCTCAACCCGCCGCATCAGCACCCAACGGCGTTCCCGAGCTGCTGGCTCCGCGACGCGGCATGGATCGTCACCCGCTATCCGATCGCCGTCGCGAAGTCGTCTCTGACGGACCGGACGCGCCTGTGCAGTGAGGAGGACCCGGCGACGGTGGCCGCGGTCTTGGCCGCCGTGCCGTGATCGAAGCGGACCCCCTCGCCGACCTCGCCTCCGAGCCGGCAGACGCCCCCGGCGCCGTCGGCGACGACGCGGCGCTGTGGGCGGCGCTCGTGGCGGAGCACCGAGCGGAACGGCTCGGGCGGCTGTGGCACGCGGAGATCCGATCGGCGTGCGCGTCCAAGGCCCGTCGCTACCCGCCTGGGCCCTACGCCCGCTCGGCCGCTTGGGACGACGCTGCCATCGACGACCTGACCATGGACGCGGTCGAGCGGCTCCTGCGCAAAGCCCAGATCGAGTACATCTGCGACGTCGCGTCCGGGACAGGGCACGCCCGGGCGCTCTTGCACCGCCAGGTCCGGTTCGCGCTTCTCGAGCGGCGTGAGCGAACCGTGGTCGACAACCTCCTCGATCGGGCCGTTGACGTCCTGCGGGGGCCCGGCTATGCCGAGCGCGCCGGTCAGCCGCCGTCCTGGCAGGCCGCCGGCGCGCACGCGCCGCATGCCGGGGCCGCAGACAGCCCCGCCGGCAGGCTGCTGGCGCTGCGGCTGCGGAGGCTGCCCCGGCTCCCCGCAGCCGGCGCGGACAGGGCCAGCCCCGTGTGGTCGCCCGCGACGCTCAGCCGTGCCGTGGGCGACGCCGTGTCGACGCTCGGCTCGGTCGACCACGACTCGCTCGGGGCGGTACTGCGGGACGCCTTGACATCGCTCGTGCCAGGCGAGCTTGTGAGCGATGAGGCTGGCGTCGGTAGGCGGGACCCCGCCGCCGGGCCGGAGGAGGAGACAATGGCGAGACAAGCCGCGGAGCAGGCCGTCTCGGCGCTCACACCGAGGGAGGCCAGGGTGCTGGCGTGCAAGCTAGGTGGCGTCAACGACGCGGACGCCGCGGCAGAACTCGGCGTCAGCCGCCCGACGGTCGACGCGGCGAAGGCCTCCGGCGCGGCCAAGGTCAGGGTCGCCCTGGCTGACCTGACCGGGGCGGCGCAGGACGAAGCCCTCGTCGCGCTCCACGGGCTCCTCGCCGCGGCCCGTGGCGAAGGGCAGGCGTGACCCCGGGCGCGCGGCCAGCCGAGGGACCCGGACGGGGGCTCGCCGAGGCCCTCCGTCGGCTGCCGCCGCCCCGGCGCGGACCGGCCCCGCCGGACGGGCCGCCACGTCCCGGCGACATCCGCAAGGCCCTGCCGATGGACCCCGAGGGCCGCCCCGTCCTCGTTATGGTCACCGGCGGCGGGGACGAGCAGGCGCACCCCGTCGTCCTGCTGAGCCCGGACGCCGGGCTCGGAGGCGACCGGGACCTCTTCCTGGCGCCCGAGGACACCGGCCTGCCGTACGAGGTCGTCGCTCAGGCGGACGTGTTCGGGTACGTCTGGGCCGTCCAGCTCGACCCGCCTCTCGGTACGACCCCGCCGCCGCTGCTCGCCGCGGTCGAAGGGCTGCAGCGCGCCGAGCCGGACCGTCCGGCGCCGGACAGCAGGGCCGGCCCGCCGATCGCTACGAGAGCGGACCCGCGCTGGCGGCACAAGGAGCAGGAGCTGATGCGTCTGCAGGCCGTCGCGGGCGACTGCGCGCGGCAGCTGGTCGACGGACCGCCGCACCTGCTCATCGACCCGATGGCCCTGCGCCCGCCGGCGGACGGCGAGGACCCGTTCGAGGTCCTCGCGTTCATCTCCGGGCTGGCGGACCGAGTCCGGACCGGGACCGTCGACACGCCGGCGTGGCTGCTCGATCAGGTCCTCGCGGGCGGGGCGCTGGCCGAGGCCTATCGGCGGGCCGGGCTGTTCGACGGCTACCAAGTGCTCGTCCGCCTCGCCGAGTACGTCCTGCACTCCCTCGCCGGGGAGACCGTGCCTGGCCCCGCGGAACGCGGCCTGGCGGTGGCGGACGTGCTCGAGCGAGCCCGCGGCGATGTCCTGTCGCAGGAGCTAGGGCACGGGCACAGCAGCGTGTGGCTGCTGTCCCGGGAGGCCGACGTCGGCCCGGCGCCCCGGCCGGAGCGGCGGTACGCCGAGGGCCGAATGATTCAGTGTGTGCGCACGCCGTGCCGCGCATGACCGAGGATGAGAGGCAGCCCGTGACGCACGGCAGCGACGAGACCGCGGTGCCGCGCTGGCAGGACGAACGCTGGCACGACGGCGTTTCCATCCAGCGGTGGCGCCTGAAGAACTTCAAGTCGGTCCGCGCCGCCGACGTCGAGCTCAGCCCGCTGACGCTGCTCGTCGGGGCGAACAGCGCGGGCAAGAGCAGCCTGCTGCAGAGCATCCTCGCGGTGAGCCAGGCGGCGCACGCCCTCGGGGACCGGTTCCCCTTGAACGGCGGCACTGTCCGACTCGGCACGGTCGAACAGAACCGCTACGCCGGCCCGGGCGAGTCCCCGCCGGAGACGATCTGCGTCGGGGCGCACTTTCGGATAGGCGAGGCGGCCCCGAGCCGGTCGTCGATGGCTTACCGCCGGAGCCTCGCGCAGCACCGGCGGGCGGCCCCGTCGGCGCACGTCGACTGGGACCTGACTCTGGGCGACAGCCCGCCGGAGCAGAGCGGCCACGCGCTCATCCGTGAGATGAGCGTGTCGGTCACGCACGAACGGGCCGTGCAGGGCGACCTGTTCGACGCGGCGCCCGCCGGAGCGGAGCTGCGCGTGGCCGCCGTCGACACCGAGCGCGACGGGGCCCGGGGTCGCCGGCGGCAGGTCTTCCACGGGACGTGGCGGTCCGGCGCACAGGAACGGTCCTTGACCGATGTCCTCATGTTCGGGGGCCTGCCCCAGCGGGCGTGGGTCCTGGCAGACAGGGCGACCGTCCTGTACGACCTCTGGCGCGACGTGTATCTGAACGCGGTCCGGACGCGTGGCGCGGCCAGGGACCCGCACGCGGTGCCGCAGAAGGCGTCGGAGGAGCGGCTGCTGGCCGCCGCCGTCGGCGACGTGACCGCGACGCTGGCCGAGCACGCCGACGACATGGCCGCCGACTTGGACTTCGAGCCGGTTGTCCGGCTGGCGTTGAGGGACCGGTTCATGCGGGCCGAGCGGCAGGTACCGGACACGAACCTGCTCTACAGCGACGAGTTCGCAGCGAGGGTCATCGAGGCGCTGCAGGGCGAGGGCGTCAGCGTGCTCGTCGCGACCCCGAACGAGCTCGACGACATCGCGCCGCCGGTATCGCAGGTCCTGGACTTCCTGCGTCACAGCGTCCGGTACCTCGGGCCGCTGCGGGAAGACCCGCGGGTCGTCTATCAGGACTCCCCCGAGGCCGGGAACGGCTACGTCGGCGCGAAGGGCGAGTTCTGCGCGGCGGTGCTGCAGAACAGCGGCACGGGATACGTCCGGGCCCCTCTCCCTCACCAGGCGCTGGGCGAGAACCGCCGGGTGCAGCTGTCGCGGGCGGTGGACGCATGGGCCAGGTTCCTCGAGATCGGCGACGGGGTCAGCACAGCCGACCAGGGACGGCTCGGCCTTGAGCTGCAGGTGCGGCAGGACAACGTCCGGATCCCGCTCGACCTGACGAGCGTCGGGACCGGTGTCAGCCAGATCCTTCCCGTCCTGGTCATGTGCCTGCAGGCGCCGGTCGGGTCGCTGCTCATGATCGAGCAGCCCGAGCTCCACTTGAACCCCCGCGTCCAGCAGCGCCTCGCGGACTTCCTGCTCGCCGTCGCGGCAAGCGGCAGGCAGCTCATCGTAGAGACGCACAGCGAGTACTTGATCTCGCGGCTGCGGCTGCGGGTCGCCGAGGACGGCACGGACACCGTCCGGCGGACCGTCGGTCTGCTGTTCGCGGAGCGAAGCGAGGGCAGCACCGACTACCGGCAGGTCGCGACGAACGAGTACGGCGGGCTGGAGAACTGGCCGGCGAACTTCTTCGACCAGTCTGCGGAGGAGGCGCAGGACATCCTCAGAGCGGCCGTGGACAAGCGCCGCGCCCAGCAGTCCCCCGCAGGCGAAGCAACGAGCTGACGTCCCGCGGCCGCATCCGGAACGTCTTGGGCCGACGTTGACATCGGGCCGGCGAGAGCGGCTTGAGGTGGGCAGCCGCCAAACGACGCGGCCGCAGGCCCACTCGTACTACGGAGCACAGATGACCCGCACGATCCCGCCGGCCGCCCCGTCGACGGCCCCGGCCCCGGCCCCGACCCCGGCCCGCTGATGGCAGGCCACGTCACCCACGCCCACCTCGCTGCCCACGCCGACCGCAAGGTCAACGTCGCCCCCAAGGACGCCGCCGACCGCCGCCGCCAGGTCAACCACCTCCGCACCCGCCTCGAGGCGCACATCGCCGCCCACCCCGACTACGACCTGGTCAAGCTCCGCGCGTCGGGTAGCACCGCCAAGCGCACCGCCATCCGCCGCCGCCGCGGCGAGGGCTCGGACGCCGACGTCGCGGCCTACGTACGCGCGACAAGCGTCGGCGGGACGTCTGCCCCGGAGGCCGGGCTCCTCGACTGGCTCCGCGACCGCTGCGCCGAGGTGTACGGCGCCACCAAGGACGCCGAGGACTTCCACGTCTCCGACCACGCCGTCGCGATCACCATGCGCGGCACCGGCCTCAAGATCGACGTCGCGCCGGTCCTGTACGAGGGCGAGCCGGACGACCGGGGCCACCTCATCACGCGTCAGGGCGACCGCGTCCTCACGTCCGTGACGCTGCACCTGGCGTTCATCAACACCCGCAAGGCCGCCGCCGGGCCCGGCTATGCCGAGCTCATACGCCTCCTCAAGGCGTGGGTCCGGCACGCCAAGAGCGAGGACGAGGACCTGCGCTGCAAGTCGTTCCTCCTCGAGCTCGTCGTCGCGCACCTCTGGGACACCGGCTGGAACGGCGAGGCGCTGCAGGTCGGGGACTACCCGCGGGCGTTCGAGCAGGTTCTCGGGTACGTCGCCCGGACCGGCCTGTCCGACCCGATCGCATTCGACGACTGCTACGACCCGTCCGAGACCGCCGGCGGCTCCGACCCGGTCCAGGTCTGGGACCCGGTCAACCCCGCCAACAACGTCGCCCGGTCGTACACCGACGCCGACCGCGTTCGTCTCATCGCCCGCGCCAACGCCGCGCTCGAGGACATCGCATGGGCAGCGACGGCCCCCACCAAGGGCGACGCGAACGACGCGTGGCGCGCAGTCCTCGGCCCCGGCTTCGAGGGGAGCTGATGTCCGGCTCCTTCTCGACGACCGCGACGTTCACGATCACTGACGCCCGGTACGTCGGCGCGAAGATCGGCGCGGACCTCCGCCTCCTCCACGCCTACTACGGCTGTCCCTCGGTCGCCCGCATCGGCGAGTACGCCGAGGAGGCCGCCCTGCTCCTGCGCGACGGCCACCTCCGCGCCGTCGACTACGGCTTCAAGACCGGCGACGCTTGGACGCTGCGGCTGCGGTACACCGCGACCATCGGCGGCCTGCTCGCCGACGACCGCCCCGGCCAGCTCCCGAGCGCCGCCGCCTTGGCCGGATCGTCGTTCTACTCGTTCCTGACCTACTCCCCCGCGTTCCACGCCCTTCCCGCCGACCGGCGCGCCGCCGTCGAGGCAGCGCTGCCGATCACCCGCGGCCACGCCGACGAGCCGACCGCAAGGGCCGGTGCCACCACCGCCGGACACGGCTACGGACGCAACGGAGCGGGCGTCGCCCGCGACGTCTACACCGCCAGTTGAGGACCCCCGGATGACCCCGCAGGACGACCTGTTCCACCCCGTCGTCGAGCTCCCGGAGCCGGTCCGTGCTGAGCGGTACCGGCGGCTCGTCGGCCTGGACTCCGTCAAGGCCCGCCTCCGCCAGGAGGCCCTCCTGCTCGCCGCGCCGCAGCGCCTGGCCGATTGGGCCGCCGAGCACCACGGCGGCGAGCCCGCCGCGCTCGGTCTGTTCCGCGACCGCGCGCCGCTGTTCGTCCTCGGCGGCGACGTCGGGGCGGGCAAGTCCGCCCTCGCCGAATCGTTCGGCTGCGACCTCGCCGACCAGCTGGACGTCCCGGTCTGGCTCTACCGGCTCCGGCTCAGCGCCCGCGGGAGCGGCCTCGTCGGCGAGATGAGCAAGCTCGTAGGGGACGCGTTCGCCCACCTGCAGCAGCTCGGCGCCAAGGCCGTCGGCCGACGCGGGCCGATGGCCGTCTACGTCCTGGTCGTCGACGAGGCCGACGCCCTCGCGCAGTCCCGTGCCGCGAAGCAGATGCATCACGAGGACCGCGCCGGCGTCGACGCGCTCCTCGCCGGCGTCGACGCGCTCGCCGCCGCCCGCGTTCCCGTCCTCGTCGTCATGTGCACCAACCGGCCGGACGCGCTCGACCCCGCGCTGCTGCGTCGCGCCGCCGCCACGTTCAGGTTCGGCAGGCCCGACGAGGATCAGCGCCGCGCGGTCCTCCACGCGGCCCTCGACGGTCTGGGGATCGACCAGGACGCCGTCGCTGCCCTCGCCGCCGCGACCGGCCCCCGCACCGGCTCCCCCGGCTTCACCTACTCCGACCTGACGCAACGCCTCGTCCCCTCCGCGGTCCTCGCCGCGTTCCCCGACCGGCCCGTCACCGCTGGCCTGCTCGCGACGACCGCCGCCGGCCTCGACGCGACGCCCGTCTTCGCCGACGAAGACAGCCGCCCGTGACTACGCCTTCGGGCCGCGCGGCCCGGGCGGCGTCGCTTCTCGGCGACGACTACCAGCACCTCCACGCCTGGAGCGAGGCCGTGCACGCGCTGCGGCCGGGCAGCACCGCGACGGCCGTGCACATCGAGGCCGTCGCCGCGTCGCACTACGACGACGTCGTCGTTGAGCGCAGCGACGGCGGGACGTTCGTCCAGGCGAAGTTCGCCGTTGACCCGACAGACGGGTTCTCCGTCGACTGGCTCATCGAGCCCGTAGGCAGAAAGGGCGCCAGCCTCGCCGGCCGCGCCCTCGCCGCGCATACGATCCTGACCTCCGGCGGCGGCCGCGCCGAGCTGAGGCTGGTCACGAACAGGACCCTCGCCGCCGACGCCACCTGGCTGTCCGATTTCCGCGGCCCCGACGGCACGCTCGGCCACGCGGCCGGCCGGCTGCTCGATGGCGCGACGAGCCACGCTGCCGCCGCGGCGGGCCTCGTGCGGCTACGCGACCACCTCGGCTGTGACGACGAACGACTGCTCGCGCTCCTCCGAGCCTGGGAGCTCCGCTGGTCCAGTGACCTCGGGAACGAGACGCGCCTGGCAAAGGCGCGGATGGCAGCGCTCGGGCTCCGCGACGACGACGACGCGGTCCGGACAGGCCGTGACCTCGTCCGCCGGCTCGTCCAGCAGGGAGTCCGCCGCCTCGACGCCGCCGGCGTCCGCGAGGCCGTGGACGGCCTCGGACTTCGACTGCGGCCGCCCGCGGCGGTTCTGTCCGTCAGCCTGATCGACGCCGAGCCGGCCGCCGCCGACGCCGACGTCCGGCTCGACCTGCGCAACGCGTTCGCGGGTCGCGCCGGGGACGCAGCCCGCGGCCTCGCCCCAAGCGAGTGGGCCTTGCTCGTCGCCGCGCCGATCGACGCGGCCGTCGACTCGCTCGAGGCCGCCGGGGACAGGCGGGTCCTGGTCCGAGCGGCCGCGCGCCTGCCCGTCTGGTTCTACCTCGGCAGCCGCATGAGACAGGTGCGCGACTGGACCGTCCTGGCCGAGCTCCGCGGCGACGTGTACGCGTCCGACGACGGCCCGTCCGGCGCCCCGCAGCTCGCCCAGCCGCCTGCTGAGGGAACAGCCCGGGCCGTCGCGGGCCCTGCCGATCACGGTGCCGCGGATCTGCACGTCGCAGTCAGCGTCACGGCGGACATCAGCGGCGCCGTCGAGGCGCATGTGACGCGTGCAGGACCGCCGGGGCCGGTCTTGCGGCTCGCCGTCCCGGCCCCGGGGCAGCACGCGGTGGCAGGCCCCGCCGAGGCCGCCCGGCTCGTCGACGACGTCCGGGCGCGGATCGCCGGCGCCGTGCGCGCCGGGGGCCATGACCGCGTCCACCTGTACTTCGCCTCGCCGCGGATCCTGCCGCTCATGCTCGGCCACCGGTGGAACGGGCTGTGCGTGGCGGTCGTCTATGAGGACCTGGTGGCCGGCGGCTACGCGGCGGCGTTCGAGGTTTCGTGAGCAGCGCCCACTCAGCCGCGCCATTGCCGGCCCCGCCTGCTCAGGCCGGGCTGAGCCGTGCAGCTCCGCCGCAGACGCTGCCTCGTCGCAGTCCGCCGCGCGGCAACCCGGATGGGGCAGCCGTAGCCGCGCCGCCGCGGCTCCACCCTCCTTGGAGGAATAAAATGAGCCCTCCCGTTGAACATGACCCGTGGCCCTACGCCGACTGCCCGGCCCTCGCCCGGGCGAGCACGGTCGGCGCATCGTCGGTGCCCGCATGATCACGGCGTCGATAGCGGAGGTCGTCATGGCGGTCCTCATCGCGGCGGCGGGCGGGGCTGCTGTGCAGGCGTACCGGGTTCGGCTGGACCGGCGAAGCGTCAGGGCCGCCGCGAAGGCACGGCTGTACCGGCGGATCCGGGCGACGCTGCGCCGCTGGCCCGACGGGCCGCCGCTCGCAGCGGGCGCCGAGGCGCCGTCGCTTGCGGGCTTCCTGGACGATCTCGCCGCGCTCACCGAGGACGTCGCGGCGGCATGGCCCTCCGACGGGCTGGCGTACACGCTGGAGCGGCTCATGGACGCCGTCCTGCGGCTGCCCGGCAGTCCTAACGCACGCCCAGCGACCCTGAACTTGTACCGGATCTGCTCCGAGCACCTTGTGGTGCTTGACCTGGGGCTCCTCGGGGCGCGGGGCCTTCGGCCGCTGGCGTTGCCCGTCGTTGGAGCGGCTCTTCGAATAGCCCGCGAGCTGCGGGCACGGGCCGCACTTGGCCGAGCGCTGCCCCCGTGGCCTCACGGCCTGCCGCCGCTGGCCAGCGCCGCAGCGCCGCGGCCGCTCGAGGGCGCCGGACCGGCGCCTGACATGTCAGCGCAGGACGACGGACCGGCCGCCCACGACCGTTGCCGCTAGATGTCCTGACCAAGGACGTTGTTGACCGGTACGGCGTGCCGGGTTGAACGAGAAGAAGACCTCCAGGTGAGGTCGGTGTGTCTGACGCACCACCCAAATCCCGGAGGTCTTCGTGCCGCACGGTAACGCCCGCCTCAACGAGTACGCCCGCAACCTCGCCGTCGAGCGGTACCTGTCCGGTCACCCAGTCAAGGACATCGCCGGGCAGCTCGGGCTCAGCCGAAACACGGTCCACAAGTGGATCGCCCGCTACGCGCTCGAGGGTCCGGCGAGCTGGCGGGCCGATCGAGCCGGCCGCACCGCAGTCCGCGTCAGGTTCCGCTCGCTGTCGAGGTGCAGTGAAGCGTTCCGCGAATCTTGCCGTCCTCATGTGGTCAGCGCCGCGGGTCGCGATGCTGGGTTGAGACGGTAGTGCTTGGCTTCCGCTTCGGCGGGCGGGATGTGGGTCTGCTGCAGGTCTGGTTGCCACTGCTTGAGTTGGATCATGCCGCGAGTGCGGCCTGACTGTTGGTGAAGGCGAGTTCGTACTCGACCGGGGTGAGCTTGCCGAGTGCTCGCTGGCGGCGCCTGTTGTTGTAAGTGTGCTCGACCCAGTGGACGACGGCGTTGTGGAGCTCGTCGCGGGTCCGCCACCGCTTTCGGTCGAGGACGTTCTTCTGCAGCAGCGAGTTGAACGACTCCATCGCCGCGTTGTCGCCCGCGGACGCGACTCGGCCCATCGAGCCCTTGAGGCCGCGGCCACAAGGACCGCCCTGAAGCTTCTCGCACGGAATTTTGACCGGGTTCAAGGGGTCGTTGCAACACCTGCTGCGTGCAGCGACCGTAGGTGCTCGTCGAGGACTTCAGCGGGTGTCCTCGAGCCGAGGACCTTGCGGGGCCTGCTGTTGACGGCGGCTTGGACTGCGAGCAGGTCCTCGAGCGGCCATCGGGACAGGTCGGTGCCTTTGGGGAAGTACTGGCGCAGCAGGCCGTTTGTGTTCTCGTTCGTGCCGCGCTGCCAGGGCGAGTGCGGGTCGGCGAAGTAGACCGCGATGCCCGTGTCGACCTTGAAGTGGGCGTGGGCGGACAACTCCTTGCCGCGGTCCCAGGTCAGCGACTGAAGCAGCTCGCCAGGCATCGAGGCCATGGTCGTGGTGAGCGCGTCCTTCATCGCGATGGCGCCGTAGCCGCCCGAGCGAGGGCCCGTTCTTGACCGGCGGGGCGGTGCCGTGGCCGGGCAGGCGGGGCAGGTGGACCAGCAGGGTGTAGCGGCTGCTGCGCCCGACGACCGTGCCGATCGCTGAGCGGTTCAGCCCGATGATGAGGTCACCGTCCCAGTGCCCGGGGACCGCGCGGTCCTCGGCTTCGGCGGGCCGCTCGGACAGCACGACGTCGGACGTGACCTGTCCCTGCGGCCTGTTCCGGGCCCGCTCTCGCGGCTTGCGCAACGCCCTGCCCGTCTGCAGGCAGGCCACCAGGTCGCGCTTGAGCGCGCCGCGTCCCTCGATGTAGAGCGCCTGGTAGATCGCCTCGTGGCTGATCCGCACTGGTCAGCGACGGTGCGCAAGGGCCAGCGGGGCAAGACCCCGGGCCCGGCGGTCCACGACGACCTCCTGCTGGCTGCAGAGCCGCCAGACGCGCCGCTCGCTGACGGCATGGCCGAGCTTGTCGAGCTCGTCAGCCAGAAGCCGGTAGCCGAACTCGGGGTCGTCCTCATACGCCTCGATCAGCAGGTTGGTGAAGTAGGCGTCGTCGAGGTCGCCCTGGCTCACGGGCCGGCGCAGCCAGGCGTAGTACGCCTGGGTCGAGTGGCCGAGCACCCCGCAGGTCAGCCGCACCGGGATGCCCTCGGCGGCCAGGTCACGGACCAGCGGGTAGCTCATTTTGGGTTGCTGCCTTCGGCGGCGAAGGCCGCGGCGCGGCGCAGGATCTCGTTCTCCATCTCCAGCCGGCGCTTCTCCCGGCGCAGCTGCACGAGCTCGTTCTGCTCGCTGCTGGTTGCGCCGCGAACGCGTGCTAGGTGCCCGTCACGATCGGCGGTAGGGGGTGAAGTTGTCCCTGGAGTCCGACATGGCGCTGCGGTCAGCACGTACCGCCCATGTTCGGACGGGGGGCTCGCCAGCCTTGCGCAGCCGGTCGGGCAGCAGGTTCGGCCCGTCGACTCGCAGGAACGGGTACTCGGCGAGCAGCGCACGGTCTTGCCTGTACGCCTCGTCGTCCATCAACAGCACGACGTCGCCGTCCTGCGACACGCCGCTGACCCTGGCCAGCCTGTCGAGCGCCGCCCCGACGTAGTCGTGCGCTTCGCCGCGGTCGAGCCGCACCGCCGTGCCGTGCGTGACCGCTGTCCGCGCTCCGAGCGTCGGCCCGGCCCCGTCTCGCCCTGCCGCCCAACCGCGGCCGACCATGTCGAGCAGGCACGCGACCTCGAGGAGGGGCCTCAGCCCCTCGGACCTGCACAGGACCGCGTCCCCGAGCTCCTTGAGCACCTCGACTCCCTCGTGCGCCAAGAGGAGCTGCCTGGCGGCCCTGCTGAACACCTCCGCCCTAACATAGGCGCTGCGATCCCCGGCAAAGACGCGCCAGGCGGCGCTTCCCCGCAGGTCGGTCATCGCCCAGTAGGCCGCGGCTCGGCGCCCGGCCTGGTAGGCCTGCTCGCCGGCCACGATCTCGGCCTCGACGGCCGCGAGGCGGGCGGCGGCGACGGCGCTTAGGGGCGCCCTAACCAGGTCGCTCACGAGGCGTCTAGGCCTATGAGCTCGTAGACCTCGCGGTCGCTCATGAGGCTGAGGGCGTCTACGGAGGCCTGAACTCGGTGCGCCGGGTCGTTCGTGAGGGCGAGCGCGTTCGACGTCTCCTCCCGACTCCACATGTCGAGCTTGCCGCGGCGCTCGATCAGGTCGACCAGGACCTGCGCCTGCGACTCGTACAGCAGGTCGAGGACCGTCTTGCTGATAACGCCAAGTGTGTCGTTGCGCAGGCGCACCCGGTCCTCGTTGAAGACGCCTGTCCGCAAATACTCCTTCATGAGACGGAGCATGCGGGCCGCCGTGGGGCTCAGCCCGACCAGCGGCTCCGTCTCGGACCGGTAGCTGCTGTCGGACCGGTTGAAGGCCTCGTTGCTCGTCCGCACCAGGTCGTCGATGAAGTAGGTGTAGATGCTGCCCGTGTTCCCGCGCGGCTGCAGCGCCAGGCTCAGGGCGGCCGGCGGCTCCTGCCCGCTCAACTGGAGCGCGAGCTGGTTGAAGACGGCATTCTGTGATCCGCCCAGGGCCGCCGCGCGGTTGGCCTCGTTTAGATTTTCAATCACCCACGTGATGTCGTCCGCGTAACGGACAACGACCGCCTCATGCGTCAGGTGCGACTCGTTGAGCGTCAGTGTGCTGCCCGCGCCGGCGCCCGACAGGGTGATGGAGTGCCGGAAGCTCCCTGAGTCGGCCGTCCCGCCCAGCGAGTGCCGCCATACGCCGTACATGGTCTGCGGCACATAGGGGGCCTTGGGCCGCAGCAGAAAGGGGTCAGTCGACAATAGCCAATACGACTGCTGCCCGCTGCTGTAGGCGGGCAGGTTGGAGCTGCCAGCGGCCCAGGGCAGGAACCTGGCTACGCCTTCGCGCACGCCGTCGTCCCGGATGCCGGTTACCCACTCGGGCAGCACCAGAGTGCCGTCCGGCTCCAGGACGAGCAGGGGCTCCTGGCCGGCGGACCTCGCGGCACGTGGGGCCTTGGGGGCCGCCGCGTCGTCGATGTCCTTGAGCCTGTCGCGGACCCAGCGATCAACAGTCGCTTTCGCGACGTGCAGGAACGGGACGGCACCGACCTTGCAGCCGAGCGCGACGGCCTCCGCCAGGTCCATGTTCAGCGCGAGCCGCCGACTGACGCTGCGTGCGACATGCGCGACCCTGAGAGTGTGCGTCGTGTAGTCCCGGCTGACCCGTTGACCACCGTGGAACAGCAGGTGGTACTTGTCGGCCTGCCGGCGCAACTCGTCGCTCCAGAGAACCCGGTCCCGCTCAAGCATCAGGGGCGTGCGTCCGGACAGCCGGGCGGTCCCCTCGTCGGTCCGCCACTGCGACTCGAAGGCACGGACAGCGTCGGTCCCGTCCGTAAAGGTCTCAACTTCCCGGGACCGGAAGGCGAAGGCACCCAACGCCATCTCAAGGCCATCGACGTGATCCAAGTAGGTGTCGCCGCTCGCCACGTGCCCTCCTCAAGATCCCCGTAGGGTCGCTGGTGGAATTGGTGTCGATCGCCCTTCGCAAAGGCTGGCGGGACGGCCAGCCGAGCCAAGCCACCCACGGCAGACGGCCCGCCGCAGGCACTCGTCGTCCGTCAGCGCGCAGACATGGTTCACGACCGCCCGTCGTCGCGTCGGGACGAAGACGCCCCGAGCAGAGCCGCGCGCCAGCCGCCATGACCTTCGCCGCGAAGACGCCGATGACGCCGGGTCGATGCAGAGCGCCGAGGGGGTGTGGCCGTCGACGGCCTCCTCCTGATCCTTAGGTCTGGCGCTTGGTCTGCATCCGCAGAACGAGCGAGCCCCCTGGGCAGGCGAAGCCGAGGGGGCGGCTCGAAGCGAAACGGGACGAGCGTCCCAGTTCACGGTGCGGCGATGATGGCCTGCCTCAGTTGCGCCTTATCCGCTGCCCGCCCGCGCTGCCGTGCCTTACCTGCGCCATATTCCTTGTCCACAGGCGAAGGTGAACTGGTGTCCGAGCTCGTCACCCATTCCGGCAAGAAATAGTGCTGATCGTCGAGCGCCGGGAAGACGTAGGCGGCCCGTCGCACATCGGCCGGAAGGCCGCTTCCGCCTGTAGCCACTACGGCGATGACCTCGCTGCCCTCGGCAGGCAGGAGCGCTCCGCCCTCGACCTCGACAGTCTGCCCTGCCGCGGTGCCGCCTTCGATGGCAAGGGCGTCGACGTTCAGCGGAGCACCACGAAGCACCTTCAAGGAACTGATGGGGAAGCGCGTGTAGACCACTTGTGCTGGGTTGCCGTCCGGTCCGGGAGCGCCCGTCGTGTCCGGACCGGTAAATGAGCTCGCGGCCCCTCCGACTGTCGCCTGCACGACGGTGTAGTTGCTCTTCGAGCCCAGGTAAGTCGACAAGGGCGCAATTGTCGCGTGCTCTTTGATGATCACACTGTGCATCCCGTCCTGAACTGCTGCGGGTGTCAGCGCTGGACTGGCCAGGTGTTGCTGGCCTCCGCACGCGGCCAGCAGCGCCAGCGATGCGATCGCAGCGAAGCGACTAGTCGTCTTCTGCATCATCCGTAGATCGCCCTGATTCCGTTGTAGTCGTCCGGCCCTGGTGCCGTTCTGTCGAAAGTGCCCTGGACCATGAGGTTGCCACTGATCCGCGAATGGCTAAGTGCCTCGCCGGCATGGCCGATCTCATGCGCCAAGACCTTAGTGAGGTAGCAATACCTGGCGTCGTAAGTCGGACTAAGATAAGTGTTATTGGGCAGTGTCAAAGTGGCGTAATACTCGGCGTAGTCTCGGTCTCTCAGGTACGGAACAGTGCGCGCACACTCACCCGGGTCGAGAGCACCCTGGCCAAGAAGGATGGCCTCACCAGTTCCGGTTGTACGAGACCAGACAGGATTGAGAGCTGGCGGTCGTAGGGCATTCCAGCCATTGAAAGCTGTCGTCATCGCGCTGTTCCAGTTATTATTCCAGGTGCTGCTGGTCCGGTATAGATGCGGAACGTTCGGCTCAATGCTGTAGCACGGGTAGCACACGGCCGAGATGTCGCCGCCGTTGTCGATCTGCGTCCAAGCATTCGCAGGTGAAGCGAGCAGCGCGATGGAGGTCGCAAGCAAGATGGCCATTGTGGCCAAGCACTTTCGGATGAGCCTCACGATGTCCTTCGCTGGTTGACGGGCTGGGACGACATAACGTAAGCGCTGCGACTGCTTACGTCCGCCGAAAGCCGCGTGCATGCGGATGTCGCATCGCAGCGAAGTAGAGCGGTGCGCCAAGGCCAGATGAGCCGAGGGGCCTCGGGCTTGAGACGCACGATTTCGCCCAATTGGTTCGCGAGAGCCGAAGGGCGGCTTAGAGCTACTGGTCTGCCTGCTCCACCTCCCGCTGGACGAGCCGGTGCTCCCACTGACGTGTCCTCGGCAGTTGGGTCTCACGAGGTGGACATGCCCCGCAGGTTGGAGAGGCAACGGCGGCGCTCGGTGGAGCTCTGGCGTGTGGCTCGGCAACAGGGGGCCAACCGCTACGGCGCCTTGCGAGCCGACTCGGCGTTTGCGGGTATGCCAATGTCCGCTTCTGCCGCTGATCAGCCCTCGGGCAGCGGCCGCCAGGTCGTCTAGCTACGCGGCCATGCGCTCGGGTTCCGGACTGCCCGCGTTAGCCGGCGGTCGCTCGAAGGCTTAGCCGCGGCTGCCTGTGAAGAAGAACGCCCAATAGCTGGTCGATGTGCGTGACCCCTCCCCGAGGGCGCCGTCTGACTCGGAAGGACCGCGTACTGCTCGGACACCGTGATAACGAGCCCTGGCAAGTGGGACGGGTCGCCGAGATGGGCGGCACCAGCAGAAGCGCCAGTCTGGCCGCTCCCTGGCGGGACCGCTTGGACTCCCCAGCACGCTCGAGTGCGAGCACGATGGTTGCTCACGCGATTGCTCACGGACGTCCAGCACTCCCCCGTCACCAGGCGGCACCAGGCGGACGCCGAGACCCCAGATCTGTGCGTGAAGCAGCACCAGTCAGCACGGCTCGTCACCCTCGAGCACGTCCTTCTTCCCACTCTTAATCAGCGGGTCCGGGGTTCGAGTCCCTGGCGGCGCACCCTCTGACCTGGCCTTTTGTCCTCGCGGGCAAGGGGCCAGTGTCGTTTCATCCTGCGTTGTCCGCCTGGTGTCCGCGCGTCCGCGGACAACCCGGGCCCCGTCGCGTGTCCGAGGACTCACCCAGCGGTTCGACACGGCACGCATCGGCAGGGGCTGACATCAAGCAGCACGCAGCTGATTCTCGGCCAGCAGCGTCACGCTGGGGCACCCCGGCACTCCCCCACCTGCAGGAGGCCGACGCGGCTCGTCCCGACCGACGTCACTGCCGTGCGGCGGTCGCTCAGCGGCTGCGGGCGGAGAGCCCGCGGCCGTACTGGGCGTCCTCGCTCGCTGCCCAGACGCCTATGACCGCACACTGGCGGGTGCGATCACGTCCCTTCGAGGCTCGCGGGGGACGCGTTGCCGACGCGTGCACTGCCGTCGATCAACCACCCGGAGTGGTCGTGGTGACCGACCCTCGGGCCGCAGGCGCAGGCGCGCCGCTCGTGTCAGTGCAGGCCGCGTAGCACGAACAGGCTGTACGTGAAGATCAGGCTGCCAGCCCACAGCTGCAGGAGGTCGGCGCGCCAAGCTCTCGGCAGCAGGGCCAGGAAGACCACGCCGACGACGACGGCCTGCTGTGCAACACCCTCGTCCGTGGACGGAAGGAGCAGGTCGACGAGCCAGCCGCCGTCGGACACCCACCGCTCGGCTCGGGTGGGAACAGGCAGGGCAGGGACGGTCGGCAAAGGCGAGGGAGGGGTCACAGGACCCCGAGCGCCAGGGCGGTGCTGCGCACCAACGCACGGTCCTGGCCGACGACGAGCAGCGAGTGCGGCAGTCGTGCGCACAGGACGACGACGTCGCCGCGGTCGGCGATCCAGGGCCCGTCCTTGCCGGCCAGCAGCTCGGCGTCGGGCGCCTCGGGGAACGGTTGGTCGGACAAGTACAGGACGACTCGGCGTCCAGCGGTATCGCGGTAGGCGAAGCCGTCGACGTCGAGGCCGGCGTAGCTTCCGCCGCCGGCGCCGACGGGCTGCAGGCGAAGGGCCGTCAGGTCCGGGGCCTGGCTGCCCGGCAGGCTGACGCCCGGGAGCTGTCCGGCGGCGAAGTCCTGCACGGCCTCACGCAGCGCCGCCGGCTCCGGGGTGCGGACGACCGCGCTGACGCCCGCTCCGACGACGAGCACGCCGGCGAGCGATGCGGCGACCGCGAGCAGTGCACGGGCATGCGGGCGCCTCTGGCTCAGCGACCCCGCTGCTGCGGGCTCGCTGTCGACGAGTGCCCGCATCCGGTCGCGGAGCTCGACCGGGACGACGCTGCGCTGCGCCTCGAGCAGCGCCCGGCCGCGGCGCCCCTGCTCGACCTCGCTCCTGCACGCGTCACAGGTCAGCAGGTGCCGGGCGAAGCACGCCCGTTCTGCCGGTGCGAGGTCGTCGCCGAGGTAGCGGGCGGCGTCGGCCTCAGGGTCGTGCGCCACCGTCCACCTCCCGGTCGTCGAGCAGAGCAGCGAGGGCCTTGCGTCCCCGGTGGACCCGCGCCAGCACCGTCCCACGGGGTGAGCCGGTGATCTCCGCGACCTGCGCAGCCGTGTACCCGCTGAGGTCCATCAGCGTGATCGCTTCGCGCTGCACGGCCGGCAGCCGCTCGAGCGCGTGACGCAGCCGCCCGACGTCGAGGCCGGCCAGGGCCTGCGCAGCGGTGTCGGCGTTCTCGTCGGGCCGGTCGAGCAACCATGTCTCGGCTGCGACCTCTTGCGGGCGGGCACTGCGCTTGCGGTGGTTGCTGCGGGAGGCGTTGAGGCAGACGGTCGCGAGCCACGGGCCGGGGTCGTCGGGGCGCTGCCGTCGCCAGCCGCGCAGCGCCAGCAGGCAGGTCTCCTGCAGCAGGTCCTCGGCGTCCTGCGCGTTACCCCCAAGGCCGCGGGCGAGGTTGTGCAGCCGGTCGAGGTGCTCGTGCAGAGCGTCGAGGAAGTCACCGTCGCCCACCTCCTGGTCCGGGTCCCGCTGCTCGGGCACCCACGAGACAGGACGCAGCAGACCCCGCACTGATTGCACCCCCTCCGGTCCGGCCTCACAGAAACGCTCCACAGCAGAGGTTCGACCGCACGCGGAGGAAGAGCCGAGACACGGTCACCCAAGTGACCGAGTCGCCGGTGCCGAAGGCGGGCGTGCAATCACCACGGCCGTCGGTGCGTCTGAGTAGACGCACCCCGTCCTCGTCTCCTGGAGCGCCCCGTGACCCAGCGTCCTGCCCCGTCCCGCTCGCGAGCCCGCGTCTCGGCGCCGTCCGGTGCCCGTCGTCGTGCCGTCGTCGGAGGAGCCGTGGCGGCCGCGCTCGTGCTGGCCGGCGTCGTCGCGTTGAGCACGTCCGGGGCCGGAGCGGGAGGAGCGGGTGCGGCCGAGCTGGAGGTCTCCTACGACCGGACAGCGCAGGCTCTGGCGTTCAGCGGTCCCACCTTCGACGGCGGCACGTTCGACCTCGCCGCGACCGGGAAGCCCGCCGTCGTCAACTTCTACGCCTCCTGGTGCACGATCTGCGACCGCGAGCTCCCGGACTTCGAGAAGGTCTCCGACGCGCTCGCCGGGAAGGTGCAGTTCGTCGGCGTCAACCCGCAGAGCAACGACACCGACGGCGCGCAGGCGCGGATGATCGAGCGCGGCGGCGTCACCTACCCGACCGTCCGCGACGCCGACGACGCCCTGCTGCGCGAGTTCAACACCACCGGCGGCCTGCCGACGACGCTGTTCGTCGACGCCGACGGCGTCGTCCGCAAGGTCCACAACGGGCTGCTCACCGAGCAGGCCCTGCGCCAGACGGTCGCCGACGTCCTCGGCGTGCGGGCCTGACGGTGCTCGACCCCGGGTCGGCGCCGATCGCCGGAGCCGTCGGCGTCAGCCTGCTGGCCGGGCTGGTCAGCTTCGCCTCGCCGTGCGTGCTCCCGCTCGTGCCGGGCTACCTGGCCTTCGCCAGCGGCGTCGCCGGGGCCGGACCGGTCAGCGGCGCCCGCGCGCGGGGGACGGCGCTGCTCGCGAGCGTGCTGTTCGTCCTGGGCTTCGCCGCGTTCTTCACCCTGCTCGGCGGCGCGTTCGGCAGCCTCGGCCGGACCCTCGCCGAGCAGCGCCAGGTGGTCGGCGCCGTCGGCGGCGTGCTCGTCCTCGGGATGGGCCTGTTCCTGCTCGGCGTCCTGCGGCCACCCGTGATGGAGCGCGACGTCCGCGCCCTGTCGCACGTTCGCCGCGGCGGGCTGCTCGGCGCGTTCCCGCTCGGGGTCGTCTTCGGCGCCGGCTGGACCCCCTGCATCGGCCCCACCCTCGCCGCCATCCTCACCCTGACCGCCACCGACGGCGCGGCGTCCGCGGGCCGCGGCGCGACGCTCGCCTTCTCATACGCCCTCGGACTGGGGCTCCCGTTCGTCCTCGTCGGACTGGCCCTGGACCGCGGCGTCGCCGGACTCGCGGTCCTCCGCCGGCACAGCCTGCGCCTCGAGCGGGTCGGCGGCGCGGTGCTGGTCGCCGTCGGCATCCTGCTCGTCACCGGCCTGTGGGACCGCGTGCTCGTCGCGCTGCAGCCCGCCGTCTCCGGCTTCACCCCCACCCTCTGACACGACGACCCGAGCCGGAGGACACGTGCGCCTGCGCCTGCTCGCCCTGACCGCCGCTGCCGGCGCGTTGCTGACCGCCTGCAGCGGCGCGCCCGAGGCCCGCACCGGCGAGCCCGAGCGCCGTGAGACATCCGCCGAACTGACGGAGACCGCGAGGCTGGGCCTGACCCTCACCAAGGGCGAGCCGCTGATCGACCCGGCGGACCTGTACGACGGTGCCTCCTTCGACGGCATCCCAGCGGTCTCCGAGACCGTCCTGGTCAGCCGGGCGAAGGCCGACACACTGCTGGTGGAGACCGAGCAGGTGATGCTCGTCGAGCACGCCGGGCAGGCCCGCGCCTACCCCGTGCGCTCGCTGGTCCGCCACGAGATCGTCAACGACGTGCTCGGCGGACTGCCCGTCGCCGTCACCTGGTGCCCGCTGTGCAACACCGGCATCGCGTTCGACCGGCGGGTCGGCGGCCGCGCCGAGGTCTTCGGGGTCAGCGGCCAGCTCTACCGCTCGGCCATGGTCATGTTCGACCGGCGGACGACGTCGCTGTGGCCCCAGCCGCTCGGTCAGGCGGTCCTGGGCGAGCTGACGGGCCAGGAGCTGACGGTGCTGCCGTCGGCGCTGCTGCCGTGGCGGGAGGCCCGCGAAGCCCACCCCGACCTGCAGGTGGCGCTCGGCGACGAGGGCGAGCTGCGGGAGAGCGTCAACCCCTACGAGGGCTACGACGTCTCCGGCCGCCCCTTCCTGTTCCGCGGCGAGGTCGACGACCGGCTGCCGGCGATGGTCCGGGTCGCCGGAGTGTCGTTCGGCGGCGTCAGCCGCGCCTGGTCCTACGACCTGCTGCGCCGCGAACGCACGGTCGACGCGACCGTCGGCACGCAGCCGGTCGCGGTCCTGTGGGCTACCGGGTCCAGATCCCCGCTGCAGACCGACGACACCACCACGGGACGGGACGTCGGCGCTACCGGCGTCTTCGACCCCCGGCTCGACGGCCGACGGCTGACCTTCCGCCCGGCCGGTCGCACCGCCTTCACCGACCGCGAGACCGGCAGCAGCTGGACCCTGGCGGGCGTGGCCGTCGACGGGCCGCTGCGCGGACGCCGGCTGACGCGGCTGCCGCACCAGGACGCCTTCTGGTTCGCCTGGGCCGCGTTCCAGCCCGACACCGAGCTCGTGAAGCCCTGACGCAGCCGGTGCAATCACCGGCTGCTCGACCGCGTCCTGATCCATGAGCGCCACCGCCGGCGCGACACCTGGAGGGGAACCATGAGCGACACCAGCACGCGCAAGGGAGCCAGCACCGGCACCGCCGACGGCTCCACCGACGACACCGCCTCACGACGTGCCCGCGGCATCGCCCTGATCGTCGGCGGCCTGCTGATCGCCGCGCTGATCGAGACCGAGACGATCCCGTTCTACTGGTTCCCCGCCCTCACCGGCCTGACCTACCTCGCCGCCGCAGCCGCAGGCCGCAGCCGCGGGACGCTGTGGGGCCCCGGGTTCGTCATCACCAGCGTCGGCGTCGCCGCGGCCCTGTGGCTGCGCGACGGCCGCCCCGGCGACAGCTTCCAGTTCCTCGCGCTGGCCGTCATGGCGCTCGGCCTCGGTGGGGTGCTGGCCGCGCTGCTCGGCCAGGCCAAGGGCTTCGCCGTCTCCGCGATGAGCGTCGCGATGCCCGTCCTGCTGTTCGGCGGCTTCGCGCTGCTCGAGCAGCAGGCCGTCAAGCCGTTCGCCGGCTCCACCTACGTGTACGTGGCGCTCCTGGTCGTCTGGGGCGCCTACGAGCTGCGCCCCGCTACCCAGCGTTGACCCTCGCTCCCGGCTGGGCCCGATGTGCCCGGCCGGGAGCCGCTGTGTCAGGCCACGGCGCGCAGGACCTCGACGAGCTGCTCGACCGTCGGCGAGCCGGCCAGGCCCTCCGGGGTCGAGAAGACCCGGCACGTGAGACCGACCGGCGCGGACGGGTCGGCCCACGACTCGACGCCGTCCACCAGCACGGTCGGTGAGCCCCGGAAGCCGACCGACTCGGCCTCCTCCGGCGTGCTCACCGCCTGCAGGGTCAGCACGTCGTCAGGCTGAGCGAGCTGATGCAGGGCCTGACGGACGAGGTCGTGGGCCCGCTGCCAGTTCGGGCAGTCGGCGGAGTACTGCACGACGACCTTCACGCCGGGGTCCTCACGTGGTGAGCTCGTGCTGGTCGGTCCAGGCGCGGCGGAGCGTCGCGAGCAGCGTCGCTGGGCTCTGCGCTCCGGGGACGACGATGCGGCCGCCGAGCAGGAACGTGGGGACGGCGGAGATCTCGCGGCGGGCCGCCTCGGCCTCGTCGGCGCGGACCGCCTGGGCGTACGTGTCGCCTCTGAGCACATCAGCGACCAGAGCCGGGACGAGCCTGGCGTCCTCGCCGAGCCGCTGCAGCGTCGGGTGGTCGCTCAACACCTCGCGCTCGGCGAGGTAGGCACGTGTGAGCCGGCGGGCGAGCGCGTCCTGCACACCGTAGGACTTCGCCAACTGCAGCAGCCGGTGGGCGTCGAAGGTGTTCGCGGGGCGGACCAGGTCGAACCGCGCGTCGACGCCGGCCTGCTCGGCCGCGGCGCCGATCCGGCCGACCATCGCGCGGCCGCCCTGCGGGCTGGTGCCGTACTTCGCCGCCAGCAGCCGGTCGTATCGCCCGTGCGCACTGCCGGGGCCCCATGGTCGAGCCCGAAGCTCCGCCAGATCACTCAGACGTCGGCGGCGTGCTCGAACTGCTCGAGCGCCCGGTCCAGGTGGGCCTTGCCGATGGCGCACCACGGGCAGACGACGTCGGACCAGAGGTCGATCCTCAACGGTGCCTCACAGCGCGAGCAGAGAGCGGGCGACGTCACCGAGCGTGCTGCCGGTGACGTCCGGGGACGTGAAGACCGCCGGCCACGGGGTGCCACGTCGGTCGAGGTACCCGGTCGTCATCCCGACGGTGGCGGCGCCGTGCAGGTCCCACGGGTGGACGGCGACCATCGCGCAGCGCTCCAGCGGGACCCCGCACGCATCAGCGGCGTAGCGGTAGGAGTCCGGGTGCGGCTTCCACCTGCCGGCGTCGTCGACGGACAGGCGGCGGTCGACGAGGTCGGCGACGCCGGCCCGTTCGAGCAGGCCCTCGGTCTGCGTGAGCGACCCGTTCGTCAGCGTCACGACGCGCACGCCGCCGTCGGACGAGGGCGCGCAGGCCGTCCGGGACGTCGGGGTGCACGTCGAGCGCCTTGACGCCGCTCCAGGACCGTCGCGACCGCCTCGGGCACGGGCCGGTCGAGCCCGTCGACGTGGCTGAGCAGGCCGGTCAGGACGGCGGCGCCGATCTCGGGGAAGGTGCGGGCACTGCCGCTCGCGGCGAGCGCGAACCCGTCGCGCAGGACGCCGGCGAACCAGACGTCCAGCAGGTGCGCCGGCGCGCCGACATCGGTGAAGCGCTGTCGCAGCGGCTGCAGGTCCGACAGCGTCTCGTTGACGTCCAGCACGACGAGCTCGGGCCCGGGCACGCGGCTCAGCTGCTCTCGAGGTGCAGCTTGAGGCCCTGGACGCCGCCCTCGATCGACGGGCCGATCATGCCAGCGAGCTCGTCTGGCGTGATCTCCGTGCTGTAGACGACGAGCGTGCCCTGCGGGCCGTCCTCCAGGACGTCGACGGTCCCGAGGTGGTGCTCCACGGGGAGGCCGATGGTGATGCGGTACTGGAACCGACGGAGCTCGCCGTCGACGTTGACGACGTCCTCGTGCAGCTCGTGACCGCCTGCGAGCGTGCAGCTGCGCGTGCCGTCCGCGGCGGTGGCGTGCTCGATGCCCGGGAACCACGCGGAGATCCCGGCGGCATCGGACACGACCGTCCAGACGTCGTCGGCGGGACGGGCGATGCGGACGGTCGAGCGCAACGACGCCACGGGACTCCTCGGGCTGAGACGGCAGGAGTCACCTGTGTGCCGTGCCGCGGCGCGCCGGTCAAGCACTCCCGTCGCCGACAGCAACCTCGGATGCCGAGTCGTGCAAGGTCCAGGGGCGCGGGGCAGGACGACCCTGACCGCGCCGCAGGACCCCAGACAGGAGCCGCTGTGATCGAGGAACGCACCGCCGAGGTCGCCGGGACACCGGTGCGCTGGCTCGAACAGGGCGGCGACGCCGCGGGTCTGCCCGTCGTGCTGGTGCACGGCATCCCGACGTCGCCGGCGCTGTGGCGCCACGTCCTGCCGCAGCTGACCGGCTTGCGGGTGCTGGCCCTGGAGATGACCGGCTACGGCCAGAGCATCCCGGCCGGCCGGACCCGGGACATCTCCGTCGGGGCGCAGGCCGACCGCCTCAACGCCTGGCTCGCGCACCTGGGCGTCGACCGTGCCGTCCTCGTGGGTCACGACCTGGGCGGCGGCGTCGTCCACATCGCCGCCGTCCGCGAGCCGCAGCGCTGCGCCGGTCTCATGATCACCAATGGGATCGGCTACGACTCCTGGCCCATCCCGTCGGTCAAGGCGATGCGTGTCGGCGCACCTCTGCTGGCGAACATGCCCGCCGTCGCGCTCAAGCCGGCGCTCGGCATGCTGCTGGCCCGCGGGCACGACACCACGGCACGCGGCAAGGAGGCGCTCGGGGTGCACTACGCCCCGTACGCCGAGCACGGCGGCGGCGCGGCGATGGCCCGGCAGGTCAGCGCCCTCGACGTCCGCGACACGCTCGCCGTGCAGGACGCGCTCCCCACCCTCGGCGTCCCGGCCCGGATCGTGTGGGGCGTCGCCGACCCGTTCCAGAAGATCGAGTACGGCGAGCGGTTCGCCCGCGACCTCGGCACCACCGTCCAGCGCATCGAGGGCGGCAAGCACTTCACCCCCGAGGACCACCCCGACGTCATCGCCGGTGCGATCCGCTCGCTGCACGACGAGGCCGGCGGCAGTCGCTGATCCCGTCCACCGGCCGGCGTGCCCGCGACGTAGGAGGATCGGTCCATGACGGCATCGGGTCCGGGGACCACGGGCAGGTGGATCAGTCAGTCCTCTGCGCGGCAGAACCTCGGGCTGTTCCGCCGCGGCGAGCTCGCCGAGCTCCGCCGCGTGGGCACAGTCCGATGGGTCGAGGCGGGCACCGTCGTCGCCGCCGCCGGCTCGGCCGTCACCCACGTGCAGGTCGTCGGCGACGGCGAGCTCGAGCTCATGGCCAGGCAGGACGGCGGCAGGGCCACGATGGCGGTGATCCGCGCAGGCGGGGTGATACAAGATCTGCCGCTGCTGCTGGGCATCCCGATGCCGTTCGACGCGGTCGCCAGCCGCGACACCGAGATGATCGCGCTGAGCCGGCAGCGCTGGACCGAGCTGCTCGCCGCCTCGCCGACGCTGTCGCTGCGCTGGATGACCTCGATCGCCCGGCGGCTCGATGACGACCGGCGGCGGCTCGTCGTCGTCACCAGCAAGCCGCTGATCTCCCAGGTCGCGTACCTGCTGCTCGACCTGGCCGAGGAGGACGCGCAGGGGCGACCGGTCGTGCGGCTGAGTCACACAACGCTGTCGCACCTTCTCGGCGCCCGCCGGCAGTCGGTCACGCGGGTGATCGCCCAGCTCCGGCAGCGGGAGCTGGTGGAGACCGCCTACGGCGTGACCGTCCTGCTCGACCAGGACGGCCTGCGCGACGTCATGGGCCGCGACCCGCTGCCCTGAGCGACCGAGCAGACCGTCACCTCGGGTGCCCTCGAGGCACAGGCCCCCGCCACAGGTGTTGACGTGGCCGAACCCCGACCACGAGGAGGCGCCGATGTCCACGCTCACGATCTGCAGCACGCCCTGGTGCGGCTACGGCAAGCGGCTCATGAGCCAGCGCGACCGCGAGGGCGTCGAGTACACCTCCGTCGACATCGAGCGCGACGATGCCGCCGCCGAGCTCGTGATGAGCGTCAACGGCGGCAACCAGACCGTCCCCACGGTCGTGTTCCCCGACGGCAGTGTCGCGACCAACCCGCCCTCAAGGACGTCCTCGCCCGCCTGAGCCCCGCGTGACCACCGACGGGCAAGAGGTGCGCAACGCGATCGTCATCGGCTCCCTCCTCCGGCTACACCGCCGCGATCTACCTCGCCCGCGCGGCGCTCGAGCGCCTCGTCTTCGAGGGCTCGGTCACCGCCGGCGGCGCGCTGTGGAAGAGGCGGCCTTCCTGACCCGCTTCGCTCGCAGCGTCACGATCGTGCACCGCCGCAACGCGCTGCGAGTGAGCAAGGTCATGCAGCAGCGGGCCTTCAGCAACGACAAGATCCGCTTCGCCTGGGACAGCGAGGTGCTGGACGCCGTCGGCACCGACCGGCTCGAGGCCGTACGGATCCGCAACCGCGTCACCGGCGAGGAGAGCACGCTGCCGGTCACTGGGCTGTTCATCGCCGTCGGGCACGACCCGCGCTCGGAGCTCGTGAAGGGGCAGGTCGACCTCGACGACGAGGGCTACGTCCTCGTCGAGCCGCACACCACCGCGACGAACGTGCCCGGCGTCTTCGCCGCGGGCGACCTCGTGGACCACCGGTACCGGCAGGCCATCACCGCGGCCGGCAACGGGTGCGCCGCAGCCCTGGACGTCGAGCGGCACCTGACCATGCTCGAGGACACCCCGCCCGAGCACGCCCAGCGGCCGTACTGAGCCCAGAGACGGCAACCCCGGCTGCCGTCCCGGCCCGCTTCCTCGCGGGCCGGGGCAGGCTGCTCTCTGCGCGTCCCTGACCCTGATCGAGCACGACCCTGGAGACCCCGGTGCCCCTCGCTCACCTCCGGCCGTGGGCCCGGCCGGGCGACGCCGCCAAGCAGCTGCTGCGCGGCGCCACCGTCCGGACCTGCACACCCGTGGCCGCCGTCGTCGGGGCCGTGCTCAGCGTGGTCAACCAGGGCGACGTCGTGCTCGCGGGAGACGCGGACGGGCGGGTGTTGCTCAAGGTGGCGGCCAACCTGGCGATCCCCTTCCTGACCTCCAGCACCGGGGCCCTGCTGGCGGTGCGCCAGCCGCTGTCCCCGGCCCTCACACGGACGACGGGTGCGCAGTGACCGCGACGGCAGGGCCACTGCCCGAGCAGGTCGACGTGCTCGTCGTCGGAGCCGGCCAGGCCGGGCTCGGGGTCGCGCACCGCCTGCGCGACCACGCGGAGCTGCGCGTGCTCGTGGTAGACGCGCTCGCGATAGGCGAGAGCTGGCGGGAGCGGTGGGAGAGCCTGCAGCCGTTCACGCCGCGCCGGTCCAGCGCGCTGCCGGGGATGCGCTTCCCGGCCGGGCCGACGCGCAGCCCGTCGCGGCTGGAGATGGCGTCCTACCTGCGGGAGTACGTCGCGCGGTTCGACCTCCCGGTGCGGACCGGCGTACAGGTCCGCCGGCTCACCCGCGACGGGCAGGGTTTCTGCGTCGAGACGAGCCACGGCGTGGTGCGCGCCCGGCAGGTCGTGCTGGCCAGCGGCCCCTTCCGCCAGCCGTTCGTCCCCGTGGCCGCCGCGTCCCTCGACCCGGCCGTCACGCAACTGCACTCCTCGCAGTACCAGACACCCGTGGACGTCCCGCCCGGGAAGGTCCTCGTCGTCGGCGGAGGCAACTCGGCCGCCCAGCTCGCCCTCGAGCTGGCCGATACCCACGAGGTGACCGTGGCCAGCCCCGGGCCACCGTGGTTCCTGCCCGAGGACATCCTGGGTGTCAGCATGTACTGGTGGACGCTGTACACCGGCGTCCTCAACGCGCGGGCGGACGCGTGGGTGTCCCGTCACATCCGTCGCCGCGGCGACGCGATCGTCGGCACGCAGGTGCGCGCGCTCGTCCGGCAGGGCCGGGTGCGGCTCCTGCCGCACCGCGTCGTCGCTGCCCGGGACCGCGAGGTCGAGCTGGCCGACGGGACCCTGCTGCCGGTGGCGACGGTGCTGTGGTGCACCGGCTTCCGCCCCGACACCGGCTGGATCGACGTCGACGGCGCCCTGGACCCCACCGGTGCACCGGTGCACGACGAGGAGCGTCGCCGGTGCCGGGGCTGCACTGGATGGGCCTGCCGTGGCAGACGCGCTTGAACTCCTCGATCATCGACGGCGTCGACCGCGACGCGCGGCGGACGGTCCGGCGGCTCACGTCGGTGACGGGAACCACACCGACTCGACCCTGACGGTCGACGGACGTCACCGATGCGCAGTGAACGGCCCTCCTGCGACACCTTGCGCGCCCCGGGCGCCCTGCGCGAGCCCCTGGAGTCGCGGGACGAGCTCGTCGCCGGCCAGGCTCCGCAGCGCAGGGCCGACCTGCGCGCGGGGCTCGAGAACCACCGAGTCGAGGTCGAGCGCCGTGTCCGCACACTCCAGGGATGTCCAGTGGGCGCCCGCGTCCTGCAGGACTCCCTGGACAAGGCCCCGTCGGGCGGCTAGCAGCAGGCAGCTCCGCATCGTGGGGCGAGCGCGGGCAGACCGCGTGGCCTCCTACGGCAACACAGGTGACCGTCGCGGCCCGTCTGCGGGCCGCTCCTCGGCCTGCACCCGGGTAGGGGCCCGTCATGAGGCCTTCCTCCGACTGGGCGCCCCCGATCGCCGCGCACCGCCTGCTCGGGGACGGCAGCACCACGGCCCTCCTCCGGCCCGGCGGCGAGGTCGACTGGTGGTGCGCTCCGTCCATGGACTCGCCGCCGCTGCTGTGGTCGCTGCTCGATCCCGACGGCGCGCGAGCCCGCTGGCGTGGCGTGCGCTTGGCGGCAGCCGCCGGGCGCGCCGCTGGACCGGTGCTGACCACAGTGCTGCAGTCCGCGCGCGGGCGGGTGGAGTGCCGCGACGGGCTGCACTGCGACGACGATCGCGGCCCCGCCCTCATCCGGCTCGTGCGCGGCCTCGACGCGGACCTCGACCTCCAGCACGAACTGTCGCTCGGCGGGTTCGACCGGCCGTGGGCCACCTGGGACGACAGCGCTGCGCAGGTGGGCGAGGTGCGGGTCCGCGTCCTCGGGGGGACGTCTCACCTCGACGGGCGGGTCCTCACCACCCGGGTCCAGGCGCCGCGATCGGCGTGGGCGGCGGTGGTGGTCACCCTCGACCCTGCGCGCACCGCCGACGTGGCCGAGCTCGCTCGCCTGCTCGACGAGGCCGAGCAGGAGGACCATGAGCTGATGAGCCGGGCCACGCTCCCCCACGCCGCGCCGCACCGGGCCGAGGAGGCCCTGCGCGTCCTGAGGCTGTGCACGTTCGCGGAGACCGGCGCGGTGGTCGCCTCCCCGACGACCTCGCTGCCCGAGGCGCCCGGGCACGACCGGCAGTTCGACTACCGGTACACCTGGCTGCGCGACGCCTCCCTCGCCGTCTCGGTCGCCGCGCTGCTCGGACGCCGTGACATCGGCGAGCAGTACCTGCAGTTCGTCCTTCGCCAGACCCGGGACGGCCGCCCGCCCCGCGCGGTCATGACCGACGTCCGGGGCGAGCCCGTGCCCGAGGAGCGCGAGGTGCCGGGCGTCGCCGGCTGGGGCGGGTCGCTCCCGGTCCGCGTCGGCAACGACGCCAAGGACCAGGTCCAGTACGACGCTCTCGGGCTGCTCGTGGAGGCCGTCTCGGTGCACGTCCAGACCGGCGGCCGGCTGTCCGGGCCCATCTGGGACCTGGTGAAGGGCATCGCCGACGCGTTGTCGCAGGACGGGCTGGAGCGGCGGACGTCCGGCATCTGGGAGCTGCGTGAACCGGCAGACCTCGTCAGCGCTGACATCGGCATCTGGCTCGCGCTCGACCGCGCCCTCTGGATCGCCCGCGGCTGGCGCCCCTGGACGCGCCGCCGGCGGTGGCTGCAGGCCCGCGATGCGGCGAAGGCCCGGGTGGCCGGGGCGCTGAGTCCCGACGGCGGTCTGCCGCAGGCGTACGGCGGCGGGCCGCGCACCGCGGACGCGAGCGCGCTGATGGCCGTCGTGTTCGGCATGTTCGGCCGCGACGACCCGCGGGGCTCCGCGCTGGTCGATGCGACGCTGCGCGAGCTCGACTGCGCGCCGTTCCTCTACCGGTACGAGCCAGGCGGCGACGACGGCTTCTCCGGCGTCGAGGGTGCCTTCCTGCCCGCCAGCTGGTGGGTCGTTGCGGCGCTCGCCGCCTGCGGCCGGGTCGAGGAGGCCGAGGAGCGGGCCCGGGCACTGGACCGGGCCGTCCCCGCGCTCATGCCAGAGGAGATGGACCCGGAGAGCCGGGTCGGGCTCGGCAACGTCCCGCTGGTCTGGTCGCACATGGAGGCCGCGCGCGCGATGTACGTCCTCGACGCCGCCCGGCTGCGCCGGCGACTCGGCCCCGCAGCACTCGCAGCCTGGCGGGGGCAGCGGTGGCTGCGCTCCCAGTTCCACTGACCGCTGAGCACGCCCTGAGCTCTCGACCCCTGGAGGACCGACGATGACGGCAGCACTGCACGGACTGGTGGCACTCGTGACCGGCGCCGGGAGCGGTATCGGCGCCGAGGTCGCACGGCGCCTGGCCGCCGACGGCGCGGCCGTGGGCGTCAACGGCCTCAGCAGCGACGAGGTCCGCGAGACCCTCGATCAGATCGCGAGCGGCGGCGGCAGGGCTTCCGCTGTCATCGGCGACGTCAGCGACCCGGACGACGCCGCCCGCCTCGTCCGCGAGGTCGAAGCCGAGTTCGGGGGCCTCGACGTCCTGGTGAACAACGCCGGGCTGCAGGTCGAGACGCCGTTCCTCGACCTCGACCTCGACACCTGGCGCTCACAGCTCTCGGTCGACCTCGACGGCGCGTTCCTCATGGCCAGCGAGGCGTGCAAGGTGATGGCGCCCCGCGGCAGCGGCGTCGTCATCAACATCACCAGCGTTCACGAGCACCAGCCCCGGCCCGGCTATGCCGCGTACTGCGCCGCCAAGGCCGGCCTCGGCATGCTCACCAAGGTCATCGCGCGTGAGCTGGCGGACCGCGGCATCAGAGCCGTCGCCGTCGCGCCCGGCGCCATCGAGACGCCGATCCAGGGCGACCGGTCCGTGCAGGAGGTCCGGGAGCAGGAGCGCGGCATCCCCGCCGGCCGGCTCGGCACCAGCGGGGAGGTGGCCGAGCTCGTCAGCTACCTGGCCTCGCCTGCCGCCGCGTACATCTCTGGAACGACGATCGTGATCGACGGCGCCCTGGAGCAGCAGGTCTCGCTCGCCTGAGCAACCCTCAGCGACCCGCCGGGGCAGGGGCGGGCCGCCGCGTTCAGGAGTCACCCGCGGAGCTGTCCGGTCGGGCCGGACGCCAGGTGTCACCTCGGAACTCGCCGAACATGCGGGCCGCCGCGATGCGCAGTCCCAGCGCGTACGTCGGGTACGGGGCGATCGTCTGCGCTATCCGCCCAGCCAGCATCCCGGTCCGCATCGCCAGCGCCGCCTGCGCAGCCAGCTCGCCCCCGGCCGGTGACACCGCCGTCATCCCCACCACGCGATCCAGCACCTTGAAGCTCGCGCCCGAGCGTGGTCCGACGACGAGCTTGATGTAGCCGTCGGTCCGGCTCGCCGTCCGCGAGCGGTCCATCTCGTCCATCCGCACGACCGCGACCCGCGCCCGGTCGCCGAACGCGTCGTACGCCTGCTGCTCGGTCATCCCGACCCGACCGACCTCCGGTTCGGTGAAGGTCACCCACGGCACGACGCGGTCGTCGAACTTCGCCCGACCGCCTGCGAAGCCCGGCAGCCCGGTCCGGGCGAACGCGTTCGCCGCCGCGAGCCGGCCCTGCTCGTCGCCCACGTGCGTGAACTGCAGCGGCGTCGTGCAGTCACCCGCGGCGTAGATGTGCGAGGCGCTGGTCGTCAGGTACGCGTCCGTCACCACCTGGCCCTGCTTGCCGAGCTCCACCCCCGCACGCTCCAGGTCCATGCCCGAGGTAGCCGGACGGCGGCCGACGGCGACCAGCAGGTGCGAGCCGGACACGGTGCTGCCGTCCGACAGGTGCAGCGTCGGACCGGACGACACCCGCTCCACCTTCGTGCCGACCCGCAGTTCGACGCCCCCGCGCTCTAGCACCGCCGTCATCGCCGCTGAGACCTCCGGCTCCTCCTTGCCCAGGATGCGCGGAGCCCCCTCGACCAGCGTCACCCGGGCGCCGAGGGCGCTGAACGCCTGCGACAGCTCCACGCCGATGGCCCCGCCACCCATGACGAGCAGGTGCTCCGGGCGCTCGATCAGGTCGAACAGAGTCCGGTTGTCCAGGTGGTCGACCTCATCCAGGCCCGGCACGGGCGGGACGGCCGCGTGCGCCCCCGTCGCCAGCACGAAGCGGGAGGCGCTGATCTGACGCCCCCCGACGTCGACCGTGTGCGGGCCGGTGAACCGGGCCCAGCCGTCGACCAGGTCGATGCCCTCCGACGCCAGCTGCGCACGCGACTCGTCCTGCTCGATCTGCCCGATCACCTCGTGGACGTGGCGCATCACCTTGCCGAAGTCGACGTCGCCGACCGACTCCAAGCCCCACTGCTGCGCCTGCCGAGCACCCGCCACCCGGTGCGCCACGTCCAGAAGCGTCTTGCTCGGCACACAACCGTAGTGGGTGCAGTCGCCCCCAGGCCGGGCCTTCTCCACCAGCGCGACGCGCTTGCCCGCCCGACGGGCCTCCCGCGCGGCAGCCAGGCCGGTGGCGCCCGCACCGATCACGATCAGGTCGTACTCGCTCATCCGGACCACCTCTGCCGCCGGGACCCCGAACGGGTCCCGTGACGTCAGGGTCACCGGAGCCAGCATGAGGCAGGCCCAGACGGTCACCTGGGTTGCCGAGCGGGAGCAGGTCCGGGTGCGTCGCGTTTGTCGCTGTATGCCGGGCACGACCGTCCGGCCCCGCGAGAGGAGCACCCCTTGACCCGCCTCCCGGTCCACACCGTCGAGTCGGCCCCCGAGGCCAGCCGCGGCACCCTGAGGAGCCTCGAGTCGAAGTTCGGCGAGGTCCTCAACATCCACGGGGCGATGGCGCACTCACCCGTCGTCCTGGACGCCTACGCCGCGCTGCAGCACAGCATCAACGAGCTCGGCACCTTCGACGGCAAGACCCGCGAGGCCATCGCGCTGGCCGTCGCCGCCGTCGACGAGTGCACCTACTGCCAGGCCGCCCACACCGCCCGCACTAGGGAGCGCGTCGCGAGCTGACATCTGGGCCCGGCCCGCGCTACGCGCTGAGCAGCCCGCCCGCAGCCGCGGACCACGCCGGGGCGGGTGCAAGCACCTGGAACATGACCTTGTCGCCGTCCTGGTCTGATGGCGGCCGAGTGCCACGTCCGTCTGGACGTGGTGGCCGTGGCTGGGGGAAGTGGACGCGGGCGACCGGCCGGCTCGAAGGGGACGTGCCTGGTAGCTCGGCGGCGGGTGCTCGAGCGGCAGCACCGAGCGCGGCTTCGTGTCGTCCGCGACTCGACGACGGGGTCATGGCGGTCGCCCCGAAGTGCGCACGGTGAGCGGGGCGGCTCGGCCAGCAGTAGGCGCGCGCGCGCCCCTGGCGACCGCCGCCGGTCAACTCCTCGGTGCGCCGCCGGGGTCGTCGGACAGAGCGGTGTCGACCGCCTCGCTCAGCTGCTCGAGACGGCGGCGATCGTCGCGTCGAACTGCTGCTCGGCCGCCGTGGCATCCAGGCGGGTGAGCTGGTGCCGCACCGCAGCGCGGCCGGTAGGGCTGCGCGCGGTCCAGACGAGCTCTGCCAGCAGCGCGTAGAGCCGGGCGAGCACGTCGGGGTCCGCGGCGCTGTAGCGGCGCGGGCCCGAAACCGCGAGGTCGAGCAGGTCGTCGAGGACAGGCAGGTCACGGTGCACCCGCACGACCCCCTTCTCATCGTGCAGCACCGCCGGTCCGGTCCGAGCCGTCGGCCGGCTGCCTCGCGCGAGCAGCAGGCCGACGGCCGGCAGCGGCCAGATGCGGCTGCGGGCGCTGTCCACGGCGACGGCCAGCCGCTGCACCACCGGACTGTCGCTCATGCTCCAGCTCCCTCCACTCGCGCACGTCCGTGTCTGCCTCTGACCGACGTTCCGCCTGGCGCGCGAAGGCGTGGGCGATCGGCACGTCGGTGGACGAGTCGGTGGAGGAGTGGGCGAAGATCGACAGGGTCACCACCAGCGCGATGACGTGGAACAGCTCGTCGGAGCGGACGAGCCCGGCGTCGAGCACCAGCAGGCCGTAGACGATCGAGGCGAAGCCCTTCGGCCCGAACCAGGCGGCGACCACGCGTTCTCCCCGCGGCAGCGGGCTGCGGACCAGGGCCACGGCGATGGCCAGCGGTCGGGCGAGCACGATGGCCAGCACTGCGAAGACGTACCCCAGCAGCGGGACGTCGGCGAGGAACGCCGGGCTGACGAGGGCCCCGAACACCAGGATGGCGGCCAGCTTGAGCAGTTCGGTGACGAGCTCGCCGAACTCGTTGAAGCTCCGCTCGACCTGCGGCGTCAGCGCGGCCACCGTGATCCCGCCGGTGAAGGCGGCGAGGAACAGGTTCGCGTGCAACGCCTCGGCCAGGCCCAGCAGCACCAGCCCTATCGACAGGCCCCCCCAGCGAGGTGTACAGCGGCGTCGCGGCGGTGTACCGGCTGCGGACGAACAGGGCGGCCACGCCCGGGACGACGATGCCGAGCACGACGCCGAGCAGCAGCTCGGTCCCGAGCTCGCGCAGCGACAACTCCTGCTTGCCCAGGACGGCGATGAGGACGAGCACGACGGGCAGGGCCAGCCCGTCGTTGAGACCGCTCTCGACGTTGAGCAGCGAGCGGAGCCGCTCCGGCACTTCCTTCCGCCCGACGATGGCGCTGGCGAAGACCGGGTCGGTGGGCGCGAGCACGACGCCGATCAGCATCGACTCCGTCCAGGGCAGCCCTGCGACCCCCAGGTCAGCAGGGCGGTGACGAGGAAGGTGAGCGGCATCCCGAGCACGAGAGCGCGCCCCGGCAGCCAGGCCTGCCTCAGGTCGCGGGGCGACGCGCATGCCGTCGGTGTAGAGGACGCTGAACAGCGCCAGCTCCGCGAGACCCGTGACGATCGGGTCGCTCGCCTCCACGTCCAGCACACCGGTGGCGCCCGGTCCGAGCACGCAACCGGCGACGAGGAACAGCACGGCCGTCGAGACGATCGTGCGGTGCGCGAGGTCGGAGAGCAGGGCGCCGACGAACAGCACGACGGCAAAGGCGAGCAGGGCAGGTCCACGCTGTGTGGTCCTGCCCTGCTGCCCCAGGTCTGCACCCCCGCCGTCCTGCGGGCCTGAGGTCAGTCCGTCGAGTGTCCCGCCTCGGCGCGCACGACGACGGCGTACGAGCCGATGCCGAGCAGCCGCTCGCCGGCGACCTCGCCGGCGCTCGTCAGCAGGGCCGTGATCGCGCCCGACGCCGGGTCGAACTCGACGTCCTCGAGCGTGCCGGCCTCGTCGCCTGCGTCGGTGAGCACCCGCTTGCCGACCGCCGCGTGCTTCTTGCCGCGCAGACCCGCCACGTGCTCGTCGGCCTCCGTCAGCGCCTGCTGCCCGGCCACGGTGACGGCGTCCGGCCCGAACGACTGCAGCGCGCCCCACAGCAGGGTGTCGGCGTCGCCCTTGCACTTCACCGTGACGGCGACGACCGACCGGGTCGCAGGGTCGAGGACCAGGCCGTCCACCTTCCCGAGCGTCAGGGCGGTCGAGGTGTCGAGGACGGACCGCTTGCGGCACTCCGTGAGCCTCAAGCCGTGCCCGCCAGCCGCTCACGGAAGGCCGCGACCGCGGCACCGAAGCCCGACAGGTCGTCGGTCACGAAGTCGACGGCCGCCGCCGGGACGACCAGTGCCTCCACCGACACGGCCAGGGTGTCCGGCAGCGGGACGAACACGCGCCGGCCGTCGTGGCCGAGCGCGCTCGAGGAGTCGATCTCGTAGCCGACGACGTCGGCTCGGCCCTGCGACTCCACGACGACGTCGACCACCTGGCCGAGGTCGACCCCGGGGTCGGTCAGTACGCGGGCGCCGAGGACGTCGCCCGTGCCAGGTCCCTTCCCGCTGCCCCGGGCCAGCAGGTCCTCACGGGGCACGAAGGCCTGCTCGTCGGCCACCAAGAGCGCGTCCCGACCGAGCCCGTGCACGCCGGCCCACGGCAGGCTCGTCTTCAGGGGGCCGGCGAACAGCCCGCGCCCGTTGAGGGTGAAGCCGGCGACGTCGCCGCCCTCGGCGGTGTAGACGACGTCCTTGACCTGGGCGACGTCGTCCCCGGCCAGCGTCACCACCGGCCGGCCCACGAGCTCGGCAGCCCGCACCAGCAGGCTCACGACCGCTGCCCGCGTCCGGTCGTCACGACGCCCCCGCGCCGCCGCCGCGACTGCAAGGCGGCAGCCGCCCCGACCAGCAGCGCCCCCAGCACCAGCACGGTCAGCACCCACAGCCACCAGTCCACGCCGCTCCCCTGTCACACCCGCCGAGCCGGGAACTGACCCTCGCACAGCGCTGCGGCGGCGCACCTGTGCGTCAGGCCTCGCCGCGCGCCGGGTACGCGTTCTCGCGGATCCACCCGACCGCGCTCAGCAGGTTGCGCAGGTGCGGCCGGGCGAACGGCATCGACTGGACGTGGGCCGAGTAGACCGTCCCGCCCGGCTCGACGAGGAACAGAGCCGGCTCGCTGAACAGGTCGGGCTCGCCGTCCTTGACCCCCGCGGACACGTAGAGGTCCCACGCCCTCATGCCCTCCTCCGACAGGCCGTGGGCGACCCGCAGCCGCCGCAGGCCCCACTCGTCGACCGTGCGCTGCGCCCGCTCCGGCGTGTCGCCCGAGACCGCGACGACGTCGTCGATGCCGGCTGCGGCGAGCTCGTCCAGCATCCCGTCGAGCTCCTGCAGCTGGTCCTTGCACTTCGGGCAGTGCAGCCCCCGGTAGAACACGAGCAGCGAGAAGGCGGTCGGGCTGGCGCCCGCCAGCCGGTAGGACCCGCCGCCGACCAGCGGCAGGTCGAGAGCAGGCGCGGGGGTGCGAGGCAGGACGCGGGGCACGAGTCGCTCCAGGGAGGTGGGAGGTACGGGGGACGAGCAGGCACTTCCCCGTGGGCGGCCGCTGACGCGCCGGCCGACGTCGACGCGCGTCAGCCGACCGCTTCGTCCCCCGTCGGGACTCCGCTGGACCGGCACGCGGCGGCGACGGTCACCGAGTGCAACAGTGGACGCGTGAGACGTCGTCCTGTCGTGCAGGGGGGCGCTGTCCCTGCGGCTGGTCTGCTCGCCGCCACCTCGGTCCTCGGGTTCGTCCTGGTCTACCTGCTGACCGTTCGCACGACACCGGGACGGCAGTTCGGCGACGTCTCGCTGCGGGGAGCCTTGACCACCAAGGCAGCGCTCGCCGACTCCGTGGAGCGGGTCCTCGGCGTCGTGTCGGTAGCGTCCCTGCTCGCCGGGGTGGCGGGCATCGCACTCATCGCCCTGGTGCGCTTGCGTCGCGCTCAGGGCCTGTGTGCGGTCGCCTTGCTGGTGGCGGCGAACGTCTCGACGCGGCTTCTCAAGACGGTCGTCCTCGACCGGCCCGACCTCGGCCTGCTGGAGATCACGCCGGCCACGCACAACAGTCTGCCCAGCGGTCACACCACAGCGGTGTTCTCGGTCGTCGTCGCGCTGCTGCTCGTCCTGCCCGCCCGGGCGAGAGCGACAGCAGCGGTCGGCGGGGGCGCGGCTGCCGTAGTGATCGCACTGGCCACCATGTCGGCTGGCTGGCACCGGGCCGGTGACTCGGTCGCCGCCCTGCTGCTCGTCGGGGCCTTGGCGGGGGTCGCCAACATCGCCACGGCTCTGTCCACCCGATACGCCCAGACGCGACGTTCCCTGGTCCGTACGGGCGCGTGGCGTCGGTCGTGGGTGCTGACGATGGTGGGGTCGGCCGGGTCTGGCTGCTTGCTCGCGCTCGCGCTCGTCGTCATCCCCGCACTACGGGCGAGCACCATCGGGGAGGCAGGAGCCTTCCTCGCCGGCGGCCTGCTGATCGTCGCTGCAGCGATCGCGGTCCTGCTCGGCGAACTCGCGGTCCTCGAGCGCACCGATCCGTAGGAGAGTGGACGTGACCGGTGCGCGCGAGCGCCCGGTCGGGTTGAGTGCGGTCGACTCCCGCCGCTCGGGTGCTGCCTCAGATGCGGGAGCGTCGTCCCGTGCTGCTGCCCTCGGCGATGCCGATCAGCAGGACAGCGGCGACGACAGCGACCACGAAGCCGAGGACGTTGAGCTCGAAGATGCCTCCCGTGCCCAAGAGGTTGGCCACGACGCCGCCGATGACCGAGCCGACCAGCCCGAGCAGGAGGGTCATCAGGACGCTGAGGTTCTGCTTGCCCGGCTTGACCAGCCGGGCCAGGGCTCCGATCACGAGCCCCGCCACGATGAACCCGATCATGTCTGCTCCTCGGTTGGTGTGCCGACCACCAGGATGGCCATCGGTCACGTCTGCTTGCTTCCGGACGCGTCCGGTGGAACGCGCCGGGCGGCATGTCGTCGCGGGACTGTCACGTCATCCCGGCTCGCGCAGGTGGCGACGATCCGGGCGCCCCTCAGCCGCGCTCGAGACGGCGGGCCAGGGCGAGTCTGCGCCCTCGCCGATCGGCGCGGACCCGCCGCACGAGGGCGGCCTGCTGGGCAGTCAGCCGTGTGCTCACCGCGGGTCCAGGACGTCGAAGACCCCTTCGAGGCCGGCCAGGGCGAGCAGCCGGCGGGCCTGCGGCGTGAGCCCGCGCAGAGAGAAGCGCACGGCACGCCGCCGAGCTTGCCGGTGCGCCTCGAGGAGCGGGACGAGCGCCTGGGAGTCCAGGAACCCGCAGCGGGTCAGGTCGACGACGACGGCGCGGGGCCGGACCTCGAGCGCTTCCGCGAGCTGCTCCCGCAGGCGCGGGACGGTGCTGATGTCCAGCTCGTCGCACAGCTCCAGCGTGAGGGTCATGTCATGGGCGGCGAGGGTGCGCGGGTGCTCCTGGACAGCGGTCACGGTGGCTCCTCGTTCGGGGGACGGTGTGCAGCGCACGTTGCCTTCCGCTCATGGCGAGGACCCCGCGACGTCATGACAGTCCTGTGACGACCACCAGCGCGTCCGCGCTCGGGTGCAGGATGGGCGCGTGCCCAGCAGCCGCCTGCTCGTCGTCGAGGACGACGACCGCATCCGTCTGTCGCTGCAGATGGCGCTCGAGGACGAGGGCTACGAGGTGGACGCTGTGCCCACGGGAGAGCTGGCGCTCGTCCGGCAGGAGGAGCACCCGGCCGACGTCGTCCTGCTCGACCTGATGCTCCCCGGTCTCGACGGCTTCGACGTCCTGCGCCAGCTGCGCCGCACCAGCGACGTCCCGGTCGTCGTCGTGAGTGCTCGTGAGGACACGCACGACATCGTCGCGGCGCTCGAGGCAGGCGCGGACGACTACCTGGTCAAGCCGGTCGCGGTGAAGGAGCTGTCGGCCCGTCTGCGTGCCCTACGCCGGCGGGCTGCCGGAGCCGCGCTCACCGACGTCGGCGCGATCGTGCTGGGTGACCTGGAGGTCCGTCCGCAGGCCGGGGAGGTGCGCCTGGCAGGCCGCGAGGTGGGCCTGACCCGGACGGAGTTCCGCCTGCTGTGCGAGCTGGCGATCAACCGCGGCAACGTCCTGTCACGGACCCAGCTGCTGCAGCGGGTCTGGGACTACGACTTCGGCGACGAGCGGCTGGTCGACGTCCACGTCGGCCGACTGCGCCGCAAGGTCGAGAAGGACCCGGCGGACCCGCAGCACGTGGTGACCGTTCGCGGGCTCGGCTACAAGGCCCGGTGAAGCCCCTCGGGCTGCGCGCGCGCGTGGCCGTGACCTTCGGCGCCGGCGCGCTGGCGCTGTCTGCCGCGCTCGCGGTGAGCACCTTCGAGCTGACCAGGGGCGGTGCGCTGGAGGTCCGGGAGCGGGCGTCGGTGCGCAGCGCCTACGCCGACGCCCGCGCGGTGCGCCGTGCCCTGACCGTGCCTGAGGGCGACGTCGTCGAGGCGTTGCGGACCCTGGACACGGGTCGTACTCGCTTGCCGCTGCTGCGCAGGGACGGTGTGTGGTTCGCTCGCACGGCTGACGACGGCTTGACCGACGCCGTCCCTGCCGGACTGCTGCGCGTCGTCGAGCGGGGCCAGCCGGCGGTGCAGCGGGTCCGTGTGCAGGGCACACCTGTGCTCGTCGTCGGTATCCCGCTCGACGACGACGGCTCGGGCTACTTCGAGGTCGACAGCCTCGTCGAGCTTGACCGGACGCTGCGCTCCCTCGGCCGGACGCTCACGCTCGTGGCTGCGGCAACGACCGCTGCCGGCGCTGCGCTGGGAGCGTGGGCGGCGCGCCGGCTGCTGCGTCCCGTCCGGGAGATGGCGCGGGCCGCGTCGCGGATCTCGGCGGGGGACCTGGGGGTGCGGCTCGCGCCGGTGCACGACCCCGACCTCGCTCCGCTGTCGGCCTCGTTCAACGGCATGCTGGACGATCTCGCGGGCCGCCTCGAGAGGGACCGCCGCTTTGCCGCCGACGTCAGCCACGAGCTGCGCTCGCCGCTGCAGACCCTGTCGAACGCGAGTGCGGTCCTGCACCACCGGACCGCCGAGCTCGACGCGCGCACCCGTGCGGCCGCCGGCCTCGTCCAGGACGAGGTCGCCCGCTTCAACGCCCTCGTCCAGGACCTGCTCGAGCTGGCCCGCGAGGACGTCCCGGTGTCGCTGCAGGACACGGACGTCGTCGCCCTGGTGCGCGAGGAGACCGACCTGCGCGGCCTGCCCGCGCCCCTGCTCGACATGACGCGGGCGCCCGCGCGCTGGCGCCTGGAGGCACGGCGGGTGCGCGGCGTCGTCGGCAACCTGCTGGACAACGCGGCCCGGCACGGCGGTGGCGTCGTCGCCGTCCGTCTCGCCGAGGAGGACGACCACCTGGTGCTCGAGGTCGACGACGCCGGTCCCGGCGTACCGCTGGACGAGCGGCAGCTGGTGTTCGACCGCTTCGGACGTGGCCGCATGGCGTCGTCCCGCAGAGCGAGCGACGGGACCGGCCTCGGCCTGTCGCTCGTCGCCGCTCACGTCGACGCCCACGCAGGACAGGTGAGCATCGAGGACCGCCCAGGCGGCGGGGCACGCTTCCGGGTCAGGCTGCCGCGGTGAGGCGCACCGCCGTCGTCCTCGTCCTCGCCCTGTCCCTGCTCGCCGGCTGCGGCCTCTCGTCCGAACGAGCACCACGGCTGCTCGAGGTCCAGGACCTCGGCGGCACGCCGTCGGAGCGTCCCGCCGTGCCGCCCGGGGCGAGGTCCACCACCCTGTACCTCGTGCGCGACAACGCACTGGCGCCCGTCACGCGACGGACCGCCGCCTCCGGCTCCCCGAACACCGCTCTCCAGTTGTTGCTCCGTGGACCCACGACGGGAGAGAGCACGCAGGGCCTGAGCACCGCGCTGGGACCCGACGCCGTCCTGCTGAACCGCCTCACCACGTCGGACAACACCGTCGTGGTGCCGCTCGCCGGCGTGCCCGCGGGACTCGGACGCAGCGACGAGGTCCTCGCCTACGCGCAGATCGTGACCACCCTGACCAGCCTGCGGGACGTCAGCGCAGTCCGCTTCACCCGCGACGGCGCCGCGCTCGCCGTCCCCCGCGCCGACGGGTCGCTCACCGGCGGCCCGCTCTCCCGCAGGGACTACGCCGACCTGCTGTGACCCTCCGCGGCCGCCCGGCTGAGGCCCGACGTCGACCCACCCGCGAGCACGTGACAGTCGTGACAGCACCTGCCGTTCCGGGTTATCCTTCGACCAACACCAGCAGGGGCGAACCGGAGAGACCGGTGGGGCGGGGTGCGGCGGAGGCCGCGCGTGCTCACCATGTTCGTCCTTCTCGGTTTCCTGGGCCTCGCGGTCGTCCTCGCGGGGCTGCTGCTCGGTGAGCTCCTCGACGGTGCGGTCGACGTCGTCGTGCCCGGCGACCTCGCCCCGGGCGTCACGCCCGCGCTCGGCGCCGCAGCGTCCGCGTTCGGCTTCGGCGGAGCGCTCGCGGTCCAGGGCGCCGACCTGTCTGCTGCTGCTGCCGTCGCGATCGCCGGGGCTGGGGCCGTCGTCGTCGGCGTCGCCTCTTACCGGCTGAGCAGATCCCTGATCGGCGACGGTGTCCCGGCTCCGGGGTCCGCGGCCATGTACGGGCTCTTCGGCGCAGTGGTGACACCTGTCCCCGCCGCTGGATACGGCGAGGCGTCGTTCGTGGTCCACGGCACCCGCCGCAAGCTCGCCGCCCGCGCTGAGCAGCCGTTGCCGGCTGGCACTGCCGTGTACGTCCTCGACGTGCTCAGCGAGACCAGCGTCCTGGTCGCTCCCGCGGACCTGGCCTTCTTCAACCCCTGAGGCGACCGGCCCTCAGTCCTCGCCCCCCGAGTCGTTCCCGTCCCAGCCCGCGCCCCCGACGACGTCATGCGCAGGCACTCCTTCGTCCCCTGAAAGGCGTTCGCCATGACCACACTGCTCATCGCCCTCGGCACCGCCGTCGCCCTCGTCGTGCTGGCGGTCCTCGCTGTCGTGACCCGCATCAAGGTCGCCGGCCCCAACGAGGCGTTCATCATCACCGGCCGCAAGGGCCGCCCCGTCACGAACCCGGAGACGGGGATCGTCTCGACGGACCTGTCCGGTCAGAAGATCGTCATGGGCAGCTCGGTGTTCGTGCTGCCCTTCGTGCAGAAGCTCTCCGCGCTCGACCTGAGCTCGCGACGGCTGAACGTGGCGATCCGCGGCGCCGTGTCCGCGACCGGCATCAAGCTCGACCTCGAGGGCGTCGCCATCGTCAAGATCGCCGGCAGCGAGGACGCGATCCGCGCCGCCGCCCAGCGGTTCCGCGACGCGCCGCACGGCACCATCGAGCAGTCCACCCAGGAGACCCTCGCCGGCTCGCTGCGCAGCATCGTCGGCCGCCTGACCGTCGAGGAGATCATCAAGGACCGGGCCGCGTTCGCCAGCGCCGTGGCGGAGGAGGCCGAGAGCAGCCTCACCAACCAGGGTCTGCAGCTCGACACGTTCCAGCTCCAGGACATCCAGGCCGAGGGCGACTACCTCACCGACCTCGGGCGCCCGGAGTCGGCGAGGGTGGAGAAGGAGGCGGCGATCGCCGAGGCGCGTGCTCGCCAGGCTGCCGAGCAGGAGCGGCTGCTCGCCGAGGAGGCCATCGCCGTCGCGCAGCGCGCGTTGGCGCTCAAGACCGCGGAGATCCAGGCGGAGACCGACGCCGCCCAGGCCCGCGCCGACGCCGCAGGCCCGCTCGCCGCTGCCTCCCGCGACCAGGAGGTCCTGGCGGCGCAGGAGCAGGTCGCGGAGCGGCAGGCGGCGCTCAAGGAGCGCGAGCTCGACACCACCGTGCGGCGGCCCGCCGACGCCGAGCGCTACCGCGTCGAGGCGGCGGCGGAGGCGGCGAAGAACAGCGCGATCGCGAACGCGGAGGCACAGCGGCAGGCGACGATCGCCGCCGCGCAGGCGAACGCCGAGCAGCAGCGGCTGTCCGGCGAGGGCGAGCTCGCCCGGCGCACCGCTGCCGCGAAGGCGCTGCGGCTCGAGGGCGAGGCCGAGGCCGGCGCCACCCAGGCCAGGGGCGCGGCCGAGGCGCAGGCGCTCGACGCGAAGGCGAAGGCGTTCGCGCAGTTCTCCGACGCGGCGGTCCTGGACCTGCTGGTGCGCGTGCTCCCCGACGTCGTGCGGGAGGCGTCGGCGCCGCTCGGCAACGTCGACAAGCTGACCATCATCAGCACAGACGGGGCGAGCGACCTCACGAAGACCGTCGCGCGCAACATCGAGCAGGGGATGCAGATCGGCAGCGACCTCACCGGCGTCGACCTCGGCGCCCTGCTCCGACGGCTCGGCAGCGCGCAGACCGACACCGCACCGGCACCGGTGGCCTCGAGCAACGGCACCTCACCGGCCAGCCCGTCGGCGAGCTGAGCAACCATCAGGCAGGCACGGCGCAGTCCCGGCACGGAACACCAGCCGGGACTGCGGCGGAGCGCGAACAGAAGCATGGCGAGAAGCGAGGAGATCGAGTCCGTTGTCCCAGACCCATACCCGCCCGGCGCTGCTGCGCCGGGCGTCAGCATGTCGCAAGCAGGAGGTCCCGACGACGCAGTTGCAGGCCCTGCGCCGCGCGGGCGCACCCGTGTTCGACCTCACCCTGCTCGTCGACTCCCGACGGCGCGAACTGGCGGCTGCCGGGACGCACCCCTGGGAGGCAGACCCGGCAACCGCCTCGCTCTTCTTGGCCACCTGGATCGCCCAGGTGCACCACACGCTCGGCGCCGAGCTGCTCGACTCCGACGAGCGGGAGGACCCCTCGACCGCCGGCTTCGTGCCCCTGGTGACCTACCGCCAGGTGTGGTCCCTGCTCGAACCGGTCGGCACTGGCTCGCTGTCGCCCGCCGCGCAGAGGCCAACCCGACTTCTGGATCGGCAGCGACGCCGACCTGCCCGTCGGGCTCCCGCCGCTGCTCACACTGCGGGGCGGCCCCCGCAAGCACGTCCGCGGGATGCTCGCCGCCGGTGACGCCCTCGACGGCCTCGTCGAGCAGCAGCTCTCCGCGGTGCTCAGCGCGGACCCGGTGCCGGCCCGGCACGCCAGCCGGCTGCAGCGCATCCAGGAGCTGTTCGCCCAGGCGCGCAGCTCGTTGCACTACGCCCAGGGCCTGTGGAACCCCGAGCTGTCCCGCGACCTCGAGCAGGTCCTCGCCGACCACCTGCACCCGGCTCTGGTCCTGCACCACCTCGGCCAGTACCTCGCGCTGCCCGAGCTCGTCGTCGCGTACCGGACCGGCTGGCGCGGACCGTCATGACGTCCGGTCCGCCGCGACGGGCCACCCGCACGGCCGGGTGGCGAGGCTGCTCGAGCGCGACCTCGACCCCGGTCCTGCTGCCGGACGACACGCCAGGAGGCGTCGGGCGCATGAGTTGCACCAACTGGACGCCAGGCGCACACCGATGCGAGAGCGGGCCGGTGCCGAGGCGCCGCTGTGGCTACAGTCGGGACGAGGCCGCGCAGAAGGCGGGGCCGGGTGTGCCGGGAAGCCTGGTCGGCGTCTGAGGAGAAGACTGCCGTGACGACCACCAGCGACCAGCCAGGCCAGCGCGCCCCGGAACCGCCCCGCCACCGCATCTTCAGCCGTGGCACGTGGTTGGAGACCGCCCGGATCGCCGAGATCCTGCGCGCTGAGACCGTCGGCGGCGCGCTGCTGCTTCTCGCCGCCGTCGTCGCCCTGGCGTGGGCGAACTCGCCCTGGTCGGGCGCCTACGAGGACCTGCGGCAGTTCCGCGTCGGACCGGCCGCGCTGCACCTCGACCTGACACTGGCCACCTGGTCCGGCGACGGGCTGCTCGCGATCTTCTTCTTCGTCGCGGGCCTCGAGCTCAAGCGGGAGTTCGTCGCCGGTGACCTGCGCGACCCGAGACGGGCGGCCATGCCCGTCTGTGCGGCCGTCGGCGGCGTCGTCGTGCCGGCCCTGCTGTACGTGGCGGTCAACAGCGCGGCCGGTGGTGACCGGAGCGGCTGGGCGATCCCCACCGCCACCGACATCGCCTTCGCGCTCGCGGTCCTGGCGGTCGTCGGCTCGTCCCTGCCCGCCGCCCTGCGCACCTTCCTGCTGACCCTGGCCGTCGTGGACGACCTCCTGGCCATCGTCATCATCGCGTGCTTCTACACCAGCGACCTCGAGGTCGTGCCGCTCCTGGGAGCGCTGGTCCCGCTGGCACTGTTCACCCTGCTGGTCCAGCGACGCGTCCGGTCGTGGTGGCTGCTGCTTCCGCTCGCCGCGGTCACCTGGGCGCTGGTGCACGAGTCCGGCGTCCACGCGACGGTCGCGGGCGTGCTGCTCGGCTTCGCGGTCCCGGTGGTGCGGAGCCGAGCGGCCGGGGGGCCCGACGCCGGACCCGGCCTCGCGGAGCACTTCGAGCACCGGTTCCGCCCCTTGTCGAGCGGCGTCGCCGTCCCGCTGTTCGCCTTCACCGCGGCCGGCGTGACCGTCGGGGGGCTCTCCGGGCTGGGGGACAGCCTCAGCGACCGCGTCGCGCTCGGCATAGTCGTCGGCCTGCTCGTGGGCAAGCCGGCCGGCATCTTGCTCGCCACCTGGTTGCTCGCCCGGTTCACGCGGGCTGACCTCGACCCCGACATCGCCTGGGCGGACGTCCTCGGGATGTCGGTGCTTGCCGGCATCGGCTTCACCGTCAGCCTGCTCATCGGGGAGCTAGCGTTCGGGCCGACCAGTGTGCGGGACGAGCACGTGAAGGTCGCGGTGCTCACGGCGAGCATGGCCGCAGCGGTGCTCGCCGGTACGTTCCTCCGCTCGCGCAGCCGGCGGTACGCCGTCCTCGCCGAGGCGGACAGCATCGACAGCGACCTCGACGGCGTGCCCGACGCGTACCAGCGCTGACCCGTCTGTCCTCGAGGCTCGCCAGAGTCGCTGCGGCAGCGCAAGGGTGGTCAGGGCCGCCTCGCGGCCTTGCCTGTCGTGAGCGACCGGGTGGCGACGTCGCGTCGTGTAGGTCCACCACATCGGCAGCAGCCGCGTCGTGCGAACTCTCGCCGATGGCACAGCAGGCTCCCCGCAGTCAGCGAGCCAGCCGCCGCCCTGATTGCTAGCCGCAGCAGGCAGCGTGTCGATCGGCCAACCCAGGTCGCCGCCCCATGGGCGTACCGTTCCCGCTCTCCTCCCGCACCCCGGGGCCGCTACGTGCCTGGACGGACAGTCGATCCGGGTCGGGGCCGCCGCTGCGGAGGCGGCGCGACGGAGCGGGCACGGGTCTGCCCGATGCCGACGACTGCGATCTTCCTTGCCCCGACGACGACTCATGCCGTCACAAGGGCCCGTACGGTGACGTGCGCGGACAGCCTCAACAGCCCCGCAGCGAGCAGGAAGTCGAGGAGGACGGCGATCGAGAGCCGGGCCTGCGGCCTCCGGACCGCGACGGCGAGCCCCAGGAGCACGCAGACGAGTGCCGCGTCGTTCAGCGCCTGCGTCACACGTCAGCCCGGCCGTGCGGGTAGGACGCCGTGGAGTCCGAGCCCTCCACCTCGGCGCGTTCCCGTTCGATCTCCTTCGCCAGGAAGTAGTTCAGAACCGTCCGGATCGCGGCGATCGCGGCGAGCTTCCCGATCTCCCCGAACGTCGGCGCGATCGCGTGCCGAGGACGTCGCTCGCGAGCTGGAACTCCAGGCCAAGGGTCAGGTACCGCCCTAGCCCGAGCCGGACCCGCACGAACTCCCGGTCGCTGCAGCGGCGCAAGGACGCCCGAGCGAACCCGGCGGCGGGAAGTACCGCGCCGATGAAGATCACAAGCGCACCGGCGGCCTCGACGAGCCGGACGAGCAGATCGACGTACTCGCGCAGGACGTCCTCGGAGAGCACCGAGCCGGGGAACCCTTCCTCGGCAGCGAGACTGATCACCTTCGTCCGCTACCCGTCCAGCGCCCGGCAGCACGGCGTCTGCCTGCAGAGCGGTGTGACTGCTCGGGTCGTCCGCACCACGAGTACCGGCGTCTGAGCTACGGCTGTCTCGGAAGCTGCAGCCGCTTTCCGACAGCGCCGGCGCCTGACTGCGGGTGGAGGTACTCCTTGATGTCGAGCATGATCTCCCGCTGTGGCGCATCGGGGCGTGCGCGTCGAACGGCGCCGCAACACGCCCGGCTCTCACGGCCCACGCCCCATCTCAGGCCGCAGCGACACGCAGGGCCACGTCGGCTGCGCCAACGTGGGCGCACCTGCACGGTCCGGTACAACACCCGACAGCCGTACCCAGACCCGGCCCGCACGGGATCGCCACCATGACGACCCGCCAGGGCGTGCTCACCCTCGTCGCTGTAGCGGGGCAAGCCCGTAGAAGCACCTGGTCTGGCCGCAGCCAGTGCCGAGGCCGCTTGGACTCCTCAACACGCTTGAGCACGAGCAGGACGCTTGCTCACGAGATTGCTCACGGACGTCCAACAGTCCCCCGTCACTAGCCAGCACCAGGTAGACGCCGAGACCCCCGACCTGAGCGTTAGGCAACACCAGTCAGCACGGGTGATCACCCTCCGGCACGTCCTTCTCACCACTCTTAATCAGCGGGTCCGGGGTTCGAGTCCCTGGCGGCGCACAAACGCTGACCTGGCCCTTCTCCCCTGTGGGAGCGGGGCCAGAGTCGTTCTAGGGCTGTGTTGTCCGCCTGGTGTCCGCGCGGCCGCGGACGACCGGTGACCAGCAGCAGCTCGACGCCCTGAAGAAGGACGCACCAGTGCTGCCCGATCGCGGCTACCACGTGCCCCTGCTGATCCCCGTTCGGAGCGCGGGACGACGTCAGCGGGGGTGCCTTGACGGGCGCAACGACGACGTCCATCAGCCTGGCAGGGGTGAGTCCCCTGGAGTGGTGTAGCTCGGGCTCCTGATCGTCGGTGGCCGTGTCGGTCCCGGACGTTGAGGAGCCACCGCGGAAGGCTTCGTGAGAACCCGCCAAGGAACTCACAAAGGACTCTCGCGATGGCCCTGGACCAGTCTGCCCTGCTCGAGTTGCTCGAGGTGATGCGCACCGCTGATGGTGGCGAGCTCATGCGCCGGCTGCTCGGCACGATCATGCAAGAACTCGTTGACGCTGAGGCGACCGCGCACATCGGTGCCAGCCCGCACGAGCGGGCCGCGTCGCGCACGACGCAGCGCAACGGCACCCGCGACAAGACCGTCACCACGACCGCCGGTGACCTGACCGTGAAGATCCCGAAGGTGCGGACGGGGTCGTTCTTCCCGGCGTTGCTTGCGCCGCGCCGGCGCATCGACGTCGCGCTGCACGCGGTCGTGATGCAGGCCTACGTCGAGGGCGTCAGCACCAGACGGGTCGATGACCTCGTCGTCGCACTCGGCGGCACCGGCATCAGCAAGAGCGAGGTGTCGCGGATCTGCGCGCAGCTCGACACCGACGTCGCGGCCTGGCGCGACCGGCCGCTGGGCGAGCAGGCGTTCCCCTACGTCTTCTGCGACGCCACCTACTGCAAGGTCCGCGTCGGCGGCCGCGTGGTGTCCCAGGCCGTCGTCATCGCCACCGGCGTCAGCGCCGACGGCCGCCGCGAGGTGCTGGGCTGCGCCGTCGGCGACAGCGAGACCCAGGACTTCTGGACCGAGTTCCTGCGCAGCCTGCGCGACCGAGGCCTGACCGGAGTTCAGCTGGTCATCAGCGACAGCCACCGCGGGCTGACCAACGCCATCGCCGCAGTGCTGCAGGGCGCGGCCTGGCAGCGCTGCCGCGTCCACTTCATGCGCAACGCTCTCGCCAAGGTCGGCAAAGGCCACGCCGAGATGGTCGCCGCGACGATCCGCACGATCTTCGCCCAACCGACCGGCGGCGAGGCCCGCGCTCACGTCGACGTCGTTGCCGACATGCTCGCCAAGCAGTTCCCCGCCGTCGCGGCACTGCTGCACGACGCCAAGGCCGACCTGACGGCATTCGCGGACTTCCCGCACGCGCACTGGCAGAAGATCTGGTCGACCAACCCGCTGGAGCGGCTCAACCGCGAGGTCAAGCGCCGCACCGACGTCGTCGGGATCTTCCCCAACCCCGACGCGCTGCTGCGCCTGTCGGCCTGCGTGCTCATCGAGGCCCACGACGAGTGGCAAGACAGCGACCGCCGCTACCTGTCCGAGGAGTCCATGGCCCTGCTCAACCCGCCAGCACCCACCGCCCTTGAGCCCCGACGCGACACCACGAGCGAGGTGATCGACCAACCCGCACTGCAGACCGCATAATCAGCAACAACACGAAGCACAACGCGACGAGCTACACCACGTCATGGGACGTCATCCCTGGCAGGAGGGCAGTCGCGTGATGCGCGCCCGGTGTCAGTTCACGCGGCCCGTGCCCCGGCAGCAGGAGTTCCACAGTGGTGCTCGCGGGCACTGTCACGTCCACGTGCAACTCGGACCCGGTGACCTGCCATGCCACTGCAACCAGCCCGTACGGCGTGCGGTGCGAGGCGGATGCACGGGTGAGGCCGCCGCCGGGACGGGGCGCGATGCGGGCGCGCCGCCAGCCCGGCTCGAGGAGCTGCAGCCCAGCGACGTGCTGGTGCAGGAAGCTGATGACGGCGCCCTTGCTGTAGTGGTTCAACGACGCGTGTGGCTCGCCTGACCCACTGATGCCGTCCCACTGCTCCCACACGGTCGTCGCCCCCCGCTCGAGCATGAGCAGCCAGGACGGCTCGGCGTCCTGCAGGAGCACCTCGTAGGCGAGGTCGAGGTGTCCGTGGTCCGCCAGCGCCGGCAGCAGGAAGGGTGTGGCAAGGAACCCGGTCCCCACTCGGCAGCCGGCCTCGCGCACGAGCTCCGCCAAGCGGTCTGCCACCGACCGCCGGCGGCTGGGCGGGATCAGCCCGAAGGCGAGCGCACGCGCGCAGGTCGCCTGGCTGTCCGGAGTCGTCCGGCCGTCCGCGGACAGGAACTCGCGCTGCCACGCATCGGCGATCGCGTCGGCGAGCGCTGAGTACCGGGTCGCCTCGTCCTCCCGTCCCAGTACGTGGGCGGCCTGGGCGAGCTGCGAGGCCGACCGGTACAGGTAGGCGGTCGCGACCGGACCGGGGTCCTCGACCTCAGCCCGGGCGATGGCTGCGGCGACGTCGTCCCCGGGCTCGAGCCACTCGCCGAAGTGCCAGCCCGTGTCCCACAGGTACTGCTCGTGTGCCGCGGGGTCGGGCTGGCGCGCGAGACGGGCGGCCCGTCGTCCGGTCCTGGCGGCCCTGGCGGCGTAGTCGACCCACGCCTGCATCGACGGCCACTGGTCCGCGAGCACGCGAGCGTCGCCGGTCGCACGGTAGACCTGCCACGGCACCTGCACGGCGGCGTCGCCCCACCCGGACGAGCCCTCGACGGACGGCCACCAGTCGGGGCTGCGGTCGTCGCCGGGGTGCGACTCGGGGACCAGGCTCGTCACCCTGCCGTCCGGTCGCTGGTCGGCCGCGAGGTCGCGGAGCCACTTGAGGCTGAAACCTGCGGTGTCGTAGAGGAACGCCGCCGTCTCGGCGAAGATCTGGCAGTCACCCGTCCAGCCCGCGCGCTCCCGCGTCGGGCAGTCGGTCGGCAGGTCGCAGGCGTTCCCGCGAAAGCTCCAGTCCGCGATGCGGTGCACGGCCTCGAGCCGGGGGTCGGAGCAGGAGAAGGTGCCGAGCCGGGCGAAGTCGGTGTGCACGACGATCCCCGTGACGTCGTCGACAGTCAGCGCCGATCGGTGCGCCTCCACCCGCACGTACTGGAACCCCTTCGTGCTGTGCCGGGGCTCGAACACCTCGTCTGCACGCCCCGCCGACGTGACGCGGTCGACCTGGAAGGGCACCGAGCGGTCCACCGTGGTCGAGGCCGGCGACGCGATGTGCTCCTGCGTCACGTCCCCGTGCTCGTCGAGCCACTCGCCGTAGGTCAGGGTCGTCTCCTCGCCCGCCAGACCGAGTCCCCGCAGGCGCACCCAACCGCTGACGTTCTGGCCCAGGTCCACCACCCACCGGTGCGGAGCGAGCTGTCGCACCCCGACGGGACGCAGCTCCTGGACCCGGCGCACCGGCGGGGCCGGGGAGGCGCACAGGTCCAGGTGCCCGTGGTCCTCGACCCGGACCGGGGCCCAGGACGACCACTGCGACCACGGTCGGCGCTGCCGCAGGTCGTGGACCTCCCCCGCCATCAGGTCCGCCGCGAGGACGTGGCTCGGTGCTGCGCGCCAGTCGCCGCCAGAGCCGCTGATGAGCTGCTCACCGTCCGCCGTGGTGACGACGAGCTGAGCCAGCAGGGCCGTCGTCGTGCCGTAGTCGTCGACGCGGCGGGCGACGCTGTTCTGCCCGCGCCACCACCCGTCGGACAGCAGCGCACCGAGCACGTTCTCGCCGGGGACGAGCAGGTCGGTCACGTCGAAGGTCTGGACCTGCAGCCGACTGCGGTACGCCGTCCAGCCCGGCGTCAGCTCCTCGTCGCCGACCCGGTGCCCGTTGACGAACGCCTCGTACACCCCGTGGGCGGTGGCGTGCAGGCGGGCCCGGACGACCTGGACGTCGCCAGGGAGCCGGACCGGCCCGGCGAGCTGCGTGACGGGCCGCTGGCGTGGAGGGCCGGCGCCCTCCACCGGCGCGACCCAGTCGGCCTGCCAGTCCTGAGGGCGGAGCAGCCCGTGCTCGTAGAGACCCGTCTGCGACCAGACGCTCTCGCCGAGGTCGGTCCAGGTCTTGACCCGCCAGGGGACCACCGCTCCTGACAGCGGGACCGTCTCGGCCCTGACGAAGGTGGACGCGGACGAGGCGACGCGGCCGGAGTCCCAGGACCCGGCCACCACCCGGTAGGCGTCCTGCCGGGTGGCGCCGTCGGGCAGCGTCCAGGACAGGGTGGGCGCGGCGTCGCCGAGGTCGAGCGGACGGACGAGGTGGTCGACCCGGAGCCTGGTCGGCGCCGCACCGCTCACGCGCTCGTGGTCAGGGTCGGCTCACCGCGGCGCTGCTCGACGCGGTCGGCCGGAAGGCTCGGGGCTTCAGGTGCCGGGACCCTGCTCGCCGAGCCGAGCTTGAGACGGACGAGGACCAGAGCGAGGCCGAGCGACAGGACGTTGCACAGCACGGTGGCCGGCGCATGGACGAGAAGCCCGTAGGCCGCCCAGACCACGAAGCCGACGACCATGCAGAGCAGGTACAGCCAGGTCACGTCGTCGCAGGAACGCGACCGCCAGCAGCGGTGGATCTGTGGCAACCACGCGCCGGTCGTGAGCGCGGCCGCGAGCAGTCCGACGGCGTTGGTCATCGGCTGACCTCCTGCAGTACCCGCACGGACGCGGATGTCCTGGTGAGCAGGGCTGCGCCGAGCGCGGCGGCGTCGGGTCCCAACTGCGATACTTCGAGGTTCGGCTGCTCCGTCTCCCAGCGTGGCAGCTCCGCGAGGGCGTCACGCACGCTCCCGACCAGTCGACGGTCCGTGGCCAAGGACCCGCCCAGCACGACGAGCGACGGGTCGAGCACCTCCACGAGGGCAGTCAGCCCGGCCGCGAGGTGCACCGCGATCTCGTGCGCGGCAGCCTGCGCGACAGGGTCGAGGTCGGAGAGCGCGAGGACGGCTCGTGCGTCGCCCAGGGGGTCGAGCACTCCGGCAGGAGCGAGCACGTCCGGATGGCGCCGGACCGTCGCACGAACGCCGGAACCACCCGCGTACTGCTGCCAGCAGCCCCGTCGCCCGCACCCGCAGACGCGTCGTCCCGCCCCGAGGCGCAGGTGGCCGACACGGCCGGTGAGCCCGTGACCGCCTCGGAGCAGGACGCCCTCTGAGACGATCCCGCCGTCGATCTCGTCGTCGACGCGGACGTGGAGCAGGAGGGGTTCGGCGACCACCCGGGCGTGGTGCTCAGCCCAGGCCGCGGCCTGGCCGCCGTCGACGACCAGCACCTGTCGGCCGTCGAGGGCGCCGAGCCCCTGCACGATCCGCCGGCCGTCCGTCAGCCGGTCCCCAGGCGTCGACACGGCCAGGACCAGGCGGTCCACGCGGACAGTGGCCTCCAGCAGCCGCAACAGCGCTGCCGTCGCACCGACGACATCGCCGTCCGGGGGCACGTCGACCGCGGCCTGGGCCACGACCTGGTCGTCGACGTCGAGGACGACTCCGGCGACCCGCGACAGGCCGACCTCGACCCCGGCGACGAAGTCGGCCTCGTCCGGCGCAGGCGGACGAGCGGCGGGTGTCTGTGGGGCGACAGGCATGCAGGCCTCGGATCGTGGTCGGGTGTGGCGCACCGTGCGGCCCGGCGGCGGACTAGAGCGCGGCGTAGAGCGACGTGAGGACCTTGGCCTGCAACCGGTCGAGGCCTGGTGTGTAGTCCGTGCGGATGCTGGCGAAGCTGAGCCCGGCGTCCGGGTCGCCGACGACGAGCTGCCCGCCGAAGCCGGCCGAGAAGAACGTCCGGGGGTTGGGACCGAAGGCCAGCGTGCGCTTGCGGCGCGGGTTGGGGGCGAGCCCGTACGAGACGGCGGTCGGGCGGACGGCCAGGCGCCGGAGCAGCGGCGGGAGCGCCGACGCCGCGACCGTGTCCCGGATCGTGTGCCGCGTGCGGGACAACTGCTCGACCGACTCGGGCTGCAGCAGCGTCGTCCCGTCCAGGCTGCCGCCCGCTGCCAGACAGGCGAACAGGCGTGCGAGAGAGGGTGCCGTCGTCGTGCCGTTGCTGGCGGGGATCTCGGCCTCGAGGAACGCCGGTGTGCGCAGGGCCTCCTCCACGCGGTCGAGGAGGGTGCCGTCACCGTCGCCCAGGAAGGCTCGGCCGGCCAGGCTCCGGGGATCGGCGGAGCGACGGGTGATCGACACGGCCAGCCTCCGCTGGGCCCACGACATCGCCGCGGGGTCCGCGACCTGCACCCTGGCAACCCTGTCCAGGTCGGCCCCGCGGGTCCCGAGGTGGGCGTCCAGGCCGAGGGGCTCAGCGACGTCGGTGCGGAACAGGTCACCGATCGTGCGTCCGGTGGTGCGGCGGACGACCTCGTTGAGCAGCCAGCCGTAGCTCACGGCGTGGTAGCCGTGCTGGGTGCCCGGGCGCCACGTGGGTGTGGACTGCGCCAGCGACGCGGCGATCGCGTCGTGGTCCTTCCACCCGGCGCAGCCGTCCGCGTCCAGCTGGGCGACCTGGCCGTCGAAGCCGAGGACGCCGGAGGAGTGCACGAGCACGTGGTGCAGCGTGATGGCCTCTTTGCCGTGCGCCCCGAACTCGGGCCACCACGTCGCGAGCGGCGTCGTGTGGTCGAGGATCCCCTGCTCCACCAGGCGCGCGACGACGACGGCCGCCCAGGACTTGGTGATGGAGGCGACCGGGGTGAGCGTCTGTGCCCGCCAAGGCTGTCCGGGCCGCTCGTACCCGCCCCACAGGTCGACGACGAGCTGACCGTCGACGTAGGCGGCGAAGCCGCCTCCGCCACGGCCCCATGCGGCGGCGGAGCTCGCCACGGTGTCCTGGACCCGGTCGAACCCCGGGGCGACGACGCCGTGGACAGTGCTGCCGGTCATCGTGGCAGCCCCGCGGGGACGGCGGACAGGCGCTGGACCTGCGTGCGTCCGGCCTCGTCCACGGTGGCGAGGAAGTCGAGCACCTCGCTGCCGGACTCCTCGGCGTGGTCGACGAGGTAGTTGTGCCCGGCCCCCTCGAAGGTCACGAGCCGAGCTCCGGTCAGCTCTGCGAGGCGCCGGCCCTCGGCGTACGGGACGACCCGGTCCGCGGTGCCGTGGAGGACGAGCGCGGGAACGGCGACGCTCCGCACGTCGGTCTCCGCGGTCGCGTAGGCGGCGGTCGCCCTGGCCTGCGCCACCACTGTCGCGAGGGGACGGCGAGACTGTGCGAGGACCCGTTGGTCGCGCAGGACGCGGTCGCGCGGCGCGGACGTGCCGTAGAGAGAGCGCGCTGACAGCCGGTCGCGCACGGCGCCCGGCAGGAGCCGCTCGACCAGCAGGGGCCAGGCGCTGGGCGGTCTGGACGGGGAGGTCTTGGCCATGGTGCAGCCCAGCACCAGCGACGCCACCCGCCGCGGCTCGCGGACAGCGAGCTCGAGGGCGATCCCGCCACCCATGGACACCCCGTAGACGTGGGCGGACGGGCAGCCGGCCGCGTCGAGCACCGCGAGGGCGTCGTCGACCATGCACTGCATCGACGTCGGAGCCGGCGCACCGCTCGCGCCCAGCCCGCGGTTGTCGAACGTGAGCACGCGGTGCCGGGCGGCGAGGTGGTCGACGACGGGCCACCAGGACGCGGACGTGAAGCCGAGCCCCATCACCAGCAGAAGCGGCGTTCCCGTCCCTCGAGCCTCCCAGTGGACCACCGTTCCGGACGTGTGCGTGACGGGCATCTGGGGCTCCTCGCCCTCGACCTGCAACGGAGACGCAAGACTAGCGATCGATAGTCGCCGAGCGCAAGAGCCGGCTCCTGCACACTAGCGATCGCTAGCCGAGGGGTTGACGGTCCGGGAGGGACGGTGCTCTCCTGTGGCGTGCTTCACGACCTCGCCCTCGGGGCGCGACCTGCCGGCCGTCCGACGATCCCTGCCTGGCGCAGCGACCTCGATCCGTACGCGCTACCACCTACGCCAGCGCTGACGCTGGGGCAGCGGCGCGTCCTGGCTGCCTGCCTGCAGCAGTTCGCGACCAAGGGTTTCCTCGCGAGCTCCACGCGGGACATCGCCGCCTCCATCGGGATGCAGTCGCCCAGCCTCTACAACCACTTCCCGAGCAAGGACGCCATGCTCGCCGCGGTCGTCCTGCTCGGCTACGAGCACTACTACGAGCGCCTCGTGGCTGCGCTGCTCGCGACGGACGGCTCCCCGACGGCGCAGCTGTCGGCCGTCGTGCGGCAGCACATCGTCACCTGCTGCGAGTACGCGGGTCTCATGCTCGTGCTCGACCGCGAGGTCGAGCGCCTCCCCCAGGACGCGCTCGCCACCGTGCTGACCTACCGCAGCCAGGCCAGCGTCCTGCTGGAACAGGTGCTGCTGCGCGGGCAGGAGGCAGGTCTGTTCACCGTCCAGCACCCCGAGACCACCGTGCTCTCGATCGCCTACATGGGGCAGGCCGCTGCACTGAGCTTCGCCTACCGCGAGGACCTCGTCGCCGCGACGTACGCCGACGAGTTCGTCGACCTGGCTCTGCGCATCGTCGGCGCCCAGCCCGTGGAGACCTCGTGAGCACCGCGCGACAGCGCCTGCTCACGGGCGCCTTCGTCGCCTGTCTGCTCACCGGGTGCGGCACGACCGTCCCGCAGAGCCTGCAGACGGCGCAGGGCGGTGGCACCGGGACCGGCGCCGACGGGTCCGGGACGGACGCCTCCGGGAGCACCGCAGCGGGCGGGGTCGGTGCAGCGCCCGACAGCGATCAGACAGCCCTGGACGGAGGCCAGCCGGCTGCTGGCACCGGTGCAGCCTCCGGCCGGGGCGGCGGCAGCACCGCGGTGACCAGCGACGGGGGCAGGGCCGGGGCGACCGCAGCCGGCGGCGCCCCCGCGACCGGACAGTCGCCTGCGGGGCGAGCCGTCGGTGCGCTGGCGGCGAAGGGCCGGGGCTGGGACGAGAAGCGCGTGTACGTCGGCATCCCGACCGCAGACGACGCGAACGCCCAGTTCAAGTCCCTCGGCGCCAACTTCGACAGTGGCAGCGTCCGTGGCGACATCGATGCCATCGTCGCCGACATCAACAAGTCCGGCGGCATCCTCGGCCGTCAGCTGGTGCCGGTGTACCGCGACGCCAAGTCGACCGACTACGCCAGCAACGCGGCCTCGACCGCGCAGGCGATGTGCACCTACTTCACGCAGGACCGGCCCGTCATCGCCGTCATCAACGGCGCCCCTCAGCTCGACGGTCTCGACACCTTCCACCGGTGCCTCGAGCGCGTGTCCGTCTCCCTGGTGAGCTTCACCAACACCGACTACGCCGACACGGACTACCAGCGGCTCGGCCCGCACCTGTTCAGTGCGGCGTCCCTGAGCACCGACCTCATCGTCCCGAACCTCATCTCCTCCCTGAAGCGTCAGGGCTTCTTCACGGGCTGGGACGTGCGGAGCGGCAGCGCCTCCGACGCCCCGGTCAAGGTGGGGGTGCTCGAGCCGGACAGCCCCCAGGGCCACCACGTCGCGACGCTGTTCAAGAGCGAGCTGCGCAAGGTCGGGCTGTCCGTCGCCTCCGAGTACTTCTACGACCCCAGCGGTTCTGGAGGGAAGAGCCAGTCCGAGGTCCTGCAGTTCCAGTCCGCGGGCGTCAGCCACGTCCTGAACCTCCCGCCGATCGAGGCGGAGGTCCTGCAGTTCCAGCTGACGGCCGAGACGCAGCGCTACCGGCCCCGCTACGGCATCACCTCCTTCGACCTCCCGCTGACGGTGCAGGAGAACGCTGCGATCGTCCCGCCCGCGCAGCAGGTCGGCAGCATGGGCATCGGCTGGCAGCCCTACAACGACGTCGACGCCGCGCACGACCCGGGCGACTCGCCCGGACGGCGCGCGTGCCTGGACACCTTGCGCCGAGGAGGACAGACGTTCAGCGGCAGCCAGCGACGGGCGGCGCTCATCGCCGTGCTGTTCTGCGACGCCCTGCACCTCGTCCGCGACGCAGCCGTCGCGAGCGGTGGCTTCGACGGGGATGCGCTCCTCGCGGGGACGAGCAGGGCCGGGCTCCGGCTCGCCACGGCAGGCACCTTCCGGAGCAACCTCTCCGACAGGCACCACGGCGTGCCCGGCTCCTACCGGGACCTGCAGTACCGCAAGGACTGCTCCTGCTTCACCTACGTCGGCGGCGACCGGAAGTTCACCGGCTGAGGCCCTCGAGGACCCGGCAGGAGGCCACCGTGACCGTGCCGTCACGCACCCGCGTCAGCGACCCGGCAAGCACCCGGCCGCCCTCAGGGCGCGCGCGCTCGGCCGGACCCGTGCAGCGGCTGGCCGACGCGCTCGACCAGCTGGCCTCCGCAGCGGGCGCGGGCTGCCTGCTCAGCGGGCCGGACGGCAGGCTCGTGGCCCACCGCCTGGTCGAGGACTGCCCGGGGCTCACCGACCACATCCTGTCGGGTCAGACGAGCTCTCTGCACGCACGCCTGACCCGACGGCGCACCGCGGGCCTGCTCGCCGGGGCGCCCGTCTTCGAGGGAGTCCTCTGCGGGCAGCCCGCCGCCGTGATCAACCCCCGGTACGACGGCCGGGAGCTGGGTGAGCTCTGGCTGCTGCTCGCGCAGGACCGCACGCTGAGCCTGGACGTCCTGGCCGACCCGGTCGAACGACTGGTGGACGCGCTGCTGGGCGCTGACACCGCGGCCGACCCGGACGCCGCTCTCCTCGACGGCTCGCCGCTCCCTCCGCAGCTGGCCGACGCAGACCGGTTCTGGGTGTGTCGCCTCGTCACGGCGGCTCGCCTCGCCAGCGTCGTCGGCGCTGTCCCGGCGTCGGGGCGCGACCTCCACACTCTTGCGATCCGCTCCGGCGACCAGCTCTACCTGCTGGTCGCCGCCTCAGCCGCCCTCGACGACGACACCGTCACCCGTCGGCTGGAAGCGCTGCGCGAGCAGACCGCGGCTCGGCTGCGCCAGCCTCTGGCGCTCGCCGTCTCCCACGTCGCGGGCGCGGACGGCTTGCGGCTGGCCAGACGGCAGGCCGACGCCGTCGCCGCCGTGACGCGGCCGAGCGAGGTCTGCGTGCTGCCCTCCGTCCGCAGTCGGCTCGTCGCACACCACCTCGCCGGCGCACTGCAGGCGATGCCGGACGCCGGCCCTGACCCGCTCGCGCAGTTGCGCCGGCGTGACGCGCGCACCGGGGGCGACCTGCTGCTGACGCTGAGGACCTGGCTCTCCGAGTGTTGCGAGACCTCCGCCTCAGCCAGGCGCCTCGACATCCACCCCAACACGCTGCGCAACCGGCTGCAGCAGATCGAGCTCGCTACCGGCCTCGCGGTCCGACGTGACATGGACGCGCGACTCGAGCTCCACCTCCTGCTGCAGCCCGCGGCACCACGCGACTGATCCGCAGGGAGACGTGGTCGTCCACCGCGCTCCTGCCCGCAGCACTCCGACCCAGAGACGGGTCAGCAGGAGCCGAGACCAGCTGCCCAGTCCGTCACGCACGTCCAGCGGCCGCCTGCCGCGACTCCACCCCAGACGGCCGCGGCTCCCCCCTCCGTGTGGACCAGCACCAGTCCGCACGGCTCGCCACCCTGCGGTACCTCCTCGCTCCACCCTGGGTCATCGGGTCCGGCATTCGCGACCCTGTCGGCGCACCGGGCCGACCAGGACCCCTCTCCGGTGGAGGGCGGGTCGTGTCGGCGTGTCTGCTCACGGCTTGCTCACGGCCGTCCCGCCTCTGCACGGACGCAGCGCGGCGCTCGAACTGACACGCGGTGACCGATCTGCACGGACCAGGTCTGGCTGGCCGTCTGAGCGACCCTCGAGGACCGGCGGCCGTCGCGAGGCCCGCCCGCGGGACTGCCCACGGCGTGTCAGCGGCAGCCCGACGATGCCTGCAGCTCCGGGAACTGGTCGTCGCGCCACTCCCCGGGCTGGCTCTGCTCGGCGAGCTCCTCCTCGCGGCCACGGAGCTCGACACGGCGGATCTTGCCGCTGATGGTCTTGGGCAGCTCGGCGAACTCGAGCCGGCGCACCCGCTGGAAGGGGGCGAGCCGCTCGCGGGCGAAGCGCAGGATGTCGAGCGCTGTCGCGCGGTCCGGCTCGTGTCCTGCAGCCAGGGTGATGTACGCCTTGGGCACCGCGAGCCGGACGGGGTCGGGGGCTGGCACGACCGCTGCTTCTGCGACGGCGGGGTGCTCGATGAGGACGCTCTCGAGCTCGAAGGGGCTGATCTTGTAGTCGCTGGCCTTGAACACGTCGTCGGTCCGGCCGATGTAGGTGATGTACCCGTCTTCGTCGATGCTCGCGACGTCACCGGTGTGGTAGTAGCCGCCGGCCATGGCCTCGTCGTTGCGGACCGGGTCGCCGAGGTAGCCCGTCATCAGCGGCAGCGGTCGCTCGGACAGGTCCAGGCACAGCTCGCCCTCACCAGGGGCCTGCACCCGGCTGCCGCTGAGCGGGTCGACGAGCGCGACGGGGATGCCCGGCAGCGGGCGACCCATCGAGCCGGGCTTGACCAGTGAGCCGGTGGTGTTGGCCACGGCGGCGGTCATCTCGGTCTGCCCGAACCCGTCGCGAAGGGTCAGTCCCCAGTGCTCCTGCACCTGCGCGATGACCTCGGGGTTCAGCGGTTCCCCCGCACCGAGCGCCTCGCGCAGCGCCGCGGGGCGCTCGCCGAGCTCGGACTGGATGAGCATCCGCCACACCGTGGGCGGGGCGCAGAAGGTGCTGACGCCCTCCTCGCGGAGCTTGCCGAGCACGGCCGAGGCGTCGAACCGCGCGTAGTTGTAGAGGAAGACGGTCGCCTCGGCGATGAACGGGGCGAAGAAGCACGACCAGGCGTGCTTGGCCCACCCCGGCGAACTGATGTTCAGGTGCACGTCGCCGGGCTGCAGGCCGATCCAGTACATCGTGCTCAGGTGACCGACGGGGTAGGAGACCTGCGTGTGCTCGACGAGCTTGGGGCGGCTCGTCGTCCCGCTGGTGAAGTAGAACAGCAGCGGGTCGCCGGGCAGCGTGCCCGGGTGCGGCAGCGCGTCGTCGGTGCTCTCGGCGCGCCGCGGCGATGTCGGTCCAGCCGGGCGCCGCGCCGACGGACAGCCGGGTCCAGGACCCGGGCACGCCGACGAACTTCTCCGTGTCGGCGGCGTTGCAGAGGACATGGGCGGCGTCAGCGCGCTGCATCCGGTCGATCAGGTCGTCGGTGCCCACGGCGGTCGTCGTCGGCATGACGACGGCGCCGAGCTTCATCACGGCGAGCATCGACTCCCACAGCTCGACCTGGTTGCCGAGCATCACCACGACACGGTCGCCCTTCCGGACGCCCTGCTCCCCGAGCCACCGGGCGAGGCGGTTGGAGCGCCGGCGCAGCTCGTCGTAGCTGAACCGCGAGGTGCTGCCGTCCTGCTCGGCAAGCACCAGCGCGGGACGGTCCTGGCCCTCCGCGACGACGTCGAACCAGTCGGTGGCCCAGTTCCAGGTACCCGTCATCTGCGGCCAGGTGAAGTCCTGCACGGCCCGCTCGTGCTCACCGCGCAGCGACAGCAGCAGGTCACGGGCGGCGCGGTAGGCGTCGTGGTTCGTCATGGGCGTGTCCTGGGGGTCGGCGGACGGAGGAGGTGGAGACGCAGGAGGGCAGCGCGTCGGGGAGCAGGGCCTAGCTGGACGCGCGCACGACGAGGCGGTGTCCTGGCAGCGGGAGCGCCGGCGGTGGGCCCCCGCCGTGGACGACCCGGGCGACGGCGGTCGCGACGCCCTTGGCGTACTCGTCGTAGTCGGCTCGGATGCTGGTCAGTGCCGGGGTGACGATGCTGGCCATGGGGATGTCGTCGACGCCGATGACCCGCACGCGGTCAGGGACGCTGACACCGGCCTGCTGCAGGGCGGAGAGCACGGCGATCGCGTGCTCGTCGTCGAACGTCGCTACCCCGTCGGGCAGCTCGCCGGCCCTCCAGCGGGCGACGACGGCCTGCGCGTCGTCGGAGGTCAGCGGCATCCGCACCACCGAGAGCGAGGCTCCGTGCTGCTCGGCGAGCTGCCGCTGGCGACGGACCAGGCGCTGGAACGCCTGGGGGTCGCCGGGTGGGCGTGGTGGCAGGACGAGGGCGATCCGCGTGCAGCCCTGCTCGAGGAGGTGCAGCAGCTGCGTCTCCCGGACCACGCGGACGTAGGTGTCGCTGGAGCTCTCCTGCGCGTCGCTCCCGGTGAAGGCTGCGGACATCACCGGGACCCCGTGGCGGCGCAGGCCGGGCAGGACAGGGTCGTCGTGACGCAGCACGAGGTCGATGACCGCACAAGGCGCGAGCCGGAGCCAGGCGTCGAGCTGCTCGTCGCAGTCGGCGTAGACGGTGTGGTCCGGCACCAGGGACAGGCCCTCGTCGGCCAGAGCCCGGCTGCAGGTCTCGACCAGCTGCATGACGACGTGGCTGCGCGCAAGCCCCGGCAGCGGGAACAGGACTGACAGCCCCTTGCCGCTGCGCAGGCTGCGGGCGGCGGCGCTCGGCCGGTAGCCGAGGTCGCGGGCGGTCCGCTGGACGAGGTCCCGGGTCGTGGCAGAGATGGTCTGTCCGGGTGTCCGGTTGAGGACGTAGCTGACGGTGGCGCGGCTGACGCCAGCAGCCTCGGCGACCTGTGCGCTGGTGACGGTCATGCAACACCCCCTGGACGAGACCCTGCTCTCGGTCTACCTTGCTGACACGAGTAAGTGAAGCACGTCACCGAGGAGTCGTCATGGATCCACTGCCCGAGTTCGCCCCGCTGCTGGAGGCGGCACGCACGGCTCCAGCCCTGGACCTGACCGGTCCCGTGGTCCCGCTCCGTGCTGCTGCTGACGCGGGCGTGGTCGGCATGGCGGGCATGGTGCGCGACGCCGGCCCGCTGCACGAGGTCGCCGATCTCGAGGTCGACGGGGTCCCGGTGCGGGTCTACCGCCCGACGCCCGCCGCGGCGGGCGTGCACGTGCACCTGCACGGCGGGGGCTGGTGGATGGGCAGCCTGGAGACCGTCGACCCGATGGCGCGCGAGCTCGCGGTGGCCAGCGGTCTCGTGGTGGTGAGCGTCGGGTACCGACTGGCGCCCGAGACGCCGTTCCCCGGAGCTCTGGAGGACGTGTACCGCGTCCTGCTCTGGGTCAGCGAGACGCTCGCCCCGCGGTCCCTGTCGGTCGGGGGTGAGAGCGCCGGCGCCAACCTCGCCGCCGCCGTCACGCTCATGGCCCGCGAGCGAGGCGGACCGCGGCTCGACGCCCAGTGGCTGGACGTCCCCGCGGTCGACCTGAGCCTGCCCGAGACCCCGAGTGTCGCGGCGTACGGCACGGGGTTCGGCCTGGACGTCGAGCCGGTCCGCACGATCCGGGACTGGTACGTCGGCACGGCTGACGTCCGCCACCCGTGGGTGTCGCCGATGTTCGCCGACCTGGAGGGCCTGCCTCCCGCGGTGGTGACGGTGAACGGGCTGGACCCGCTCCGTGACCAGGGCGAGGCGTACGCCGCCGCGCTGCGGACTGCCGGGGTCGAGGTCGACCTCAGCGTCTGGGACGGGCACCTGCACGGCACGACCTGGCTGACCGGGGCGACAGCCTCCGCCGGCGACTGGCACGCCCACGCCGTCTCGGCCCTGGTCGGACTGCACCAGGTGTCTCGGACGGTGGCCGCATGAACACCACGGTCCGGTCGGCAGCAGGGCCTGCGCTCGCGCTGGCTCTCGCGCTGGCGCTCAGCGCGTGCGGCTCCACGGTGCAGCAGCAGTCCCTGCAGCCGGGCGGGGCCGGCGTCGACCAGGGGCTGGGCGGCAGCGCGGTGCAGGGAGGGGTCGCTGCTCCGCTCGCCGGCGACGCCGGTCCCGGGGCCGCTGTCGACGGGTCGACGGACACGACGGGCGGCGCGCCCGTGACCGGGTCTGCCGCACAGGGCCCCGGTACCAGCGGCGGGACCTCGCGGGGCGTGCCACGACAGGGTGCCTCGACCGGCAGCGCCGCTCCGAGTGCCGGCGAGGCTCCGGCCACCGGGCCCCGCGTCACCTCGCCTGTGAAGATCGGCTTCCTCAACACCAAGGTCGGCAACGCCGGTGCGGCCGGCCTGAACACCGGCGAGACCGTCAGCCCCGCCACCGTCTTCAAGGCCCTCGTGAAGGGCGTCAACGCCAAGGGCGGACTCTCCGGCCGCAGAGTCGTCCCGGTGACCGCCGACACCGACACGGCCAGCGGCGACTGGAACACCGACTACTCCGCCGCCTGCCAGAAGATGACCCGCGACGACCCGGTGTCGGTGATCGTCGGCTACAGCTTCACCTTCCTCGACTCCTTCGAGGCCTGCCTGGCCAAGGCCGGGGTCCCGCACCTGTCCGGCGGCTACAGCCTGGGCGACGAGAAGGTGCTGCGCGACTACCCGGGTCTGGTCGCCACCAACGCCCCCACCGCCGACCGCCGGTTCCGGCTCCAGGCCGAGGGCGCCGTGCGCGAGGGGTACCTCACCAGGGCGAACAAGCTCGGCGTCGTCGTCGACGGGTGCGCCAGCAGCCTGCGCGCCCTGAAGAACGGGCTCGACCCCTACCTCGCCTCGGTCGGCCTCAAAGAGGAGTCGCGGGTCCAGTTCAACTGCCCCTCAGGAGCGGGCGACGTCGGCACCGCTGCTTCCCAGGTGCAGGCGGCCGTCCTGCGCTTCCGTCAGCTCGGGGTGGACCGCGTCTTCATCGAGGGCATCCCCATCGTGCTGTTCGCCCAGGCGGCGGAGTCCCAGGGCTACCGGCCCGGCTACGTCGTCACCTCGACCAGCAACGGCACCAGCCTGGAGCCGAACATGCCCGAGGAGCAGCTGGTCAACGTGCACGGCTACGGCTGGATGCCGCACATGGACGTCACGCGGACGAAGCAGCCGGCACAGACCGGCGCGCAGAAGACCTGCCTGTCGCTGCTCAAGACGGGCGGTGTGGTCCCGACGGGCTTCAACGACTTCCTCCAGGCCTACGCCGCGTGCGACGGCCTGTTCCTCTACGGCGCAGCCCTCGAGCGGACCGGCGGGCGCACCGAGGCCGCGGCCGTCCTGTCGGCGATCAGCGCGCTCGGCACCAGCCAGCCCGGCTCGGGCCTCTACGAGGGCCGCAGCGACTACCGCCGACGCAACGCCCCCGCCGTCTACCGGCCGTGGCGCTACGGCACGGACTGCAGCTGCTTCGCCTACTCCGGCCCGTCGCAGCCGATGCCGTGACCACGGCAGCCACAGGGTTCGACGCCGCCGACCGGCCGGAGCAGGGGCCTGCGAGTCGCCTCGCTGACTGCCTCGACCAGCTCGCCGTGCTCGCAGGAGCCGGGTGCCTGCTCAGCGACCCCGACGGACGCCTCGTCGCGCACCGCCTGCGCCGGTCGGCCCCTGTGTGGGAGCGGGCCGTGCTCAGCGGCGACCTGACCACCTTGCGACGTGGGCTCGAGCGGAGACGGACAACGGGCCTGCTGCTCGGCGGCCCCGTCCTCGAGGGCTGGACCGGCGGTCAGCGGGTCGCCCTCGTCTCCCTGCGCCACGGCAGCGACCCGCTCTGCGACGTGTGGCTGCTGGTCGACGCCGACGTCGACCTGCCGCTCGCGCAGGTGGGGAAGCACTTGCAGCTGCTGACCGACGTCCTGCTCGGGATCGACGTCGCTCCTGACCCGCTCGCCGCTGTGCTCGACGGCGGGCCGCTGCCGTCCCGCCTCGGTGCAGCCTCGCGCTTCTGGGTCGGCCGACTGCTCGGCGACGTCCCCACCTCCACCCTGCTCGGCGCTGCAGCCGGCCCGACCACCGGAGCCGACGTCGTGCCCGTCCGGCGGGGCAACGCCGTGTACCTGCTCGCCTGCTCCACAGACGAGGCCGACGTACGGGCGCTCGCAGGGCTCGAGCAGGTCCGGCACGAGGCGGCCAGGCGGCTCCGCCGGCCTGTCGGACTCGCTCTGTCGAGAGCCTGCCCGGCCGACGGGCTCCTTCGCGCGCGCTTGCAGGCAGACAGCATCGCCACCGTCGCGGACCCCGACCGCCTCACGCACCTCGCCGAGGTGCGGAGCACGCTCGTGCTCCAGCACCTGACCCGAGCACTGGACCAGCTTCCCGTGCTGGGGCCGAACCCGGTCACCGAGCTCGCAGAACGCGACGCCGACAGGGGCACCGACCTGCTGCACACCCTCCGGACGTGGGTGGCGGAGTGCTTCGAGACGCAGGCCGCGGCGCAGCGCCTCGACGTCCACTCGAACACCCTGCGCTACCGGCTCCAGCGCATCGAGGAGATCACCGGCCTGGCCGTACGCCACGACGGCGCAGCCCGGCTGGAGCTGCACCTGCGCCTGCTCGAGCACGACGCAGGGACGTGTCGGGCTGGCAGGTGACCCCGGCGACCTCCAGCACCCCTGCACGGCCAGACACACACCGACACGCGACCCGCGTGCCATGACTCACCTGCCAAGGAGCCAGACATGCCCCTGCCCCTCAAGGTGCGCGCGATCTTCGCGGTCACCGCCTCGCTGACCAAGCTCGGCGTCCTGCCCGGCAACGCCAAGGTCGTCCGACGACCGGTGGCCCAGCGGCTCGCCATGGGCCCGTCGGCGTCCATGACCGGACCGCGCATCGAGGTCCCGGTGCAGGACCAGCGCATCCCGACGCGGGACGGCGCCGAGATCACCGTCCGGGTCTACAGCCCGCCCGGGGCCACCGCGCCGCTGCTCTACCTGCACGGCGGCGGCTTCTCCCTCGGCGGCCTCACCTCCTGCGACCACATCTGCCGGCGACTGGCTGTCGAGGCCGGCGTCGTCGTCGTGTCCGTCGAGTACCGGCTGGCGCCCGAGCACCAGTACCCCGGCCCGCTGCACGACAGCGAGGACGCACTCGACTGGCTGCTGCAGCAGGGGTGGGACGCCGACCGGCTGCTCCTGGCGGGAGACAGCGCCGGCGGCAACCTCGCAGCAGCCCTCGCGCTCCGGCTGCGCGACCGCGGCACCCCTGTCGCCGGTCAGCTGCTGCTCTACCCCGCCGTGGACCTGACCGCCTCGGGTGACGGCGTCACCGGCTACCGCGGCCCCGGGTTGTCCTACGAGGACTGCCGGCTCTGCGCAGAGCTCTACCTCGGCGACGCCGATCCCACCGACCCGTACGCCTCCCCGCTGCACGCACCGGACCTGTCCGGTCTGGCGCCTGCCCTCGTCGTCACGGTCGAGTACGACCCGCTCCACGACGAAGGCGTCCTGTACGCCCGGCGCCTGAAGGAGGCCGGCGTGCCCACGGCACTGCTGGACGTCCCGGACCACGCGCACGGCTCTCTGTCGTTGCCGGTCCTGTTCAGCGGAGTCGACGAGGTCTACCGGCGCATGACCGACTTCCTGCGCGACCCTGCGTCCGTCACCGCCGGCTCGGGCACCTGAGCCGGCCTCGGCGCCTTCCGAGGTCCGACCCTCCCGCCGCCCGAGGTGAGCCCCCTGTCGAGCCGGACGGGCGACGCAGAGCCGGCTGCTGTCCGCGGTCAGAACATGCCGTTGTCGTTGGCGGAGGTCGACGGGACGACCTGCAGGACGTCCCAGTGCTCGACGACCTTGCCCTCCGCATCCAGCCGGAAGATGTCGATGCCCGCGTACTCCTCGTCGCCCGGCCAGACCTGGTGGCACTGCAGGACCACGCGGTCGGCTTCCGCGATGACCTGCTTGAACTCCACCCGCTTGCCGGGGTGCTCCGCGGCCATCCGCTCGAAGTAGTCGATGAACGCCCGCTTGCCGTCACCGACGTGGGGGTTGTGCTGGGTGTAGGTCTCGCCGGCGTACTGGGCGACAGCGTCTGCCGGCCTGGACTGGTTGAACATGAGGTCGTAGAAAGCCACGACGTTGCGCTTGTTCCGGTCCAGGTCGGCACTCATGCCGGGCGGAACGCTCCGGAGACGGCGACGATGCCCTGGCCGGCCGACTGCCTCAGCGCCCACCGCCGCAACGGCCGCTGTCAGCTGTCAGCTGTGGAAGACCTGCAGGAGGGCCGCCGCTGTCGGGTCGGCAGCCTGGCGCCACGCCCGACCGCTGTCGCGCCTCCGGACCGGATCGTCAGCGAGCCGCGGGGGCCGCACGGCCCGGAGCGGCGGACCTCGTCACCGGCAGAGGTGCACGCGCCGGTCAGGCCGCGGAGCCGGTCGTGTCGCGACGCGAGGCGGCGTGCACGGACGACGGCGTGAGGACGCCGAGGTACCGCGACGACCCCGGCTCGACGACCGGGACCCAGCCCGCGTCCTGTCGCAGCATGGTGCTCATCGCGACCTTGAGCGTCGCGTCGAGCGGCAGTGGTGCCGGGGCGGCCGTCATCACGTCGGCCACGGTCCCGCTCCCGGTCAGGTCGTCCGGAGCGACCCGACCCAGCACCTGCCCGTCCGGACCGAGGACGATCCGCCACGCCGGTCGGCAGCAGCGGACGCGCCTGCTCCACCGGCTGGTCGGGAGACAGGACGCACCAGGACTCGAGGTCGTCCCGGTCGATGCCGGTCACGGCGAGCCGTCGCAGCCCGCGGTCGGCGCCCACGAAGTCCGCCACGAACGGCGACGCCGGCGCGCCCAGCACCGCGGCCGGGGTGTCGAACTGCTCGAGGACGCCTCCCTGCCGGAAGACCGCGATGCGGTCCCCGAGCCGGACCGCCTCGTCGACGTCGTGCGTCACGAACACGATCGTCTTGCGCACGGCCGACTGGACCGCGAGGAACTCCGACTGCAGCCGGTCGCGAGCGATCGGGTCGATGGCCGAGAACGGCTCGTCCATGAGCAGCACCGGCGGGTCCGCAGCCAGTGCCCGCGCCACGCCGATCCGCTGGCGCTGCCCGCCGGACAGCTGGGCCGGGTACCGGTCGCGGTAGGTCGCGGGAGCGAGGCCCACGAGGTCGAGGAGCTCGTCGACGCGCGCCCGCGTCCGGGCCTTGTCCCAGCCGAGCAGGCGCGGCACGGTCGCGACGTTCTCCCCGACGCTCTGGTGGGGGAACAGACCGACCTGCTGGATGACGTAGCCGATCCGGCGTCGCAGGTCGCGCACGTCCCCGGCGGCGACGTCCTCGCCGTCGAGCTCCACGGTGCCCGACGTCGGCTCCACGAGACGGTTGACCATCTTCATGGTCGTCGTCTTGCCGCACCCCGACGGTCCGACCAGGCACACGAGCTCGCCCTCGCGCACGTCGAGGTCGAGCGACTGCACGGCGACGGTCCCGTCCGGGTAGCTCTTGCTGACGCCGCGCCAGCGCAGGAAGCCGGGCGGGGTAGCGTCCATCGGCCGTGAGCCTCTCCGTCGTCGCGCAGAGCGCGGGGGTGCCGAACCCGTGGTTCAGCACGCTGTACCTGCAGCAGGGTAGGCAGGAGCTCGTCGTCGCGCTGCAGCAGCACGTCACCATCACGGTGGTCGCCGTGCTGGCCGGCACCCTCGTCTCGCTGCCCCTGGCGCTGCTCGCCCGGCGCAGCCCCGCGCTCGAGACGCTGGTCGTCGGTGCCGCGGGGGTCGTCTACACGGTGCCGTCGCTCGCGCTGTTCGCGCTGCTCGTCCCGGTCACCTCCTACACCGCGCTCACGGCCGAGATCGCGCTCGCGCTCTACACACTGGTCATCCTCGTGCGCAACATGGTGACGGGTCTGGCGCAGGTGCCGGCGGAGGTCCAGGAGGCGGCACGCGGCATGGGCATGGGCCGGCTGGCCCTGCTCTGGCGCATCGAGCTGCCGATCGCCCTGCCCGCGGTCCTCGCCGGCGTCCGGGTGGCGACGGTCTCGACCATCTCGCTGCTGACGGTCGCCGCCTACGTCGGGACGGGCGGGTTCGGACAGCTCATCGACCAGGGCTTCCGCGCCGACTACCGCGCCAAGGTCGTCACCGCCTGCCTCGCGTGCGTCCTGCTCGCCCTGCTCGCCGACGCGCTGCTCGTCCTGCTCCAGCGGGCGCTCACCCCCTGGTCGCGCGTCAGGTCCGGCTGACGTGCCCACGACCTTCCGGGGCTGGCTGACCTACGCCGACCCGATGAGCGGCACGCTGCAGCGCCTGCAGGAGCACCTGACCTACGCCGGCCTCGCCGTGCTGATCGCGTGCGCGGTGGGCCTCCCGCTCGGGGTCGTCCTCGGCCACCGCCACCGCGGCGGGGCGCTGGCGGTCAACGTGTCGAACGTGGGCCGCGCCGTCCCGACCCTCGGCGTCGTCATCCTGTTCGCCGTCTCCCCGGTCGGCGCCGGCACCCTCGGCGTGTCCCTCGCGCTCGCGCTGTTCGCCCTGCCCCCCGTGCTGACGAACACCTACGTCGCCGTCGACGGCGTGGACCCGGACGCGGTCGAGGCGGCTCGCGGGATGGGCATGAGCACCTCGCAGGTGCTCCGGCAGGTGGAGCTCCCGCTCGCCCTCCCCCTGGTCGCCGCCGGTGTGCGCAGCGCGGTCCTGCAGGTCCTGGCGACCGCCGTGCTGGCTGCCGCGGTCGGGGGCGGCGGGCTCGGGCGGTACCTCATCGACGGGCTCGGGAGCCAGGACTACCCGCAGCTGCAGGCCGGTGCCGTCCTCGTCGCCTCCCTCGCGCTCGTCGTCGAGGTGCTGCTCGCGGGGGTGCAGCGGCTGGTCGACCCCGCTGTCCGGGCGCGTCCGCGCCGGACGGCGAGGCGCTGAACCGTGTTGCACCTCTCTCGCAGCTGAGAGAGACAGGCGTTTGCGGGCGTGGAACGCTGCACGCCACGAGCACGCCCGACACGCGTCCGCACTCGCGGACGGGACACAGAAGGCCCACACCCATGCGCGCACGACTCACCACCCGGCTGCTGCTTGCCGGCCTCGTCCTCACCTCCGCCGCCGCCTGCGGCTCGGGATCGGGCGGTGGGACCTCCCGCATCGCCGCGGCGCCGAGCGCGTCCGGCGCCGCGCTGCCCAGCTCCGGCGGGAGCGGCCCGGTCGTCATCGCCTCCGCGAACTTCCCGGAGAACCAGATCCTCGCCGAGGTCTACCGCCAGGCGCTGTCCCGCGTCGGCTACCAGGCGACGGTCAAGTCGCTCACGACGCGGCCGGTCATCCTCAAGGCGCTCGCGTCCGGCGACGTGCAGGTCGAGCCCGACTACGTCGGCAGCATGGCCCAGTACCTCAACAAGGAGAAGACCGGCAGCGAGGACCTCGGGGTGCCCACGAGCGACCTCGCCGCCGTCACGGCCAAGGTCAGGGAGCTCGGCAAGGAGAAGGGCCTGACGGTGCTGGACCCGTCGCCCGCGGCCGACCAGAACGCCTTCGCCGTCACGCGGGCGTTCTCGGAGGAGAACGGCGTCACCAAGCTGTCGGACCTGACGGCCTACAAGGGCCCGCTCGTGCTCGGCGGGACCCCGGAGTGCAAGACGTACGGCCAGTGCCAGCCCGGCCTGGAGCGCGTGTACGGCCTGACGTTCACCGGGTTCGAGCAGACCGACCTCGGTGGGACGCTGTCGGTGACGAAGCTCAAGAACGGCAAGGTGCAGCTCGGCGAGTTCCTCTCCTCCGACGGCAACGTCAAGGCCAACGACTTCGTCGTCCTGGAGGACGACAAGAAGCTCCAGGCCGTCGACAACGTCGTGCCGGTGCTGTCCGGCAAGGCGGCGTCGGACCCCCTGGTCAAGACGGTCCTGGACAAGGTCAGTGCGGCCATGAGCACGCAGGACCTCATCGACCTGAACGCCAGCGTCAGCGTCGACCGCAAGCTGCCGGCGCAGGCCGCCACCGACTTCCTGACGGCCAAGGGCCTGCTGGGCTGACGGCGCCGGTCAGGCGGTCGTCAGCCCGGTGGGGCGACCGCCTGACCGACCTGTCGACGACGACGAGCGTCAGGTGTCGGCCGGTCCCGGGCACCGCTGCCGAGGCTGGCGTCGCACCGCCGAGACCAGGGGCGTCCGGCCCTGCACGGTGACGACCGTGCGCGCTCGGCCGGGACAGGTGGCGGCCCAGACGGGCAGACCCTCCACCCGGTGCACGGTCATCGCCGAGGGGCGCCGCCAGGGCGAGGTCGCCACCGCCTGCACGTCCTTGGCCTCGGCACCGTCCAGTGGACCGAGCGCGAGGGTCACACCCGGCCGTCGCGCCAGCGCCGGCAGGAAGAGCGCGACGACGAGCCGGTCTCCGGACAGCCGCGCCGTCTCGCCGGCGACCAGCGCCAGGCAGCCGGCGCACCGCAGCTCCCACCGCACGCACGTCCCGCCGCACGAGGGCGCGACGTCCAGCAGGTGACCCGCGACGTCGAGCGGCCGGACGGCGGTGCCCGCTCCCCCGCCCGGCGACGTCACGGAGTCCTGCCGGGCGGCACGGTGAGCTCCAGGCACGCGTGCTCGACACCCGGCTCGAACCCCGCCCAGGCGTACAGGCGCAGGGCCGCCGCGTTGTCGGCGTCGACGTACAGCTCCGCCTGGTCGCAGCCGGCAGCCACCAGGTCGCGCAGGGCGCGGGCGACGACGAGCCGGCCCAGCCGCCGCCCCTGGGCACGGGGGTGGACCGCCACGACGTACAGCTCGCCGAGCCGGCTGCCGGGCTCGACCTTCGTCCAGACCCCGGCGACCGGGCCGGCGTGGTCGACGGCGACCGGGAAGCGGGCGGGGTCGGTCCAGGCCGTGCGGAGCCGCCACTCGAGGTCGTCGAGGGTCCACCCGCCGTTGTCCTCGTGCCCCTCGAACGCCGCGTTGGACAGCGCCAGCCACGCCTGCCGGTCGGCGAGGTCGTCGACGTCGAGCCGTCGGACGAGGACGCCGTCGTGGCAGCGGTCGACCGGGAGGTCCTGCAGGTCCCGGCGGAGCACCAGCAGCCGGCGCACCGGACGCGCCCCGCGGTGCGCTGCCAGGGCGTGCGCGGCTCGAGCCGGGCCGTGCACCCAGGCCCGGACGGCTCCCCCGCCGTGGCTCGCGACGTGCCCCAGCACGTCCTCGAGCACCCTCGCGCCCAGCCCGCGTCCCCGCCGGTCCGGTCGCACGGCCAGCTCGACGGACCAGCCCGCGACGCCTTCTGCCAGCACGGCGCACGCCACGAGCACGCCGTCCTCGTGGACCTCACTGCGGGCGTGCGGGAGCTGGCGGGCCCCGTCGAGGCTCAGCAGCGTGTGCTCCTCGAAGGGGCTGTGCCCGTCGTGGCTCGTGCAGGCGGTCACGAAGTCCGCCAGCCCCGCCGGGGGCGCGTCGTGCGACACGGCACGGTGCACGGTGAGCATGCGTCCTCCTCGCTCCTGCACGTCTGTTGCAGGTGCGAACGTAGCGCCGGCTGTGCGAGTCTGCCGCCCGTGACGACCTCTGTGACGACGCAGGACGGCCGGGACCCCGCCCTCCTGACCCGCCCGGGCACCGGCTCCCGGTGGACCCTCGAGACCAGGACGGCCGGATCGGGAGACGCCGCCCGACTGGCGGCAGACGTCCGGGACGGCCTGTCCCGGACCCCGCCGTCCCTGCCGCCGAAGTGGTTCTACGACGAGGTGGGCAGCGTCCTGTTCGACGACATCACCCGGCTGCCCGAGTACTACCCGACCCGCACCGAGGAACAGATCCTGCTCGGGTGCGCCCAGGAGGTCGCGGAGCTGAGCCGGGCGACGACGGTCGTGGAGCTCGGTGCCGGTTACTCGCGCAAGACGCGTGCGCTGCTCGACGCCCTCACCTCGGACGGTCGGCCCCTGCTGTTCGTCCCGCTCGACGTCTCGGCGGCGGCGCTTCAGGACACCGCTGAGCGCGTCGTCGCCGCGCACCCCACGGTCGACGTCCATGCGCTCGTCGCCGACTTCGAGGACGATCTCAGCCCGCTGCCCGGACGGCCGGGCTCGCGCCTGGTGCTGTTCCTCGGCAGCACCATCGGGAACCTCCAGCCGGCGGACCGGGCGGCCTTCCTGGCCCGGCTGCACGGCGCCCTCGCCCCCGGTGACCTGCTGCTGCTCGGCGCGGACCTCGTCAAGGACGTCGGCCGGCTGCTGGCCGCCTACGACGACACCGCCGGCGTCACCGCCGCGTTCAACAAGAACGTGCTCACCGTGCTGGCCCGCCAGCTCGACGCCGAGATCGACCTCGAGGCCGTCGACCACGTCGCGGCCTGGGACGGCGTGCAGGAGCGGATCGAGATGCGGCTGCGCGCCCGCCGCGACCTGACGATCACCTTCCGCTCGCTGGACCTGACCTGGACGCTCGCCGAGGGCGAGGAGCTCCTCACGGAGACCAGCGCGAAGTTCCGGGTCGACGGCCTGCGCCGGGAGCTCGCCGCGGCCTCCTTCGAGGTGGTGCGGACCTTCACCGACCCGGACGAGGACTTCTCGCTCACCCTGGCCCGCTGCACATGACAGCTCCCGCCGCCCCGTCCAGGACGGCGGCTGGGAACGACGTCGGCGAGGCGCTCCGGGAGCTCGCCGCCCGCGTCGACCGGCTCCCCGCGCCCCTGCCCGGACTGGACGGGGTCGGCTACGGCCGGGCGCACGCCCTGTTCGAGGCTCGCAGCGACCAGCGGCAGCTGCTCGAGGGCCGGCTCGCCGCGCTGCTCCCCCGGACGGTCCCCCTGCACGTCCTGAGCATCGGGTGCGGCGACGGCGCCCTCGACGCCGTCCTGGCAGCGAGCGCGGTGCGCGACGACCCCGCCCGGATCCTGCGGTGGCAGGGTGTCGAGCCGCTGGCGGCCAGCGCGGAGGCCTTCCTCGAGGCGATGGCGGCGGTGCCCGCTCCCGGCCTGCACGCCGACGTCGTCGTCGGGCCGTTCGGGGACCTCGATCCCCGGGCGCACGTCGACGTCGTGACGTTCGTGCACTGCCTGTACTACGTGCCGGACGTCCTGGCAGCCCTCCGCCGGGCCGCCTCCCTGCTCGTGCCCGGCGGGACGGTCCTCGTGGCGCACGCCCCGCGCGCCGGGCTCAACGAGCTGGGGACCCTGCTCGCCCCGCAGCACGGCAGCCACCCGATGTGGTGGTCCGAGACGACGGCCGCGCTCGTCGGGGCCAGCGGTCTGGTCGGGGCGGCGGAGCGCCTGACGGCGCACGTCGACCTCTCGGTCTGCCGCGACCTCGACGACCCCGCCGCCCAGGCCGTCCTCGACTTCACCGTCCAGGCCCGCCTGCCCCGCACACTGCGTCCGGGCGTCCTCGACGTGCTGGACGCCCTGTCCCTTCCCGGCACGGACCTCGTGGTCGAGCACCCCGTCGACGTCTGGGCCCTGCACGCGCACGACGACCACCCCGAGGAGCACGCATGACCGACCAGGACACCGCCGCACGGAGCCTCGCGCACTGGAGCGAGCAGGGCCGCGCCGAGATGGAGGCGTTCTACGCCCTGGCCACGGAGGACTACCGGCAGCTCGTCGCCGCCGCCGACTGGGCCGCGCCTGCTGAAGGGGGTCAGCGCTCCCGGCTGGCGCCTGCTCGACGTCGCCTGCGGCTCGGGCAAGTTCCCGAGCGCCCTGCTCGACGCCGGCGCCCTGGCCGACGTCCCGTCCGTCCAGTACGACCTGCTGGACCCGTCGGCGTTCTCGGTCGCCGAGGCCAAGGCCTGTCTGCGTCCACCGCTGGTGCCGGGCGAGGAGCTGGTCCTCACCCTGCAGGAGCACACGGGCCGGCCCTACGAGGTGGTCTGGGCCACCCACGCCCTCTACGCCGTCCCGCCCGAGGAGCTCGGGGTCTGCGCCGAGCGCTTCGTGCAGGCCCTGGCTCCCGGGGGTCTCGGCGTCGTCGCGCAGGCGACCGCCGCCTCGCACTACCTCGCCTTCTACGACGCCTACCGCGAGGGCGTGACCGCGGCGACGCCCTACACCACGGCCGAGCAGGTCCACGACGCCCTGGCTGCTGCCGGAGCGGCCGTCCGGCGCCAGCGGATCACCTACCGCACCGGCACCAGCGACCGCGCCGTGGCCGAGGGCTTCCTGCAGCGCTGCGCGTTCGACGACACCGTCAGCCTGGAGCAGATGGAGGCCGCACCGGTGCTGGGTGACTACCTCGCCGACTGCCGCGGCAGCGACGGCTCGTACGACTTCGCGCACGAGGTGGACCTGCTGTGGCTGTAGACAACCCGCTCCTGCCGGAGGCCAACCGGGGCGGCGGCATCGACGCGCCCTGGGCCGGGGACGACCAGCAGTGGTGGGACTGGTACGTCACCCTCGCCGAGAACGCCCCCGCCGAGGCCCTCGTCCCCGGACCGGGGCCCGTCGACGTCCCTCCGGCGAGCGACGACGACGTCGCCGCGGCCCTCGCGGAGCCCTACCCGCTCCCGCCGGGCACGGTCGAGCAGTTCCGCGCGGACACCTTCGTGCGCCTGCCCGGGGTCCTGCCGCCCGCCGTGGTGGCGCGGCTCGGGCTGCGGCTGGAGGAGCTGCTGCAGGCCGCGCACCCCGGCGACGTCGCCGGACGCTTCCTCGCCCTCGAGCAGATGTGGCGGCACGACCCGCTGATGGAGCAGGTGGCGCTCTCGCGGCGCCTCGGCGACATCGCCGCCGCGCTGCTCGACAGCGACGTCCGGCTCTACCACGACAACGCCCTGTCCAAGGAGAGCGGCTGCGGGCGCACGCCCTGGCACCACGACGCCGAGCACTTCCCCTTCACGCCGCCGGCGGCGGTCACCGCGTGGATGCCCGTGACCGCGGTCCCCGCCGAGATGGGCCCGCTGTCGTTCGCCCGCGGGACCCACCTCGTCGAGCTGCTCGCCGACCTGTCGTTCGACAAGACGGGCACCAGCTACGACGCCGCCGTCTCGGAGCGGCTGCGGGCGACCGGTGCAGGCGTCGTGAGCCGGCCGTACGCCGTGGGGGACGTCAGCTTCCACAGCGCCCAGTGCTTCCACACCGCCGGCCCGAACCGGACGACGCAGCCTCGTCGCGCGCTCGCCACGACGTACCTCGCCGACGGCGTCCGGATCGTCGACAGCCCGACGATGATCAGCGGCACGTGGCAGGAGTTCATCCCGGACGTGCTGCCCGGCGGACTGGTCGCGAGCGAGCTCAACCCGGTCGCGGGACGCCTCCAGCCGGGGCGGTGAGCCCCGGGCCTCGTCCGGCAGGTCCGGCTCGTCGCGCGGTCGGTCGTGCCGGGGACCCTCGAGCGGGCCGGCGGCAGCCCCGTCAGCTCGCGGCAGTGTCCGGGACGACCGGTGGCCCGGCCTCGGGCGGCCGGGGCCGGTCCTCCGGGTACGTGCGGACGGCGACGAGCGCGATGTCGTCCTCGGCGTCGTCGGGGACGAGCCGCTGCAGCAGCTCGTCGCAGAGCCGGTCCAGCGGGACGGCGCCGACCGCGGACAGGGCCTGCCGGAGCCGGGTGAGCCCGTGGTCCAGCGGGCTGTCCCGACGCTCGACGAGCCCGTCGGTGTAGAGCACCACCGTGTCGTCGGGGTGGAGCACGACCTCGTGGTCACTGCGCGGGGAGCCGGGGTCGAAGCCCAGCAGCAGGTCGCTCGGCCGGTCGAGCAGCTCGACGGTCCCGTCGGCGCGGAGCACGGCCGGCGGCGGGTGCCCCGCGTTGCTCCACCGCAGGCGCCGCAGCCCCTGCTGGCGGTCGCTGTCGGTCTGCTCGATCCGGGCCAGCACGACGGTCGCGAGGGTGTCGACCTGCAGGCCCTGCAGCGCCCGGTCCACGCGGCTGAGCACGGACGCGGGCGGCTCGCTGCGGTCGTAGGCCGTGCCGCGCACGAGGTTGCGCAGCTGACCCATCATCGCGGCCGCGGCGATGTCGTGGCCGGTGACGTCGCCGACCACGAGGACCGTCGCGCCGTCGGGCTGGAGGAAGGCGTCGTACCAGTCCCCACCGACCTGGGCCTCCCGGGTCGCGGGGACGTACCGGGCGACGACGTGCAGGTGGTCGGGCTCGGGCAGCCGGGTCAGCAGGGTCCGCTGGAGCGACTCCGCGTAGTGCCGCTGGCGCCGGTACATGGCCGCGTGGTGCAGGGCCAGTCCGGCCCGCCGACCGACGTCGAGCGCGTCCTGGACGTCCCGCTCGTCGAAGGGCGTCCGGTCACCGGCCCGGGCGAGGGTGAGGACCCCGACCGCTCCGTCGCGGGCACGCAGCGGGACGACCAGCGCCGAGGCACACCCCAGCTCCTCGCAGATCCCCTCGACGTCGACGGCGTCCAGGCCGTGGGCGAGGGCAGCGGCAGGCCCCTCGGCGGTCCGGTCGAGCAGGACCGCCTCCTCCGACCGGAGGGCGACCCGGGTCGGGGCAGCCGCGTCCAGCACCTCGGACTGCGCGCGGGCGAACAGGCCCAGGCGCTCGTCCAGCGCCGGGTCACGGTGCTGCTGCGCGGCCCGGTGCACGCGCCCGGCCTCGTCCGCGACCTGCACGGTGCACCAGTCGGCGAGGGCCGGGACGACGAGCCGGGCCAGCCGGGTCACCGCCTCCTCGGCGTCGAGGGTCGACGTGACCGCCTGCGTCACCTGGGCCAGCACGGCGGCCCGGGCCAGGCTGGCGGTGCCGTCGCTCATGGCGATCCGGAGGCGCAGCTCCGAGGAGCACGCGGCAGCCAGGTCCGTCAGCACCTCGAGGTCCTCGGCCGTCCACTTCCGCGGCTGGTGGTCGATCGCGCACAGGCTGCCGAGCACCCGGCCCTCGGCGTCGGTGAGCGGCACGCCGAGGTAGGCGACCACCCCGAGGTCGGCGATCGCCGGGTTGCTGCGGACCCGTTCGTCGTGCAGGGCGTCGTCGACGACGAGCGGCTCGGCGGTCTGCACGACGTGGGAGCAGAACGAGTGGCTGAGGGGCGTCTGGCGCTGCTCGTCCCACGGCGCCCCGAGGCCGACCTGGCCGGGGAAGAACTGCCGTTCGTCGTCGACGAGGCTCACGAGGGCCACGGGCACGCCGAGACTGCGGCGGACCATCCGGGCAGACCGGTCGAACGAGGCGTCCGCCGCCGGACCGAGACCCGCGGACTCCAGAGACCTCAGGCGGCCCGTGTCGCCCAGTCTCTGCACCGCTGCCCCTGTCCGTCCTGGTCCCGCCCGGCTCACGACCCTAGGCGGTCCTGGCCCGCGCCGGAGCCGGCCTGCCGCTCCCTCCCGTCGTGGTGCGTCCGGCTGGGCACCGCGGAGGGACGGCCGGAGCGGGGCCACCCTTCCAGCAGGCCCCGGACGCGCGGGTCCCCGACCATGACGGCACCCGACCCTTCGACCGAGGACCACCATGACCGCGTCACCGCAGCAGGACGTCCATGATGCCGGCACAGCGCTCCGGCTGGCCCGCGCGGTGGTGCTCCTGATCGGCGCCGTCGTCCTGCTGGTGCTGGTCGAGGCAGCCGGGGTGCGCTTCTTCTGGGTCCCCTCCCTGCTCGGCGCCACGTACCTGCTGGCGGCTGCGGCGAGTCGGTCGCGCGGGCCGCTGTGGGCCCCCGGCTGGGTCCTCGCTGCTGTAGGGCTGACCGAGGCGCTGTGGTTCCGGGACGGCCGGCCGGCGGAGAGCTTCCAGCTCGCGCAGCTGGTCCTGCTGGCCGCCGGTACCGGAGCCCTGCTGGCCGCGCTGATGCGCTTCGCCGGTGTCCACGTCACGACGACGAGCGTCGCCCTCTCGATCCTGCTCACCGCAGCGTTCAACCTCGCCGAGCAGCAGGGCCTGCGCGGGGTCGCCGGCAACACCCGGCTCTACGCCGGGCTGCTCGCCGCCTACGCCGTGGTCGAGCTCGGCCTCGTGCTGAGGCGGTCGACCGGGGTGCACCGGACGCAGGGAGTCCCGACCGAGCGGCGGTGACCGGCAGGAGCCCGACGGGCACCGGTCGGCGTCAGGGACCGGCTACGGGCAGCACCACGGCGAAGCAGCAGCCACCGCCGGTGTTGTGCACCGTGAGCTCGCCCTGCTGGGCCTCGACCAGCCCGCGCGCGATGGTCAGACCGAGTCCGGCGCCGCTGCTGCCGTCCTCGGGGTCTGCGGGCGTGCGTGCGGCGGAGCCCCGGAAGCCGAGGTCGAAGACCCTCGGGACGTCCTGGTCGGGGATGCCCCCGCACCCGTCGGTGACCAGGACGCTGACCGCGACGACGTCGGACCGGGCCTGCACGCAGACCGAGCCGCCCGCCGGGGTGTGCCGCACCGCGTTGCCGAGCAGGTTCCGCAGCACCCGGCCGAGCTCGGGCTCCGACCCGCGCAGCCGGGGCAGACCCACGGGGAGGCGGGCGTCGAGCTGCACCCCGGCGGTGCGTGCGACCGGCGAGGCGGAGGCCAGGGCGTCCGAGACGAGCTCGGCGACGTCGAGCGGACGCAGGTCCAGCTGCAGGCTGTGGGCGTCGATGCGGGCGACCTCGAACAGGTCCTCGACCATCGCGGTCATCCGGTCGGCCTCGCGTCGCAGCCCCTGGTGGTAGCGGCGGACGTCGTCCGCTCCCGTCACGACACCGTCCTCCAGCGCCTCGGCCATCGCCCGGATCCCGGCCAGCGGCGTGCGCAGGTCGTGGCTCATCCCGGCCACGAGCTGCCGCCGGCTCTCGGACAGCGAGCGCTCCCGGGCACGGGCAGCAGCCAGCTGCGTGCCCGCGTCGGTCAGGGCCGCGTCGACCTGCGCGAGCTCGTACGGCATCACCCGTCCGACCGGCATGTAGTCACCGCTCCCGAGCCGGCCGGCGGCGCCCGCCAGGTCCTTGCCGCGGCGCACGAGCCCGCGGCCGAGCGCCAGCGCCGACAGCAGGGCGACGGTCCCGGAGACACCGGTGACCAGCAGCAGGACGGAGAAGTCGTGCGGCGACAGGAACATCGCCTTGGCCGTGCCGAGCGCCCCGGCGACGACCGCCCCGACCCCGACCAGCGCCACGACGATGACGGACAGGGCGAGCGAGCGGTGCCGCACCGCCCGCAGCACGAGCGCACCGACGACAGCGACGAGCGCCGCGCAGACCGAGGCGATCTCCACGACGACGACCTCGTCGGGCGTCACGTGCTGCTCACCCGCCCGCCGGCTCGTACCGGTAGCCGACCCCGAAGACCGTGACGATGCGCGTGGGTCGGGCGGCGTCGCGCTCGACCTTCTCCCGCAGCCGGCGCACGTGCACGGTGACGGTCGTGGGGTCGCCGAACGTCCAGCCCCACACGTGCTCCAGCAGGTGCTCGCGGCTGAGCGCGGCCCGCGGGTGCAGCAGGAAGTAGGAGAGCAGGTCGTGCTCCCTCCCGGTGAGCGCGAGGACCCGGCCGTCGCGGTGCACCTGGTGGGCCTCCCGGTCGACGACGAGGTCGCCGTCGACGAGCATCGCCGTGCCTGCGGCAGGGTCGGGTGCCCGGGCCGCACGGCGCAGGACAGCCGCGACCCGCAGCACGAGCTCGCGGGGGGAGAACGGCTTCGTGACGTAGTCGTCCGCACCGACCTCGAGACCGGCGAGGCGGTGCTCCTCCTCCCCCAGCGCGGTCAGCATCACCACGGGCACGGGGCCGCCCTGCTGCAGCCGCGCGTGCACCTCGAGGCCGCCGAGGCCGGGCAGCATGAGGTCGAGCACGACCAGGTCGGGTCGGCGTCGGGCGGCCCGCTCGAGCGCGTCGGGCCCGTCGGCGGCCTGCTCGACCGTGTGACCCGCCCGCTCCAGGTAGAGGGCCACCACCTCGCGCACCGTCGCGTCGTCGTCGACGACGAGGACGTGCACCGCCTGCTCGGGCTGGGTCGGCCCGGGGCGTGCGGGTGCAGCCTCGAGACCCATGGGCGGAGCGTAGGTCCGTCTGGACCGCCTGCCCCCCGACGTAAGGACCCTGCAACACCGCGGACGGCCCTTCCCGCCCCGGGAGACCCGAGGATCCTGGTCGTGGAGCTCAGGGACACGACGACGTCGGCCGCCTTCGGACGGAGCCTGCTCGAGGACGGGCGAGGGTGGTCGCTGCGCATCGCCGGGCGGGGCACCCTCCCCCTGCCCGTCGGCGACTGGACCTGCGAGCGACGGCCCGGCGACGACGCCCTGCTGTCGCTGTGCGGGGGCACGGTGCTCGACGTCGGCTGCGGCCCGGGTCGGCTGACCGCCGCCCTGCACCGCGCGGGTCGCCCCGCGCTCGGCATCGACGTGGCCCCGGTCGCCGTGTCGCTCGCCCGGGCCCGCGGCGCCGACGCCCTGGAGCTGGACGTGTTCGGGGCCGTCCCCGACACCGGAGCCTGGGGGACCGTGCTGCTCGCCGACGGCAACATCGGGATCGGCGGCGACCCGGTCGCCCTGCTCCGCCGCTGCGCCCGGCTGGCGGCACCGGACGGCCGCGTGGTGCTCGAGCTGTCGGCCCCGGCCGTGCGCAGCCGCAGGCACCTGGTCCGGCTCGAGCGCGACGGCGAGCCACCGGAGACCAGCTGGTTCCCGTGGGCGAGCCTGTCGGCGGGCGACGTCGCCGAGGTGGCCAGCGCCGCGGCGCTCGACGTCGCCGGAGCCGTCCGGAGCACCGCCGGACGCTGGTTCGCCGTCCTGGCCGTCGCCGGACGTCCGGTCGTCCCGGCCGGGACGCGCACCACGGTCGGTGCCGCGTGAGCCGCCTGTCCGAGCTGCCGCTCCCCACGCCTCCGGACGCGCTGCGCGTGGGGCCGTTCCGGGAGGGGTCGTTCCGTTCGCGGCTGCACGACGAGGCCGTCGCCGCCCGGCTGGGGCGGGCGCTCGGCATCCTGTTCGCGACGTGCTTCCTGACCGGCCTGTTCAGCCACCTGGTGCAGCACCCGCCGTCCTGGTTCGCCTACCCGTCGCGCCCGGTCGACCTGTACCGCTGGACGCAGGGCCTGCACGTGCTCACGGGTCTCGCATCGGTCCCGGTCCTGCTGGCGAAGCTCTTCACCGTCTACCCCCGCTTCTTCGCGTGGCCGCCGGCCAAGGACGTCGGCAACGCCGTCGAGCGCGGCTCGCTGCTGCTGCTGGTCGGCGGCTCGGTCAGCATGCTCGTCACCGGTGTCATGAACATCGCCGGCTGGTACGCCTTCGGCTTCTTCTTCACCGTCGTCCACTACTGGTCCGCGTGGATCACGATCGGCGCCCTGCTGGTGCACATCGGCGCGAAGCTGACCGCAGCCCGTCGAGGGCTCGCCACCGCACTGGGCGACGACGACAGCGCACCGGGGCTCTCCCGCCGGGGCTTCCTCGGGGTGACCGGCGCGGCCAGCGGCGCGGTCGTCCTGGCGACCGCCGGCCAGACGGTCCCGGCGCTGCGCGACGTGTCCGTGCTGTCCCCGCGCCGGCCGGACCGCGGGCCCCAGGGACTGCCGGTGAACACGACCGCCGCGATGGCGGGCACGACCGTCGTCGGCGGCGACTACCGCCTCGTCGTCGAGGGCCGACAGCGGCTCGAGCTCACCCTGGCCGACCTCGAGGCGCTGCCCCAGGTGTCGCACGAGATCGCGATCGCCTGCGTGGAGGGCTGGAGCGCCTCGGCCGTCTGGACCGGCGTGCGCCTGGGCGACCTGCTCGACATGGCCGGCGTCACCGGGCGGCCACCGGTGCGGGTCGACTCGCTGCAGCGCGGCGGCCCCTACCGGTCCTCCGTCGTCCCGACGACGCACGTGCGCGACCCGCAGAGCCTGCTGGCCCTGCGCCTGGACGGACAGCGCCTGCACCCCGACCACGGGTACCCGCTGCGCCTGATCACCCCGTCCCGGCCGGGTGTGCTGCAGACCAAGTGGGTCGGACGGGTGGTGGTCCTGTGAGCTCCTCGTCCCGCTCGGAGTCGGTCCTGCGCGGGTCGCTGTACGCGGCCGGCACGGGCATGGCGGTCTACGGCCTGCAGGGCGTCCTCCGCGACCCCGGCAGCGACGCACTCGGGTGGGCGACCTGGCTGGTGGGCGGCGCCCTCGCGCACGACCTGCTCCTCGTCCCGGTCGTGCTGCTCGTCGGGCGCGCGCTGCGCGTGGTCCCCGGAGCGCTGCGGGCGCCGGTGCAGGCGGCGCTGCTCGCCGCCGCGGTCCTGACGCTCGTGGCGGTCCCGTTCGTCGGCCGCTTCGGGGTCAAGCCCGGCAACCCCTCGCACCTGCCGCGCGACTACACCGCCGGCCTGCTCGTCGCGCTGGCCGTCGTCGGCGCGACGACCGTGGTCAGCACGCTCGGCCGGTCCTGGTGGCGACGGCGCAGCGCGGGGAGCGGCTCGTGAAGCTGCGCGACCCGGCGTCCGGCCTGCTCGCGGGCGCCGCGGGCCTGGTCACCGGCGAGCTGCTCGGCCGGCTCGTGCCGGGCGGGAGCAGCCCGGTGCTGTCCGTCGCCGACCGCGTCGTCGACCTCACGCCCGACGGGCTGCGCAGGTCGGCGATCAGCGCGGTCGGGACGGCCGACAAGCCGCTGCTGCTCCTCGGCGTCCTCGTCGTGTGCGGGGTCCTGGCCGCGGTCGGTGGCGCGACGGCCCGGCGCAGGCCAGCGGTCACCGGCGGGCTCCTCGGCGCCCTGGCCGTCCTCGCCCTGCTGGCTCAGCTGCCCGAGCAGGACGCCCGGCCCGCAGGCGCGACCGTCGTCGCCCTCGGACTGGCCCTCGGGACGGCCCTGGTGCTGCGGCTCCTGCTCGCTACCGGCCCGAGGAGACCGCTGCGCGGACCGGCCGTGACCGAGCGCCGCGCCTTCCTGGTGCGCAGCGCCTGGACGGCTGCGGCGGTCCTCGCCGGGGGCGGCGTGGTCCGACACCTCGCGCAGTCGGCCAGGGTGGACGCGCTCCGCGCCGCCGTCGGGCTGCCCGTGCCGGTGCGGCGCGCACCCGGCGACCTCGCGGCCGCCGACCTCGGGGTCCCCGGCGTGTCCCCGGTGCTCACCCCCAACGCGGCCTTCTACCGGATCGACACCGCTCTCGTCGTGCCCCAGGTCGACCCGGGGACCTGGTCGCTGACCGTCGACGGGCTGGTCGACGGTCCCTACTCGCTGACCTACGCCGACCTGCTGGCGATGCCCCAGGTCGAGGCCGACATCACGATCCAGTGCGTCAGCAACGAGGTCGGCGGCGACCTCGTCGGCACTGCCCGCTGGCAGGGCGTCCTGCTCCGGGACCTGCTGTCCCGGGCCGGGGTGCAGCGAACCGCTCAGCAGGTGCTGGGCACCTCGGTCGACGGGTTCACGGCAGGCTTCCCCGTCTCCTACGCCGGCAACGGGGGTCCGGCCATGGTCGCGCTCGCCATGAACGGCGAGCCCCTCCCGCTCGAGCACGGCTTCCCCGCCCGCCTGCTCGTCCCCGGCCTGTACGGCTACGTGTCGGCCACCAAGTGGCTGCAGCGGATCACCCTGACCCGCCGCGACGTCGACGGCTACTGGGTCCCGCGCGGCTGGTCGAAGGACGGACCGATCAAGACCGCGTCGCGGATCGAGGTGCCCCGCGACCACACCCTGCTGCCTCCCGGCCGGACGACGGTGGGCGGGACCGCCTGGGCCCCGGGCCGGGGCCGTGGTGTCGTGTCCGTGCAGGTCCGCGTCGACGGCGGGCCGTGGCAGGACGCCGAGCTCGGCGGGGCGCTGAGCGAGGACACCTGGCGCCAGTGGCGCTGGTCCTGGGACGCCCTGCCCGGTGACCACGTCCTGGAGGTCCGGGCGACCGACCGGCTCGGCGACGTCCAGACCGCCGCCGTCGCCGACGTCGCCCCGGACGGCGCCAGCGGGCACCACCGGGTGCTGGTCCGGGTCCAGAGCGGAGTCTGAGGTGCGGCGCTGCAGGTCGGCCGTGCTCGTGCTCGCCCTGCTGGTCGCCGGCTGCCGGGTCGGTCCGGGCGGGGCCGAGCCCGACCTCGAGCCCGGCCGGTTCCGGGCGCTGCCGGTCGCGCCCGTCTCGGCGTGGCCGAGCGCGTTCGGCGATGCCGGCCACACCTCACCCGCCGTCACGACCGGCCCGCAGTCCGGCCACGTCACCTGGCAGCGGGAGCTCGAGGGAGCGGTCGTGCCCGGCGCCGTCGTCGGGATCGACGGTCTCGTGCTGGCGTCGAGCAACGGCGGCGTCCTGCACGCCCTCGACCCCGCGACCGGCGAGGACCGGTGGACCTACGACGGGGGCGGCGGCTACGGCAGCGACCTGAGCACCAGCCCCACCGTCCTCCCGGACGGCACCGTGCTGTGGCCCGGCCCGGGCAACGACCTGCACGCCCTGACCTCACGTGGCCGGCTGCTGTGGAAGGAGCACTTCGACGCGTTCGTGCTCTCCCCGGCCGCCGTCCGCGGCCGCGTCTACGTCGCGGACACCGGCGGCGGCCTGCGCGCGCTCGACGTCGGCCCCGCCGGCCAGCACCGGACCGCGTGGACCACCTCGTTCGGCGGCACCTCGTACTCGAGCCCCGCCGTCGCCCCGGACGGGACCGTCTACGTCGCACACGACGACCAGCTCGTGGCGGTGCGCGACGACGGCGACACGGCCCGGACCGCCTGGCGCTTCCGGGCCCGGGACACGATCGAGGTGTCCCCCGCCGTCGGCAGCGACGGCACGGTGGTGCTGGGGACGAACGCCGACGACCAGTACGGGCTGGCCCCCGACGGCCGGGTCCGCTGGCGCTTCGACCGCGGCGACTGGACGTACTCCTCCGCCGTCGTCCGCGACGGGACCGCCTGGTTCGGCGACCACCTGGGCTACCTCGACGTCCTGGACGCCGCCACCGGCAAGGTCCGGCACCGCGACCTCGGCACGCCGAAGAGCCAGGGCACGACCAGCTCCGGCACCGGGATCTGGACCGCCCCGCTCGTCGACGAGCGTGGCGACGCCTACGTGGGTACCGCCGACGGACACGTGTACGGCTTCGGGCCCGACGGGCAGCGGCTCTGGGACGCCGACGTCGGCGGCATCGTCGCCAGCTACCCGGCGCTGACCTCCGACGGCACGCTGCTGATCGGCTCCACGAACGGCACCCTGTTCGCGTTCGCCGACTCCTGACAGGCTCGGTGGCGCCCGGCGATCCAGGTGCGACGACACAGGCCACTGCCGGCCGGCCACGAGGGCCTGCTCGTGCGCGGCAGCCGGGCTCCCCGGACGACCCTGCGGGGTGCCCGGCGACCGGCGTCGTGGTCGTCGTCACCGGAGCGGCAGGTGCTCGCGTCGCGTGGCTGACGTCATGGCCTGCCGACGCATGACCTTCGGCCCTGTCGCCGATGCGCCCCGAGCCAGAGCCTGTGCACACACCCCACGCACAGGAGGCCCGCACCATGACCACGACGCTCCAGGCTCTCCCCGACCTCCGCGCCAGCCAGCGCGAGAGCCGGTCCACCCTCGCGGAGGTCGGGCTCGTCGGGCTCCGCCTCGCCCTCGGCTCCCAGTTCCTCTGGGCCTTCCTCGACAAGCTCTTCGGCCTCGGCTACGCGACCCCGAGCGAGCGCGCCTGGACCCACGGCGGCTCACCGACCACGGGCTTCCTCGAGGGCGCCTCCGGCCCGCTGCAGGGCTTCTTCCACAGCCTGTCCGGCATCGCGGCGGTGGACTGGCTGTTCATGGCTGCCCTGCTCGGCATCGGCACCGCGCTGCTGCTCGGCGTCGCCCTGCGGCCCGCCGCGGTCTCGGGCGTCCTCCTCCTCACCCTCATGTGGTTCGCCGTCTGGCCGCCCGGCACGCTCGCCGACGGCGTCGCGACCCGCTCGACCAACCCGCTCGTCGACGACCACGTCATCAGCGCCTTCGGCCTGGTCGTCGTCGCCCTGCTCGCCGGCCGCACAGCCGGGTGGCTCGGGAGCCGCTGGTCCGCCCTCCCGATCGTGGAGGCGCAGCCGTGGCTGCGCTGAGCGCGTGCGGGACCCCGCACCGGCCGGCTGGTCGGCGGTGCCGCTCGTGACCGGTCAGACGGTGGAGGGCATGCCGCTGCAGCACCCAGGAGCAGTCGTGCTCGGTGCGGTCGCCACCGGCGTCGTGGGCTACGCCATCGCGGTCTGGTTGGCACGCGTCAGCACGTGGGCAGAGCTGGTGGAGGAGGAGGAGTACTGCGACGCCCCGACCCCCCGCTGACCCCACCGTCTGCGACAGTGGGAGCGCACCCGACGCACGCCGGGGCTCGAAGGCGCAGATGACCAGCTCAGCCCGGACGTCGCCATCGTGACTCCTGCCTCGCGCCTGCTCGACGCCGTACGCGCCGTCGGCTCCGACCTGGAGCTGCCGGTCGTCCTGCGGCACCTGGTGGAGGCGGCGGTCACGCTGGTCCAGGCCCGCTACGGCGCTCTCGGCGTCGTCGACTCCTCCGGTGAGGGGCTGTCGGAGTTCATCACCGTGGGTGTGGACGACGTGACGGCCATGCGCATCGGCCGGACCCCGACGGGCCTGGGCGTCCTCGGCGAGCTGCTCGTGTCCCCGCAGCCGCTGCGCCTGGCCGACCTCAACCGGCACGGCGCTGCGGTGGGCTTCCCCGCCGAGCACCCTCCGATGCGGACGTTCCTGGGCGTCCCCGTCCGCGTCGGCGAGGTCGTGTTCGGCAACCTCTACCTCACCGACAAGCACGACGGCCAGGAGTTCACCGACGACGACGAGCAGGTCCTCGGCGAGCTCAGCGGCATGCTCCTGGGCAGCGTCGGGCTGCACTGCGTCACCCACGCGAGGTGTCCGGTCGTCGTCGTCCACGCGCCGCGCACCTCGTGACCCCCGACCAGCTCACCCACGTCCTGGGAGCCGCGGTCCGTGCACCCTCGGTGCACAACACCCAGCCGTGGCTTTTCCAGCTCCGCGACGACGCCCTGCACGTCCGGGTCGACCCCACCAGGCGGCTCCCGGTCGAGGACCCGCTCGGGCGCGAGCTCCGGATCAGCTGTGGCGCGGCGGTCGACCACGCACGCCTGTCGGTCCGGGGCCTCGGACTGGACTGCTCGGTCGACTGGAGCGTCCACCCGGGCGACCCGGACCACGTCGCGGTCCTGACGGTCAGCGACGCGCTCCCGACCAGCGAGCACGAGGAGCAGCTGCTCGAGGCCGTCCTCCTGCGCCGGACCGACCGCACCGCGTTCGACCCCGCACCGGTGCCCGACGGCGTCGTCGAGCAGCTCCAGGCGGCCGCATCGCTCGACGGGGCGCACCTACCGCCGAGCGCGAGCACGACCGCGTGTTCGCCCTCGAGGGCGTCGTCGCGCGGGCCGACACGTCGCTGCGCAACGACCCGGATGCCCGCCGCGAGATGCGTGCGTGGGTGCGGTCCGCCGCGTACCCCGACGACGGTGTCCCGTCCGGAGCGCTCCCGGGTCACGCCCGCCACCGCGGCTCGAACCTCGCGCTCCGCGACTTCGAACCGGTCACTGCCCCGGCGCAGCAGACGGACGAGCCGCCCGTCGCCGAGCACCCGCTCGTCCTGATCCTGAGCACCGACAGCGACTCGCCGGAGGACTGGGCCCGCGCCGGGGGGGCGCTCAGCCGGGTCCTGCTGACCGCGACAGCCGCAGGGCTGGTCGTCAACCCCCAGACGCAGGTGCTCGAGCTCCCCGGGACCCGCTGGCAGCTGGTCGAAGAGCTCGGGCTGGTCGGACGACCCCAGATGCTGCTCCGCGCCGGGTACCCCACCGGCCCCGGCAGCCCCGGCACGGGGCGCCGCCCTGTCAGCAGCGTCCTGCACGTCTGAGCAGCCGCGCCCGTACGGACGACGACGGGACGGGCGCTGGGCCCCGTGCGCCCTGACAGGCCCGGCACCAGCTCCGACCGGCACCCCTCGTGGCGCACCTCCCGCCCGCCCCGCCCCGGAGTCCGGCCAGCTGGGCCCGTCGTCCTCGGCAGCACGTCCGCGACGACAGCGTCGCTGGGGTGCTGACAGGTCCGTCAGCCGGGTGCGGCGATGGTCGTCAGCATGCGGAGGACGGCACGCCGGTCTGTCTCGTCCTGCGGGTGCGTGAGCAGCCCCTCGAGGACGTACGTCCCCGTGCGACCGGCCGCCGGCAGGTCGGCTTCGGCGACTCCTGCCCGACGGAAGCCGTCCGCGAGCAGTGCGTCGGCCAGCGCGTGGAACTGGTCGTGCCAGGCAGCCACGACGGCTGCCACGGCGGCTCGGACATGGACGACGGAGACCAGCCTGTGGAACCGCTGCAGGCGGTCCACCGCCCACAGCAGCTGCTCGTGCAGAGGCGCGCCGTCCTGCTGCTCGTACTCCTGCAGCGCCTCGGCCAGCAGCAGGTCCAGGACCGCGACCAGCAGAGCGTCCTTGTCCTCGACGTACCAGTAGACGGTGTTGGTCGTGACGCCGGCGGCGGCAGCGAGCTGCGCCATCGGCGTCGCGTCGAACCCGACGTCGGTGAACAGTCCCGCCGCCACCCGGACGATCTCGTCGCGCTTGGCCTGCCGATCGACCGGACGACGGTTCGCGGGCATGAGCCCGACCCTATCTTGACTGACGCTCAAGAAGCGGTAGCGTCTCTTGCATGACGTTCAAGACGCATGAGGAGTCCTTCGCCTCCCAGGGGGTGCGGTGCGCAGCCCGCACGTACCTGCCCGACGGCGCGTCACGGCGCCCGGTCGTGGTCATGGGGCACGGCTTCGGCGGCGTCCGGGCGCTTCGGCTGTACGCCTACGCCGAGCAGTTCGCCGCCGTCGGCTACGTCGTCGTGGTCTTCGACTACCGGGGCTTCGGCGAGAGCGACGGGACGCCCCGTCAGGTCCTGGACGTGCAGATGCAGCTGCAGGACTGGCGCGCGGCGCTGCAGTTCGCCCGCACGCTGCCGGGAGCCGACGCGCAGCGGGTCGTCGCCTGGGGGACCTCGTTCGGCGGCGGCCACGTCATCACCCTCGCGGGCCAGGGCGAGGATCTCGCCGCCATCATCGCGCAGGTCCCGCACGTCAGCGGACCCGCCGCCGTCCGGGCGACCGGGCTGCGGTCCTCGCTCCGTCTCGCGCCGCTCGCGCTGCGCGACCAGGCCGCCGCCCTGCTCGGCCGTGAGCCCGTGTACGTCGAGGCCGTCGGGGTGCCCGGCAGCACCGCCGTGATGACCAGCCCCGACGCCGTTCCCGGCCTGGCCACGCAGATCGCCGCAGCGGGCCTCGCACCTGGCGACTACCCGCAGCACGTCGCGGCCCGTATCGGCCTCACGATCGGCCGGTACTCACCGATCAGGCACGCCGCCCGAGTCGCCTGCCCAGCGCTGGTCCAGATCGCCGAGCACGACGCCGTGACGCCTCGCGGCGTCGCGGAGGAGGCCGCTAGACGGATGGCCCAGGCGACCGTCCGGATCTACTCCTGCGGCCACTTCGACCCCTACGTCGAGCCGTACTTCGCCACCACCCTCTCCGACCAGCTCGCCTTCCTCACCGCCCACGTCCCGATCAGCCCGGCAGTCGAGGGCCCCGGCGCGGGAGACGCTGCATGACGCGGCGCGCCGCTCTCGTCACCGGCCGTGCCCGACGGGGTGACACGAAGGGCACGCATGAGCACTGCGCGAGGGCGGTCACCACGTCGACCCGCTGATCCCCGGCCCTAGCCACCGGGCGAGCCGGTCGGCGGGCCGACAGGCGGCCAGCACGGATGCTCCCGCGCCGTCGTTCAGAGGACGAGGCGCTCGCTCCGGTACCGGTCGACGAGAGCGAGCAGTGCTCGTTCGGTGCTGACGTAGCCGGTCCAGCCGAGCAGCCGGCTGCGGGTCATGTCGGCGACGACCTCCATCTCGCGGCCGAGGTCGGCGTCGGTGTGCCACCAGGAGGCCACGCGGGCGAGGTCGGGCTCGACGAGGCCGTGGGCCGCCACGAGCTCGGCCCACACGTCCTCGACGCCGGCCATCTGCTGCTCGAGCGGCTGCGGGACGTCTGCCGGGCCCTGCGGCTCGACGCCGAGGTGGGCTGCCAGGCGCGGCCACAGGCGTCGCCACCGGACGACGTCGCCGTTGACGGTGTTGAACGCGGTGTCGGCCGCGGCCGGGGTGGTCGCGGCCCAGAGCTGCTGGTCGGCGAGCAGGTCGGCGTCGGTGAGGTCGACGACGCCGTCCCACTGCGCGCGGGAGCCGGGGAAGACGAACGGCCGCCCGAGGTGTCGTTGGATGCCGGCGTACGCGGCCAGTGTCGAGCCGAGGTTCATGGCGTTGCCGACCGCGTGCCCGATCACGGTGTGGGAGCGGTGGACGCTCCAGGTGAACCCGTGGACCGCGGCGGCGGCGAACAGCTCGTCCTCCTGGGCGTAGTAGAAGTTGTCGACCGGCAGGCGCTCCGCGTCCTCCAGGAACGGCGTGTCGGGGACGTCGCCCTGCCCGTACGCCTCGAACGGCCCGAGGTAGTGCTTCAGACCGGTGACCAGGGCGACGTGGCACAGCGCGCCCTGCGGGCCGAGGACCGCGAGCAGGTCACGGACCATCCCGGCGTTCACCCGGATGTTCTCGGCCTCGGTCTCCTGGCGCGACCAGGCGGTGAAGAACACGTGCGTCGGACGCAGGCCTGCCAGGGCGACCGCCAGGGACTCCGGCGACCGCAGGTCCGCTGCCACGTGCTCAGCGCGTGAGCCGGGCACGGGCGAGCGCGACAGGCCCGACACGCGCCAGCCGGAGTCGGCGAGCTGCTCCACCAGGGCGGAGCCGGTGATGCCGCTGGCCCCGACCACGAGGGCGTGGGCGTCCTCGGGAGGCTGTCGGACCGGCGTGGGTGCGCGGTCGGGAGCGGGACTGGTGGACTTCGCTGCTGCGAGCACGGAGTGCCTCTCCTCGTCGATCGGACGGTCGCGCCCGCTGCCACAGCGCCGGCAGGTCGGGCGGTGTTCCACGGTCGGCGACGGCCGAGCCTCCGCTCGTCCGGCCCCGTGCCGCCGGGACGTGCGGAGCTGCCGGCCGTGCGACCCCGGCGCCCAGCACGCGAGCAGCAGCCCGACGTGCTCGGAAGCCTCGTCGAGCCACACGCGTCCCTGCTGGACAGGGGCAGCGTGCCGAGGTCGTCACCCTCGACGTGCAGCTGGCACGACCGCGCTTCCCCTCAGGGCCGTCCTCCAGCGTCGGGCCACGAACTGCGGCTGGCGCGTCCCGATGGCCGTGTCCGCCACCCGGCCCGTCTGCTGCACGGAGGCCGGATGCAGGCACCGCTCCTGTCCGGTCGACTGCTGGACCCTGTCCACCGGTGCCGCGAGTCCGCTCGACGCGGTCTCGGACGGGACCGTCGGGCGGTTGACGTGTCTGGGATGCTGACCACGCCGTCGACCGAACCTGAGGGCCCACTGCCCACTGCCTCGCAGAACGGACCCGACGTGCCCCGAGAGCGAACGCACCCGTGAGCGGTCTGCTCAGCGGGGCGGTGCAGCTGCAGCAGGGCGCCCGCGGTGGTCGTGCCGGCGGGCGAGATCAGACCGTGGCGGCCGGCAACGACGTCGTCCTGCAGGTGGAGCAGGACCAGTACGCGACGGGTGAGGGGCCGTGCCTGGACGCCGCGACGCTGGGCTCGTGCGGGCAGATCGAGGCGCTCGACCAGGACACCCCCGTGGAGCCCGCTCTGGATGCTCGGGACGACGACGAGCAGACCCGCCTCGACCTGGCCTCACAGCAGGCCGGGCTCACCCACGACCAGCTGTGGCTGCGCCGCTCCGCGCTCGGCGGCACGAGCCAGCCGCTCGAGCTGGAGGCCGCGGTCCACGGGGTCCCTCACGCGCCTGCCCTGCCCCGACGAGCCGGCATGAGTCCCCGCGGCCGGCACGGCGACGGCCGAGCCCTGGAGCGCGACGACGCCGGGACCGCGCGGGACGCCGAGAGCCAGCGCCGCGACACGGTGGGCGACGCGCGCGACGAGGCCAGCGCCCGAGGCGACCTGGCCGCGTCGCGGCGCGACATCAGCAGCACGCGTCGCGACAGGGCGGCAGGAGGACGGGACCGTTCGGCAGTGGGCCAGGACGTCGCCACGCAGGAGCTGGACGACGACGCCGTCGTGCGCGACCAGGCGGCGGACGATCGCGACGACGCGAGCGACCGGCGCGACGCCACCAGCGACGTCGGTGACCACGCGGCAGCTCTTCGCGACGCGAGCGGCCACGACCGGGACGACGCCGGACACGACCGTGACCTGGCAGCCGACCTGCGCGACGTGCAGGCAGCGCGCCGCGACCACCAGGCCGCACTGCGGGATGCGCGTGCGCTGTCCCGGGACCGCGCGGCGGACCCCGACCACGGGCGCGAGCGCCTGGTGGAGGTGCTCGGGCAGGCGGCGGCAGACCGGGGGCACGCCCTGTCGGACCGGCAGGCCAGCGCGCAGGAGCGCCGTATCGCCGAGCTGGACCGCACCGCAGCGCTGTCCGACCGCGACGCCGGCCTGCTCGACCGAGCGTCCTCAGGCAGAGACCGTGGCGCCGGTCAGGAGGGCCGACGCTCCGGAGCGGCCGACCGCGAGCAGTCGGTGCACGACAGGGACAGCGCTCTCACCGACCGGGCCGCGGGGGCAGCCGGACGCAGCCGGGCCGAGCAGGACCGAGGGACCGCGCTCAGCGACCGCCGCGCGGGGCGCCGCGAGCGCGAACACGCAGACCAGGACCGTGACCACGCCAGCGCCGACCGGGAGGCCAGCGCGCGACAGCGTGACGAGTCCGGGCGCGACCGCCAGATCGCCCTGCACGACCGGGCCGCAGCCGCAGACGAGCGCGCCCTCGATGCACTCGACGCCCTGACCGGCGTCTACCTGCGCGGGCCCGGGCTCATGGAGCTCGACCGCGAGCTCGCCCGCGCCGAGCGCACCGGGCAGCCCCTGTCCGTCGCCTTCGTGGACGTGGACGGGCTCAAGAAGACCAACGACGTCCTCGGCCACCCTGCGGGGGACGCGGTCCTGCGTCGGGTCGCAGGAGCACTCCTCGACGGCGTCCGCGGGAGCGACCTCGTCCTGCGCTACGGCGGCGACGAGTTCGTCTGCGTCCTGGTGGGGACCGGACCGGGACGGGCCGCCACGCTCGCTGGCAGGGTGCACGCGCTGCTGCAGGGCGGCGACAGCGGGGCGTCAGCGAGCTTCGGGTTCAGCGGGTACGTCCGGGGAGACACGAGCGAGACGATGGTCCAGCGGGCGGACGAGGACCTCTACGCAGGACGTGCCCGCCGCCAGAGGCCGGGCGGGGCGTCCGGACCGGTCCGCTGAACTCGGCGCCAGCCGCTGTCGGGCGACCGGACTCGAGCGCGCTCACCGGGTGGGGCCGCTGCACCTGATCGGCCGTCGCGCAGAGCACGTACGCCGTCTTCGAGGAGCAGCTCCACGCCCCGCCGCCCCTGCTGTCTCGCACGTACGAGGCCGGCCCGCTCGGCCGGGCGCGGCTCGCACCTGCCCCGGACGGTGCCAGTCTTGGGCCGTGACCCTCCCGCTGCCCGCGCGACCGCGCCGCCGGTGAACCGCGCCGCCACCTCCCGCAGGCTGGAGCGGGCGTCCGGTGCCCTGAGCACCGCCGCCGTCCGGCGGATGGAGGGGCTCCCGTGGTTCAAGGCGCTCCCGGCCCAGCAGCGCGCCGACGTCGGCCTCGTCGTGCAGGCCGGCCTGTCGGTCTTCGCCGCCTGGCTGCGGGACGAGCGTGCGGTGCGCGAGGTCGGGGCCGGGGTCTTCTCGGTGGCGCCTCCCGAGCTCGCGCGGCACGTCAACCTGAAGCAGACGGTCCAGCTGATCCGGACCATGGTGGAGGTCGTCGAGGAGCACGTCTCGGAGCTGGCCGCCGCCGACGAGGTCCCCGCCCTGACCGAGCAGGTGCTCCGCTACTCGCGTGAGGTCGCGTTCGCCGCCGCCGAGGTCTACGCCGCGGCCGCCGAGGCGCGCGGCGCCTGGGACGCCCGCGTCGAGGCGGGCATCGTCGAGGCGCTCGTGCGCGGCACGGTCGGGGAGCTCACGGCGTCGCGTGCCGTCTCGCTCGGCTGGTCGAGGGTCGACTGGGTCGTCGCCCTGGCCTTCTCGTCGGAGCAGGAGCCGGCGGCGGCGGCCGACCGGGTGCGGAGCGTCGCCCGGCACGCCGGCGTCCACGTCCTGCTCGGGGAAGCGGCCGGCGGGCTGCTGGCCGTCGCCGGAGGCCGGGGTGCTGAGGACGCGTGCGTCACCGCCCTCGCCGCCACCCTGCCCGCCGGACCCGTGGTGGTCGGACCCACGGCCCCGGACCTGTTGTCGGCCGCCTCCTCGGTACGGGAAGCGCTGGCAGGACTGCGTGCCGTGGCCGCCTGGCCGGAGGCGCCGAGGCCGGTCCGGGCCGACGCGCTGCTCGCCGAGCGGGCCCTCCTCGGGGACGACACCGCTCAGGCCAGCCTGGTCGCCGAGGTCTACGCCCCGCTGGCCGACGCACCCGGCGACCTCCTCGTGACCGCCTCGGCCTACCTGTCCTCCGGCACGTCGGTCGAGGGCACGGCGCGATCGCTGTTCCTGCACGCGAACACCGTCCGGTACCGGCTGCGGAAGGTCCTCGACCTGATCGGCCGCGACCTGATGGCACCGCGGGACGCCCAGGTCGTCCGGGTCGCCCTCGTGCTGGGCCGTTGTGGGGTTCCTCCAACGTACTGAGCGGTACTCGGTCGGCGTCGGCTCCGCCGCAGGCTCCCGCGACGGGCAGGCTCGGTCACGTGCTCGTCCTCCTCGCTCCCGGTCAGGGAGCCCAGTCCCCCGAGATGCTGCTGCCCTGGCTCGAGCTGCCCGGCGCCCTCGACGACCTCGCCCGCTGGTCCTCGCTCACCGGCCTGGACCTGCTCCGGCTCGGCACGACGGCGTCGGCGGAGGAGGTCCGCGACACCGCGGTCGCCCAGCCGCTGCTCACTGCCGCGGCCCTGCTGAGCGCCTCCGGCCTCGTGCCCGACGCGGTCTGCGGACACAGCGTCGGAGAGCTCGCCGCCCTGGCTCTCGCGGGGGTCCTGACCGCCGACGAGGCCGTGCAGGTCGCTGCGACCCGGGGCGCCGCGATGGCTGCGGCAGCCGCCCTGGCTCCCACCGGGATGGCCGCTGTGCTCGGCGGCGAGGCGGACGAGGTCCTCGCCCGGGCGTTCGCGCTGGGGCTGACCGCCGCCACGGTGAACGTCACCGGGCAGGTCGTCCTCGGCGGTCCGGTCGAGGCGCTCGACGCCCTCGCCGCGGACCCTCCCGCGAGGAGCCGGGTCCGTCGGCTCGAGGTCAGCGGCGCCTTCCACACGCCGGCCATGGCGCCCGCGGTCCCGGCGGTGCGGGACGTCCTGGCAGCCCTCCCGCGCCGGGACGCGCACTGCGACGTCGTCGCGAACGCCGACGGCGCAGTCCTGCGGGACGGCGCTGCCCTCCTCGCGCGGCTCGTCGACCAGCTGGTGTCCCCTGTGCGCTTCGACCTCTGCCTCGCCCGGCTGTCCGCCCTCGGCGCCGACCGGGTGGTCGAGCTCGCGCCCGGGGGCACGCTGTCGGGTCTGGCCAAGCGCGCCCTGCCCGGGGTCGACGTCGTCGCGCTGCGCGGTGCCGCGGACCTGCCGGTCCGGGCGTGACCGGCGCGGCGCTGACCGGTCTGGGCGCGCACCGGCCGGCGCACCGCGAGGACAACGTCGCGGTCGCGGCGCGGACGCAGTCCTCCGACGACTGGATCCGCGCCCGGAGCGGCATCGTCACCCGAGGGGTCGCCGCCCCGGACGAGACCGTCGTGACCATGGCCGCCTCGGCCGCGGGCAAGGCGCTCGCCTCGGCCGGGGTCGACCCCGCCGACGTCGACCTCGTCCTCGTCGCCACCTGCACGCTCACGCACGCCGTCCCGGGTGCCGCCGCCTCTGTGGCGCACCTGCTCGGCACGTGCGGCAGCGGCGCCCTGGACCTGGGCGCTGCCTGCGCCGGCTTCACCTACGGCCTCGCGCTCGCGGCGGACCTCGTCCGGGGAGGCACGGCGCGCCACGTCGTCGTCGTCGGGTCGGAGCGGTTCAGCGACGTGCTCGACCGCCACGACCGGAGCACGGCGTTCCTGTTCGGGGACGGCGCGGGAGCCGCGGTCGTCAGTGCCACGGAGCAGGACGGGATCGGCCCGGTGGTGTGGAGCAGCGACGGCGCCTCCGCCGGCGTGCTCGAGACCGCGGGGTACCCGCCCGTGGTGCGCATGGACGGCCGGGCCGTCTACCGCTGGGCCACCACGGCGATCCCGCCCCTGGCGCGAGCCGCCTGCGAGAGGGCCGGGATCGCCCTGGAGGACCTCGCCGCGTTCGTCCCGCACCAGGCGAACCTGCGGATCACCGAGTCGCTCGTGAAGAGCCTGAAGCTGCCCGACTCCGTCGTCGTCGCCCGCGACGTCGTCGACAGCGGCAACACCAGTGCGGCCTCCGTGCCGCTCGCCCTCTCCCGGCTCGTCGAGCTCGGGCAGGTGCGCCGGGGCGACCCGGTGCTGCTGCTCGGGTTCGGCGCCGGGCTCACCGCCGCCGGACAGGTCGTCCGGTGCCCCTAGTCGAGGAGTCCCTCATGACCACCAGCCTCTCCCCCGCCGACGTCGTCACCGGCCTCGCCGAGGTCCTGCACGAGGTCGCCGGCACAGCCCCCGACGCCGTCGTCCCCGAGGCCCGCTTCGAGGCCGACCTCGACGTCGACAGCCTCACGATGGTCGAGGTCGTCGTCGCCTGCGAGGAGCGCTTCGGGATCCGCATCCCCGACGAGGCGCTGGAGCAGATGGCCACCGTCGGCGAGGCCGTCGCGTACATCCAGCAGGCTGGCGTCGCGTGACGGCGGTCGCCGTCACCGGGCTCGGTGCCCTCACGCCGCTCGGTCCCGACGTCGACGCCCTGACCGAGGGGCTGCTGGCCGGCCGCTCCGGGGTGCGGCTGCTGGACGAGCCCGAGTTCGCCGACCAGCCGGTCCGCCTCGCGGCGACGGTCGACCTGGACGGTCGGCTCGACCGGCTCGAGGCCCGCACCCTCGACCGCGTGCAGCAGCTCGCCCTCGTCGCCGCCCGGGAGGCCTGGGCCGACGCCGGGGCGCCCGACGTCGACCCGGAGCGGCTGGCCGTCGTCGTCGGGTCGGGCATCGGCGGCGCGCTGACGATCCTCGGCCAGGCCGACCGGCTCCGCGAGAAGGGACCGCGCAGCGTCAGCCCGCACCTGGTCCCGATGCTCATGCCGAACGGACCGGCCGCCACCGTCGGCCTCGAGCTCGGCGCCCGCGGCGGCGTGCACTGCCCGGTCAGCGCCTGCGCGTCCGGCGCGGAGGCCCTCGCCCAGGGCCTGCGGCTGCTGCGGTCCGGGCTCGCCGACGTCGCCGTCGTCGGTGGCGCCGAGGCCTGCGTGCACCCGCTGCCGATGGCCGGCTTCGCCCAGATGCGCGCGCTGTCGACCCGGCACGACGCTCCCGAGGCCGCGTCCCGCCCCTACGACAAGGGCCGCGACGGCTTCGTCCTCGGCGAGGGCGCGGGCGTCCTCGTGCTCGAGACCGAGGAGCACGCCCGCAGCCGAGGCGCCCGCGTGCACGCCCACCTCGCGGGTGCCGGCACGACCTCGGACGCCCACCACACCACCGCGCCCGACCCGTCCGGACGGGGCGCCGCCGCGAGCATCGTGCTGGCCCTGCGCGACGCCGGCATCGCGGCTGCCGACGTCGGCCACGTCAACGCGCACGCGACGTCCACCCCGCTGGGCGACGTCGCCGAGGCCCGCGCCCTCGGCCTCGCTCTGGGGTCACACCGTCCGCCGGTCACGGCCACGAAGTCCTGCACGGGGCACCTGCTCGGGGCGGCGGGAGCGGTCGAGGCGGTCGCCGCCGTCGTCGCCCTGCGGGACGGTGTCGTCCCGCCGGTCCGCAACCTCGACGACCCCGACGACGAGGCCGACGTCGACGCCGTGCGCGTCGTCCCGCGGCAGCACGCGCACGAGACCGCGCTGTCGACCAGCTTCGGCTTCGGCGGCCACGACGTCTCCCTGCTGTTCACGCGATGACCCTCACCCCGGTCCGCGCCGCCCCCGTCGTCGTCCAGCGGCTGACCGCCCTGCTCGACGCTCAGGAGGTCCTGCAGGACGCCGACGGCGTGCGCGTCGTCGAGGGCACCGTCCGCGGCGTCGACGTGATCGCCTTCGCCACCGACCCGACCGTGCAGGGCGGCGCGCTGGGCGAGGAGTCGGCTCTGGTCATCGCGGCCGCGACCGACCTGGCCGTGGACCGCGGCGTCTCCGTCGTCGGGGTGTGGCACTCCGGCGGCGCCCGGCTCCGCGAAGGCGTGTCCGGGCTCGACGCCGTGGGGCGGCTGTTCGCGGCGCAGGTGCGGGCCAGCGGCCGCGTCCCGCAGATCAGCGTCGTCCTCGGTCCCGCGGCCGGAGGAGCCGCCTACGGACCGGCGCTGACCGACGTCGTCGTGCAGGGGCCGGCGGGGCGCCTGTTCGTCACCGGTCCCGACGTCGTGCGCCGCGTGACCGGGGAGGACGTCGACGCCGAACGGCTCGGCGGGCCGGAGACGCACGGCCGGCGCAGCGGTGTCAGTGCGGTCTGCGCACCCACCGACGACGAGGCGCTCTACACCGCACGGCGACTGGTGCGGCTGCTCGGCGACCAGGGGACGGTCGTGGCCGTCCCCGAACAGCGTCCCGACCCCGGCCCCCTCGTGCCGGAGGAGCCGCGCAAGTCCTACGACGTCCGCACCGTCGTGCGGGCGCTGCTGGACAGCGGCAGCGTCCTCGAGCTGTCCCCGTCCTGGGCCCCGCAGGCGGTCACCGCCCTGGGACGGCTCGGTGGACGGACGGTCGGCGTCGTGGCGAACGACCCCCAGACCCTCGCCGGCTGCCTGGACGCGGACAGCGGTGACAAGACCGGTCGCTTCGTCCAGTGGTGCGACAGCCTCGGCGTGCCGCTGGTGTTCCTCGTCGACGTCCCCGGCTATCTGCCCGGTGTCAGCCAGGAGGACGTCGGGGTCCTGCGTCGAGGCGCGAAGCTCCTGCACGCCTACGCGGCCGCCACCGTCCCGCGCCTCACCGTCGTGCTCCGCAAGGCCTACGGCGGCGCGTTCATCGCCATGGGCAGCAAGGGCCTCGGGGCCGACCGGGTGCTCGCCTGGCCCGGCGCCCAGGTCGACGTCATGGGAGCGTCCGCCGCGGTCGAGGTGCTGCACCGGCGCGAGCTCGCCGTCGAGCGCGACCCCTCCGCCCGCGCGGCGCTGGTGCTCCGGCTGGCCGCACAGCACGAGGCGACCACCGGCGGCCTGGCCCGTGCCCTGTCGTCCGGCACGGTCGACGCCGTCGTCGAGCCGTCCGACACCCGGACCGCGCTGCTCGACGCCCTGCGGGCCCTCGGCGACCGCCGCGGGACCCACCGCAACGGGCCGCTCTAGTGCTGACCGCGGTCCCGGAGAGGATCGACGGACTGGCGGTCGACGTCGTCGGCGACGGGCTGCCCGTGACGGTGCTGGCGCACGGGCTCGGGGGCTCGTCCGCCGAGACGCGACCCCTGGCGGCCCGGCTCTCCGGGACCCGCGTGCTGATGACCTTCCGCGGCCACGGCAGCAGCGACGACCTCCCCGGTGGCTGGACCTACGACGCCCTGGCCGACGACCTGCTGCTCGTCGCGGACGCCGTCCGGGCCGACCGTGTCTGCGCCGTCTCCCTCGGGGCCGGCGCCCTGCTCCGCGCCCTCGTCCGCGAGCCGGACCGGTTCGTCCGCCTGGCCTTCGTCCTGCCGGCAGCCCTCGACGACGCCCGGGCCGACGGCGCCACGGCCCGGGTCCGCCTGCTGGGCGACGCCATCGACGCCGGCGACGTCGAGCAGGTCACCTCGCTGCTGCTCGCCGAGGTGCCGCCCGTCTGGCGCGACCGTCGCGGGATCGCGAGCCTGGTGGGGCGACGGGCGGCGTCCCTGTGCACGAGGCCTGCACCGCGACCGGCGGGACCGGACGCGCCGCTGGGCGACCGCGCGGGGCTCGCAGCCGTGCACGCACCCGCCCTCGTGCTCGCCCAGCAGGACGACCCGCTGCACGCCGTCGACGTCGCCCGCGACCTCGCGGCCGCCCTGCCCTGCTCGACCCTCGCCGTCCTGCCTCCGTCGGGCGTCTTCTGGACCGCGAGCCGCGACGCCCAGACCCTGCTCGCCGACCACCTCACCCCGGAGCCCTCCTCGTGATCCTCGACGGCAAGCGCCTGCTCGTGACCGGTGTCCTCACCGACTCCTCGATCGCCTTCTCGGTCGCACGCACGGCAGCCGAGCAGGGGGCCACGGTCGTCCTCACCGGCTTCGGGCGGTCGCTGTCGCTGACCCGGCGGATCGCCCGACGCCTGCCCGGCGAGCCGCCCGTGGTCGAGCTCGACGTGCAGTCGACCGAGGACCTCGCCGCGCTCGAGGGCCGGGTCCGCGAGCACGTCGACGGCCTCGACGGCGTCCTGCACGCCATCGGCTTCGCCCCCGCGGCTGCCCTCGGACAGGGGGTGCTCGGGACCTCGTGGGAGGACGTCGGCACGGCGCTGCAGGTGAGCACCTGGTCCTACCCGGCACTCGCGCACGCCTGTCTGCCGCTGCTCGCACCGGGCGCGTCCGTCGTCGGGCTGGACTTCGACGCCCGCGTCGCCTGGCCCGCCTACGACTGGATGGGCGTGGCGAAGGCAGGCCTCGAGTCCGCCAACCGGTACCTCGCCCGTGACCTCGGACCGCACGGCGTCCGGGCCAACCTCGTGGCGGCCGGACCGCTGAAGACGATGGCGGCCAAGGCCATCCCGGGCTTCGGGGACTTCGAGCAGGCGTGGAAGGACCGCGCCCCGCTCGGCTGGGAGGTCACCGACCACGAGCCGGTCGCCCGGACCGTCGTCGCCCTGCTGAGCGACTGGCTCCCCGCCACCACGGGCTCGATCGTCTACGCCGACGGCGGTTTCAGTGCCGTGGGGAGCTGACGCGTCGGCGACGACGCGCGGCCGTCAGCGGCTCCGCAGCCGGACCAGGTCGTGGTCGAGCTGTGCGGTGGTGGTGACTCCGAGCAGCTGCAGCGTGCGGGCGTAGTCCGCCTGCAGGAGCTGCAGCAGGTGGTCCACGCCGCGCTCGCCGGCGCCCATGAGGGCGTAGAGGTAGGGACGCCCGACCATGACCGCCCGTGCACCCAGGGCGACCGCCGCGGCGACGTCCGCGCCGCACCGGACCCCGCCGTCGAGCAGGACCTCCGCCTGGCCGTCGACCGCGTCGACGAGGTGGGGCAGCAGCTCCAGCGGCGTCGCGGCCCGGTCCAGCTGCCGGCCGCCGTGGTTGGACACGACGACCGCGTCGGCCCCGGCGGCGACCGCGGCCTTGGCGTCGTCCTCGCGCTGGATGCCCTTCACCACGACCTGGCCGTCCCACTCGCTCCGCAGCCAGGCGACGTCGTCGGTCGTCACGGTCGGGTCGAACACCGTGTTGATGAGCGTCATGAGGTCCTCGGCGGCGCCCAGGGACTCGAAGGCGAGGGGCTCCGTCGTCAGCGCGTCGAACAGCCAGCGCGGGTGCCGGGCCATGTCGGTCAGGGTGCGCGCCGACAGCGTCGGGGGCATCGTCAGGCCGTTGGCGACGTCGCGCAGCCGGGCACCCGCCACCGGGACGTCGACGGTCAGGACCAGCGTCGTGGAGCCCGACGCGCGGGCCCGGTCGAGCAGGGCACGGCTGCGCCCCCGGTCCTTCCACAGGTACAGCTGGAACCAGCGGTCGGCGTCGGGGGCCGCCTGCGCCAGCCGCTCGACCGACGTCGTCCCCATCGTCGACAGCGTGTACGGGACACCTGCCCGTCCGGCGGCCCGGGCGACGGCGGGCTCCCCGGCGGTGTGCATCATCCGGGTGAACCCGGTCGGGCCGAGCACGAGCGGGAACGCCAGCGGCCGGCCGAGCAGGGTCGTGCTGGTGTCGACGGTCGAGACGTCGCGCAGGACGTGCGGCCGGAACTCGACCCGCCCGAACGCCTCCTCGGCACGGCCGGCCGAGGTCTCGCGCTCCGCCGCGCCCTCGACGTAGTCGTAGACCGACCGCGGTGTCCGCCGGCGGGCCAGCCGGGCGAAGTCCGCCGTCGTGCGGACCCGGGCGAGGTCGGCGTCGGGCGTGCGCCTCAGCGACGGTCCGACGAAGCGGGCGATCTCGCTCCAACGGGGCAGGCGGCGTGCGGGCTGCGTCATGACGCGGACTCCGGAGGTCGGACGAGGGAGGTCGGACGAGGGAGGAGAGCGGCGGGCCGGCAGACGTGCGACGTCGCTGCCGGACCCCTGCTACCGGCGGGCGAAGGCCGTGACCGCAGGCCCGACGTACTTCAGGCAGCTGCAGGTGTCGAACCACTGCAGGTCGCGCGCGGCTCCCGGCAGGAACAGGGTCGAGGAGCTGAGCCCGTTGCCGAAGGCGAACGCGACCCGCAGGTCCTTGCCGCCGCGCGAGACACCGTCGAACAGCTGCAGCCCGCTGAAGCCGCCGCTGGTCTTCGCGCTGTCGGCGATCAGGCGGATGCCGTCGCAGAACGCGAAGGCGACCGTCTCGGCGAGCCGCTTGCCCTGGAAGCTCTGCTTGGCCTTGGCGAACAGGCTGTCGCACTCCTTCTCGCCGGCGGTCTCGACGTCGTTGCTGTCGTTGACGTCGAACGACGGCGACCAGCCGACGCCCATCGCGCCGGTGTTCTGGCCGCGCGGGGACACGCCCTCGAGGAACGCCTGCGGCGCGTTGAGGGTGTGGATGCCGTAGCGCGGGCGGTAGTTCTGGCTGGAGGCCGACAGCTGGAAGGCGACGAGGTCGGAGTTCGTCGAGATGACGTGGGTGACGCCGTTGCCGGCGAACTGCAGGACCGCGCCGCTGAAGTCCCCGCTGGCCGCGAACACCGCGGGGCGACCCTGGCCACCGGCCTCGAGGGCCTTGCTGACCAGCACCCCGACCCGCTTGCCGACGTCGGTGGTGTCGGTGAGGACCCCGACCTTGACCGGGCTGCTGCCCTTCGCGCCGAGACGGGGGTCCCAGCCGGTGAAGTAGCCCTGGGCCTTCAGCCGGGACACGAGCACGGGCGCGAGGACGTCCCACGTGGGCGCGACCGACTGGTAGAAGTACGGCGCCAGGTCGTCGCCGACCTTCTTGTCGACCCCCTGCACCGACGCGCTGAACAGCGGGATCTTCGCCTTGGCCATGCAGGCCCGGAAGCTGGGGACGTCCATCAGGGTCACCGGGTTGATGAGGGCGATGACCGGCCGGTCCTGGCTGAAGTAGGTGCAGGCCGCCGCGCCCGCGGTGTTGGGGTCCTGGGCCGTCGCGGCCGTCTTCTGGTCCCGGAACACGATCTTGACCTGCCGGCCGAGGACGCCGCCCTGCCGGTTCACCTCGGCGGCGACCGCGAGGGCGTCCGCCTCCTGGTCACCGGTCTGGAGCCCCTTGGCCCCCGCCGCCGCGAACGCGGCCTCGGCGTCCTTCTGGGTGGCGATCCCGATGTAGACGAACTTCTCGTCCCAGCCGCGGCCCTTCGGCGCCAGCTGACCTGCTGCCCGGGGCGCGGCGCCGGGGCCTGCCGCTCCCGCGCCCGACGGCCCTCCCCCGACGGTCCCGGCCGGTCCGCGACCCGTCGCCCCGGAGGTGCCCCCGGTCGCGGTGCCGCCCCCGACCGCGGGGCCGCCGACGACGCCGGACGCCGTCCCGTCCCCGGGTGTGCCGACAGCGGTCCCCGGTCCCCCGTCGACGACGCCCGGCACCGCTCCCGTGCCGCCGGCGCCGGCCAGCCCGTCGCCCGTCCCGGTCCCGAGGGCCACTTCGCCGCCGGTCTGGACGGTGCTCCCGCAGGCGGTCAGGGCGACGGCGAGACCCGCGGCGAGGACGAGGGAGCGCATGCCTGTGAGGGTGCTCGGGGTCATGGTGCGAAGGGTGCGGCCCCTGCGGCAGGCGCGTCTACGGCGACTGCCCGCACCCGGACCCGTCCCCTGTGTGCGGTCTCACCACCGACAGCACCCGGCCCTCGCCCTGCGCAGCTCCTCGTCCGCTCGTCTCCTCAGCAGGGAGTCACCGGAGTGCGTCCAGCGGCACGGCTGCAGCGATCCGGCGGTAGCCCTCGCCGTTCGGGTGCACCCCGTCCCCGCTGTCGAGGGCGGGCGCGATCCGGTCAGGCTGCCCAGGATCGCGGACGACCGCGTCGAAGTCGAGACTGCGATCGCAGGCCCCACCGCAGTCCCCGCCCTGACGGACCCAGCGGTTGACCTCGGCCCGCGCCGCGTTCTGAACAGCGGTGTACTGCGCGCGGGGCGTGATGGTGGAGAAGAGGACCCGGACCCCGGCAGCACGGGCCTGTCGGGCCGTCGACCTGTAGGCAGCCAGGATCTGTGCCGCCCCGCACCCGTCACCGAGGTCGTTGGTGCCGGCGTACACGAGGAGCGTGGACACTCCGGGGAGCGAGAGCGAGTCGTGGGCCACCCGCTCCTCGACGGCCGGTCCGACCCCGGGCGGAGCGCAGACGGTGGCCGCCGTGGTGCCGCCGAGCCCGTTGTTGACGACGCTGAGACGACGATCCGCGGGGAGTGCCTGGAGCCTGCGGCTGAGCTGCGAGGGCCAGTCCTGGTGCCGGTCAGCGAGCGTCCCGAAGCCGTCGACCACCGACCCGCCGGTCGTGGCCACGACGCCGCGCAGTCTCGAGGAGCGCACGTCGACGCCGCTCAGCACCAGAGTGCTGGTCGTGCGCTGCGAGTAGGCGTGCCCGCTCGTGTCGCGGGTGTGGTCGCCGCTGCCCGGCGGGGCGACCCAGGACGTGACGAACGAGGCGCCGTGGGACGGAGCCGTCGGTGTCGACGCGACGTGCAGGCTCACGGCCAGGTCCTGCCCAGCGGTCACGGCCAGCGGGACGGGGTCGCTGACGACGGTGCCTCCTGCAGGGATGGTCACCGACGACGTACCGCCGAACGTGACGCGGAGCGGTGTGACGACGTCGGCCCGCGCGGCCCGACGTCCGACCGTCGTCCTCAGCACCAGGAGGGGCAGAGTCCCGGACGGTGTGAGGGAAGCGCCGTAGCGGTTCGACAGGTGCAGACGTACGGACGAGCCGGCGGCCGAGACCCGGACCACGTCCCGCACCGACTGGTCGTGGAGCGGTCCCGGACCCCGGCCGCCAGCGGCCGGGTCGGCCGCGGCAGCCGCCGGCACGGACTGGGAGCGTGCCCACGCCGAGAACCAACGGCCCCGGTCGTCGTCCGTCGCAGCCGAGGAGACGGGCGCGGAGAGCAGCCAACCGAGCAGGGCTGTCAGCGCCAGGAGTCGCAGGACGGTGCCCGGACCTGGGACGGGCACCTCGCGTCCTGAGGGTCTGGCCCCCGCGGCGCTGCTGCCGGGGTCCCGGCGACGACCGCTCACAGGCGGGCCGTGCCGGAGCGGTAGGTGACGCACCGGCAGGCGTCGTCCCAGCCGAGGTCGCGGACGGTGCCGGGGACGAAGAGGCGGTCGGCGGACAGGCCGCTGCTGAAGCCGACGGCGGTCGCGAACGACGGCCCGACCTTGCTCAGGCCGGCGTAGACGGCTGCCGGGGAGAAGCCGCCGCCGGCCTCGGCGCCCTGATCGACCAGGTTGCCGAAGTCGCACAGCGCCGTGGCGTACGACTCCGCCAGCCGCTTGCCGGAGAAGGACTGCCGGGCCTTGCCCATCACGGCCACGCAGGTCCTGCGCGACGGCGAGGCGCCCGGGTCCTTGGCGGCCGAGACGTCGAACGTCGGCATCCAGCCGACGCCCAGGGCGCCGTTGTTCGCTCCCGCAGGCGTCAGGGACGACTCGAGGTTGTTCGCGGGTGCGTTGTACGTCGTGATGCCGTAGCGGGGTCGGTAGCCCTGGCCGTTGGCCGCGGTCTGGAACGCCGTCAGCTCGACGTCCGTGACGATCACGTGGGTGATGCCGTTGCCGGCGAAGTAGTTGACCGAGGCCTGCTGGCCGTCGCTGGCCTGGTTGTACTGGTAGACCAGCGCCCCCTTGCTGCCGCCCGCGGCGAGCACCTTCTGCAGCGTCTTGCCGATGCGCGTCCCGACGTCGGTGCCGTCCACGAGGATGCCGACCTTGGCCGTGCCGGGGCCGGCGGTGCCGGTGCGGACGTTCCAGCCGCCGAACCAGCCCTGCGCCTTCAGGCGCTGGACGAGCACCGGGGCGAGGGCGTCCCAGGAGACGGCGATGGACTGGTAGAAGTGCGGCGCCAGCGCTCGCCCCGCGGTGTCGTCCACGGTCTTGACCCCGGCGCTGAACAGCGGGATGCCCGCCTTGGCCAGGCAGGCCCGGAAGGGCGGGTAGTCCATGACGGTCACGACGTTGAAGACGGCCAGGACCCGCTCGTCCTCGGCGAAGTAGGTGCAGGCAGCGGCCCCGGTCCCGTTGGGGTCGCTCGCGGTGGCCAGCGTCGGCTGGTCCCGGAACACCAGCACGACCTTGCGTCCGAGGATCCCGCCCCTGGCGTTGAGGTCGGCCGCGACGGCCTTGGCCTGGGCCTCGGTGTCGCCCGGGTCGACCCCGCCCCCGAACCTCGCGAAGACCTCCTTCGCGTCCTTCTGTGTGATGACGCCCAGGTAGACGTTCTTCGCGTCCCAGCCCGGGCCCTTCTCCGGCACGGCGCCGGCTGCCACCGGTCGCCCGGCCCCCGCGGGAGCGCCCGCCACCGGACCGGCCGGGACACCACCGGCCTGCGAGCGCGGTCCGGCCGGCCGCGCCACTCCCCCCGCAGCGGGCCCGGCGAGGCCGGAGCCTCCGCCGGCCGTCCCGCCGGAGACGGTGGACGGGTCGGCCGGAGCGCCGTCCGTCCCGGTCCCCGCCTCCTGCTGGAGGACGTCGCCACCGGCGCCGAGCGCCGTGGTCGCTCCCGAGCCGGGACCCGACAGCGCCTGCTGCTGGTCCACGGGGACCGTGCTGCCGCAGGCCGTGAGGGCGAGTGCCACGAGGCCTGCGAGCAGGGCGGGCCGGGCAGCGCGGCGGCGGCGGACGGGGACGGTGGCGGAGGAGCGCCCACGACGGCGGGAGGGAGTCACAGGACGAGGGTCGCGACGTCGTGCGGTCACAGCAATGGTGGTCCTTCCCGGCGCTGCGGAGGCGGTGTGGAGCAACGCCCCAGACTTGCCGCACCCCCCTTGACGCGCCGAAGTCTACGCCGCAGACTCCTCGCGCTCCGTGGCGCTGGACGGCGCACGTAGCCTCGCCCTGCACGCCCCGCGAGGGGCCCCGCGGAGCTGGAGGCGACATGCCCGGGACGACGCGGCGCCGGACGACCGCCACCGGACAGCCGGACGGCAGCCGACGCCGCGAGTACCACGCGGGGCTGACCCGACAGGTCGTCGTCGCGGCGGCCGTGGACCTCCTGCGGGCCGAGGGCGCGGCGCCCTTCAGCCTGCGCCGGCTCGCCGTGCAGCTCGACGTCGACACCATGGCGCTCTACAAGCACGTCCGGAACAAGGACGACCTGCTCGGCGCCGCGCTCGCCCTCGCCTTCCAGGACGCCCGCCCGGCCGGCGAGGGCGCCTGGTGGGAGCAGGTCAGCAGCATCTTCAGCGAGCACCGCCGGGTGGTCCACGCCGAGCCCTGGGCCCTCACCGTGCTTCTGAGCCACGGCACGACGAGCGCCGAGCCCTGGGCGGGCGTGGACGAGGCGCTCGCCCTGCTGCAGCCGCACCTCGGCGCTGCGGGCGCCGCCAGGTGGATGCGCTGGCTCGCGGCCTTCACCAACGGGTTCCTGCTCGCCGAGCCGGCGCTGACCGGTGCGGTCGAGGTCGAGCGGGTCCGGGCGGCGCACCCGCGCGTGGTGGAGGCAGCCGCCCGGAACGCGCAGTCGGGCGACAGTGACTTCAGCTCCGGCCTCGCGCTCCTGGTCGAGGCCATGCGTGCCGAGGGTGCCGCCCGCGCCTGACGAGGTGACCGGCCGCGGGCGTCGTCCCGGTAGGCCGGAGCGCGGACGGGCGCAGACTGCACGCATGACGACAGCGACCTGGAACGGCACCGTCCTGGCCCAGAGCGACGACACCGTCGTCGTCGAGGGCAACCACTACTTCCCGCGCTCGGCGGTCCGGGCGGACCTGCTGCGCCCGTCGTCGACGACGAGCGTGTGCCCCTGGAAGGGCACGGCCTCCTACGAGTCGGTCGAGGTCGACGGGCAGGTCAACGCCGACGCCGCCTGGTACTACCCGGCGCCGAAGGACGCGGCGGCGGAGATCCGCGACCACGTGGCCTTCTGGAAGGGCGTGACGATCGAGCCGTGACGCGACCGCCTCGACCGACGTCCCCACGGACAGCGGTCAGAGGTTGCCGCGGCGCTCCTGCTCGCGCTCGATCGCCTGGAACAGCGCCTGGAAGTTCCCCTTGCCGAACCCGAGCGAGCCGTGCCGCTCGATCAGCTCGAAGAACACCGTGGGGCGGTCGCCGACCGGCTTCGTGAAGATCTGCAGCAGGTAGCCGTCCTCGTCACGGTCGACCAGGATGCCGCGTGCCTGCAGCTCCTCGACCGGCACCCGCACGGTCCCGATGCGTGCCCGCAGCTCCGGGTCGGAGTAGTAGGAGTCCGGCGTCTCCAGGAACTCCACGCCCTCGGCACGCAGCACGTCGACCGCCCGCAGGATGTCGTTCGTCGCGAGCGCCAGGTGCTGGGCACCCGGGCCGCCGTAGAAGGCGAGGTACTCGTCGATCTGCGACAGCCGCTTGCCGGCCGCCGGCTCGTTGAGCGGGAACTTCACCCGGTGGTTGCCGCTGGCGACCACCTTGCTCATCAGCGCGGAGTACTCGGTGGCGATGTCGTCGCCGATGAACTCGGCCATGTTCGTGAAGCCCATGACGCGACGGTAGAAGTCGACCCAGCGCTCCATCTGCCCGAGCTCGACGTTGCCCACCACGTGGTCGAGCGCCTGGAACACCCGCTTCGGGGCACCCGAGCGCTTGACGAAGGACGACGTCCGCTCCACGTACCCGGGCAGGTACGGACCGCCGTATGCGTCCCGCTGGACGAGGGTGTGCCGCGTGTCGCCGTAGGTGGCGATCGCGGCCGTCCGCACCGTGCCGTGCTCGTCGCTGACGTCGTGCGGCTCCTCCAGGACGACAGCACCCTGGGCCCGGGCGTGCGCGATGCAGCGGTCCACGTCGGGCACCTGCAGGGCGATGTCGACGATGCCGTCGCCGTGCCGGCGGTGGTGGTCGGCGAGCGGGCTGTCGGGGGCGACGGCCCCCTGGACGACGAAGCGGACCCCTCCGCTGCGCAGGACGTACGACGCGGAGTCGCGCCGCCCGGTCTCGGGGCCGGCGTAGGCGACGAGCTCCATGCCGAAGGCGGACTGGAAGAAGTGCGCGGTCTGCAGGGCGTTGCCCACGACCCAGACGACGGCGTCCCAGCCCGTGACCGGGAACGGGTCGGTGGCGGGGTCGTGCTGCACCAGCCCGACGAGCTGGGTGAGCTGCTCGAGGTCCAGGCCGGCGAGGGCCTCCTGGTCGGTCAGCGTCTGCAGGGTGGTCATGCGGCCAGCCCAGCGCACAGGGGGGTCCGGCGTCGAGGGCGGTGCCGGCAGGTGGACGGTCTGCCATGCTGACCGCCGCAGACCGGCGCGGGAGCTGGGCGCAGAGCACAGTCGGAGGCCTCGTGCACGTGCTCGACGCCCTGGACGTGACCCTGCTGCGCGCCCTCACCGAGAACCCCCGCGCGGGCGCCCTCGAGCTGTCCCGGCTGGCGGGGGTCGCCCGGGCCACGGTCCAGGCGCGGGTGTCCCGGCTGGAGCAGGCCGGTGTCGTCACCGGGTACGGGCCCGACGTCGACCTGGCCGCGGCCGGGCACCCGGTGCAGGCGTTCGTGACCCTCGAGATCGCGCAGGGCGCCCTGGACGCCGTGCGCTCCGACCTCGAGGCCGTCCCGGGGGTGCTCGAGGCGTACGCGACCACCGGCACCGGCGACGTCTGGTGCCGCGTCGCCGCGACCTCGCACGAGCACCTGCAGCAGACCCTGCTGGCGCTCAGCGGCTCGACGTCGGTGGCGCGGTCGGTCAGCGTCGTCGTGCTGTCGACGGTCGTGGCTCCGCGCGTGCTGCCCCTGCTCGAGGAGGCCGTGGACGCCGCGCCCCGGCGGACGACCCGGGCGCCGCGCTACCGCTGACCCTTGCGCCGTGCCCGCCCGGCGTCCTCTACTGCGGCGTGCCCCACTACCGCAGCGCCGGGTCCGTCCCGCCCAAGCGCCACACCCAGCACCGCCGCCCCGACGGCGCCCTGTACTCCGAGGAGCTGGTGGGCGAGGACGGCTTCTCCTCCGACAGCTCGCTGCTGTACCACTCCGGTGTGCCGTCGGCCCTGGTCGACGCCCGCGTCTGGGAGCTCCCCGACCTGACCACCGTGCCGAACAGCCCGCTGCTGCCCCGGCACCTGCGCCTGCACGACCTGTTCCCGTCGTGGTCCGGCGTCGACGCCGTCACGGGCCGGCGGCTGGTCCTCGGCAACGCCGACGTCCGGATCTCCTACGTCGTCGCCGGGACGACGTCGCCGCTCTACCGCAACGCGGTCGGCGAAGAGTGCGTCTACGTCGAGACCGGGACGGGCGTCGTCGAGACGGTCTTCGGCGACCTGCCGGTGCACGCGGGCGACTTCGTCGTCCTCCCCCGGTCGACGACGCACCGCTGGGTGCCGACCGGGGAGGAGCCCCTGCGGCTGTACGTCGTCGAGGCGGCGTCCGGCCACGTCGGGCCGCCGAAGCGGTACCTCAGCAGCACCGGGCAGTTCCTCGAGTCCGCGCCCTACTGCGAGCGCGACCTGCGTGCACCGGGCCCTCCGCGGGTCGTCGAGCAGACCGACGTCGAGGTGCTCGTGAAGCACCGGGGCAACGGCCCGGGCGGGCTGGCCGGGACGGTGCACGTCGTGCCGGAGCACCCGTTCGACGTCGTCGGGTGGGACGGCTGCCTGTACCCCTACGCCTTCGACGTCGCCGACTTCGAGCCGATCACCGGACGCGTGCACCAGCCGCCGCCGGTGCACCAGGTGTTCGAGGCCGGCGGCTTCGTCGTCTGCGCGTTCGTGCCGCGCAAGGTCGACTACCACCCGCTGGCGGTCCCCGTGCCCTACTCGCACGCGAACGTCGACAGCGACGAGGTCATGTTCTACGTCGGGGGCGACTACGAGGCGCGCAAGGGCAGCGGGATCGGCCTCGGCTCGGTCAGCCTGCACCCGGGCGGGCACACGCACGGACCGCAGCCGGGCGCGGCCGAGCGGAGCCTCGGGGCCGACCGGTTCGAGGAGCTGGCCGTCATGGTCGACACGTTCCGCCCGCTCGAGCTCGGCGAGGCGGGTCAGGCGGTCGACGACGGCGTGTACGCGTGGTCGTGGTCGGGCCGCGGACCGGGGCGGTGACCGGCCTGCACCCCTACGGCTCTCTGCGGACCGACGAGGGCCCGCACGTCGTCGTGCGGGTCGGCGACCAGGTCCTGGACCTGACGCGGACGGGCGATCCGCTCTTCGCCGAGGGGAACCTCGACCGGCTGCTCGGCGCAGGCCGTCCCGTCTGGGAGCAGGTGCACCGCGAGGTGCGTGCGCTGGTCGAGGGCGGCGCGGCCCTGCGGGAGCCGGGCGAGCTGCTGCTGCCCTTCACGGTGGCGGACTACGTCGACTTCTACAGCAGCGAGCACCACGCGAGGAACGTCGGACGGATCTTCCGCCCCGGGACCGACCCGCTGCCTGCAGCCTGGAAGCACCTGCCCCTCGGCTACCACGGCCGGGCCGGCACGGTCGTCGTCAGCGGCACCCCGGTCGTGCGCCCCTGCGGTCCGCACCTGGTCGACGGCCACGTCGTGTCCGGGCCGTCGACGCGGTTGGACCTCGAGGCGGAGGTCGGCTTCGTGGTCGGCACGCCGTCTGCCGGACCGGTCACCCAGGACGCCCTCCCCGACCACGTCTTCGGGGTCTGCCTCGTCAACGACTGGTCGGCGCGCGACGTGCAGGCGTTCGAGTACGTGCCCCTCGGCCCCTTCCTCGGGAAGGCCTTCGCGACGTCGGTGTCGCCCTGGGTCGTCCCGCTGTCCGCGCTCGAGCACGCCCGGGTGCCCCCGCCTGCGCGCGACGTCCCGCTGCTCCCCCACCTCGACGACGCCGGCCACGACCCGTGGGGCCTCGACCTGCAGCTCGAGGTGCGGCTGAACGGGACGGTGGTGTCCCGGCCGCCGTTCGCCTCGACGTACTGGACGCCTGCGCAGCAGCTCGCCCACCTCACGTCCGGCGGGGCCACCCTGCGCACCGGCGACCTGTTCGCCAGCGGCACCGTCAGCGGCCGGGACCGCCACCAGTGGGGCTCGTTGCTGGAGCTGTCGTGGGGCGGCAGCGAGCCCGTGCTCCTCGACGACGGCAGCACCCGGACGTTCCTCGAGGACGGCGACGAGGTCGTCGTCAGCGCGACCGCCCCCGGGCCGGGCGGGACCCGGCTGGACCTCGGCGAGGTGCGCGGCCGGGTGACTGACACTCTGAGGGCATGACCTCCACCGCCCCGACCGTGCAGACCGTCGCTGCGAACGGCGTCGAGCTGGCCTACGAGACCTTCGGCGACGCGACCGGCTCGCCGCTGGTCCTCGTCATGGGGCTCGGCACCCAGATGATCGCCTGGCCGGACGAGCTCTGCACCACGCTCGCCGACGCCGGCCACCGGGTGGTCCGCTACGACAACCGCGACGTCGGCCTCAGCACCCACCTGCGCGGGGTCAAGGCCCCGCCGATCCCGGCCGTGGTGGCCCGTCGGGCGAAGCCGCCGTACACGGTCAGCGACATGGGACGCGACCTGCTCGGCCTGCTCGACGCCCTCGAGATCGACCGGGCGCACCTCGTCGGCGCCAGCCTCGGCGGCTTCATCGTGCAGTCGGCCGCGGTGCAGGCCCCTCAGCGCGTCCGCAGCATGACGCTCATCATGACGAGCACCGGCGCCCGGACCGTCGGGCGCTTCGACCTGCGGCTGCTGCCGAAGCTGCTCAGCCGCCGGGCCGTCGCCGATCGGGACGCTGCCGGCGAGGCCGCGCTGGAGGTCTTCCGCGCCATCGGCTCCCCCGGCTTCCCGCTCGACGTCGAGCGGATCCGCGAGGTCGGCCGGCTCGGGTACGACCGCGGGTACGACCGCGCCGGCTACGTCCGCCAGCTCGCCGCCGTCGTCGCGCAGTCCGACCGGACGTCGCGGCTGGCGCAGCTGGACACGCCCGCCCTCGTCGTCCACGGCCTCGCCGACCCGCTGGTCGCACCGAGCGGTGGCATGGCGGTGGCCCGGGCGCTCCGCAACAGCCGGTTCCTCGGGATCCCGGGGATGGGCCACGACCTGCCGCGGGCGCTCTGGCCCGAGCTGGCCGAGGGCATCCTGCGGCTGGCCGAGCGCGCCGACGCCGCCTGACCCCGCGTCAGCGCGCAGGGACCGGGCGGGGTCAGGCGACCGCGGTCTCCGCCCCGCCGGTCGCGCCCCTGACGAGGTCCTCCAGCGCGACGTCGAGGACCTGCGCGAGCGCCGCCACCGTGAACAGGGCCGGGGTCGGCACGGCGCCCCGCTCGATCTTGCGCACGGTCTCCTCGGCCAGCCCGGCCGCGGCCGCGACCTCACGCACGCTCCGGGTCCCGCGGGCACGTCGCAGCAGGGCCCCGAGGGCGGCGCCACGGGCCCGCTCCTGCTCCGTCAACGCGAGTCGCACCACCCGCCGGACGGTACACCTGTCCCGGGATACCTGTACCGTCCCGGGTGTGTACACGCTCCCCGTCCGCACCGCCACCGAGCTCGACACCATGCGGGCGGCCGGCGCTGTCGTGGCCCGCACCCTGGCCGCCGTCCGGGCCGCCGCCCTCCCCGGCGTGCGCCTGCGCGACCTGGACGACCTCGCCCAGACCACGCTCCGCGAGGCCGGCGCCACCTCGCCGTTCCTCGGCTACTCCCCCTCCTGGGCCCCCACCCCGTTCAACGGCGCGCTCTGCCTGTCGCCCAACGAGATCGTCGTCCACGGGCGTCCGACCGGGAGGCGCCTGCAGGACGGCGACCTGCTGAGCATCGACTGCGGCGCCGTCGTCGACGGGTGGAACGGCGACGCCGCCGTGACCGTCCACGTCGGGACGGTCCCCGAGCAGGACGTCCTGCTGCGTGCGGCGACCGAGGAGGCGCTGGCCGCGGGGATCGCGGCCGCCGTGCCCGGGGCGACCCTGCTCGACGTCGCCACCGCGGTCGACGCCGTCGCGCGGGCGCGTGGCTTCGCCCACCTGCCCGACCACGGTGGTCACGGCATCGGGCGGGAGATGCACGAGGCGCCGTTCGTGCCGAACGAGCCGACCGGGGACGCGGCCCGGCACCGCCTCCGCGCCGGCAACACGCTGGCCATCGAGCCCATGCTGCACGCCGGCACGAGCCGCTACCGGACCAAGAAGGACGGCTGGTCCATCGCCACCCTCGACGGGAAGCGGGCCGCGCACGCCGAGCACACGGTCCTCGTCACCGACGACGGCCCGGAGGTCCTGACCGCCGGCTGAGCTGTGGTGCGGGCCACGCGCTTGCAACTGCTAGCAGGCCAGAGGGTGGGCACACAGCGGGGATGACCGTCCTCGACGCCCTGCGGAGCGCCAGCCCTGCTCGCGACACGGACCCGCGGGTGCCGGTCTCGCTGATGACCCGGGCCCAGGGCACCGTCCTGACGCTCGTCCTCGTCGTGCTCCTCGGCGGCACGCTCGGCCTGGTGTTCGGCCCCGCCCGCGGGATGCGGGACGACATCGGTGAGACCCAGACCGACCTCGCCAGCAGCGAGAAGGCCATCTACGGCACCCTCGGCACCGGCCGCGAGACCCTGTCGGTCGCCCGCACCCAGCTGGGCATGGCCGAGCGCTCGCTGATGGTCCAGCAGGAGGGGCTGCAGGTCGCGCAGGCCGCGGAGCAGGACACGACCGCCATCCGCGAGCAGACCGAGGCGGCCCTGCAGACGGTCCGCGAGGTCACCGCGGCGCTGGGGCCGCTGGACCAGCTCGACGAGAAGACCGAGGCCGCCGTGAAGGCCGTCGAGCAGGGCGTCCGCCTGGCGCAGGCCGCTCTCCGGGTGGCGGAGCAGACGCTGGCCACCGGGCAGCAGGCGCTGGTCGTGGCACGCGAGACGCTGACGACCCTCAAGGAGTCCAAGGCGCTCCAGACGGACCTGCTCGAGGTCGCCCGCAAGACGCTCGAGCAGACCCGTGAGATCAACCGCAAGATCCCCGGGGCGCCGGTCTTCCCGACCACGGCCCCGTAGCCGCTACAGGAACTCGACCCGGAGCGTCGGCGTGGTCGGGCGGGCCTGGCAGGTGAGCACGACCCCGCGGGCCAGCTCGTCGGGCTCGAGCGCGTAGTTCACGTCCATCTCGACGGCGCCCTCGACGACCTGAGCGCGGCAGGTGCCGCAGACGCCGCCCTTGCACGCGTAGGGAGCGTCCGGCCGGGTGCGCAGCACCGCGTCGAGCACGGTCTCGGTGTCGCCGTCGACGGGGAGTCGGCTGCTGCGGCCGTTGAGCAGCACGGTGACGTCGGACGCGTCCTGCGGCCCTCCCTCCCTCGCCGGGCGCGCCGGCGGGGCGGCGGCGTGGAACAGCTCGACGTGGACGTCCCGGGCGCCGAGCCGCAGCAGCGCGTCGCGGGCGTCCGTGACCATGCCGAACGGGCCGCACAGGTACCAGGAGTCGACCTGCTCCAGCGGCAGGAGGCCGACGTCGACGAGCCGCCCGATCCGGTCGGCGTCGATGCGGCCGGACAGCAGCTCCGACTCCTGCTCCTCCCGGGAGAGCACGTGCAGCAGCTGGAGACGACCGGGGAAGCGGTCCTTCAGGTCGGCGAGCTCCTCGAGGAACATCACGTCGCCCTGCGTCCGGTTGCCGAACAGCAGGACGACGTCGCTGCCGGGCTCGACGTCGAGGACGGAGGCGGCGATCGAGAGCACCGGCGTGATGCCGCTGCCGGCCGCGACGAGGCCGACGGTCCGCTCCTGCGCGGGGTCGAGCTCCGGCCCGAAGCTGCCTGCGGGCGGCAGCGCCTCGAGGACGTCGCCCGCACACAGCGACTGCGTGGCCCAGGTCGAGAACGCGCCGCCGTCGAGCCGCTTCACCGCCACCCGGAGCGGACCTCCGGCGCTGCTGCTGCAGACCGAGTAGGTGCGGCGCTGGTCGCTGCCCGGACGGCGCAGCGTGAGGTGCTGGCCCGGAGAGAACCGGAAGCGCTCGGCGTCGTCGGGGAGGTCGAAGGTGACGGCGACGCTGTCACGCGTGAGGGGGTCGACGGACGCGACCCGGAGCGGCGTGAACTCCACCTCAGTGCGCCCGGAAGTGGTCGAACGGCTCGCGGCAGCTGCGGCAGCGCCACATGCTCTTGCACGACGTCGACCCGAAGCGGGAGAGCTCCTCGGTGTCGGTGGAGCCGCACTGCGGGCAGGTCAGCCGCGGCGGCCCGAGGGCGACGAGGACCGGCCCGGCAGGACGACGTGCGGGCGGGGCGATGCCGTAGGCACGGAGCTTCTCCCGGCCCGCGTCGGTCATCCAGTCCGTGGTCCAGGCGGGGCTGAGCACGGTGCGGACCTCGACGTCGAAACCGTCGAGGGCGGCCCGGACGTCCTGCTCGATCTCCTGCATCGCGGGGCAGCCCGAGTAGGTCGGGGTGAGGGTGACGACGACCCGCCGGCCGTCGACCTGCACGTCGCGCAGGACCCCGAGGTCCTCGATGGTGATGACGGGGATCTCCGGGTCGTGCACCTGGGCGAGCACCTCGCGCACCTCGGCCGTCGTCGTCACCAGCGTGCCCCGGGGTGGCTGCGGTGCAGGTGCTGCAGCTCGGCGAGCAGGTAGCCGAAGCTGGTGAGGTGCTTGCCGGAGCGTCCGCCGGTGGGGCGCCACGTGGTCTGCGGGACCTGGAGCGTCGCCTCGTCGAGGACCTCCTGCACGGTCCGCTCCCACGCGGGACGCAGCAGGTCCGGGTCGGCCGCGACGCCCCTCGAGACCAGCCTCTGGACGAGGGCGTCGCGCTCGAACAGCTCGTAGGAGTAGGCCCAGACCTCGTCGAGGCCGGCCTGCACCCGACGGTGCGACTCCGGCGTCCCGTCGCCCAGCCGCACGACCCAGCTGCGGGCGTGGTCCAGGTGGTACGCCGCCTCCTTGACCGCCTTGCCCGCGACGCCGCCGAGGACCTCGTCGCTGCTCGTCGAGAGCGCCTGCCAGAGCGGCACCTGGTAGGCCGACACGAGCAGCTGCCGCGCCATGGTGCGGCCGAAGTCGCCGCCCTCGGCCTCGAACAGCAGCCCGCAGACGAAGTCCGGCTCGTCGCGCAGGAAGGCGAGGTCGTCCTCGTCGCGACCGCCCCCCTCGAGCTCCCCGGCGCGGGTCAGCAGGGTGCGGGCGGAGCCGAGCAGGTCGAGCGCGATGTTGAGCAGCGCGACGTCCTCCTCGATCTGCGGCGACCGGGCGGCCCACTCGCACAGCCGCTGCCCGAGCACGAGCGCGTCGTCGCCGAGGCGCAGGCAGTAGGCCGCGACGTCGAGGTCGGTGGCGACGTCCGCCGTCACAGGTGCGTCAGGCCTTCCGGGACCTCGTAGAAGGTCGGGTGCCGGTAGGGCTTGTCGCCGGCCGGGTCGAAGAACGCGTCCTTCTCGTCCGGGCTGCTGGCCACGATCTCGCTCGCCGGGACGACCCACAGCGAGACGCCCTCCTGACGGCGCGTGTAGACGTCGCGGGCGTTGCGCAGCGCCATGTGCGCGTCGGAGGCGCGCAGGCTGCCGACGTGGGTGTGCGAGAGGCCGCGCCGGCTGCGCACGAACACCTCCCACAGGGGCGCCTGCGCCCGGTGCGGCACGTTCCCCTCGTCGGCCGGGACGCCCGACGTCGGGATCGCCCCGTGGCCGCCCGCGCTGGTGAACGACATCATGCGACGGCCCGCCGCTGCTGCTCCTGCTTCGTCGCGTAGGCCGACGCGGCCTCGCGGACCCAGGCGCCGTCCTCGTGCGCCTGCACCCGGTTGCGGACGCGGTCGCGGTTGCACGGCCCGTCGCCCTTCATGACGGTGGAGAACTCGGACCAGTCGATCTCGCCGGAGACCCAGTGCTCCCCGTCGAAGCGCAGGTCCGGGTCGGGGACCGTCAGGCCGAGGTGGTGCGCCTGCGGGACGGTCGCGTCGACGAAGCGCTGACGGAGCTCGTCGTTGCTGAAGCGCTTGATGCCCCAGGCCATCGACTGCGCGCTGTTCGGGGAGTCGGTGTCGGTGGGGCCGAACATCATCAGCGAGGGCCACCACCACCGGTCGAGGGCGTCCTGCGCCATCCGCTGCTGCGCCGGCGTCCCGCCCGCGAGCACCGTCATCGCCTCGAAGCCCTGGCGCTGGTGGAACGACTCCTCCTTGCAGACCCGGGTCATCGCGCGGGCGTAGGGGCCGTACGAGCACCGGGTCAGGGGGACCTGGTTCATGATCGCGGCGCCGTCGACGAGCCAGCCGATCGCGGCGACGTCGGCCCAGGAGGTCGTCGGGTAGTTGAAGATCGTCGAGTACTTCTGCCGACCGGTGTGCAGCAGGTCGAGCAGCTCGTCGCGGTCGGCGCCCAGCGTCTCGGCCGCCGAGTAGAGGTAGAGCCCGTGGCCGGCCTCGTCCTGGACCTTCGCGACGAGGATGCACTTGCGGCGCAACGACGGCGCCCGGGTGATCCAGCCGCCCTCGGGCTGCATGCCGATGATCTCGGAGTGGGCGTGCTGCGCGATCTGCCGGACGAGGGTCTTGCGGTAGCCGTCGGGCATCCAGTCGCGGGGCTCGATCCGCCCGTCGGCGTCGATCTCCGCCTGGAACTCCTGCTCGAGCGTCACTGCGTCCTCCTCGCGGACGACCGAACGGTCGTTCGGTCATCAGGGTCCCCCGGCGGGGGCGACCGGTCAAGCTACGGTCGCGCGGTGCCTCGCGACCGCCGGGACCCGTACAGCCTCGAGGAGCTGCTCGAGGTCGTCGCCCGCGAGTTCCTGCAGCGGGGCTACGACGCCACCAGCATGGAGCACCTGGCCCAGGCGACCGGCCGGACGAAGAGCTCGCTCTACCACCACGTGTCCGGCAAGGAGGAGCTGCTGCGGCTCGCGGTGGCCCGCGCGCTCGACGGGCTGTCCGCCGTCCTGGACGAGCCGGGCGCGCAGCAGGGGTCGGCGGTCGCCCGCCTCGAGCACGTGGTGCGCGGCTCGGTCCGGGTGCTCATCGACCGCCTCCCCCACGTCACCCTGCTCCTGCGGGTGCGGGGCAACACCGAGGCCGAGCGCTGGGCCCTCGAACGACGGCGCGACGTCGACCGGCGGCTGACCGACCTCGTCCGGACCGCCGTCGAGGAGGGGGACCTGCGCGACGACCTCGACCCGCGCGTGGTCACCCGCCTGCTGTTCGGGATGGTGAACAGCCTGGTCGACTGGTACCGCCCCGGCGGCGTCCACGGCCGACAGCAGGTCGAGGACGCCCTGGTGGCCCTCGCCCTCGACGGCCTGCGCCGAGGCTGAGCCGGGCCGGGAGTCACCCCTCCAGCAGTCCGAGCTCCTCCTGCATCCACGCCAGGAGCTGCTCGACGTCGGGGACCAGGCCCCGGTCGCCGAGGATGCCGACGTCGAGGTGCCCGTTGTAGCTCATCACGGTGATGTTCAGCCCGAGGCCGTCGCTGACCGCCGACACCGGGTAGGTCGCCAGCAGCTTCGCCCCGGCGCAGTACAGGTCGAACTGGGCGCCGGGCACGTTGCTCACGACGAGGTTCCAGGTCGGTCGGACGACGCCCTGCGCCCCGAGCGAGAGCATCAGCCGCGCCGCCCGGCTGAACAGGGCCGGCGGGATGAAGTGGTTGACGTCGGTGAGCAGGTCCGCGGGGAGCGCCTTGTGGCGCGTCTTCATGACCTGCAGGTCGGCGGACGTCTGCTGCAGCCGCTCCACCGGGTCGGCGACCTCGGTGTGCAGGGCTGCTCCCAGCATGAGGACGCGGTTGCCGTAGGTCATCGACTGGTCGGGCGTGCGGACCGACACCGGCACCTGAGCGACCAGCGGCGTGTCGGGCAGGGCGTCCCGCTCCAGCAGCCAGCGCCGGACCGCGCCTGCGCACAGCGCCACGACCACGTCGTTCACGGTCACCCCGTGCGCGGCCTTGACCGCCTTGACCCGGCCCAGGTCGAGCTGCCCGAAGGCGAACGACCGGTGCGGCGAGACCTTGCCGTTCAGGGGGGTCGACGGCGCCGGCAGGGCGGGGCGGACGACGCGCGTGCTGTCCTGCCGGACCAGTCGGTCGATCGTCCCGGCGACCCGGCCCACGGCCGCCACCCCGGGCAGCGCCGCGAACGTCGACTCGTCCAGGTGCGCCAGCGTCCGCGGCACCGCGCTGAGGCGTCGGAACGGGTGGCGGGCGACGCCGTAGACACCGCGCCCCAGCAGGGACAGCCCGCCGGGGTGCGGGTCGAGCTGCTCGGGGACGTCGTCCGGCGTCGGCGCGACCTCGGGGCTCAGGTCGAGGAGCATCCCGATGACCTCCGCACCGGACACGCCGTCGATCAGGGCGTGGTGCACCTTGCTGTAGAGGGCGACCCGGCCGTCCGGCAGGCCCGACACGACGTACAGCTCCCACAAGGGACGGGCCCGGTCGAGGGCGCGCGAGTGCAGGCGGGCCACCTGGGAGGCGAGCTGCACGTCGCTGCCCGGCGCGGGCAGGGCGATCTCGCGGACGTGGAACTCGAGGTCGAGCGCCTCGTCCCGCACCCAGTAGGGGTAGTCCACGCCCAGGGGCACCGGGGCCAGGCGCCAGGTCAGGGGCGGCAGCACGGGGAGCCGCTGCTGCACGAGGTCCCGCACGGCCGCCGCGGTGAGGGTCCCGGTCGGGCTGGTGCTCGGGTCGTAGACCGCGAGGCTCCCGACGTGGCCGTACTGCCGGTCGTCCTCGATGGCGAGGAACTGGGCGTCGAGGCTGGAGAGCTGGCGGATCACGGCACGGCCTGTCGTCGGGGGCGTGCAGGATGCCAGACCACGCAGGTCGGCCCGACGCGCAGCACCGGCAGGCGGGCCGCCCTCCGCCGGGGACGTGCCGCGCCGGGCCCCGGTCGGACCTGACAGCCGACCCGCAGGCGCACGCCAGGGGGCTGCCAGTCCACCGGCCGAACCTCGACGCAGTGCGGCAGACAGCCGCCCCCGACCCCAGGAGAACGCCATGCGCAGCACCCTCGTCGCCCTCGCCCTCACCGCCGGTCTGGCCACCGGCGGCGCCGCCCTCGTCGCCCCCGGCGCCTTCGCCGCCGCCGCCGCCGACTCGGCCGGCAGCAGTGCCACCTCGACCGCGACTCCGTCCCCGAGCGCCACCGACCGGGCCGCCGCACGCCTGACGGCCCTGGAGGACGCTCTGAAGGGCCTGGTCACCGACGGCACCCTCACCCAGACGCAGGCGGACGAGGTGGCGAGCACGCTGTCCACGTCCGACGCCCTGCGCGGCCCGGGCGGGGGCCGGCACGGCGACGGCGCCGGCCACCTGGCGCCCGAGGCCGTCGCGAAGGTCCTCGGCGTGACGGTCGACGAGCTCCGCACCCAGGAGCAGGCGGGGAAGACGCTCACCCAGATCGCCGCCACGAAGGGGATCAGCAAGGCAGACCTCGTGACGAAGCTGGTCGCGGCCGCGAAGGCGCAGCTGGCCGCCGACGTCGAGGCGGGCACGCTGACGCAGACCCGGGCGGACGCCGTCGCGGAGGACCTGACCGCACGGACCACCACGAGGGTCGACCAGGTGCACCAGGGCCGCGGCCACCACGGTGGGCCCGCGGCAGCGCCCACCGCCTGACCGTCCCGGGCCTGCGCGGACGCTTGCCCTGCGGCACCTGCTCGGACAGCATGCGCGCGACCCCGAGGAGACCCCGCATGAGCGACGCGCAGGCCCAGGCCGACCGGATGTGGTCGGGCGACACCGCCAGCCAGGGGCTCGGCATCCGGCTCGGACCCGTCGCGCCGGGCCGGGCCAGCGCCCGCATGACCGTCCGGCCCGACATGATCAACGGGCACGGCACCTGCCACGGCGGCTACCTGTTCCTGCTGGCCGACACCGCGTTCGCCTTCGCCTGCAACACCCACGGCGTCCCCGTGGTGGCGGCCGGCGCGGACGTCGCCTTCCTGGCCCCCGCCCACGAGGGCGACGTCCTCGACGCCGTGGCCGAGGAGCGCGTGCTCGCCGGCCGCAGCGGGATCTACGACGTCACCGTGCGGCGCGGCGACGCCGTCCTCGCGGAGTTCCGCGGCCGCAGCCGGGCCCTGGCGTGAAGGACCTGACCCCGGACCCGTCGACCCTGGAGCCGGTCGAGACCGCGTCCCGTGACGAGGTGCAGGCGCTGCAGCTGTCCCGGATGCAGTGGTCCCTGCAGCACGCGTACGACCACGTCCCGCACCACCGGGCCGCGTTCGACGCCGCGGGCGTGCACCCGCGCGACCTCCGGGAGCTGGCCGACCTCGCCCGGTTCCCCTTCACCACCAAGGCCGACCTGCGACAGGGCTACCCGTTCGGGATGCTCGCCGTGCCGCGCGCGCAGGTGCGGCGCGTCCACGCCAGCAGCGGGACCACCGGGCAGCCCACGGTGGTCGGGTACACGCAGCGCGACCTCGACACCTGGGCCGACGTCGTCGCGCGGAGCCTGCGGGCGGCCGGGGTCCGGCCCGGGTCGATGGTCCACGTCGCCTACGGGTACGGGCTGTTCACCGGGGGCCTCGGCGTCCACTACGGCGCGGAGCGGCTGGGCTGCACGGTCGTGCCGGTGTCGGGCGGGCAGACCGCGCGGCAGGTCCGGCTCATCACGGACTTCCGGCCCGACGCGATCTGCGTGACGCCGTCGTACCTGCTCGCGCTGCTCGACGAGTTCGAGCGGCAGGGGCTCGACCCGCGGGACAGCTCCCTGCAGGTCGGGGTCTTCGGCGCGGAGCCGTGGACCGAGGACATGCGGCGCGAGGTCGAGGAGCGGGCGGACCTGCACGCCGTCGACATCTACGGGCTGTCCGAGGTGATGGGTCCGGGCGTCGCGAGCGAGTGCGTGGAGACCAAGGACGGGCTGCACGTCTGGGAGGACCACTTCTACCCGGAGGTCGTCGACCCGGTCACCGGCGACGTCCTGCCGGACGGGTCCTACGGGGAGCTGGTGTTCACGTCCCTGACCAAGGAGGCGATGCCGGTCGTCCGCTACCGCACCCGTGACCTCACCCGGCTGCTCCCCGGGACCGCGCGGTCGTTCCGGCGGATCGAGAAGATCACGGGCCGCACGGACGACATGCTCGTGGTCCGGGGCGTCAACGTCTTCCCGAGCCAGGTCGAGGAGGTCCTGCTCAAGCTGCCGGGGCTGTCCCCGCACTACCAGCTGGTGCTCACCCGGCCCGGGCGGCTGGACGAGCTGACCGTGCGGGTGGAGGCCCGGGCCGGTGTCGGTGACCTCGAGGACCTCGGCCGGCGGCTGGTCCGGGCGGTCAAGGACGACGTCGGCGTGACCGTCGCCTGCGAGGTGCTGACGTCGGACACCCTCCCGCGGTCGGAGGGCAAGGCCCAGCGCGTCGTCGACCAGCGCTAGGCGCGGTGCGTCACCCGCATCCCGGACGGCAGGGCGACGGCGGACGGGTCCCCGGGGCAGCTGCAGTCCGTCCCGGGCGCCCAGTCCGGCAGGGCGAGCCTGGCCCAGACCGCCTTCCCGTCCGGCACCTCCCCGCTCCCCCAGTGCGTGCTGAGGGCGCGCACGAGCTGCAGTCCCCGACCGGCGGCGACCGGGCCGCTGCTGCCGACGCCCAGGCGCGGGTCGCGGTCGTGGAGCACGCCCGGGCTGCCCGCTTCGAGGGCGAGCGTGGCGTCCAGGTCGCGCAGCAGGTCCGTGCGTCCGGCCCGCGGCTGCGGCGGCAGGGGCGAGGCGTCCGCGACGACCACCTCCACGACGTCCCCGAGGCAGGCGACGGTGACGTCGACGGGCGGGCGGCCGTGCAGGACGGCGTTGGTGACGAGCTCGGTGAGCACCAGCTCGGCCTCGTCGCGGACGCGCTCCGCGGACCAGGCGGACAGGTGGTCGCGCAGGAAGGTGCGCGCCGCCGGGGCAGAGCGCGGCGACGCCGGCAGGCGCGTGCTGGCCGACCGGCACACCTGCGTCCACCTCACTGCCTCGGGGTCACTGCCGCGGGGTCCCTCCTCTTGTGCTCCGCCGAGGTCGACCTCACACCCCTCGGGCCCCGTTCCGCACGTGCTGCTCTAACGACGCTGGACGGGGCAGCACCTGAGGTCCTAGGTTGCCCCGTGTGCCGCACCTGAGGATCAGCGACGCCGCGGGGCTGCTGGGCGTCAGCGACGACACCCTCCGGCGCTGGGCCGACCAGGGTCGGGTGCAGGTGACGAAGGGCCCCGGTGGGCGCCTCGTCGTCGACGCTCCCGAGCTCGCCCGCTTCGCCGCCGAGCAGGCCGAGGCGCCGGCCGCCGGCGTCCGCTCCGCCCGCAACAACCTGCGGGGCATCGTCACCCGCGTCGTCCGCGACACCGTGATGGCGCAGGTCGACGTGCAGGCCGGGCCGTACCGGCTGGTCTCGCTGATGAGCCGCGAGGCCGCCGACGACCTCTCCCTCGAACCGGGCAGCGTCGTCGTCGCGTCCGTCAAGGCCACCAACGTCGTCGTCGAGCTGGAGCACCCGTGAACCGTCGTGTCCTCGCCCTGGGGCTGCTCGCCGCCCTGTCCCTGGCCGCCTGCGCCGACGACAGCGGCGCCTCCGGCCCGCAGTCCCGGCCGGGCCCGCCCCGCGGTCCCGTCACCGTCTTCGCCGCCTCCTCCCTCACCGGGGTCTTCGGGCAGATCGTGGCGGGCTTCGAGGCGGAGAACCCCGGGACCACCGTGACCGTCAACTACGGCGCCAGCAGCGCCCTGGCGCAGCAGATCGTCGCCGGAGCACCGGCGGACGTGTTCGCCGCCGCCAGCCCCGCCACGATGCAGACCGTGACCGACGCCGTGAGCCCCCGCGTCTTCGCCCGCAACACCCTCGAGATCGCCGTCCCGCCGGGCAACCCCGGCAAGGTCACCGGGCTCGCCGACTTCGCGAAGGCGCCGCTGAAGATCGCGCTCTGCGCCGCGAAGGTCCCCTGCGGAGCGGCCGCCACGAAGGTCTTCGCCGCGGCCGGCATCACCCCGGCGCCCGACACGCTGGAGCAGGACGTGAAGGCGACCCTGTCCAAGGTCGAGCTCGGCGAGGTCGACGCCGCCCTGGTCTACAAGACCGACGTCCTGGCGGCCGGCCCGAAGGTGACCGGCATCGCGTTCCCCGAGTCGGCCCAGGCCGTCAACGACTACCCCCTGGCGGTCCTGGGGGCCGCACCGCACGCCGCCGTCGCCCAGGCGTTCGTGGCGTACGTGCTCTCGCCCGAGGGGCAGAAGGCCCTTGCCGGCGCCGGCTTCCAGAGCCCCTGACCGGCGGGCGAGCGGCCTGCCACCCCTGCTGCTCGTCCCGGCCGCCCTCGCGGCCGCCTTCCTCGTCCTGCCGCTGGTCGCCCTCGTGGTGCGGGCGCCCTGGCGGACCCTGCCGTCGTCGCTGCTGACCGACGAGGTCGGGCAGGCGCTGCGGCTGTCCCTCGGCTGCGCGACGGCCGCCACCGGCCTGTGCCTGCTCCTCGGCGTCCCCCTCGCCTGGGTGCTCGCCCGGGCGGACTTCCCGGGTCGCAAGCTCCTGCGCGCCCTCGTCACCGTGCCCCTGGTCCTGCCGCCGGTGGTCGGAGGGGTCGCCCTCCTGCTCCTGCTCGGCCGCCGCGGACTGCTCGGCCGGTACCTCGACAGCGCCTTCGGCCTCACCCTGCCCTTCACCACGACCGCGGTCGTCCTGGCCGAGGCGTTCGTGGCCCTGCCGTTCCTCGTGCTGTCCGTCGAGGGGGCCCTGCGGGGGGCGGACCGCCGGTACGAGGACGCCGCCGCGACCCTCGGCGCCTCCCGCGCGTACGTCTTCTGGCGGGTCACCCTGCCGCTCGTCGCCCCGGGGGTCAGCGCCGGGGCGGTGCTGTGCTTCGCGCGTGCCCTCGGGGAGTTCGGCGCGACGATCACCTTCGCCGGCAGCTTCCCGGGGGTCACGCGGACGATGCCGCTCGAGGTGTACCTGGCACTGGAGAGCGAACCCGAGACCGCCGTCGTCCTGTCTCTGGTCCTGCTCGCCGTGTCGGTCGGGGTCCTCGTCGGGCTGCGCGACCGCTGGCTCACCGGAGGACCGAGGTGACCCTCGCGGCGCACCTCGTCGTCGACCGTCCGGCCTTCCGCCTCGACGTCGCCCTCGACGTCGCACCCGGGCAGGTGCTCGCCCTGCTCGGTCCGAACGGCGCCGGCAAGTCGACGTCGCTGCGGGCCCTGGCCGGGCTGGTCCGGCTGACGGACGGCAGCCTCGTCGTGGCCGACCGCGTGCTCGACCGACCGGCCGACGACGTGTTCGTGCCGCCGTCGGAGCGGTCGGTGGGGATGGTCTTCCAGGACCACCTGCTGTTCCCGCACCTGACCGTCCGCGACAACGTGGCCTTCGGGCTGCGCGCCCGGGGGGTCCGCGCCCGGGAGGCCCGCGGCGCGGCCGACGGCTGGCTGGACCGCGTGGGCCTGGCCGACCGAGCGGGCAGCCGTCCGGCCGAGCTCTCCGGCGGGCAGGCCCAGCGGGTCGCCCTCGCCCGGGCGCTCGCCCCGGAGCCCTCCCTGCTGCTGCTCGACGAGCCGCTGTCGGCCCTCGACGCCGGCACCCGCATGCACGTCCGCACCGACCTGCGCGCGCACCTGTCCGGCTTCGCCGGCTGCACCGTCCTGGTCACGCACGACCCCCTCGACGCCCTCGTCCTGGCCGACGTCCTCGTGGTCGTCGAGGACGGGCTCGTCGTGCAGCAGGGGTCGCCGGTGGAGGTCGCCCGGGCCCCGCGCACCGACTACGTCGCGTCGCTCGTCGGCCTGAACCTCTACCGCGGCACCTCGCACGGAGGCCGGGTGGAGGTCACCGGCGGAGGCGCGCTGACGAGCACCGACCTGCACGACGGGCCGGTGTTCGCCGCCTTCCCCCCGGGCGCCGTGGTCCTGCACGCGCAGGAGCCGGCGGGGTCGGCGCGCAACACCTGGCCCGGCGTCGTCGCCGGGCTCGAGCAGCGCGGGGACGCGGTGCGGGTGCAGCTCGACGGGACGCCTCCCGTGCTGGCCGACGTCACGGCGGCCTCCGTCGCCGAGCTCCGCCTGGCGCCGGGCACGCCGGTCTGGGCAGCGGTGAAGGCGACCGAGGTCCGGACCTACCCGGCCGTCTGAAGGACCACCAGGAGGTCACCGGCGTCGACCTGGTCGCCGCTCGCGACGGCCAGCTCCTGCACGGTCCCGTCGGCAGGCGCCGTCACGGTGCTCTCCATCTTCATGGCCTCGATGGTGGCGAGCGCCTGCCCCTTCTCGACGGTCTCGCCCACGGCGACCTTGAGCAGGACCACCCCGGGCAGCGCCGCCCCCACGTGTCCCGGCTGCCCGGGCTCGGCACGCCGTCCGCGCGTCCGGGTGGGCGCGACCGACCGGTCCCGCACGGTCACGGGGCGGGGCTCGCCGTCGACCCGCAGGTGCAGGGTGCGCAGCCCGTCGTCGTCGATCTCCCCGACCGTCTCCAGCTCGACCAGGACCTGGACGCCGTGGCGGAGCTCGACGCTCACGGTCTGCCCGGTCTGCAGGCCCGACCAGAAGGCCTCGGTGGGGATGACCGAGACGTCGCCGAAGGCCGCGGTCGCCTTCTCGTACTCCTCGTAGGGCTTCGGGAACAGCAGCCGGCTCAGGGCCGCCTGCCGGTCGTCGCCGGAGAGCTCCTCCCGCTGCGCCGGCGTCAGCGGGACCTCTCCGCCCACGGGCGGGCGGCCCTCGACGGCCCGGCTGCGGAACGGCTCCGGGAAGCCGGCCGGCGGTGCGCCGAGCTCGCCGCCGAGGTAGCCCAGGACGCTGTCGGGCAGGTCGAACGCGGCCGGGTCCTCCTGCAGCACGGCCGGGTCGACGTCGTTGCTGGCGAGGAACAGGGCGAGGTCGCCGACGACCTTGCTGGTCGGCGTGACCTTGATGGGCTTGCCCAACAGGTCGTTCGCGACGGCGTACAGCTCCTGCACCTGCGGCCACTGCTCCCCGAGGCCGAGGGCGATCGCCTGCTGCCGCAGGTTGGTCAGCTGCCCGCCCGGGATCTCGTGCCGGTAGACCGTCCCGGTGGGCGCCCGCAGGCCCGACTCGAACGGCGCGTACAGGTCGCGGACCGCCTCCCAGAACGGCTCCATGGCCGAGAGCGCGGAGAGCGACAGGCCGGTGGACCGCGGGGTGTGGTCGGTCGCGGCGACCAGGGCGCTCATGTTGACCTGGCTGGTTCCCCCCGAGAACGGCGCGGCCGCGGCGTCGACCGCGTCCACCCCGGCGTCGATCGCGGCGACCAGCGTGGCCAGCTGGCCGCCCGCGGTGTCGTGGGTGTGCAGGTGCACCGGTGCGTCGAACCGCTCCCGCAGGGCGGTCACCAGCCTGGCGGCCGCAGCGGGGCGCAGCAGGCCGGCCATGTCCTTGACGGCGAGCACGTGGCTGCCGGCCTCGACCAGCCCCTCGGCGAGGCGCAGGTAGTAGTCGAGCGTGTAGAGGTCCTCGGCGGGGTCGAGCAGGTCGCCGGTGTAGCAGAGCGTGCCCTCCGCGACCTTCCCCGCGTCCTGCACGGCCTGCAGGGCGGGGCGCATCTGCTCGAGGTCGTTGAGGGCGTCGAACACCCGGAACACGTCCATGCCGGTCTTGGCGGACTCGGCGACGAACGCCTGCACGACCTCGACGGGGTAGGGGGTGTAGCCGACGGCGTTCCTGCCGCGCAGCAGCATCTGCAGGCACTGGTGCGGGGCGGCTTCGCGCAGCTGGGCGAGCCGGTCCCAGGGGTCCTCGTGCAGGAACCGCAGGGCGACGTCGTAGGTCGCCCCTCCCCAGCACTCGAGCGAGAGCAGGCCGGGCAGCAGCCGGGCCAGGGCCGGCGCGGCCGTCACGACGTCGTGCGTGCGCATGCGGGTGGCGATCAGCGACTGGTGCGCGTCGCGCAGGGTGGTGTCGGTGACAGCGACCTCCGTCTGCGCCCGCAGCGCCGCGGCCCACGCGGCCGGCCCGACCTCGTCGAGGAGGCCCCTGGACCCGGCCGCCTGCAGCTCGGGGAGCGCCGGCAGGACGGTGCGGGGGTCGTGCACGGTCAGCGGCGGGCGCGGCAGCCCGTTCACCGTGGCGTCGGCGAGGGCGTCGAGCAGCAGGCTGGTCGTGTCCGTGACGACCGGCGCCATGAGCTCGGGGCGCTCGTCGAGGAACGACGTCGTGATGCCTCCCTCGAGGAACTGCGGGTCCTCGAGCAGCCGCCAGAGGAACTGCGCGTTGGTCTTCACGCCCCGGACGCGGAACTCCCAGAGCGCCCTCCGGGCCCGCCCCGCGGCCGTGCGGTGGTCCGGGCCCCGGGTCGTGAGCTTGACGAGCAGGGAGTCGAAGTAGGGCGTGACCTCGGCGCCGGCGTAGACCGCGCCGTCGAGCCGCACGCCGGGGCCTCCCGGCGACTGGTAGCTGGTGATCGTGCCGGTGTCGGGGCGGAAGCCGTCGGCGGGGTCCTCGGTGGTGATGCGGCACTGCACGGCCGCGCCCCGGACCGTGATGCTCTCCTGCGACAGCCCGAGGTCCTGCAGCGTCTCGCCGGCCGCGATCCGCAGCTGCGACCCCACGAGGTCGACGCCCGTGACCTCCTCGGTGACCGTGTGCTCCACCTGGATCCGGGGGTTCATCTCCATGAACGTGAAGGCGCCGTCACGGTCGACGAGGAACTCCACCGTCCCGGCGTTCACGTACCCGACCGACCGGGCGAAGGCCACGCCCGCCTCGCACAGGCCCTGCCGCGTCGCCTCCGGGAGGTGCGGTGCGGGCGCGAGCTCGACCACCTTCTGGTGCCGGCGCTGCACCGAGCAGTCGCGCTCGAACAGGTGGACCACCTCGCCGGTGGTGTCGCCCAGCACCTGCACCTCGATGTGGCGCGGCCCGACGACGGCCTGCTCGAGGAAGATCGTCCCGTCGCCGAACGCCGCCTCGGCCTCGCGGGCCGCGCTGTCGACGGCGTCCTGCAGCACGGCCGGGTCCGTGACGACGCGCAGCCCGCGCCCACCGCCCCCCGCCGCGGCCTTCACGAAGACGGGGAAGCCGATCTGCTCGGCGGCCTCGAGCGCGCCCTCGCCGCGGGGCAGCGGGCCGGAGGCACCCAGCACCGGCAGCCCGGCCCGGACGGCGGCCTCGCGGGCCGAGACCTTGTCGCCGGTCAGCCGCAGGACCTGCGCGGGCGGGCCGACGAAGGTGATGCCGACGTCGGCGCACGCCTGCGCCAGCACCGCGCTCTCGGAGAGGAACCCGTACCCGGGGTGCAGCGCGTCGGCCCCGCACTCGAGCGCGACCCGCACCAGCGCCTCGACGTCGAGGTAGCCGCGGACCGGGTGGCCGGGCTCGCCCAGCTGGTAGGCCTCGCCCGCCTTGGTGCGGTGCAGCGCCTCGCGGTCCTCCGGCGTGTAGACCGCGACGGTCTGCAGCCCGAGCTCGTGCGCGGCCCGCACGATCCGCACGGCGATCTCACCCCGGTTGGCGACGAGCAGCTTGCGCACGGGGGGCTCCAGGGGGTCGGCGAGGGTGCGCCCAGATCATGCCGTCCTCCGGCGTCGGGATCGTCACAGGGCGTACGGGCAGGCCCGACCGCCGGACGTCGTTGGACCAGGGGCAGGCGGTACCCCCGCCTCCAGACCGAGGAGATCGACCATGGACACCCTGACCCGCCCCGTCCTCGACACCGCCCTCTCGCTGTCCGACCGCTGCGACCGCTGCGGCTCCCGGGCCTACGTCCGCGCCACCCTCCCCGGCGGCACGGACCTCCTGTTCTGCGGCCACCACGGCAACGAGCACCGCGCGGCGCTCCTGGTCGCCGGCGCCTCCCTCCACGACGAGACCGCCTCGATCGACGTCGCCCGGGAGTCCTCCGCCGCGTAGCCGCCGATGAGTCCGGGCGCCCGCTGTCGTCCACCTCCCGACGAGGAGGTGGGCCATGGCGGGCGTACGGGTGCTGGTGGGGACGCGCAAGGGGGCCTTCGTGCTCACGTCGGACGAGCGGCGGCGCGACTGGCACACCGCCGGCCCCTTCTTCGCGGGCTGGGAGACCATGCACCTCAAGGGGTCGCCGGTCGACCCCGACCGGGTCTACGCCGCCGCGGGCCTCGGCTGGTTCGGGCAGAAGGTGCACCGCTCCGACGACGGCGGCCGGACGTGGGACGTCGTCGGCAGCGACTTCCGCTACGAGGGCGACCCCGGGCCGCACCAGTCGTTCGACGGGACACCCGACCCCTGGGAGCTGGACAAGGTCTGGCACCTCGAGCCGTCCCTGTCCGACCCCGACACGGTGTACGCCGGGATCGCCGACGCCGCCCTGTTCCGCAGCACCGACGCCGGGGCCTCCTGGCAGGAGCTCCCCGGGCTGCGCGGCCACGGGACGGCGTCGTCGTGGCAGCCGGGCGCCGGCGGGCTGTGCCTGCACACGATCGTGCTCGACCCGACCGACGAGCAGCGGATGTACACCGCGGTGTCGGCGGCCGGCGCCTTCCGCAGCGACGACGGCGGCACCAGCTGGACGGCCATCAACAAGGGCCTGGTCAGCGGGGGGATCCCCGACGAGGAGGCCGAGGTCGGGCACTGCGTCCACAAGCTCGCCCTGCACCCCGCGCGGCCGCAGACGCTGTTCATGCAGAAGCACTGGGACGTCATGCGCACCGACGACGCCGGCGCCTCCTGGTACGAGGTCAGCGGGGACCTGCCCAGCGACTTCGGCTTCCCGATCGACGTGCACGCCCACGAGCCCGACACCGTCTACGTCGTGCCGATCCTGTCCGACAGCCAGCACTTCCCGCCCGACGGTCGGCTCCGCGTCTACCGCAGCCGCACGGGCGGCGGGGAGTGGGAGCCGCTGACCAGGGGCCTCCCGCAGGAGCACTGCTACGTCGACGTCCTGCGCGACGCGATGGCCGTCGACCGGCTCGACTCCTGCGGGGTCTACGTCGGCACGACCGGCGGCCAGGTGTGGGCGTCCGCGGACAGCGGCGACTCGTGGCAGGCGATCGCCGAGCACCTGCCGGCCGTGCTGTCGGTCGAGGTGCAGACCCTCGCATGACCCGCGTCGTCCTCCCGTCGCACCTGCGCGTCCTCGCCGGTCTGCCGCACGGGGAGGTCGAGGTCGAGGGGACCACCGTGGGCGAGGTCGTCGACGCGCTCGAGGCCCGCTGGCCGGCCCTGCACGGGACGGTCCGCGAGCCGGCCTCCGGGGAGCGCCGCCCGTTCGTGCGGTTCTTCGCCTGCCGCGAGGACCTCTCGCACGACCCCCTGGACGCGCCCCTGCCCGACGCCGTCCTGTCCGGGGCGGAGCCGCTGCTCGTCGTCGGGGCCATGGCCGGCGGCTGAGGTGCGCGTCGTGGTCGAGCTGGACCTGCCCGGTGCGGACCTCGGCGTCGTCGACGCCCTGGCCCGGCTGCACCTCGCCGCCCGGCGGGCCGGCGGCAGCACGCGCGTCAGGGGCGGCGACGCGCTGCTGGCCCCGTGCGGGCTGTCAGAGGTCCTCGCGCCGGACCGGCAGCCCGAGCTTCACGAACAGCTCCGGGCCGAGGAAGTGGTGCACGTGGACGACCCGGTCCCCTGACAGCTCGACGGCCTGCAGGCACCACGCCTCGTACCCGCCGTCGGGGTGCGGCTTGTACTGGGCGTACCCCGGCATGCCGTTCAGGCCGACCGGCACGAGCCTGCTGCCCGCGCAGGCCGACCCGAAGCCGGTGTACCAGCCGAGCATGTCGTCCCGGCCCTGCAGCCACAGGGCGAGCGGTGGCATCGACATGCTGGCGTCCGCGTGCAGCACCCGCACGAGGGCGTCCATGTCGTAGGCCTCGAACGCCGCGACGTACCGGGCCAGGAGCTCCCGCTCCTGCTCGCCGAGGTCCGGGAGGACGCGGCCGGTGTCGACCCCGGCCAGGGTCGCCCGGGCACGCTGCAGGGCGCTGTTGACCGAGGCGGTCGTGGTGTCGAGCAGCTCGGCGACGTCGGCCGCGGACCAGGCCAGGACCTCGCGGAGGACGAGCACCGCGCGCTGCTTCGGTGGCAGGTGCTGCAGGGCGGCGACGAAGGCGAGCCGCACCGTGTCGGCGCGCGCGACGAGCTCGGCCGGGTCGAGGTCGGCGTCGGCGACGGGCAGCAGCCACGTGGTCTCGGGCAGCGGGGTGCCGGGGGCGGTCGTCGAGGGGACCGGCGAGGACAGGTCCATCGGCAGGGCGCGCCGGCCGCCGGCCCGCAGGCTGTCGAGGCAGACGTTGGTCGCGATCCGGTACAGCCAGGACCGCAGCGACGAGCGGCCCTCGAAGGTGTCGGCCTTCTGCCAGGCCCGGACGAGGGTCTCCTGGACGGCGTCGTCGGCATCGAAGGGCGAGCCGAGCATGCGGTAGCAGTAGCCGGTCAGCTCGCGCCGGTACTGCTCCAGGTCGAGCGCCGGCCGGTCGTCGGTCGTGGTCACGAGGCTCCCTCGGTCGGGTCCCGCACCGTAGCGGGGCCAGGCCGGTCCTGGCGGGAGCGGCCTCCACCCGAGCGTGGCTGGTGGGACGCTCCACCCCGTGACCCTGCGATCGATCGGCGCGTGCCTGACCGAGCTGGCCCGGCGCGACCCGGACCGGCTCGCCGTCGTCGACGAGGACGGGACCCTCACCCGCGCCGAGCTCGACCGCCGCAGCAACGCGGTCGCCCGCAGCTTCGCCGGCCTCGGCGTCCGCGAGGGCGACATGGTCACGGTCGCGCTGCCCAACGGACGGGCCTTCGTGCTCGCCTGCGCGGCCGCGTGGAAGCTCGGCGCGACGGCCCAGCCGGTCTCCAGCCGGCTGCCCCGGGCCGAGCTCGAGGCCGTCGTCGCCCTCGCCGACCCGTCGCTCGTCGTGGGGGCCTCGGTGGACGGGCGCACCTGCGTGGACGACCTCGCCGAGGACCCCGACGACGGCCCGCTGCCCGACGCCGTCGCCCGCGAGTGGAAGGCCCCGACGTCGGGCGGCTCGACCGGACGGCCGAAGCTCATCGTCGCGACCGTGCCCGGCGTGTTCGACCCGGACGTCCCCGCGGTGCCCTACCTGCGGCCGGGCGACGTGCAGGTCGTGCCCGGGCCGCTGTTCCACAACGGACCGTTCCTCTACTGCTTCCGCGGGCCTGTTCTGCGGCCAGACCGTCGTGCTGCTGCGGCGGTTCGACGCGGCCGCGTTCCTCGCCGCCGTGCAGGAGCACCGCGCCGGCTTCGCGATGGTCGTGCCGACGATGATGCAGCGCGTCTGGCGGCTCCCCGAGCGGGAGGCCTACGACGTCGGGAGCCTGCACACGGTGCTGCACCTCGGGGCGCCCTGCCCGCCGTGGCTCAAGCGGGCCTGGCTGGACTGGCTGGGGCCCGAGCGGGTCCTCGAGCTGTACGCCGGTACGGAGGGCACCGGTCTCACCCTGATCACCGGGCCGGAGTGGCTGGAGCACCCCGGCTCGGTGGGCCGCCCTGCGCTCGGGAGCCGGGTCCGGGTCCTGCGCCCCGACGGCACCGACTGCGCGCCGGGCGAGACCGGTGAGGTCCACCTGCTGCCGGAGACGGGTCCGGGGAGCACGTACCGCTACGTCGGCGCCACGGCCCGGGCGGTCGACGGCTGGGAGACCCTCGGCGACCTCGGGCACCTCGACCCCGACGGCTACCTGTTCCTCGCCGACCGCAGCGCCGACCTCGTGATCTCGGGCGGCTCGAACGTCTACCCCGCCGAGGTCGAGGCGGCGCTCGACAGCCACCCCGCCGTCCGCTCGTCCGCCGTCATCGGTCTGCCCGACGACGACCTCGGCGAGCGCGTCCACGCCCTGGTCGACGCGACGACGCCGGTCACCGAGCAGGAGCTGCTGGCGTGGGTCGGCGAGCGGCTGGTCCGCTACAAGGTCCCGCGCACCGTCGAGCTGGTGGAGGGGCCGCTGCGCGACGACGCCGGGAAGGTCAGGCGGTCGGCGCTGCGGGCGGAGCGACTGGCACCGGGGTCCGGGTAGGGGGCAGCACTCCCTCGCCGAGCCCCCGCGGGCCGGGGACGCCGCGGAAGGCGTACGGCAGGGGCTCGCGACCGGGCTGGACCACCACGCACGCCCCCGGCTCCCCGTGGGCGGCGAGGTCGACCGCGACGGCCGCGACGTCGTCGGCGTCGAGCAGCGGGAAGCCCGCCTCGTCGAACCGCTCGGCCATCCCGTCCAGCAGCGGGGTCGCGACGAAGCCGGGGCACAGCGCTGTCAGGCGGATGCCCTCGAGCGCGAGCGGCGGCGCCATCGAGCGGACCAGCTGCACGACGGCCGCCTTCGTCAGCGCGTAGACCGGGCTGCTCGGGGACGGGGAGATCCCGGCGAGCGACGCCGTGACGACGACCGCTCCCCCGCCGCCGCGGCGCAGGGCGGGCAGCGCGGCCCGGAGGCCGAACACGACCCCGTCGACGTTGACCGCTGTCATCTGCCGGTAGCGCACCGGGTCGAGGTCGTCCCAGGAGGAGAACCCGCCGGCGACGCCGGCGTTGAGCAGGACGACGTCGAGGTCCCCCGCCGCGGCGACCGCCTCCTCGCAGGACACCGGGTCGGTGACGTCGCACCGGACGGCCGTGCCGCCGACCTCCTCGGCCACCACCCGGGCCGCGTCGAGGTCGAGGTCCGCGACCACGACCCTGGTCCCGGCCGCGGCCGCGGCGAGCAGGCGGCACGCGGCCGCGCCGATCCCGGACGCCCCGCCGGTGACCAGGGCGGTCGTCACCGGCCCAGTCCCACGACACCTGCTGCCGCGGCCAGCGTCAGGACCGACCGCGGGGAGTACGGGACCCGCCAGAAGCCCCCGTGGGCAGCGCCCTCGGCGAGGAGGTCGTCGGGGTGGGCGAGCGGGGCGGGCGGCTGCCGCAGGTCGTGCACGAGCATCGCCGCCATGAGGGCGCGGCTGGTCGCGGGCTCGAACACCTCGACGCCGAACCGGCCGGCCCCGGCGTAGGCCGCGGCGAGGACCCGGTTGCTCGTCACCGACCGGGTGCGGGTGGCCGGGGCGACGTTGGCCGAGACCGGCACGCCGTCCGCCCGGCCGACCAGGGCCCGCCAGCGCTGCAGCCGCTTCGCCAGGGCGTAGTTCGGCCCCTGCTGCGGCACCAGGCTGTCGGCGATCCCGACCCGGCGCCCGTCGTCGGTCTCGACGTCTTGCGTGTACGCCTGCGCGAACAGCCCGAGCCGCCGTGCGGGCGCCTGCAGCAGGCCCTTCACCCCGCGGGCGGCCCACCGGCGCCGGGCCTCCTCGACGACCTCGCTCGGCACGACGAACGCGTCGGTCGGGGTCGCCAGCTCGGCGTACCCGACGTCGTGCCCGCGGCGCAGCAGCTCGACGACGACGGCGTCGGCCGCGGCCGCCAGGCGCAGGTGGGTGCCGCCGTCGGCGTAGGCGTAGCTGCCGACCGTGAGCGGCAGGTCCGGCGCCGCCTGCGCCAGCCAGGGCGCGAGGGCCGGCGTCTGCTGCAGCACGTCGGCGCCGAGGACACCGTGGGTCGTGGGGGCCGACACCGTCCCCGCCCCGGCCTCGGCCGTCCTGGTGATCCGGGACCAGACGTCCTCGCGGGGGACGTCGACGGCGAGCACGTGCGCTCCCCAGCCGCCCAGCGCCTCGAGCGGGCCCATCTCCGCACCCGCCCCGAGGACGGCGACCGCGCGGTCGGACAGGTCCAGCCACTCCGGGTGCTCGACGACCCGGCCGACCGCCGTGCGGAACGACGGCTCGGCGGTGCCCGCCGCGACCCAGGCGTCGAGCTGGCGGAGCAGGGTGTCGCCCTCGAGCACCTCGCCGCGGTACGGCACCCGCAGGGTGCGGACCCGCTCACCCGTGCCGCGCACCGTCGTCGTCCCGAGCGCCGGCGCCTCTGCGGCGGACAGCGCGTCGGCGAGCGGCCGCTCCCGGTCGCCCTCCACGAAGACGGTCCGCGCCGCGACCGCGCCGAGCCCGGCGCGGGCGATCGCGAGGCTGGCTCCGCTGCTGCGTGCGCCGGCGGCGGTCAGGGCGACCACGTGCTCCAGGTAGGAGCTGCGCCAGTCGCGTGCCGCGAGGACGGCGTCGGCGGCCGCAGCGTCGGCCGTTCGCACCGCGTCCGCGACCACGCCCTTCGTGACCGCCGTCGTGCTGCGGCTGCCGTCCGCGTCACGCACCAGCTGCACGCCGGCGTCGGGGGCGCTCACCGCTTCACCGTGACGCCGCCGTCGACGACGAGCGTCTCGCCGGTGATCCAGGAGGCGTCGTCGGACAGCAGGAAGCAGGCCGCCTTGGAGGTGTCCTGCGGGACGCCGAGCCGGCCCATCGGGTACTGGGCGGCGACCTCCTCCTCGCGCCCCTCGTACAGCGCCTCGGCGAACCTCGTCTTCACCACCGCGGGCGCGATCGCGTTGACGCGCACCGTCGGGCCCATCTCCGCGCCCAGCTGCCGGACGAGGTGGATCACGGCGGCCTTGCTCGCGTTGTAGGCCCCGATCGGGGAGCCGCTGCGCAGGCCCCCGACGGAGGCGACGACCAGGACGCTGCCGCCGTGCTCCTGCATCGACTGCCGCCAGGCCTGCTGCACCCAGCCGAGCACCGCGGTGACGTTCACCTCGAACACCTTGCGGACGGCCGACAGCTCGGCGTCCACCAGCGGGCCGTACTGCGGGTTGACCGCCGCGTTCGGCACCAGCACGTCGAGCCGGCCGTACCGGGCGACCGCCTGCGCGACGGCGTCCGCCTGGTGCGCCTCGTCGTCGGCACTGCCGCGGACCGCGAGGGCGCGGCCGGTGCTCGAGGGGTCGAGCTGGGCGACGGCGGCGTCGAGCTCGTCCTGCTTGCGTGCCGTGACGACGACCTGTGCGCCGCGGTCGACGAGCTCCTGCGCGATGCCGAGACCGATGCCGCGGGTGGCACCGGTGACGAGGGCGGTGCGCCCGGCGAAGTCCTGGGGGAGGTCCATCGGAGGCACGCTAGGGGCTACCGATCGGTAAGGACGACGGCCGGAGCGGACAGGTGGGCCACGCTCCGCTGCCGGAGCAGCCCGCTGGTGAGCGAGACGGCGGCGACGACGAGGTAGCTGCTCCGGTAGTCGCCGGTCGCGTCCCGGAGCAGCCCGACCAGCAGCGGGCCGCAGGTGATGCCGACCGTCGAGACGAGGGCGCTGCGGGCGAGGACCCGGGCGAAGTCGCGGAGCCCGAAGACCTCGGCGACGAGCAGCGGCTGCACGAGCAGGACGTTGCCGACGGTGAGGCCGAACAGCAGGGCGCTCGCGAGCAGGGCGGGCGTCGACCCGGCGACGGCGAGCAGGGCGAGGGCGACGGCCTGCACACCGAGCAGCAGTCGGCTGAAGGCGTGCAGGGGCAGCCGACGCAGCACCGCCCCGCCGACGAAGCGGCCGGCCAGGCTGCCGAGGGCGGCGAGCGACACCGCGGTGCCGGCGACGGAGGAGGAGACCCGCTCGCTGCCCAGGGCGTACAGGTGCGTGAGACCGCCGACCTGAGCCAGCACGGCCAGCGCCTGGGTGCCGCTGATGGCCCAGAAGGCACGGGTGCGCACCGCCTCGGCCAGGGCCAGCCCGTCGGGACGGCCTCCCGGGGAGGCCGGCCTGCCGTCGGGAGCGAGACCCAGCCGCGCCGGGTCGGGCACCACCGTGCAGGCCGCCGCGAGGACGAGGACCAGGTAGACGGCGGCGAGCACCGGGGTCAGGTCACGCAGGGCGTACCGCTCGACGAGCGCGCCCACGACCGGCGCGACCGCGACGCCGCCGACGGACAGCCCCGTCGTCGCGACCGCCAGGGCGGTGCTGCGCCGCACGACGAACCAGCGGGCGACCAGCGTCGTGCCCGGGACCGTGCCGGCCGCCGACTGCCCCGCGCCGAGCAGCACGTACACCGCGAGCAGCTGGTGCGGGGTGCCGACCCGGCCGATCAGCAGCAGCGCCGCCGCCACCGTGACCGCCCCGCCGACCATGACCAGCCGGGCGTCCAGCCGCCGCAGCAGCGACGCCACGACGACGCCGGAGAGCCCGGACGTGAGGAAGTACAGCGACGTCGCCCAGGACACCGACGACAGCGCGAAGCCGCCCTCGCCGGTGAGGGCGTGCAGGTAGACCGACAGGCTGTAGAAGCCGAACCCGGACGTCGCGGTGAGCAGCAGCAGGACGCCGCCCACGGTGCGCCAGCCGGGGTCGATGCGGGCCGGCACGGTCAGAGCAGGAAGCGGAACGCGGGGCTGTCCGGCTCGACCCGCTCGATGTTCGCCGGGCCCGCCGCCATCCGCTCGAGCAGACCGGGCAGGTCGGCGGGCCGGCCGAGCTCGACGCCGACCAGGGCAGGGCCGGTCTCGCGGTTGTTGCGCTTCACGTACTCGAACAGGGTGATGTCGTCGTCGGGGCCCAGCACCTCGTCGAGGAAGCGCCGCAGGGCGCCCGGCTCCTGCGGGAAGTCGACGAGGAAGTAGTGCTTGCGCCCCTCGTGCACGAGCGCCCGCTCGACCACCTCGCCGTAGCGGCTGACGTCGTTGTTGCCGCCGGACAGCACGGCGACGACGGTCTGCCCCGCCTCGACCTGCAGCACGTCCCCGAGGGCCGCTGCCGCGAGCGCTCCCGCGGGCTCGGCGATGATCCCGTCGGACTGGTACAGCGCCAGCATCTCGGTGCAGACGCGCCCCTCGGCGACGGCCAGCAGCTCGGCGTCGCGGCACAGCGGGAACGTCACGTCCCCGGCCCGGCGCACCGCCGCGCCGTCCACGAAGCCGTCCAGCACCGCGAGCGGCACCGGCTCCCCCGCCGCCACGGCGGCCGCCATGCACGCGGCCCCCGCGGGCTCGACCCCGACCAGCCGCACCCCCGGGTGGCGCTCGCGCAGCCACGCCGCGGTCCCGGCCAGCAGCCCCCCTCCACCGACCGGCACGACGACGACGTCGGGCACCTCACCCAGCTGGTCCAGCACCTCGACCACGACGCTCCCCTGCCCTGCCACCGTCCGCGGGTCGTCGAAGGCGGGGACGAGCACCATGCCGGAGCGGGCGACGTCGGTCAGCGCCCCGGCCGCGGCGTCGTCGTAGGTGTCGCCCTGCACCACGATCTCGACGAGGTCGCCCCCGAGGACGGCGATCCGGTCGCGCTTCTGCCGCGGCGTCGTCCTCGGCAGGTGGATCCGGCCGCGGACGCCGAGGGCGGAGCAGGCGTAGGCGAGGCCCTGCGCGTGGTTCCCGGCACTGGCCGCCACGACCCCGCGGGCACGCTCCTGTCCGGTCAGCCGGCTCATGAGGTTGTAGGCACCGCGCAGCTTGTAGGACCGGACCGGCTGCAGGTCCTCCCGCTTGAGCAGCACCCGCGCACCCGTGCGCTCCGACAGCCGGGCGCTCTCCTCGAGCGGCGTCCGCACCACCACGCCCGCCAGCCGGGCAGCGGCGTCCTCGACGTCGGCAGCGGTGACGGTCACCGGGCCGAGCCTAGGGTGGGCGCGTGCTGAGGACGGTCACCGCGACCCGCTACGTGACCCCCCTCCGCGAGGGCGGCTCGCTGCCCGGGCTCATGGAGGCCGACGACCTCGGCACGTACGTCGTGAAGTTCGTCGGGGCGGGGCAGGGCCGCAAGGTGCTCGTGGCGGAGGTCGTCGCCGGGGAGCTCGCCCGCCGGCTCGGCCTGCGGGTCCCGGAGCTGGTCCTCGTCGAGCTCGACCCGGCCGCCGCGCCGTTCGAGCCGGACGAGGAGGTGCAGGACCTGCTCAAGGCCAGCGCCGGCCTGAACCTCGGGCTGGACTTCCTGCCCGGGTCGGTCACGCACGACGCCGTCGGGGCCCCGGTGGACCCCGGGCTGGCGGCGGAGGTCCTCTGGTTCGACGGCCTCGTCGGCAACGTCGACCGCAGCTGGCGCAACCCCAACCTCCTGGTGTGGCACGGCGACCTGTGGCTCATCGACCACGGTGCGTCCCTCGTCTTCCACCACGCGTGGGACCGGCCGAGCCCGCCGGACAAGCCGTACCGGGCCGACGACCACGTGCTGCGCGCGGCGGCCGGTCCGAGCGCGGGACCCCGTCTGGCCCCCCGGGTCACCCGGGAGGTCCTGGAGGAGGTGCTCGCCCTCGTGCCCGACGTCTGGCTCGAGGACGAGCCCGGGTTCGACAGCGTCGACGCCGTCCGCCGGGCCTACGTCGAGCAGCTGCTCGCCCGGGTGCGGGCCTCGGAGCAGTGGGCCCCGTGAACAGGTCCGTCTTCGAGTACGCCCTGCTGCGGGCCGTCCCCCGGGTCGACCGCGGCGAGTGCGTGAACATCGGCGTCGTCCTGTACTGCCGCGACGCCGGCTTCCTGCGCACCGCGGTCGAGGTCGACGACGCCCGCGTGCAGGCCCTCGACCCGCGGGTCGACCTCGCCGGGCTGCACGGCGCGGCCGACGCCGTCCGGCGCACCTGCGTCGGCGACGGCCCGGCGGGCGAGACCTCCCTCGGGCAGCGCTTCCGCTGGCTCACCGCACCGCGCAGCACCGTCGTGCAGGCCGGGCCGGTGCACGGAGGCCTGACCGCCGACCCCGAGGCCGACCTGCAGCGCCTGCTCGTGCACCTCGTGCGGTCGCCGTGAAGGACGGTCCGGACGACGTCTGGGCGCGTGCGGCGGCGGACCGGTCCGGGACGAAGGTGCTGGCCGGGCTGTCGGTGGTCGCCGTGCTCGTCCTGGCGCAGGGACTGGTCCGCGGACCGCTGAGCGAGGTCCTGGGCCGGCTGACCAGCCCCGGGCGGGCCCTCGTGGGGATCGCCGCAGCGGCCCTGCTGTGGACCCCGCTGCTGGTCTGGGCGCACCGGACCCGCGGCACGACGACCGCGCCACCCCTGTGGGTGCAGGCCTGGACGGGATGCGTGTTCGTGCTGTCCGGGCCGGCGTGGCTGCCGGGCCGGAACGCCGGCGCCGCCAGCCGAGCCGTGACCGACCGCTTCGGCTGGACCCTCGGGGTGCTGCTGATCGCCTTCGTCGTGCTGGGGTGCGCCGCCCTGTGGCTGACCACCCGGCGGCGGACCCCGGTCAGGCCGCCCAGGCCGCCGCGACGTCCTGCAGGGACCGGATCCGCCGGGCCCGGTCCAGGGACGGGGTGACCAGCACGAGCTCGTCGGCCTGCGTGGCCTCCTGCAGCTCGCGCAGCTGCTCGACCACCTGCTTGGGCGTCCCGACCGCCATGCGGCCGTCGTCGGGCAGGGTCAGCTCGGCGGAGCGGGCGTACGCCTGGACCTCCTCGGGCCGCAGCGGCTCGCGGACCCCTCGACGCAGGTTGCGCATCGTGAGGTCCCAGCCGGCGACGAACTCCCGCTGGTCGAGCTCGTCCTCGCTGCCGAAGGCCAGCACCGACACCGCGCTGTACGGCGGCTCCTCGCCCTCGTACTGGTCCCGGTAGGCGCGCAGTGCGGGGACGGCGAGGTCGGGGCTCATGTGGTGGGCGAAGACCGCGCGCAGGCCGTTGACCGCCGCGAACTGCGGGCCGTACGGGCTGCTGCCGAGGACGAACACCTCCGGCCGCTCCTCGACGACGGGCGCGGCGACGAGGGGCGCGTACGGGTGGGCGTCGGGGAAGCCGTCGCCGAGGAAGGCGAGCAGCTCGGCGACCTGCTGGGGGAAGCCCTCGGCGGGGTCGGTGCGGACGCCGCGGCGCAGCACGTGGGCGGTCAGCGGGTCCGTGCCCGGGGCGCGGCCCAGCGCGAGGTCGACCCGCCCGGGGTGCATGGCGACCAGCGTCCGGAAGGTCTCGGCGACCTTGAGCGAGCTGTGGTTCGGCAGCATGATCCCGGCCGCGCCCACGCGGATCGTCGTGGTCTGGGCGGCCACGTGCGCGGTCATGATCTCGGGCGCGGAGCAGGCCAGCGAGCGCATGTTGTGGTGCTCGGAGACCCAGTAGCGGCGGAAGCCCGCCGCCTCGGCCGCCCGGGCGATCGTCACCGCCCCGCGGATGGCCTCGGTCGGCGACTCGCCGTGCTCGATGCCGACGAAGTCCAGGACGGAGAGAGGCAGGGTCACCCCGGGTGCAGCGCGCCCGGAGGTCGAGGTGTTCCTCAGCCGCCGCTGGTCCAGGCGTCGGCCTCGCGGCCGGGCGCCCGGTCCGACGCCACCGACGTCGGGGTCAGCCAGCCGTGCGGCACCGTGACCTCCTTCGGCCCGTGCGTGTGCCCGCGCGGGGCGGCGTCGAGCCCGGCCCCGAGCTCCTCCGCCGGGTCGAGCTCGTCGAGCAGCGCGTCGTACTCGGCCAGGCTGCTGGCGAGGGCGAGCCTGCGCCGGCGCTCGCCGCCCGCCGGGTAGCCGGTGAGGTACCACCCGACGTGCTTGCGGAAGTCGCGGCAGGCCAGGCCCTCGTCGTCGAACTGCTCGACCAGCAGCCGCAGGTGCCGGCGCATCCCCTCGACGACGTCGCCCAGGCGGGCCGGACCCTGCAGCGGGCGCCCGGCGAAGGCGTCGGCGAGGTCGCGGAACAGCCACGGCTTGCCCAGGCAGCCGCGCCCGACGACGACGCCGTCGCAGCCGGTCCGCTCCAGCATGTCGAGCGCGTCCTGGGCGCACCAGACGTCGCCGTTGCCCAGGACGGGGACGGTCGTGACGTGCTGCTTGAGCTCGGCGATCCGGGTCCAGTCGGCCGTGCCCGAGTAGAGCTGCTCGGCGGTGCGGGCGTGCAGGGCGACCGCCGCCGCTCCGCCGTCGACCGCGGCGCTCGCCGCCTGCAGGAACGTCTCGTGGGTGGGCGACACCCCGACGCGCATCTTCACGGTCACGGGGACCGAGCCGGCCGCCCGCGTGGCGGCCTCGACGATGCGCCCGACCAGGCGCGGCCGGGCCGGCAGTGCCGCACCCCCGCCGTGCCGGGTGACCTTCGGCGACGGGCAGCCCATGTTCAGGTCGACGTGGTGCACGCCGAGCTCGTCGACGACCTTGCGGACGGCCCCGCCGACGAACACCGGGTCCACCCCGTAGAGCTGGATGCTCCGGACGTCCTCGTCCGCCCCGAACCCGGCCTTCTTCAGGGTGTTCGTGTTGTCCTCGACGAGCGCCCGGGCGCTGATCATCTCGGACACGTACAGGCCGGCGCCGTAGCTGCGGCACAGCGACCGGAAGGCCACGTTGGTGACCCCGGCCATGGGCGCGAGCACCACCGGCGGGTCGACCGCGATCGGACCGATCTTCAGGACTGCCACAGGTCCACCACCGAGACGTCCAGCTCGGCCAGCAGCCGGCGCAGCAGCGGGAGCGACAGGCCGATGACGTTGCCCGGGTCGCCGTCGATCCCGTCGACGAACGGCGCGGACCGGCCGTCGAGCGTGAAGGCCCCGGCCACCGCGAGCGGCTCACCCGTGGCGACGTAGGCCTCGACCTCGGCGTCGCTCGGGGTGCCGAACCGGACGACGGTCCGGCCGACCGCCGTGACCTGCCGCCGCCGCGCGGTGTCGACGACGCAGTGTCCGGTGGCCAGCACGCCGTCGCGGCCGCGCATCGCGTGCCAGCGCGGCGACGGCCTCGTCGGCGTCCCGCGGCTTGCCGAGCGCCTGCCCGTCGAGGACGAGGAGCGAGTCGCACCCGACCACGAGCGCGCCGTCGGTGGTGCCCGCCGCCACGGCCTCGGCCTTCCCGACGGCCAGGGCCTCGACGAGCGCGTACGGGTCGTCGGCCGCGACCGCGTCCTCGTCGAACCCGCTCACGACCACCCGCGGGTCGAGGCCGGCAGCACGCAGCAGCCCGAGGCGGGCCGGCGAGGCCGAGGCGAGGACGAGGGGACGCACGGTCGTCCAGTCTGCCTCACCAGCCTGAACTGCCCGGCTCTCCCTTGAACGGTCCGACGACGTCGTCGGTGATCCAGCCGCCGTAGAAGCCCCCGGCCTGGGCGCGGACCTGCTCGCCGTCGACCGTGCACAGGTCCACGGCCGCCGGGTAGACGGCGACGGCGTCGCGCAGGCCGCTGAACGCCGCGGTCGGGTCCGGGTAGGTCCAGGCGGTGCGCGCGGCCCGGACGCCGCCCCCGACCACGGTCAGGTAGGAGGCGACGCCCTTCCACTCGCAGAAGGAGGTCCCGGCGGCCGCCTCGAGCGAGCCGGGCAGCCAGTCCTCCCGGGGCAGGTACCAGGACGGCGGGTGGCTGGTCTCGAGGACCCGCCAGGCCGACGTCGTGCGGCAGACCTCGACCCCGCCGAGCACGACGGCGACCTCCCGGTCCGACCGCTCCAGGCGGGGCGGCCGGGGGTAGTCCCAGACGCTCTCCTGACCGGGTTCGGGCTCCAGCGGCTGCGGTCTGCGCACGTGCGGGTCCTCGCTCTCGACGTCTGCTCGGACCCACCCTGCGGCTCAGCGCCGGGGCGCGCCTCCCGGCCTCGGCCTCACCGGCGGCGGCGGCGACCCTTCGGCAGCAGGGCGCGCCTGCGGTTGCGGCGTCGGCGCAGGAGCAGCAGCACCACGACCCCGAGGCCCGCACCGGCGGCGTACTCCTTGCGGACCAGGGGGCCGGGCGCCTCGTACGGCGTGGCCGGCACGGTCGGCGTGGTGGTCGGCGTGGCCGGCACGGTCGGCGTGGTGGTCGGCGCCGGCGTCAGGTCGAGGTGGTCGGCCTGGACGGCCGTCACCGGCGGCAGGGGCGTGACGGGGGCCGTCGGGTCGATCGCCGTCGTGAGCCGCTCCGACGCCGGCTCGGGGGCGGTCTCGGGGCGCGCGCTGCCGCCCGAGCCCGCCGAGGTGACCTTGTCCTTGGCCGCGCCCGCCTGCTCGACGACCGTCTCCTTGGCCGACGTCACCGCGTTCGCGACCTTCTTCTTGGTCCGCCCCGCGACCCGCTTGGGGCTGACCTTCTCGGCGATCGCGTCGAGCGTCTCGGCGAGGTCCTCGCGGGTCTTCTCGATCTCCGCGGCGAGGACGGCGGGGTCGTCGGACGCCGCCTTCCCCACGGGCTCGCTGCCGTTCGTGCTCGTCACTCGGTGCTCCTCGTCAGGTGGGCGTGCGGTGGGTGTGCTCGGGCGAGCGTCGCAGTCCCCGTGCCCTGCCGCCGCTCGGGAGAACCGCACGGGTGCGTCCGGCAGGATGCTCCTCGTGAGCACCCGCCTGTCCCCCGGGGACCCCGCGCCCGCCTTCACCCTCCCCGACGCCGACGGCCGGCCCGTCTCGCTGGGCGGCTTCGCCGGCCGCAAGGTCGTCGTGTACTTCTACCCGGCGGCCTCGACGCCGGGCTGCACCACGCAGGCGTGCGACTTCCGGGACGCCGTCACGGAGTTCGAGGGCGCCGGGTTCGCCGTCGTCGGCGTCAGCCCCGACTCGCCCGCGAAGCTCGCCCGCTTCCGCGACGCCGAGGGGCTGACGTTCCCCCTGCTGTCCGACCCGGACAAGGCCGTCCTCACGGCGTACGGCGCGTTCGGGGAGAAGTCGCTGTACGGCAAGACCGTCGTCGGCGTGATCCGGTCGACGGTCGTCGTCGACGAGCAGGGCGCCGTCCTGCAGGCCTCGTACAACGTCAAGGCCAAGGGTCACGTCGCGAAGCTGCGGCGCGAACTGGCAGTCTGACCGGGCACCAGCACGACCCAGGGGCCGTAGCCCAACGGCAGAGGCAGGCGTTTTAGGGGCGTCCCAGTGCGGGTTCGACTCCCGCCGGCCCCACCGCCACCCCGGCCCGCTCCAGCACCCCGGCGGCCAGCGCCGCGATCTGCCGCTGGCCTGCCGCGGACGGGTGGAACCAGTCGGGGCTGAGGAACTCCGGCCCGAACCGGAGCGCGGCGAGCGCCCCGCCGTCCCACGTGCACCGCGGCCGGGCCGCGCAGGCCTCCTGCAGGACACCGTCGAAGGCGACGCGCCGCGCGTCGGACGCCCTGCGGTCGGCGCTCCCCGGGCGGGGCGGCCTGCCCCGGTCGAACACCGGGCGGCAGACGTCGTGCCGTCGCCAGGTGGCCCGCGCCGCCGGGACGTCGCGCCCGAGGTCGGCCATGCGTCCGAGGTCCGGGACCGACAGCACGAGCAGCGCCGCCGACGGCGCGGACCGGTCCAGCAGGGAGAAGGCCCTGGCGAGCTCCTGCCGGAACTGCGGGACCGGCGTCATCGCGCCGAGGTCCGCACGGCAGACGTCGTTGACGCCGATGAGCACGGTCACGAGGTCGGCACCGGTCAGCCCCGCCGCCAGGGCCTGCCGGGACAGGGCCCCGACGCGGGCGCCGCTCACGGACAGGTTGTGCCCCACCGGGACGGCCCGGCTCGGGCGGACGAGCCGGTCGAGCAGGCTCGGGACGGCGGTCGAGGTCCCGGTCGCCCACGAGTAGGTGGGGCAGTCGCCCAGCCGGCCGCAGGAGGAGAAGCCCCGGGTGTAGGAGTCGCCGAGGGCGGCCAGCGTCACGACCGGGCGGACCGGCGCGGCCGAGGGCGCGGTCGCCACCAGGACGGGCGCAGGCGGCACCGGGACGGCTGCCGGGGTCGCCGCACCCGAGCACGCCGTCAGCAGGGCGGCGAGCAGCCCCCCGAGCAGGAGCGCCCTAGTACGAGTCCGGCGCACCGTCGCCCTGCGCCGCCGGGCCGTCGGAGGTCCCTCCCGCTGCGGGCTGGTCGGCCGCGGGCGGAGGCGCGTCGCGCCCGGCGTCGGCGACCTCCTCCTCGGGGCGCGGCAGCGCGTCGGGGTCGGCCGCGACGGTCTCGAGGGGCGGGCCGTCGTCGGCAGGTCCGGGGGCGTTCCCGGAGGCGGTCCCGGAGGAGGAGCTCATGGCGGCACGCTAGACGCGGGAGCCTCCGAGCGCGACAGCCCGGGGCGGGAGGGCGCTGCTCCGCTAGCGTCGTGCCCGTGAAGCTGTCGGTCCTGGTGCCCGTGTACGACGAGGCCCAGACCGTGCTCGCCGCCCTCGGCCGCATCCTCGCCGTCGCGTACCCGTGCGAGGTGGAGGTCGTCGTCGTCGACGACGGCAGCACCGACGCCACGCCCGACCTCCTGGCCGGGCTCAGCGACCCCCGCCTGCGCGTGGTGACGCACCCGGTCAACCGGGGCAAGGGGGCCGCCATCCGGACCGCCGCGGACCAGGCCACCGGCGACTACATGATCATCGTCGACGCCGACCTCGAGTACCACCCCGAGGAGGTGCCCTCGCTGCTCGCGCCGGTGCTGTCGGGCGAGGCCGAGGTCGTCTACGGCACCCGGACCTTCGGCAGCCACACGGCCTACAGCTTCTGGTACGTCATGGGCAACAAGACCGTGACCATGGCCGCGAACGTGCTGTTCGACTGCTGGATCAGCGATCTCGAGACCTGCTTCAAGCTGCTGCCCCTGCCGCTGTACCGGTCGCTCCAGGTGCAGGCGGACGGGTTCGGGATGGAGGCCGAGGTGACGGCCAAGGTCCTCGCCCGCGGCATCCGCCCGTTCGAGGTGCCGATCACCTATCAGGCGCGCAGCCGCGAGGAGGGCAAGAAGCTCACCTGGAAGGACGGCGTCGAGGCGCTGTGGATCCTCAGCCGCGAGCGCGCGCGCGGCAAGCGGCTGACGGCCCGGCGCCCGCTCCCCCGGTGAGTGCCGGGGTGGCCGCGCTGCCCGGCCGGCACGCCCGCCCCGACCAGCCCGGGGCCCGCACCACCTGGTTCGCGGACCGCCTCCCGGCCCTGCTCGTCGCCCTGGGCGTCGCCCTGCGGCTGCGCCAGTGGGTCGGCGACCGGTCGCTCTGGCTCGACGAGGCGCTGATCGCCCGCAGCCTCGTGGAGCGCGGGCACCTGCAGCTGGCCACCGAGCCGCTGCTGCACAACCAGGCGGCGCCCCAGGGCTGGCTGCAGGCCACGCGGCTGTCGGTCGAGCTGTTCGGCGACGGCGAGCGCCCCCTGCGGCTGGTGGCCCTGCTGTCGGGGTGCGTCGCCCTGGTGCTCCTGTGGCGGCTGGCCGCCCGGCTGCTGCCGCCCGTCCTGGTGCCGGTCGCCGTCGGCCTGGGCGCCCTGCACCCCGGGCTCGTCTACTACAGCAACGAGGTGAAGCCGTACGCCACCGACGTCGCGGTCGTGCTGGCGGTCCTGCTCGTCGCCCTGCGACGCCGGCCGCTGCTGCTGGGCGGGGTGGGGGCCGTCGCCGTCTGGACCGCGTACCCGACGGTCTTCGTCCTCGCGGGCGCCAGCGTCGTCCTCGTCCTGACCCGGCCGGGGACGCGGCCCAAGGTGCGGGCCGCCGTGCAGCTGCTGCCCTGGGTGGCGAGCCTGGCCGTCGCCTACCTGCTGGTGCTGCGCCGGCTGCAGGGCAACGACGTCTACGCCGTCTACTGGGCCTACGCCTACCCGGCCTCCGCCGACGACCTGCCCGGCTGGCTGCTGCGGCGCGGCCAGGACCTGCTGCACGCCCCGCTGCAGCTCGCCCTCGCCCCGCTGGCGGCCCTGCTGCTGGCCCTGGGCCTCGCCCGGCTGGCCCGTCGCCAGGGTGCGCCGCTCGTGCTCGCGGCCGTGCCCCCCGCCGTGGTCGCCGGGGCGGTGTCCGCCTACCCGCTCGCGGACCGGCTCGCCCTCTGGCTCGTCCCCCTCGCGGCGCTCGCCCTGGCGGCGGCCCTGGACCTCCCCCGCCGGGCCGCGGTCGCGTCCGCCGTCGTGCTGGCGCTCGTGGCCGGTCCCGCCGTCGTGCGGGCGCTCCCCCTGCTCGTCCGCGTGCAGGAGGTCGAGGAGCTGCGGCCGGTCCTGCAGGAGGTCGCCCGCCGGCAGCGCCCCGGCGACCTCGTCCTCGTCGACATCGCGGCCAAGGCCGCCTTCGACCACTACGCCCCGCGGCTCGGCGTCCCCCGCGACGGCGTCGTGCTGTTCCGCACGCCGTCGCCCGGCACCACCTGCGGCGACGACCTCACGGCGCTGCGGACCGGCCGGTTCGGCAACGGCCGGGTCTGGCTCGTCTTCAGCCACGAGCTGGTCGAGGGGCCGGTGCTCGGCACCCGCGCCGACCTGCTCGGGCGCATCGGCCGGGTGACCCGGCTGGCGGGCGTCGTCGAGGACACCGGCGCGACCGCCCTGCTGCTCAGCCCGGACCGCAGCGGTCGCGACCTCCCGCCGGCTCCCCTGACGGCGGACCGCTGCCTCGTGGTGAACCGCTCAGCCAGGTAGCCGGCCGACGGCGAGCAGGCTCTGCCCGAACGGCGGCGGGCGCCGCGCCTCGACCCGCCGCAGCCACGGCACCACGCCCCGGTCGTACGCGGTCAGCAGCGGCCCGGCCTTCGGTCGTCCGCCCAGGGCCTTGACCGCGACGTACCAGCCGAGCAGGCCCAGGGCGTTCACGTGGTGCAGCCGCTCGACCTCGTAGCCCGCCGCCTCGAGGGCGGCCCGGAGGGTCCGGGCGCGGTAGCGCCGCTGGTGGCCGATGGCCCGGTCGAACGCGCTCATGGCGCTCGGGAAGGCCGGCACCACGAGGACGACCCGCCCGCCCGGCCGCAGCAGGCCGGCGAGGTCGCGCAGGGCGCCGACGTCGTCGGGCACGTGCTCGAGGACGTTGCACGCGACGACGGCGGAGTGCTCCCCGGTCGCGGTCACGGGGACGGCGAGCTCCCGCACCCGCACGACCGGGTCGTCGGCGAACCGCTCGCGCAGCGCGGCCAGCCGGCCGGGGTCGGCCTCGCTCGCCGTGAACCGGGGGACGCCCGCCGCGGCCCAGTCGGCGGCGTAGTGCCCGAGCCCGCTGCCGACCTCGAGGGGGTCGTCCCCGAGCCAGGGCCGGCACAGGTCGACCAGCCACCGGCGGTAGCGGACCGCCTCGACGAGGTCCTCGAGGACGTCGTCCTGCAGGGCGCCGTCGCCCTCGACGGTCATGCCAGGGCGGCCGTGAGCAGCGGGGCCAGCGCCCGCAGGGCCTGCCCCCGGTGGCTGACGGCGTCCTTCTCCGCCGGAGCCATCTCCCCCGCGGTGCGGTCGCCGACGAGCAGCACGGGGTCGTAGCCGAACCCGTTGCCGCCCCGCGGTGCCCGGGCGACGACACCGCGGAGCTCGCCGCGGACGACGTGCTCGCGCCCGTCCGGCAGGGCGTAGGCGGCGGCGCAGACGAAGCCGGCGCCGCGCCGCTCGTCCGGGACGTCCCCGAGCTGGGCGAGCAGCAGGGCGGTGTTCGCGGCGTCGTCGCCGTGCCGGCCGGCCCAGCGGGCGCTCAGCACCCCGGGCATGCCGTTCAGGGCGTCGACGGACAGGCCGCTGTCGTCGGCGACGGCGGGCAGCCCCGTGTGGGCGCAGGCCTCCCGGGCCTTCGCGAGGGCGTTCTCCTCGAAGCTCGCTGCCGTCTCCGGTCCCGGCTCGAAGGCGGGGTCGAGGGCCACGAGCTCGAGGCCGGGGAGCATCCGTTGCAGCTCGGCCAGCTTCCCCGCGTTGCGGGAGGCCAGCACCACCCTCGTCACCGCCGGTGCTCGCCCCGCAGCGGCGACGCCAGCGCCTCGGCCTGCAGGGACGTCAGGCGGGCGATCCCGCCGAGCGCGAGGTCGAGGAGCGCGTCGAGCTCGGCTGCGGCTGAACGGGGCGCCCTCGGCGGTGCCCTGCACCTCGATGAGGTCACCACCGGCCGTCGCGACGACGTTCATGTCGGTGCCCGCGCTCACGTCCTCCGGGTAGTCGAGGTCGAGGACCGGCACGCCGTCGACGACGCCGACGCTCACCGCGGCGATCGTGCGGACCATGGCCTGCGGCTTGCCGAGCCGGGCGCACGCGTCGGCCAGGGCGACCCACGCGCCGGTGATCGCCGCGGTGCGGGTGCCGCCGTCGGCCTGGAGGACGTCGCAGTCGACCGAGATGCTGTTCTCGCCGAGCAGCGACAGGTCGACAGCGGCCCGCAGGGAGCGGCCGACCAGTCGGCTGATCTCGTGGGTGCGGCCGCCGACCTTGCCCTTGACGCTCTCGCGGTCGCTGCGCGTGTGCGTGGCGCGGGGGAGCATCGCGTACTCGGCGGTGACCCAGCCCAGGCCGGAGCCCTTGCGCCAGCGCGGCACGCCCTCGGTGGCGCTGGCGGCGACGAGCACGCGGGTGCGGCCGAACTCCACCAGGCACGAGCCCTCGGCGTGGTCGAGCCAGCCGCGGGTGATCGTGATCGGGCGGAGGTCGTCGGCGGAGCGGCCGTCGTGTCGGGACATGGTGCCGAGCCTAGGAGGCTCAGACCTCGTACACCCCGTCGCAGACCACGACCTCGACCGGCCCGTCCCACGTCTCGCGCGCCTCGGCGACCATCGCCTCGGGGTCGGCGAACGGCATGAGGTGCGTCAGCAGCAGGCGTCCGACGCCGGCGCGGGTCGCGTGGTCGCCCGCCTCCCGGCCGGTCAGGTGGATGCCTGGCGGCGGGGTCGGCTCGGACAGCCAGGACGCCTCGCACAGGAACACGTCGCTCCCCCGCGCCAGGTCGACGACGTCGTCGCTGACGGCGGTGTCCGCGCTGTACGTCAGGGTCCGGCCGCCGGCTTCCAGGCGCAGCGCGTGGGCCTCGATCGGGTGGTGCGTGACCGCGGTGCGCACCGTGAAGGGCCCGAGCTCGTGCACGCCGGCGCCGACCTCGCGGAAGTCGTAGACGTCGAGCAGCCCGTCGACGGGAGGCTCCTCGTAGGCGGCGCAGATGCGCTCCTGGGTGCCCGCCGGACCGTAGACGGGCAGCCGCGGCGGGACCCCCGACGGGTGGTAGCGGCGGGCGTAGGAGTAGGCGACGAGGTCGATGCAGTGGTCGGCGTGCAGGTGGCTGATGTAGACGGCGTCGAGGTCCAGCAGGTCGACGTGCCGCTGCAGCGGGCCGAGGGAGCCCGAGCCCAGGTCGAGCACGAGCCGGTACCCGTCGTGCTCGACGAGGTACCCCGAGCAGGGCGACGACGGCCCCGGGAACGTGCCGGAGCAGCCGAGGACGGTGAGCCGCATCAGACGCCCACGGGCAGGACGGGCCCGAGGAAGCGCCGGGCGAGCCGGGCGAACGGGTCGGGGTCGCCGGTCGCCTCGAACCGGTGGGCCGGCGGCTCGTCGTCCTGGCGGAACAGGTCGCCGCGCGACAGCACGCCGTAGACGTCCTTCGCCGTCTCCTCCGCACTGCTGACCAGCGTCACCCCGTCGCCCACCACGAGGGCGAGCATGCCCGTCAGCAGGGGGTAGTGGGTGCACCCGAGGACGAGGACGTCGACGTCGGCGGCGAGCACCGGCTCGAGGTAGTGGGTCGCGAGCTGCAGGAGCTGACGGCCGCTGGTGGTGCCGCGCTCCACGAAGTCGACGAACGCCGGGCAGGCCGCGCTGGTGACGGTGACGTGCGGGGCGGCCGCGAAGGCGTCGTCGTAGGCGCCGCTGCCGATGGTGCCGATCGTGCCGATGACGCCGACGCGTCCGGTGCGGGTCGCGGCGACGGCGCGGCGGACGGCCGGCTGCACGACCTCCACGACCGGGACGTCGTACCGCTCGCGGGCGTCCCGCAGGCACGCGGCGCTCGCGGTGTTGCAGGCGATGACGAGCATCTTCACGCCCTCGTCGACCAGCCGGTCGCAGACCGCCAGGGCGTGCCGGCGCACCTCGGCGATCGGGAGCGGGCCGTACGGGCCGTGGGCGGTGTCGCCGACGTAGAGGAGCTGCTCGGACGGCAGCTGGTCGAGCAGCGCCCGGGCGACGGTCAGCCCGCCGACGCCGGAGTCGAAGACCCCGATGGGCGCGTCAGACACCCGTGCAACATACGGGCACTAGGCCCAGAGCTGGCCCTCGAGCGCGGACTCCGCCTCCTCCAGCGTCCCGGCGTAGGCGCCGGTGGAGAGGTACTTCCAGCCGCCGTCGCAGACGACGAAGGCGATGTCGGCCCGCTCCCCGGCCTTGACGGCCTTCATGGCCTCCCCGATCGCGGCGTGCAGGATCGCCCCCGTGGAGATGCCGGCGAAGATGCCCTCCTCCTCGACCAGCTGCCGGGTGCGCCGCAGCGCCTCCCGCGGCCCGACGGAGAAGCGGCTGGAGAGCACGCTGCCGTCGTAGAGCTCCGGGATGAAGCCCTCGTCGATGTTGCGCAGCCCGTAGACGAGCTCGCCGTAGCGCGGCTCCGCAGCGACGATCCGCACCCCGGGGACCTTCTCGCGGAGGTACCGGCCGGTGCCCATGAGCGTGCCGGTGGTGCCGAGGCCGGCCACGAAGTGCGTGATGGTCGGGAGGTCCTCGAGGATCTCCGGCCCGGTGGAGTCGTAGTGCGCCTGGGCGTTCGCGGGGTTGCCGTACTGGTAGAGCATGACCCAGTCGGGGTTCTCCGCGGACAGCTGCTTCGCCACCGCGACGGCCTGGTTCGAGCCGCCCGCGGCCGGCGAGGTCACGATCTCCGCGCCGTACATCGTGAGCAGCTGGCGGCGCTCCACCGAGGTGTTCTCCGGCATCACGCAGATCAGCCGGTAGCCCCGCAAGCGGCAGGCCATGGCCAGGCTGATGCCGGTGTTGCCCGACGTCGGCTCGAGCACCGTGACGCCGGGCCTCAGCAGACCCTCCGCCTCGGCCTTCGCGACCATGGCGAGGGCGGCGCGGTCCTTGACCGAGCCGGTGGGGTTCGCGCTCTCGAGCTTCGCCCAGAGGCGGACCTCCGGGGACGGGGACAGCCGCGGGAGCCCGACGAGCGGGGTCCGCCCGACGGAGTCCAGCAGGCTGTCGAACCGCACGGCTAGAAGGACCCGCCGGCGACCGCGGGGAGCACGGTGACCGAGTCGCCGTCGGCGAGCGTGGTCTCGAGCGCCCCGAGGAAGCGGACGTCCTCGTCGTTGACGTACACGTTCACGAAGCGGTGCAGACCGCCCTGCTCGGTGATGAGGCGGCCCTTGATGCCGGCGTGGCGGCTATCGAGGTCGTCGATGAGGTCGGCGAGCGTGTCGCCCTTGCCCTCGACCGCCTTCTGACCGTCGGTGTACGTGCGCAGGATCGTCGGGATCCGGACCTCGATGGCCATGCGGGAGGGCTCCAAGCGGTAGCGGGACAGTCGACAGGTCCAACAGCGGGCGCTGCGGGGGTTGTTCCGAGCTAGACCAGTGTGAGCGGTTCCTCGGTGACGACGCCGTCGACGATGCGGAACGAGCGCATCTCGTCCTCGTCGGCACGGGTGGACACGAGCAGGTAGTGCGCGTCCGGCTCGCTGGCCAGCCCGATGTCGGTGCGCGACGGGTGGGCCTCGGTGGCGGTGTGCGAGTGGTAGATGACGAACGGCACCTCGTCGGCGTCGTCCATGCTCCGCCAGACCCGCAGCTGCTCCTGGGCGTCGAAGCGGTAGAAGGTCGGGGAGCGCTCGGCGTTCTCCATGACGATCACGCGGGTGGCCCGACCGTCCTTGCCGGCGACGACGCCGCAGGCCTCGTCGGGGTGGTCGCGACGGGCGTGGGCGACGATCTCGTCCAGCATCTGGCGGGGCAGCTCCAGCACGGGACGAACCCTACCGACGCGGGCTCAGGCAGGAGATCAGCGACTCCTGCAGCCACCCGAGCCAGGAGTAGACCTCGAGCGCCTGGGAGCGCGGGTCGTCGTCCGTCAGGTCGCTCACGTCGAGGTCGTCGGACACCTCCAGGCGGGTCCCGAGCACGAGCCGGAGGTCGTTGAGGCACCCCAGCCAGGCGTCGCACTGGTCGCGGTCGAGCAGCAGGCGGCCGCCCTCGGACGGCAGCGTCGCGAGCACGGTCCCGGCGTTCGCCCGCTTGCCGGCCCGCAGGTCGCTGTCGGTGTAGCGGCGGAACTCCCGGCTCGCGTCCGGGTCGTCGCCGTACGCGTCCGGCAGGAGCCGGCGCAGCGCAGGGTCGTCAGGGGCCTCGACGTCGCCGGACGGCATCCCGACCATGGCGGCGAGCGGGTCCTGCTCCTCGTCGCCGTCCTCCTCCGCGAGCAGCGCCAGCAGGTCGGCGGCGCACTGCGCCAGCACGTGCGCCTCCACCGGCGCGAGGTCGCTCGACACCCGTCCGCCGCGGGCCTTGGAGAAGCGCACGTCAGTCCTGCTGCACCGTGGCCCACAGGCCCTTGCCGTGGCACCGCGCGACGTCGTGCTCCATCTGCTCGCGCGTGCCGCTGCTGACCACGGCGCGACCCTCCTCGTGGACCTGCAGCATGAGCTTGCGGGCCTCCTTGCGGGAGTGCCCGAACAGCTCCTGGAACACCAGCTCGACGTAGCTCATGAGGTTGACCGGGTCGTTCCAGACGATCGTCACCCACGGCCGCTCGACCTCGGACGCCTCGTCGACCTCGGGCCGGTCCAGCTGGGCCGGAGCGGTCACGGGGACAGCTCGCGCTTGACGACCTTGCCGGTGGCGTTGCGGGGCAGCTCGTCGACGAACCGGACCTCGCGCGGCACCGAGAACCGGGCCAGCCGCTCCCCCGCGTGCGCCTTGAGGGCCTCCTCCGTGAGCTCCCTGCGGGTCACGACGTGCGCCACGAGCCGCGCGCCGTACTGCTCGTCGGGGACGCCGACCACCGCCGCCTCGACGACGTCGGGGTGGCTGGCCAGGGCGTTCTCGACGGCGCCGGTGAAGACGTTCTCCCCGCCGACGACCACCATGTCGTCGTCGCGGCCCTGCACGGTCAGCCGCCGGTCGGCGTCCAGGGTGCCGAGGTCGCCAGTGGCGACGAGCGCTCCGAGGCGGTCCTTGTCGGAGCCGTCGGTGTAGCCGGCGAACGCCAGGCCGCTGCCGACGAAGACCCGACCGGTCTCGCCCGGGGCGACGTCGCGGCCCTGCTCGTCGACCACGCGCAGGGTGACGCCGTGCGGGGCCTTGCCGGCGGTCCCGGGGTCCCCGCGGAGGTCGTCCGGGGTGGCGACGGCGGCGTAGGCGACCTCGGTCGAGCCGTAGAGGCTGTGCAGCACCGGGCCGAACCGCTCCTCCACCCGGGCCGGGAGCCGCTCGGGCAGGGCGCTGCCGCTGGAGGCGATGAGGCGCAGGCTGCTGGTGTCGTGGTCGCCCTCGACCTCGAGCATCCGCTCGAGCATGACGGGCACGACGACGAGCGCGTCGGCCCGGTGCTGCTCGACGAGGCGCAGGACCTTCTCGGCGTCGAAGCGGCGGGTCATGACGAGGGTCGAGCCGAGCAGCATCGCCATCGAGACGTGGCCGAGGCCCCAGGCGTGGAAGGCGGGCGCGGCCAGGACGGTCGTGCCGCCGGCACGCAGGGGCATGCGGTCCAGCATGGACACGGCGTCCCCGATGCCGGCACCGCTGCGGGCCGCGCCGCGGGGGGTGCCGGTGGTGCCGCTGGTGAGGATGACCTGCCGGCTCGCCCGGGTCGCCCGGCGCGGGGCGGGCGGTCCGGGCTCGACGGCGTACCGGGCGAGGTCGGCCGCGGTCACGTCGACGACGCCCGGGACGGCCTCGAACTCCTCGTCGCGCACGAGCGCGACCGCCCCCTGCGCCTCGAGCACCTGCGCGGTCTGCTCGGCGCCCCACCCGGTGTTCAGGTAGAGCACGTCTGCGCCGCACTTGGCCAGCGCGACGACGCTCTCCACGAAGGCACGGCTGTTGCGCACGAGCAGCCCGACGGCGTCCCCGGACGCGATGCCCCGCCCGCGCAGGTGCCCGGCGATGCGGTCGCTCCGGGCGTCGACCTCGCGCCAGGTGAGGCTGCCGTCGTCGTCGACGAGGGCGAGACGGTCGGGGTGCCGGGCGGCGCCGACGGCGTAGCCCGTGGCGGGCGTGACGCCCCAGCGGGCCGCGGCCACCCCCATCCCGACCAGGCGGTCGGGGCGGACGGGCGACAGCAGACCGGCTCGGAGCAGGACCGAGACGGCACCGGGATCGAGCACGGGCTCCCCTAGAGGTAGCGCAGCGGGTCGAAGTCGGCGATCGGGATGATGCGGACCCGCGGCAGGACGGCGTTGAAGGCCCGGACCTCGTCCTCCAGGTCGAAGACCTGCAGACCCTGGTCCAGGAGGTCGGTGTACCCGCTGCTGACGAACTCGCGGAACCCGAGCAGGCCGACCTTCCGGCCGCCGCCCTGCACGAGGGACGTGATCTGCGGGAGGAAGTCGCGGTCGTGGCTGCCGAGCAGGACGTCGCCGTCCCGGTCGGCCAGGGCCTCCAGCGTCCGCTGGATGGCGATGTCGACGACCTTCTCGTCCGAGGCCCCGGACAGCGGGATCGGCCGGTAGTCCAGCGCGAGCAGGGCCTGCACGAACGGCAGCGACAGTCCCTTGCTGGCGTTGAGGAAGAACAGGCCCTGGACCGGCTGGCCCCACTCCTGCTCCAGCCACGACCGGACCCGGTCCCAGCGCGGGCGCTCGGAGGGCTCGGGGCGGCGTCCGCCGAGGACGTTGTTGCCCAGGGTGGCGTCGAGGTTCTCGCCGTCGACCAGCAGGTAGGTGCGGCGCGGCTCGCTCGTCTGCGGCTCCGTCGTCGTCACAGGGGCGACCGTAGCCGCCTCGTCCGCGACGCCGGGCTCCGGCTCGACGGCCGCCGCCACCGGGCGGGAGGCCCGGCGGTGGGCGGCGTCGAGGAGGAGCACGAGCCCAGTGTCGCCTAGGCGGCGATCGACTCCGGGACCACGGAGCGCACGAGCGCCAGCGGGGCCTTGACCGCCCGGCCGGTGAGCCGGCCGAGGAAGCCGTTCGGGAGCGACAGCCGGACGACCTTGGTCCAGGCCGAGGCCAGCTGGGTCGGCAGCGGGCCGACGGCGTAGGTGAGGCCGTAGCGCTCGAACAGCTCCTGGACCTTGGGCGAGATCTCCTTGTAGCGGTTGCTCGGGAGGTCGGGGAACAGGTGGTGCTCGATCTGGAAGCTGAGGTTGCCCGTCATGAGGTGCGTGAGCGGGCCGCCGCTGATGTTCGCGGCTCCGAGCATCTGGCGCAGGTACCACTCGCCGCGGGTCTCGCCGTCGATGGAGGTCTTCTCGAAGGTCTCGACGCCCTCGGGGAAGTGCCCGCACATGATCACGGAGTGCGTCCAGAGGTTGCGGACGAGGTTCGCGGTGAGGTTGGCGCCGAGGGTCGTCACGAAGGACGGGCCGGACAGCAGCGGGTGCAGCAGGTAGTCGCGGGTGGCGTGCAGGCGGATCTTCGCCAGCACCTCCTGCAGCTCCTTCCGGAAGACGTCCTTGTCCTTGCGGCCCTTGAGGACCTTGCCGATCTCGAGGTCGTACGCCGCGATGCCGTACTGGAAGAAGCAGGCGTTGACCAGGTTGTAGAGCGGCTGGCCGAGGAAGAACGGCGACCACTTCTGGTCCTCGTCGACACGCATGATCCCGTAGCCGAGGTCGTTGTCGCGGCCCAGCACGTTGGTGAACGTGTGGTGGATCTGGTTGTGCGAGTGCTTCCACATGCTCGACGGCGAGGCGTTGTCCCACTCCCACGCGGTGCTGTGGATGGTCGGGTCGCGCATCCAGTCCCACTGGCCGTGCATGACGTTGTGACCGATCTCCATGTTCTCGAGGATCTTGGAGATCGACAGGCCGACCGTCCCGAGGACGAGCGCCGGCGGGAACAGCGACACGAGCAGGACGCCGCGGCTGGCCAGCTCGATCTTGCGCTGCGCGTCGATGACCTTGCGGATGTACGCGGCGTCGCGCTCGCCCCGGCTGGCCAGGACCTGCTCGCGGATGGCGTCGAGCTCGCGCCCGATCTGCTCGACGTCCTCGGCCGTGAGGCGCTCGACGGGGTGGGCGTGCTTCTTCTGGATCGCGGTCATCGTGGCTCTCCTAGAGCTCGAGGTCGCAGGCGCCGGCAGCAGCCGACACGCAGGTCTGGATCAGGACGCCGTCGCCCTCGGCGGCGGTCGTGAGGGTGCCGTCGCGCAGGTCGCGGACGGCGCCGGAGCGCAGGGGGACGACGCAGCCGAAGCAGATGCCCATGCGACACCCGGACGGCATGAGCACACCGGCGGCCTCGCCGGCGTCGAGCAGGGCGGTCGCGCCGTCGGCCTCGACCGTGACGTCGCTGCGGTCGAAGCGGACGGTGCCGCCCTCCCCGACGACGACGGGGGCCGCGCGGAACCGCTCGGTGTGCAGCGTGAGGCCGAGGCCGGTGAGGTGCTCCTCGAGGGCGTCGAGCATGCCCGCGGGGCCGCACGCCCAGGTCTCGCGCTCGTGCAGGTCGGGCACCAGGCCGGCGACGTCGCTCGCGCTCAGCATGCCGTCGACGTCGGTGTGCTGCTCGACCAGCCGGATCCGCCCGGCCGCGGCCATCGCCCGGAGCTCGCCGCCGAAGACGACGTCGTCCTTCGTGGGGGCGCTGTGCACGACGACGGCGTCGTCGAAGGCGTGGTTGCGGAGCATGCCCATGACCGGGGTGACGCCGCTGCCGGCCGTGACGAACAGGGCCTTCGCGGGCAGCGTCTCCGGCTGCACGAACTCGCCGGCCGCATGGTCGAGCTGCACGACGGTCCCGGGCGCGGTGCGCCGGACGAGGTGGTTGCTCACGACGCCGTCCGGGATCGCCTTCACCGTGATGGCGATGCAGCCGTCGGGGCGGTCGACCGGGGAGGTCAGGGAGTAGGTGCGCCACTGGCGGACGCCGTCGACGTCGACGCCGAGGCGGACGTACTGGCCGGGGCGGTGGCCCTGCCAGCCGCGGCCCGGCCTGATGACCACGCTGACGGCGTCGCGCGTCTCGGGGCGGACCTCGACCACGCGGCCGCGCAGGGCGGCGCCGCTGCGGAGCGGGTCGAGCAGGTCGACGTAGTCCGAGGGGACCAGCGGGGTGGCCAGCGCCTCGACGACCTTCAGGGCGCGGTCGCGGAGGGTGCGAGGGCGGGTGGGGGCGGGGGCGGTCACAGGACTACTGTCCCCGCCGGCGGGGGTGATCTCCTGCCCGTACGGGGTGGACCCGGCCGAGGGCTTTGTTCGCGGAGGACAGATGAGCGGCGAGGACGTCACGGGGCTCGCCCTGGACCCCGCCGTCGTCGCCACGTTGCGCGAGGGCCTGCCCGACGTCGCCCTGGAGGCGCTGCGCCGGATCACCGAGGAGGTCCCGGAGTACGCCGGCGCCTTCGCCGGGTCGATGGGCGAGACGATCCGCCTGGCGGTGCAGACCGCCCTTGGCGCGTTCCTGCGGCTGGCCGAGCAGTCCCGGGACGCCGACGCCAGCACGCCGCTGCAGGGCGCGCTCGAGGGGGCGTACGCCCTCGGTCGCGGCGAGGCGCGCAGCGGCCGGTCGATGGACGCCCTGCAGGCGGCGTACCGCGTGGGCGCACGGGTCTCGTGGCGGGAGCTGAGCACGGCCGGCGTCCGGGAGGGCCTCCCGGCCGCGACGGTCGCGCAGTTCGCCGAGCTGGTCTTCGCCTACATCGACCAGCTGTCGGCGGCCAGCGTCGCGGGCCACGCCGACGAGCTGGCCACCACCGGCCGGGTGCGCCAGCAGCTGCTCGACCGGCTCGGCGCCCAGCTGCTGGACGGCAGCGACCCCGACCTGCTGCTGGCCAGCGCCGAGCGCGCCGACTGGGCGCCGCCCTCGACCCTGACGGCCGTCCTGCTCCCCCCGGTCCGGGTCCGCGGGGCGGCCGCCCTGCTCGACCCGCGCACCCTGCTGGTCTCCGGGGACGTCGTCGGGGCGGAGGAGTCGGTGCTGCTCGTCCCCGACGTCACGCCCGTGGGCCGGGTGCAGCTCCTGCGGGTGCTGGCCGGACGGGAGGCCGCCGTCGGCCCGGCCCGGCCGTGGACCGACGCCGCCGCGTCGCTGTCCCGAGCCGTCCGGGCCCGCGCCCTCGCCCCGCGGCAGGACGTCGTCGACGCCGACGCCCACCTGGCCGCCCTCGTCCTCGGTGCCGACCCCTCCGCGCTCGCCGACCTCCGCGCCCGGGCGCTCGCCCCCCTCGACGCCGTCAAGCCCGAGACCGCCGCCCGGCTGGCCGAGACGCTCCGGTCCTGGCTGCTGCACCAGGGGCGGCGCGAGGAGGTGGCGGCCGAGCTCGTCGTCCACCCGCAGACCGTCCGCTACCGCATGGGCCAGCTGCGCGAGCTGTTCGGCGACCGGCTCACCGACCCGGACGCCGTCCTCGAGCTGACCGTGGCCCTCGCCCTGCCGTGACCTGCGTCCCAGCTGGAATCGGAGCCGGGGGCCCGCCCTTCGCCCTGGGGTGACCACGACGGCGACCCTCCCCCGGCCGGTCGCCGCCGCGACACCGGTCTGGCTCAGCCTGGCCGCGCTCGCGGTGGGCGGCTTCGGCATCGGCACCACCGAGTTCGCCACCATGGGCGTGCTCCCGCAGGTGGCCGACGACCTCGGCGCGACCATCCCGCAGGCCGGTCACCTGGTGTCGGCGTACGCGCTCGGCGTCGTCGTCGGCGCCCCGCTGCTCGCGGTGCTGGGGGCCCGGCTGCCCCGCAAGGCCCTGCTGCTGGCCCTCATGACGGCGTTCACCCTCGGCAACGCGCTGTCCGCGCTCGCCCCGGGCTTCGGCAGCCTGGCCCTGGCGCGGTTCGCCACCGGCCTCCCCCACGGCGCCTACTTCGGGACGGCGAGCATCGTCGCGGCGTCCCTCGTGCCGCCCGAGCGCCGGGCCCGCGCCGTCGCCCGGGTCATGCTCGGGCTCACCGTCGCGAACGTCGTCGGGGTCCCGCTGGTGACCCTGCTCGGGCAGCAGCTCGGCTGGCGGAGCACCTACTGGACCGTCGCCGTCATCGGTGTCCTCACCCTGGTGGCCGTCAGCCGGTTCGTCCCGCCCCTGGCCGCCCTCGACGGCGCCAGCCCCCGCCGCGAGTTGGGCGCCCTCCGACGCCCGCAGGTCTGGCTCACGCTGCTGGTCGGCGCGGTCGGGTTCGGCGGCATGTTCGCCGTCTACAGCTACATCGCCCCCACCCTGACGACGGTCTCCGGGTTCCGGGACGACCAGGTGCCCATCGCGCTCGCCCTGTTCGGGATCGGCATGACCCTCGGGACGGAGGCGGGCGGCCGGCTCGCCGACCGGTCCGTCGTCGGGACCATCGCCGTCGGGCTGTCCTCGGTCGTGGTCGTCCTGCTCGCCTTCACGCAGACGGCGCACTCGGCCGTGCCCGCCGCGGTCACGGTCCTGCTGGTCGGGCTGTCGAGCGCCCTGTTCCTGCCCGCGCTGCAGACCCGGCTCATGGACGTCGCCGGGGACGCCCAGTCGCTGGCCGCGGCGGGCAACCACGCCGCCCTGAACATCGCCAACGCCGTCGGGGCAGCCCTGGGGGGCGCCGTCATCGCGGCCGGGCTCGGGTACACGGCACCGGCCCTGGTGGGCGCGGGCCTCGCCGCCGGGGGGCTGCTGGTGCTCGGCGCGTCCGTGGCGCTGGAACGCCGCACGCCCGTCGGCTGACCCCGTGCCCCGGACACGGGACCGCCCCCGCGGGCGACGTGTCCGTCGCCCGCGGGGGCGGATCCAACAGCGGGCGTCCGTGAGGACGTACGCACGCTCAGACTTCAACAACGTGGAGGTGGCGGGAATCGAACCCGCGTCCTCCGGTACCGCAACAGGGCTTCTCCGGGCGCAGCTGACTGTGCTTTTCTCGGCCCTCCCGGTGACGCCAGCGACCCGGGAACGGGCTCAGCCACTGTGAGCTCACCGCCCGACCCCGTGGCCGGACCGGACGGTGGTCCTCCTAGCGATGCCAGGTCCTGGGCCGGAGGCTCTCCCAGGCTGACAGCGACGCACTAGCTGCTAGGCAGCGAGGGCGTACGCGCGCGGACTGTTGTCGGCGCTTGTGTGTTGTGCAGCGTTGTTGGTTAACGAGATCATCGCTGCCTTCCTCGGCCCGCTTCCCCTGCCCCGACATCCGGAGTCGAGACCTGTCACCCCCTGGTAGGTGGAACTGTCGTGCCCCTCCAGCGTACGCCGCACCCGGCCTGCCGTCAGGACCGGACGTTGAGGCCCGGTTCCTGCCGCGGCACGGGCAGGCGGACCTGTCCGCCGAGCCGCACCTGCGCCGCCGGCACCGGGCGGCCGTAGAGCCACCCCTGCGCGACGTCGCACCCGAGCTCGCGCAGCGCCTGCGCGTGCTCGGCGTCCTCGACGCCCTCCGCGACGGCACGCGCCCCGAGGCTGTGCGCGAGCTGGACCGTCGCCCGGACCAGGGCGGCGTCGTTCGCGTTGACGAGCATCCCGCTCACGAACGAGCGGTCGACCTTGAGCTCGTTGACGGCGGTCCGCTGCAGGAACGCCAGGGACGAGTAGCCGGTCCCGAAGTCGTCCACCGACAGCTCGACCCCGCTCCGGCGCAGCGCCGCGAGGACCTCCTCGACGACCTCCAGCTCGCTGGTCGCCGTCGTCTCGGTGATCTCGAGGACGAGCGCCGACGAGGGCAGGCCGCTGCGCGACAGGAGCACGGCGACATCGTCGGGCAGGGACCGGTCGAGCAGCGAGCGGGCGGCCAGGTTGACGGCGACGCGGAGCTGGTGCCCGTCGGCGTGCCACTGCGCGCACGCGGCGAGCGCGAGCTCGAGCACCCGGAGCGTGAACGGCCGGGCTAAGCCGGACTGCTCGACGACGCCGACGAAGTCCGCCGGCGGCAGCAGCCCGCGCACCGGGTGCTGCCAGCGGCACAGGGCCTCGGCGGAGACGACCGTCCCGGTCAGCAGGTCGACCTGCGGCTGCAGGTGCACGACGATCTCGTCGCGCTCGAGCGCCAGGCGCAGCTCACTGACGAGCGACTGGCGCTGCACGGAGCTGTCGTCGCGGGCCGCCTCGTAGCGCAGCCAGGACGCCCGGGCGCCCTTCGCCTGGTACATGGCGACGTCGGCCCGGCGGAACAGCTCCGCCTCCTCGTGCGCGTCCTGCGGGTGGCAGGCGATCCCGATGCTGGCCTCGATCGACAGCCGGAGGCCCTCGAACTCGACGACGGCCGCGAGCAGCTGCAGCAGGCGCTCTGCCAGCGGCTCGGCCTCGGACGGGTCCACCAGCCCCGGCAGGAGCACGGCGAACTCGTCGCCGCCGAGCCGCGCCACCAGCCCCTCGTCGCCGACGGCGGCCTGCAGCCGGGCCGCGACCTCCTGCAGCAGGACGTCACCGGCGGCGTGCCCGAGGGTGTCGTTGATCTCCTTGAAGTGGTCCAGGTCGAGCAGCAGCAGCGCGGTGGTCGCGTCCCCCGCGAGCGCCGCCCGGGTCTCGGCCTGCAGCAGCACCCGGTTCGCCAGGCCGGTCAGCGCGTCGTGCGTGGCGTCGTGCCCGTGCCGGGCCGCCTCCTCGAGGACGTCCTCGTGCAGGAAGGCGTTCTGCAGCGTGCTGCTCACGGCGTGGGCGTAGGTCGACAGGACCTGCCGCTCCCGGCTGGAGAGCGTCACCGCGCCGCGGAACAGCAGGCGCAGGGCCCCGATCCGCCCCGACGGCGACACCAGGGGCGCGGCCAGCGAGGTCGTGACGACGCCGTCGCCCGCCTCGTCGTCGCGCAGCGGCAGCACGGTCGGGCCGAGGACCTGGCAGCCCTCCTCGACCACGTGGAGCTGCTCGTCGACCAGCCGGCAGACCCGGACGCCCCGGGCGCCCCGGGGGTCGAGCCGCAGCTCGACGTCGTCGCAGCGGAAGAGCACGCGGGCGCGGCGCAGGGCGGCGGTCGCGACCTCGTCGGCCTCGAGCCGGTTGAGCTCGCGGCTGGCGACCTCGAGCTGCCGCCAGACGTCGCGCTCCTGCCCGGCCCGGAGGTACGCGCGGTAGGTCAGGAACAGCACGAGCGCCAGCGGCGGGACGCCGAGCAGGAGGCCGGGGCTGCCCTCCTGCACCACGAGGACACCCACCGGCAGGGCGACGTTGCCAGCGAACATGAGCGCGGTCACGGGGGCGTTCCCGAACAGCACCCTGCGGTACTCCTCCTGCTGCGCGACGGCGATGACCGCGCTGGTCAGCAGGGTGTTGCAGACGACGTACGCGCAGGCCGCACCGACGAGGGCCAGCACGCCCGACAGGTGCCCGACGCCGGGCCGGTGCCCCTGCGTCAGCAGTGCCTGGACACCGCTGGCCACCGCCACCGACAGGCAGCCGACGGCACCGTTGAACACGACCTTGGCCCGCGGACGGTGCTGGAGCAGGTGGCTGGCGGCGATCGCCGGGCCGAGCAGCAGCACCAGCCAGACGGCCGGGACCGTGGCCAGCCCGACGACGACGGCCGCCTCGCTCCACACGAGCGACACGTGGTTCGCGCCGAACCGCACCGACTGCAGCGGGTACTCCGCGAGGACGACCAGCAGGCCGAAGACGACCAGCACGCCTGCACCGGGCAGGCCGGGCCGCGGGAGGGTCAGCGCCGCGGCCGCCATGACGACGAGGGCCGCCGCGGTCACGCCGCGCACGAGCAGGAGCACCCGGGCCTCGACGGTGGCGGTCGCCCAGCGACGGCGGACGTCCGCGAGGGCGTCGCTCACGCGCAGTCCCCGCGCGGGCGGCAGGCGGCGGGCGCCGGGTCGGACCGCTCGCCGGGGACGTGGCGCCACCAGTCCGGCTGCGCCCCCCAGAAGCTGGTGAGGAGAGCGGGCTCCGGCTCGTAGGCGGCGCTGGACCAGGACTGCCCGGTCCAGGACTGCCCCGTCCAGGACTGCCCCGTCCAGGACTGCCCCGTCCAGCTCTGCCCGGTCCAGGACTGCCCAGTCCAGGACTGCCCCGTCCAGGACTGCCCCGTCCAGGACTGCCCCGTCCAGGACTGCCCCGTCCAGGACTGCCCCGTCCAGCTCTGGCCGTCCCACGGCGCGCACCACGACGTCGTCTCGTCGTCGAGCGTGCGCACCGTGCCGCCGCACGACACCTGGACGCGGCCGGCGCTCCCGCGGCTGGCGTCGAGCGACCCGAGACCGGTCGAGACCGGGGCGGCGGGCGTGATGTCCCGGACGTCGGCCCGGGCCGCCCGCTCGACCTGGACGCGACCGGCGCCCTGCACGGTCCGGTCGACGGCCGGCAGCGGGGAGGCGGTGCGGACCAGGGCCGCCTTCACCTGGTCCGGCGTCAGGCCGGGCCGGGCGCCCAGCAGGACGGCGGCGGCACCGGCGACGACGGCGGTCGCCTGCGAGGTCCCCGAGCCCCTGATGTACGACGACCCGACCAGCGCCTTGGGGTTCTCGCTCTCGACGACGCTGCCGGGCGACCGCGTCGCGACGAGCGACCGTCCGGGCGCGACGACGTCGGGCTTCTGCACGCCCTGGGCGGTCGGGCCGCGGGAGGACCAGGCGACGGCGGCGTCGTTCGCGGTGTTGGTGTCGCCCTTGTCGTCGTAGGCGCCGACGGTGAGCACGAGGGGGTCGTCGGCCGGCTTGGTGACCGTCTTCGGCCCGGGTCCGGCGTTGCCCGCCGCGACCACGACCGTGATCCCGAGGCCCCACAGCCGCTCGACGGCGTGGTCGAGCGGGTCCACCGCCGGGTCCTGCGTGGAGGGCACGCCCCACGACAGGCTCAGCACGCGGATGCCGTACTGCTCCCGGTAGGCGGCGACCCAGTGCATCGCGGCGAGGACGGTCGAGACGTCGGCGGCGCCGTTCGCGCCGGCGACCTTGACGCTGACGACCCGCGCGCCCGGTGCCGTCCCCGTGCGGGGCGTGCTGCCGGAGGCGGCGCCGCTGCCGGCGACCAGGCCCGCCATGACCGTCCCGTGCCCGTAGCCGTCGGAGCGCGGGTCGCCCTCCCCCGAGAGGTCGGGTCCGCTGACGAGCCGGTCGGCGAGGTCCGGCACGGGGGCCACGCCGGTGTCGAGCACCGCGACCGCGACGCCCTCGCCGTCGCTGCGGCCCCAGAGCGGGGCCGTGCCGGTGCTCCACGCGAAGGGGGACGCGCTGGTCCCGGTGTCGTAGGACGCACCGTGCACCTGGCCCGTGCGGTCCCGGGTCACGGCCGCGACGCCGGGGCGGGCAGCGAGGGCGGCCAGCCGGTCGGCGGGGACGCGCGCCGCGACGCCGTCGACCAGAGGGAGCTCGCGCCCGGGCCGCACCCCGGCGGCGCGGACGGCGGCGACGGACGCCCGCACGGAGGTGCCGGTCACGACGACGGGGAGCAGGGCCTGGCCGGTGACGGGCAGGCCGGGGTCGAGGACCCCGGTGGTGCGGCTCGCGGCGGACGCGCTGCCCAGGGCAGGTGCGCCGGGAAGGGCCAGGGCCACGAGCAGCACGACCGCGCCGAGGCGTCGCGCGGGTCGGGCAGAGGTCACAGTCACCCACTCGGGTCGTCCAGCGAGCACGGAGTGGGGCCGACTGTCCCCGGGAGGACCGGCCGGCGCCATGGCCCGTTGTGACTACACCGGCAGGCCGAGCAGCCGCGCGCCGTTGTCGTGCAGGACCCCGCGCAGCCAGGCGTCGCCGAGGTCGAGCCGCTGCAGGGCCTCGACCTGGTGGGCGTAGGGGTAGGGCGTGTTCGGGAAGTCGCTGCCGAGCACGATCCGGTCCCCCAGGTCGGCCAGCCGGGGGCGCAGGTCGTCCGGGAACGGCATGAGCGCCGTCGTGAAGTCGGTGAACGCCATCGTGGTGTCGAGGTGCACGCGCTCGTGGCGGTCGGCGAGGTCGAGGAAGCCCTCGTACTCGGGCATGCCCATGTGGGCGACCACCGCGGTCAGGGTCGGGTGCGCGGCGAGCACCTCGGCCATCGGCCCGGGCCCGGTGAAGGGCCCGGCCGTCGGACCGCTGCCGCAGTGGGTGACCACCGGGACCCCGGCGTCGGCGAGCACGCCCCAGACGCCGTCGAGCAGGGGGTCGCGCGGGTCGTACGCCCCGACCTGCAGGTGCGCCTTGAACACCTGCGCACCCGCGCCGAGCGCCTGCTCGACGTACGCCTGTGCGGAGGGCTCGGGGTAGAAGGTGGCGGTGTGCAGGACGTCGTCGTGCTGCCCGGCGAAGTCGGCCGCCCAGGCGTTGAGCCAGGCCGCCATGTCCGGCTTGTGCGGGTAGACGAGCGACGGGAACGCCCGCACCCCGAGGGCCCTGATCCGGTCCAGCCGGTCCTGCTCCTCGGTCCGGTAGGCGATCGGCCAGGCGACGCCGGTCAGCGGCCCGACGCCGTCGAAGTACGCCCAGACCTTGTCCAGAACGTTCTTCGGCATGAAGTGCACGTGCAGGTCGACCAGACCGGGGAGCCCGAGGGCCTGCCAGACGCCGGGGACGTCCTCGTCCTGCAGCGTCAACGCCGGACGCGCCGCTCGCGCACGCGGGTCTTGGCCTCGCGGCCCATGGCGTTGCGGATCTCCTTGGCGGCGTCGCGCTCGGCGAGGACCTGGCGCTTGTCGTGGGCCTTGCGGCCCTTGCCCAGACCGAGCTCGACCTTGACCTTGCCGCCGAGGAAGTACAGCGAGAGCGGGACCAGCGCGTTGCCGCTCTGCTTGAGGTCGCCGATCAGCGCGTCGATCTCCTTGCGGTTGAGCAGCAGCTTGCGGGTGCGTCGCGGGGCGTGGTTGGTCCAGGTGCCGAGCGTGTACTCGGGGATGTGGACGTTGGTCAGCCAGATCTCGCCGTCCTGGACGTAGGCGTAGGCGTCCGACAGCGTGGCCCGGCCCTGCCGGAGCGACTTGACCTCGGTACCGACCAGGACGATCCCGGCCTCGAACTCCTCGAGGATCGTGTAGTCGTGCCGCGCCTTCTTGTTCTGCGCGATGAGGACCTTCTTGGGGTCGCCGCGGTTGCTGCTGGCGAACGGCGAAGGCATCTCGTGAGTCTAGGGCGGGCTGACGTAGTCCAGGGGGTCCACCGGGTCGCCGTCCAGGCGCACCTCGAAGTGCAGGTGCGGGCCCGTGCTGTTGCCCTCGTTGCCCACCCGACCGACCTGCTGACCCCTCGTCACGCTCTCCCCCGCCCGCACGAGCAGCGCCGACTGGTGCGCGTAGCCGGTGGTGATGTCGCGGCCGTCCCGGCTGCCGTGGCTGATCAGCACCAGGGTCCCGTAGCCCGACGCCGGTCCGGCGTAGGTGACGACGCCGTCGTCCGCGGCGTGGGTCGGGGAGCCGTAGGACGCGCCGATGTCGATCCCGGCGTGGAAGCGGACGTCGCCGTAGATCGGGTGCCGGCGGTAGCCGAAGCGGCTGGTGAGCGGACCGTCGGCGGGCCACACCCACCCGTCGCTGCGGGGTGCGGCGGCAGGCGCCGGCGCGGCCGGCCGCTGGGTCGGACGCCCGGCTGCAGCCTCCGCGGCAGCGGCGGCGGCCTGGGCGCGAGCACGGGCGCGGGCCCGCGCGGCCTCGGCGGCGCGGGCGGCCCGGGCAGCCGCGGCCGCCTTCCGGATCCGCTCGGCCAGCGCGCGGCTCGCGGCCTGGGCCGACTGGTACTCGCGCAGGTCGGCGGCCCGGTCCTGCTGCGCCGTCCGCAGCGCACCGCTGCGCCTGGCCACCAGCGCGGCCACCCGGGCGGCCGCCGTGTCCGCCCGGACCGCGACGTCGCGGGAGCGCTCCTCGACCCGGGCCGCCTCGGTGCGCATGCCGTCGGCGACGGCCTGCTCGGCGGCGAGGGCGTTCTGGGTCCGGGCCAGCGCGAGCCGCTCGCGGGAGAGCCGGCGCAGGCTGTCGTCCTGCGAGCGGAACACCTGCTCGAGCAGCGACTGGCGGTCCAGCAGCTCCTGCGGGCTGCCGGAGCTGAAGACCGCGCGGACGTCGGCGAGCGGGCCCGTCTGGTAGCTGCGCCGGGCCAGCCGACCCACCGCGTCCCGGCCCGCCTGCACCCGGTCGCTCGCCGCGGCGACCTCCGCCCGGGCCGCCTGCGCCGCCTGCTCGGCCCGCTGCGCCGATGCGGCGGCGGTCGCGGCCCGGGCCTGCGCGCCGTCGAGCTCCCCGCGGGCCCGGGCGGCGTCGGCCTCGGCGACCGGCAGCTCCGCGGCGACCTCCGCGAGCGCCTGCGCCGCGGCCCGGACGCCGGCGGTCGAGCCCTCCAGCGCGCCGGCGGCCTCGCTCACCCTGGCCCGCGCCTGCGCGGGGGTCTCCTGCGCGGTCGCCGTCGTCGCGGCCAGGCCGGGCAGGGCGAGACCGAGCAGGCAGGCGGCAGCAGCGCTGCGACGGACACGCACGGACGAGCCTCTCGGGGAAGAGGGAGAAGACGACGAAGATGGCACAGCGGGCCGGGTCAGACCCGCAGGTGCCGCCGGAGTGTCACGAAGCTGGCCAGACCGGACAGCCCGACGCCGACGAGCAGCAGCAGCGGCGCCTGGCGCAGGACGACGTCCCAGCCGATGAAGCTCACCGACGGGCCGATCGAGGGCCGCAGGACCCGGTCGATGAAGACCGCCTTGACGCTGGCGATCATCCCGACGGCGATACCGGCGCCGAGCAGGCCGGCCAGCGCGCCCTCGAGGAGGAACGGCAGCTGGATGTACAGGTTGCTCGCCCCGACCAGGCGCATGATCCCGGTCTCGCGGCGCCGGCTGAACGCCGCGACCCGGATGGTGTTGCTGATCAGCAGCGCGGCGGCGAGCAGCTGCACGAGCGCGATCGCGATCGCGGCCGTCTGGAAACCGTTGAGGACGGTGAAGAACTTCTCCAGCTGCTTCTTCTGGTCCTGCACCTCCTCGACGCCCGGCTGCCCGCGCACCGCGCTGGCCACGACCTCGAACTGCGTGGGGTCCCTGAGCTTGACGCGGAACGACTCCGGCAGCACGTCCGGCGTCACGTTGGCGACGAGGTCGGGCGAGTCCTTGAAGGTCTTCTTGAACCGGGAGTAGGCCTCGTCCTTGGACTCGTAGTAGACGGTCTGCACCTGCGGCAGGGCGTGCAGCTGGGCGTCGAGCTGGTCGCGGACCGGCTGGCTCGGCGACCCGCCCGCGCAGCTGGGCACCGTGCTCTCGTCGCCGCACAGGAAGACCGACACCTCGACCCGGTCGTACCAGTAGCCCTTCATCACCTCGACCTGCGAGCGGATCAGCAGGCCCGCCCCGAACAGCGCCAGGCTGATCGCGACGGTGACGACGACGGCGATGGTCATGGTCAGGTTCCGGCGCAGGCCGATCCCGATCTCCGACAGGACGAACTGGGCGCGCACTTCCAGGTACTCCCTAGGCTCCGTACCCGTAGACACCGCGGGACTGGTCCCGCACGACCTTGCCGTGCGACAGCTCCACGACCCGGCGCCGCATCGAGTCGACGATGGCGGAGTCGTGCGTGGCCATGACGACGGTGGTGCCGGTGCGGTTGATGCGGTCGAGCAGCTTCATGATCCCGACGCTCGTGCCCGGGTCGAGGTTCCCGGTCGGCTCGTCCGCGAGCAGGATCATCGGCCGGTTGACGAACGCCCGGGCGACCGCCACGCGCTGCTGCTCGCCGCCCGACAGCTCGTCGGGCATGCGCCCGCCCTTGCCCTCGAGCCCGACCAGCTCGAGCACCTCGGGGACGACCCGCTGCACGACGCTCTTGGGCTTGCCGATGACCTGCAGGGCGAACGCGACGTTCTCGTGCACGTTCTTGTTCGGCAGCAGGCGGAAGTCCTGGAAGACGCAGCCGATCGAGCGGCGCAGCGCCGGGACCTTCCACGAGCTCAGCCGCGACAGGTCCTTGCCCGCGACGTGCACCGTGCCGGCCGTCGGCTGCTCCTCCTTGAGCAGCAGCCGCAGGAAGGTGCTCTTGCCCGAGCCGCTGCTGCCGACGAGGAAGACGAACTCGCCGCGGTCGATGTCGACGTCGACGTCGTCGAGGGCCGGGCGGCCGGTGGTCGGGTAGGTCTTGCTCACGTGCTCGAGGCGGATCACGCCCGGTCCTCCTCGGTCTGCGTCCCCCGATCCTAGGTGGCGCGGGCCCGCACGACGGGAACACCGGACGGCGGGTCGGACGCTGTACGGAGGGGACGACGCGCACGACACGACCGCACGGGGGAGGATGAGCCGCATGAGCGAGGACCTGCTGTGCGCGGCCTGCGGCGGACGCGTGGCCGAGGCCCGCTGCGCGACCTGCCGGGCGTCACGGCAGTGGCTGCGCGAGCAGCGCCCCAGCCTGCCGGCCGGGCCGGTCCTGCTCGCAGCCCTGCTCCTCCTGCTGCTGCTGGTCGTCCTCAGCTAGCCGCGTCGGCCTCGGCGTCGCGGGTGCGGCGCCACCGGATCGTGGCCTCGACGAACTCGTCGACCTCGCCGTCGAGCACCGACCCGGTGTTGCCGGTCTCGGTGCCCGTCCGCAGGTCCTTGACCATCTGGTAGGGGTGCAGGACGTAGTTGCGGATCTGCGACCCGAACGCGACGTCGGCCTTGGCGCCGCGGATCGCGTCCATCTCGGCCAGCTCCTCCTCGCGCTTGCGCTCGAGCAGCTTGGTCGCGAGCACCACCATGGCGGCCGCCCGGTTCTGGATCTGCGACCGCTCGTTCTGGCAGCTCACGACGATGCCGGTGGGCAGGTGCGTGATGCGGACCGCGGAGTCGGTCGTGTTGACGCCCTGGCCGCCCGGGCCGCTGGAGCGGAAGACGTCGACGCGGATCTCCTTCTCGTCGACCTCGACGGCGTCGGCGGTGTCCACGACCGGCGTCACGTCGATCATCGCGAACGACGTCTGGCGCCGGGCCTGGTTGTCGAACGGGCTGATCCGGACCAGGCGGTGCACCCCGTGCTCGCCCGCGAGCGTGCCGTAGGCGTAGGGCGTCTTGACCTGGAACACGACGCTCTTGACGCCGGCCTCCTCGGCGTCCTGCCACTCGTGGACGTCGAGCGGGTACCCGTGGCGCTCGGCCCACCGGTAGTACATCCGCCAGAGCATCAGCGCCCAGTCCTGGCTGTCGACGCCGCCCGCACCGGGGGTGATCTGCACGAGGGCCTCGCGCTGGTCGTACTCGCCGGACAGCAGGGTCCGGACCTCGAAGCTGCCGATCTCGCGCTGCAGCGCCGCGAGGTCGGACTCCGCCTCGGTCGCCGTGCCCTCGTCGCCCTCCTCGGCCGCCATCTCGAACAGCGTCCCGATGTCCTCGAGGCGACCGCGGTAGGTGCGCAGGCGCTCGAGGTCGGACTGGATCACCGACATGCGACCGGTGATCCTCTGGGCCTTCTCCTGGTCGTCCCACAGGCCGGGGATGCCGGCCTGCTCCTCGAGGTCGCGCAGCTCGACCTGCAGCGCGTCGACGTCGAGCACCTTCTCGATGCTCGTGAGCGTGGCGTCGAGGGCCTTGAGGTCGTCGGAGCGGTCGGCGGGCACGAGAGGCGAGGCTACCGGCGCGACGCTGCCCCGCGCGGCGTCAGCAGCCGCCGGCGCCGGCGACGGGCGAGGTGGCCCGGGCGACCGACCGGACCGTGATGGTCCGGCCCGTGACGAAGTGCGAGACCGGGAGGCGGACCTGCCGGGCTGCCCGGACCTCGACCGTGGTGGCGTCCGCCGTGCGAGCCGACAGCGCGGTGCCGGTCCCGGCGGCGACTCGGTAGCGTGCGACGGCGGCGCGCACCTCCCCCTGGTCCAGCGGCAGGCAGTCGCCGAGCCCGGACGCGTAGAAGGTCGTCTCGTCCAGCTCCTGCGACGCCGCGATCGCCGCACCGTCGGCCTCGCTCGCGACCCCGCGCTGGGCGAGCAGGGCGACGCTCACGTCCGCGACCACGGCGAGCAGCCCCATCAGCACGCCCGTGAAGCCGAGGACGAGCAGCAGGACGGTGCCGTCGTCGCCCTGCGGACGACGGCGTGAGGGCGGACGGCGGCTCACGGCGCGAACTCGTCCCGCACGGCGAGGAAGCGGGCCGTCACGGTGATGCCCGCCCGGTCGGCCGGCAGGAAGGCCCCCGCGCCGGGCAGCTGCACGGTGCGGCTGACCACGATGGGCGCGGACGCGCCAGGCGCGGGGCAGCGCTGCATGCCCTGCACGGGTGTCGCCGGGTAGCCCTGGTCGCCCAGCGCAAGCGCTGCTGCGGCCTGCGCCCTCGCTCGGGCGACCGCGAGGCTGCGTCCGCAGTCGACGACGAATGCCCGGCCTGCCTGACGGGCCGCCTCGGTGACCCCGAAGCTCGCCCGCTGCACGTCGAACACCGCGAGCATGAGGTAGATCAGCGGCACCATGAGCAGGACCGCGAGCCAGACGAACTCGACCGCCGCGTTGCCGGCGTCGTCATGGGCGGACCTCACGGGCGGTCCTCCTCGAGGGCGTGCCCGCGGGCGGTGAGGACGATCGGACCGCCCACGAGGAACGGCAGGGGCAGCGGGGCGCGGACGGTCACGGTGACGAGGCGCGGCTGGAGGACGACGACGACCTGGCTTCGCCCCGCGTAGCCGGCGTTGAAGGCGCCGCGGATGCCCGCCCGGGTCCGCCGCGCCACGGCCTCCTCGTCGTCGACGTCGGCGTCCGCGCCGTAGCGGGCGCCCTCGGCCGCGAGCGACACGAGCACGTTGCGCGTGTGCAGCGCGAGGCCGACCTGGAACACGACGACGAACAGCAGCACGACGAGCGACGAGACCATGACGAAGTCGGCGACGGCCGCGCCGCGGTCGTCCCGCCTGTGGCTGCCCACGGTCCGGCTAGCCCGGCCGGTTGACCTGGACGTCGGCGACCGCGCCGGTGAACAGCCGCTCGAGCGCCGGGCCGGCGAAGGCCCAGATCGCGGTGACCAGGCCCGCGGTCATCAGCGTGATCATCACCCAGCCGGGCACGTCGCCGCGCTCGCGGTCGGGCCCCTCGACGCGGTTCTTCGTCGCGACGGCGAGACGGAGCAGGGAGTCGGACACGGGGTTCTCCAGAGGACGGGTCGGGCGGGGCAGGACGGTCATCCGGCGATGATCTGCAGGTCGCGGGCACCGGGGAACAGCGCGAACAGGATGGTGATGGGCAGGACGAAGAAGACGACCGGAGCCATCATCCCGATCTCCTTGCGGCCGGCCGACTCGAGCAGCTGGCGCTTGCCGGCCTCCCGGACGTCGACGGCCTGGGCCCGCAGGACGTCGGCCAGCGGGGTCCCCCGCTCGACCGCGACGGACACGCCGTCGACGAAACGGGCCAGCGGGGCGAGGCTCGTGCGCTGGGCGATGCTCTCGAGCGCCTGCACGAGGGTCGCCCCCGCCCGGGCCTCCCCGAGGGCACGGCCGAGCTCCTTGCTGAGCTCACCCACGGAGATGCGGTGCACGCGCTCGAGCGCGCCGACGGGGCCCTCGCCGGCGCTCACCGCGAGAGCGAGCAGCTCGGCGACGGTCGGGAACTCCTCGAGCATGCGCTCCTCGCGCCGGGTCACCTGCGTGCTGAGGTAGCGGTCGCGGGCGAGCACCCCGCCGAGGGTGAGGACGACGGCGAGCCCGAGCAGCCCGACCGGCCCGGGACCGCCCCCGCCGAGCAGCGAGAAGACCGCGAGCGCCAGCGCCGCGGCGAGGCCGAGAGCCCCCCAGACGACCTGCTCGGCGCGGAACTGCTCCACGGTCGTGCCGTTGCCCAGGGTGTCGAGCCGACGCCGGACGGTGCCGACCCCGCCGACGCCCTTCTCGACCAGGCCGATGAGGTCACCGAGGACCGGACCGAGCAGCCGCTCGACCGTGGGGAACGGCGTGAGGCTCTGCCGCTGCGCGAGCAGCCGGCTCTGGCGGGGGGTGTCGCGCAGGTACGGCCCGAGCCGGTCGTCGAGGGTGGGACGCCGGGCCAGAGGCGTCCCCAGCACCACGAGGTACAGGCCGCCGCCGGCCAGCAGGCCGAGCCCGATCCCGGTGCCGGCGCTCACCGGAGCACCCGGCGCTCGGTCGGGAGCCGGGCGATCCTCATCATCACCCGGTAGGCCACGAACGAGATGCCGGCGCCGGCCAGCAGCACGAAGGTGCCGGCCGGGCTGCGGTACGCCGCGACCGCGGAGGCCTTCGTCGACAGCAGGAGCAGCACGATCCAGGGCGCGCACAGGGCGAGCCGGGCGGCGTTGACGGTCCAGCCCTGCCGCGTCTCGAGCTCGGCCCGGGTGCGGGCGTCCTCCCGCAGGAACGCCGACAGCGTCCGCAGCAGCCGACCGAGGTCGGTGCCGCCCACCTCCCGGGCCATCCGGAGCGCCTCGACGACGCGGTCCCCCACGGGGTCGGCCAGGTTCGCCTTGAGCCGGTCAAGGCTCTCGCCGAAGCGGCCGGTGGCCCGGTAGTCCTCGCCGAACCGGCGGAACGCCGACCGCAGCTGGTCCGGCCCGCGCTCGCCGAGCTGGGTGAGCGCCTCGGGCAGGGAGAGCCCCGCCCGGACGCCGCTGGTGAGGTTGTCGACCGCCTCCGGCCACACCTCGCGGAGCTCCGTGCTGCGGACGGCCTTGCGCCGGCGGACCAGCAGGAACGGTCCGGACGCGGCGAAGCCGCCGAAGAACAGCCCGATCAGCGGGACGTGCGAGGTCGCGAAGACCAGCAGGGCGACCACCAGGCCGAGGACGCCGCTCACGGTGAACAGCTGGTGAGCCCGGACGCCCTCGATGCCGGCCTGCACGATCAGCTCGTCGGTGCGCTCGGTGAACGACGGCCCGCTGCTGACCCGGACCGGCGCGGTCGAGCCGGACCTCAGCACCAGGAACAGGCCGAGGCCGAACAGCAGGCCGACGAGGGGGCCCACGTCAGGCCACCTGGGCCAGGAGCTTCGGCAGGTCGATGCCGGCCCACTCGAAGCGCTCGGGGTGCGGCGGGTAGCCGTCGGCCCGGACCAGGCGCCCGCCCCGGGTGACGAACAGGTCGGCGGTCTCGACGACGTCGCCCTCGACCCGGCCGGGCACCGCGACGATCTCGCGGACCTGCCGGTGCCCGCTGCCGTCCTTGGCGGTGTGCACGACGACGTCGATGCAGCCCGCGACCGTGGGGACGACGAACCCGTGGCCGACGTTCTCCCCCGCCAGCAGCGGGAGGGTGCACATCTTGACGATGGCCTCGCGCGCGGAGTTGGCGTGGATCGAGCACATGCCCGGCAGGCCGGAGTTCAGGGCGATCAGCAGGTCCAGGCACTCCTCCTGCCTCACCTCCCCCACGACGATCCGGTCCGGGCGCATGCGCAGCGCCTCCTTGACCAGGCGGCGCAGCTGGATCTCGCCGGTGCCCTCGAGGTTCATCTGCCGGGTCTGCATCGCCACGACGTCGGGGAGTCCGAGCTTGAGCTCGAACACCTCCTCGCAGGTGATGATGCGCTCACGCGCCGGGATGGCGCCGGCGAGGCAGTTGAGCAGGGTGGTCTTCCCCGCCTGGGTGCCCCCGGCGACGATGACGTTGAGGCCGGCCTGCATGACCGCCTCCATGAAGCGGGCGGCCTGCGGGGTGATCGTCCCCAGCGCGACGAGCTCGTCCATCGAGTTGGCCGACAGGACGAACTTGCGGATGTTGACCGACCAGTGGCGCCGCGTGATGTCGGGGATGACCACGTGCAGGCGCGAGCCGTCGGGCAGCATCGCGTCCACGAAGGGTGTGGACAGGTCGACCCGGCGGCCGGTCGTCTTGAGCATCTTCTCGACGAGGTCACGGACCTGACCCTCGGACAGGATCGTGGTCGTCAGCTCGGACCGGCCGCGGCGGGCGACGAACACCCGGCCCGGCTCGTTGATCCAGATCTCCTCGACCGTGGGGTCGTCGAGGTGGCGCTGCAGCGGCCCGAAGCCGGCGACCGCGTCGTACACGACCCGGGTGGCGCCGGCGGTGTCGGCCAGCGGAGGGAGCGCCGAGGTGAGGGCGCGCTCGTCGTAGTCGGCGACGACCTCCTCGACGAGCCGGCGGACGGCGCTGCGGTCGGACACGGGGTCGAGCCCGCGCCGGCGCACCAGCTCGCGGACCTCGGCCTCGACGGTGTCGACCGCGCTCACGTCGTGCCCCCGTCTGTCCCGGCTCGCCCTGCTCTGTCGGCAGGACGGTAGCGGCGCGGGGCGGTCCGGCGCACGGGCCTGTGGACGACGGCCGCCCCGTCCTCGACCGGTGCCTCCCGGAGCCCACCGACGCCGGCGTGACTGGTCCGTCCGGGTGGACCTGTGGACGACGGGGACGGACGTCGGTGGCCCGCCGTACCGTGCGGAGCCGTCCCGCTGACCGGGCGGGCGGTACGCCGGCCGCCGGACGGGGCACCTGCACGACAGCGAGCAGACGGAGGGGGTGTCGGGTGGCTGACCTGGTGGTCGACCTGGACGGGCTGGACCGGCTGGCCGGTGCGCTGGAGCGGATCCAGAGCCAGCTCGCGCGCGCGAAGGCCGACCTGCACGCCGGTAGCGACGCGCTCGGTGACAGCGAGGTCGTCGACGGCCTCGACCGGTTCGAAGAGCGGTGGCGCGACGGCCGCAAGAGCATCAGCGAGAACGCCGAGACGCTGCACACGATGCTGACCGAGTCGGTCCGTACCTACACCGAGGCCGACCAGCAGCTGGCGGCCGGGCTGAGCACCAGCTGCGTGCGGACCGAGGCCGGTGGCCGCCGGTGAGCCGGCCCCACGACTGGCACGTCCTTGACCTGCCGGACGACCCGACGCCCGGCGAGCCCTACAGCATCCGGGCCCTGGCCCGCAGCGCCGGGACCGTCGCCGACGACGCCCAGCAGGCCCACAGCGCGGTCCGGGCGCTCGCCGGTGACGGCGCGGTCCTGTCCTGGATCGGCGCGGCCGGCGAGGTGTTCCGCGGCGCCCTGCACGACTTCCCGTCCCAGCTCGACAAGCTCCACCACTCCTACGAACAAGCCGCCGGCGCCCTGAGCCGCTGGGCCGGGCTGCTCGAGGACGCCCAGCACCAGGCCGACCGGGCGCTCGCCCAGGGCCGGCAGGCCCGCGCCGAGATCGACGCCCTCACCGCCCAGCTGTCCGCGGCCCGCGCCGACGCCTCCCGCGCCGCGACCACCTCCCGAAGACTGTCCGACGTCCCGGCCGGCGGACCGCCGCCGGACCCCGCGCAGGTCCGGGCCGCGACCGCCGCCGCCAGCGCCGCCGGCAGCCGCGTCGCCGGGCTCGACTCCGCGCTGAGCGACGCCCACGCCCGGCTGCACGCCGCGACCCGGCTCGCCCAGCAGGCCCGCGAGCTGCGCAAGGACGGCGCCCGCCGCACCCGCCACGAGCTCGACGACGCCTCCGACGCCGGGATCCAGCCCAAGAGCCGGTGGCAGAAGTTCAAGGACGCCGTCGCCAAGGCCTGGCACATCACCGTGCAGATCGCGACCGTCGTGGCGATCGTCGTCGCCGTCGTCGCGCTGTTCGTCGGCGGCCCGATCGTCTGGGGCATCCTGCTCGCCGCCAGCGCCGTCCTGCTCGCCGACAGCCTGCTCACGTACGCCAACGGCGAAGGCAGCCTCTGGGACGTCGGGCTCGCCGCGCTCGGCGTCATCCCCGGCGGCAAGCTCCTCACCGGCCTCGGCAAGATCATCGGCACCGTCAAGGCCGGCGAACACGTCCTCGCCGCCGGCGCCCGCGGGCTGACCGCCGCCCGCGCGGCGCTGCGCGGCGCGGCGACCGGCCTCCGCAGCGGCGCGGGTCGGGTCCTCACCGTCGGCGCCCGTGCGGGGAGCGCCGACGCCGCCGCTGCCGCCCGCCTCACCGGTGCGCAGCGGGCGGCGGTCGACGCCTTCCTGGCGAAGGCGGCCGGCGTCGAGGAGCGCCTGACCGGCACCATGCACCGGATCACGGACTCCCTGCCGGGCACCCGCCTGGCCGGCCTGGAGTTCCGGCTCAAGGGCGGGGACTCCCTCGCCCGCAAGGTCGTCACCGAGATGGACCGCGACCCCCTGCTGTCCGCGGAACGGGCCCTGTCGGGCGTCAACGACGCCGTCCGGTACACGGTCGTCGTCGACGACGTGCACTACGCCCGGGACGCCTCGGCCGCGCTGCAGCACCTGCGCGACGAGGGCTTCGAGCTGGTGAAGGCCCCGAAGAACGGGTGGGGCAGCGACGGGTACCAGGGCCTCAACAGCACCTGGCGGGACCCGCACACGGGCCAGACCTTCGAGGTGCAGGCTCACACGCCGTCGAGCCTCGCCGCGAAGGAGCACGCGCACCAGCTCTACGAGGAGCAGCGGGTCCTGGCGCCGTCCGACCCCCGCTTCGCCGAGCTGGAGGCGCAGATGAGCAAGATCTTCGGCGACGTGCCCCGGCCGCCCGGGGCCTCCGGCGTCCACGTGCCGCCCCGGCCGCAGGGGGTGTCCCCGTGACCCTGACCTACTACGCCGTCTACGTGGACGAGGACGACCCGGTCGACCAGCCGGTCGGTCTGTACCGCCGGGACGTCGACCCGGACGGGCGCGTGACGCTCGCCGAGTCCTACCACCCCCGCACCGGGTGGTCGCCCACGGACTACTGGCGACGGCTGCAGTGGGACGGCGTCGAGCGCCACCTGGTGGAGGTCGACGAGCAGCGCGCGCAGATAGTCCAGGACTACTTCGTCGCGGTGCACGCCGGCCCGGACAACCCCCAGGCCTGAGACCGGTCAGCCCGCGCGGCGCCACCCCGGACGCAGCTGGTCGAGCAGGGCCAGGCCCTCGGCGTACTTCGCCGCCAACCGCTCCGCCCGGGCGGGATCGACCGCACGCAGGAGCTCCGAGCGCAGCGGATCGCTGTTGTCGAGCATGTCGAAGCCCTTGACGACGCCGCCGAGCGGGTCCGCAGCGGCCCGGCGCACGCGCGCGGCGTAGTCGCCGTCGCCCGGCACCTTGGTCACCGCGAGGACGGCCCGGACCTCCTGCTCGGGCGCGCCCTCGGCCCGCAGGTCGGCCGCCGTCAGGGCGGTGTCCTCCAGGGTGTCGTGCAGCAGGGCGACCCGCTGGTGCGCCTCGTCGTACCCCGCATCGGCCACGGCCCGCGCCACGCGCAGGGGGTGCGTGACGTAGGGCTGGCCGCTGCCCGGGTCGACCGCTCCGGTCGCGGCGTGGGCGGCCGTCGCGAGCTCTTCGGCGCGTACCAGGGTCCAGGTCACGGGTCATCCTGCACCGCCCGACCACGTGCTGCACCCGGTCCGGTCAGCGACCGGCGGGCCGAGCCGCCGACCGTCCCCGGTGCGGCGGGTCCGCGTCTCCGGCCCGCACACGGCGACGGCCGGCCCCCGCAGGGACCGGCCGTCGTCGTCGCTCAGGTCACCGCACGCTGATCGAGCGGCCGGCGCTCACGGCCGCCGCGTTGCTGCTGTCCTGCGCGATCCGCGCGACGAAGGTGAAGCGGCCGGTGCCGGTGAAGCGGCGCGTGAGGCTCCAGGCGCCGGTGCGTCCGTTGCTCCGGGCGCGGGCGACGAGCACCTCACGCCCCGCGGCGTCGCGGCGGTAGACGGCGACGGGGAGCCCGCCCGCCCGCTTCGGCAGGCTGTTGCCGCGGAACACGTAGGTGCGCGTGCCGGTGCGGCGGGCGTCGAGCGAGACCGAGGCCCGGACAGTCACGGCCGTCGACCCGCCCTTGGCGCAGCCCCTCTCCTGGGCGTACGTCCGCGTGTTGGACGGCGGCACGAGCGAGGTGCTGGCCAGGCCGTCGTCGCCGAGCCGCAGCGTGCGCACGACCCGGTAGGTCGTCGACGGGCGGGTGTAGGCGACGAGGTCGACCAGGGCGCCGGGCGTGCCGTTCACCCGGGCGGTGACGGCCTGCCCGGAGACCATCGTGCTGCGGCTGAGCTGCACGACTGCCGGCGCGCCGCACGCGGCCGGGACGACCGACGGCGAGGACGACGACGGGGCCGGCGACGCGGAGGTGGACGTCGAGGGGCTGGGGCTGGCCGCGCCGCCCGGACCGGGGCTCGCGGGCGTCCCGGTCCCGGCGGTCGCCGACGGCGAAGGGCTCGCCGCGGTGCTGGAGGCCCGGTAGTCGAAGGCCGCGCAGCCCTTGCCGGCCGTCAGGTCGACGTTCCCGGTGAGGACGTCCGCACCCGGCTCGCCGGGGAGCTCGTCCTTGGCGGCCGTCCCGCTGAGCGACGTCACCTTGAAGGTCAGGCAGGAGAAGTCGAACTCCCAGGGGCGTGTGCTGCCGCCGGCCGTCGTCGGGGCGCGACCGGGGTCGCTGTAGTTGTCGAACCGGCCGCGCTTGGTGACGGGGTCGGGGACGTCGGTGAAGACCGACCGCGTGGCGGCGTCCGTGAAGGCGGCGTCGTTGAGGTTCGGCGCGTCGCTGCCGACCGTGGGGACGCTGTCGAGCGGGCTCTGCGCGGGCGGGTTGTCCGTCCCGACGTTCCCGTCGCCGTGGGCCTCGTCCGTGTAGGACAGGTAGAGGCCCGGCTGGAAGGCGATGCCGGTGCGGTCGTCCTCGCCCCTGCCGTTGTTGTCGAAGCCGGAGCGGTCGCGCATCTCGAGGTAGTAGGCGTGGTCGGCGGCGTTCGTGAAGCCGCGTCCCACGTAGTTCCAGCCGGTGGTGCAGGTGTCGGCCGTCGCGAGGTTGTCCTTGCACCCGCCGTTGAAGATGCCCTGGCCGTCCTGGCCGCCTGTGGCGGGGTCCTCGAAGTCCTGGGTGAACAGCGGCACCGGGGTACCGCCCGGCGGCGTCGCCGTGATCTTCATGTTGTCGATGAACCACCCGGCCCGGGCCAGGCCGGGGTCGGTGTTGTACGACAGCCGCAGGAACGCGCCGCGCTTGCCGGCGAGCGAGGACAGGTCGTAGCTGTCGGGGACGAACTTCAGCGGCTTGACGGTGCCCTGGGTGCGGTCGGCCGTGATCGTCGGCTCGCCCTCGGCGTAGGAGGCGCTGTTGCCGGTGAGGCCGTTGTCGAGGGCCGTGAGGCAGCCGCTCTGGTTGGGGTTCTGCGTGTTCTTGGTGCTGTACCCCTTGGCCGAGGGGACGCTCGCCAGCGACAGCTTGCCCGCGGCGTCACGGCCGCCGGCGAGCACGAAGCCGTAGTCGAAGTCCCACTCGATCTGCCAGGCGGAGTCGAAGTCGGCCGTGATCTTCGTCCCGGCGGGCAGCTGCTCGGCGCCCGGGAGCGAGATGTCGAAGTTGTGGCCCTTGCCGGGCGAGCAGCCGAAGTCGTTGCCGGACCCGGAGTGCCACAGCCTGTTCCCCTGCGCGGCGGTCAGGATCGACTCGTCGAGCAGCTTGCGCCCCGGGAGCTTGGCGACGTACGCCTGCCCGTTGTGGACGCCCTGGTCACCGCCGCCCGGCGACAGCTCGTAGGCCGTGCCGTCCGGCCGCTGCCAGGCGATCCGCTGCGTGTCGATCTTGCCGTCGCGCATCGTCGTCGACGTCGTCGTCCCAGGAGCGAGGACGTCGGGGACCACCCAGCCCAGCCGCTGCCGGCTGTACACGTCCATGAACTGCGAGTGGTCGGTGGCCATGAGGTTCCAGTCGCCGTACGTCTCGCGGCTGCCGAGCGAGTAGAAGTCGGGCAGGCCGAGGCTGTGGCCGTACTCGTGGCTGATGACCGACGCCTTGTCGATCGCCGTCTCGGGGTTCACGTTGTACGGCCCCACCCGGACGAAGACCTTGAGGGCGTCGCCCTTGTCGGTCGTGGTCGTGGTGCTGCGGCTCGTGTCGGTGTACCAGAGCGGACGGCCCTCGAGGTCCTTGAGCTGGTCCTGGCTGACGTAGCCCTTGAGGCCGGTCACCGGGTCGCTGTAGGTGCCCTGGAGGTCGGAGGAGTGCGGCCAGATGTTGTCGTAGGAGCCCGACAGCTGGTCGGGGCAGGCCCCGGTGGCGGCGAGCTGCGAGCCGCCGTTGCCGCCGCAGCCGGCGAAGACCATCATGAAGAAGTCGACGACGCCGTCCTTGTCGGTGTCGTAGTCGCTGTAGTCGATGTCGGGGTCGGCGATGGTCGCGGCGTCGTAGACCGACTTGGCCGTCGGGCCGCACCCGCCGTCGATGTCACCGATCGCGCCCACGCCCGAGACGGAGGCGGCGACGTTGGAGCCGTACTTGTCGCGCCCGTAGTACTCGGTCGTGCCGGGCAGCTGGTACTTGCCGTCGACGACGCGCATGCCCGAGCCGGTGCCCGGCGTCACGCCCGTGCAGGTGCCGGCGGGAGCGGACGGCTGGGTGAAGGCCTTCGTCGCCTGGACGCCGAACGCCTCGGTCTTGCCGAGCGCGGGCACGGTGCCCTGGGGGAAGAGCTGCCCGTAGGACATCTCCTGGTAGAGGTTGAAGGTCGAGCCCTTGTTCGCCTTGCTGTTGATGGCCTCGGCGAGGGCCTCCGCGGTGTTCGGCCCGTCGCCCCCGACCGCCGGGACCGGGTTGGCCGGCGTCCCGCCGTTGTACTTGCGGTCGGCGAACTCGACCGGCACGACGGGGAACGGCCGGTCGCCGTAGCGCGCGCTGTCGTAGCTCCCCGAGGGGTCGGCCGGGATGACCTTGGGCCCGTGGCTGCGGGCCGGCGCGGTGGCGGCGAGGCCGGTGGCGGAGGCCGTCGCCGTGCTGGCGATGTTCTTCCAGACCACTCGGGGGTCCTGCGCCGTCGTGGCCGTCTGCGACTCCAGGACGAGGGTGCGGGTCTGGCCGGCGGGAAGCACGCCCACGGCCCAGGCCACCGCGGTCGGAGCGACCGTGGCGCCGACCGCGGACGAGAACGTGACGCCGGTCGGGGCGGTCGCGTCCACGCGGACGCCCGAGAGCGGGGACGTCCCCGTGTTGGTCACGAGCAGGCGCGACGGGAACCGCTGGCCGGGCTTGACCCAGCCGACGGAGCTCACGAAGGAGTTCTCCAGGCGCAGGGGCCCGGTGGACACGATCGCCGCCGGCTCGGCGAGGGCGCTGGCGGGCGCGCCGGCGGTGGCCGGGGTCCCGCCGAGGAGGGCCAGGGGCGTCGCCAGCAGGGCGGTCGCCGAGAGCAGGACGAGGCCGCGGCGGCTGGCCGACGCGGACAGGCGGTGCAGGGGCACGAGGACTCCGTGTCGTGGAGGGGCAGGAGCGGCAGGGACCGCCCGGTCTGTCCTCCTTCGACGTCGCCCGGCGGGTTCCTGCCGGGCGAGGCGGGGTAGGTGTTCCGTCGAACACCTGTTCGATCCCCTGACCCAGCGCGAGGAGCCCCCCGTGGTCGACAAGGACACCGCAGAGCACGCCGCCGAGAACCACGCCGAGAAGGACCCGCACGACTGGGTCACCGGCGAGGAGCCCGCCACCGGTCCGCAGGAGAGCTACCTGTCGACGCTGGCCCAGCAGGCGGGCGAGGACGTCAAGGTCGAGGGCCTGACCAAGGCCGACGCCTCGCTCAAGATCGAGGAGCTGAAGGAGAAGACCGGCCGCTAACCGGGGCCGAGCAGCCGGACCCCGAGCGAGACGGCGCCCAGGAACAGCAGCACGGCGAGCAGGCCCGCCAGCCAGGTGTAGCCGTCGCGGGCGTCCTCCTGGGCGCCGTCACCGAGCAGGTCGATCAGCGTCCGGTCGCCGGGGCGGACCCGGTCGGGGTCGTTGCGCGGGTCGAGCGGGACGCCGGTCGGGAACGGCCCAGCCGGCGCGGAGAGCTGCGCCGGCTGCACCCGGTCCGGGTCCTGGCTCAGGTCCAGCGGCCGGCCGGGGGGCGGGAGCTGCACCCGGTCCGGGTCCTGGCTCAGGTCCAACGGCTGCCCGGGGGGCGGCAGGGCGACGTCGGGCCCGTGCGGGTCGTCCGGGACGGTCACCGGTCCGCGCCCATCGACGGGTAGGTGTGGTCGTGCGGCGGCGCCAGCGTCTCCTTGACGGTCCGCGGCGACGTCCAGCGCAGGAGGTTGAGCACCGACCCGGCCTTGTCGTTGGTGCCGCTGGCCCGGGCTCCCCCGAAGGGCTGCTGCCCGACGACGGCGCCCGTCGGCTTGTCGTTGACGTAGAAGTTGCCCGCGGTGAAGCGCAGCCGCGCGCTGGCCTGGGCGACGGCGTAGGCGTCGGAGGCGAACACCGCGCCGGTGAGGGCGAACGGCGTCGTCGTGTCGACGAGGTCCAGGACGCCGTCCCAGTCCGCGTCGTCGTAGACGAACACCGACAGGACCGGGCCGAAGTACTCCTCGCGGAAGACCCGGTGCCGCGGGTCCGTGCCGACCAGGACGGTGGGCTGGACGAAGAAGCCGACGCTGTCGTCCGCCGTCCCGCCCGCGAGGACCTCGAGGGTCGGGTCGGAGGCGGCGTCCCGGAGCACCCCGGCGAGCCGGTCGAAGGCCCGCCGGTCGATGACCGCCCCGCCGAACTGCGTGAGGTCGGTGACGTCGCCGTAGGACAGCGAGCGGGTCCGGTCGGCCAGGCCGTCGCGCAGCCCGCCCTCCCACAGGGAGCGCGGCACGTACGCCCGGGAGGCCGCCGAGCACTTCTGGCCCTGGTACTCGAAGGCGCCCCGCACGAGCGCGACCTCCAGCGCCAGCGGGTCGGCCGACGGGTGGGCCAGCACGAAGTCCTTGCCGCCCGTCTCCCCGACCAGCCGCGGGTAGGTCCGGTACGAGGTCAGGCCCTGCCCGACCTGCTGCCAGAGCCGCTGGAAGGTGGCGGTCGAGCCGGTGAAGTGGATGCCGGCGAGGTCCGGGTGCGGGAGCGCGACCTCCGAGACGGCCGAGCCGTTGCCCGTGACCATGTTGACCACGCCGGGCGGCATCCCGGCCGCCTCGAGCAGCCGGACGGTGTGGTGGGCCGCGAGCTGCTGGGTCGGGGAGGGCTTCCAGACCACCGTGTTGCCCATGAGGGCGGGTGCCAGCGGCAGGTTGGCCGCGATGGCGGTGAAGTTGAACGGCGTGATCGCCAGGACGAAGCCCTCGAGCGGCCGGTGGTCGAGCCGGTTCCACACCCCGGGGCTGGAGACCGGCTGCTCGGCGAGGACCTGGGCGCCGAAGGCGACGTTGAAGCGCAGGAAGTCGATCAGCTCGCAGGCGGCGTCGATCTCGGCCTGGTGCACCGTCTTGCTCTGCCCCAGCATCGTGGCGGCGTTGAGGGTGTCGCGCCACGGCCCGGCGAGCAGCTCGGCCGCCCGGAGCAGGACGGCGGCGCGGTCGTCGTAGGGCAGGTCGCGCCAGGCCGGGGCCGCGGCCCGGGCGGCGTCGACGGCCGCGGTGACGTCGTCGGCGGTCGCCTCCCGGGTGGTCCCGAGGACGGCGGCGTGCCGGTGCGGCTGGACGACCTCGATCGGCGCGCCCCCTCCGGGTCGCCACCGTCCGGCGACGTGCATCGGCAGGTCGACCTGCTCCGCGGCCATCGCCCCGAGCGCGGCCTGGAGCGTCGCCCGCTCCGGGCTGCCCGGCGCGTAGGTGCGCACCGGCTCGTTGACGGGCTGCGGGACGGTCGTCGTGGCGGTCAGCACCTGCCCACTGTGTCACTGCGCCGCGTCGGGGCCGAGACGGCAGGATGAGCCGCATGAGTCCCGCGCGCCGCCTCCTGCTGTCGGCACTGGGGATCGTCGTCGCCGTCGTCGTGGCGGTCTCCGCCGTGGCCTTCCTGCTGCGCGGGGACGACGCCGCACGCACGACGCCGGTGGCCCAGGACCGGCCGGGGCCCGTGCTCCTCGTGCCGGGCTACGGCGGCAACACCGCCGGGCTGCGCGACCTCGCGGCGCGGCTGACCCGGGAGGGCCGGACCGCGACCGTCGTCGAGCTGCCGGGGGACGGCACCGGCGACCTCGAGGACTCCGCCCTGCGCCTGCGTGCGGCCGCCGACGCAGCCATGGACCGCGGGGCGCCGAGCGTCGACGTCGTCGGCTACAGCGCCGGCGGGGTGACCGCCCGGCTGTGGGCCAAGGAGGGCGGTGCCGCCGTCGCCCGCCGGATCGTCACCCTGGGGAGCCCGCACCACGGCACCCAGGTCGCCGCCCTCGGGGCGGTCTTCGCGGCCGGCGCCTGCCCGAGCGCCTGCCAGGAGCTGGTGCCCGGCAGCCGGTTCCTCGAGGACCTCAACGACGGCGACGAGACCCCGGACGGGCCCGGCTGGGAGTCGGTCTGGACCACCGACGACCAGGTCGTGACCCCGCCGGAGAGCGCCCGGATCGAGGGCGCCCAGAGCGTCGTCCTGCAGGAGCTGTGCCCCGGGGTGCGGATCGACCACGGGCAGCTCCCGCACGACGCCGTCGTCCAGGCGGTGGTCCTTCAGGCCCTGTCCGCCGAGCCCCTGGCCCCGCCGACGAGGGCGCTCTGCAGCGTCAGCTCGTGATGTCCTTGGTGGTGAAGTTCGCCCAGGCGGCGGCGAGGAAGACCAGGACGTAGACGGCCTGCAGCGCGACACCGCGCAGGAGGTCGCGGGTCAGGACCGGGTCGCGGAACAGGTCCACGAACGCCAGCCAGTACCGGGTCGGCAGGTACGGCTGCACCGACGCGGCGGCGTCCAGCCCGACCAGGACGCCCGAGACGACCAGGACCGCGACGGCGCCGAGCGCGGCTGCGAGCGGGCTGTCGGTGACGGTCGAGAGGAACAGTGCGACGGCGGCGACCCCGAGCATGGACAGCCCGACGTAGAGCAGGGCCAGCAGGGTGCGCACCGTCGCCTCGCTGCCGGACAGGCTGGTGCCGGAGGTGCTCGGCACGGCGCCTCCGCCCGGGAACAGGACGGTCCCGACGAGGTACCCGACGGCGGCCACCAGGACGACGGCGAGCGCCGTGAAGGCCACGACCGAGAGCAGCTTCGCGACGAGGAACCGGGTCCGGCCGACCGGGCGGGCCAGCAGGTAGCGCAGCGTGCCGGCCTGGGCCTCCCCCGCCACCGCGTCCCCCGCGACGACCGCGACCGCCACGGGCAGGAACAGCGGCAGCACGATCGCCAGCGCGGCGGCCGGGAAGAGCTTCCCGTTGCTCAGCACCGCCGACAGGAAGGCCGGGCCGGTGCCGGGCCGCGGGGCGACGTCGCTGACGGCCAGGAACACCGCCACGACCGTCGGGAGCAGGCACAGCAGGGCGAGGCTGACCCAGGTCCGGGGCCTCCTGAGCAGGCGGCCGAGCTCGACCCCGATCACGACGACGACCTCACGTGCGGTCGCTCGAGCTGCTCGTGACGGCCAGCACGGCGTCCTCCAGGGTCCGGGTCTCGGGGCGGAGCGACCGGACGCGGACGCCGCCGCGGACCAGCTCCTCGTTCAGGGCGGCAGGGTCGTCGCTGCGCACCGCGAGGACCATCCCGTCGGTGCGCTCCACGCGGGACCCCAGCAGGGCGGCCGCGGCATGGGCGTCGACGGTGTCGACCAGCTGCAGCCCCGACGGCGCGGTGAGGTCGGCCAGGGCGCCCTGCAGCACGAGCCGCCCGCGGTCGAGCACCCCGACCCGGGTGCACAGCTGCTCGACCTCGGCCAGCAGGTGGCTGGACAGGAACACGGTCGTGCCCTGCCGGTTCAGCGCGAGCAGCAGGTCGCGGACCTCGCGGATCCCCTGCGGGTCCAGGCCGTTGGTCGGCTCGTCCAGCACGAGCAGCCGCGGCTGTCGCAGCAGCGCGGCGGCGAGGCCCAGCCGCTGACGCATGCCGAGGCTGTAGGCCCGCACCGGCTTGCGCCCGACCCGGGCGAGCCCCACCTGCTCGAGCGCTTCCTCGACCCGGCGCGTGCGGGTGGACCGCGAGCCGTCCGGCCCGGCGGCGTCGAGCTGCCGCAGGTTGGTCCGCCCCGACGACGCCCCCACGAACGCCGGCCCCTCGACGAGCGCCCCGACCTCGGGCAGCGCCTCCTTGACCCGCACCCGGCCGAGCAGCTCCACCGAGCCCGACGTCGGGAGCACCAGCCCGAGCAGCATCCGCACCGTGGTGGTCTTGCCGGAGCCGTTCGGCCCGAGGAACCCGTAGCGGTCGCCCTCGCGGACGTCGAGCTCGACGCCGTCGACGGCGGTGACCCCGCCGAAGCGCTTCACCAGCGCGGTCGTCCGGATCACCGCGGGCCCGTGTACGGCGGCCGGACGGCGAGCAGCTGGGCAGCCGCGCTGTCCAGGACGGCGACCGGGACGGTGCCGGCGATCAGGTAGACCCGTCGCCGGTCGCGCAGCACGAGGGCGTTGAGCAGCGGCGTGCTCACCGCGGCGCGGCCGTCGGTGTCGGTGGGGTCGACCGCACGCAGGGCCCGGCGCCCGACGTCGTTCGGCAGGGGCAGGACGGCGAAGGTGGCGAGCCCGGACCCGTAGGTGCCGACGCCCCCGGGCCCGCGGGAGCGGGGCTGGCCGCCGAGGGTGTCCGGGAGCAGGAACGGCGCGAAGCGGTCGATGCTGGCGGCCAGGTCCGGGGCCTCCACGAGCTGCACCGCGGCGTCCGGCGGTGGCGCGAAGGCGACCCGGACCAGCGGCGGCGCGGACAGGTCCAGGTCGAGCAGCTCGGCCAGGACGACCGGGCGGGCGAGCCCCCGGGCGTGCACCTCGACCCGGAGCGGCAGCCCGGTACGGGGCTCGGCCCACAGGTCGACGCTCTCCACGGTGGTGGGGCTGCCGGCGGGCGGGACGAGCCGCAGGCCGGCGGTCCGCTGTCCCGCGACGCGGCGCCCGGGCAGCGGGGACGCGACCAGGCCGGGCGTGCGGGCGAGGCGACGGCCCAGCAGCGGCGCCGCCAGGTCGGCCCCGACGGGCAGGCGCACGGCGGGCTCCCCGACGAGCCGGACGGCCCGCCGGTCCGCGCTGTCCCACGTCCACGACCCGGACTCGTCCACGACGACGTCGGTCTCACCGGTGGGCCGGACGACGTCGACCCGGTAGGCCGTCGGGCCGCGCCACCAGACCCGGGTGCGGGTGGTCGCGCCCAGCAGCTCGGGCAGGCCGGACAGCTCGCGGACGTCGGGCAGGGCCAGGGCGCCGGTGCTCTCCCCCAGCCCGGACCAGGCCGTGCCCTGCGACTGCTGGACCCGGCGGAGCAGGTCGGACGGCGCCTCGGCGGACGCGGGGAGCACCTGGGCGAGCGACGGCAGCGCCGCCAGGACGGACACGAGCGCGGCCACCGCACCCCACCGCCAGCCCGGCCTCGTCACGCTCCGACGCTACGTGCGGACCCTGGGACGCACCTGTCAGAGCAGTTCGAGCAGGGGCCCGATCTCCTGGGTGGCGTACCACTGCAGCTCGTGGCCCTCGGCCTGCTCGACCCGGAACGCGGCGTCCTCGCCCCCGAGGTCGGCCTCGACGACGGCGTCGGCCGCGGTCCTGACGTCCTGCTCGGCGTCAGCGGAGTCGACGTGCACCGCCTGCACGGCCCGGAGCGGCACCTCGTCCAGCACCCGCACCGCGGCCCGGTCGACCTTGGTCACCGGCTCGACCCGCTCGACCTCCGCGACGACGACGACCCGGCGGCGCGGGGCCTCCTGGTCGGCGTCGAGCAGCCGGACGCTCGCCCGGGCGGCGAGCACCATGGCGGCGTACTCGAGCTCCTCCTCGTCCTCCGACTCGGCGTACCACTCGCGCAGCTCGCCGGTGACGGCGTAGGCGGGGAGCGGCGGGCTGCCGAGGGTGCCGGTGTCGAGCAGGTCGCGCAGCTCGCGCAGTGTCGAGGGCAGGTAGACCCGCACCTCAGACCGCCTGCGGGAGCCGGGCCTGCTCCAGCGCCTGCACGGACGTCCGCAGGGAGGTCTCGAGGACACGCTCGCGCCGCTTGGGGTCCATGAGGTTGGCGCCGATGGCGGCGAGGTCCTCGGGGCCGGGGTGCAGCAGGGTGACCCGGGTCCCGGTGGCGGCGACCTTCTTGGCCTCGCCGACGAGCCGCTTGGTGATGAGCCGCCGGAAGCGGCGCTCGATCCGGGCCGCCACGCTGCCGGGGCTGTCGTAGGACAGCGACGTCATGGGCGAGAGCACCACGACCTCGTCGAGCTCCTCGCCGGCGGGCACGCGGGCCAGCAGGTCGAGCGACGTCGGGGAGCAGGCCCCGCCGTCGACGTACCGGCGGGAGCCGATCTTCACCGGGGCGTACCAGCCGGGGATCGAGCAGGAGGCCATCACGGCGTCGCGCAGGGCGGCGGGCGGGGCACCGTCGCGGCCGAAGACGACCCGGCGGCCGCGGTCGTAGTCCATGGCCACGACCCAGGTGCGGGGGTGCGGGGCCCACGCCCCGGGCTCGCACACGCCGTCGACCAGCTGGCCGACCGGCTCGAGCGTCCCGCGCCCCTGCGGCAGGACGGCCGACAGCGCGGCCATGGGCGTGACCCGCCAGGGGTGCAGGGCCGCGCTGAGGACACCCCGGTGCGAGCCGATGCCCGGGCGGGGCAGCGGCGGGAGCGCGCTGCTGGCGTCGTGGTCGTACTGGAGACCGCTCTCGTCCGCGCCCGACTGGTGCCCGACGAGGGTCTCGACGGCGGTCCCGCAGCCGAGCGCCGCGGCCATGACCGAGCCCGCCGAGGTGCCGACGAGGACGTCGGCCTCGCGCGGGTCCCACCCGTCGGCGGTCTCGAGGGCCGCGAGCGCCCCGATCGTCCAGGCCGCCCCGAGGACACCGCCCGCTCCCAGGACCAGGCCACGTCGCTGCATCACCTCGTGGTGCCCACCAGCTCGGCGAGCGACTCCTCCAGGCACGACGCCAGGACGTCGACGTCGGGCATGGCGTCCCGGTCGGCGTTGAGGCCGTAGTAGACGCCGCCGTCGTAGCTGGTGAGACCGATGCTCACCGCCTGCCCCTTGGCGAGCGGGACCACGGGGTACATCTCGAGCATCTTCGCCCCGGCGGCGTACAGCGGGAACTGCGGCCCGGGCACGTTGGTGACGACGACGTTGAACAGCCGGCGGGTCATGCTGCTGGCCAGCCGCGCACCGAGGGCGTGGATGGTCGGCGGGGCGAAGCCGGACAGCTGCACCAGCGAGTCGGCCCCGACCGACTCGCCCGACTCCTTGTGGCCGCGCATCGCGAAGCTGACCTGGTGCAGGCGCATGACGGCGTTGCCCTCGCCGACCGGCAGGTCCACGAAGTACGACGACACCCGGTTGCCGAGCTCGCCCTTCTCGGCGTCGCTGCGGACGCTCACCGGGACCATCGCCCGGATGCTCGACGTCGCGGTGACGGCCTCGCCGCGGGTGAGCAGCCAGGTCCGGAGCGCACCCGCGACGGTCGCCAGGACGACGTCGTTGACGGTGCCGCCGTGGGTCTTGCGCACCGCGCGGTAGTCGTCGAGGTCGGTCCTCGCCATCCCGAAGCGGCGCTGCTGGCCGATGGTGGCGTTCAGCGGGGAGTCCGGGGCGGGGCGGGCGATGGTCCGCAGGCTCTGCAGCAGGCCGGTGGCGACGGTGCTGACGTTGTCGACCGTGGTCCGCACGTCGACCACGGCGCTGCGGACGGCGTCGACCGCCGCGGTCGGGCGCTGGACGAGGTCGCCGACCGCGCCGGCGACCAGGCCGACCCGGCCCGGCTCGCGCTGCGGCCGCCAGTCGTCCTCGGGGACCTCGCGCGGCGTCGGGGTGAGGTCGAGGATGACGGTGCCGAGGTCGACCGCCGAGACGCCGTCGACCATCGCGTGGTGCGTCTTGGTGATGAGCGCGACCTTGCCGCCCTCCACCCCCTCGACCAGGTAGATCTCCCACAGCGGGCGGGCGCGGTCGAGCTGCCGGCTCATGAGGCGGCCGACCAGCTCGCGCAGCTGCGCGTCGGTGCCCGGGCGCGGCAGGGCGCTGCGCCGGACGTGGTAGGCGACGTCGAAGTCCTCGTCGTCGACCCAGACCGGGTTGGCGATCCGGCCGGGCACGAGCCGGACCTTCTGCCGGTAGCGCGGCACCAGGGCGATCCGCTGGCTGATCAGCTCGACCAGCCGCTCGTAGTCGAAGCCGGAGGCCGGCGGCTGGAAGACCGCGACCCCGCCGACGTGCATGGCGGTGGTGGGCGTCTCCATGTAGAGGAACGAGACGTCGAGGCTGCTCAGCCGGTCGACCACAGGGAGCCTCTCGAGACGGGAGCGGTCATCGAAGCACGGTGCCGGTGAGGGCCTCCAGCTCGGACAGCGTCGCCGCCCGGGTGCGGTGCAGGACCCCGACCAGGCCCGCGGCCGCGGCGCCCCGCACGTTCGCCGGCAGGTCGTCCACGTGCACGCACTCCCCGGGGGCGACCCCGAGCCGGGCGGCGGCGCCGGAGAAGGCGGCCGGGTCCGGCTTGCGCAGCCCGGTCTGTCCCGACAGCAGGACGACGTCGGCCAGACCCTCGAGCCCGTCGCGGGGCGGGCCGTCGGCGTTGGACAGCACGGCGGTGCGCAGCCCGGCGGCCCGCAGCAGCGCGACGACGTCGTCGAGCGGCTCGGCGGCCTGGGACAGCACGCCGAGGTCGTCGAAGACCACCGCCCGGATCACCGGCAGGCGGCCGGCTCGACCGCGCACCGCTGCTGCAGCCGCGCGGCGGCACCGGCGTCGTCGCGCTGCAGCAGGAACGCCGCGCCGGCCAGGACCGCCAGCAGCAGCACGGCGACGAGCGGGCCGCGGCCGCGTCGTCGGGGGGCAGGCACGAGGGTCGAGCGTAGGCGGGCGCGCCTCGGGTCAGGGCGCGGTGCACACTCCTGGGAGACCCCCGTCACCGTCGAGAGGCACTCCGTGGACTTCGAGCCGTCCGCCAAGGCGCAGGACTACAAGGCCCGCCTGCAGGACTTCATGGACACCCGGGTCATCCCCGCCGAGACGGCGTACGAGGAGTACCGGCGTGAGAAGGGCCCGGAGGACCACACGGTCCCGCCCGTGGTCGAGGAGCTCAAGGTCGAGGCCCGCGAGCGCGGCCTGTGGAACCTGTTCCTCCCGGACGTCTCGGGCCTGACCAACGTCGAGTACGCGCAGCTCGCCGAGATCACCGGCTGGAGCTCGCACATCGCCCCCGAGGCGATCAACTGCGACGCCCCCAACACGGGGAACATGGAGGTGCTGCACATGTTCGGCACCGCCGAGCAGAAGGCGCAGTGGCTCGACCCGCTCATGGAGGGCGAGATCCGGTCGGCGTTCGCCATGACCGAGCCCGACGTCGCCTCCTCGGACGCGACCAACATCCAGACCAGCATCGTCCGCGACGGCGACGACTACGTCATCAACGGCCGCAAGTGGTGGATCACCGGCGCGTCCGACCCGCGCTGCAAGATCATGATCGTCATGGGCAAGACGGCGCCCGACAACCCCACGTACAGCCAGCAGTCGATGATCCTCGTGCCGATGGACACCCCCGGTGTGGAGGTCGTCCGGGCGCTCCCGGTCTTCGGCTACCAGGACCAGCACGGGCACTGCGAGATCCGCTTCACCGACGTCCGGGTCCCCGCGAGCAGCCTGGTCGCCGGCGAGGGCCAGGGCTTCCTCATCGCCCAGGCCCGGCTCGGGCCCGGGCGCATCCACCACTGCATGCGCTCCATCGGCGTGGCCGAGCGCGCGCTCAAGCTCATGTGCGAGCGGGCCGCCTCCCGCGAGGCGTTCGGCAAGCCGCTGGCCCAGCAGGGCGTGGTGCAGCAGCAGATCGCCGAGTCGCGGATGGGCATCGAGATGGTCCGCCTGCTCACCCTCAAGACGGCGCACCTCATCGACAAGCACGGCGCCAAGGGCGCCCGCACCGAGATCGCCGCGATCAAGGTGATGGCCCCGCGGATCGCCCTCGAGGTCATCGACCGGGCCATCCAGGTGCACGGCGGTGGCGGCGTCAGCGACGACTTCCCGCTCGCCCGCATGTACGCCGGGATGCGCACCCTGCGCCTCGCGGACGGTCCGGACGAGGTCCACGTCCGCACGGTCGCGCGGCAGGAGCTCGGTCCGTACCTCGGCAAGAAGTCGACCGACGAGAAGATCGCCGAGATCCTCAAGGAGTCGGAGGCGGCGCCCGCGGCCGGTGGCGGCGCGCACGGCGGCGGGGCCTAGGACGCCGGGACGGCTGCTCGGGACCTGCTTAGCAGCCGTCCCCGGTGGGGCACGAGGGGACGGCAGTGGCGGACGAGGGCGACGACGCGGCGCAGCAGGCCCGCGCCCTGCGGGACGCCCGCCGGCGCGCCGAGCAGGCCGCGTCGCGAGAGCGGCAGCGCGCGGCCTACCGGGCGGCGCAGCAGCAGTCCAGGCAGCGTGCGGTCCGCGCTGCGGAGGTCCCGGCCAGCCGGCCGGGCGAGCCGCAGCCGGACGAGGTCGACCGCGCCGAGTCCGCCGTGGAGCAGGCGCAGCGGCAGCTGGAGGAGGCCGAGCTGCAGCAGGCGCTGCTGGCCGCCCTGGCCGCTCTGCCGACGGCGCAGCGGGTCGCCGTCGTCGCGGCGCTCGGCTACGACGAGGGCGCGGTCGGCGCGGCCCTCGAGCTCGACCTGGACGTGGCGCAGGCCCAGGTGCACACCGAGGAGGGCCTCGCTGCGCTGCGCGCAGCCCTCGCGGGCTTCCTCAGCGACGGCTGAGCAGGCGCCTCTTCGGCGCAGGCACCGCGACGCCGAGCAGGTCGGCAGCCAGCTCGACGAGCGCCTGCCGGGCCGGCGACGACGGCGCTGCCTCGGCGAGGGTCCGACCGGCGGCGACCGCGGCGTCGACGGCGGGGACGTCGGCGGGCACGAACACGACGTCCTCGACCCCCGCGTAGCGGTGCAGCGCCTGGGTCACCTCGCGCCGGGCGTCGCCCGGGACCGACGTGCTGCGCAGGCGGTTCACGACCACGCGGGGCTGCACGCCGGGCAGCGCCTCCCGCAGCTCCGCCAGCCCGCGGACCAGCCGCTGCAGCCCGACGGGGTCGGCCGTGCCGACGGCGAGCACCTCGTCGGCCTCCTCCAGCACGGTCAGGGTCGCACCGTTGCGCCGGGGGGCGGCCGTGTCGTAGGCGAGCTCCTCGTCCTGCTCGAGGCTGAACCCGCAGTCGACGACGATCATCGACGCCAGCGACCGGGACTGCGCGAGCACCGCCTCCAGGGCGGCGGGCCGCAGCTCGGGCCACCGGTCGGCCCGGGCGATGCCGGACAGCACGCGCAGGGTGGGCGTCACCGTGCGGGCGAGGTCGGCCAGCCCCGACAGGTCGAGCGAGCCGCCGTTGGCCAGCCGGCAGGCCGCGGCGAGGCCGGGCGCCTCGTCGAGCAGGCCGAGGACCTGGGCGACCACCCCGCCGTAGACGTCGGCGTCGACCAGCAGCGTGGGACGTCGCAGGGCAGCGAGCTCGCTCGCCAGCCCGACCGCCACCGTGGTGCGACCGGGGGCTCCGGTCGGGCCCCAGACGGCGACCAGCCGGCCGCTGCCGACCACGACCTCGGGCAGCGGGGGCAGCTCCGGCGGGGGCGGGAGGTCCGGCCCGCTGCTGTAGGACAGCGCCTCGCTCGGGGACGGTCCGGTGAGCCGGCCGACCGCCTCCACGACCGCCGCGGAGATGTCGGACGGGGACGAGTCCGACGGCAGGACGGTCGCGACCCCGAGCTGCCGCAACCGGCGTTCGGCGTCCTCGTCGTCGGGCGGGACCAGCCCGACGACGGCGACCTCGGCGACGGCGAGGCGGGTCAGGGCGTCGCGGTCGAGCCGGCGCAGGTCGGCCGACAGCAGGGCCGCCCGGGCCTGGCCGGTCGCGGCGGTCGCCAGCAGGTCCGCGAGGTCGACGCAGCGGCGCACGACCGCGACGCCGAGCTCGCCGCGCTCGAGCGCGTGGACCAGCTCGGCCTCCCAGACGGCGTCGGAGACGGCGGTGAGGACCGGGACGCGCACTACCGGCCCGCGGGGGTCGACGAGGGGCCCGGCGACGGCGACCCGGCCGTGGTCGGCTGCAGCGGGGGGGCCGGCTTGCCGTAGACCCGCACGAGGTCGATCCGGCCCTGGGCCACGGCCGTCACCATCGGCAGGACGTCGCGCGGGACGAGCAGCAGCACGACGGGGACGCTGTCCGCGCCCCCGCTGAGCGCGCTGTCCCCGGTGCTGCCGGTGGACTCGACGGCGATGCCCCGGAGGACCAGGCGGATGCCGGTGCCCGTGGCGCTCGGCGTCGGGCTCGAGCCGGTGCCCGAGGAGGCGGCGCCCTCCTCCTCCGGCGTCACGTAGACGTCGACCTGCTCCCCGGCCCGGAGGTCCGGCGGGGCGTGGCCCGGCTCGACGTTGAGGGTGAACTGCCGCAGGTCGAAGTTGCGGCGCTCCTCCAGGCTGCTGCGCAGCACGAGGTCCCCGGCGGTGAGCGGGCGCACCGAGGTCCGGCCCGAGGGCGGTCCGTCGGCGGTGACCGGCACGAGGCGGTTGACCTGCGCGACCTCGAGCCGGACCTCCTCCTCGCGGAAGTCGTCGCCGGTCAGCGTCACGCCGGCGGCGATGTCGTGGGTGGCGACGTAGACGCGGTAGGACCGGTCGGCCGAGGACAGGACGCGGGCCCCGACGACCACGCTCACGAGGACCAGCAGGACGCCGAGCACCAGGCGGGTGTCCAGCCAGCTGGGCGAGGCGAGCCGGGCCGCCTTCGGCGACGCGGGCATGTCGGGCACTGCTCCCCCTGGTGGTCCTGCACCCCGCCGGGCGCGGGCCGCGGCCATCCTCGCGCACGCGGCAGCCCGGCCGGGTCGGCCGTCCACAGGGTCTGCCTGTGGACAGCCCCGGCGACCCGACGGCGCCGGTGCGAGACTGCTGTCGGTGCTCGTGGGAGCACTCCGGCGCAGGACGCGCCGCGCGCGGAGGGAGACGCCGGTGGCGGGCGGACGGTTCCTGCAGCTCTCCGACGTCGCGGAGGTGCTCAACATCTCGGCGAGCCAGACCTACGCGCTGGTGCGCAGCGGCGAGCTGCCGGCCATCAAGATCGGCGGCCGCGGGCAGTGGCGCGTCGAGCGCACCCAGCTCGAGGAGTACATCCAGCGCTGCTACGACGAGACCCGGGCGTTCGTCACCACGCACCCGCTGGCCCCGGGCAGCGACGCGGTGCCGGAGCAGAGCCTCCGCTAGACCCTCCGCACGAGCGCGAGGCCCTCCAGCGGCAGCAGTCGCAGCCCGAGCAGCGCGCCGTCGCGCCGGGCCTCCCCCGTCCCGTGCTCGGCCAGCTCCACGAAGTCCGACGCGACCCGGTCCAGGGTCCCGCCGAGCGTCGTCCCGTCGCGGAGCACCACGGCGACGCCGGCCCGGTCGCGGGCCAGCCCGCGCAGGGCCCAGCGCAGGTCGAGCCGCTTGCCGACCTCCCCCTGCGCGCCGGCCGCCTGGGTCCTCCTGCCGACGCCGGTGACCCCGAGCAGCGCCAGCGCGGGCACGAGGACCTCGCGCCCCCCGGTCTCCTCGAGCAGCACCCAGTCGACGCCCGTGTCCAGCAGCACCCCGGAGACGGTGCCCGCCCCGAGGACCTGCACGGAGACGGGGGACCCGACGGCGGGAGCGAGCCGGTCCGCCAGACGCAGCAGGGCGTTCTCCCGCCGGATCCGGTCGCGGACCTCCCCCTCGAGCTCGCCCTTGGCCAGCGCCTCGGCCTGCGCCTCCAGGTCGTCGAACAGCCCCTTCCAGCGCACGCGTGCCTCCCCGGTGGTCGTGGCCGCCCCGATCCTGCCGCAGCCCGCCGACCGGCGGGCAGACCGTGCACAGGCGCAGGCCAACTGGCTTGACCTGCCGTGGACCGCTGCACTAGAAAGCAAACGCACGCAAACGCGTGCATCGAGCAGCAGGGAGTCCTCGTGAGCAGCACCGCGACCTCCCGAGCGGTCGTCTACGGCGCCCTGGGCGCCGCGGTCGTCCTGCTCCTCACCGCGCCGACGCCGGCCGAGAGCGTCCACCGCCTCGTCGACGCCGGCAGCGCCGTCCAGGCCACCGACCCTCTCGTCGCCCTGCTGGCCCTGCTGGCGTGGTGCTGCGCGGCCTACCTGCTCGCCGTCGCCGCCCTGACGCTCGGCAGCCGCCTGCCCGGCGTCGTGGGGGCTGCCCTGCGCGTCGTCGTCCGGCGGGTCGCCCCGGCCGGCCTCCGGCGCGCGCTCGAGGTCGCCCTCGGCGTGACCCTCGCCGTCGGCACGCTCGGCGGCGGCACGGCCTTCGCCGCGGACCCCGCCGACGGCGCCCTGCACGTCCGGACCGCCGTCGTACAGCCTTCGGTGCCGGCTCCCGTGGTCGCGACGGACCCCACCGCGGTGCCCTCGCTCGACCACCCGCTCACGCCCTCCCGCCCTGCGGCGTCGGCCACGCCGTCCCTGGACCACCCGACGACGGCGTCCCCCGCGCAGTCCCCCGCCGCCTCCCGGCCGAGGGCCCCGGAGCCCGCCCCGGCCCCGGCCGCCACTGCCCCGACCGCAGCCGAGCAGCTCGTCGTGCGGCCGGGCGACACCCTCTGGGGCCTGGCCGAGCAGCAGCTCCAGGCCGAGACCGGCGTCCCTCCCACCGACGCGCAGGTCGCCCAGGAGTGGCCGTCCTGGTGGCAGGCCAACCGCGAGGCGGTCGGCCACGACCCCGACCTGCTCCGCCCCGGCACGCCGCTGGTCCCCCCGACGGCTGCGCCGTCCCCCGACTCCTGACGCACCCGCGTCGGGCCGCACCACCGCTCGTCCGCACGCCCGCTCGCCCGCACCCCCGCCCCGTCCACCCGGCACTCCCGAGGAGCAGCCTGATCATGAGCGTCGTCCAGACCGAACGACCCGCCGCCCTGTACGACGCCAGACCACGTGCGCTCCCGGCGCTGCGTCTGCTGCCCGCGCCGTACGCCGAACCCCCCTACGACGACGAGACCGCGCCGGTGCTCCGCTCCGCGCCGCTCGCCGTCCCTGCCGCTCCCGTCAGGCTGGCCCCCGCGCCGCTGCGCCTGGTGCCGCCGCTGCCCGGCGACGACGAGGACGGGTGGAGCCGACCCCGGACCCCCCTCGACCAGCTCGGCCCGGCGCAGGTGTTCGCGCACGCGCTGGTGCAGCGCCTCGTCGAGGTCCTCGCCGGTGTCCGCCCGGTGACGCAGCTCCAGCGGGACACCAGCCCCGAGCTGTACGCCCGGCTCGAGCGCTTCGTCGCCGCCCGCCCCCGCACCACGGGCACCCGCCCCGACGCCCGTGCCGTCCGCAGCGTCCACGTCCAGACGCAGCCCCAGGGCGTCGCCGAGGCGTGCGCGACGGTCAAGCGGCAGACGCCGTACGGTCCGCGCGCTGCGGCCTGGGCCTTCCGCCTCGAGGGCCTCGAGGGCCGCTGGTGCTGCACGGAGCTCGTCGGGCTGTAGCCCCTGGCACGCCGACGGCGCCGGTCCCCGCGGGGGGCCGGCGCCGTCGGCGTCTGTCAGCTGTTGCGGGGGTCGCCGTGGCAGCGCTTGTACTTCTTGCCCGAGCCGCAGGGGCAGGGGGCGTTGCGGCTGGTGTCGCCCGCGACGTCGGCGCCGGAGGAGCCGGGCTCACGGCTGGTGACGACGCCGCCCGCGGTGTCCAGCGACGGCGCCGTGTACTGCAGCTCCGAGGGGCTCTCCGGCCGGCCGAAGCCCTCGGGCAGGACCGCCGCGACGGGGGCCGCGTACGCGGCAGCAGGGGCGGCAGGCGTGCTGGCGGGGTCCGCCCCGGCGTCCGGCCCGGCGACGCTGCGCGGCAGGGTCGGCGACTCGACCTCGAGCGAGACCTCGTCGGTGAAGGCCGCCGGCGCCTGCGAGGGAACCGGGCTGCCGGCCACCCCGACGGCGGGGACCGGCGGCTGGGCCGGGGCGTCGACCGCCGGGACGAACGCGGGCGGGACGTCGTCGGCGTCGACCGGCTGCGCGCCGGGGACACCCGCGGGCGCCTCGTCGGCGAACAGCGGCTCCGCCATGACCTCGCCGGGCTGCTCGCCCGGGCCGGTCGCGACCACCTTGGTGAGGTCGAGCGCGGGCGGCGCGGCCTGCTCCTCGACCTGGACCTCGACGTTGAACAGGAACCCGACCGACTCCTCCTTGATGGCCTCCATCATGGCGTTGAACATGTCGAAGCCCTCGCGCTGGTACTCGACCAGCGGGTCGCGCTGGCCCATCGCGCGCAGCCCGATGCCCTCCTGGAGGTAGTCCATCTCGTAGAGGTGTTCGCGCCACTTGCGGTCCATGACCGACAGCAGCACGCGGCGCTCGAGCTCGCGCATGACCGGCTCGCCGTCCGGGCCGGTGCCGAGCGAGGCCTCGCGGGCGTCGTAGGCGGCCTGGCCGTCGGCCTTGAGCTCCTCGGCGAGGTACTCCGCGGACAGGATGGAGCGGTCGGCCTCGACCTCCTCGAGCGGGATGCTCACGGGGTAGAGCGTCCGCAGCGCGGTCCAGAGCTGGTCGAGGTCCCACTCCTCCGGGTAGCCCTCGCCGCAGGCGGCGTAGACGTAGCCCTCCACGGCGTCGTCGACCATGTTGCGGATCTGCTCGTGCAGGTCGGCGCCCTCGAGGACCTTGCGGCGCTCGTCGTAGATGACGGTGCGCTGGCGGTTGAGGACCTCGTCGTACTTGAGGACGTTCTTGCGGATCTCGTAGTTCTGGGCCTCGACCTGGCTCTGCGCGGACAGGATCGCCCGGCTGACCATCTTGGACTCGATCGGCACGTCCTCGGGGATGTTCAGCCGGTCCATGATCGCCTCGACGGCGCCGGAGTTGAACAGGCGCATGAGGTCGTCGCCGAGCGACAGGTAGAACTTCGACAGGCCCGGGTCGCCCTGGCGGCCGGAGCGGCCGCGGAGCTGGTTGTCGATGCGGCGCGACTCGTGCCGCTCGGTGCCGAGGACGTAGAGGCCGCCGGCCTCGACGACGTCGTCGTGCTCGGCCTCGACCGTCTTCTCGGCGGCGGCCAGGGCAGCGGCCCAGGCGGCCTCGTACTCGTCGGGGGTGTCGACCGGCGACAGGCCGCGGTCGCGCAGCTGCTGCGCGGCGATGAACTCGGGGTTGCCGCCCAGCATGATGTCGGTGCCGCGGCCGGCCATGTTGGTGGCGACCGTGACGGCGCCCTTGCGCCCGGCCTGCGCGACGATCACGGCCTCGCGGTCGTGCTGCTTGGCGTTGAGGACCTCGTGCGGGATGCCGCGCTTGTGCAGCTCCTGCGACAGGTACTCGCTCTTCTCGACCGACACGGTGCCGACCAGCACCGGCTGTCCCGCCTCGTGCTTGTCGGCGATGTCCTCGACGACCGCGGCGTACTTCGCGACCTCGGTCTTGTAGACGACGTCGGCCTCGTCGACCCGCTTGGGGTTGCGGTTGGTCGGGATCGGGACGACGCCGAGCTTGTAGGTCTGCTGGAACTCCGCCGCCTCGGTGGCCGCGGTGCCGGTCATGCCGCCGAGCTTGTCGTACAGCCGGAAGTAGTTCTGGAGCGTGATGGTGGCGAGGGTCTGGTTCTCGTCCTTGATCTCGACCCCCTCCTTGGCCTCGATGGCCTGGTGCATGCCCTCGTTGTAGCGGCGGCCGGCCAGGATGCGGCCGGTGAACTCGTCGACGATGAGGACCTCGCCGCCCTGGACGACGTACTCCTTGTCCTTGCGGTAGAGCTCCTTGGCCTTGAGCGCGTTGTTCAGGTAGCCGACGAGCGGGGTGTTCACGCTCTCGTAGAGGTTCTCGATGCCGAGCTGGTCCTCGACCTTCTCGACGCCGCTCTCCAGGATGCCGACGGTGCGCTTCTTCTCGTCGACCTCGTAGTCGACGTCCTTCACCAGGCGCGGGATGATCCGGGCGAACTCCTGGTACCACTTGGTCGCCTGGTCGGCCGGGCCGCTGATGATCAGCGGGGTGCGGGCCTCGTCGATGAGGATCGAGTCGACCTCGTCGACGATCGCGAAGTGGTGGCCGCGCTGGACGAGCTCCGCGCCGCTCCAGGCCATGTTGTCGCGCAGGTAGTCGAAGCCGAACTCGTTGTTGGTGCCGTAGGTGATGTCGCAGGCGTAGGACGCGCGACGCTGCTCCGGCCGCTCGTTCGCCAGGATGACGCCGACCTCGAGGCCCAGGAAGCGGTGCACCCGGCCCATCCACTCGGCGTCGCGCCGGGCGAGGTAGTCGTTGACCGTCACGACGTGGACGCCCTGGCCGGTGAGCCCGTTGAGGTACGCCGGCAGGGTGCAGGTGAGGGTCTTGCCCTCGCCGGTGCGCATCTCGGCGATGTTGCCCAGGTGCAGCGCCGCCCCGCCCATGACCTGGACGTCGAAGTGCCGCTGGCCGAGGGTGCGCCGCGCCGCCTCGCGCCCGACCGCGAAGGCCTCCACGAGGATGTCGTCGGGCGTCTCGCCGTCGGCCAGCCGCTGCCGGAAGACGTCGGTCTCCGCCCGCAGCTCGGCGTCGGTCATCGCGAGGAAGTCCTCCTCGACCGCGTTGACGGCGTCGGCGATCTTCGCCAGCCGGCGGACGATCTTGCCCTCGCCGGCGCGGAGGAGCTTGGACAGGACCACGGACAGCACTTCCTTCACACGGGACAGACCTTGGTCGCACTCTAGGCGGGAAACGGGTGGCTGCCCCGGGGCGTGCCCTGGCAGGGTCGGGCACGTGGACACCGCCTCGCTCACCACCGGCCACCTCTACCTGCGCCCTCCCGAGCCCCGCGACGCGCTCGACGTCCAGGCGGCCTGCTCCGACGCGCTGGTGCAGCGGTGGACGACGGTCCCCTCGCCGTACACCGCGGCCGACGCCGAGACCTGGACCGGCACGGTCACGCGGCAGGGCTGGGAGGACGGGACGACGGCGACGTTCGTGGCGCTGCACGCGACCACGGGCCGGCTGCAGGGCGCGGTCTCGCTGATGGACATCGGGGCCGGCAGCGCCGAGCTCGGGTACTGGACGGCGCCGTGGGGCCGCGGCCAGGGCTTCACGGCCGAGGCGGTGTCGGCGGTCTGCCGCTGGGGCTTCGGCGCCCTCGGGCTGTCGCGCGTGCTGTGGCGGGCCGACGTCGGGAACTGGGGCTCACGGGCGGTGGCGGAGTCCTGCGGGTTCACCGTCGAGGGGACCCAGCGCCAGGGTCTGGTGACCCGGGACGGCACGCGGGTCGACGGCTGGACCGGCTCGCTGCTCGCCACCGACGACGCCGTCGACCGGCGTCCGTTCGGCTCCTGGCGCGACCTCGAGGGCGACGGCCTGCGACTGCGGCGCTGGCGCGAGGACGACGTCGCGGCCGTGGTCACCCTGCAGTCCGACCCGCAGACGGCACGCTTCGTGCCGGTCGCCTCCCCGTTCGGCCCGGCCGAGGGCAGGGCCTGGCTCGAGCGCAGCGAGCTGCTGTGGGCCGACGGCGCTGCGGCCTCGCTCGCGGTGGAGCAGGACGGCGCTGTCGTCGGGCAGCTGGTCACGATCCGCAAGCCGGACCCCGGCGTGGTGGAGCTCGGCTGGGGCGTGCTCCCCACCGCTCGCGGCAGAGGGGTCGCCGGCAGGGCGGTGCAGCTGCTGCTGCCCTGGATCGCCTCGCTCGGCGTGGTGCGGGTCGAGGCCCGTGTCGACGTCGACAACGCGCCGTCGCTGCGGGTGGCCGATAGCGCCGGCCTCGCCCGGGAAGGAGTGCTGCGGGCGGGCCTGCGGCCGGTGCGGACGGGGCTCCCCCGCACCGACGGCGTCCTGCTGGCTCGGCTCCTGCAGCAGGCGGCGCCGTTCCGGTCCGGGGCTAGCTCGACGTCCTGAACGCCCGCAGACGGAGGCTGTTGGTGACGACGAAGACGCTGCTGCTGGCCATCGCCAGGGCGGCGATCACCGGGTTCAGCAGCCCGGCCATCGCCAGCGGGATGCCGACGACGTTGTAGGCGAACGCCCAGAACAGGTTGCCCTTGATGACGCGCAGGGTGCGGCGGGCGAGCCGGACCGCGTCGACGGCGGCCAGCAGGTCCCCGCGGACGAGGGTGAGGTCGCTGGCCTCGATGGCGACGTCGGTGCCGGTGCCGACGGCGAGCCCGAGGTCGGCCTGGGCGAGGGCGGGGGCGTCGTTCACGCCGTCGCCGACCATCGCCACGACCCGGCCCTCCGCCTGCAGCCGCTGGACGACCTCGGTCTTGCCCTCGGGCAGCACGTCGGCGACGACCTCGTCGATCCCGACCTCGCGGGCCACCGCGCGGGCCGTGGCCTCGTTGTCGCCGGTCAGCAGCACGGGGCGCAGCCCGAGGGCACGCAGCCGGCGGACCGCCTCCGCGGACGAGGGCTTGACGGTGTCGGCGACCGAGAAGACCGCGCGGACGGCGCCGTCCCAGCCGGCGAGCACGGCGGTCCGGCCCTGGGCGCGGGCGTCGTCGAGGGCCTGGGCCAGCGCCGGGGACAGCGCCATGCCCTTCTCCTCGAGCAGCTGCGGCCGTCCGACGGCGACGGCCTTCCAGCCGATCGACCCGGTGACCCCGAGCCCGGGGCGGTTCTCGAAGCGCATGACGGCCGGGAGCTCGCCCCGGGTGCGGGCGACGTCCGCGAGGGCCCGCCCGACGGGGTGCTCGGAGGCGTCCTCGAGGGCGCCGGCCATCAGCAGGGCCTCGTCCTCGGTCGTGCCCTCGACGACGACGTCGACCAGGGCCATGTGGCCGGTGGTGACCGTGCCGGTCTTGTCGAGCAGGACGGTGTCGACCCGGCGGGTGGACTCGAGGACCTCCGGGCCCTTGATGAGGATCCCGAGCTGGGCGCCCCGGCCGGTGCCGACGAGCAGGGCGGTCGGGGTCGCGAGACCGAGCGCGCACGGGCAGGCGATGACCAGGACGGCGACCGCGACGGTGACGGCCTTGCCGGTCGAGGCACCGGCGCCGAGCCACCAGCCCAGACTGCCGACCGACAGCGCGACGACCACGGGCACGAACACGGCGGCGACCCGGTCGGCGAGGCGCTGCACCTGGGCCTTGCCGGTCTGGGCGGCCGTGACGAGGCGCCCGATCTGGGCGAGCGCGGTGTCGGCGCCGACCCGGCTGGCCTCCACGACCAGGCGGCCGCCGACGTTGACGGTCGCGCCCGTGACGGCGTCGCCCTCGCCGACCTCGACCGGGACGGACTCGCCGGTCAGCAGCGACAGGTCGACCGCGCTGCGGCCCTCGACGACGACGCCGTCGGTGGCGATCTTCTCGCCGGGCCGGACGACGAACAGGTCGCCGACCTGCAGGGTGTCGGCGGGCACCCTCTGCTCGGTGGTGGTGCCCCGGGGGCCGCGCACCAGGAGGGCGGCGTCCTTGGCGCCGAGCGCGAGCAGGCTCTTGAGGGCGGCGCCGCTGCGGCGCTTGGCCCGGGCCTCGAGGTAGCGACCGGCGAGCAGGAACGCCGTCAGGGCGGCGCCGACCTCGAGGTAGACCTCGGGCGTGCTGCTGTGCGAGCCGACCCGCAGCTCGAACGGCATGCGGAAGGACGGCTCGCCGGCGTCGGTGCTGAGCAGGACGGCGATCGAGTAGCCCCAGGCGACGAGGGCGCCGAGGCTGACGAGGGTGTCCATGCTGGCGCTGCCGTGGCGCAGGTTCGCCCAGGCGGCGCGGTGGAACGGCCAGGCGGCCCACAGGACGACCGGCGTGACCAGCTGCAGGGTCACCCACTGCCAGGAGTCGAACTGCAGGGCCGGGACCATCGACATCAGCAGCGCGGGCACGGTCAGCGCCCAGGCGGCGAGCGTGCGGTGCAGGAGCGGCCGGGTGGGGTCGACCTCGGTCGCGTCCTGCTCGGGCGACTCCGGCTCGGGGCTCGGCAGGACGGCGGTGTACCCGGCGGCCCCGACGGCGGCGACCAGCTGCTCCGGGGTGACGCGGCCCGCGTCGAAGTCGACGCTGGCCGCCTCGGTGGCGTAGTTGACCGAGGCGGTCACGCCCTCGAGCTTGTTGAGCTTGCGCTCGATCCGGTTCGCGCAGGAGGCGCACGTCATGCCCTGGACCGGGAGGTCGAGGTGCGCTGTCGTCGCAGGGCCCGCGGTGGTGTCGGTCATGGCTGCTCCAGCGTGAACTGCGCGGTGTGGACCCGGCCGCCGGTCTGGACCTCGAGGAACAGCCGGTACGTGCCCGGTCCGGGCAGCTCCGCCTCGAACGTCGTGCCGCTGACCGGGTGGAGGTGGGTGTAGGCGAGGTCGCCGGCCCGGAAGGCGACGAGGTGTCCCTCGGCCCCGAGGTACTGCTCGAGGGCGACCGGGCGGCCGTCTCGGCTGACCGTGAACGCCAGCCGGTCGCCCTGCCGGTCGAGGGCGACGTCGAGGTCGCCCGCGCGGGCCGTCGTCGTCGGGGCGGGGAGCGTGGCGGCCGTGACGGGGCCGCCGACGACGACGTCGGTGGCGAGTGCGCGGCGGACGCCGTCGACGGTCGCGTCGGCGACGACCCGGTAGCTGCCCGGGGCCAGCGCCAGGTCCTGGGTCCAGGTGCCGTCGGCCGCCATGGTCGGGTGCAGGTGGGCGAAGCGCTGGAGGTCGCGCTCGACGACGACGAGGTGCAGGCGCTTGGTCTGCTCGACGTCGAAGTCCGTGACGGCGTCGCCCGCGGCGTCCCGGACCGTGAAGACGAACGGGGTGCGGACGAAGGCCGGGAGGGTCCGCACCGCCGTGTCGAGGCGGAGGCCGCTCTCGCTCGCGGACGTGCCGAGACCGACGGGCGTGCTGCCGTGCTCGCCCTCGTGCATGCCGGTCATGGCGGTGGCCGTCGTCGTCCCCGCCCCGCCCTGGTCGCCCGTGGCGGCGCCGACACCGAGCCCGGCGACGAGCACGACGACCAGGCCCAGGGTGAACAGGCCCAGCCGGGCGGCCGCGCCGAGGCCCTCGAGGTACTGCCTCATCGCGAGACCGTGTAGCCGGCCTCCTCGACGGCGGCCTGCACGGCGTCGTCGGAGACCCCCTCGCCGGTGACGGTCAGCAGTCCGGTCTCCAGGACGACGTCGACCTGCTCGACGCCGGCGACCTCGGTGACCTCCTCGGTGACGCTGGCGACGCAGTGGCCGCAGGTCATGCCGCTGACGGTGTAGGTGCTGGTGCTCATGAGGTCCTCCTGGTGCGGTGTCTGTCCTGGTGGAACACATACCCCCGGGGGGTGTGTTCCCCTGAGGGTCGAGGAGGTGCACAGCATGACGGAGCAGGTCGTCCGGGGGTACTCGGCGAGCAAGGAGCAGCTGCAGAGCCGGCTCGCCCGGATCGAGGGGCAGGTGCGCGGCATCAGCGGCATGGTCGAGCAGGACCGCTACTGCGTCGACGTCCTGACCCAGATCAACGCCGTCCGGGCCGCGCTCGACAAGGTCGCCCTGGGGCTGCTGGACGGGCACGCGCGGCACTGCCTGGTCGGCCAGGGGGGCGGCCCCGTCGACCCGGAGGAGCAGGTGCAGGAGCTCATGGGCGCCGTCGGGCGGATGCTCAGCCGGTAGCAGGGGGCCGTGGCGTGGGGGCCGCGGTCACCGTCGCCGCGGCAGCCCGGGTCCGGCGCGGCCTGGTCCCACCAGCCACAGCCGTCACAGCGTCCCCACGGGCCGCGCCTGTCCGTGCACAGCGACGTGCCGGGGCCTCTGGGAGGTGGCTGCGCACGGTCGAGCGGTACTGGAGTGGCGACAGGGGCGCGGTCGTCCCATCGTCCCCACCGGTCGCCGCTCGCTCGTCGCGCCGGCCGCGGCCGTCCCCCGAGGCCCCACGGGTCTGCCCTTGTCCGTCCACAGCGACGTGCCGGGGCCGCTCGGAGGTGGCTGCGGACGGTCAGGCGGGATCAGAGTGACGGGAGCGGCCGCAGTGGTTCGAGGGGAGGCCGCCCCGAACGGCACAGGGGCGCTGACCGCACCCCCACCGGCGGCTCCCCGGCAGCGGCCGGACACGGCGACGGCCGGCCCCCGCAGGGACCGGCCGTCGGGGCGTGCGGGGCTCAGGTGATCTCGAGCAGCTTCTCGCGGACGGCGTACACGACCGCCTCCATGCGCGAGTGCAGCTGGAGCTTCTCCAGGATGTTGCGGATGTGGTTCTTGACGGTGTTCTCGCTGATGAACAGCTGCTTGGCGATGTCGCGGTTGTTGAGGCCCTTCGCGACGAGCTTGAGGACCTCCATCTCGCGGTCGGTCAGGCGCGGCGTCGGGACCTGCTGGCGGTCGTCCGTGCGCTTGATCATCGAGGCGAACTCGGTGAGGAGCTTGCTCGCCATCGAGGGGCTGATCAGCGACTGCCCGCCGTGGACGGCGCGGATCGCGCTGGCGACCTCCTCGATGGAGATCTCCTTGAGCAGGTAGCCCATCGCGCCGGCCTTGATGGCGTCGTAGAGGTCGGCCTCCTCGTCCGAGATCGTCAGCATGATGATCTTGGCGGAAGGCACGGTCTCGTGGATCGCGGTGCAGGCGTCGATGCCGCCGCGGCGCGGCATGCGGACGTCCATGAGCACGATGTCCGGCGTGGTGTCGGCGCACTTCTCGACGGCCTCGGTGCCGTCGCTGGCCTCACCGACGACCTCGATGTCGGGCTCCTGCTCGAGGACCATCTGCAGGCCGCGGCGGAACAGCGCGTGGTCGTCGACGACCAGCACGCGGATGGGCTCGACCAGCAGCCCCGGGACGGGACCGCCCGGCACGGGCTGCTCGGACAACAGGTCCTCCTGGGCTCGGTGGGACGTCAGCATCCTGCCACGCTCGGCGACAGGACGCGGAAGGGCGCGACCGGCCGCGGCCGGTCGCGCCCTCGGGCCCGCTCGATCAGGACGCGGCGACCCGGATGACGCCGTAGTCGTAGCCGTGCCGCCGGTACACGACGCTCGGCAGCCCGTTGCTGCTGTCGACGAACAGGAAGAAGTCGTGCCCGACGAGCTCCATCTCGTGCAGCGCCTGGCAGGTCGTCATGGCCTCGGCCTCGTGGGTCTTGTCGCGCACGATCAGCGAGTCGGTGTCGTCGGCCGGCTCCTCGGGCCGGTCGAGCACCGCGACGGCGCTCTCGGGCTCGCGGGCCAGCGGCAGGTCGGACGGCAGGCCCGCCGTCGCCTCGGCCACCGACGCCGGCGTCTTCGCGCCGTGGTGCACGCGGCGGCGGTCGTGGCTGCGGCGCAGGCGCGCCTCGAGCTTGAGGACGGCGGTGTCGAGCGCCGAGAGGAAGTCGGCGGCACAGGCCTCGGCCCGGATGACCGGGCCCTTGGAGTGGCAGGTGATCTCGACCCGCTGGCACCGGTCGGACTGGCGGGGGTTCTTCTCGTGGCTGAGCTCGACGTCGACGCGGTGCACCCGGCTGTCGAGGCGTTCCGACAGGGCCATCTTCTCGCGCACGTGCTCGCGGTAGTGGTCCGGCACCTCGACGTTGCGACCCTTGACGACGATGTCCACGCAGTCCTCCTCAAGCAGGGATCTGCCGGCGTCGCCGCGGGTGCGGCAGGTCGTGTCGGGGCTCTCCTCGAGGTCGCGGCGGTCGCCGGCAGGCGCCGTCTGTGGCGCTGTCCGGACCGTAGACCCGGATCGGCCGTCTGCACAGGGGTCAGGTCACTCGTGACCACCCGGGACGGTCAGCAGTGACGGCGGGGACACCCCCGTCCGGCGCAGTGCGCGTCACGTCCCGGTCCCGGCGACGGCGGCCGCGCCGAGCAGGTCCCCGCCGGCCGCGCGGAGCGCGCGGGCCGCCTCCAGCACGGTGGCCCCCGTGGTGAGGACGTCGTCCACGACGACCAGCACGCCCGACGGCGGACGCCGGCAGGCCAGGGCGCCCTCGAGGTTCTCCGCCCGCTCGGCGGCGGACAGGCCGGCCTGGTCACGGGTGCGGCGCACGTGGACCAGCAGCGGGCGGACGGTCGCGGGGACGCCGGTCGCCCCCAGCGAGGCGGCCGCGGCCCGGGCGAGGCGCAGGGCGTGGTCGTGCCCGCGAGCCCGCACCGCCGACCGGGTCGAGGGCACCGGCACGAGGACGACGCCGGACGGCGGGTGCAGGGCCGTGACGGCGGCCGCGAGAGCGCCGCCCAGGGGCCGGGCCAGCCGCAGCCGCCCCCGCTCCTTGTGCGCCAGCAGGGCCGACCGCGCGGGGTCGGCGTACGGGCCGGCGCACACGGCCAGCAGTCCGGGCAGGGGCCGGGCGACCGGGGCGGCGGCGAGGTCGGCCGTGCAGTCCGGGCACAGGTCCGCGCCGGGCAGGTCGCAGCAGGCGCAGGCCGACGGCAGGACGAGGTCGAGCAGGTCGCGGAGCACGACCCCACGCTCAGCCGTCCCGGGACGGTGCACCAGGGGCCGGGGCGCAGCTGTGGACGGTCAGCCGGGGTAGGCGGGCTCCCCGCCGGGCGACTGCCGCCCGAACACGTCGTCCGACTCGGCGTAGAGGGTGGGCGGGTCGTCGCGCCGGCTGTCGGGGCGGGCGGCGAGCACCACGGGCCGCCCGGACGCCGCAGCGACCGCGACGGGGGTGACGCCCTGCGGGAGCCGCGCGCCGAGCGGGACGATCGCCCCGGACCCGTCGACCGGCACCCGCGACGGCAGGACGCCGAGCGGCCGGAAGGTGGCGAGGACGACGAGGGAGGTGCTGCTCTCCCAGGCGACGTCGACCAGGTCGGTCAGCCCGGGGACGACCTCCTCGAGCCCGAGCACCCGCCAGCCGGCGTCGTCGCGCTGGAGCCGCCCCACCAGCAGGTGCGGCGACGCGGCCTCCCCGGCGAGGACCGCCACGCGGACGCCGTCGCGGGAGACGCGCACCTGCCGCAGGGGCAGGTCGAGGTCGGGCACGGCGACGCGCTGCACCCCGCCGTCGGGCGGCAGGAGCGCCAGTCGGCCGTCGTCGAGCAGGAACAGGCCCTGCTCGCCGCTCCCCCACGTCGGGGAGGTGAACGCGCCCCCGGCGCGGCGGACGCTGCGGGCGGCGGTGCGGCCGGTGCGGACCTCGACCTGCCCGTCGGGCCGCCCGGTGAGCAGGCCGAGCGTGCCGTCGGGACTCACCGCGACGACGTCGACGGGCAGGTCGGGCGCCTCGGAGCGGTCGTCCCCGGCGTCGTCGGGGGTGAGGGTCTGCAGGCGGCGGGCGGCGACGAAGCGCAGCGGGGCCCGGGCGGGCAGGCGCTCGGGGTCGTAGCTGCCGAAGGCGCCCGCGCTGAGCGCCCCGGCCCCGAGGCCGACCTGGAACGGCTCGCCGCCGGCACGCAGCCGCAGCCGGGCGAAGCCGGTGCGCAGCCCGCGCAGGGTCCAGACGAGCTGGGCGGCCAGGCGCTCGCGAGCGGGACCGTCGAGGCCGGTGACCTGCTCGGACAGGTCGACGGTCACGGTGCCGTCGGTGGCCGTGCGCACCGGCCGGCGCAGGGTGGTGCCGGGCGGGACGGCGGTGGTGACGCTGCCGCGCAGCACCGTCGACGGGCCGTCGAGCACGCGCTGCACGAGCCGCTCCGCGGGGTCGTCGCGGGGCAGCCACAGCAGGTCGGGCACGACGTGGTCGGGGGCGACGCCGGGCCGGGGCGACGGCGCGAGGAACTGCACGGCCCGCGGCGCGTAGGAGCGGGCGAGGTCGGCGGGGGTGATCCGGAGCCCGTTGTCGAGGGAGGCGATCCGGCAGCGGCCGTCGGGGCAGTCGACCCGGAACGTCTCGGTCTGCGACTTCGACACGCGTCGGTACACGCCCTCGCTGTCGACCGTCGCGACGACGTCGAACTCCACGCGGACCAGCGCGGGGTCGGACTGCTGGACGGGCTGCGGGGGGCGGGTGGCGTCGTAGACCAGCACGCGGCCCTCGTCCTTCCACGACGACGCGAGCGTCGGGGTGAGGAAGCTGCGGGCCACCGCGTGCCCGTTCTCGGGGCTGCTCTGCGCGCCGAGGAAGGCCTCGACGATCTGCCGGGGGGTCGCGTCCGGCTGCGGCCCGGCCGGCAGCACGGCGACCTGCTCCTCCCGGGGGCGCTCCTGGGGCACCGCGCCGGGTGTCGCGACGCCACCGGGCAGGGGCAGGCCGCACGCGGGCAGCAGCAGCAGGAGCGCCAGCGCCGCCAGGCGCCTCACGGCGTCCCCGCCGGGACCGACGGGGCGAGCGGGAGTGGGCTCGCCGGGACCGACGGGGCGAGCGGGAGAGGGCTCGCGCCGAGGTGCCCGCCCAGGCGCCGCGGCAGGGTCACGCGGAAGGAGGCCCCGAGACCGGGCGCGCTCCAGGCCTCGAGGTCGCCGCCGTGCAGCCGGACGTCCTCCCGGGCGATCGCGAGGCCGAGGCCGGTCCCGCCGGTGGTCCGTGCGCGGGAGGGGTCGCCGCGCCAGAACCGGGTGAAGACCAGCTCCTCGTCGCCCGCCCGCAGCCCGACGCCGCTGTCGCGCACGACCAGGGCGGCGGTGTCGTCCGAGCCCACGACCTGCACCTCGACCGGACGCCCCTCGCCGTGCTCCACGGCGTTCACGACCAGGTTGCGCAGGACCCGCTCGAGCCGGACGTGGTCGGCCTCGACGACGACGGGACCGTCCGAGCGCAGCACCAGCGCGGTGCCCTTGGCCCGGGCGAGCGGCTCGGCGGCGGTCAGCACCCGGTCGGCGACGGCGACGAGGTCGAGCGGCTCGGCGTCCAGCGAGGCCGCCCCGGCGTCGTAGCGGCTGATCTCGAGGAGGTCGACCAGCAGGGCCTCGAACCGGTCCAGCTCGGTCTGCAGCAGCTCGGCGCTGCGGGCGACGTGCGGGGGGAAGCCGCCGCGGCCCTCGTGCAGGACGTCCGCCGCCATCCGCACGGTGGTGAGCGGCGTCCGCAGCTCGTGGCTGACGTCGGAGACGAACCGGCGCTGCAGCATCGACAGGTCCTCCAGGCGGCGGATCTGCTCCTGCAGGGACGCCGCCATCGTGTTGAAGGACAGCGCCAGCAGGGCGAGCTCGTCCTCGCCCCGCACCTGCATGCGCTCCTCGAGCCGCCCGGCCGCGAGCCGCTCCGCCGTCCGGGCGGCCATCCGCACCGGCGACACCACCTGGCGGGTCACGAGCAGGGCGATCAGCGCCAGCAGCCCCACCAGCAGGAGCCCGGCGGCCGCGGCGGTGCGGCGCACCAGGGCGTAGGTCTGCTGCTCGTCGGTGAGCGGGAACAGGTGCACGAGCCGGTAGGGCCCGAGCGGGGTCTGCAGGCGGCTGCCCACCACGAGGGTGTCGACCGCGCCGTCCGGCCCCGCCGTCGGGGCGTAGGCGAGGGCCGGGGAGGCCGTCTCGAGCCGTCGCTGCAGGGCGGCCGGGACGTCGTCCAGGGTGCGTGCACCGAACAGGAAGACGTTGCTGTCGGGCGGGCCGGCGAGCACGAGGTCGTAGAGGTCGCCGGTCGAGCCGCGCTCCCCGAGGCTCTGGGTGATGTCGGCCAGCAGGCCCTGGACGGCGAGCGGCTGCTGGCTGGACGCGGCGTCCAGCCGGACCTGGGCCTGCAGCGCCCCGGCCCGCGCCTCGGACAGCGCCGACCGCTGCTTGGCCTCGACCAGCCCCCGCCCCACCTGGTCGAGCAGCAGGGTCGCGAGCAGCAGGACGACGACGCCGGACACGAGCAGCGTCGTCGCCACGACCCGCGCCATGAGGCTGCGCCGCCACGTCCGGCGGGCCTGCTGGACGAGCAGCCCGAGCGCCCGGCCGGACCTCAGGGCGGACCGGCCTTGTAGCCGACCCCCCGCACGGTGACGACGACCTGCGGGTGCTCGGGGTCGCGCTCGACCTTGGCGCGCAGGCGCTGCACGTGGACGTTGACCAGCCGGGTGTCGGCGGCGTGCCGGTAGTGCCAGACCTGCTCGAGCAGGACCTCGCGGGTGAACACGGTGCGGGGGCGCCGGGCCAGGGCGACCAGCAGGTCGAACTCGAGCGGCGTGAGGGACAGCTGCTGCCCGCCCCGCTCGACCCGGTGGCCCTGGACGTCGATGCGCACGGGGTCGTCGTCGGGGCCGATCGACAGCTCCTCGGGGTCGACGTCGTCGCGCACCCGCAGCCGCGCGCGGACCCGGGCGACGAGCTCCTTGGGCTTGAACGGCTTCACGACGTAGTCGTCGGCGCCGCTCTCGAGGCCCAGGACGACGTCGACGGTGTCGCTGCGGGCGGTGAGCATGACGATCGGGACGCCGCTCTCGGCGCGGATCTGCCGGCAGACCTGGATGCCGTCGAGACCGGGGAGCATGACGTCGAGCAGCACGAGGTCGGGGCGGTCGCGGCGGAAGGCGGCCAGGGCCGCGGAGCCGTCGTCGACGAAGCTGGGCTCGAGGCCCTCGCCGCGCAGGACGATGCCGAGCATCTCCGCCAGGGCGGGGTCGTCGTCGACGACCAGCACCCGGGCCCTCACGCTGCTCCTGTCCCGGGTCGCGCCATGTCCCCATGCTCGCACTCCGCGGGGCAGCCGTGCGTGACAGCATGACGGGGAGCGGTCCCGGGGGGACCCCGACGAGCGGGAGCCGATGAGCGAGCCGACCAGCGGATGGGCCTCGCCCGGGCAGCAGCGGCCCCCGGCGCCGTCTCACCGAGCCGGTCGCGCCGGTCGCGCCTCCCGCGCCGGTCGCCCCGCCCGCCTGGCAGACCACGCCCGGCTGGGGCGGTCCGGCCGCGCCCGCGGCCTTCTCAGCGGGGCAGCCGGCCGTCCCCCGTCCCGGCGTCGTCCCGCTGCGGCCGCTCGGCCTCGGCGAGCTGCTCGACGGTGCCGTCGGCCTGGTCCGCGGCTACCCGCGTCCGGCCCTCGGGGTGTCGGCCGTCATCGCCCTCGTGAGCACCGCGGTGCAGCTGCTGGTCGTGCTGACGCTCCTGCAGCCGCTGTTCGACGTCGACACCGAGGCCCTCGCGAACGGTGACAGCGACGCGCTGGTGGGCGTCATCGCGGGGACGAGCGCCGCGGGGATCGTGTCGCTCGTGGTCGGCACGCTCACCGGCGCCCTGATGACCGGCTTCCTCACCCGGATCGCCGGCAAGGCCGTCCTGGGCCAGCCGCTGACCGTCCGCGAGCTCTGGGACAGCACCCGCCCGCTGGTCGGCCGCCTGGTCCTCGCGTCGCTCCTGTACGGCGTCGTGGTCTACGGGACCGCCTTCGTCGGGCTGGTCGTCGCGGGCGTGCTGGTCGCGGTCGGGGGCGTGGTCGGTGCGGTCCTCGGCGTCGCCGTCGGGGTCGCGGCCCTGGTCTTCGCCGCGATCGCCTACGTCCGCTTCTCGCTCGCCGGGAGCGCCCTCGTGCTCGAGGACGCGCGGGTGGTGCTGGCGTTCCGCCGGTCCTGGCGCCTGGTGCGGCGCAGCAGCTGGCGGGTCCTCGGGGTGCTCCTGCTGACGATCGTCGTCGCCGGCTTCGTCGGGCAGGTCGTCCAGCTGCCGTTCTCGTTGTTCGGGGGCGGCGGGAACCCGCTCTCCGCCCTGTCCGGCGACGCCACCAGCGTCTCCACCCGGACGCTCGTCCTGTCCACGATCGGGGGCGGCGTCGCCGCGACCCTGGTCGCCCCGTTCACCGCGGGCGTCACCGCGCTGCTCTACATCGACCGCCGCATGCGGGCGGAGGGCCTGGACGTCTCGCTGCAGGCGGCCGCGCAGCAGCCGTGACGCCCGTGCTCGTGCAGGCCCTCGACGGCCTCACCCGCGAGGGGGCCCAGCGCGACGCCCGGCGCGAGCTGCTCCGCCCGCAGTACGCCGAGGCGCGCCCGCCGCTGCTGGTGCGTGCCCTGCAGGCCGTCCTGCGGGCGCTCGGCCGGCTGCTCGACAGCGTCCCCGGGGTGCCCGGCGGACGCGGCGGCGTCGTGCTGCTGCTCCTGCTCCTGGCCGCCGTCGTCGTCGTCGTGCTCGTCCGGCTCGGCCCGCTGGCCCGCGACCGGGCCGCCGCCGGAGCGCTCGACGACGGGCAGCGGCTGACCGCGGCCGGGCACCGGGAGGCGGCCGAGCGCGCCGCCGCCGAGGGCCGCTGGGCCGACGCCGTCCGGGAGCGGCTGCGGGCCGTCGTCCGCGACCTCGAGGCCCGCGGCGTGCTGGACGCCCGCCCCGGACGCACTGCCGGGGAGGTCGCCCTCGACGGCGGCGCCGCGCTGCCCGCGGCCGCGGACGACCTGCGCCGGGCCGCGTCGGTCTTCGACGAGGTCTGGTACGGCGGGCGCCCCGCCGACGCCGGGTCCTACGACGTCCTCGTCGAGGTCGACCGGAGGGTCCGGGCGTGACGACCGCGACCGGCCCCACGCTGTCGAGCACGGTCCGCTCCGCGCGCGGACCGGTCCTCGTCGGGGTGCTGCTGCTGGGCGGGCTGCTCCTGCTCGCGCTGCTCACCCGCTCGGGCCCCGCCGGGCGGCTCGACCCCGGCAGCTACACCCCCGACGGCTCCCGGGCGCTCGCCACCCTGCTGGAGGACCGCGGGGTCGACGTCCGGAGGGTCGACGACGTCGGCGACGCCGTGGGGGGCACCAGCCGCACCACCCTGCTCGTCCCCGACCCCGCCCTGCTGACCGCCGGCGAGCTGGCCCGGCTGACCGCCCGCCCCGGCGAGCTCGTCGTGCTCGAGGCCGGGCCGGACGACGTCGAGGCGCTGGCCCTGGCCGTCGAGGTCGGGGAGCCCGTGGCCGTCGAGGACCGGCGCCCCGCGTGCGACCTGCGGGCCGCGGCCGTCGCCGGCGACGTCGACACGGGCGGGTACACCTACCGGGCGCGGTCCGGGGACTCCGTCGGCTGCTACGCCAGCCGCGGCCGCCCGACCCTGCTGCGGCTGCCCTCGGCACGGACGACCCTGGTCGGCAGCGCCGACGCGTTCACCAACGACAGGCTGGCCGACCGCGGCAGCGCAGCCCTGGCGCTGGCCCTGCTCGGCACCGGCGACGAGGTCCGCTGGCTGGTCCCCGCCCCCGGCCGCGCGGTGCCGGACGGCGGGCGGACGCCGCTGTCGGAGCTGCTCCCCGACTGGGTCCGCCCCGGGGTCCTGCAGCTGCTCGTCGCGACCGCCGCGCTGATGCTCTGGCGGGCCCGCCAGCTCGGCCGGGTCGTGCCCGAGCCGCTGCCCGTGGTGGTCCGCTCGGCCGAGGCCGTCGAGGGCCGGGCCCGGCTGTACCGCGCCTCCGGGTCGCGCGACCGGGCCGCCGCCGCCCTGCGGGCCGCGGCCCGTGAGCGCCTCGTGCGCCGGCTCGGCCTGCCGGTCGGCGCCGGGGAGCAGGCGCTGGTGGCGGCGGTCAGCGCCCGGACCGGGCAGGACGACGTCGGCGCGCTGCTGGCCGGTCCCCCGCCCGCCGACGACGCCGCCCTGGTGCGCCTCGCGGACGGCCTCGACGCGCTGGAGTCGCGGGTGGGGGCAGGATGAGGGCGTGACCGAGCCCGCCGTCCCCCGCAAGCGCGCCCCCCGCAAGGCCCCGCCCCGCCTCGTCAAGGCCCGCGACCCCCGCGAGGCGCTCATCGCCCTGCGCGAGGAGGTCGGCAAGGCCGTCGTCGGCCAGGACGCCGCCGTCACCGGGCTCGTGCTCGCGCTGCTGTGCCGGGGCCACGTCCTGCTCGAGGGCGTCCCCGGCGTCGCCAAGACGCTGCTCGTGCGCGCGCTGGCGGCGTCGCTCTCGCTCGAGACCAAGCGCGTGCAGTTCACCCCCGACCTCATGCCCGGCGACGTCACCGGCTCGCTCGTCTACGACGCCCGGCGCTCGGACTTCGCCTTCCGCCCGGGCCCGGTCTTCACCAACCTGCTGCTGGCCGACGAGATCAACCGGACGCCGCCGAAGACGCAGGCCTCGCTGCTCGAGGCCATGGAGGAGCGGCAGGTCACCGTCGACGGCGAGGCCCGACTGCTGCCCGACCCGTTCGTCGTCGTCGCGACGCAGAACCCGGTCGAGTACGAGGGCACGTACCCGCTGCCCGAGGCCCAGCTGGACCGCTTCCTGCTCAAGCTCACCGTCCCGCTGCCCGAGCGCGACGACGAGGTCAAGGTGCTGGCCGCGCACGACGCCGGGTTCGACCCCCGCGACCTCTCCTCCCTGACGGCCGTCGCCGGACCGGCCGAGCTGGCGGCCGGGCGGGCCGCGGTCCGCGAGGTGTCGGTCGCCCCCGAGGTGCTCGGCTACGTCGTCGACGTCTGCCGGGCCACCCGCACCTCCCCGGCCCTGCAGCTCGGGGCGTCCCCCCGCGGCTCGACCGCCCTGCTGGCGACGTCCAAGGCCTGGGCCTGGCTGTCCGGCCGCGACTACGTGACGCCCGACGACGTCAAGGCGCTGGCCCGCCCGACCCTGCGCCACCGGGTCTCGCTGCGACCCGAGGCCGAGCTCGAGGGCGTCACCGCCGAGGGCGTGCTCGAGGGCGTGCTGTCGTCGGTGCCCGTCCCGCGCTAGCCGGTGGCTCTCACCGGGCGCGCCGCCCTGGTCGCCCTGCTCCTGCTCGTGCCGGTCGTGCTGGTCCCGTCCACCGCGATCGTGCTGGTGCTGCTGGCCGCCCTCGCCGTCGTCGTGCTGGTCGACGTCGCCCTCGCCGGTCCGGTCTCGACGCTGGAGGTCTCGCGGTCGGGGGCGACGTCGGCGCGGCTGGGCGACGCCGTCGAGGTGCAGCTGTCGGTGCGCAACCCCGGGCCCCGGCGCGTCCGCGGGGTGCTGCGCGACGCGTGGGTGCCGTCGGCCGGGGCGTCGCCGTCCGTCCGGCCCCTGGAGGTCGGCCCCGGGGAACGTCGCCTGCTGACGACGACGCTCACCCCGACCCGCCGCGGCGACCGGCTCCCCGACCGCCTCACCGTCCGCTCGGTCGGCCCGCTGGGGCTCGGGGCACGGCAGGGTCGGCACGAGGTCCCGTGGCGGGTGCGCGTGCAGCCGCCGTTCACGTCCCGGAAGTTCCTGCCGGAGAAGCTCGCCCGGCTGCGGCAGCTCGACGGCCTCGTCGCGGCCCGGGTCCGCGGGCAGGGCACCGAGTTCGACTCCCTGCGCGAGTACGTCGACGGCGACGACGTCCGCTCCATCGACTGGCGCGCCACCGCCCGCAGGTCCGAGACCGTCGTCCGGACCTGGCGGCCCGAGCGCGACCGCCGCGTGCTGCTCGTCCTGGACACCGGCCGCACCTCCGCCGGCCGGGTCGGTGACGCTCCCCGCCTGGACGCCGCCCTCGACGCCGCCCTGCTGCTCGCCGCCCTGGCGGTCCGGGCCGGCGACCGGGTCGACCTGCTCGCCGTCGACCGCGTGCTCAAGGGCGCCGTCGAGGGGGCCGGGCGCGACGACGTGCTGCCCCGGCTGGTCGACGTCATGGCCGGCCTCGAGCCCGCCCTGGTCGAGACCGACGGACGCCGGCTCGTGTCGGAGGTCCTGCGCCGGGCCCGCCGCCGCTGCCTCGTCGTGCTGTTCACCTCGCTCGAGACCGCGCCGCTCGAGGAGGGGCTGCTGCCCGTGCTCGCCGGCCTGACGTCGCGCCACACCGTGGTGCTCGCCGCCGTGGCGGACCCCCGGGTCGAGGAGATGGCCGCCTCCCGCGGCTCGGTCGGGGCGGTCTACGACGCGGCCGCCGCGGAGCGGGCCCGGGGCGAGCGGGCCCGGCTGACCGCCCTGCTCCGGCGTCGGGGCGTCGAGGTCGTGGACGCGCCGCCGGCGACCCTCGCGCCCCTGGTCGCCGACGCCTACCTGTCGCTCAAGGCGGCCGGCCGGCTGTGATCCCGGGCGGCGACGAGCTCGCGCTGCTGGCGGCGTCGGCCTGGCCGGCCCGGGAGCAGGTCGAGGTCGGCGGCTGGCTCCTGCGGGCCTCGGCCGGGGTGACCTCGCGGGCCAACAGCGCCCTGCCCCTGGCGCCCGTCGACCTGGACGCCGTGCTGCCCGCGGTCGAGGACTTCTACGACGCCCGGCTGCTGCCGCCCCGGGTGCAGGTGTCCGCGCCTGCGCTGGACGACGGCCTCGCGGCCCGGGGCTGGACGGCGTCGGGGGACGTGGACGTGCTGGTGGGGCCCCTGCCCCGGGGCCCGTCCCCGGCCGTCGTCGCCGAGCTGGACGACGCGTGGGTGGACTGCTGGTGGGCCGTGGACGGGCGGGGCGGGCCTTCCGCGCGGCTCGTCGCCGTGTCGATGCTCGAGCTCGTGGCGCACGACGTCGCCTACGCGCGGGTGGTCCGGGACGGCGTCGTCGTCGGGGTGGCGCGCGGGGTGGCGCAGCCGCCGTGGCTCGGGGTGTTCCAGGTGGCGGTGCTGCCGTCCGTCCGCCGCGAGGGGGTCGGGTCGGACCTGCTGCGGACCCTCGAGGCCTGGGGCGAGGAGCGCGGGTGCTGGAGCGCCTACCTGCAGGTGGCCCGGGACGACCCGGGTCGGGGGCTGTACGCGGGGATGCAGGTGTCCGGGTCGTACCGGTACCGGAGCCGTCCCCTACCGTGCCCGCCGTGACAGACCTGCTGCCCGGCACCGCTGCCCGCCTGCTCCCCCTGGTCGCCCGCGCCCAGCGGGACGGGCGGGCGCCGTCGTTGCTGGCGGGGGTCGTGCGGGACGGCGGGCTGGCGTGGTCGGCCGGACGGGGCGACGTCGCCGAGCCCCACCACGACGTCCAGTACCGCCTCGGCTCGATCACCAAGCCGGTCACGGCAGTCGCGGTGATGCGGCTGCGCGACGAGGGCCTGCTCGACCTCGACGACGCCCTCGAGGACCACCTGCCCGGCACGCCCCTCGGCCGCCGGACCGTCGGGCAGCTGCTCGCCCACGTCGGCGGCGTCGGGGCGGAGAGCCCGGGGCCGTGGTGGGAGCGGACGCCGGGCGGGCCGGACCTCGCCCTGACCGACGCCGACCGGGTGCTCGCGGCCGGCCGGCGCTTCCACTACTCGAACCTCGGCTTCGGGCTGCTCGGGCAGGTCGTGGCCGGCCTGCGGGGCCGCGCCTGGGAGGACGTCGTCCGCGACGAGGTCCTGCTGCCCCTCGGGATGACCCGCACGACGCCGCGCCCGTCCGGGCGGGCCGCGTCCGGCCTGGCGGTCCACCCCTGGGCCGACGTCGTCCTGCCGGAGCCCGAGCACGACGCCGGCGCGATGGCGCCCGCGGGGCAGCTGTGGGCGACGCTGACCGACCTCGGCCGCTTCGCCGCGTTCCTGCTCGGCGACACCGGGGACGTCCTCGCGGCGGACACCCTGGCGGAGATGTGCGAGCCCGCAGGGGTGGACGCGTCCGCCGTCGGGTGGTCGGCGTACGGGCTGGGGCTGCAGGTGCAGCGCACCGAGGGGCGCACGCTCGTCGGCCACGGCGGGTCGATGCCGGGGTTCCTCGCGATGGTGCTCGTGGACCGCGACGCGCAGACCGGTGGGGTCGCCCTGGCGAACAGCACGACCGGGGTCGACCTCGGGGTCGTGGCGCGGATGCTCGACGTCGTGCAGGAGGCCGAGCCCGCCGTCGTCGACGCCTGGCGTCCCTCGGCGCCGCCCGTGCCGCTCGACGTCCTCGGCCCCTGGTACTGGGGGCCGGCGCCGTCGGTGCTGCGGGCGACGTCGGACGGCCTGCTGCACCTCGGCGGGCTCGGCCGGGTGTCGCGGTCCTCGAGGTTCCGGCACGTCGACGGCGACGTCTGGGTCGGGCTGGACGGCTACTACGCCGGCGAGCGGCTGCAGGTGTCGCCGACCGAGCTGCGCCTCGCCACCTTCGTCTTCACGAGGACGCCGTACGACCCGGACGCCGACGTCCCGGGCGGGGTGGACGAGCGCGGCTGGCGCTAGGAGCCGGCTCCCGGGACCACCAGCTCGGCGGTCCACCGGGCACCGGGCGCAGGTGTCCACGACGCGTCGTAGCGGACCCCGGTCCGGCCGGCCACGTGGTCGAGCAGCGCCTGCTGGGCCTGCTCGACCGGGGCGTCGTCGGCGACGTCGGGCAGGCCGCCGTGCACGACCCGGTCGCCGCCCTCCAGCGTGTAGCGCCAGCCGGCCTCCGGGTGCGACAGGACGGCCCGCTCCAGCGGCCGCTTCCAGGCCCCGCGCCGCTGCCTCTCCGTGCGCGCGACGCCCCGTCGGATGCTCCGCCCGAGGACGGTCTCCTCGGGCTGCTTGACCCTGCGCACCGGGCGGGGCGCCGCACCCGCGACGGGCACCTGCGGCGGCACCGGGGCGCCCGAGGCGCTCAGGGTCTTGCCCAGCGCGACGAGCAGGCCGGTCAGGGCGAGCAGCGTGCACACCAGCAGGTAGGTCGCGTACCCGCCCCAGCCGTCGTCGCCGTGCACGCGGAGGGTGAAGGCGCCCAGCACCACGACGGGCGCGACGACGAGGACGAAGCGCCGCTCCCCCGCCTGCGCGGTCAGCCCGGCCAGCAGCGCGACCCCGCCGAGCACCCCGGGGACCACGGTGACGGCGACCAGGAACGCCAGGAGGACCACGTCAGACCAGGACGTCGAGCGCGCCGGCGAGGTCCGGCAGGACGGCGTCGGGCTCGAGGGCGGCGAGCTCGTCGTAGGGGTGGCCCCCGGTCGCGACCAGCAGGCAGCGCACCCCGCCGGCCCGGGCGCAGGCGAGGTCGTGCGGGGTGTCACCGACGACCCACGCGCCCGACGCCGGCCGGCCGGACCGGGCCAGGGCGATCGGGACGAGCTCCTCGCGGCTGCCGGCGTCGTCGCCGTAGGCCGAGCCCTCCAGGTCGAGGTGCTCGGCCAGGCCGAGGGCGGTGACCTTGGTGCGCGCGGTCTCGCGGACGTTGCCGGTGAGCACGCCCTGCCACCAGCCGCGCTCCTGCAGCGCCAGCAGGGTCGTGCGGACGTGCGGCAGGACGACCCCCTCGGCGGCCAGCCGCTCGGCCCGGGCCGCGAGCTCCACGGGCAGGCGGTCGAGCAGCGGGGCCCCCAGGGCGGGGTCGATCCCCTCGGCGAGGCAGACCTGCTCGGCGATCCACGGGTCCAGCCGCCCGGCGAAGCTGATGCTGCCGCCGCGCCGGGTCGGGGCCCGACCGACGACGTGCGTGAACGCCGCGAGGAACGCCTCCCGGCTGACCGCCCCGGCCCGCAGGAGCGTCCCGTCGATGTCCCACAGGACGGTGCTCACGTGGGCGCCGTGTCCCCGCGCCGTCCGGCGTCGAGGTCGCCCGTCGCCCCGGCCAGCACCGCCCGACGGCCCAGCACGAACACCCAGGCCAGGAACAGCGTCTCCACGACGACGCCGATGCCGATGCGGGCCCAGGTCGGGAGCGGGCTGGGGGTCACGAAGGCCTCGACCAGTCCGCTGACGAACAGCACCAGGGCCAGCCCCAGGGCGCCGCTGACCAGCGACCGGCCCTCCTCCGCGAGCGCCTGCGCCCGGGTGCGGCCCCCGGGGTCGACGACCGTCCACCCGAGCTTGAGCCCGAGGCCGCAGGCGACGAACACCGCGGTCAGCTCCAGCAGCCCGTGCGGGAGGATCAGCCCGAAGAACAGCCCGAGCTTCCCGTTCGCGGCCAGCAGCCCGCCGGACACCCCCACGTTGAGCGCGTTCTGCAGCAGCACGTAGACGACCGGCAGACCGAGCAGGACCCCGAACAGGATCGCCTGGGCGGCCACGTAGGCGTTGTTGGTGAAGACCCGGGCGGCGAAGTCCTGGGCGGGGTTGTTGCTGTAGTAGTCGGCGAAGTCGTTCTCGACGAGCTGCCGGGTCTCCTCCGGGCTCGCGATGGCCAGCTGGACGTCGGGGTGCTGGGCGACGAAGACCCCGAAGGCCAGCCCGACGACGACGAACGCCAGCGCGCTCGCGCCCCACCACCAGCGGGTCCGGTAGCAGATCGCGGGGAAGTCGACGCGCAGGAAGCGGGCGAGGTCCTGCAGGGCCGGCTGCCTCGTGCCCGCCACGGCCGCCCGGGCCCGCGCGACCAGGCTGCTGAGCCGGGCGACCAGCTGCGGGTCGCGGCCGGCGCTCTGCACGACCGACAGGTGGGTCGCGGTGCGCTGGTAGAGGTCGACGACCTCGTCGGCCTCCGCTCCCCGCAGCCGGCGGGGACGCCGCGCCCGGCCGAGCAGGACCTCGAGCCGGTCCCACTCCGCCCGGTGCGCGGCGACGTACGCGTCGAGGTCCACAGGTCACCCTAAGCCGCCGGGCGGGGCAGACTGCAGGCGTGAGCAGCCAGCTGGTGACCGGCGAGGCGGTCGCGCTCGAGCTGCGCACCGCCGCGCTCCCGAGCCGCACCGTCGCCGCCCTGATCGACGCCGTCCTGCAGGTCGTCCTGCTCGTCGGGCTGTTCTACGCCGCGACCTTCGCCGGCGGCGGCTCCGACGCCGCCGACGCCGCCATCGCGGTGCTCGTCCTGGTCATCGGGCTGATCGGCTACCCCGTCGCCTTCGAGACGGCCCTGCGCGGCCGCACGCCCGGGAAGCTGGCGCTCGGGCTGCGGACCGTGCGCGACGACGGCGGCCCGATCGGGTTCCGGCAGGCCCTCGTGCGCGGCCTGGCCGGGGCCTTCCTCGAGCGCCCCGGCATCACCCTGTTCTTCGGGGCCTTCGCCACCTCCCTGCTCAACCGGGACTCCAAGCGCCTCGGCGACCTGCTCGCCGGCACGGTGGTGCTGCAGGAGCGGGTGCCGTCCAAGGGGTCGCCGCTGCCGCAGACCCCGCCGGAGCTGGTGCCGTGGGCCCGCTCGCTCGAGCTGACCGGGCTTCCCGACGACCTCGCCCTGCAGGCCCGCGCCCTGCTGACCCGCTCCGCCCAGCTGACGCCGGAGGCCCGCGAGGACCTCGGCGGCCGCCTGGTGACGGCGGTCCTGGCCCGCACCAGCCCGCCCCCGCCGCCCGGCACCCCGGGGTGGGCGGTGCTGGCCGCGGTCCTCGCGGAGCGGACCCGCCGGGCGCAGGAGCGCCTGCAGGGACCTCCGACGGCTCCCCCTGCCGCCGCCCCCGCTGCGGCTCCTTCCGCAGCGGCGCCCAGCACGCCGCCGCCGTCGTCGTCGTCGTCGGGGTTCACGCTGCCCGGCTGAGCGCTGCAACAGATCCGGCCGCCCGGGGCGTGGAGAGGGGGTGACCGTGACCTTCGAGGAGTTCGTGCTGGCGCGGGGCCCTGCCCTCGTGCGGTTCGCCCACGGGCTCTGCGGCGACCGGCACCTCGCCGAGGACCTCGTCCAGGACGTCCTGGTCCGCTGCCACGCGCGGTGGCCCCGCCTCGCGGACTCCCCCGAGCCCTACGTGCGCACGGCGCTGGTGCGCGAGCTGGTCAGCTGGCGACGGCGCCGGTCGGCGTCCGAGCTGCCCGGCCCGCTGCCCGACGTCGCCACCGTCCCCGACGACGCCCTGGCCGAGCGGGACGCCGTCTGGCGCCTGCTGGCCACCCTGTCGGTCCGCGAGCGGGCCGTCCTCGTGCTGCGGCACTACGAGGCGCTCCCCGACGCCGAGATCGCCGCCCTGCTCGGCGTCAGCCGAGCGACCGTCCGCAGTCTCGCCGCCCGGGCAGCCCTGAAGGTCCGTGCCCTGCCCGCCCCCGCCCGAGGAGCCGCCCCGTGAACGACGCCCTCGGCGACGCCGTCCGCACGGCCGTCCGCGCCCACGTCGATGCCGAGCCGGTCGATCCGTCCGCCCTGCTGACGGGCGTGCTGTCCCGCCGGGCGACGCGGCGGTGGGTCGCGCCGGTGGCGGCGGCCGCCGCGGTGGCCCTGGTGGCGGGCGGGGCAGTGCTGGTGCGGCCGTCCTCACCGGCGCCCGCACCGGTCGCGCCGGCGGTCCCGGTCGGACTGCAGGCGGTCAGCTGGCACGGCGTGCAGGTGCTGGTGCCGGCGGCGTGGCGCCTGGACGACCTGCGGTGCAGCAGCGCGCAGAGCGACACCGTGCTCCGGCCCGGGGCGCGCCTGGCCTGCCTCGCACCGCAGGCCCCGGGGCTCACCGTCGTCGAGTTCGAGGGCCTCCCCGACGAGCAGGACGCGCGGTACCGGTCCGTCCAGGAGGCGCGCTACGCCTCCATGCCGGTCGACCTGGGCGGCACGGCAGCGCGTCGGGGAGCGGTCCCGGAGCCCCTCGGCGGGCAGCCCGGTCCGCGTGCCGTGCTCGTCGTGCCGTCGCTGCAGGTCGTCGTCACGGTCACCGCGCCCAGCCTCGCCGCGGCCGACGCCCTGCTGGACACCGCGACCGTCGTCGAGGTGGACGCGAACGGGTGCCGCTCCCGGGTGGCGTCCACCCGCCCCGCCGGACCTGCCAGCCGCGACGGCGCCGACGAGCGTCTCCTGCCCGGCGCCCCGACGTCGGTCAGCGTCTGCCGCTACGGCCGCGGACGGCTCGACGACTCCCGCCGGCTCTCCCCCGACGCCGTCACCGCCCTGCAGACCCGGCTCGACGGGCTGCCGACCGGCCGGTCGGACCGGGTGCCGGTGGGGAGCATCGCCGCCGACCTCTGCCCGGCGATCGACGACGACGGCGTCCTGCTCGACGCCGCCTACCGGCGCGGGCCCGGCGTGCAGGTCTGGGTCCGCGACCAGGCGTGCACCGACCGGTCCACGACGAACGGCAGCGCGGTGCGCCGGGCCGGCGGGCTCGACACGTACGCCCTGCTGCGCGGCGAGCCGCTCGTCCTGCCGCCCGCGCGGAAGGAGCCCGCCCCCGAGCTCGGGTACGCCGGCCTCCCTCGACGGCAGACCCCGCCCGTGCCGGCCCAGCGGGCCGACGTCCTGGCCCGCACGGACGACCCGGCCGACGGCCGGCTGCTCGGCGTGCGGCGGGCCGACGGACGGCGCTGCCTGCTGCTGGCCACGAGCGAGGCCACGCCCCCCTACGACTGCGAGCCGGACGACCTGCTGCTCCCGCTGGGGCAGCTGCACGACGGCGCCGGGACCTGGGCCGGCACGGGACCCGACGTCGTCCGCGCCGTGCGGGTGCTGGTCGACGGTCGGCAGGTCGCGGTCGTCCCCACCTGGGGCGGCGGCGCCGCCTGGGGCCAGCGCCGGGGCTTCCTGGTCCGGCTGCCGAGCGGCGCCACGCCGGTGTTCGTGCCGCTGGACGGCCTCGGCCGCGACGTCGTGGCGCTTCCCCGCCCAGGGTCGTGAGCCGCTCCAACCCCCTCCCCGGCCCTGCTTGTCCGAGCGGGGCGACATCACTGAGGCCCTGACAGGTCGCTGCGCCCGGACAAGCAGGCCGGCAGCAGACAGGCCAGGCGCACCGCCTCAGCCCCCGGACACGCCGACGGCCCGCCCCTCGAGAGGGACGGGCCGCCGGTGCAGGTCGGTCTAGTAGCGGTACATCTCCGCCTTGTACGGGCCCTCGACGTCGACGCCGATGTACTCCGCCTGGTCCTTGCGGAGCTTCGTCAGCTTGACGTTGAGCGCGTCGAGGTGCAGGCGCGCCACCTTCTCGTCGAGGTGCTTCGGCAGCACGTACACGCCGAGCGGGTAGTCCTCGGTCTTGCTGAACAGCTCGATCTGCGCGAGCACCTGGTTGGTGAAGCTGGCGCTCATGACGAAGCTGGGGTGGCCGGTCGCGTTGCCGAGGTTCAGCAGGCGGCCCTCGCTCAGCATGATGATCGAGTGGCCGTCCGGGAAGACCCACTCGTCGACCTGCGGCTTGATGTTGTTGCGCGTGATGCCGTCGACCTTGGTGAGGCCGGCGATGTCGATCTCGTTGTCGAAGTGGCCGATGTTGCCGACGATGGCCTGGTGCTTCATCCGGCCCATGTCCTCGGCCATGATGATGTCCTTGTTGCCGGTCGCGGTGATGAAGACGTCGGCGGTCTCGATGACGTCCTCGAGGGTCGCGACCTGGAAGCCCTCCATCGCGGCCTGGAGCGCGCAGATCGGGTCGACCTCGGTGACGATGACGCGGGCGCCCTGGGCGCGCAGCGACTCCGCGGAGCCCTTGCCGACGTCGCCGTAGCCGAAGACGACGGCGGTCTTGCCGGCGAGCATCACGTCGGTGGCCCGGAAGATGCCGTCGACGAGCGAGTGGCGGCAGCCGTAGAGGTTGTCGAACTTGCTCTTGGTCACGGAGTCGTTGACGTTGATGGCCGGGAACAGCAGCTCGCCGCCCTTGAAGAACTCGTACAGGCGCATGACGCCGGTCGTGGTCTCCTCGGTGACGCCCTTGATGCCGGCGGCGATCTCGGTGAACCTGGTGGGGGCCTCGACGAGCGAGCGGCGCAGCGTGTCGAGGATGACCGCGTACTCCTCGGAGTGGCTCTCGTCGGTGGACGGCACGACGCCGGCCTTCTCGAACTCGGCGCCCTTGTGGATGAGCAGCGTGACGTCGCCGCCGTCGTCCAGGATCATGTTGGGGGCCTCGCCGGCCGGCCAGTTCACGGCCTGCTCGGTGCACCACCAGTACTCGGGGAGCGTCTCGCCCTTCCAGGCGAAGACCGGGACGCCGGCGGGGGCGTCGACGGTGCCGTTCGGGCCCACGGCGACGGCGGCCGCGGCGTGGTCCTGGGTGGAGAAGATGTTGCAGGAGACCCAGCGGACCTGCGCGCCGAGCTCGACGAGGGTCTCGATGAGCACCGCGGTCTGGATGGTCATGTGCAGCGAGCCGATGATCCGGGCGCCGGCGAGGGGCTTGCTCGGGCCGAACTCCTCGCGCATGGCCATGAGGCCCGGCATCTCGTGCTCGGCGAGGCGGATCTCCTTGCGGCCGAACGCGGCGAGGCCGAGGTCGGCGACCTTGAAGTCCTGGCCCGGGGTCAGGGTGGCGGCGGGCTCGTGGGCGGTGGTGGTCGTCATGCGATCTCCTGGTTCATCGGGTGAGGAGCGGGAGCGGTCAGCAGGTGCTGGTGCTTGTCCTGCTCGAAGCGCAACCAGTCGGCGTCGTCGGCCGGTCTGGGGAGTACAGGTCGGCGGGGCTCCGCCTCGAACCACGCGTCGAGCGCCGCGGCCAGCTCGGGCTCCTTGCGGAGCCGGAGAGCGAGGCCGACGTCGCCGAGCTCGAGACCGGACGTCTCGAGCAGCTCACGGAGGGTGCGGAGCCGCTGCAGCTCGGCCGGGCCGTAGAGCCGGTAGCCCGACGCCGAGCGCGGCGGCTCCACGAGGCCGAGCTGCTCGACGTACCGCAGCATCCGCGCCGACCAACCGGTGGTCTGCGCGGCCTCGTGGATCGTGAGCGTCGCCATCGGGGACGACGTTACCGCAGTCGTGTCAAGGTCGCAGCACCAACGCGGTGGACCCGGTCACAGTCGTGTCAGGGCTGCCAGGACGACGCCCGTCCCCGCCACGAGCACGTCCCCGGCGAGGTGCACCTCGCGGCGCTCCCCGGTGGCGAGGTCGGCCGCCTCGTAGCGCTCGGTCTCCTGCACGTCCGGCGTCCGGGCCCAGCCCTCCTCGACCGTCAGGGCGCCCAGCGCGTCGGACAGCCGCACGAGCCGGGCCCGGGACGTCGCGCCCACGGACAGGCCGAGCAGCCGGGCGGTGACGACGGCGAAGGCGGGGCTGTCGCCGGTGAAGGCCGCCGCCGTCGTCGCGTGCTCGACGCCGTCCCGCTGCCAGACGACGCCCGGACCGACGGCTCCGCCGCGCAGCTCCGACCCGCCGCTGGCGACCAGCAGCCGGACCGGCCGCCAGGCGGCGTCGACCGTGAGGTCCAGGGACCACCCCGGGCGCCTCCCGACGTAGCGCCACCCGAGCGGCCCGGCGGCGCAGGAGAACTCCTCCACGGTCCCGCCGTCCAGCAGGTAGCTACCGGCCGGCACGCCAGCTGCTCAGGTACTCCTCCTGCGCGGGCGTGAGGACGTCGATCCCGACGCCGGTCGCCTCGAGGCGGGTCCGGGCCACCTCGGCGTCGATCCGGGCCGGCACCTCGTGGACGCCCGGCGCGAGGTCGGCCGTGACGAGGTGCTCGAGGGTCAGGGCCTGGACGGCGAAGGACACGTCCATCACCGCGGCCGGGTGGCCGTCGGCGGCCGACAGGTTCACCAGCCGCCCCTCGGCCAGCAGCAGCAGGCGGCGCCCGTCGGGCAGGACGTGCTCGTCGACCGACGGCCGGACGCGGTGGACCTCGTCGGCGAGGGCGGCCAGGCCGCGGACGTCGATCTCGACGTCGAAGTGCCCCGCGTTCGCCAGCACGGCGCCGTCCTTCATCGTCGCGAAGTGCGCGGGGCGCAGGACGTCGCGGCTGCCGGTGGTCGTGACGAAGACGTCGCCGAGCGGGGCGGCGTCGGCCATGGGCATGACCCGGTGCCCGTCGAGGACCGCCTCGAGCGCCCGCCCGGGGTCGACCTCCGTGACGACGACGCTCGCCCCCAGTCCCCGGGCCCGCTCGGCCACTCCGGAGCCGCACCAGCCGTAGCCCGCGACGACGACGGTCGACCCCGCCAGCAGCGTGCCGGTCGACCGGACGACGGCGTCGAGCGTGGACTGGCCGGTGCCGTGCCGGTTCGCGACGAGGAGCTGCACGGCGGTGTCGTTCACGGCGACGACCGGCAGGCGCAGGGCGCCGTCGGCGTGCATCTGCCGCAGCCGCAGGACGCCCGTGGTCGTCTCCTCGCAGGCCGCGCGCACGCCGTCGAGCAGGTCGGGGCGGGGACCGTGCAGGGCGCCGACGAGGTCGCACCCGTCGTCGAGCAGCAGGTGCGGCCGGGCCTCCAGGACGGCCTCGAGGTGGCGCGCGTAGGTGCCGCGGTCCGCGCCGTGGCGGGCGTGCACCCCGACGCCGAGGTCGACCAGCGCGGCCGCGACGTCGTCCTGCGTGCTGAGCGGGTTGGAGGCGGCGAGGTGCACCTCGGCGCCACCGGCGAGCAGGACCCGCGCGAGGGCCGCGGTCTCGGGGGTGACGTGCATGCAGGCGGCCAGGCGGACGCCGCGCAGGGGGGTCGTCGCGGCGAAGCGCGAGCGCAGGCGGGCGAGCACGGGCATGGCGCGCTCGGCGAAGTCGATCCGGCGGCGACCGGCGTCGGCCAGCGAGAGGTCCGCGACGTCGGAGGCCAGCACGGGACGACAGTAGGTTCCGCAGCGTGATCGACCCCAAGACGCTCATCGAGGGCTCGCCCGGCTTCGCCACCACCCTCGGCCTCACGATCGAGCAGTCCTCGCGGGACCGCGCCGTCGGGCGGCTCGACGCCGGGGCGCACCTGTTCAACCACGTCGGCGGTCCGCACGCGGCGGCCGTCTACGGGCTCGGCGAGCTGACCAGCTTCGCCCTGCTGCTCGAGGTGTTCGGCGACCTCGTCGAGGGCGGGGCGGTCCCCCTGGTCAAGGAGGGCACGATCCGCTACTCCGCGATCGCCACCGGCCCGCTGCTGGCCACCGCGACCCTGCAGGACGACGAGGCCGGGGCCCGCGCCTCGCTGGAGCAGCGCGGCCGCGCGACCTTCGCCGTCGAGGTCGTGTTCACCCGCGAGACCGACGACGTGCAGACCGCCTCCGCGAGCTACCGGATGGCGCTGCTGCGGGTGTGACGCAGTCCGCGCTTGCACGAGCTAGCAGCGGGCAAGCAGTCGGTGACCCACCACCGACCCTAGGAGCACCCGTGCCCGGTACCGCCGACGAAGCACGTTCCGGACTCCTCGCCTCCCTCACCGGCAAGGTCAAGGAGGTGGCGGGCGCCGTCACCGGCAACGACAGCCTCGCCGCGGAGGGCCAGCTGCAGCAGGCCGAGGCGGCCGCCCGCAAGGACGCCGCCGCGAAGGAGGCCGTCGCCTCGGTGCAGGCCGAGCAGGCCGCCGCCGAGATCGCGCAGACCACCGCCGAGGCCGACGCCGCCCGGGCCGCGTCCGAGCGGGAGGCCGCCGCGCAGCTGGCCGCCGCCGACGTCGCCGCCGAGCTGCAGGAGGAGAGCGTCGAGGCGCGCCTCGCCCGCGAGGAGGCCGCCCGCGTGGCCGCCGCCGAGCAGGAGGCCGACCGCGAGGTCGTCGCCGCCCGTCAGCGCGTCGTCGCCGAGCAGGCCGCCGCGGACCGCCGCGCCGCCGAGGTCGAGCGCGAGGCCGCCCAGGAGCAGACCCAGGCCTCGCTCGCCGAGCAGGCCGCCGCCCGTGCCCGCGCCGAGGCCGACCGCCTCGCCGCCCAGGCCTGATCCCTCCCCCGAGACCCCAGGAGCACCCCGTGGACGTCCTCTCCCTCCCCAAGAAGCTCGGCGCCCTGCAGTACAAGGCGCTCGTGCTCCCCTACCGCCTCGCCCGGCCGACGTTCCTGGCCGACGAGTCCGTCGTCCGGCTGGGCTACGAGCGTGCCCTCGGCGCCCTCGACGCGAAGGCCGGCGCCCTGTTCGGCGACGAGGCGCTGGTGACCCGCGGCGCGGCCCTGCGCAAGCGCGCGGACGTCATCGAGACCGCCGTCGAGCTCGAGGCCAAGGCCGCGAAGCACGCCGCCGAGGCCGAGGCGACCCGCGAGCAGGGTCGCGACCAGGTCGCCCGCACGCGCGAGGCGGCGGCCGAGAAGGCCGACGCCGCCGTGCGCGAGGCCCGCCAGGACGAGCAGGCCGAGAAGCAGCGCGTGGCCCGCGAGACCGCCCAGCGCGAGCAGGCCGAGAAGGCCCGCATCGAGAAGGCCGCCAAGGCGAAGGCCTCGGCCGCCGAGAAGGCCCTGAAGGCCGACCGGGAGCGCATCGCGACGGCCGAGAAGGCCGTCACCGCCGCCCCGAAGGCGCAGCTCGACGGCGCGGTCGGCACCCTGACGGACGCGCAGCAGCAGAGGTCCGACGCCGACGTCCTGGCCGCCCTGCAGGCGCGCGAGAAGGCCACCCGCGAGGCGGAGCGCGCCGCCCGCCGCTAGCCCGTCCGACAGTCTGCCCGGCACGACCCGACGGCCCGTCGCTCCCGCGGCGGGCCGTCGTCGTGCTCTCGGTAGGGTCCGCCGCGTGCCCGTGAGCCTGCGTCCCCGCGAGGTGTCGCGGGCCGTCCGCGACGTCCCCGACGCCCGCCTGTCCGGCGGCCCGGACGGGCTCGTCCTGCGCCGGCCCGGGCGGGAGCCGGAGGTGCTCGTCGCCCCGGGGACTCCCGTCACCGCCCGGTGGGAGGACGTCGACACCCTGCTGACCGCGCCGCGCGGCCGCCTGGCCCTGCCCGCGGTCGACCTCGGCGGCCGGCTGCTCGTCGTGCCGGCGGGCGGGAGCGCCGTCGCCGTGCACGAGGAGGACTGGACCGACGGCGCGCCCTACGCGGTGGACGGTCCCCCCGCCTGGGCCCGCGACCTCGCCCGGGACCTCGGGAGCCGGCTGGGCGGCCCGCCGGCGAGCGGCCCGGTCCGGCGCGTCCACCCCGACCCCCTCGTCCGGCGGCGGCGCGGGCTGCAGGTGGCCTTCGCCGCGCTCGCCGTCGCACCGCTGACCTGGGGGCAGCTCCTGCGCCCGGTGCCCGGCGCCTTCGCCGCCCTCGCCCTGCTGGCCCAGCCGCTCGCCCTGCTCGTGCTGGCGGGCGTCGGCCTGCTGTGGCTGCGGGGTGCCCCCCGCCTCGCGGCGCCGCTCCCGGCCGTCGCGGTCTCGCTGGCCCCGGCCGGCGGGCCGCTGCCCCGCGCCGCCGCCCGGCGGCTGCGCCTCGGCGCCCGGCCGGGCGAGCTCGTCGTCCGGGACGAGCGCGGCGCCGAGGTCGCACTGCCGACGACGGGCGCGACCTGGTCCAGAGCGCCCGACGAGGTCCGGCTGCTCGACCCCGACGGCTTCCTGCTGCTGCGCCTGCCGCTACCGGTCTGGGCGCCCGACGACGCCTCCCTCGTCCCCCTGCTGGACCTGCTCGCGGCGTCGGGCGCCGTCGCGGGGCCTCCCGGGCGGGCGTCCGTGCCCGGCCCCCAGGACCGGGTCGTGCCGTCTCCGCTGCGGCCGCGGGCCGCGGTCCCGGGGATCGCCGGCGACGCCTGGTACGGCCTCGCCACCGCGCTGTGCGCCGTCGGCGCCGTGGCCGGGCTCACCGTCGTCGACGCGTCCTGGGCCCGGGCCTGGGGTCTCGCGCAGGCGGTCGCGGTGGCCGCCGTCGCCCTCTGTGCAGCAGTTGCCCACAGGCACCGCACGAGGACCCTCCGTCACGGCATCATGGGCGGCTCCTGACGGAGGAGGGGCTCGTGGACGAGTGCTTGAAGGTCGACCTGGACCGGCTGCGCGACACCGCGCGGGGACTCGGCGCGCTGGAGCACGAGCTCAGCTGCGCCGGCAAGATCGTCGAGGACGCCGTCGACGACGTCGGCTCGCACCACGTCGAGGCCGCCCTGCACGACTTCGTGTCCGACTGGCGCATCCGCCGGGGCCGGCTCGTGGCGCAGGTCGAGGCCGTCAAGGACATGGCGCAGACGAGCGCGGACACCTTCGCGCAGGTCGACGCCGAGCTGGCGGCGGCCCTGCCCGGCGGCCGGCGGTGACCCGCCCCGTCGACTGGTCGCCGCTCGCCGGGAGCGACCCCGTGCCGGGCGACGTGCACCGCACCCGCAGCCTGGCCACCCGCTACAGCAGCACCGCGCAGGAGATCCGCGAGCAGGTGCAGAACCTGCGGACCCTCGGGGAGAACAGCGACTACTGGCACGCGGACTCGGGCCGCACGTTCTCGAAGCACGCCCGGGAGCTGGCCGGCAAGGTCGACAAGGCGCAGCACCGCTACACGGTCGTGCGGGACGCGCTCCGCGCGTGGGCCGACGACCTCGAGGACGTCCAGCACGACGCGGACGGCGCTCTCGTCCGGGCCAAGGACGCCCAGCGGCGGATCGACGCCGAGGCCCACACGGCCCCGGGTCCGCGCACCACGACCGGGCAGACGCCGGCGCAGATCGAGGCGGGCGCTGCGGCCGACGCCGCCGCCAGTGCGGCCCGCGCCGAACGGATCCGGCAGGCCGTCGCCGACCTGGACGCGGCGCGGAAGGCGCTGTCACGCGCCGTGCACACCTACGACGTCGCCGGCAGGGCGGCGAAGCGGCGGATCGAGGACGGGCTCGACGAGGACCCGATGAACGACTCGCGCTGGGACAAGGTCAAGGACGTCGCGCTCAAGGGCCTGACGTTCGTCACGGAGGTCGCCGGCTGGATCTCGACCATCGCCGGCGTCCTCGGGCTGGTCTGCATGTTCATCCCGGGCCTGCAGGGCCTCGGCGCCGCTCTCCTGACGATCGCCCAGATCGCCGCGTACGTCTCGGCGGCCGGTCACCTCGTCCTCGCGGCCACCGGGCAGGGCTCGTGGGGCGAGTTCCTGCTCGACGTGTTCTCCATCGCCGTGCTGGGCGGCGCCATCAAGGGCCTGGGCGCCCTCGGCAAGGCCGTCAAGGCGACGACCGCGGCCGAGCGGTCCGCCACCCGTGCCGCGCGGGACGCCGCAGCCCGCTCTGCCCGCGAGCGCGCCGCCCGGACGGGCAAGGCCGCTGCCTCCACCGGCCGGCGGTCCGGCACCAAGGGCAACCGGGCCGTGGCCCAGGCGGCCCGGCAGGAGGAGCGCAGGGCCGCTCGTGCCGCCGCGACCCGCGAGCGCGAGCAGCTCGCGCGCACCCGGCCCCAGGCGCCGGCTGCCGCCGAGGGGTCCGAGGACCTCGCGCGCGAGGTCGCCCTCGCGCAGGCCCGGGCCGCGGCGGCGCGGGCCCCGCACGACCCCGCCGTCCAGGCCCTCCTGCGTGACGCCGAGCGGGCCATGCTGGGCGTCCGGGGGCTGACCGGCGTCGGCGTCGCGGTCGACGTCGCCGGCAAGGAGGACGGGCTGACGGTGCCCGGCCGGGCGGAGCCGGTCGACATGTTCCCGGGCGTGGACAAGAAGAACGTCTTCGCCGGCGTGAACGACCGGCTCGTCTACCGCGTGGTGCCGCTCCCGTGACCTCTCCGCAGGTCGAACCGGCCGAGCTCCCCGCCGAGGGCGACGCGCCGGCCGGCTTCCACCTGGTCGTCCCGCAGGGGTGGCTCGCCGTCCCGCTGGCGGAGGGCGAGGCGGAGGCCGTCTTCGACGCCTACCTCGACCACCAGTTCCGCGACTGGCCCCGCGACCGGGCGACGCCGTTCCGGCGCGAGGTCGAGCGGCACCTCGCGCAGCTCCTGGGCGACGCGCGTGCCGTCGGCGGGCTGGAGCTGCACGTGCTCGTCCAGCCCCTGGGCGGGGCAGCGCTCAGCGCCTCCCTGCTGGTGTCGCTCGTCGCCCCCACCGGCACCGCCGCCACCGCCGCCGACCTCGCCGAGGAGCTGACGCTGCCGGGTGACGACGTCAGCGTCGTCGAGGTCGCGGGGTCCGAGGCGGTCCGGCGGGTGCGGGTGCAGGCCCCGACCCGCGAGCAGCGCGAGGCGGCGGTGCCCGTGCTCGACGAGCGCACCAGCCTCGACGTCGTCCTCCCCGTGCCCGGCAGCACGGCCTGGCTGAGCCTCGCCTGGTCGACCACCGCGCCGGGCGAGCTCCGCCCCGACCTCCTCGACCTGTTCGACGCCGTCGCCTCGACCTTCCGCTGGAGCGCCCCGTGACCTCGCCCGACCTCGAGCTGGACGTGACCAGCGACTTCGACAGCGACGTCTGGGTCGCCTGGCGGCGCTCCCACGAGCCCGGCTGGGCGCAGGAGGAGGCCGAGCTCTGCTACAGCGAGATCGAGGACCCGTACGACGACGAGCAGGTCGCCGGTCTCGCCGCGCAGCTGCAGGTGCTGGACGACCACCTCACCGCCGACCCGACGGTGGCCACGGCCTTCGCCTACCTGCCCGCCCCCGCGGCAGGGGTGGCGTTCGACGTGACCGTCGAGCTGCTGGTCCTCGGCGACGGCAGCGACGACGCCCTGGTCCGGCTGGCCACCCGCGGGCGCGCCGGCCTGACCGAGCCGAACGTCGAGCCCTTCGAGGGCCTGCTCGGCGCCGGGCTCCGGGTGCAGCAGCACGTGCAGCTCGACGACGGCACGGTGTTCGACACCCTGGCCTACGTGTGGCACCGGCCCGACCTCGGCACGGACGTCCGGGTCGCGGTGCGCTCGCTCGACCTCGGCGCGCTGCTGGACGCCGAGGACGAGGTCGAGGAGCTCGCCCGCGGCATCGACGTCGCGGCTGTGGACCCGGACGCCTGACCCGGCAGACGCCGCCGGGCCGCCGCACACTGGACGGCGATGCTGTCGCCCGCCGCCCTCGCCGACCGGGACGGTCCGGCCTGCTGGCTGTGCGGCAACGACGTCGACCCCCGCGCGCCCCGTGGTGCGCGCGAGGCCGGCAGCGTCGACCACGTCGTGCCGAAGGCCAAGGGCGGCGGCGACGAGGACACCAACCTGCGGCTCGCCCACCGGGTCTGCAACAGCCGCCGGGGCAGCCGCCTGCCCGAGCTGGACTGGCCGGCCGACGTCCCCGTGGTCGACCACGCCGAGATCTGGCCCGTGGTGCGGCGGGCGGTCCGGCGTCCGGGCGAGTGGGAGGTGGTCGGCGTCGTCGTCGGGGACGACGGGCGGCGGCAGGCACAGGACTGGCTGGGCCGGGCGGTGCCGGAGGTGCTCGGCGGGGCGTGGGAGGTGCGGGCGTCCGAGCTCGGGCCCGGGCTCACCTCGCTGGCCCTGCGCACGACGACGCCCCGCGTCCTGGGGCGGCGCAGGAGGCGCTAGGGCGCCCGGTACAGGTCGGGCTCGAGGTACATGGCGCGGGCGATCGGCACGGCGGCACGCACCCGGCCTTCGGCGTCGTCGATGGCCCGGGCGACGCCCGCCACGTCCAACCCCGGCTCGACCGCGATCTTGGCCGCCACGAGCAGCTCCTCGGGCCCGAGGTGCAGCGTCTTGAGGTGGATGACCCGGCTGATGCCCCCGCCCACCAGCGCGGTCCGGACCTGGGCGACCTGCGCGGCGGACGCGCCCTCGCCGAGCAGCAGCCCGCGCATCTCGATCACCAGCACGACGGCGATGAGCACGAGCAGGACGCCGATGGCCATCGTGCCGAGGGCGTCCCAGACGAGGTCGCCGGTGACCGCAGCCAGCACGACGCCGACCAGCGCGAGCGCCAGGCCGACCAGCGCCCCGAGGTCCTCGAGCAGCACGACCGGCAGCTCGGGGGTCTTCGACGTGCGGATGAACCCCCACCAGGACTGGTCGCCCTTGAGCGGCCGCGACTCGTGGATCGCCGTCCGGAACGAGTAGGCCTCGGCGAGCAGCGCGAAGACCAGGATGCCGACGGCGACCAGCGGGCTCTCCAGCTCGCCTCCCTCGGAGGCCTCCTGCAGCTTGTGGAACCCCTCGTACAGGCTGAAGACGCCACCGAGGCTGAACAGCACGAGGGCGACGACGAACGACCAGAAGTACCGCTCGCGGCCGTAGCCGAACGGGTGCTCCTCGTCGGCGGCCTTCTTCGCCTTCTTGCCGCCGAGCAGCAGCAGGCCCTGGTTGCCGGAGTCGGCGACCGAGTGGACCGACTCCGCCAGCATCGAGCTCGACCCGGTGACCAGGAAGCCGACGAACTTCGCGACGGCGATCGCCAGGTTGGCGCCCAGCGCCGCGACGATCGCCTTGGACCCTCCGCCTGCGCTCACTGCACGATCCTCCGCTTCAACGACTGGATGGCCTCGACCGGCGTGGGGTCGGTGCCCTCGGCCAGCGCCAGGTAGGTGCTCGCCCAGTCGAGCAGCCCGACGAGGCTCGCCAGCCGCTCGAACGCGCTCGCTCCCTCGGCCCGGATCTCCGACACCCCGACGCCGCGCTCCTGCGCCAGCTCCACGCTGACGGCGGCCCGCTTGGCGGTCTGCGGGTGCTCCTCGGTGTCGCGCAGCAGCACCAGCTGCAGGGACGGCCGGCTCTCCTGCTCGTCCGCGAAGATGTCCCGCGGCCCGGGGGCGAACGGCCCGTCGAAGGCCACGACCTGGTTGTGGTTCGCCTCGGGCAGCACGCCCCAGGTGGCCGGGTACTGCGCGTTCTCGTTCAGCTGGCAGGCCGCCCGGTACGCCGCGACACCGCTCATCGGCGAGGTCCCCCAGAGCACCGGCACGGTCCCGGTGAGCTCCAGGGCCAGCCGCTTGGCCGGGTTGACGACGGCGTCGGCGTCGGGGCGGCAGCGCGCCGCCATCTCCTCGAGCCGCACCGCGGTGGCCTCGACGACGTCGGCCGGGGCCTGCAGCAGCCCGAGGGCGTGCCCGGCGAGCACCAGCGGCGTCGACAGCGCCCACACCGACGCGCGCGGCTGCCGCCCCTGCGTCACGGGGACGACGACGCCGCGACCCTGCCGGCCCAGCTGGTCGACCGGGCTGCCGGCGGCGGCGACGACGAGCAGCCGGCACCCGCGCCGGACGGCCTCCTCGAGCGCCGACAGCGTCTCCTCGGTGCCTCCGCTGCAGGACACCGCGACGACGAGGTCGGCCGCGCCGACCCAGGCGGGCAGGCCGTAGCCGCGGTGCGTGATCACGGGGACCGGGGACGACGCTCCCGCGACCCCGGCCAGGACGTCGCCGGCGATGCCGGACCCGCCCATGCCGCAGACGACGACGGCCCGGGGGCGACCGTCCTCGCGCAGCCGGTCGACGCCGGCCTCCGCCGTCAGGACCGCGGCCTCGCGGACCTGGGCGGCGCTGCTCGCCACCGCGCGGAGCATGCCCCCCGGGTCGCGCTCCTCCAGGGCCCCGGCGTCGTCCAGGACGTCGTCGGGGGAGGAGGTCATGCCGGCTTGCGCGCCTCGTCGACGAGGAGCACCGGGATGTCGTCCCGGACCGGGTAGGCGAGGCCGCAGCCGGTGCACACGAGCTCGTTCGCCGCCTCGTCCACCTTCAGCGGGGACTTGCAGTCGGGGCACGCGAGGATGTCGAGGAGAGCGGCGTCGAGCTTCATGGGTCGCAGCCTACTGACCGTCGCTGAGGTCGGGTCGCGCGACCGCGGCTCCTCCCCCACGAGCCGGCGGCGCGGCGTCCCGTCCCCCGTTCGCTCGAGCGGGCGGGCTCTCCTCCCGACGACGTCGGAGCAGCGCCGGCGCACCTCGACCGACGCACGGCTGCCCGCGTCGCTCGAGCCGGCGCGTCCGGCGGCAGATGGGTGCGCGTGACGACAGAAGTGCTGGTCAGAGGGGGTGTGAGGGGGTAGACTCGAACACGTGTTCGAGGAGTGGTTCGAGGTCCGGGAAGCGCCCGCACCCACGCCTGCCGCCTCGCGGACGGACCCGTTCACGGACCGACCCCTGCCGTCCCGGGACCCTCGCCCGTCCCTCGTCGGGGCCGCGCCAGAACTCCCGCCCGGGGTCCCTGCCCCGCCGGTGCACGCGCTCGTCGCCGACCTGCAGGCCGCCGTCACCGCCCTCGCCGACGCGCAGGCCGACGGGCGGCTCGCGACCGGTTCGCTGGTCGACACCGCCGCCCTGCTGCGGACCGCCGAGGCCGTCGCAGGGCTCGCCCTGGTCGAGGTCGCCGGCGTGGACCGGAGCCGGTCCTACGCGGGCGTCGGCCGAGCGTCCGCGGCCGGCTGGGTCGGCGCGACACTGGGCGTCAGCGAGTCGGCAGCCCGGGCGAAGGTCGGTCTGTCCCGACGGCTGACCGAGGACCTGGCCCCGCTCGGCGCGCGCCTGTGCGCAGGCGGGACGACGGTGGGGCACTGCAGCGCCGTCGTGGGCGGCCTGCGCGGCGTCCGCCCCGAGGTCGTGTCCGAGAGCATGGCCCCGCTGCTCGACCTGACCGAGCTGCTCGACCCGCCGTCCCTGCACCGCGAGCTGCGCGAACGAGCCCTCGCCGTCAGCCCCGCGCTCGCCGAGGAGCAGCAGCGACGGCAGCGGCAGCGGGTCGGGCTGACGGCCTCCGAACTGCTCGACGGCTGCGTCAGCGTCCACGGCCTGCTCGCGCCCGAAGGCGGTCAGGCCCTGCTCGCCGCTCTCGACGCCCTGGTCCACGGTGACCGCTCCGCCCGCGGCGAGGACGGCGAGCCCGACGTCCGCGACGCCCCCGCCCGCCGCGCCGACGCGCTCGCAGCCCTCGCCCAGCACGCCCTCGGCTGCACCGGCGCGCTGCCCGAGCACGCCGGGAGCCGCGCACAGGTCCACGTCGTCGTCCGGGCCGAGACACTGCTCGACACCACCCCGGGAAGCCCGCTGGCGACCTTCGCGGGCAGCCACGGCGTCCTCACCCGGCAGCAGCTGCTGCGCCTCGCCTGCGACGCCGACGTCAGCCGCGTGGTGCTCGACGCCGGTGGTGCGGTCCTCGACCTCGGACGCCAGACCCGCACCGTCACCCCCGCCCAGTACCGCGCCCTCGTCGCCCGGGACCGCGGCTGCGTCGTCAGGGGCTGCCGGCGGCGGCACAGCGAGTGCCAGGCGCACCACGTGCAGCACTGGGCGCTCGGCGGCCCGTCCGACCTCGGCAACTACGCGCTGGTCTGCCACCTGCACCACCACCAGCTGCACGAGGGCGAGCGCCGGCTGGAGCACCGGGACGGGCGGTGGCTGACGCCAGACGGCTACGACGACCCAGGGCCTGCACCACCGTTCTGAGCGCGCTGCACCAGGCGGCCGGCCCGCGGCCGGAGGAAGGACCCTGGCCGCCTACCCTCCGGTCATGGCGCAGGAGATCGAGCCCGCCAGGCCGTCGACGCCTGCTCCGCGTGGCTGCGTGCTGGCCTTCCTCCTCGCGGTCGTGCTCGCCCTGGCGGCCCTGGTCGTCCTCGTCCTCGCGATGCAGCCCCGGTTCCCCGGCGCAGACCCCTTCTGACCAGGACGACGAAAGCCCTCGGGGACCGCTCCTCCGGCGACCGGTGCAGCGGCCGCTCAGCCGCGGATGAGCCCCAGGACCTCGTCCCGCACCTGCTCCATCGCCGCCTGGTCCTTCGCCTCGGCGTTCAGACGCAGCAGCGGCTCGGTGTTGCTCGCCCGCACGTTGAACCAGGAGCCGTCGCCGAGGTCGACGGTGAGGCCGTCGAGCTCGTCCTGGGGCCGGTCGGCGTACCGGGCCTTGATCTCGGCGACCTTCGCGGCCTGGTCGGCGACGGTCGAGTTGATCTCGCCGCTCGGCACGTACCGCGTGTACCGGGTCAGCAGCGACGAGAGCGTGCCGTCCTGGCCTCCGAGGGCGGCGAGGGCGTGCAGGGCGGCGAGCATGCCGGAGTCGGCGTTCCAGAAGTCGCGGAAGTAGAAGTGGCCGGAGTGCTCACCGCCGAAGACGGCGCCGGTGCGGGCCATCTCGGCCTTGATGAACGAGTGCCCGACCCGGGTGCGGACCGGGGTCCCGCCGTTCTCGGTGACGACCTCCGGCACGGAGCGGCTGGTGATGAGGTTGTGGATGATCGTGCTGCCGGGCTCGCGGGCCAGCTCGCGCTCGGCGATCAGGGCGGTCAGCGTCGACGGGCTGACGATCTCGCCGCGCTCGTCGATGACGAAGCAGCGGTCGGCGTCGCCGTCGAAGGCGAGGCCGAGGTCGGCACCCTCGGCCAGCACGCGCGCCTGCAGGTCGGCGGTGTTGGCGGGGTCGATCGGGTTGGCCTCGTGGTTCGGGAAGCTGCCGTCGAGCTCGTAGTACATCTCGGTCGTGGTCAGCGGCAGGCCCTCGAAGACGGTCGGGACGGTGAAGCCGCCCATGCCGTTGCCGCAGTCGACGACGACCTTCAGCGGCCGGACCGCGTCCAGGCCGGGCACCAGGCCCTTGAGGTAGGCGGCGTAGTCGGCGAGCAGGTCCGTCGTGGTCACCGAGCCGCGCGCCTCGGCCGCGGGCACGCCGTCGTCGAGGAAGCGCTCGGCGTCCGTGCGGATCTGGACCAGCCCGCTCTCCTGGCCGATCGGCTTCGCTCCCGCGAGGCACATCTTGATGCCGTTGTACTGGGCCGGGTTGTGGCTGGCGGTGAACATCGCGCCGGGGATGTCGAGGATGCCGGCCGCGTAGTAGAGGAGGTCGGTCGAGCCCATGCCGGCGTCGACGACGTCCACGCCCTGGCTGGTGACGCCCTCGGCGAAGGCCGCTCCGAGCTCGACGCCGCTCTCGCGCATGTCCCGCGCGACGACGACCCGGGGAGCCCCGGCACCCTGCTCACGGTCGCCACAGGCGAACAGGGCGAAGGCGGCCCCGAGGGCGCGGGCGGTGTCGGCGTCGAGCTGGTCGGGGACGGTGCCCCGGACGTCGTAGGCCTTGACGATGTTCGAGAGGTCGCGGGTCACCCCGCGACCCTAGCGGGGGCTACTTGTGCTTCTGGGCCTTGGCCAGGACGGTCGGGCGGTCCAGGACGACGCCGCCCTGGGTCCAGGTCTTGTGCTCGCAGCTGTGGCAGGACGCGAAGTCGACGACCGAGCCGTCGGTCAGGGTCATCGTGATCTCGGTGACGCGCGTCCCCGTGCAGCGGGTGCAGGTGGCGAGCTGGCTGGCGGGGGTGGTCACGAGGGACACGGGGAGCTCCAGGGCGGCGTTCGGGCGAGGTCTGCTGACCCTTTCGGCGCAACGCGGAGATCCTTGAGGATGCGGCGTGTCGGGGACGAACCGGACGGACTACCCCAGAGAGGGCAGGGCACGCAGGTGCCCGCGCCGCCCGGTGCCGCCGTCGCGCGGGTCGACGCCGCCTCCGGGGCCGTCCGGACCGCCGGGGCGCCGGGCCGGCCGGGCGGCCTCGCGGACGGCGTCGGCGAGCGCCTCGAGGTCGTCGCTGGAGCGGACGGCGGGGCTCGTCGTGCTGGGGTCGTGGCGGACGACCTCCCAGCCGCGCGGGACCGTGAGCCGGGCGGCGTGCGCGGCACACAGGTCGTAGCAGTGCGGCTCCGCGTGCGTGGCGAGCGGGCCGACGACCGCGGTCGAGTCGGCGTACACGTAGGTCAGCGTGGCGACGGCGGCCTGGCCGCACCCGCTGCGCGAGCAGCGCCGCACCGGGCTCACCTGCGCACCGCCGAAGGACCGCTCACGGGCGGGACGTTAGCGCGGCTCCGCCCGGGGAGGGCCGTGTCGCGCACGCCACAGCCGTGCCGCCCGTCCGGGTCGTGCCCCCGTCCGGCCCGTCGGGCCCGGTCGCGCCCGTCCTGCTCCTACGCTGCCGAGGTGACCGCGCCCGCAGGACGTCGCCCGTCGGTCGGGGCCCGTCGTCGCGACCGCCACGGCCGCGGCCTGCGCAGCCCCCTGCTCCCCCGCGACGTCGTCGTCGGCGGCCGCACGGTCCGCGTCCCGGCGGCGCAGACCCGCGGCGAGCGCTTCGACGACCTCGTCCTGGACGCCGTCGAGGCGCTCGAGGCCCGCTGGGGCGAGCAGCTCAAGGGCGTCGAGTTCGCCGTCGAGGACGTCCCGCCCGTCGGCGCCGACCCGTCCGCGTTCGCCTTCGACGACGACGTCGTCACCGACGACACCGCCGGCGGCGCGGTCCCCCTGGGCCGGCTGCTCCCCGGTGGGCGCGACCGCTCCGGCCGCTCGACGTCGCCCCGCGTGGTCGTCTACCGCCGGCCCCTCGAGGCCCGGGCGGCCGACCGGCTCGACCTCGCCGACCTCGTGCACGACGTCGTCGTCGACCAGGTGGCCCGGCTGCTGGGCCTGGACCCGGACGACGTCGACGGGCCGCGGCGCTAGCCGGGAGCCCCCACCGCAGGGTCCTGCTGCACGGCTGGACGGACCACGCTCCCGGGCGCGGCGCGGAGCACCAGCAGGGTCGACAGCGGGCCCTGCTCCCCCCGCTCGCGCAGGTACCGGGACCCCACCACCGGCGCCGACCCGGCCAGCGGCGTCACCGCGACGGCGAGCCGGCCCGTGCTCCCGCGCGGCAGGAACGACGACAGCCGCAGGGCGACCGTCCGTCCGGACGGCACGACCACGGTCCTCCCGGCCGGCAGCCGCCCTCCCACGCCGACGATCCGCACCGGGGCCACCTGCACGCGCGCGTCACCGTCGAAGGCGCTCAGCAGGACGGTGCTCTGGGTCGGGCGGTCGAGGACGACGTCGGTGACCAGCGCCGGACCGGCCAGGGGCGTGGCCGCGCCGCTCCAGGCCAGCTCGCGCACCGGCCCGTCGGGCACCCCCGGCCGGGCGTACTGCGCGTCGACCACCAGGCCGGACGCCAGCACCGGTCCGCCCTCCGACACCACCCGCACCGACGCCGGCGTCCCGGCCAGCTGCTCGGTGAGCTCCTGCGCGACGACGAGGCCCGCGGGCACCGGCACGGCCTCCAGGCCGGACGGCGTCACCAGGCCGTCCGAGGTCGCCAGCTGCAGGGACACGACCGTGTCCTCGGTGCCCGGGTTCGCCACCAGGACGGTGCGGCGTCCGGGGCCGGCGGGCAGTCCCGCGACGACGACCGTGCGCGACGGCGTCCCCGCCGGCGGGACCCAGTCGCTGCCGCGCGGCACCCGGCCGTCGAACCGGGCGTGCCGGACCCCGGCGGCGAACCGTCCCTGCACCGCCCGGACGTGGACGGCGAGCAGGTCGCGGTCCGGGGCGAGCCGGTCGAGGGGGACGGCCGTGCGGGCGTGCGGCCCGACGGCGATGCCGCGCCCCGGCCGTGCGTCGACCCGGCCGGACGCGGTCTGCACGGCGACGTCGACGACGGCCGGGGCGTCGTCGGGGTTGGTGAGCAGCAGGGTCGTGCTGTCGCCGACGGTGGTGGCGCCGCCGAGCCACCAGCCGTCGGTCAGCGGCGCCTCGCAGCGCGTGGCCGCGAGCCCGCGCTGGCTGCCGGAGCTGCCCCGAGTGACCTGCTCGACCTCGAGGCCACCCGCGACCGCCCCGCGGGCCCGCACGAGCAGGGCGTCGCCGTCGAGCTGCTGGGCCAGGCCCACCGCCACCTGGCCGGTCCCGGTCAGCGCCAGCGGGACGGGCGCCCCGGACCGGGCGAGCGCCCGGGCGTCGGCCCCGCCCGCACCGGGAGGTCCGGGGGCGACGCCGGCGCTGACCCGCGTCCGGAGGACGGGCGGCACCTGGCGCAGGTCGGGGCAGACGGCCTCGGCGGCCACGACGGCGACCCGCCGGGCGGCAGAGGTGCGGACGGCGGGCACCGGGACGAGCTCCCCGACGACGACGAGCAGGGCGAGCAGTCCGGCGAGCAGGAGCGCCGGGGCGGGCCGCCGGGTCACGGTCGGCCCCCCGGGCCGGCCACGACGGCCGCCCCGACCAGCAGCAGTGCCTGTCCGGCGAGCAGCAGCCCCCGGTGCCCCTCGTCGTGGCGCACCACGACCCGGCCGCCCGTGGGGGGCAGCACGAAGGCCTGCGCCCAGCCCCAGGCGGGGACGCCGCGGAGCGGTCGCCCGGCCAGGGTCGCCGTCCAGCCGCGGCCGGCCGGCCGGGCGAGCACGAGCAGCCGCCCCGCCGGCCCCGGGCCGAGGGACCTGCCGACGGGCACGGGCGGCGACGTCCGCAGCAGGTCGGGGTCCGGTCCGGGGTCGCCCAGGCGGGCGGCGGCCGCAGCGGCCGGCGGCAGGACCAGCAGCAGGGAGGTCGGCGCCGAGACCTGCCACAGCGACCCCTGCCCCCGGCGGACCAGGCCCGCCTGCCCGTCCAGGGTCGCGACCAGGGCGGGGCTGCTCCCCCGCACGGCGACGTAGCGGACGGCCCGGGTCGAGAGCGCCGGGACACCGCCGCGACCGCTGGCGAGGTCGGCGACCACGCCCCCCAGGCGGCTGGCGTCGGGGGCGTCGCCCAGGCGGGCGCCCTGCCCGCCCACGACGGCGTACCGCAGCGGCCGGCCCGGGGCGGCCTGCAGGACGAGCGCCCGGACGCCGGGCTGCTCGGCCAGCTCGGCGCGCGCGAAGGCCGGCAGGGCGGGGGCGGCGTCGCGGCGGAGCGGTCCGTCGGCGCCCCGGACCACCCAGCCGGCCCCGAGCAGCACGGGGGTGACGGCGGCGAGGACGGCGACGCCACCGGCCAGCAGCTGCCGGGCACCGAACGCCTCCCGCTGCAGGCGCCCGCGCAGCCCCTCACCGCCGACGACGGCCGCCACGAGGAGCCCCGCCGCGGCCAGCTGCAGCGCGGGACCGGGCCACACCCGGGCCCCGTCGACGGACAGGCGGACCAGCACCCCGGCCGCGGCAAGGGAGGCCAGGGTGGTGAGCCAGCCGAGGACGGCGGTGCGCCGTCGACGCCCGCGGCGGGAGGTCCCGGCCAGGGCGGCGAGCACCAGGCCCGCCGTCAGGGCCTGCGCGGGCAGACCGGGGCCGCCCGGGTGCAGCAGGGCGAGGCCGAGCCCCCCGACCGGCTCGGCGAGGTCGGCGCCCGCCGGCCACGGCCCTCGGAGCACCTGTCCCGGGGAGCGCAGCAACGACGCCGACCACGGCAGCAGGACGAGCAGCGGCACCGCGAGGGCGAGGCCGACCGGGCGCAGCCGCGGCCCGACCGGGACGTCGTCGAGGCGGCCCCCGAGCGCCCCGGCCAGCAGCAGGACAGCGGCCAGGGGCCACAGCAGCGGGGTCGCGGCGACGAGGACCGCGAGGAGCAGGCCGGTCCGCGCGGCGAGGCGTCCGCCGTCGGGGGCGCGGTCCCGGGCGAGCAGCCGGACGCCGAGCAGCAGCAGCGGCGGCAGCAGGACCTGGCCGAGGGCGGTGTCCAGGCGTCCGGCCGCGACCGCCCCCGTCGCCACCGGGAGCAGCGCCCAGGTCGCCGCCGCCCACGCCCGCAGCGCCCGGCCGCGCACCAGCGGTGCGGCGCACCCGTACGCCGACAGCGCCGCCAGCGGCACGGACAGCAGGACGACGACGTCGACGGCGGCCCGGGCGCTCCCGAGCAGCGGACCGGCGAGGACAGCCAGCAGGGCGAGGACCGGCGGGGCGCCCGTCCGGCCGTAGGCGTCCCACAGGTCGGTCGCTCCGGGGGGCGCGGGGAGCAGCCGGCCGCCGGCGAGGACGGGGCCGGTCCCGGGCAGCAGGGACCGTTCGGCCAGGACGGCCACGACCAGCAGGCCGAGCCCCAGCAGGAGGCCCGGCCGCTGCCGCAGCGGCACCGGCGAGCGCTGCGGCAGGCGGGCGCCCAGACCGGTGAGGGTCTCCAGGACGCGGGTGCGGCGTCGGGCGACCAGGGGCCGGAGCGACCGGGCGGGGACCCGTCGGGCTCCGGCCCGCGTCGACCGGGCCGGACCCGGACGCACGGCGAGGGCGCGGAGCTCGTCGGCGGCGTCGCCGGGGCAGCGGGACAGCAGCAGGAGCAGCGCCCGGAGCAGCCCGGTGACGAGCACCCCCAGCACGGCCAGCGGCAGGACCGGGGCGAAGGCCAGCCGGAGGCGGACGGCCTGCTGCCGGTCGACGGCCGCGAGGCGGCGTCCGTCGAGGGCGTCGGGCTCCCGGAGCCCGACCGCGAGGGCCCGGGCGTGCTGCACGACCGCTGCCGGGACCACGACGACGCGGCCGCCGAACCCGTTGACCCGCCAGCCGAGGTCGACGTCGTCGCGGCCGAGCGGCAGCGCGGGGTCGAGCCCCCCGACGGCGTCCCAGACGTCCCGCCGGACGAGCGCCCCGGCCGTGCCGACGGCCAGGACGTCGCGGACGGCGTCGTGCTGGCCCTGGTCCGGCTCGCCGGGCTCGAGGACCCGCACCAGGACGCCGTCGCCGTCGACGGTGAGGCCGGCCTCGACGACCCGGCGGGGGTCGTCCCAGGAGACGGCCTTCGGCCCGAGCAGGACCGCGCTCGGGTCGGCGTCGGCGTGGGCGAGCAGGGCCTGCAGCGCGTCCGGGGCCGGGGCGCTGTCGTCGTGGAGCAGCCACAGCCAGCGGCTCGGGGGTGCCGCGGCGAGCCCGGCCCGGACGGCGGCCGGGTACCCGGCGCCGCGCGGCAGCGGGACGACGGCGTCGCAGGCGGCGGCCAGCAGGTGCGGGGAGGCGTCCCGGCTGCCGGTGTCGACGCCGACGACGGCGGCCGGCCGGGTGGTGGAGGCCTGCAGGGCGGCCAGCGTGCGGGGCAGCCAGCCGGCGCCGTCGTGGGCGACGAGGACGACGACGACGTCGACAGGACCGGAGGGCATCGGACCCGAGGCTAGGCGGGTCGAGGAGGGTCGAGCGGGGGGAGGACCGGGCGGTCGGGCGTCAGACGGCGAGACGCTTGAGGCGGCGGCGCTCGCGCTCGGACAGCCCGCCCCAGATGCCGAAGCGCTCGTCCTGGCCCAGCGCGTACTCGAGGCAGTCGGCCTTGACCTCGCAGCCGACGCAGATGCGCTTGGCCTCGCGGGTCGAGCCGCCCTTCTCCGGGAAGAACGCCTCCGGGTCGGTCTGCGCGCACAGGGCCTGCTGCTGCCAGCCGAGCAGCCCCTCGTCGTCGAGCGGGACCTCGTCGGACCCCGTGTAGGGCACCAGCTGCAGCTCGTCCATGTCGACTCCTCGTCGCTGAGCGCGTGACCCGGCCGAACGCCGGTCCACCAGGGACGTGTCTCCCGTGTACCCCGGTCGGGGGTCCACGGAGGGGAACGACACGTCATGAATTACACGCGTGTCGTTCCTCAGAGTCAAGCGCTTCCCGGAGAACCACCCGGCCACCTGAGGGTGGCCTCGAGCCGGGCTACGGCTTGCGGCGGCGGAACAGCCGCGGGCGCTCCCCCGCCGGCGGCTCCTGGTCGTCCCGCCCCTGCCACGACGGCCTCGGCGCGGCGGGCTGGGCCGGCTGCTGGGCTGCGGGCGACTGCGTCCGGCCGGCCGGGCCGCTCGTGGTCGGGGCGCTCGCCGTCGGGGCGCTCGCCGGGGCGGGTGCCTTGCGCGCGGCCGGGGCCGCCTCCGGCTCGCGCCGCGTGGCCGGCTGAGGCCGAGCGGCGGGCTGCGCCCTGGTCGGGGTGGCCGCTCGCGGGGCCGGGGCGTCGTCGCCCTCGGCCGGACGCGAGCTGGCGGGGGCCCGGCGGGCGGAGGCCCCCGCGGTGCCGGTCCTCGCCGTCGTCGGGGCGCCGGCGGCGCGGGGCCGCGGGGTACGGGCGGGCCGGTCCTCGGTGTCCTTGGCGGCCGGCCCGGACTGCGTCGCCGCGCGGGGGGTGCGGGCGGTGCGGGCGGCAGCGCTCGTGCGGCTGCGCGGACCCGACGCCGTCGGCGCCGGAGCCTTCCTGGCCGCGCCCTTGCGCGGGGCCTTGGGGGCCGGCGCCTGCTCGACGGGCGGCTCGGGGGCCGCCAGCGCCGCCACCTCCTCCGGGAGCTCCTGGGCGACGTCGACCGGCTCGCCGACGGCCGCCCGGTAGCGCTTGGCGTCGCGGGTGTCCTGCTTGCGGGTCACCGCGGTGCCGACGAGCTGGGCGACCTCCTCGCGGTCCAGCTTCGACAGCCCGGCTGCGAACTGCTCGAGCACGCCGACCAGGACCTTGTCGCGCTCGCCCTCCAGCACCCGGTCGCGCTGCTCGAGGTAGCGCACGAGGACCTGCCCCGCCTGGGCCAGCCGGTCGGTGCCGGCGTCCAGGCCGGCCCGGGCCAGCTCGACCTTCTGCTCCGTGGCGTTGAGGACCTGCCCGACCTCGTCGAGGCGCCGCTGCACCTCCGCGCGGACGTCCTTGACCACGGCCTCGGCGGTGGCCCGGGCGCCCTGCACGACCTCGAACGTCCGGGTCGGCCACTGCTCCTCGAACCCGGCGACGACGCCGCGCAGCGCCTCGCTCTTGTCCTCGAGGGAGGCGAACCGGGTCGTCTGCTCCTCGACGAGCAGGGCCAGCTTCGTGGTCTGGTCGTCGCGCGCCGCCGACAGCCGCTCCTCCTGGCCCTTGACGACGGCGTCCAGCCGCTCCACCTGGGCCGTCTCGAGGGCGGCGAGCCGCTCGGCCTGGGCGGAGGTGGCCGCCTCCAGCTTCTCGGTCAGGGCGGCACCGAGGGCGTCGAGGCGGGCCGCGCCGTCGGTCTGGACGGCCTCGCGGAGCGCCTCCTGGGCCCGCTCCAGCACCTCGATCCGCTCCCGGGTGGCCTCGGCCAGGGCGGCGATCTGCTCGGTCGTCGTCGCGCCGAGGGCCTCCCGCAGCGACACCAGCGCGGCGTCCTGCGTCCGGACGGCGTCGGCGGTGCCGGTCGTGACGGCGTCGAGCCCGCGGCGGAGCTCGTCCTGCGCGGTCGTCAGCCCGGCCAGCCGCTCCCCGGCCTCCCGGGTCGCGCCGGCCCCGCTGGTGACCTCGCCGGCCAGACCGGTGAGCCGCTCGGTGACCTGGACGTGCTGCTCCTGCAGGCGGTCGAGCAGAGCCTCGCGCAGCCCCCGCTGGCCCTCCCCGATCTCGTCCCGCGCCTCGACGAGCGCGGCCCGGACGGCCCCGGTGCTGGCGGCCGTCGTGGCGGCGACCCGCTCGCGGAGCGACCCCAGCTCGGCGGTCAGCTCGCTGCGCAGGGTGCCGGTCGCGGTCGTCGCCGCGGACGTCGCCTCGGACAGCTCCTCGACCTGGGGGCGCAGGACGCCGATCTCGGTGGCGACGTCGGTGCGGAGGTCGTTGACGGCGCTGACGACCTGCGCACGCAGGCCCTCGAGCCGCTGGTCCAGGGCCTGCAGCGCGGCCTCGGAGCGCTCGGAGTCGGTGCGGGCCCGGCGGCGGGCCTCGTCCTGCAGGCCGGTGACGGTGCCCGTGAGGCGCTCCTGCAGCCCGTCGACCTGCGCAGCAGACGCCTCGCCCTGCTCCCGCAGCGACGTCGCGACGCTCTCGCGCAGCTCGCGCAGGGCGGTGTCGACGGCGCCGGTGATGCTCGTGACGGCGTCGCGGGTGGCGCCGGAGAGCTCCTCGACCCGGCCGCCGAGGGCCTCGGCCTTCTGCTCGTTGCGGCCGAGGGCCTCCCGGACCTCGTCGCGCAGCGCGTCGGTGCGCTCGCGGAGCAGGCCCTCGAGCCGCTCCCCCAGCTCGGTGGTGCGGGCTCCGGTGACGTCGGTCAGACGGGTGACGACGCTCTCGACCTGCTCGCCGCCGAGCTGCTCGAGGCGCTGCTCCAGCCGGCGGACGCCGCTGAGGAGCTCGGCGACCCGCTCGTTCGTGCTGTTGGCGCCGTCACGCGCGAGCGCCTCGATCCGCTCGACCATCCCGTCGAGGCTGTCCTCCAGGACGGCCAGCCGGGACTCGAGCGCGCCTCGGGCGTCGACGAGGGCGGCCTGCGTGCCGGCCGCGACCCGGGCGTCGCTCTCCAGCGCGCTGGTGACCGTCCGGCGGACGTCGGCGGCCATCTGGTCCACCCGCAGGCCGACCTTGTCGGTGACCCGCCCGACGACGTCGTCGAGCTGGGTGCCGGTGCGGACCGGGACGAGCTCGAGCCCCTCGCGGACCTCGCGGGCGATGCCCGGCATGTCGGCACGGACCTCGTCGAGGCGGCTGCCGAGGGCGTCGAAGCGGCCGGCCATCTCGGCCACCCGCCGCACGAGGGTGCCCGTCTCGGTGCGGCTCGCCGCGACCGAGCCGGTCAGCCGGCCACCGAGGCTGTCGAGGTCGGTGCGCACCGCGCCGAGCTCGCTGCGCAGCGACCCGAGCTCGCTCCGGACCGCGACCACGTCGCCCCGGAGCGCGGCGACGGAGCCGGACAGGCCGGCGGCGTCGCCCTCCGGCTCGTCGTAGCGGGCCAGCTCCTCGATGCGGCGGGACAGCGGCGGCTCGACGGTCACAACGGCTCCTCAGCAGGGCTTCCTCACGGGGCAAGCTGCGGCGGAGCGTACTGACGACCGGCTCAGACGAGCGGGAGGCTCCGCACCCGGGCTGCTGCGAGCCGCTCGTCCGGGACGACGCCGTAGCCGGTGGTCCGCTGCCGCGGGGTGCGGCCGGCCGCCCGGACCATGGCCTCGAGGTCGTCCACGCTCTTGCGCGAGCCGTGCTGGCTGCCCGCCATCCGGCTGATGGTCTCCTCCATGAGCGTCCCGCCGAGGTCGTCGACGCCGCCGGCCAGCACCTGGTGGCACTGCTCGGGCCCGAGCTTCACCCAGGAGCACTGCACGTGGTCGATCCGGCCGTGCAGCAGCAGCCGGGCGACGGCGTGCACGGCCCGGTTGTCCCGGACCGTGGGCCCGGGCCGGGCGACGCCGGCCAGGTAGAGCGGCGCGCTGGTGTGCACGAACGGCAGCGGCACGAACTCGGTGAACCCGCCGGACTCGCCCTGCAGGCGGGCGAGCAGCTGCAGGTGCGCCACCCAGTGGTGGGGCTGGTCGACGTGGCCGTACATCATCGTAGAAGTCGTCGGGAGACCGGTGCGGTGCGCGGTCTGCACGACCTCGACCCACTGCGCGGTCGGCAGCTTGCCCTTGGTCAGCACCCAGCGGACGTCGTCGTCGAGGATCTCGGCCGCGGTGCCGGGGAGGCTGTCGACGCCGGCCTCGCGCGCCGCGAGAAGGAACTCCTCGATGCTGACCTGCATCCGGGCCGCACCGTTCACGACCTCCATCGGGGAGTAGGCGTGCAGGTGCAGGGCGGGGGCGCCGGCCTTCACCGCGCGGGCGAGGTCGAGGTAGGCGGTCCCGGGCAGCTGCGGGTCGATGCCGCCCTGCATGCAGACCTCGGTCGCCCCGACGTCCCACGCCTCGCGGGCCCGCTCGGTGACCTCGTCGAGCGAGAGCGTGTAGGCGTCGGCGTCGGTGCGGCGCTGGGCGAAGGCGCAGAACCGGCAGCCCGTGTAGCAGACGTTGGTGAAGTTGATGTTCCGGTTCACGACGTAGGTGACGTCGTCGCCGACGGTGTCGCGCCGGACGTCGTCGGCCAGCGCGCACACGGCCTCGAGGTCCGCGCCGTCGGCGGTGATGAGCGCGAGCGCCTGCTGCTCGGTGAGCGACGCGGGCCGGTCGCGGGCGACGCGCAGGGCGGCAGCGACGTCGTGCGTCAGCCGGGCGCGCGGCGCGGGCACGGAGGCCGCGACGGCGTCCCAGCCGCCGTAGACGTCGTCGAAGTCGGTGCGGCGGTCGGCGGTGCGGCCAGTGGTGTCGACGGTGGCGTGCAGGTCGGTGCGGCCGGTGCTGCGCAGACGCGTCGTCGGGCTCCTGCCACGGCAGCCCGGCGGGACGGACGTCGGCGGCGAGGCCGTCCGGCAGGCGCAGCGCGGCGACGTGCCCGGCCAGGCGCGGGTCGAGCCAGGGCTCGTCCAGGTAGGGCGGGTGCGCGGTGAGCCGCTCGCGCAGGACGAAGCCGGCGTCGGCCGTGGCGCGCGCGAGGTCGTCGAGGTGAGGCCACGGCCGCTCGGGGTTCACGTGGTCGGGCGTGAGGGGCGAGACGCCGCCCCAGTCGTCGACGCCGGCGGCCAGCAGGGCGGCGGTCTCGGCGAGGTCGACCAGGTTCGGGGGCGACTGCACGCGCATCCGCGGTCCCATGACCAGCCGGGTGACGGCGACCGCGGCGAGGAACTCGTCCATGCGAGGCGTCCGGCGTGGACGCGCATCGCGGTGTCGTCCTTGGCGCGGAAGTTCTGGACGATCACCTCCTGCACGTGGCCGTGCCTGGCGTGCGACGCGCGGATCGCGAAGACCGTCTCGGCGCGGTCGCGCAGCGTCTCGCCGATCCCCACCAGCAGACCGGTGGTGAAGGGGACGGACAGCCGGCCGGCGTCCTCGAGGGTCCGCAGCCGGACGGCCGGGACCTTGTCCGGCGAGCCCCGGTGCGCCGGCACGTCCGCCGTCGTCTCGAGCATCATCCCCATCGACGGCGCGACCGGCTTGAGCCGCTGCAGCTCGCTCCAGCTCATCACCCCCGGGTTGAGGTGGGGCAGCAGGCCCGTCTCCTCGAGGACCGCGACCGCGCACGCCCGGACGTAGGCGAGGGTGCTGTCGTAGCCGGCCTCGTCCAGCCACGCGCGGGCCTGCGGCCAGCGGTCCTCGGGCCGGTCCCCCAGGGTGAACAGGGCCTCCTTGCACCCGAGGGCGGCGCCGTCGCGGGCGATCTGCAGCACCTCGTCCATCGACAGGAAGGGCGCGGGCAGGCGTCCCGGCGTCGTCGCGAAGGTGCAGTAGTGGCAGCGGTCGCGGCACAGCCGGGTCAGCGGCACGAAGACCTTGCGGCTGTAGGTGACGACGCCGTCGCGGCCGCCCGCGTCGCGGACCCGCGCGGCGGAGGACATCAGCGCAGCGAGGTCGTCGCCCCGGGCGCCGAGCAGGACGGTGGCCTCGTCGACGTCGAGCGCCTTGCCGTCGCGCGCCCTCGCCAGAGCCCGCCGCATCCCTGCCTGCTCCACCCCGACAACCCTACGGTGGGGTCATGACGACCGTCTGCCTGACCGGCTCCACCGACGGGATCGGCCTCGCCGCCGCCCGGCAGCTCGTCGCCGAGGGGCACCGCGTCGTCGTCCACGGGCGGAGCGAGGAACGGGGCCGGCCGGTGGCGGACGAGCTCGACGCCGACCTCGTCGTCGGCGACCTCGCGGTGCTCGCCGAGGTGCGCGGCCTCGCCGACCAGCTGCGCGACCTCGGCGGCGTCGACGTCCTGGCCCACAACGCCGGCGTCTGGGTCCGCGACGAGACACCCCGGGTCACGGTCGACGGCTTCGAGACGACCTTCGCGGTCAACGTCCTCGCGCCGCACCTGCTGACCTCCCTGCTCGGCGACGCCGTCCGCAGCCGCCTGCTCTGGCTCGGCTCGGGCATGGCGGGCTCCGGCCGCCCGAAGCCGACGGCCCTCGGCGGCTCGCGCGAGCCGCGCCAGGCCTACGCCGACAGCAAGGCCTGCGACGTCGCCCTCGCCCTCGGCTGGGCCCGTCGTCGCCCCGACCTCGTGGTGGCCGCTGTCGACCCCGGCTGGGTGAAGACGAAGCTCGCCAGCGGCGGGGCGCCCGGTGAGGTCGAGCAGGGCGGCGACGGCCTGGCCTTCTGCTGCACCGCCGACCTCGGCGACGAGCCGTACTGGAAGGACCGGGCCCCGACGACCGTCCCCGGGCGGCTGCGCGACGCCGGCCTGCAGGACTCGCTGCTGCGCGAGCTCGACCGGCTGGCAGGGCTCGAGGCGTGAGCGTCCCGGGCCACCGCCGCTCCTACGCCAGTGACCCGTACGGCAACCGGCTGGAGCTCCTCGAGCCGCTCTAGCGTCCCGACGCCGCCGCCACGACGGTCTCGAGCGGCCCGCGCGGGAACAGCTGCAGCCACAGCACGGCGCAGGTCCCGAGCCCGACGACCTGCGCCGACCAGAGCAGCGCCGGCTGGTCCCCGCCCGTGCTCGCGACGACGACGACGTGCAGGACGTACAGCGTCAGCGTCATGGACCCGGCCGCCGCGAGGGGGCCGAGGACGCGGGCCACCGCCGGCCGGCTGCAGACCAGCAGGGCGAGCCCGAGCACGAGCAGCGAGGTGCCGGTGGTCAGCAGCAGGTCGGGCGTCGTCGAGGCGTGGGGTGCGTCGACGGCGAGCCACCACGGCGTCGTCGTCGGGACGTTGCCGAACTGGTTGTCCGACAGGCCGCGCTCGGGGTCGGTCAGGGCGATCGCCGCCCGCCCCCCGGCGTCCAGCAGCAGCCAGGACGACGCCGAGGCGACCGCCGCGAGGACCGCGCCGACGAGCGCCAGCCGCACCTGGACCACCCGCGACGCGAGGTCCAGCCGCCCCACGGCCAGCCCGGCACACAGGTAGGCGGCCCAGCACAGGACCGGGTAGTAGCCGGTGACCAGCAGGGTGGTGAGCAGCTGCCACGGGTGCGTGACGAGCAGGTCGAGCGTCGGGTTGCCCGTGGCCCGGGGCGGCAGGTGCGGACGCAGCGCGAACGACAGCAGCGGCCCGAGCAGCGCGACACCCAGCGACGCCGCGGCCAGCACCCGCACCGGCAGGCGCAGCAGCGGCAGCGCCACGAGGAACAGCACGCCGTAGTAGGCCAGGATCAGGGCGAGGCCCGAGTCGACGGACCCGACGACCAGTCCGATCAGCGCGACCACGCCCGCGCGCACCGCGACCGAGCGCGTCTGCCCCGGCTCCTGCCTGCGGGTGAGCAGCGCCAGCCCGACGCCGGCCAGCACCGCGAACAGGGCTGCCGCCCGCCCGCTGACGAGCACGTGCACGAGCGAGGTGGACCCGTCGGCACGCTCCGCCGGGAAGACGTGCACCGCGGTCATCCCGAGCAGGGCTGTGCCGCGCGCCACGTCCACCCCGACCAGCCGGCTCACGCTGACAGACTGCCTGCATGCGGATCGTGGCACTGGCAGGGGGCATCGGCGGGGCACGCTTCCTGCGGGGCCTCAAGGAGGCGGTCCCCGACGCGGAGCTGACCGTCGTCGTCAACACCGGCGACGACCTCACGATGTACGGGCTGCGCGTCTGCCCGGACCTCGACACCGTCATGTACACGCTCGGCGGCGGCATCGACGAGGAGCGCGGCTGGGGCCGCCAGGACGAGACGTTCCACGCCAAGGAGGAGCTGACGGCGTACGACGTCCCGACCGCCTGGTTCGGGCTCGGCGACCGCGACCTCGCCACCCACCTGGTGCGCCGGCAGATGCTCGACGCCGGCTTCCCGCTGAGCCAGGTGACGGCGGCCCTGTGCGAGCGATGGCAGCCGGGCGCGCGGCTGATCCCGATGACCGACGACCGGTTCGAGACGCACGTGCTCGTCGAGGTCGACGGCGCGCGCAAGGTGATCCACTTCCAGGAGTGGTGGGTCAAGCACCGGGCCTCGCTGAAGGCCCAGGCGTTCGCGTACGTCGGGGCCGAGACCGCGCAGCCTGCCCCCGGGGTGCTGGAGGCGATCGAGCAGGCCGACCTCGTGGTGCTGCCGCCGAGCAACCCGGTGGTCAGCATCGGCACCGTGCTGCAGGTGCCCGGCATCAAGGCGGCGCTGGCCGACAAGACCGTGCTCGGGGTCAGCCCCGTCGTCGGTGGCGCGCCGGTCCGCGGCATGGCCGACGCGTGCCTGGAGGCCATCGGTGTCGAGACGAGCGCCGAGGCCGTCGGCCGGCACTACGGCGGCACGCTGCTCGACGGCTGGCTGGTCGACACCGCCGACGACGGCGCCACCGTCCCCGACGTCGAGGTGCGCGCGGTCCCGCTGCTCATGACCGACCTCGCGGCGACGACGGCGATGGCGCGGGCGCTGCTCGAGATGGCGTGACCGGCTACACCGTCTCCCCCGTCGAGGGCATGCCCGACGTCCGCCCCGGCGACGACGTCGCCGCCCTGGTCGCGGACCGCTTCGCGCTGCAGGACGGCGACGTCGTCGTGGTCACCAGCAAGGTGGTGAGCAAGGCGGAGGGGCGGCTCGTGCCGGTGCCGCCGGGGACCTCGCGGGAGGACGTCCGGCTGGCCGCCGTCGACGCCGAGACCGCGCGCGTGGTGGCCCGCCGCGGCACCACGACGATCGCCCAGACCCGCGCCGGGCTGGTGCTCGCGGCGGCCGGCGTCGACGCCTCCAACGTGCGCACCGACGAGGTCGCGCTGCTGCCGGTCGACGCCGACGCCTCCGCCCGCGGGCTGCGGGACCGGTTCGCCGAGCTCGGGGCCGACGTCGCCGTCGTCGTGTCCGACACCCTCGGGCGGGCCTGGCGGCAGGGGCAGGTCGACCAGGCGATCGGCGTCGCCGGGCTCGCTCCGCTGCGCGACGCCCGCGGCACGCAGGACACCTTCGGGCAGGTGCTCGGCGTCACCGAGATCGCCGTCGCGGACGAGCTGGCGTCGGCCGCCGAGCTGGTGAAGGGCAAGAGCGACGGCGTCCCCGTGGCCGTCGTCCGCGGCCTCGCCCTCCCCGACGACGGGCGCGACGCCACCGCCCTGGTGCGGCCGTCCGCGCAGGACTGGTTCAGCCTCGGCACCCGCGAGGCGCACCAGAGCACCCTCGCGCTGCGCCGCACGGTCCGCGCCTTCACCGACGAGCCGGTCGACGACGCCGCCCTGCGCCGGGCCCTCGCCGCCGCCCTGCTCGCCCCCGCCCCGCACCACACCACACCCTGGCGCTTCGTCCTCGTCGACCGGCTGCGCGAGCCGCTGCTCGACGCGATGCGCGACGCCTGGGCCGCGGACCTGCGTGCGGACGGGTTCACCGAGGAGCAGGTGGAGCGCAGGCTCCGGCGCGGGGACGTGCTGCGGGCCGCCCCGCGCCTGGTCGTGCCGTGCCTGGTCCGCGACGGGGCGCACGCCTACCCGGACGTCCGGCGCACGGCCGCCGAGGAGCGGATGTTCGTGGTCAGCGGTGGCGCCGGCGTGCAGAACCTGCTGGTGCAGCTCGCCGCCGAGGGGCTGGGCAGCGCGTGGGTCAGCAGCACGCTGTTCTGCCCCGACGTCGTCCGCTCCGCGCTGGACCTGCCGGACGACTGGGAGCCCCTCGGGGCGGTCGCCGTCGGGCATGCCGCGGCACCCGCCACGCCCCGCGCCGAGCGCCCGGTGGAGGCGTTCCTGCTCGAGCGCTAGCTGTCCCGAGAGCTAGCGCGACGGGCGAGGCGTCCGGCCGGGCTTGCGGTCGCGCCGGTCGTCGTTCTTGCCGTCGCGGCTGCGGGCCAGACCCGCACCGAAGACGCCGAAGGCGAACAGGGCGTAGAGCAGGACGGCGCCCAGGAGCACCACGACGATCGAGATCACGGCTGTCATGGCGATGTCGTGCCCTGCACGCCGCGACGCACGCCCGTTGCCGCAGGGTCGGCCGGTCGACCGCGGCCTTGCGCAGCGCGGCACCCCGTCGAGCGTCAGTGGCGGCGGTGGTCCTGGACGGTCATCCGCGGGCCGAACCGGGGCTTGCGGAACCCCGAGGCGCTGATCAGCAGGCAGACCCGGTGCCGGTGCGGCCGCCAGTCCTCGAGCAGCGCGACCATGCCGTCGTCGTCGAGCGGACGCCCGAGCAGGGCCCACCCCACGGACGCCGCCAGGTGGTAGTCGCCCACGCTGATCGCGTCGGCGTCGCCGAGGGCCCGCTGGGCGACCTCGGCGTACGTCCACAGCCCGACGCCAGGGACGGCCCGCAGCCGTCGCTCGGCGTCGGCGGGCGGCATCCCCACGCACTCCTCGAGCCGGTGCGCGACCTGCGCGCAGGCCAGCGCGGTGCGCATCCGCTTCGGGTCGACGCCGGCCCGGTGCCACTCCCACGACGGGACGAGCCGCCAGGTCGCGGCGTCGGGCGGGACCGCCATGCCCTCGGGCGCGGGGCCGGGGGCGGGCGCACCGAAGCGCAGCACCAGGGTCCGGTGCGCCGCGAAGGCCTCCTTGCCGGTGACCTTCTGCTCGAGCACCGCCGGCATCAGCGCCTCCAGCACGCGTCCGGAGCGCGGCACCCGCACCCCGGGGTGCCGGGCGTGCGCGTCGACGAGCAGCGGGTGGCGGGGGTCGAAGTCGGCGCAGTCGTCGCGGGCACCGAGCAGGTCGGGCAGACCGGCCACGGCCTCCTCCGCGCCGGGGCCCCAGGCGTCCCCGTGGACCTCGTGCAGGCCGCGCTGCTCCAGCCGCACCGTCGCCGGGCCGGCCGGCATGCGCGTGGTCCGCCAGACGACGCCGTCGACGCGGCGGTACGTCGGGTCGCCCGTGCCGCGGCGCATCAGGCCGAGGGTCCGCCCGACGTCGACAGGCAGGCGTGGCCGCCAGACGGTCGCGCAGTCGGGGGCCACCGCCCCAGGCTAGGTTCCGTCTCACCCCGAGGAGGCTCCGTTGGACAAGACCGTGCAGAGCGCCGCCGAGGCGGTGGCCGACATCGGCTCCGGCTCGTCCCTGGCCGTCGGCGGGTTCGGGCTGTGCGGGATCCCGGAGGCGCTGATCGAGGCGCTGCTCGAGACCGGCGTCGACGACCTGCGGACCGTCAGCAACAACTGCGGCGTCGACGCCTACGGCCTCGGCATGCTGCTCGGCGCGAAGCGGATCAGCCGCACCACCGGCAGCTACGTCGGGGAGAACAAGGAGTTCGAGCGGCAGTTCCTCGGCGGCGAGCTCGAGGTCGAGCTGGTCCCCCAGGGCACCCTCGCCGAGCGGCTGCGGGCCGGGGGCGCCGGCATCCCGGCGTTCTACACGCCCGCCGGCGTCGGCACCCAGGTCGCCGACGGCGGCCTGCCGCTGCGCTACGACGGCAGCGGCGGGATCGCCAAGGCCAGCGAGCCCAAGGAGGTGCGCGAGTTCGACGGCGTCCGCTACGTCCTCGAGCACGCGATCCGGACCGACTTCGCCCTCGTCCACGCCCGCTACGGCGACCGCCACGGCAACCTCGTCTACGAGAAGACCGCCGCGAACTTCAACCCCCTGGCCGCGGCCGCCGGGCGCACCACGATCGCCCAGGTCGAGGAGCTGGTGGAGCCGGGCGAGCTCGACCCCGCCCTGGTCCACACGCCCGGCATCTTCGTGCAGCGCGTCGTGCAGGTGACTCCCGACAAGAAGATCGAGAAGAGGACCGTCCGTGCTGACGCGTGACCAGCTGGCCGCCCGCGTGGCGGCGGAGCTCACCGACGGGCAGTACGTCAACCTCGGCATCGGTCTGCCGACCCTCGTGCCCAACTTCGTGCCCGACGGCGTCCACGTCGTGCTGCACAGCGAGAACGGCGTGCTCGGTGTCGGGCCGTACCCGACCGAGGACGCCGTCGACCCCGACCTCATCAACGCCGGCAAGGAGACCGTCACGGTCCTGCCCGGCGCGAGCTACTTCGACAGCGCGACGAGCTTCGGGATGATCCGCAGCGGGGCGGTCGACGTCGCGGTGCTCGGGGCGATGCAGATCAGCGAGGTCGGCGACCTCGCCAACTGGATGATCCCCGGGAAGATGGTCAAGGGGATGGGCGGCGCGATGGACCTCGTCCACGGCGCGAAGCGCGTGCTGGTGATGATGGAGCACGTCGCCAAGGGGGGCGCTCACAAGATCGTCGAGCGCTGCACCCTGCCGCTGACGGGCGAGCGCTGCGTCCAGCGCATCCTCACCGACCTCGCCGTGATCGACGTCGTCCCCGAGGGGCTCGTCCTGGTCGAGACGGCCCCCGGCGTCAGCCGCGACGACGTCCAGGCCGCCACCGGCGTCACGCTGCGGTGATCCCCCGCCCCTCCCCGGGCGAGCTCGTCGTCGTCACCGCGGAGGAGGGCGGCGCCCTGCTGGGCGAGCTGGCCGCGGCCTGGCCCGACGCCGTCCTGCTCGAGGTGCCGCCCGGGAGCGAGTGGCGGCCGCACGACGTCGCCGGGCAGCTGGCCGACCCGGCCGACCTCGCCGCCCTCGGGATGCACGCCCCCGAGCGCGAGATGTGGACGCTGTCGGGCGGGGAGCGCCAACGGGTCCGGCTGGCCCGGGTCCTCGCCTCCCCCGGCCTGCTGCTCCTGGACGAGCCGACCGGGTACCTCGACGTCGTCGGGCGGCGCCTCGTGGTCGAGCGGCTCCGGGGGCGGACCGCCGTCGTCGTGGCGACGTCAGACGCGCTGCTGCAGGCCGCCGCCGACCTGGTGCTGACTGTCCTGCCGGAGTGACCACGCGAGGGTGAGCGCCTCCCCCGGGTCGAGGACGTCGGCCTCGCCGGTGTTGAGGGCGTCGACCGGGGCGGTGAGGGGCTCCACGGCGAGACCGCGCCGACGCCGGTCGGGGGCGAGGGTGTCCCCGGTGAAGACCTGCAGCCAGGGCGCGTCCGTCGTCATCACCGTGGTCCGGCCGCCGGCGCTGAGCGAGACCTCGTGCGACGACCGGTCGGTGTAGGCGACGTCGAGGACGCGGTCGCCGAGCAGGACGGGCACGCGCAGGTCGTCGTCGCCGGACACCGGGACGCGCCCGGTGGGCAGGGACCGGTCGTCGACGGTGATCCGGGTGCCGGCCGGGGCGTGCAGGACGCAGCCGTCGACCAGGTCGCCCTCCGGCGGCGCGAGGTACGGGTGCATCCCGAGGGCGACCGGGGCGGCACCGTCGACGGCCTGCGCCGACAGCAGGACGTGCAGCCCGGTCGTGGCGTCGACGCGGTACTCGACCGTGAGGTCGAGCCGGCAGGGGTAGCCCGGGTGCGGCTCGAGCCGGGTCGCCAGCAGGACCCGGTCCGCCGCCCTCTCCACGACGGACCACGCGGCCCAGCGGACCAGGCCGTGGCTGGCGTTGCCCTTGGACACCTCGTTCAGCGCCAGCTGGCAGCTCCTGCCCTGCCAGGACCACCTCCCGTCCCGGACCCGGTTCGGCCAGGGCGCGAGCACCTGCCCGCGGGCGCCGTCGGGCAGCGCGTCCACGGCGTACCCGTCGAGCAGCGGCCGGCCCTCGACGGTGGCCTCCCGCAGGCCTCCCCCGACCCCGACGGCGACCGCCCGGTAGGGGCCGGCCTCGATGACGTGCTGCTCGCCGCTGGGCTCCATCCTGCGACTATCTCCCGGTGGTCCCTCCCCGCTTCCTCCAGGGGCTGCGCGACGGCGTCCCGTTCGCCGCTGCCTCCTTCCTGCTCTCGTTCTCCTTCGGGGCGGTCGCCACGGCGGCGGGCGTCCCCCCGCTGGCCGCCGTCGTCATGTCCGCCGTCGTCTACGCCGGCTCGGCCCAGTTCGCGTCCATCGGCGTGCTGGCGGCCGGCGGCGGCGTCGGGGCGGCGGTCCTCGCGGCCGCGCTGATGAACTCGCGCTTCCTGGCCATGGGGGTCGCCCTCGGGCCGTCCCTGCCGGGCGGCCGGGCGCGGCGGGCCCTGCAGGGCCAGGCGGTCGTCGACAGCAGCTGGGCGCTCGCGGCCCGCGGGGACGGCACCTTCGACCGCACCTGGATGTTCGGCCACAGCGCCGCCCAGTACGTCTGCTGGGTCGCCGGGACCGGTCTCGCCGTCGTCGGCATCGGGGTCGACGCGCAGGCGCTCGGCCTCGACGCCGTCTTCCCGACCTTCTTCCTCGCCCTGCTGCTCGGCGAGCTGCGCGAGCGGTCACGGGTCGGGCTGGCGCTGGCGGGGGCCGGCCTCGCCCTCGCCCTGGTGCCGGTCTCGCCCCCCGGGGTGCCCGTCCTGGCCGCCTCCGCGGTCGCCCTCGTCGGGCTGCGCCGGTGACCCGGCTCTGGCTGACCATCGGCCTGGTCGCCGCGGTCACCTTCGTCATCAAGGGCTTCGGGCCGGCCGTCTTCGGGCCCTCCTCCGAGGGCGGCGGCCTGCCCGCGCCGCTGGCCCGCGTCGTCCTGCTGCTGGCGCCGCCGCTGCTGGCCGCCCTCGTCGTCACGAACGCCCTCGCCGACGGCGACCGCCTGCACGCCGGGGCCGACACCCTCGGCGTGACCGTGGCGGGCCTGCTGGTCTGGCGCGGGCTCACCGTCCTGCCCGCGGTGGTCGTCGCCGCGACCGTCACCGCCCTGGCCCGGCTGGCCGGGCTGTCCTAGGTTCGCCGCCATGGCCTCCCTCGACGACCCCGGCGTGCAGCTGCTCCTCACCGAGCAGGTCAACCACGCGGTGATCAGCACCTTCGACGCCGACGGCAGCGTGCACAGCGCCGTCGTGTGGGTCGACCTGGTCGACGGCAGGGTCGCGGTCAACAGCGCGGTCGGGCGTCGCTGGCCGACCAACCTCGAGCGCGACCCCCGGTTGACGGTCCTCGTCTACGACGAGAAGAACCCGTACGACTACGTCGAGGTCAAGGGCAGCGTCACGTCGACGACCGAGGGCGCGGACGCGCACATCGACCGGCTGGCGCAGAAGTACCTCGGCGTCGACAGCTACCCGTTCCGCACGGACGGGGAGCAGCGGATCACCTTCCTGCTCGAGCCGACCCGGGTGCGTCACCAGAAGCAGGGCTAGTGGCCCAGCGTGCGTTCTCGCTGCTGTTCTGGGGCTTCGTCGTCCTGTCCAGCGTCCTGCTGTTCCCGCTGGCTCTGCTGCTCTGGGCGGTCACCCGCCCGGTCGACCCCCGCACCCGGCTGCTGCACCGCTTCACCTGCTGGTGGGCCTCGCTCTACACCTGGCTGAACCCGTGGTGGACCGTCACGGTCTCCGGCCGCGAGCGCCTCCCGGACGGGCCGTGCGTCATCGTCGCGAACCACCTGTCGCTGCTGGACATCCTCGTGCTGTTCCGCCTGGCGGCCCCCTTCGTGTGGGTCAGCAAGGCGGAGAACTTCCGTGTGCCGTTCGTCGGCTGGAACATGACGCTCAACGGCTACGTCCCGCTCAAGCGCGGCGACCGGGAGAGCGTCCTGACGATGCTCACCGCGTGCGAGCGCGTGCTGCGGGCAGGCACGCCCGTGATGATGTTCCCGGAGGGCACCCGCTCCCACGACGGCCTGCTGCGGCCGTTCAAGGCCGGCGCCTTCGACCTCGCCGTCCGGCTGGACGTCCCCGTGGTGCCGGTCGTCGTGCAGGGCACCGGCGACGCGCTGCCCAAGCGCGGCTTCGTCCTGCGCGGCCGGCACGGGATCAGCCTCAGCGTCCTCGACCCGGTCGCGCCGCAGCCGGGCGAGACCGCGGACGAGCTGACGGCCCGGGTGCGCGCGCTGTTCGCCGAGCGCGTCCCCGCCTAGCGCCGGCGGACGCCGGCCCGGACGTAGAGCCCGGCCAGCACCACGCCGTACGCCGCGTTGACGACGACCCCGCCCTTGTCACCGCGCAGGGCCCAGCCGGTGACGATGAGCGCCACCCCCGTCTCCTGGACGGCGAACAGCCGGTGGTCGCGCCTGTTCCACATCCGCTTGAACAGCGGCGGGTACAGCGTGAACGGGCCGGCGAGGACGTAGCCGACGAGGGCGAGGGAGTCTCCGGGCTGCTGCACGCCCGCACTCTGCCCCCTCCCGGCGGTCCGCGCTGCGCCCGGGGGTCTCGCCCTAGGCGAGCTCCGGCGCCTGCTCCTGCACGAGGGCGTGCAGCTCCTTGACCCGCTGGGCGTCGTCGGCGGGCATGACGAGCGTGGCCTCGGGCGTGTGCACCACCACGAGCCCCTCGCAGCCGACCAGCGTGACGAGGTGGTCGGGGTCGGAGGAGGCGACGACGCAGTCGCGGCTGGCGTGCAGGACGGCCCGACCCGCCCCGACGGCGTTGCCCAGCTCGTCGCGCCCGAGCGCCTCGCCGTACGCCGGCCAGCTCCCGACGTCGAGCCACCGGGCCGCCAGCGGCAGGGCGACGACGGTGAACAGCGGCGACGTCGAGGCCGGCTCCATGACGCCGTAGTCGACGGACAGCTTGGCCACCGTCGGCCAGGAGGCGGCGGCCAGCGGGTCCCACCGCGGGGTGCCGTACGCCTGGCCCATGGCCCGCAGGACGAGGCCGGCGTGCGGACTGAACTCGTCGACGGCCCGCAGCAGGGTGTCGGCCCGCCAGACGAACATCCCGGAGTTCCACAGGTACCGCGACGGCCCGGCCGCGAGGTACTCGGCCGCCCGGGACTTGGTGGGCTTCTCGACGAACCTCCCCACCACGTGCCCCGCACCGAGCGCGTCCCCGAGCTCGAGGTACCCGAAGCCGGTGGCGGGGGCGTCCGGGACGACGCCGAAGGTCACGAGGGCGTCGTCGCGCTGCTCGGCCAGGGCGAACGCGGAATCGAGGGTCTGCGCGAACGAGTCGAGCGGGTCGATGATGTGGTCGGCGGTCAGCACCGCGACGACGGCGTCGGGGTCCTGCGCGGCGATGACGGCGCAGCCGAGGGCGACGGCGGGCAGGGTGTCGCGGCCGGACGGCTCGACGACCAGGCGGTCGGCCTGCAGGCCCTCGACCTTCTCCACGGCGCTCCGCAGCTGCTCCCCGGCGCCCAGCCAGACCCGCTCGGCCGGGACGCAGGAGGTGGCCCGCTCCACGGCGACGTCGAGCAGCGACTTGCCGCCGAGCAGCGGGACCAGCTGCTTGGGCAGGGCCGCCGTCGAGTAGGGCCACAGGCGGGTGCCGGACCCGCCGGCCAGGATCAGGGCGTGCCGCATCTCAGGTCTCCTCGAGCAGGCTGGCGGGGCGGGTGGGGGCGGCGCCCTCCCCGACGGAGCGGACCCGGCGGGCCAGCAGGTAGCGGGCCAGCAGACCGGCGGCGAGCACCCCGCGGACGGGGGCCTGGGCCGGCCGGCCGTACTGGCGGGACAGGTAGCGGTAGAGCGCGCGGTGGTGCTCGGCCAGCATCGGTCCGGCCGAGCGGCGGGTCGCGTGCCCGCCGGTGTGCGTGACGACCGAGCCCGGGACGTAGACGTTGCTCCAGCCGTCCTCGCCGAGCCGGCGGCACAGGTCCATGTCCTCGCAGTACATGAAGTAGCTCGGGTCGAAGCCGCCGACGGCCTCGAACGCGGGCCGGCGCAGCAGCATGCACGAGCCGCTCAGCCAGCCCGTCGTGCCCTCCTCGGGCCGCCCGGCCTCAGCCCGGTAGGAGCGGGTCCAGGGGTTGCCCGGCCAGAACGGCCCGAGCAGGGCGTGGCCCGTGCCGCGGCCGAGCGACGGGAAGGCCCGGGCGCTCGGGTACAGCTGCCCGTCGCTGGTCCGGATGGCCGGCCCGAGGCAGCCCGCGGCGGGCCAGCGGCCGGCGGCGTCGAGCATCAGGTCGAGGCTGGAGGGCGTCCACTCGACGTCGGGGTTCGCCACGACGAGCCACGGGGCGGTCGACCCCGACGCGCCGAGGTTCGCGGCCCGGCCGTAGCCGAGGTTGCTGCCGGTGCGCAGCAGGGTCACCTCGGGGCGCGCGGCGGCCTCCTCGACGCTGCCGTCCGTGCTGCCGTTGTCGGCCAGGACGACCTCGTACGGGTGCGTCGTCGCGGTGGCGAGGGTGTCGAGGAACAGCGCGAGGGACTCCCCCGGGGAGTACGTGACGCAGACGACCCGGACGTGCGGGGCGTTCACCGGCCGGCGTGGGCCGCGGCGTAGGACCGCAGGTGGGCCTCGGCCGACGCCGCCCAGGTGAACTGCGTGCTGCGCTCCGCGCCGGCCGCGGCCAGGCGGGCCCGCTCGGCGTCGTCGTCGAGCAGGGCGGCCAGGGCCGTGCCGATCGAAGCGTCGTCGGTCTCGGTGTAGGCCACGGCCTCACCGCCGACCTCGGGCAGCGACAGCCGGCGGGTGGTCAGCACGGGAGCGGCGCAGGCCATCGCCTCCAGGACCGGCAGGCCGAAGCCCTCGCCGAAGCTCGGGTAGGCGACGACGGTCGCGCCCCCGAGGTAGCCGGGGAGGTCGGTGAAGCGCAGGTAGCCCGGACGCAGCAGGCGCAGGTGCGACGGGACCTGGGCGACGACGCCGTCGATGGTCTCGTCCCAGCCGTTGCCGCCGGCGAGCACCAGGGCGGGCGGGTCCTCGCGGCCCTCGCAGGCCTGCACCCAGCCGCGGACGAGGCCCGGGACGTTCTTGCGGGGCTCGAGGGTCGACAGGAAGGCGACGTACCGCTGGCCGGCCAGGCCGAGCCGCGCCTGCACCCGGTGCTTCTCGTCGTCGGTCGGGACGTGGAACGTCCCACGGTCGACGCCGTGGTACGCCACGTCGAGGACGGCGGGGTCGGCCTCGAGCACCCGGACGACCTCGTCGCGGGTGGCCAGGGACGGCACCACGCAGCGGGCGGACCGGCGCAGCGCGGTGCGGGTCGCCGAGCGGAAGAACGTGCCCTTGACGGTGGAGTGCATGGCCGGCTCGGTGAAGAACGTGGCGTCGTGCAGCGTGACGACGACGGGACGCCCGGCACGAAGCGGCATCGTGTAGTGCGGCGCGTGCACGACGTCGGCCTCGACCTGGCCGGCCACCAGCGGCAGGCCGGTCTGCTCCCAGGCCAGCCGGGCCGGACGGTGCGCGACGGCGGCCGGACCGGGGACCACCCGGGCGTCGGGCGCGAGCCGGCCGTAGCGCTCGGCGTCGGCCCGCTGGCAGACGAGCGCCAGCGGGGTGTCGGTCTGCGCCAGGGCCTCGACCAGGCCGTCCACGTAGCGACCGACGCCGCCGCGGTCGGCGGGGACGGCAGTGGCGTCGATGAGGACGCGCGGGCCGGGCAAGCGGGTGCTCCTGACGGTCTGGGGGATCGAGGCCGACCCTACGCGCCCGGACCTGTCCGCGAGGTGAACCCGTCGACGGCGTCCCACAGCTGCTGCGCGGCGCCGTCCCAGGTGTAGGCCGCGGCCCGCACCGGCCCGGCCTCGCGCAGCCGCTGCAGGGCGCCCTCGTCGCCGACGAGCGCGGCCAGGGCGTCGGGGAGGCCGTCGAGGGTGCTCACGGCGGCTGCTCCCCCTCCGACCTCGACCAGGGCCGGGGCGTCGCTGGTGAGCACCGGCGTCCCGAGCTGCATCGCCTCGAGCAGCGGCAGGCCGAAGCCCTCGGCGCGGCTCGGGACCACCAGGGCGGTCGCCCGGGAGACGAGGACGGCGAGGTCGGCGTCGGGCACCCGGCCGAGGACGCGGACCCGGTCGGCGACCCCGTGCCCGGCCGCGAGCGCCGGGAGGTCGAGCCCGCCCCAGCCGGGCTGCCCGACGCAGAGCAGTGGCAGGTCGACCGCCCGCAGGGCCGGCACGAGGACGTCGAGGCCCTTGCGCGGCTCGAGGGTGGCCACGGTGAGGAGGTACCGGTCCGGCAGCTGCAGACGGGCCGCACGCTCCTCGGCGTCGGGGGGCAGGGCCAGCAGCGAGCCCTCCCCCACGACCTGCAGGCGGGGGACGTCGACGTGCTCGCGCAGCGCGGCCGCGACGGCCTGCGTCGGGACGACGACGAGGTCCGCGTCCCGGGCGGCCCGCTCGACGGCCGTCCGGTGCCAGGCGACCCCGCGCGGGGTCAGGGTCTGCGGGTGGGTCCAGGGGACGGCGTCGTGGACGACGACCACGAGCGGACGGCGTCGGCGCGGCGGGGCGAGCGGCGTCGGGGCGAGGACGACGTCGCCGGGGACGGACGGGCCGAGCCCCCGCTCCCAGGCCGCGACCAGACCCCGCCGGGGCAGCGGCAGCCGGGACGGGCCCCGCACCCCCGGCACCCGCGCGGCGGCGGTGTCGCGGTGGAACGCCGTCACGCCGCGCACCTCGCCGGGGCGGGCCCGGGCGAGGGCGGCAGCGACCTCGCGGCTGTACCTCCCCGTCCCCCCGGGGACCGGGGCGAGGCACTGCTCGAGCAGGACAGCCAGCACTAGCCGACGGTCAGCTTCACCGGGACGCGCGGCCCGTAGCCCGCCGACCCGAGCACGCCCTGCAGCGTCAGCGTGTGCGTGCCGGCCGCGCGGCCGGCCAGCGGGATCCGCCACTCGCCGATCTCGCCCGGGTGGACCGCCTTCACCGACGGGCGGCTCGCGTTCGCGGCCAGGGCGGGCGGACGGGTGGCGGACGTCCAGGCGGAGGTCCGGAGCGGCTCGGCGGCCGACGCGGCCAGCTGCTCCCGGCCGACCGTCCACGGCTGGCCGCCGAGGTTGCGCAGCCGCACCACGAGGACCGCGGTCCCGCCCTTCGCGACGGCCAGCGACGCCGGGGCGCGGTGCAGCATCGCCAGGCGGGTCGCCGTCGGGTCGGTGCGGACGACGGCGATCCGGGTGACCGCGCCGTCGAGCCAGTGCCGGCCGGACCAGACGGGCTCGAACTGCTCGAGCGTCAGGCCGGCGGGTCGGCCCGCCCCCTCGAGGACGAGGTCGAAGGTGGCGGTCGCCCCGGGGGCGGTGCGCGTGGTGCTGCGGGCCGCCCGGGTCGGGGAGACCCAGGAGGACGACTGCGAGGGGCTGGTGCGGTCGCGGGGGCCGGAGGTGCCGACCTGCACCGTGCCGTCGGAGGCCCAGACGACGTTGCCGGCGTTGCGGGCGCGGAGCCGGACCGTCGAGCGGCCGGTGCGGGGGACGATGACGGCCGACCCGTCCGGGGCGACGGCGGACGGCGCCCCCGTGGAGGGCTGGGCGGCGGTGACGTTGGACGGGGCGGCGGCCTTCGCGGCCCGGAACAGGGCCTCCGCCACGGGGACGCGCCAGGTGACCGGCGCGCCGAAGACGGGCCCCCCGCCGATCCGCACCCGGTAGACGCGGGTGTGCGTCCCGGCCGCGACCCCGGCGGCGTCGAGGTCGACCCGGAAGGCGGCGGTCTGCCCGGGAGCGACGTCGTCGGTGCCGGTGTAGCGGCCCGGGCGGGTGCTGCGGCCGGCGAGCGCGTCGGCCTGCCCGGGCGGGCTGCTGACGGCCAGGTGCAGGCCCGAGGCCGGCCAGGTGGTGGTGCCGGAGTTCCGGAGCACGACGGTCAGGGCGCCGGTCGAGGCGCCCGGCGGGCGCACCAGCGACGGCGCGGCCGACTGCGACACGACCGCGCTGCTGGTGGCCTCGGCCTTGACGTGGAACCAGGTGGAGCGCAGGCCGGTGCTCGTGCCGGGCCAGGTCGCCGCGCCGTAGACGCCCGCGCCCGTGGTCGTGACCGAGCCGCCGGTGCCCTCGAGGACGACCGCCTTGACCCGGCCGCCCCACTCGCCGTTGCCGTCGCGGCGCGTCACGCGCAGGCGCTGCAGGGACCCGACGCCGGGGAAGCGCCGCTCGAGCGCGCTGACCGGGAGCTTCGCCGTCCAGGAGTGCACGGGGTTGTCGACGGCGCCGTCCCACGGGTCCTCGCGGGCCTGCAGGTACGGGACGTCGCCGGTCGTCGACCACCCGCCGTTGCTGCTGCTGAACTCCGCGAAGACCGCGGCGCCGTCGAGGGTGCGGACGACACCGGCGGTGGCCCGGACGGCGTCGGTGGTGCTGGCCGGCTCGAGCTGGCTGACGGCGCCGCTGCTGGTGTAGAGGCGGCTGCCGCCGAAGACCTGGCACGCGGTCGTGTCGCAGATGTCGTAGGTGCCGGCGCCCCCGACCCGCGCCCGCTTGTTCGCGCTGTAGGAGCGGGCCGCGACCGCCTGGGCCTGCAGCGCCGCGGGCCGCCACCCGGCGCTCGCCTCGCGCGGCACGACGCCGAGCAGGTAGTCCTCGAGCCCGAGGACGACGACGGTCCGCAGCCCGCTGCCGTTGCGGACGGCGGTCACGCTCCCGCGGTAGTCGCGGCTGCTGCCGCCGGGCAGGGCGACCCGGGTGAAGGTCGTGCCGCCGAAGCGGACCGGACCGGGGGTGGCCGCACCGGCCGTCCACGTGCTGCCGGTGAGCGACTCGAGGTGCAGGCCGGCGCCGTCGGCGCGCACCCGCCAGCGGCTCGGGCCCTGCGGCAGCTCCCGGGTCCCGGCCGGGTCGGTCACGGTGAGGCCCGGGGCGGCGTACACGGTGGTGTCGCGGCCCTCGTCGCTGCTCAGCCAGACCCGGATCGGGGTGTCGGCGAGGACGGTGCGCTGCGTGCCCGGGTAGTAGGTGCTGGTGATCTCGTCGGCGGTCTTCCCCAGGCTCGCGGCGCCCTGCGCGCCCCACTGCGACATCCCCCGGCCGTGGCCCCAGCCGTGCCCCTCGACGTCGAACACGCCGTCGGACGGCCGCTCGTAGACCTCGTCCGCGCTCGCGGGCAGCGCGGGGAGCACGGCGAGCAGGCCGCCGAGCAGGGCGGCGGAGGCCAGGAGGGAAGTGCGGCGCATGGCAGTGTCGTCCTCGAGCTGTCGGGGGCGTGCCTGTCAGACGTCGGCAGCCTTCCCCAGCTGCTGAACGCGACCGGAGGAAACCACGTCGGGGCGCAGCAGCGCACCCGTCCCTCCCCAGAGCAGGTCGCCGAGCGTCATGACGACCCGGCTGAGCAGGCTCAGCGCGACGGCAGCGGGGCGGTCCAGCACGGGTGACAGCGCCACCACCAGGGCCGCCTCGCGCACCCCGAAGCCGGCGGGGCTGATGACGAACAGGAAGCCCGCCGTCCACGCCAGGGCGTAGGCGCCGGTGCTCAGCAGCAGCAGCTGCGGGCCGTCGTCGTGCGGCACGGCCTGCACCAGGAGGCCCAGGTGGACGCCGTACAGGGCCCACATGACCAGCGCCCAGCCGAGCGCCCGCGCGGTGCCGCCCCAGGAGAGCGGACGGTCGAGCGGCTCGCGGCGCAGCACCCGCAGCGCGACCGCGACCAGGCGGCTCAGCACCGGCGGCGCCAGCAGGACGAGCCCGGCCGGCAGCAGGACCAGCACCCAGGCGTAGGAGTCCAGGGCCCCCGGACTGGTGAACGGCAGCACGACCGCCGCCGCGAGCAGACCCGCGGCCACGAGCACGCCCATGAACAGCAGCGACGCCGTCGCGACCCGGCTCCGGCTGAGGCCCTGGTCGCGCCCCAGCTCCATCTGCGCGGCGACGGCGAACACGCTGCCGGGCACGTACTTGCCGAGCTGGCCGACGAAGAACACGTGCAGCGCCGGGCGGACCGCCAGCGGCGCCCCGAGGTCGGCCAGCAGGGCGCGCCACACCATGCGCGCTGGCGAACAGGCCCCCGAGGACCGCCAGCAGCGCGCCGACGACGGGCAGGGGGCCGACGTCGCGGGCGGTGTCGTAGGCCTCGGGCCCGTACCTCGCCAGGGTCGCGACCAGCAGGACGAGGCAGAGCAGCAGGAAGCCTGTGCGTACCGCTCGCGCCACGAGCGCCACGCTAGCCTCGCGTCCCATGACGACCGCTCCCGAGACGCCCGGCGTGGTGATCGGCAACCACACGAAGAAGTACACGGCCAAGAACCCGGCCATCAAGTGGCTGACCGAGCGCTTCGTGACCCGCCTCGACGGCATGGTCGGCAAGATCGCCTCCGACTCGCGGCCCGCGACGAAGCCCCTCGAGGTCGGTGCCGGCGAGGGCGTCATCAGCCAGAAGATGTTCGACCGGTTCGGCTCCTGCGTCGGCATCGACCTCCCCGACGCCGGCCTGCGCGAGGAGTGGCGCACCCGCCCCGGCCCCGCCTACCTGCACGCCGACGCCGAGAACCTCCCGTTCAAGGACGAGCAGTTCGACCTCGTCGTCTGCGTCGAGGTGCTCGAGCACCTGCAGGACCCCGACGCCGGCCTGCGCGAGCTCGCCCGGATGACCTCCCGGCACCTGCTGCTGTCCGTGCCGCACGAGCCCTTCTTCCGCGGCTCGAACCTGCTCACCGGCCGCTACCTCAAGGACCTGGGCAACACCCCCGGGCACCTCAACCACTGGACCGGCGCGGGGTTCCAGCGCTTCGTGTCGCAGGTCGGCTCGGTGCGCGCCGTGGCCTCGCCGTACCCGTGGACGATCGTCTGGGCCACCAAGGCCTGAGCCGTGAACGGCCTCGACCTCGGGCGCGGGGCGGGGTGGGGCGCGCTCGCCGGGGTGGCGTTCGGGCTCATGGCGTGCGCCGCGCTGCTGGTCTCCTCGCTGTCCGGCGGGGAGGGCGTCGTCGCCGCTGTCGCCGCGGTGCTGGTCATCGGGGGCGCCGTCACGGGGGTGGCCGCTTGCGCAGGTGCCGCCGCGGGCTGCCTGTCGGCCGCGGTCGCCCTGGCGGTGCGCAGCCGCCTGCGTCCCGCGACAGGTGGACCGCTGGCGGCGGCGGCCGTCTGGTCCGTCCCCTGGGCCGCGACCGGGCACCTCGACCTGCACGACGGGACGGTGGCCCTGTTCTTCCTGCTGCCCCTGGTGCTGGGCTGCCTCGCCGCCCGCCGGTGGGGCACGGGGGTGGCCTGACGGGTCGTCCCGGCCGCGCGGCCTGCCCCCCTCGGGCCCGGGATCCCCTCCCGTGTCGCGCTGCGCCCCGCCCGACCTGCCCTCGACGGGCCTACCGCGACACGAACCCCAGCGCTGCCGCCTCGGGCCCGGGGATCCCCTCCCGTGTCGCGCTGCGCCCCGCCCGACCTGCCCTCGAGGGGCCTACCGCGACACGAGGCCCTGGCCCGGTCCTCCGGCGACGGTCGAGCCCTTCTCGTGTCGCACCCCGCCCCGCGGGCCCCCCACGAGGGTCTACCGCGACACGAGGCCCGGCCGCGGCGCCCTGTCCACAGGTCCTGTCCGGGCTGGTCCCTGCAGCGCTGGGGAGGCCCACTCTCGACCCGTGTCCGACCTCCCTCAGCCCTTCCTCGGGTCCACGTCCCTCCACACCCGACAACAGCTGCGGGCCCGCCGGTTCCGCCGTCTCAGCCGGGACGTCTACGTGCTGGCCACCCGCGAGGACGACCTCCTGCTCCGGGCTGCGGCACTCCAGCAGGTCCTGCCCGACGCCGTCGTCGCCAGGCAGAGCGCTGCCGTCCTGCTCGGGCTGCCGGCCGACGACGACGGCCTGCTCCACGTCGTCCGGGCTCCGGGTCGGTCGGTGAGCCGGCGCCCCGGGGTCTGCACCCACCGGGAACCGATCGCCGACCACGAGGTGCTCCAGGTGCGCGGCACTGCGGTGACGACGCCGGTCCGGACCTTCCTCGACCTCGCTCGCGTGCTGGATCCCGTCGAGCTCGTCGTCCTCGGCGACGCCGTCGCCCGGCGTGAGGGGCTGCACGTGCTCGCCGAGGCCGCGCACGGGGCGGGTCGACGCCGTGGTGCGGCCGCAGCACGCCGGGCGCTCCGCGACGTCGATCCCGGCTCGGACTCTCCCGCCGAGACGCGCACCAGGCTGCTCCTGCACGCTGCCGGCTTCCGCGGGCTCCGGCACCAGGTGACCGTCGTGGACGAGCACGGCGGCTGGGTCTCCCGCCCGGACCTCGCCGACCCGCACGCCCGGGTCGCCGTCCAGTACGACGGGCTGGTGCACCTCGACCGGGGGGCGGAGGGCTGGCGGGCCGACATCGACCGGGACGAGCGGACGAGGGCGGCCGACTGGCAGGTCGTCGTCCTCACGGCGCGGGACCTCCGGTACCCCGCCTCGGCGGTCGACAAGGTGGCGGCGGCCTACGGGCGGTCCATGGCCCTGCACCGGTGAGGAGGCGACCGCCCTTCCGTGTCGCGGTACGCCCCGCCGGCGGGCCGGGGAGGGGGCGCAGCGCGACACGAACGCCCGCCTCCGACCGCGCCAGCAGGTCCGTGTCGCGGTAAGCCCCGCCGACGGTCCGGGGAGGGGGCGCAGCGCGACACGTGGCGACCGGCGCGACACCAACGCCTACCTCCGACAGTGCCAGCAGGTCCGTGTCGCAGTACGCCCCGTCTGCGGTCCAGGGAGGGGGCGCAGCGCGACACGCGGCGACCAGCCCAGCGACCGGCCCAGCGAGGCGACCGGCCCACCAGCTGTCCGCCGCGCGACACGAGCCGCACGCGGCTGCGGACCGGGGCACCCCGCCCGCCGGTACCCTCGCCCCGTGCGCCTCGTCGTCCAGGTCCCCTGCCTCAACGAGGAGGAGACCCTTCCCCTGGTCCTGTCGACCATCCCGAAGGAGATCCCGGGGATCGACGAGATCCTCGTGCTGATCATCGACGACGGCAGCACCGACCGGACCATCGAGGTCGCGAGGGCCCACGGCGTCACCCACTTCGTGCGGCACGCCCGCAACCGGGGCCTCGGCCGGTCCTTCCACGACGGCGTGCAGCGGGCCCTCGAGCTCGGCGCCGACATCGTCGTGAACACCGACGGCGACAACCAGTACCCGCAGGAGCGCATCGGCGACCTGTGCCGGCCCATCCTCGAGGGCCGTGCCGACATCGTCATCGCCGACCGGCAGGTCGACCTCGTCGAGCACTTCTCCCCGCCGAAGAAGGCGTTGCAGAAGTTCGGGAGCAGGATCGTCAACAAGGCGGCCGGGACCGACCTGCCCGACGCCGCCTCCGGCTTCCGCGCCTACTCCCGCGACTCGCTGATGCTGCTGAACACGATCACGCAGTTCAGCTACTGCATGGAGACGATCATCCAGGCCGGCAACAAGCGGATGAAGATCGAGTCCGTGCCCATCCGGACCAACGCCAAGACCCGCGAGTCGCGGCTGTTCAAGAGCACCCGGCAGCACGTCATGAAGTCCGCCGGCGCGATCATCAAGGCGTACATCATGTACAAGCCGTACGTGATCTTCACCTTCCTGGCCGTCCTGCTCGGCGCCCTCGGCCTGCTGCCGTTCGTGCGGTACGCGACCCTCAAGGCGGCCGGCGACGACGGCAACCACGTGCAGTCGCTCCTGGTCGGCACGGTGCTCCTGGTCATGAGCTTCCTGAGCCTCATCGGCGGCGTCCTGAGCGACCTGCTGCGGACCAACCGCGCCCTCATCGAGGACACCCTCGAGCACACCAAGAAGATGCGCTTCGGCACGCTGGACCCCTCCGCACCGGTGGACCTGTCGGAGCTGACGCTGAGATGACCGACCTGCAGGACTACCGCAGGGCGATGCAGGACCTGCGCAGCAGCGGCGAGACCAGCGCCCGCGCCTTCTACGGCGGCGTCCTGAGGCACCAGGTCGTGCCGAAGCTCAAGGGGCGGCGGCCGCGGAAGATCTGGATCGGCAGCCGCACCGTCCTCGAGGGCGAGGACCGCATCACCGTCTCGGACGGCGGCGCCCTCCGGATCGGCCTCGGCAGCTTCGGCCTGTCCAGCGAGCACGACGCCAGCGTCGTCCGGGTGCGGGAGGGCGCGTCCCTGCACTGCGAGGGCATCGTCAGCCTGCAGCGGGGCGTCCGCGTCGTCGTCGACGGCGGGCGGCTGTCGTTCGGGCACGGCACCAACGTGAACGGCACCGGCACCAAGGTCCTGTGCGCCACCGGCATCACCGATCGGCGCCTTCTGCACGTTCTCCTGGGACGTCCAGGTCCTCGACAACGACTTCCACGCCATCACCACCGACGGCGTGGAGCGGCCGAGCGCGGCGCCCGTCGTCATCGGCGACCGCGTCTGGGTCGGCACGCGCGCGGTGGTCCTCAAGGGCGTGACGATCGGCGACGGCGCGGTCGTCGCGGCCGGGGCGGTCGTGAGCAAGGACGTGCCGGCAGGCGCCGTCGTGGCCGGGATCCCCGCGAGGCAGGTCGGCACCGCGGACAGCTGGCGATGACCGACCTCCTGCTGCTCCACCACGCGCAGGGCCTCACGCCGGGCGTCCACGCCCTGGCCGACCGCTTCCGCGGCGCGGGTCACGTCGTCCACCTCCCGGACCTCTACGACGGCCGGACCTTCGAGGACCTCGACGACGGCGTCGCGCACGCGCGGTCGCTCGGCGAGGAGGTCCACCGACGGGGCGTCGCCGCCGCCGACGGCCTGCCCGACGACGTCGTCGTGGCCGGGATGTCCCTGGGCGCCGTCGCGGCCGTGCAGCTCGCCGTGACCCGGCCGGTCGGCGGGGTGCTGCTGCTGCACTCCTGCGTGCCGCCCGAGGCCTTCGGGGCGGAGTGGCCCGCGGGCGTGCCGGGGCAGGTGCACGTCATGACGGACGACGCGTGGGGCGACGTCGACGACGCCCGCGCCCTGGCCGCCGCCGCGCCCGAGGTCGAGCTGTTCCTCTACCCCGGCAGCGACCACCTGTTCTCCGACAGCAGCCTGCCGGTCTTCGACGCCGCCGCGACCGACCTGCTCATCGACCGCGCGCTGGCACTCCGTACCAGGCCGTGACGCCCCCGACCGTCTCGTCCGGGTCGCCCAGCAGCCCGCTCAGGTAGCGGACGGCCTCGCCCGACCCCGGCACCGACGTCGCCACCAGGACGCTCTCGACGTCGAGACGGGCGAGGTCGTCGCGGACCCGGCCGTCGAGGGCGTCGCTGCGCGGCACGCCCGCCCCGCGCCGGACGTCGGCGAACACCTGCTCCAGGACGCTCCGGCTGCCCACGAAGGTGCCCGCCCCCGACGGCCGCGGGGTGATGACGTACCCGCCGAGGGACCGGTAGCGGAAGCCCGCCTCCGCCTGCCAGAGCATGGGCGCGCTCTCGGGGAAGCGCGGCACCGGGTAGGTCAGGCGCGACGCTGCCCTCGGGCACGGCGCGCACCGCCGACGTCGTGAAGTACGCCGGTGTCCGCGCCTCCACGTACGCGTACGGCCAGGCCGGCAGCAGCGGCACCAGGCAGGCGACGCCGACGACGGCGGCCGGCACCACGCGGAGCGACCCGGACGCGTGCAGCCGGTCGAGGCCGACGGCCAGCACCAGGGAGGCGCACAGGGCGACGTACAGGCTGAAGCGGACGGCGGCCAGGTTGTGCAGCACGGGCACGTGCGCCACGAGGGCGAACGGCAGGGGGACGTCGTACGTGGTCCCGGCGACGTGCAGCCGCTCCCCCAGCGACAGCACCCAGGCGAGCACGCCGAGCGCCGACACGAACCGGACGACGCCGACCCGCCGGTACCGGACCGCCAGCACGACGAGCAGCACCAGCAGGGGGGCGCCGAGGTAGCTGCCGTTCTCGCTGGCGTTGCCGCCCCAGGTGCGGGTGACGTCGCTGCCGAGCAGCTGGAAGACGGTCGGGACGACGGTGCCCAGCAGGTCCGCGGCGTAGGGCGAGGCGTCCTGCACGGGCGCCGTGACCCGGCGCGGCCCGGCGAACTGCACGGACAGCGGGTACGCCGCGAGCACCGCGGTGACGCCGGCCGCCCAGGCCAGCCCGACGGCGCCCCGCCCCAGCCGGGCCCGCACCGCGCGGGGGTGCTGCACCACGAGGACGAGCAGCCCGAGCAGGCAGACGACGAAGGTGCTGGCGAGCACCTCCTCGGTGGTGAGCAGCTGGGCCGTCGCGACCAGCCCGAGCAGGACCCCTCGGCGTACCGGCGACCGGTCCTGGCGCACCAGGAGGTCGTCCAGCAGGAGCAGCACCAGGGGCGGCAGCGCGACCAGCGACAGGTTCAGGTGCCCGCTCCCCTGGGCCACGAGGTAGGGCGAGAAGCCGTAGAGCAGACCGGCGGCGGACCGGGCCGGCAGCCAGGGCGCCCACCGGCCGGCGACCGCCCACATGCTCGTGGCCGACGCCGCGAAGGCCAGCACGGCGAGCAGCGTGTGGGAGGCCAGCACGCCGAGCGTCAGCGTCACGGGAGCGGCCAGCACCCCGGGCAGCGGCAGCAGGGTGTTCCACATGAGGTTCACGCCGTCGGGGACGCTCAGCGCGTCGCTGGTGAACGGCGTCCGGCCCTCGCGCAGCGCGTCGACCGTCCAGCCGAGGAACCAGTCGGTCTGCGGACCGTCCTTGCAGGCGCAGGGCGTCCGGGTGGCGAGCGAGCCGAACGCCGGCAGGTGCCCGAGGACGGCCAGCAGCAGGTAGAGCAGCGGGGCGGCGGCGGCGAGGAGCCGGCGTCTCACGTCCCGGTGACGCGCCAGACCGACAGCTGCCCCTTCACCGTCTTCGCCTCGTCGGGTCGCGCGAAGTCGCTCTCCTCCCACATGGGGAGCTCGTACCGCTCGTCGAGGACGGGGGTGACCGACGACGGGAGGATGCCCTCGGGGAGCTGGCCCTTGTCCCCGGCGATGAAGACGGGCATGTCGGGGAAGCGCTGGCGGTAGTCGGCCACGATGCTCGCCCGGCGGGCCGGGTCGACCGGCAGCAGCACGGACAGCTCGCCCTCGGCCAGCCAGACGGGGATCGAGAACAGCTGGGTCGGCCCGACGCAGCACCCCTGGTTCGGCTCCCAGAGGTACAGCCCGGTCTGGCCGGGCGACAGGGCGGACACCCTCTGCGCGACCTCGACCGAGCCGTCCCACTCGTCGTGGGAGCGCAGCGGCAGGGACTGCGACAGGAACACGGCGACCAGCCCGCCGAGGGCGAGGACGGCCGGCACCCGCAGGACCGCGCGTCCCCGGAAGCGCCACACGACGGCGAAGGCGAGGGCCAGCGCGACGAGCAGCAGGATCCCGGGCATCACGGTCGGGACGTAGCGGCGGGTCCACCACAGCAGGCGGGTGGAGTTGCGGGCGCTGTAGGCGTAGAGCGGGAACAGCACGAGGGTCGGCAGCACGACCGCCCACACCGAGGCGCGCCACCTCCGCAGCCCGACGACGGCGACCCCGAGCAGCATGACGGCGAACCCGGGCAGGGTGAAGAACCAGGTGAGGCGCTGCATGATCTGCTCGTCGAACGACCGGACGTCGCGCCCCAGGTAGTCGAAGCGGGCCTCGCCGAACAGCCGCGGCCGCAGGTACCCGAGCGCCATCAGGCCGGCCGCGCCGAGCACGACGAGCACCCCGACGACCGTCTGCACGCGACGCGAGCCCGCGAGGACGACGAGACCGGAGCCGCGACGGGCCAGCGCCCCCTCGACCACACCGATCGCCGCACCGGCGACGAGCAGACCGGCGCAGACGACCGCGAGGACCTTCTCCGTGGGGACGTCGTTGGCCTGCGAGTAGAAGGCGGCGTAGTCGTAGGCCTGGCGCAGCGCGTGCGGCAGCACGACCCCGAGGCCGGCCGCGGCCCACCAGGCGCGGCCGTCCCAGCGGCGCACGGCGAGCAGCAGCGCCGCGACCCCGACCGCCATGACGACGAGCAGCACGCCGTCGGCACGGTTCAGCCAGCCGATCCCGACCCACAGGCCGGCCAGCCCGGCGGCCGGGCGCCACCCGGTCTGCAGGGCCACGACGATGCCGAGCAGCACCCCCAGGTAGAGCGACTGCGCCAGGACCTCGGTGGTCGGGAAGCGCGACTGCCAGACCTGCAGCATGTTCGTGGCCAGCAGCAGCCCGCCCGCGACGCCGGCCGCGAGCCCGCCCAGCCCCCGTGGGGCACCGAGCAGCGCGTCGCCCACCCGGCGCAGGACGGCGACCAGCAGCAGCACCGACAGCACCGCCGGGATCGGCACCGTCCAGAACAGGGCGGTGTGCCCGCCGAGGTCGTACGACGTCGCCAGCAGGGCCGGCCACAGGTGGTAGAACTGCGGGATGATCAAGCAACCGTCCTTGCGGTTGCCGCAGGACCCGTCGGCGTCCTTGGTCCCGTGGATCCAGACGCCGCCGAGGCGGGCGCCGGGGCCGATCAGCTGGACCGGGGCGCCGCTCTCCAGCACCGGGTCGACGAACGAGAAGCTCCCGGTCCGGGAGATCTCGGCCGCGTGGGCGACGTACACGCCCGGGTCCTTGTCGACGACGCCGTAGGAGAAGCCCGGGAACGTCAGCGCGGCCGCGACGGCGGCGCAGCCGAGCGCGACGAGCGATCCCCGGCAGGTCCGCCCGCACCCGGATCGGCGCGACCCGCGGCGACGAGCAGCCCGACGCGGCCAGCGCGAGCAGCGTGAGGACCGCCACGCCCGGCACGCTGTGGTGCCCGACGTGCGCCAGCCCGAGCGAGGCCCAGGCGACCAGCGAGACGACCAGCAGCGCGCCGCCGGCCAGCAGGTCGAGGCCGGTGAGCGTCACGCGCGGCCGCCCGGGCGCGGGCGCGTCGTCGACGACGGCGGGCCCGGCGAGGGTCGAGGTCACCCGGCGAGGGTAGCCGCGCGAGGCAGCCCCGCCCCACTACTGTCGAGCGGGTGACCGCCCCCGTCGTGACCGCCCGCGCCGCCCGGGCCTCGGCGCAGGGGCGCATCCGGTGGGAGCTGCTGTCGCAGCTGGTCCGCAAGGACCTCAAGACGAAGTACCAGGGCAGCACGCTGGGCTTCGTCTGGTCGCTCGCGAACCCGCTGCTGCAGCTCGGCATCTACTACGTGATCTTCACGAAGGTCTTCAAGAACCCGGCGCCGGACTACCAGGTCTACTTGATGAGCGGCATCCTGGCCTTCTCGGCGTTCAGCGGTGGCGTCACCGGTGCGTCGACCAGCGTGCTCGGCAACGCCGGGCTCGTGAAGAAGGTGCGCTTCCCCCTGCTGGTGCTGCCGCTGTCGTCCGTGGCCTTCGCCCTGGTCCAGCTGGGCCTGCAGCTCCCCGTCCTCGTCGTCATCGCCCTGGTCAGCGGCATCAACATCTTCACGCCGGCCCTGCTGCTGCTGGTACCGGCGCTGGCGCTGCTCGTGGTGTTCTCCACCGCGCTCGGCATCCTGGTCGCCGCCCTCAACGTCAGGTACCGCGACACCAGCCACTTCGTCGAGATCGCGATGCTCGTCTGGTTCTGGGCCAACCCCACGCTGTACCAGGGCTACCTCGTGCGCGAGCAGCTCGACCCGCACGGCCTGTTCTGGGTCTACTTCCTCAACCCGATGGCCACGGTCGTGTCCTGCTTCCAGCGCGCCATCTACGAGGTGCACTACTACGTCGACAGCCAGGGCGTCCGCCGCCAGGCCCTGGTCGACGCCGGCTACGCCCTCTACCTGCGCAACCTGCTCATCGGGTTCGCCGTCGCGGCCCTGCTCATGGTGTTCGCCGTCCGCACCTTCGAGCGCCTCCAGGCGGACTTCGCGGAGGACCTGTGACGGCCGCGCCCCCGGTCATCAGCGCCACCGGCGTCAGCAAGCGCTTCCTCACCCACCGCAGCAAGGCCACCCAGTTCAAGGAGCGGATGGTCAAGGGCCGCGGCCAGGGCACGGACGAGTTCTGGGCCCTGCGCGACGTCGACGTCGTCATCGGCGAGGGCGAGACCGTCGGGCTGATCGGGCCGAACGGTGCGGGCAAGTCGACCCTGCTGAAGGTGCTCGCCGGGATCCTGCGGCCGACGAGCGGCGAGGTCGACGTCCAGGGCCGGATCGCCAGCCTGCTCGAGCTCGGCGCCGGCTTCAACGGCGAGCTGACCGGCCGCGAGAACCTCTACCTGAACGGCGCCCTGCTGGGGCTGTCCAAGAAGGAGCTCGAGGGCCTCGAGGACTCGATCATCGGGTTCTCCGAGCAGGGGCCGCGCATCGACGACCCCGTCAAGCACTACTCGTCCGGCGAGTACGTGAAGCTGGCGTTCTCGATCGCGGTGCACGTCGACCCCGACGTCCTGCTCATCGACGAGGTGCTCGCCGTCGGCGACGAGGCCTTCGCCCGCAAGTGCCTCGCGAAGATCGCCGAGTTCCAGCAGGCCGGCAAGACGATCCTGTTCGTCACGCACTCGCTCGACCTCGTCGAGACGCTCTGCACCCGCGGGATCGTCGTCGAGCGGGGACGGGTCCAGTACGACGGCGACCCGGTCTTCGCGGTCCACACGCTGCGCAAGATCCTCGGCACCGACCGCCCCGCCGACGCCCCCGAGCCGCAGGAGGAGATCGGCGGCCACGTGGTGCACGACGCCGTCGTCTCGCACACGCCCGGCGGCCCGAGGTCGGACAGGTTCGTGGCCGGTGACCGGCTGCACCTGCGGGTCGACGTCGAGGTGGTGCCCGGTCCGACCGTGCACGCCGGCGACGTCCGCGTGGTGTTCATGGGCGCCGGCGACATCCCCGTCTTCGGCCTGCGCACCCCGACGCCGCTGCCGGCGGAAGCCGGCCGCTACGCCGTGGACTTCACCGTCGAGGTGCCCCGGCTGAACGGCGCCTTCGTCGTCGGCGTGCAGGTGGACGAGCCGACCACCGGCCTGCCCATCACGGCCCGGCGCTTCGACGCCGCCGTCTGGGTGGAGACGGGCGTGCTCCCCGGGATCCTCGACGTCCCGGCCCAGGTGCACGTGGAGCGCGTGGCGTGACCCGGCTCGAGAGCGACTACTACGACTACATGGGCTACGACTCCGAGCACAGCAAGGAGGGCCTGGCGCACTACCTGCCGTACTTCCCGACCGGCCCGGTGCTCGAGCTCGCCTGCGGCCGCGGCGAGCTCCTCGAGCTCCTGCGCGACGCCGGGGTCGAGGCCGCCGGGGTCGACCTGGACGAGGGCATGGTCGCGGCCGCGCAGGAGTCCGGGCTCGACGTCGTCCTGGGCGATGCGCTGAGCCACCTCGCGGGGCTGCCCGACGCGTCGGTCATGGGCGTGTTCAGCGCGCACTTCGTCGAGCACCTCGAGCCCGACGTCCTGGAGAGGATGGTCGCCGAGAGCGCCCGCGTGCTGGCTCCGGGCGGGGTGTTCGTGGCGGCGACGCCGAACACCGGCTGCGTCTCCGTCATGGGCTACGACTTCTGGCGCGACCCGACCCACGTGCGCCCCTACGAGCCGCGCCTGCTGGCGTTCTACTGCGCGAAGGCCGGCCTCGAGGTGCTCGAGCTCGGCGAGAACCCGAGGAACCACGGCGGGCCCGCCCCGGAGACGCTCGCACCGCCGGTCCACGTCGACGCCGACCTCCGCGGCGACCTCGTCACCGCCGTGCAGCAGCTCACCTACGACCCGGTCACGCAGAACAGCGACCCGGGCTCGCCCTGGCACGTCATGGCGCACTTCGTCGCGGTGCTCGAGGAGCGGCTGCGCGCGACGCAGGAGGAGCTCGCCGGGGTGCGGAGGTCGTACGCGCACCTGCTCGACCGGCTGTACCCGAGCAACGAGGTCTACGTGGTGGCCCGTGCCAGGTAGTGCCCAGGCCACCGTCGTCGTCGTCAACTGGAACGGGGCGCACCTGCTGCCGTCCTGCCTCGACGCCCTCGCCGCCCAGACGCACACGTCCTTCGAGGTCGTCGTCGTCGACAACGCCAGCGGCGACGACAGCCTCGACGTCCTGGCCCGCTACCCGGCGGTGCGCGTGGTCCGCAACCCCGACAACCGCGGGTTCGCGGGCGGCAACAACAGCGCCCTGCGCTCCCTGACGACGCCGTACGCGGTCCTGCTCAACAACGACGCGACGCCGGAGCCGGACTGGCTGGAGCGCCTGCTCGCACCCTTCGGGGAGCCGGGCGCCGAGCGGCTGGCCGCCGTGACGAGCAAGGTCCTGTTCCAGCCCCGCTTCCTGCGCCTGACCCTGTCGACCACGGGCTTCTCCCCGGGCCCGGCCGACCCGCGGACGCTCGGCGTGAAGCTGGCGACGGTCTCCGTGGACGGCGTCGACGTGACGGCGAAGGTCCTCGCCGAGCGGACGACGTACGGGCAGGAGCCGGGCTTCCGCTGGACCCGCCCCCGGGGCGAGCTGCTCGTGCCGGTGGACGGCCCCGGGCCCTACGAGGTCGTGGTCCGCTGGGCCGCGGAGGCGCCCAAGGACGCGACGCTGAGCTGGGCCGGCGGCAGCAGCACGCAGGTCGTCACGACCGTCTTCGCCGACTCGACGTTCCACGTGCAGGCCGCTGCGGTCGACGTCCTGAACAACGCCGGCTCGGTCGTGTTCGTGAAGGGCTACGGCGCCGACCTCGGCTACCAGGAGGTCGACGAGGGCCAGTACGACACCCCGCGCGAGGTCTTCGCCGTGTGCGGCTGCGCGGTCGCGTTCCGCACCGAGGCCGGCCGGAGCGTCGACTGGTTCGACGACGACTTCTTCCTCTACTACGAGGACACCGACCTGTCGTGGCGGCTGCGGCTGGCCGGCTGGACGCTGCGCTACGAGCCGTCGGCCGTCGTCCGGCACGTCCACTCCGCGACCAGCGTCGAGTGGTCGCCCACGTTCGTCTTCCACACCACGAGGAACCGCCTGCTCATGCTGGTCAAGGACGCGACCGCCTCCCGGGCCCGCGCCGAGTACGCGGCGTTCCTCGGCGAGACCCTGCAGACGGCCCGCCCGGTCATCGGCGCGCTCCGGCGGGGTCGCCGCCCGGACGCCGCCCTCTTCCGGGCCCGTGCGAAGGCCACGCGCTCCCTGCTCGCCAAGACTCCGGCCGCGCTGCGCCGCCGTCGGCGCCATCACGCGGTCGTCCGTCGTGCCGCGCACCCGGCTCGACGCCGAGCTGGTCACGAGCCGATGAGGGCCGCCGTCTACAACCGGTTCTGGCACAGCCAGGGCGGCGGGGAGCGCCACAGCGGGATGATCGCGTCGGTGCTGTCGCACGACGGCGTCGAGGTCGACCTCATCGGCCACACCGAGGTCGACAAGGACGAGCTCGCCGACCACCTCGGGCTGGACCTGTCGAAGGTCGCGATGCGGATCGTCCCGGACAAGGGCGACCTGTCGGTGGCCCGGCTCTCCGAGGAGTACGACCTGTTCGTCAACGGCTCGTACATGAGCCGGCTGGCGCCCCGGGCGACGCACAACGCCTACCTCTGCTACTTCCCGACACCGTTCGACGCCGAGCTCCCGACCTGGCAGCGGGTCGTCCTGCGCAACCTCGGGCCGCTGGTGCAGGCCCACGTCGGCGGCTTCGACTACGGCACCGGCTGGTACCCGCCGGAGGGCGGGCGGCGGCGCCGCTGGCACTGGGCGTCCGGCGACGCCGTCCTGTCGTTCCCCCCGAGCGCCGTGCCCCGCGTCGTGCGGCTCGAGCTCGGCGGACCCGCCATGCCGCAGCCGGTCGAGCTGCTGGTGGAGACCGAGGACGGCGTCGAGCTGCTCCGCACCACCGTCGGGCCGAAGTTCGTGCTGCACCGCTTCACCGTCCCGCCGTCCGCCGACGGCACCGAGCTGCACTTCCGGGCGCCGACCTTCACCCCCGGCGGCACCGACACCCGCGAGCTGTCGGTGGCGGCGTCGGGGATGCGGCTCGAGGGCGGCAGCTACGGCCCGCGACAGCTGCTCGCCCACCACTTCCCGTGGATGCTCCGGGCGCCGAGGGACCTGTCGTTCCTGCAGGCCTACGACACCGTGATGGCCAACAGCGAGTTCACCCGCGGCTGGATCGAGCAGCTCTGGGCCACGCAGGCCGACGTGCTGTTCCCGCCGATCCAGGTGCAGCGGCTGCGCCCGGCGCCCGAGCGGGAGAAGGCCGTCGTCACGGTCGGCCGCTTCTTCGCGCCGGGCCTCGGCCACGCGAAGCGGCAGAAGGAGATGGTCGAGCAGTTCGCGGCCGCCTCGCGCGCCGGCCGCCTGCCGGGCTGGCGGATGCACGTCGTCGGGGGCATGGAGGACAGCCAGCGCGGCTACGTCGACGAGGTCCGGGCGGCAGGATCAGGCGCCCCCGTCGAGGTGCACACCAACGCGCCGCGCAGCGAGGTCGAGCGGCTGCTGTCGACGTCGTCGGTGTTCTGGGCCGCCACCGGCCTGGGCGAGGACGAGAAGGCCAGGCCCTGGACCAGCGAGCACTTCGGCATGACCACCGTCGAGGCCATGGCGGGCGGCTGCGTCCCGGTGGTCATCGACCGGGCCGGGCAGAAGGAGATCGTCCGAGAGGGCGTCGACGGCTTCCGGTTCGGGACGGTCGAGCAGCTCGTCGCCCGCACCGTGCAGCTCGCCGGCGACGAGGGCCTCCGGGCGCGGCTGTCGGCGTCCGCGACGCAGCGGGCGCAGCAGTTCAGCGAGGACGCGTTCGCGGACCGCTGGCACGCGATCGCCCGGAAGCACGAACTGCTGGGATGAGGGTCCGCGCCGCGGTCTGCAACTACAACGGCGGTACCGAGGTGCTCGCGTGCCTGGAGTCCCTGCGGGGGCTGACCGACGTGGTGGTCGTGGACAACGGCTCCACCGACGGCAGCGACCTCGCCGTCGCGCGGCTGCCCGGGGTGCGTCTGGTCCGGTCCCCCCGCAACCTCGGCTACCCCGGGCTGAACCAGGCCATGACCGACCTCGACGACGTCGACGCCGTGCTGATCCTCAACCCCGACGCCGTGGCGGAGCCCGGCTGCGTCGAGGCCCTGGTGCAGGCGCTCGAGGACGACCCAGGGCTGTCCGCGGCCTGCCCGCGGATCCTGCTCGACGGCGCGTTCCGGTCCCTGGAGCTGCACCTCGACGGCCCGCCGCGGGCGTCCCTCGACCTGCTCGCCGTCGAGGGTGCCGGGCGCTGGCACCTCACCGGTCCGCGCGTCCGGCGCAGGTGGCGACGGGGCGTGCAGTGGTCGGTCGGGGACGGCTCGGTCCTGCGGACGACGTCCGAGCGCGTGCAGCTGCAGGTCCGGGCGCACGGGCCGGTCCGGGTCACCCTCGGGGGCCGCACGCACGACGTCGGACGCCGCCCGGTCTGGCTCGAGGCCGACCTCTCCGGACCCGCCGTCGAGGTGGTGCAGAACGCGGGGAGCGTCATCGGCCCGCACGGTCTGGGGACGAACCGCGGCTACCACCGGCCCGACGGCCCGGCCTTCGACGTCCCGGTCGACGTCCCCGCCTGGTGCGGGGCGGGCGTGCTGCTGCGTGCCTCGTACCTCCGGCAGACCGGGCTGCTCGACCCCCGCTGGTTCCTCTACTACGAGGACACCGACCTGGCCTGGCGCGGCCTGCTCCGCGGCGCGCGGTACCGGTACGTGCCGCAGGCCCGGGTGCGGCACGCGCACTCCAGCACCATCGGTCACGGCAGCGGCCTGTACGACGTCCAGCACCACCGCAACCGGCTGCTGACCGTCACCAAGAACGCGCCTGCACCCGAGGTCCTCGCGACGTGGAAGGACAGCCTGCGCCTCGTCGGGCAGCAGCTCCGCGGCGACGTCCTCGCCCGGGTCCGCGACCGCCGGCTGCCGGAGCCCGTGCTGACGGTGCGCCGCCTGCGCGGCCTCGCCCGGGCGGCCGGGACCACGCCGTCGGTGTGGCGCGACCGGGCCCCGGGGCCCGTGCCGACGTGGACCGAACCGGTGGAGGGGGTCTAGGTGCAGCTCGTCGTCCTGTCCGCGCGGCCCGCGATGCTGCGCGCCACGCTGGCGCACTGGCGGGCGCACGCCCCCTGGGTCGACCGCGTCCTCGTCGTGTCGCCGCAGCCCGTCGAGGGCCTGGAGACCGCGCTCGACGCCGACCTCCTCGGCGGCCCCGGCCCCACCGACCACTCCACCCGCAACTACGCGCTGCGTGCCGCCCTGGCCACCTGCGACGCCGTCGACGACGTCTTCCTCATGGCCGACGACGACAGCCGTCCCCTCGTCGACGTGCCGGGGACGACGTTCGTGCGCGAGGGTCGCTACCGCCGGTACACGTTCGGGTCGCTGGACGACTGGGAGGCGCGGGCGACCTCCATGGACGCCTGCCTGCTGGCCACCCGGCAGGTGCTCGCCCTGCACGGGTTGCCCCGCCTCGCGTACGCCTCGCACCAGCCGCAGGTGGTCGACAAGGCGCTCTGGGCGGAGGTCGTGGAGCTGTTCGCCCCGGCCGCGGCGCGGCACCCGCTGGACGAGTGGTCGACCTACCTCAACGCCGCGCCCGCCCTGCACCCGGACCGCTTCGAGGACCCCGAGCCGTACCTGACGCTCGGCTGGCCCGAGGACACGAGCACCTGGCAGCCGCTGCGCGACGTCGGGGCCCTGCTGTTCGAGAACACCTACCTCGAGCACTACGCGGCCGGGCAGGTCTTCGAGGGCATCGACCCGGACGACACGTCGTACGGGGCCGCGGTCGACAAGGTGGTGCGCTGGCGGCACGACGAGCTGCAGGTGCAGGCGGGAGAGCGGGCGGCTGCTCTCGCGCCGCCGCTGCCCGGCGGGGCGCTGCGCAGGGTGCGCGCCCAGGCGGTGGGCGACCCGGTGCTGCGCGACCGGCGTCAGCGGGCCGCGACCGCCGCCCTGCTCCGGGCGCTCGGCCGCCGCTAGAGCTCGTCCAGGAGCCCCTGCAGCCGGACGTCGAACGCGTCGAGCGAGAACTCCCGCGCGCGGGCGGAGGCGCTGCGCGCGAGCCCGGCCAGGAGCGCGGGGTCGTCCACCAGGCGTCGCGTCTGGACGGCGAACCCGTCGAGGTCGTCCACGTGCACGCCGTCGACGCCGTCCCGCACCGTCTCGACGAGCCCGCCCGCGCGCAGCACCACGGGCACCGCCCCCGCCGACATCGCCTCGACGGTCGAGATGCCGAAGTGCTCCAGCCGGTCGGGGTGCAGCTCGGGGTCCTCGTCGAGGCCGGCCGCGTGCCAGAACACCGAGGCCCGCGCGTACAGCCCGGCGAGCTCCGCCCCCGTGGCGTTCGGGTGCAGCGTGACGTCGAGCCCCTGCGCCTCCGCGCGGACCTGCTCCAGGTACGCCTCCCCGTCGGGGGCGCACCCGCCGACGAGGTGCAGCGACCAGCCGGGGCGGTCCAGCTGCCGGAACGCCCGCACGAGCTCGAGCTGCTTCTTGCTGTGGCCCCTGCCGCGCGGGAAGAAGCGGCCGACCCCGAGGACCACCTGCTCCCCGGCCGCTCCGGCACGCATGGACACCGGCGGGTGGAGCACCGCGCTCTCCCGCTGCCAGAGCCGGCGCACCCAGCCCTGCGTGAAGGCCGCGTTGCTGACGAGGGCGCCGTAGGAGTCGAGCCAGGCCGTGGAGCTGCCGACGACGGCGCGCAGGCGCCCGAGCCGGACCCCGGTCACGGGCACTCCCAGCGTCCGGACGTCGTCGCCGCCCGGCACGAACGACGGCGACAGCACCCGCACCGGCACCGCCACGCCGGGCGCGGGGCTGGCCACCTGGACGCGCACCCGCGTGCCGGTCAGTCGCTGCCACGGCCGCCCGAGGCGCACCGACGCAGCCTCGGCGCCGTCGACCAGCACCCGCACGTCCGTCGGCTCCGGCCGGGAACGGCCGAGCAGCAGCGTCACGTCGACCGGGCGCCCGGGCTCGGTCGTCACGAGCAGCGTGGCGTCCCCGTCGGTCCAGGTGGTGGCGCCGTCGGGCGGGTGGAAGCCGGTGCCCCACTCGAGCCGCGGCAGGTCGGACGACGGCGGGCCGCCCACGCCGAGCGACGTCGGGAAGTGGACGACGTACAGGCTGCGGTCGGCGGCGGAGGCGTCGCGGCTGCGGTGGCTGACGTTGACGAACAGGTCGACGTCGGCGGAGGCGGCGGTGACCGCGGCACTGGCGTGCGGGACGACGCGGACGGTGCAGCCGGACAGGTCGAGGGCGAGCCGCTCGCCGAGCGCCGCCGGGTCGAACGCCTCGTGCCCGATCAGCTCCACCGGCCCTCGGCGGGCGAGCAGCTGCGCGACGGCACCGCCGTAGGTCTCCGCCCCTCCGCCGGTCGTCCAGTAGCGGTTGTAGACGGCAGACCTCACCCGCCGGAACGGTAGCCGCCGACCGTGGCAGGCTGCAGCCCACGGCCGGCCGAGGAGAGGTGCGCACGTTGAGGGTCCTGATGATCGCGCCGCCCGGTGCCGGCAAGGGCACGCAGGGCGTCGTCATCGCCAGCCACTTCGGCATCCCGCACATCGCCACCGGCGACCTCCTGCGCGACCACGTGTCGCGCGGCACGGAGCTCGGCCGGTCGGTCGAGGGCTTCCTCGACCGCGGCGAGCTGGTCCCCGACGACGTCGTGCTGCAGATGGTCCGCGCGAAGGTCGAGGGCTCGGGCAACGACGGGTTCGTCCTCGACGGCGTGCCCCGCACCCTCGAGCAGGCCCGCGCGCTGTACGAGATGGGCACCGAGCTGGGCATGGTCGCCGACGTCGCCCTGCACCTCGAGGTGTCCGACGACGAGCTCGTCCGCCGGCTGCTGGCCCGGGCGGAGTCCAGCGGTCGCAGCGACGACAACGAGGACGTCGTCCGGCACCGGCTGGCCCTGTACTACGAGGTGACCCACCCGATCCTCGCGTGGTACGGCGAGCGCGGGATCCTCGTGTCGGTCGACGCCCACCGTCCGGCCGACCAGGTGGGGCGGCACATCCTCACCGCGCTCGAGGTCATGAAGCAGATGACCCAGGGCAACCCCGACCTGCCGCGCCGCGCCGTCGACCTGACCGGCCTGGGCAAGGCCTTCGGGGCGAGCAGCTGAGGGTCGGCCTCGACGCCACCCCCCTGCTGGGTCGGCGGACCGGGATCGGCCGGTACACGGCGTCGCTGCTGGCCGCCTGGGCCGACCTCGGCGGGGACGACCTCGTCGCGACCGCGTTCACCCTGCGCGGCCGGTTGACCGACCTGCCGGCCGGCGTCGAGGTGCGCGCCCGCCCCGCCCCCGCCCGGGCGCTGCAGGAGGCCTGGGCCCGCGTCGAGTGGCCGCCCGTCGAGCTGCTCACGGGCCGGCTCGACGTGTTCCTGGCGACCAACTTCGTCCTGCCCCCGTCCCGACGGGCGGCGGGCGTCGTCACGCTCCACGACCTCGCCTTCCTGCACCACACGGACACCGTCGACGCGGCCAGCACGCGCTACCGCGCCCTCGTGCCGCGGTCGGTCCGCCGGGCCCGGGCCGTCATCACGCCGAGCGAGGCCGTGGCCGAGCAGGTGCGCGAGGCGTACTCCCCCGACGTGCCCGTCGTCGCCGTCCCGCACGGGGTCGATCCGGCCTGGTCGCAGCCGCAGCCGCCGCCGGCCGGGTTGCCGAGCGAGTACGTGCTGTTCGTCGGCACGCTCGAGCCGCGCAAGGACCTCCCGACGCTCCTCGCCGCGCACCGGCTGCTCCCCGACGCCCCGCCGCTCGTGCTCGTCGGCCCACCGGGCTGGGGCGAGCGGGTCGACGTCAGCGGCTGCCTCACCCCCGGCTACCTCGACGACGCCGCGCTGCGCTCCGTCGTCGCCCGTGCGTCCGCGCTCGTGCTGCCCAGCCGCGACGAGGGCTTCGGGCTGCCCGTCCTCGAGGCGCTCGCAGCCGGCACGCCCGTGCTCGCGAGCGACCTGCCGGTGCTGCGCGAGGTCGGCGGCGAGCACGCCCGGTACGCCGCCGTCGGGGACCCGGAGGCGTTCGCGGACGCGCTGCGCCGCCTGCTCGAGGACCCGCCCGACCCCGCCCCCGGGCGCACGTGGGCCGCCGCGCGGACGTGGCGCAGGTCCGCAGAGGGGCACCGCGAGGTCTGTAGGCTGGCCGCCCTGTCGTAGTACCGGAAGGACCCCTGCTGTGCGCCTGGCCGACTCCGTCCTGACGGCGGTGCACAAGGGGCACACGCGGCTCGTCGAGCAGCAGTGGAAGCACAGCAAGGGCGACCGCCGCACGCTGGTCTGGCCCGAGGCGGCCCTCAACAGCCAGCTCACCGGCAAGAAGCAGTGCAACATCTGCGGCTGGAAGGGCCACGCGTTCGAGGTCGTCAACGGGACCGTCGAGCACTCCGAGGCCGCGCTCTGCCCGGTCTGCGGCTCGATCAGCCGCGACCGCTTCCTCTACTGGTGCTGGACCCGCCGCACCGGCTACAGCCCGCAGGCCCGCGTCCTCGAGACCAGCCCGCGGATGCCGAACCTCTACCGCGAGCGCATGCAGGAGCGGGTCGACTACGTCGCCTCCGACTACGACGAGTCGATGCACCGGGCGTTCATCAAGCTCGACCTGCAGGACATGGACCTGCCGAGCAGCAGCGTCGACGCCGTCCTCACCCCCCACGTCCTCGAGCACGTGCCGGACACCGACAAGGCCCTGTCGGAGCTGTTCCGGGTGCTCAAGCCGGGCGGCCACGTCTTCCTGCAGATCCCCATCCCGCAGGCGAAGACCATGGTGCCGCTCGAGCCCGAGTACCACGGCGACATGACCCTCGTGTACTTCCGCTTCGGCTGGGACGTCGCCGAGCAGATCCGCAGCCACGGGTTCGCCGTCGACACCCTCGTCACCAGCGAGCTGCGCGACGCCGCCCGCACGGGCACGAGCCCCTGGACGCACGAGGGACCCGACTGCGACGTCGAGGACCTGATCGCCGGTGCCGACCCGACGACCATGACCGTCATCGCCGACGAGGTGCAGGCCGCCCGGCACTCCTTCCGGCCGGCTTACCAGTTCGTGACGTTCGACTGTCACAAGCCCGCGTAGGACGGTCCGGGCACGCAGGGCTAGAACGTCGTCACACGGGGTAGCACTCGAGCACAGCGACGACGGGCACCGGCCCGGCGCGCCCGACCACGGAGGCCCTGATGATCGTCCTCGGACTCGTCCTTCTCCTGCTCGGCCTGCTCGTCGGGCCGTCCATCCTCACGACGCTCGGCATCATCCTGCTCGTCGTCGGCCTGGTCCTGAACCTCGTGCCGATGGGCGGCACCCGCCGCCGCGTGTACTGACGCACGCCTGACACCCGCCGGCCGGTCCTCCTCGCGAGGGCCGGCCGTCGTGCTGACCGGGCCCGGTCAGACCCGCTCGACCGGGCCCGCGTCGCGCCGGTCGCCAGCGGCCGCGACCCACTGCGCCACCAGGTCCGCGGCGAGGTCCGGCTCGCACCCCAGACCGACCGGGCGCCGCTCCTGCCAGTCGTCCAGGACGGGGTGCTCGTGGTCCTGCTCCGGGCGACCCTGGCTGCAGGCGAGGCAGAGCGGCTGCACCGACCCGGTCCAGTCCTCCGCCCCGCGGTCGGCCTCGGCGAAGCGCCGCTCCAGGTCCGCGACGTCGCCGGGTCCGGCCGCCCGCACCTCGACCTGCAGCCGTGGGACCGGGCTCGGGCGCCACAGCGCGATCTCGTCGAACACCGGGACCCAGTCCTCGCCGAGCTTCCGCTCCCCCTTGGGCTCGCCGTCGTGCAGGACGACGTCGTGCCAGGCGCGGGCGCAGTCCGGCGTCGGGACGTTCTCGATCCGGCCGCGCGCCGGGTCCAGCCGGTCGCACCACACGACCTCCGTCCCGCCGTCCAGGTCGACCCGCACCGGGGTGTGGCCGATGGGCAGGGTCGGCTCACCAGGCCCGTCGTCGGGCAGGCGCACGCCGTAGCGCTGCCACAGGTCGCGGGCCGTCGGCCAGTCGTGCAGCGCCGTCGCGGCGATCCCGCCGTTCCAGCACGCCGGGGTGTTCTCCGGGTCGAGCTCCGCGGCGCGCAGGTTCGCCGCCAGGGACGGGCCCCACTGCTGCTGCCACTTGTGCATCAGCCCGAGGTCGAACGCCCAGCTGCTGCTCGGGGCCAGCTCCAGCGCCTGCTCGAGCAGGCGCACGGCGTCCCCGTACCGGCCGTCCTCGTAGGCCGCCCACCCTGCGTCGTACGCCAGCTGCTCCGGGCGCCGACGGCGGAAGAGGGCCACGGACTCAGGTCGCGGGACGGAAGGCGGCACCCTGGGTGGCGAAGGCCTCGGCGAGCGCCTCGCGCCAGCCCGGCATCTGCGGCAGCCCGGCCTCGTCCCACGCCCGGGTGCTCATGACGCTGTACGCCGGGCGGGGCGCCGGGCGGGGGAACGCGTCGGTGGTCGTCGGGAGCACGCGGGCCGGGTCCGCGCCGAGCTCCTCGAAGATCGCCTTCGTGAAGTCGAACCAGGTCGTCTCTCCGCGGTTCGTGCAGTGGTACGTGCCGACCGGGGCCTGCTCGCGGGTGAGCGCGAAGAGCCCTTTGGCGAGGTCGCGGCTCCAGGTGGGCGACCCGCGCTGGTCGTCGACGACGCTGACCGTCTCCCGCTCGGACTCGAGCCGGGCCATCGTCTTGACGAAGTTGCCGCCGGTGGCGCCGTAGACCCAGGCCGTCCGGACGATCCAGTGCGCCTGCGGCAGCAGCTCGCGGACGGCGAGCTCCCCCGCCAGCTTGGTCCGGCCGTAGGCGCTCTGCGGGCCGGTCGGGTCGTCGACCTCGTACGGCGGCCCGCCCACGCGGTCACCCGGGAAGACGTAGTCGGTCGAGACGTGCACCAGCGAGGCGCCCTGCGTCGCGCAGGCCTGGGCCAGCAGGGCAGGCGCCGCGGCGTTGACGGCGTACGCCGTGTCCTCGTCGCCCTCGGCGGCGTCGACGGCGGTGTAGGCGGCCGCGTTGACGACGACGAGCCGGTGGCTCTCGCTGTCGGACCGCACGACCCGGGCCCACTCCGCGACCGTGTCCTTGACCGCGAACGGGTCGGTGATGTCGAGGTCGTCGATGGTCAGGCCGCGGCAGTACGGCACCGACGTCAGGGGGGCGCAGAGCTGGACGAAGTCGGTGGACAGCTGCCCGCCCATGCCGGTGACCAGGTAGGCGGTGGTGCCCGCGGGCGACGTCACGACTGGCCGGCTGCGGCGTAGCGCGCCTCGGTGGCGGCCTTCTGCGCGCGCCACCAGGGCTCGTTCTGCCGGTACCAGTCGACCGTTGCCGCCAGGCCGCTGGCGAAGTCGCGGTACTGCGGCTCCCAGCCGAGCTCGGTGCGCAGCTTCGTGCTGTCGATCGCGTACCGGCGGTCGTGGCCCGCGCGGTCCGTCACGAAGTCGAAGGCGTCCTCGTCCTGCCCGAGCAGCGTCAGCACCTGCTTGACGACGTCGAGGTTGGTCTTCTCGCCGTCGGCGCCGATCAGGTACGTCTCGCCCGAGCGGCCCTTGTCGACGATGGTCCAGACGGCGCTGTTGTGGTCGTCGACGTGGATCCAGTCGCGGACGTTGAGCCCGTCGCCGTAGACCCTGGGACGCACACCGTCCAGCACGTTGGTGATCTGGCGCGGGATGAACTTCTCGGTGTGCTGGTAGGGCCCGTAGTTGTTGGAGCAGTTGCTGATGGTGGCGTGGACCCCGAACGACCGGACCCAGGCGCGGACCAGCAGGTCGCTGCCCGCCTTCGTCGCGCTGTAGGGGCTGCTGGCGTTGTAGGGGGTGTCCTCGGTGAACCGGGCGGGGTCGTCCAGGTCGAGGTCGCCGTAGACCTCGTCGGTGCTGATGTGGTGCAGCCGGGTCCCGTGCCGGCGGACGGCCTCGAGGATCGTGAACGTCCCGACGACGTTGGCCTGCAGGAACGGCGAGGGGTCGCTGAGGGAGTTGTCGTTGTGCGTCTCGGCCGCGAAGTGGACGACGACGTCGTGCTCGGCGACGAGGCGGTCGACCAGCGCGGCGTCGGTGATGTCACCGCGCACGAGCGGGGCGGCGTCGCCGAGAGAGCTGCCGTCGGCGGCGTAGGTGAGGGCGTCGAGCACCGTCACCTCGACGTCCGGCCGGTGCTGCGCGGTCCAGTGGACGAAGTTGGCACCGATGAAGCCGGCTCCGCCGGTGACGAGGGCTCTCACGCCCAGGGAGGCTACTGGCGCGGCGGAGCCCGGAGGAGGACACCCGCTCAGTAGTCTGAGGGCTGGGCCACAGGTGGAACCGTGCTGCCGCCGCGCTCGTCCTCGGAGGCAGGGACGGCGCAGCCGCCCCGTGGGCACGACCGACGAGGAGCTCCGTGGCAGACGACCCGAGGGACTGGCGCGACGGCGAGCCGCCGACGTCGGCCTACCCCGAGCGCTCGCCGCTGCGCCCCGGCGGCGGGGAGCCCGACCTCCCTGCCGCGACCCAGGCGTACCGCAGCACGCTGCCGCCGCGCCGCCCGTCGCAGCCGGTCCTGCCGCCGCCGCCCACCCGCGGCCGCCGGTTCGCCCGCGTCCTGTCCTGGATCGCGATCGTCACGTCGGTGTCGGTGCTCGGCGTCGCCGGCGCCGGCTACGCCCTGGTGCGCCACTACGACGGCCGGATCGACCGCATCGCCGGCGTCCTGCCCGGCGGGACGAACCGTCCGGCCGCGGCCCCTCGCGACGCCGAGAACTTCCTGCTCGTCGGCTCGGACAGCCGCGGTGACCTCAAGGCCGGCGTCGGGGTGCAGGGCACGGGGAAGAACTTCGTGCAGGGCCAGCGTGCCGACACCGTGATCCTCGCCCACCTGTACGGCGGCCGCAGCCAGCAGGCGCAGCTGATCAGCTTCCCGCGCGACTCCTACGTGAGCATCCCCAGCCACGTGAACCCGGTCGACGGCAAGGTCGTGCCGGCGCAGATGGGCAAGCTCAACCGGTCGTTCCAGATCGGCGGCCCGTCGCTGCTCATCGAGACCGTCGAGGAGCTCAGCCAGGTCCGGGTCGACCACTACGTGCAGATCGACTTCGAGGGCTTCAAGGGCATGGTCGACAAGCTCGGCGGCATCGACGTCTGCCTGCCGAAGGCCGCCAAGGAGAAGGACAGCGGCATCGACCTGCCCGCCGGCCGCAGCCACGTCGGGGGCGACCAGGCGCTGGCGTTCGTGCGGCAGCGCAAGAAGCTCCCCAACGGCGACCTCGACCGGATCGCCAGGCAGCAGCAGTTCGTCGGGGCGGTGATCCGCAAGGTGCTGAGCGCCGGCACCCTGGCGAACCCGCTGCGCCTGAACGGCTTCCTCAACGTCGCCACCAGCTCGCTCCAGGTCGACGACCAGCTCGAGGTCAGCGACCTGCGCGACCTCGCGCTCCGCTTCCGGAGCTTCAACGCCGGCGGCGTCAGCTTCGCCACCGTCCCGGTCACGAGCATCAACGGCAGCAAGCGCAACGCCGCCGGCCTGCTCGAGTCGGTCGTCCTGCTCGACGACGCGAAGGGCGAGCAGCTCTTCCAGGCCGTCCGGGACGACGTCCCGCCCGGCGCCCCCGCGCCGACGCCGAAGGCCTCGGCAGCCGCCGCCCTGACGGTCCCGCCGGCCCGGGTCCGGGTCGAGGTGCTGAACGGCGCGGGGGTCGCGGGCCTCGGACGCCGCGCCGCCACCGACCTGCGCGAGGCCGGGTTCGCCGTCCTCGGCACGCCCGGCAACGAGGGCACCGGGGCGACCACCACGATCGTCCGCTACGGCAGCGACCGCGCCGACTCCGCCCGCACCCTGGCGGCCGCCGTGCCCGGGTCCCAGCTGCAGCTGGACCCCTCGCTCACCAGCGGCAAGCTCCAGCTCCTCGTCGGCTCCGGCTACACCGGCGCCAGGGCCGTGACCGTCACGGGCGCGCCCACGAGGGCCGCCAGCCCCCGCCCCTCGGCCTCGGCCGAGGTCAAGACCGCCGCGGTGGACCCCTGCGCAGCCTGAGCGACCTCACCGGCGGCCTCGTCGGCGAGCGCGACCCCGCCGCACCCCTGCTGACGCTGTACGCGCCGGAGGGGCGGGTCGAGCTGTCCGGCGCCACGACGGCGAACTGGGCGGCCAAGACGGCGAACCTGCTCGTCGACGGCCTCGGCGGGCCGCAGCGCGTGGGGCTGCTGCTGCCCCTGCACTGGCAGACCGTCGCCGTCCTGCTGGGCGTCGTGGCGTCGGGGGCGACGGCCGTCGTGGGGTCGGTCGACGACTGCGCGGCCGCCTTCGTGCTCGCCGACCGGCTGGACGAGGCCGACGGCGTCGACGAGGTGCTCGCGCTGTCCGGGCACCCCCTCGGCGCGCCCTGCGGGCCGTTGCCGGCACTGGTGCAGGACTACGCCCGCGAGGTCCCCGGGCACGGCGACCACTTCGGCGGGCCCCGGCCGCTGCCGCGGGTGGAGCCGACGGTCGACACCGTCGCCGGGCTCGGACCCGACGACCGGCTGCTCACCGTGCTCGACCCCGGGGGCCCGGACGGCCTGGCCGCCCTGCTCGGTGCCCTGCGGGCCGGAGCCGGGCTGGTCCTGGTCCGCGGCGACGCCGACCTGCCCGCCCTCGCTGCGGCCGAACGGGTGACGGCCTGCGCCGGCGTCGACCTCGCGGGGCTCCCTCGCCTGGTGTGAAGAACCTCGCCCGTCCCGCCGAGACACCCTGCAGACCGGGACCGCGTGACAGACTGTCCCCGACGGCGACCCCCTGCCGCACCTCGACCTGGAGCACCCTGACCGTGTCCTTCGCCCCCGCCCGCCGCGCCCCCCTGACGGCGCTGCTGCTGCTCGTCGCGGCGGTCCTGTCCGGCTGCACCGGTGCGCAGGCGAAGGAGTCCCGGACGGGCGCCTCCCCCGTCGCGGGCGAGCACTCCCTGCGGGTCGAGGGCCGGGAGCGGAACTACCTGCTCAAGCCCGCCACCGGCCTCGCCAAGGACCAGAAGGCCGCTGTCGTCGTCGTCCTGCACCAGGAGGGCGGCACGCCCGGCGGGGTCGAGACCGAGACCGAGCTGGCCGGCCTCACCTCCCAGGGCGCGACGCTGGTCTACCCCGCCGGCTTCGACCGCTCCTGGGACGCCGGCGAGTGCTGCGGCCTGCCCCGCCGCGAGGGCATCGACGACGTCGCCTTCGTGGACGCCGTCCTGAAGGACGTCGCCTCCCGCACGCCGGTCGACCGCTCGCGGACCGCGATGGTCGGCTACTCCAGCGGCGGCATGCTCGCCTACCGCTACGTCTGCGCCCGCCCGGGGGAGCTGGCCGCCGCGGTCGTCGTGAGCGGCTCGCTCGAGAGCCCCTGCGCCAAGGACATCAGCGTCCCCGACGTCCTCACCCTGCACGGCCAGAAGGACGGCACGATCGGCCTCGAGAAGTCGAACTTCGTCCAGGCCCTCGGCCTGTCGCCGAAGCCGGTCAACGCCACGCTCAAGGAGCTCACCTCGAGCGCCGGCTGCTCGGCCCCGACGCTGGCCAAGGAGACCGCGGCCGACGTCTACACGTGGTCGGGCTGCCGCGGCGGCACCGTCGAGGCCCGGCTCATCGCCGGACAGGGCCACGGCTGGGGCAAGCTCGGGGCGTCCCGGCAGACGCAGGACTTCCTGCGCAGCCAGCTGCTGTCCGGCTCCTAGCCCTCGGCGCGCGCCGGGCGCTCACTGCGGTACAGCTCCCGGCTGTGCGGCCCCTGCGGGTCCGCCAGGTCGAGCAGGAGCGTCAGGGGCACGCCCGAGCGGAGCAGGGCCGACGTCAGGCTCTCGCGCTGGGCGGGGACGGTGGTCGTGGGTGCCACGGGGACCTCCTGCAGGTCTGACGGTGTTCCGACATGTCCTGCTTCGGCCGGTCCGCACCCCGTCTGCTGAGCCGAACGGGTCTTCCTCGATCAGCGGTCGAGCGCGGCCGCCACGTCGAGCACGAGGCCGTCCGCCCCTGGCCGGCCCACCACCTGGACGCCCACGGGGAGCCCGTCGGCGTCGACCCCGGCTCGCACGGTGCAGGCCGGCAGGCCCCCGAGGTTGACCGGGACGGTCCACGGCAGCACGAGGTCGCGCAGCGGAGCCTCGACGCCGTCGTACCGTCCGGTGTCCGGCTGGGCCGTCGTCGCCGGGCCGCAGAGCGCGACGGGGGCGAGCAGGACGTCGACGTCCTCGAACAGCATCGCCAGGTGACGCCGCAGCTCGGCCCGGACCTCCTGCGCGGCACGCAGCTGCTCGGCCGTGATCTGCTCGCAGCGCTCGAGCTGCCCTCGGACGTCGTCCCCGTACTGCTCCGCGTGCGCCGGCCAGCGCCCGGTCGCGCGGTGCCACCCCAAGGCCTCCGCGCCCTGCACGACGCCGTACGCCCGCACGAGCTCCGCGTGCAGCGGCCAGGTCTGCTCGCTGAGGCGCAGGCCCGCGCTCTCGGCGACGTCCTGCAGCCCGGGCGCTCCCACGACCCCGAGCCGCAACCCGCTCACGGGCCGGGGCGCCGGGAGCGGCCGGCCGGACAGCACCTCGAACGCCAACCGGGCGTCCTCGACGTCGCCCGTGAGCGGCCCCCCGGTGTCGAGCGACGGCGCGAGCGGCACGACGCCGTCGAGCGGGACGCTGCCGTGGGTCGGCTTGAACCCGACGACGCCGCACCAGGCGGCGGGCAGGCGGATCGACGCTCCGGTGTCGGTGCCGACCGCGAGGGGCACCACGCCGGCCGCGACCGCGGCGGCCGATCCTCCGCTCGAGCCGCCCGCGACCCGGCCGAGGTCCGCCGGGTTGGCCGTCCCGCCGGTGCGGGGGTGGCGGGTCGTGATGCCCCAGGCGAACTCGTGCGTCCGGGTCCGGCCCAGGACCACGGCCCCGGCGGCCCGCAGCCGGGCGACCACCGGGCTGTCCGCGGTGGCGGGCGGACCGGCCGGCACCTCGCTGCCGGCCCGGGTGACCTGCCCGGCCACGTCGAAGAGGTCCTTGACCCCCACGGGCACGCCCTGAAGCGGCCCCGGGAGGCAGGAGCGGGCCTGGGCCCGGGCGCCCTCGGCGTCGACCAGGGCGAAGGCGCCCCACGGATCGTCGCCGAGCCGCGCGAGGGCCTGCTCCACGAGGTCGACGGGGTCGAGGGCGCCCGACCGGACACCGGCGGCCAGGGCTCGGGCGGTCTCCACGCACCGACCCTAGACACGACAGCGCCCGCTGCCCCGGACCGGGGAGCGGGCGCTGGTCGGTCTGGTCCTACGCGAGGATCGCCCGGGCCATGACCATCCGCTGGACCTGGTTCGTGCCCTCGTAGATCTGGGTGATCTTGGCGTCGCGCATCATGCGCTCGACCGGGAAGTCGCGGGTGTAGCCGTAGCCGCCGAACAGCTGGACGGCGTCGACCGTGACCTTCATGGCGACGTCGGAGGCGAACGTCTTGCTGGCGCTCGACAGGAAGGTGAGGTCGGGGGCGCCCCGCTCGGCGGAGGCGTTGGCGACGTAGACCAGCTGGCGGGCGGCCTCGACGTTCATGGCCATGTCGGCGAGCATGAACTGCACGCCCTGGTTGGCGCTGACCGGCTTGCCGAACTGCACGCGCTCCTTGGTGTAGGCGATCGCGGCGTCGAGGGCGCCCTGGGCGATCCCGACGGCCTGCGCGCCGATCATCGAGCGGGTGTGGTCGAGGGTCTTGAGCGCCGTGATGAAGCCGGTGCCCTCCTCGCCGATCATGCGGCTGGCCGGGATGCGGCAGTCCTCGAAGTAGATCTCGCAGGTCGGGGAGCCCTTGATCCCCATCTTGCGCTCCTTGGTGCCGACCGAGAAGCCCGGGTCGTCCTTGCTGACGACGAACGGCGCTGATGCCCTTGGCGCCCTTGCCCGGGTCGGTGACGGCCATGACCGTGTAGTGGGTGTTGACCCCGGCGCCGGTGATCCAGCACTTGGTGCCGTTGAGGACGTAGGAGTCGCCGTCGCGCACCGCACGGGTCTTCATCGCGGCGGCGTCGGAGCCGGCCTCCCGCTCGGACAGGGCGTAGGAGAACGTGTACTCGCCGGTGGCGACCTTCGGCAGGAACTCCTGCTTGAGCTCCTCGCTGCCCGACAGGATCAGGCCCATCGTGCCGAGCTTGTTGCCGGCGACGATGAGGCTGCTGGAGGCGCACACGCGGGCGACCTCCTCGACGACGATCGAGTGGGCGATGCGGTCCGCACCCGCGCCGCCGTACTCCTCGGGGACGTGGATCGCGAGCAGGTCGGCGCGCTTGAGCTCCTCGTGGACGTCCCACGGGTACTCGGCCGCCTCGTCGATCTCGGTCGCGCGCGGCGCGATCTTGTCCTCGGCGAGGCTGCGCACCGACTTGCGGAGCAGCTCGTGCTCCTCGGTGAGGGAGTACAGGGAGTACGAAGGGTCGCTCGTGGCCATGCACCGATGGTAGGGCGGACGCGCTCAGCGCGCCCTGTGGGAAGGCCCCGTCCCGGGCCCTCCTGACTAGGCTCCCCCGCCATGGACACGCCCGCCGCCAAGCCCCGCATCGCCGTCGCCGGGACCGGCTACGTCGGGCTGTCCAACGCCGCCGTCCTCGCGCAGCACAACACGGTGGTCGCCCTCGACATCGACCCGGCCAAGGTCGAGATGATCAACCGGCGCGAGTCGCCGATCATCGACGAGGAGCTGCAGGAGCACCTGCGGACGCGGGAGCTGGACCTCGAGGCCACCCTGGACCCGGCGAGGGCCTACGACGGCGCCGAGTTCGTCATCGTCGCGACCCCCACCGACTACGACGAGACGACGAACTACTTCAACACCGGCTCGGTGGAGGCGGTCATCGCCGACGTCGTGCGGCTGAACCCGACCGCGACGGTCGTCGTGAAGTCGACGGTGCCGGTGGGCTTCACCGCCCGCATGCGCGAGACGCACCCGGGCGCCTCGATCGTCTTCTCGCCGGAGTTCCTGCGCGAGGGCCGCGCCCTGCACGACAACCTGCACCCCTCGCGGATCATCGTCGGCGACCGGGGCGAGCGCGGGCAGCGCTTCGCCGACCTCCTGCTCGAGGGCGCGGTCAGCAAGGACGCCCCCGTCCTGCTCATCGACTCGACCGAGGCCGAGGCGGTCAAGCTGTTCGCCAACACCTACCTCGCGCTGCGCGTGGCGTACTTCAACGAGCTCGACACCTACGCGCTCACCCACGGGCTGAACACCGGGCAGATCATCCAGGGGGTCGGCCTCGACCCCCGCATCGGCGACTACTACAACAACCCCTCCTTCGGGTACGGCGGCTACTGCCTGCCCAAGGACACCAAGCAGCTGCAGGCCAACTACACCGACGTCCCGCAGAACCTCATCAGCGCGATCGTCGAGGCCAACACCACCCGCAAGGACTTCATCGCCGCCGACATCCTCAAGCGGCGGCCCTCGACCGTGGGCGTCTACCGGCTGATCATGAAGTCGGGGTCGGACAACTTCCGGTCGTCCTCGATCCAGGGCGTCATGAAGCGGATCAAGGCCAAGGGCGTCCCGGTCGTCGTCTACGAGCCGGCGCTCGAGGACGAGGTGTTCTACGGCTCGGAGGTGGTCACCGACCTCGACGAGTTCAAGAAGCGCTGCGACGTCATCATCGCCAACCGGCAGGACCCCGTCCTCGAGGACGTCGCCGACAAGGTCTACACGCGCGACATCACCGGGTCCGACTCGTGAGCAGCGACGTCGCCGCCCTGCTGGCCCTGGAGACCTGGGCCGTCGTCGGGCTGTCGAACGACACCTCCAGGGCGGCGTACGGGGTGGCGGCGTTCCTCCAGGCCCGCGGCAAGCGGGTCGTCCCGGTGCACCCCCGGGCGGAGACGGTGCACGGCGAGCAGGGCTACCCCGCCCTGGCGGACGTGCCCTTCCCGGTGCACGTCGTCGACTGCTTCGTGAACAGCCGCCTCGTCGGGCCGGTGGTGGACGAGGCCGTCGCGGTCGGGGCGCAGGGCGTGTGGATGCAGCTCGGTGTGCGCGACGAGGAGTCCGCCGCGCGGGCCCGGGCGGCCGGGCTGCTGGTCGTGCAGGACAGGTGCCCCAAGATCGAGTGGGCGGCGCACGGGCCCCGCTGACTCACGCGCCGCGGTGTGCGGCCGATCAGCAGGGCATGGACGCCTCCCCGACGCCACGTCAGCGGCTCGAGCAGCTGCTCCCGCCCGCGCCGGCCATCGACACCGCGACCGTGCTGAACGGTCTCGGCGACGCGGCCGTCCGCGAGTCGGTCGCCCGGCTGCTCGCCGCGGCCACCCGCGCCGCCTGACGCTAGAGCTGCGCCTGGAGGGCGGCGTCCTTGGCGCGCGCGCTCTCGGCCAGGGCGTCCTGGAAGGCGCGCATCCGCGCCAGCAGCGCAGGGTCGGACGACGCCAGGATGCGCACCGCGAGCAGGCCCGCGTTCCGGGCGCCGCCGATCGACACGGTCGCCACGGGCACACCTGCGGGCATCTGCACGATGGAGAGCAGGGAGTCCATGCCGTCCAGGTGCTTGAGCGGCACAGGGACGCCGATCACCGGGAGCGGCGTCATCGACGCGACCATCCCCGGCAGGTGGGCAGCACCGCCGGCGCCGGCGATGACGACCCGGAGCCCGCGGTCCGCGGCCGCCGAGGCCCAGTCGAGCATGTCGCGGGGCGTCCGGTGCGCGCTGACGACGTGCACCTCGTGCGGCACGTCGAACTCGCGCAGCGCCTCGGCGGCGCCCTGCATGACGGGCCAGTCGGAGTCCGACCCCATGACGACGCCTACGACAGCCACGAACCGGTCCTCAGGTAGTGGGCGCCCTCGCGGGCACGGCGGCGGACGTCGTCGAGGTCGTCCCCGAGCACCGTCACGTGCCCGATCTTGCGCCCGGGCGTGATCGTCTTGCCGTAGAGGTGGACCTTCAGCCCCGGATCGCGGGCGAACAGCATGTGCAGCCGCTCGTCCAGCCCCTCCGTCAGCCCGCCGAGCAGGTTGGCCATCACGACCCACGGCGCCGTCTGCCGGGTCTCGCCCAGCGGGTAGTCGAGGACGGCCCGCAGGTGCTGCTCGAACTGCGAGGTGCGGGCGCCCTCGATCGTCCAGTGGGCGCTGTTGTGCGGACGCATGGCGAGCTCGTTGACGACGAGGCTGCCCTTCCCGTCGGGAAGGCTGGTCTCGAACAGCTCGACGGCCAGCACCCCGACGACGCCGAGCTCGTCCGCGAGGCGCAGCGCCAGGCCCTGCGCCTCCAGCGCCCGCTCCTCGGACAGGCCCGGCGCGGGGGCGACCGTCTCGACGCAGATGCCGTCCTCCTGCACCGTCTCGACCACCGGCCAGGCCGCCGCCTGCCCGTACGGCGACCGGGCGACCACGGCCGCGAGCTCGCGCTGCAGCGGGACGAGCTGCTCGGCCAGCAGCCGGACACCGCTGGCCAGCACCTCGTCCGCCTCGTCGAGGTCCTGCACGACCCAGACGCCCTTGCCGTCGTAGCCCCCGGTGGCGGCCTTCAGCACGAGCGGCCACCCGACGTGCCGGCCGAAGCCCTCGACGTCGGCGCGGGTGGCGACGGGGGTGAAGGGCGGCACGGGGACGCCGAGCGCGGACAGCCGCTCGCGCATGACGAGCTTGTCCTGGGCGTGCCGCAGGGCCGCCGCACCGGGCGCGATCGGCACGCCCTCGGCCTCGAGCGCCTCGAGCAGGCCGCCGGGGACGTGCTCGTGGTCGAAGGTGACCACCTCGCACCCCTCGGCGAAGGCGCGCAGGTCCTCCAGCGACGTGTGCTCCCCGACGACGACGCCGGACGCCACGAGCGCCGCGCTGTCGTGGGTGGAGTCCGCCAGCACCCGCAGGGACAGTCCGAGGGCGATCGCCGCCTGGTGGGTCATCCGGGAGAGCTGACCGCCGCCGACCATGCCGACGACGGGCAGCCCCGTGGCCGCGCGGACGGTGGGACGCGTCACGAGGAGCCGTGCGCGGACGGGCCGACGAGCCGGCGGACCAGCCGCGCCACCGTCTCCTCGTCGAGCCCGACCGCGAGGGCCAGTCCGTGCGGCCCGCCGTAGGCCGCGTCCACGTGGTCGAGGAAGCGCTCCATCGAGGAGGCGACCGGCGTGATGTCGGCGACGTCGACGGTCCCGAGGTCGCCGTAGGACGGGCGGGCCTCGAGCCGGCGTAGGATCGCGTCGATGACCTGTGCGCTCGCGACGTAGTCCTCGACGACGACCTGCCGGCTGACCCCGGCCAGGGACAGCGCCAGCGCCACGACCACCCCGGTGCGGTCCTTGCCCGCCGCGCAGTGCACGACGGTCGCTCCCGACGACGGGTCGGCGAGGACCCTGAGGGCCGCCGCGAGGTTCGCCGGGGCGTCCTCGACGTAGCCGACGTAGTAGCCGGTCATGTCGGTGGGGCTGCTCCCGGCGCGGGAGGCGCGGTGCGGGATCGCCCGCTCGAGGTCGTCCTGGCCCTCCCGGTGCGGCACGAGGGACAGCCCGTGGTGGACGACGTCCGTGCCCTGCAGCGGCGTCGGTCCCTCGAGCCTGCGCTCGGTGTCGGTGCGCAGGTCCACCACCGTGCGGACGCCGAGGTCGCGGGTGAGGCGGACGACGTCGGCCGGTGTGAGCTCCTGCAGGTTGTCGGCGCGGACGAGGACGCCCGGGCGGGTGGAGCGGCCGTCGACCGTGGGCAGGCCCCCGACGTCGCGGACGTTGACGGCGCCTTCGAGGGCGATCCAGCTCAGCGGTCCCAGCTCCTTCGACAGACAGCGGTGCGCCAGCGCTCGCAGGGCCGGGCCATCGTGCCACCGGTAGCGTCGTGAGCGTGACGGTGGTGGCGCAGCTCCGCGGCAAGTACGACGTCGTGGCCCGGGAGGCCGCCAAGTTCGGCGCCGTCGGCGCGGTCAGCTACGGCATCGACCTGGCCGTGTTCAACGCGGTCCTCGCGGTCGCCCCGCACAAGCCGCTGACCGCCAAGGTGGTCTCGACGGTGGTCTCGGCGACCAACGCCTTCGTGCTCAACCGGTACTGGTCGTTCCGCCACCGCGAGCGGGCGTCGGTCGGCCGGGAGTCCGGCCTGTTCGTCCTGTTCAACGCCATCGGGCTGGCCATCGCGCTGGCCTGCCTGGGGGTGTCGCACTACGTCCTGGACCTGCGCTCGGCACTGGCCGACAACGTCGCGGCCAACGGCGTCGGCCTCGTCCTCGGGACGCTGTTCCGGTTCTGGAGCTACCGCCGCTTCGTCTGGACGCAGCCGGAGGCCGTGGAGACGGCCGCGGGCGACGGCGACGTCATGGCCGCCGTCGTCCTCGACACGCGCGAGCGCTAGCCGGCGGTCACCTGCGCGACGGCCTCCACCAGAGCGGGGTCGTGCGGCTCGACCAGCGGCCGGAAGCGGGCGACGACCTCGCCGGCCGGCGAGAGCAGCCACTTCTCGAAGTTCCACTGCACGTCCCCCGCCTCCCCGGCGGCGTCCGGGACCGCGGTGAGCGCCTCGAACAGGGGCGAGCGCGAGGAGCCGTTCACGTCGGTCTTGGCGAGCATCGGGAAGGTGACGCCGTAGGTGGCGCTGCAGAAGGTGCCGATCTCCTCGGCGGTGCCGGGCTCCTGCTCGCCGAACTGGTTGCACGGCACCCCGACGACGACCAGCCCGTCGACGTCCTCGTGCAGCTGCTCCAGCCCGGTGTACTGCGGCGTCAGCCCGCACCGGGACGCGACGTTGACGACGAGCGCCGCCTTGCCCCCGACCAGCTCGCCGAGGGTGGTGCGGGTGCCGGTCAGGGTCTCGACCTCGAGGTCGTGCAGGCTCATGGCGCGACCCTACGGCGCACCAGGGACGGCACCAGCGCCTTGTAGCCGCGCACCGAGCGCCGCCGCAGCCGACGGACGTCGAACAGGTCGGCCAGCGCCTCGGCCGCGACCTCGTCGACCAGGACCGTGCCGGGCCGAGCCTCGTCGGTGAGGCGACTGGCCAGGTTGACCGGCTGCCCGAAGACGTCGCCCATGCGCACGAGCACCGGGCCCTGGGCCACGCCGGCGCGCACCGACGGCAGCTCGTCGTCGTCCTCGTGCGCCTCGACGGTGTCGAGCGCGACCTCGACGGCGCTGGCGGCGCTGCCGGTCGCGTAGAGCACCTCGTCGCCGAGCGTCTTGACCACGCGGCCCCCGACGGCGGCGACCCGCAGGGCGACGTCGCGCTCGAAGCGCTCGAGGGTGCGCTCGAGCTCGGTGCTGGTCCACGCCCGGGTGGAGCGGGTGAAGTCGACGAGGTCGACGAAGCCGACGGCGAGCACCGGCAGGCCGCCCTCGCGCTCCACGACCAGCGAGCGCGCCGTGGCTGCCGCGAACTGCCGCTGCCAGACGTGCAGGACGAGCTTCTCCAGGCCGGGCAGCGCCGACGACGCCCCCGCGAGGGCGACCTCGCGGGACTGCTCGACGCTGAGCTCCCCGCGCTGCGCCATGACGACCTCGACGACCGCCTCGGCCAGCCGGGACAGGCTCTGGCCCATCGCGCGGGCGAGCACGAGCAGGGTGTCGCTGTCGACGAGGCCCAGCTGGCGCAGCGCGGCCACGGTCCGCAGCGCCTCGGCGTCCCGCTCGGTGAAGGCGCGGTCGCCCGGAGCCACCTCGGCGAAGCCCATGGCGACCCAGACGGCCCGGGCGGCGGGCTCGGGGACGCCGGCGCGCGCACTCACCTCCTCGCGGGTCAGGGTGCAGGGCGCCCCGAGCAGCGCCTCCTCCAGCGGGTCGTGGTCGGTGGTCACCGCCCTCCCCCGTCGAGCTGGCGGTAGACCTCGCGCTGCACGGCCTCGACGTCGCGCAGGTCCTCGACGACCACGGCCCCGCCGTCGCCCGCCGAGACCCGCAGGGTGCCGCAGCCCTGCAGCCGCTGCAGGAGCGTCCGGGTGAAGGTCACCTCGTCCACGCGGGTCAGCGGGACGTCGCGCCCGGCCCGCCGGAGCACCCCGCTGCGCAGGCCGATCCGCTCGTCGGTCAGCACGAAGCGCGTCGCCCGCCAGCGCAGCCACGGCAGCAGCGACAGCCGGGCCAGCAGGAGCACCGCGACGACGGCGACGACCGCGCGCCCCCAGCCGACGTCGACGCGGGCGAGCCCGAAGCCCGCCGCCGCGAGCACGAGGAGCAGCACCAGGACGGGCAGCACCAGCGCCTTCGGGTGCGGCCGGAGGTCCAGGACCAGCTCCTCCCCCTCGGTCAGCCTCACGCGGGCCGCAGGTGGACGACGTCGCCTGCGCCGTAGTGCCGGCCGTCGACGACGATCCGGCCGTCGTCGTCGACCGCGGTGGCCGTCCCCTCGACGGCGGTGTCGGCCAGCTCGACCCGCACCCGGCGCCCGATCGTGGAGCAGCGGGCCCGGTAGGCGTCCTCGTCGGCGTCGGCGAGGGTGCTGCGCAGCGAGCGCAGGACGGCCCGCAGCAGGGTGTCGCGGTCGGTCGTCGTGGCGCCGGCGAGCTGCAGCGACGTCGCGGGGCGGTCCGGGGGCAGCTCGTCCTCACGGGTGGTGACGTTGAGGCCGATCCCGAGGACGACGCCCCCGCCCGCGACCTGCGCCAGCAGCCCGCAGACCTTGCGCTCCCCCACCAGGACGTCGTTCGGCCACTTGAGGACGGCGTCGACCCCGCACCGGTCGCGCAGGGCGTCGGCCACGGCGAGCCCGCCGAGCAGCGGCAGCCAGCCGGCCGTCGCCAGGTCGGGCCGCAGCAGCACCGAGAAGGTCAGGCCTGCCCGGGGAGGCGACACCCACTGCCGGTCGAGCCGGCCGCGCCCCGACGTCTGGCGCTCGGCGACGACGACCAGCCCCTCGGGCTCGCCCGCCTCGGCCCGCTCGGCGACGACGGCGTTGGTCGACGTCGTCTCCTCCAGCACCTCGACCCGCCAGCCGTCGGGCGCGAGGGCGCGGGCCAGCGGCGCCGCGACGAGGGGCGGTCGGGACAGGTCGGCGTACACCCTCGGCAGTGTCCTCGGTAGGTTCGCCCCGTGACTGCTGAGCCGATCGACACGCCGGACCTCCACACGACAGCGGGCAAGCTGGCCGAGCTGCGCCGCCGGGTGGACGAGTCGCTGCACGCCGGGAGCGAGGCCGCGCTGGCGAAGCGCCGGGAGAAGGGCAAGTCCACCGCGCGCGAGCGGATCGAGGGCTTCCTCGACGAGGGCAGCTTCACCGAGACCGACGCGCTCACCCGGCACCGCGCCCGCGACTTCGGGCTGGAGAAGAACCGCCCCACCGGCGACGGCGTCATCACCGGGTACGGCACCGTCGACGGCCGCCCGGTCTGCGTGTTCAGCCAGGACGCCACCGTCTTCGGCGGGGCGCTCGGCGAGGTCTACGGCGAGAAGATCCGCAAGGTCATGGACCTGGCGCTGAAGACCGGCTGCCCGATCGTCGGCATCAACGAGGGGTCGGGCGCCCGGATCCAGGAGGGGATCATGGGCCTGGCGCTCTACGGCGACATCTTCTACCGCAACGTGATGGCCTCCGGGGTCATCCCGCAGATCAGCCTGATCCTGGGCAACTGCGCCGGCGGCCACGTCTACAGCCCTGCGCTCACCGACTTCAACCTCATGGTCGACCAGAACAGCGCCATGATGATCACCGGGCCGGACGTCATCAAGACCGTCACCGGTGAGGACATCACCATCGAGGACCTCGGCGGCGCGCGGACCCACAACTCGAAGTCCGGCGTCGCGCACTTCATGAGCGCGGACGAGGAGGAGGCGCTCGAGCTCGCGAAGGTCCTGCTCAGCTACCTCCCGAGCAACAACCTCTCCGAGGTCCCGGTCGTCGACCCTGTCGACGCGCTCGCCGAGGAGCCCCTGCTGGAGCTCGACACCGTCATCCCGGACAGCAACAACGCGCCGTACGACATGAAGCACATCATCGAGGCGGTGCTCGACGACGGCGAGTTCCTCGAGGTGCAGTCGCTCTGGGCGCCGTCCATCGTCGCCGGCTTCGGCCGCATCGAGGGCCGCAGCGTCGGCGTCGTCGCCAACAACCCGATGCAGTTCGCCGGGACGCTCGACATCGACGCCTCCGAGAAGGCCGCGCGCTTCGTCCGCACCTGCGACGCGTTCAACATCCCGGTCCTCACGTTCTGCGACGTCCCGGGCTACCTCCCCGGTGTCGGCCAGGAGCACGCCGGCATCATCCGCCACGGCGCCAAGCTGCTGTACGCCTACAGCGAGGCCACCGTCCCGCTCGTCACGGTCATCACGCGCAAGGCCTACGGCGGCTCCTACGTCGCGATGGGGTCCAAGCACCTCGGGGCCGACGTCAACCTCGCCTGGCCGACCGCGCAGGTCGCCGTCGTCGGGGCGCTCGGCGCGGTCAACATCGTGCGCCGCAAGGAGATCGCCGCCGCGAAGGACCCCGACACCGCCCGCGCCGCGTTCATGACCGAGTACGAGGACACCTTCGCGACGCCGTACATCGCGGCCGAGCGCGGCTTCGTCGACGCCGTCATCGAGCCGTCGCAGACCCGCCGCGAGGTGGCCAAGGCGCTGCGCCAGCTGCAGGGCAAGCGGGAGAGCCTCCCGGCCAAGAAGCACGGCAACATCCCCCTCTAGGAGTCTGTCGTGACCGCACTGGACGACGCCGTCGCCGCCCTGCACGCCCGCGTCGACGCCTGGGCCGCCGCCGTCGAGACGGTGGGGGTGCAGGACGAGCCCGATCTGGACGACCCCCGCCTGGAGGCCGCCGAGGACGAGTTCGACCACGCCATGGCCTCGTTCCACAGCGCCGCCCTCGCCGTGCTCGGCGCCGACGTGCCGGACGACGACGAGGACGTCGACCTCGAGGTCGAGGAGCTGGCCCTGCACCTGCTGGTCGGCCTGCCCGAGGGGACCCCCGAGCCGGCCCAGACGGCGTCGGCGCTCGTGCACGCGGCGGGCGAGCGGCTGGTCGGGCAGCTCAGCACGGCCGGCTACCAGGTGCCCGCGTGGCAGTTCGGCTGCGAGGTCGAGCTGCTGATGGAGGACGACGATGAGTGACACCACCCCCCTGCTGAGGATCGTGCGGGGCGACCCGTCGCCCGAGCAGGTCGCCGCCCTGGTGGCGGTCCTGGCCAGCCGCGGCGGCCCGGCCGCCGCTGCGGACGTCGTGCCGTCGCGCTGGCGCTCCCACCTGCGCGCGTCCCTGCCACCCGCCGGCCCGGGGGCCTGGCAGGCCTCGGCCTGGCGCTAGCTCACCTCGCCTGGCGCGGAGGGCCGTCCGCCAGGGCTGCGTCCTCGCAGGCTTCCCGGGGTGCCGGGACAGTGGCCGCGGAGGCCGAACCGCTGTGGGCCCGCTCGAGGTCGAGCCAGGCCTGCTGCGCCTGCTCGGCGGCGTCACGCAGGCGCTGCTCGACCCGCTCCGCCTCCACCCGCGCGGCCTGGGCGCGTGCTGCCTGCGCCCGCGCCTGCTCGGCGACCTCGGCCGCGCGACGGCGCTCCGCCTCCCGGCGCAGCCGCTCCTGCCGGGCCGCCTCCAGCCGGGCCGCCACCTGCCGGGCCGCCTCCTGCCGGGCTGCCTCCTGCCGGGCCGCCTCCCGGCGCTCGACCTCGAGCCGGGCCGCCTCCAGGAGCTCGCGGTCCACCGGGTCCTGCTCTGCCGGGCGCTCGCCCGAGGCCGGCACCTCTGCTGCTGCGGACGCAGGGCTGCCCGCGTCGGCCGTCGTCCAGCGGTAGGCGGTGCCGTCGTCCTGGACGACGAACACGGCGGTGCCGGCCTCGGTCCAGTGCAGGACCAGCAGCCCGTAGCGCTCGGCCAGCCGGGCGAGCTCGTCCGGTGACGCCACCTGCACGACCCGCAGCCCGTCGAGGTCGGACGGCCGCGTCTCGACCAGCAGCCGGCCCAGACGGCGCCGGGCGCGGTCCGCGTCGTCCTCCTCGCGACGCCGCCGGACGACCGCCACCCCGCCACCGGCGGCGAGGGTGAGGGCGAACGTCGTGAGCAGTCCGGACGGGCGCCAGCCGAGCAGGTCCGTCAGCCGGCTCGCCGGTGTGGGGGCGGCGGGCGTCGCCGTGCCGGAGGCGCCCGCGTCGGCGCCCTCCGCCACGGTCAGGGTCGCGGGGTCGCCGGCGAGGCGCAGCTGCTGCGCCGTGAGCTGCAGGGCGACGGCGGGGCGCCAGGTGCCGCCGCCGTGCCGGACGACGGCGACCAGCTCGACGGTCATCCCCTCGAACGGCATGCCGGTCTGCTGCGCAACGACCGCCCCGCGCTGCTCCAGCCGGTCGAGGGCCAGCGGGGCGTGGACGCGACCCCGGCCGTCGACGTCGACCGGCCCGGCGAGGGGGACGGTCGTCGACCACCCGGTGGTGGAGCTGAGCCGGGCGACCAGCTGCAGGCGGGCAGCCGGGCCGGTGTAGTCGACGGCGACGTCGACGCTCTGCACGAGCGCGCGGAACAGCGGCGCCGGCGCCTGGGCGCGCGCCGTGTCGTACACCTCGTTGGGACGGACAGCGGCGCTGTAGTCGAAGCGCACGCTGTGGGCACGGCTGGGCGCGCTGCTCGGGGCCGCGGTGACGGCGGCCGTCTGCACCGGCTCCTGCGCCTGCACCGGCGCGGAGGACAGCAGCGACGTCGCGCAGGCCGCGGCACTCAGCGCGAGCAGCCCGCCGGACGCGGCGAGCGCGGTCGAGCGGACGCCGGCCCGGGTGCAGGGCGGAGCGAGCGCCTCGGCCCGCGGGGCGCGCGTCCGGGGCACGGAGGCCCAGCTGCTGGTCATCGGGGGCTCCGTCCTACAGCAGGGAGAGGGGTCGCGGCAGGGGTGTGCCGGTGGAGCGGCGACGGCGGCGTGAGCGCCGGCCGGCGCCCGGGCTGCCGACCGCGGCGACGAGGGTGAACGCGACGACGCCGAGCAGCGTCGGGCTGGTCAGGCGCCGCCACCAGGCGCCGCCGCCCGGCACCCTGAGGACCAGGGTGCCGAGCAGCTGCGACGGGAGCGGGCGGGTCGGGTCGGTCCAGTCGTTGTTGTCGCCCTTGAACACGCACCGGCCGTCGACGACGGCGACGGTGCGGTGCAGCAGGACCTCGCGGCCGTCCCGGTACGCCTCGATCCGTCCGGGGACGCAGGACGTCGTGGGCACGAGGAGCGCCAGGTCGCCGGCGACGAAGTGCGGCCTCATCGAGACGCCGTGCGTGACGACGACCCGCGGCACCCCGCCGAGCAGCAGCACCGTCGTCGCCACGCCGACGAGCAGCGGGGCGACGACGAGCAGCAGGCGCGGACGGGGCGGCACGGGACGCGGATCAGGTCGGCGAGACGTTCAGCTGCACGCTGTCGACGGTGTCGTAGGCGACGTCGCTGATGTCGCAACTGATCGTGGTCGCAGCGGTCGCGGTGCACACCGTCACGGTGCCCGTGGGCCCGTTGAGGGTCAGCTTGATGGCGTAGCCGGCACCGCGGACGTCGTCCCCCACGGTGAACACGACCTTGTCGAGCACGCTGATGTCGGACGAGAGCTGCTGGTAAGCGATGTTGGAGATCGAGACGCCGGTGACGTCCACGTTCTTGTAACCCATCTTGAGCTGCGACTCGGTGCTGCTGTTGCTGGCGGTGAAGGCCGAGCCGCCGGAGGCGACGACGGCGGCCGCTCCCAGCCCCAGGCCGATACGGGTGATGCTCTTCATGACGTCTCCTCTTGCGGCCCGGGCTCTCCGTGGCGGTGGCGTGACCCGGCTCCGGCCGGGACCCAGTCCTGGACAGGTCTGGACAACAGCACCATCGACATCGAGTGCGGTCCCGTGATCGTCCGCACGACGTCCGGGCCAGAACCGTCCCGACGAACCACCTCCACGTCCCCGCACCCCCCGGCGGGGTCCCTGCTCCTGGTCCGTCGTGACCATGAGCAGCCCTGGTCCCCCGCACCGCAGGGGTCCTGCTCCGCCGCGGTCGACCGCTCAGTAGGCTCCGCCGACGTCCCGTGCTCCTGAGGAGACCCGTGCCCAAGCTCAGCAAGGTGCTCATCGCCAACCGCGGTGAGATCGCCGTCCGTGTCGCCCGCGCCTGCAAGGACGCCGGCCTGCAGTCGGTGGCCGTGTACGCCGAGCCCGACCTCGACGCCCTCCACGTCCGGGTCGCCGACGAGGCCTTCGCCCTGGGCGGCACGACCCCCGGCGACAGCTACCTGCGGATCGACAAGGTCATCCAGGCGGTCAAGGACAGCGGCGCCGACGGCGTCCACCCCGGGTACGGGTTCCTGTCGGAGAACGCCGAGTTCGCGCAGGCCGTCCTCGACGCCGGCGTCACCTGGATCGGCCCCTCCCCCGCCGCCATCGCCGCCCTCGGCGACAAGACGACGGCCCGCCACATCGCGCTGAAGATCGGCGCTCCGCTGGTGCCCGGCACCGCCGACCCGGTCAAGGGCGTCGACGAGGTGCTCGCCTTCGTCGAGGAGCACGGCCTGCCGGTCGCCATCAAGGCGGCCTTCGGCGGCGGCGGGCGCGGTCTCAAGATCGCCCGCACGAAGGAGGAGGTGCCGGAGCTCTACGAGTCGGCCGTCCGCGAGGCCGTGGCCGCCTTCGGCCGCGGCGAGTGCTTCGTCGAGCGCTACCTCGACAAGCCGCGCCACGTCGAGACGCAGGTCCTCGCCGACCAGCACGGCAACGTCGTCGTCGTCAGCACCCGCGACTGCTCGCTGCAGCGCCGCTACCAGAAGGTCGTCGAGGAGGCCCCCGCGCCGTTCCTCACCCCCGACCAGATCGCCTCGCTGTACGACGCCTCGAAGAAGATCATCAAGGAGGCCGAGTACGTCGGCGCCGGCACCTGCGAGTTCCTCGTCGGCGCGGACGGCCTCATCAGCTTCCTCGAGGTCAACACCCGCCTGCAGGTCGAGCACCCGGTCTCGGAGGAGGTCACCGGCGTCGACCTCGTCCGCGAGCAGTTCCGCATCGCCGAGGGCGAGGAGCTCGGGTTCACCGACCCCGCCCCGCGCGGCCACAGCCTCGAGTTCCGGATCAACGGCGAGGACCCGGGCCGCGGCTTCCTGCCCGCCCCGGGCACCGTGACGAGCTTCGTGCCGCCGCTCGGCCCGGGCGTCCGCGTCGACACCGGCATCTCCTCGGGCGACGTCATCGGCGGGGCGTTCGACTCCCTGCTCGCCAAGCTCATCGTCACCGGCGCGACCCGGCAGGAGGCCCTGCAGCGGGCCGCCCGCGCCCTCGACGAGCTCGAGGTCGAGGGCATGGCCACCCTCATCCCGTTCCACCGCAAGGTCGTGCGCGACAAGGCCTTCACCAGCGAGCCCTTCACGGTCCACAACCGCTGGATCGAGACCGAGTTCGAGAACGACATCCCGCCGTTCGCGGGTGGGGCGGAGGCCGGCGAGGAGGCCGGCCCGCGCGAGACCGTCGTCGTCGAGGTCGGTGGCAAGCGGCTCGAGGTCGTGCTCCCCGCCGGGCTCGGCGCCTCCACCGGTGCGGCCCCCGCGGCCACCGGCAAGAAGCGGTCGGCGAAGAAGGCCGGCGGCGCGGCCGCGTCCGGCGACACCCTGGCCTCCCCCATGCAGGGCACCATCGTCAAGGTCGCCGTCGAGGACGGCGCGACCGTCGAGGCGGGCGAGCTCATCGTCGTCCTCGAGGCGATGAAGATGGAGCAGCCCCTCAACGCCCACCGGGCGGGCACCGTGAGCGGCCTGTCGGTCGAGGTCGGTGCGACGGTGACCAGCGGCGCGGCCATCTGCGAGATCAAGGACTAGGCCGATCGACGGCGACCCCTCGGCAGGCCAGCGCCTCAAGTACGCCTTCGGGGGGCGCCTGCCGGACCCGCAGCACGAGTGGGTCCGGCACGACCTGCTCGACGCCGGCTGGCGCGGCCGCGCGCTGCTCCGCGGCCTGGTGCAGGTCGTGCCCTTCGCCGTCCTGCTGGCCTTCCTGCCGGGTCCGGCGTCGGTGCACGTGTTCCTGCCGCTGCTGGTCGTGCTCAGCGGCCTGTTCGTCGCCGGTGCCTACGGCGACGACCTCCGCGACCGCCGGCTGCGCCAGCACGGCCTGCCGACGCCGGACCGGGAGCCCCCGCCCCGCGGCTTCTAGCCGTGCAGCATCAGCTGGCGGGCGGCCTCGGTGACCGAGCCCGACAGCGACGGGTAGATCGCGAAGGTGTGGGCCACCTGGTCGGCCGTGAGCCCGTGCTGCACCGCCAGCGAGATCGGCATGATCAGCTCCGACGCCGTCGGGGCGACGACGACGCCCCCCAGCACGGTGCCCGACCCGGGCCGGCAGAAGAACTTCACGAACCCGTCGGTGATGCCCTGCATCTTGGCCCGCGCGTTGGTCGCCAGCGGCAGCGTGACGGTCGTGGCCATGACCGAGCCGTCCTCGACCTGCTTCTGGGTGACGCCGACCGAGGCGACCTGCGGGTCGGTGAAGACGTTCGCGGACACGACCCCGAGGCGCAGCGGCGAGACCGCCTCCCCGAGGGCGTGCCACATGGCGATGCGCCCCTGCATCGCGGCGACCGAGGCGAGCATGAGGACGCCGGTGCAGTCGCCCGCGGCGTAGATGCCGGGGACGCTCGTGCGCGACACGCGGTCGACGTCGACGAAGCCCTGCTCGGTCAGCCGGACGCCGACCTCCTCGAGCCCGAGCCCGCCCGTGTTGGGCACCGACCCGACGGTCATGAGGGCGTGGCTGCCCTCGACGACGGTCCCGTCGGTGAGGGTGACGCGCACACCCTCGCCGGCCCGCTCGACCGACGCCGCCCGCCCGCGCCGGACCTCCATGCCGCGGCCCCGGAAGACGCCCTCGAGCAGCTCGGCGGCGTCGCGGTCCTCGCCCGGCAGCACCCGCTCGCGCGACGACACGAGGGTGACCTGCGAGCCCATGGAGTTGTAGGCGTTCGCGAACTCCGCCCCCGTGACGCCGGACCCGATGACGACGAGGTGCTCGGGCAGCTCGGGGAGGTCGTAGAGCTGGCGCCAGTCGAGGACGCGCTCGCCGTCCGGAGCAGCTCCCTCGACGACGCGCGGGTGCGCCCCGGTGGCGAGCAGGACGACGTCGGCCTCGAGCAGCTGGGTGCCGCCGTCGCCGGTGACCTCGACCCACGACGGCGTCCGGAGGCGGGCACTGCCGTGGACGAGCGTCACGCCCTCCTTCTCGAGCCGGCGGGTGATGTCGGTGGACTGCGCGAGGGCGAGCGCCTTGACCCGCAGGTTGACCTCGAGCACCTGCGCGCTGACCGTGCCCTCGGTGTGGACGCCGACCCGGTCGGCGTGGGCGTAGGAGGTCATGGCCTCGCCGGTGGCGATGAACGTCTTGCTGGGGACGCAGTCGGACAGCACGCACTGCCCCCCGACGCCGTCGCGGTCGACCAGCGTCACGGACGCCCCGAGCTGCACGGCCACCAGGGCGGCCTCGTAGCCGGCGGGGCCACCTCCGACGATCACGATGCGCGTCACGCTCACCATCCTCTCAGGTGCACAACGCCGACGATCTACGCTGCCTTCCATGGCGCTCTACGCCGCGTACGGCAGCAACCTGGACCCGGCCCAGATGCGCAAGCGCTGCCCCCACTCCCCCCTGCGGGCCACCGGCTGGGTCGAGGGGTGGCGGCTGACGTTCGGCGGCGAGGACCTCGGCTGGGAGGGCTCCCTCGCGACCCTCGTCGAGTCCCCCGGGGAGCACGTCTTCGTCGGCCTGTACGACCTCACCGACGGCGACGCCGCGGAGCTCGACGCCTGGGAGGGCGCCGACACCGGGCTCTACCGCAAGATCCGGGTCCGGGTGCACACCCTGCAGGGCGACGTCCTGGCGTGGGTCTACGTGCTCGACGGCTACGAGGGCGGGCTCCCGGGCGCGAGCTACCTCGGGGTGCTCGCCGAGGCGGCCCAGGCCGCCGGGGCCCCGGACGACTACGTGGCGGCCCTGCGGGCGCGTCCCTGCCGCAGCAGCGGGGTCTAGGCCGGGGGGCTAGGACGCGGGTCGCGCCAGGACGTCGTCCAGGACGTCCGCGAGGGCGGCGGCGCTCACCGGCTTGGTGAGGAACCCGTCCATGCCGGCCGCCAGGCAGGCGTTCCGCTCGCGACCGCTGGCGTCCGCCGTCAGCGCGAACACGGGCAGCCGCTCGGGGAGCGTGGCACGCAGCGCCCGGGTCGCGCCGATGCCGTCGAGGCCGGGCATGTGGCAGTCCATCAGCACCAGGTCGTAGTCCTCGGCCCGGACCGCGTGCAGGGCCTCCCAGCCGTCGTCGGCGGTGTCGACCAGGGCGCCGAGCGACTGCAGCAGCGCCGAGCCGACCATCCGGTTGACGGCGCCGTCGTCGACGAGGAGCACCCGCAGCGTCCGCTCCTCGGCCGGCGCGGCGGGACGCGGGACGACCGGGGCGGCGACCGGCGGCGCGTCGACCTCGCGCAGGGGCAGGTGGGCGTGGAAGGTGCTGCCCTCCCCGGGTGTGCTGCGGACCTCGAGCGTCCCACCCATGAGCTCGACGAGCTGGCGGCAGAGCGCCAGGCCCAGGCCGGTACCGCCGTGCCGGCGTCCGGCGTCGCCCTGCTCGAACGGGCGGAAGAGCCGGTCGAGGTCGGCCGCCTCGATGCCCGGGCCCGTGTCGGTCACGGCGATGCCGACGCCGGTCTCCTCGCGCAGGAGCCGGACCGTGACCGACCCCCGCTCGGTGAACTTCACGGCGTTGCCCACCAGGTTCAGGAGCAGCTGCCGGAGCCGGTCGGGGTCGCCCTGGACTCAGGCCGGGACGTCGTCGGCGACCTCGAGGTGCAGCGCCACGCCCTTGCCCTCGGCGACCGGGCTGAGCGCTCCGACGACCTGGGTGGCCTTGACGGCCAGCGTCAGCGGCCGGGGGTGCAGGACCATCTGGACCGCCTGCCCCTTGGACAGGTCGAGGACGTCGTCGAGCAGCTGCATGAGCAGCTCCCCCGAGGCCTGGGCGACCCCGGCCCGCTCGCGCTGCACCTCGTCGAGGTCGGTCTGCTGGAGCAGCTCGAGCATGCCGAGCAGCCCGTTGAGCGGCGTGCGGATCTCGTGGCTCACGTGCGCGAGGAAGGTCGACTTCGCCCGGTCGGCGTCCTGCGCGGCGTCGCGGGCGGCCCTCAGCTCGTCGGCGCGGGCGGCCAGCTCGCCCATGGCGGTGCGGCGGGCGGTGAGGTCGACGACGGTGCCCACGATGTGGTGGGGCCGGCCCTCGCCGTCCGGCATCAGCACGCCCTGGACCTGCACCGGGACCGCGTGCCCGTCCGCGTGCAGGTACATCCGCTCGCGCTCGTAGGAGGTCGCCGTGCCGTCGCGCAGACCGGCGAGGTCGGTGGGCAACGCACCCTCGTCGTCGGCGTGGAAGAAGTCGCTGAAGGGGCGGCCGACCATGTCCTCGGCCCGTCGGCCGAGGAGGGAGCAGAGCGCCGGGTTCACGGCGAGGACGCCGCCGAACAGGGTGGCCTCGTACTGGCCGACCATCGACAGCTCGAACATCGCGCGGAACCGTGCCTCGGACGACCGCACCTGTGCCTCGCGGACGGTGCGGGACCGGTCGTCGGCCTCGAGCAGCACGGAGACCTGCGCGGCGAGGTCGTCCAGGGCGGCCCGCCGGCGCTCTGGGATGGTGCCCGGCTCCCGCGAGAAGACGCAGAGCGTCCCGGCCTGCTCACCCCCGACGAGCAGCGGCGCGCTGGCGTAGAGCCGCACCGCCGCGAGGCGTCCGTCGACCCAGGGCAGCCCGGCGAGCTCGGGGACCCCGAGGGCGTCCTCGACGTAGCGCAGCTCGGGCCGGGCGAGGGCGAGCGCGCAGATCGCGTCCTCCTGCGGCGTCACGTCCAGGCCGATCCCCTCGGCGGCGACCCGGTGCTGCAGGCGCCCGTCGAGCAGGTGCACCGCTGCGCCGTCCGTCCCGCAGAGGGCGGCTGCGACCCGGACCAGCGGCTGGAGGCCGTCGCGGGGAGCGGAGCCCGGGAGGCCGTACTCGTCGAAGACGCGGGTCACGGGGGTCGGTCCCGGTCAGGCGGTCAGCGCGGCGAGGGCGGCCGTGGCGAGCACCCGGACGCCGGCCGCGATCGCGGACTCGTCGACGTCGAAGCTGCCCTGGTGCAGGTCGTAGGGCCGCTCGAGGCCGGGCGGCTTCACGCCGAGGCGGGCCATCGCGCCGGGCACGTGGTCGAGGTACCAGGCGAAGTCCTCGCCGCCGAGGGACTGCAGGGTCGGCACCCCGGCCCCCGCGCCCAGGGCGGTCCGGACGGCGGCGGACAGCAGCGTCGTCGCCCCGGGGTCGTTGACGACGGGGGGCACGCCGCGCTCGTAGTGCACCTCCGCGGAGGCCCCGTAGGGCGTCACGAGGGCGGCGACGGTGCGCTGCACGAGGTCGGGCGCGCGGTTCCACGCGTCCTTGTCGAGGACGCGCAGGGTCCCGGCGAGGGTCCCCTCGCGGGGGATGGCGTTGCGGGCGTTGCCGGCCTCGACCCGGCCCCAGACCAGGCACAGGCCGGCCCGCGGGTCGACCAGGCGCGAGAGCGCGTCGGGCAGGCCGGTGGCGACGGTGGCGAGCACGTGGACGAGGTCGACGGTGTTGTGCGGCCGCGAGGTGTGCCCTCCCGGGCCGGTCACCCGCACCTCGACGGCGTCGGCCGCCGCGGTGATGGGTCCGGACTTGAGCCCGATCCGGCCCGCCTCCAGCGACGGGTCGCAGTGCAGCCCGAACACGGCCGACAGGCCCTCGACGTGGCCCTCGGCGATGACGTCGAGCGCTCCCCCCGGCATCATCTCCTCGGCGTGCTGGAAGACCAGCCGCACGCGGCCGGGGAGCGTCCCGGCCACCGCCGCCAGGGCCAGGCCCGCACCGAGGACGACCGCGGTGTGGACGTCGTGGCCGCACGCGTGGCACACGCCCTTGTTCTGGGACCGGTAGGCGACGTCCTTCTCGTCGCGCAGCGGCAGCGCGTCGATGTCGGCCCGCAGCCCGACGACCGTGTCCCCGCTGCCGAACTCGCAGACCAGGCCGGTACCGCCCGCGAGGACCTGGGGGGCCAGGCCGGCACGCTCCAGCCGCTCGACGAGGACGCCGGTGGTGCGCCGCTCCTGGCGGCCGAGCTCGGGGTGCGCGTGCAGGTCGCGGCGCAGGGCCACGAGGTCGCGCTCGTGGGTCCCCAGCCAGGCGTCGAGGTGGGCCTGCATCACACCGCTCCCGGTGCGCCCGGCTGGCCGGCGACGACCGGCAGCACGGTCGGCCGGTCGTCGGCGAACTCCTGCAGCAGGCTGTCGACGACCGCCGTCAGGTCGCCGCCCGACGCCGCCGCGACGCCCCGCTGCCGCTGGTAGGACGCCCCGGTGTCGAGCACCCCCAGGACGCGGCCGAGCTCCTCCTCGCAGCCCAGCCGGGACGCCGCGGGCATGAGCTCCTGCACCAGCTCGGCGAGCGCGTCGCGCACGGGGACGACGCGGTCCTCCTCGCCGACGACGATCTCGGCGTCCAGGCCGTGCCGGGCCGCCCGCCACTTGTTCTCGCGGACCACCCAGCCCTTGGGCACCGGCAGCGTGTAGCCCTTGTCGATCTCCCGGTCGAAGGTGTCGACCAGGCACTGGCTGATGGCGGCCACCATCCCGACCTCGTGCAGGGTCGGGAGGCCGTCGCAGATGCGCAGCTCGACCGTGCCGTAGACCGGGTGCGGCCGGATGTCCCACCAGACCTCCTTGATGGAGGCGATGGTCCCGGTCTTGAGCTGCGTCTCCATGTACGCCTCGAACTCCGGCCAGTCGGCCAGCTGGTACGGCAGGCCCGCCGTCGGCAGCTGCTCGAAGACCTTGGAGCGGGCCGACGCCAGACCCGTGTCGTGGCCGATCCAGTACGGGCTCGACGCCGACAGCGCCAGCAGGTGGGGGACGTACGCCGTCAGGGCGTTGACGACCGGCATGGCCTTCTCGGGCGACCGCACGCCGACGTGGACGTGGACGCCGAAGATCTGCAGCTGCCGGGCCATCTGCTGCATGTCGCGCACGAGCTGCTCGTAGCGCTCCCGCGGGCTGATGGTCTGCGTGGCCCAGTCGGTGGTGGGGTGGGTGCCGGCGCACATCAGCCCCAGGCCGCGCTGCTCGACGGCCTCGCGGACCTCGGCGACCGTGCCGGCGAGGTCGGCCGTGGCCTCCCCGACCGTGGTGCAGACCCCGGTGATGACCTCGATGCAGGAGTCGAGCAGCTCCTGCTTCGCCTTGGGGTGCTCCTCGGCGCCGTCCGGCCGCAGCTGCTCCAGCACCTCCGCGGCGCCCCCGCGCAGCTGCCGGGTGTCGCGGTCGACGAGCTGCAGCTCCCACTCGACACCCAGGCTCGACCGGGACGAGGACGCGAAGGGGATCTGCACGCCGGGACCCTACCCAGCGGGGCGAGGTCGACCGGCGCCCGTGACCTGCGGCACAGTGCACCGCATGTCCCCTGTGCCCGCCGCCCTCGCCTCCACCATGCAGGACCGGCCGCTGACGATCGGCGAGCTGCTGCGCCACGCGTCGACGGTCTACGCCGACAGCGTCGTGCACACGTTCGAGGGCGACGCGCCCGCGCGGTCCGCGACGTACGCCGAGGTGGCCGCGAACGCCGCCCGGCTGGCGCACGCGCTGACCGGGCTGGGCGTCGGGGAGGGCGACCGGGTCGGGACCTTCCTGTGGAACACCCAGGAGCACCTCGAGGCCTACCTCGCCGTGCCGTCCATGGGCGCGGTGCTGCACACCCTGAACCTGCGGCTGTTCCCCGAGCAGCTCGAGTACGTCGTCGACCACGGCGAGGACAAGGTCGTCATCGTCGACGCGACCGTCCTGCCGCTGCTCGCCAAGGTCGCCGCGGGGCTGCGGACCGTCGAGCACTACGTGGTGGTCGGGGACGCCGACACCACGGGCCTGCCGGGCACCGTGCACTCCTACGCGGAGCTGCTCGCGGCGCAGCCGGACGTCTTCGCCTGGCCCGACGTGGACGAGCGCTCGGCCGCGGCCATGTGCTACACGAGCGGCACCACCGGCAACCCCAAGGGCGTGGTCTACAGCCACCGGTCGGCGTACCTGCACTCGATGGCGGCGTGCACCGGCAACGGCTTCGGTCTCACCGAGCGCGACGTCGTCCTGCCGGTCGTGCCGATGTTCCACGCGAACGCCTGGGGCCTGCCCTACGCCGGTGTCTACGCCGGCGCCGACTTCGTCATGCCCGGCCGCTTCCTGCAGGCCGAGCCGCTCGCCCGGATGATCGAGCAGTTCCGGCCGACGGTCGCGGGGGCCGTGCCGACCATCTGGAACGACCTGCTGCGCCACGTCGACGAGCACCCCACCGACCTCACGTCGCTGCGGCTGGTCCCCTGCGGAGGGTCGGCCGTGCCCCTGTCGCTCATGCGGGCGTTCGCGGACCGGCACGGCGTCCGGATCGTGCAGGCCTGGGGCATGACCGAGACCTCGCCGCTGGCGGCCATCGCGCACGCCCCGAAGAGCGCCACCACCGACGACCAGGAGTGGACCTACCGCTCCCGCACCGGCCGCATCAGCGCGGGCGTCGAGCTGAGGATCGTCGGCGAGGACGGCACGGTCCTGCCCTGGGACGGCGTCTCCGTCGGCGAGATGCAGTGCCGCGGCCCCTGGGTCACGGGCAGCTACTACCGCGACGACGACCCGGAGAAGTTCTCCGACGGCTGGCTGCGCACCGGCGACGTCGCCACGGTCGACCCGCGGGGCTACGTGCAGATCACCGACCGCAGCAAGGACGTCATCAAGTCCGGCGGCGAGTGGATCAGCTCGGTCGAGCTCGAGAACCACCTCATGGGCCACCCGGACGTGTTCGAGGCCGCCGTCGTCGCCGTCCCGGACGAGCGCTGGGACGAGCGCCCGCTCGCCTGCGTCGTGCTGGCCCCCGGCCGGACCGCGACGCCCGGGCAGCTGCGCGACTTCCTGGGCGACAAGGTCGCGAGGTGGCAGCTGCCCGAGCGGTGGACGTTCATCGAGCAGGTGCCGCGCACGAGCGTCGGCAAGTTCGACAAGAAGGTCCTGCGCGCCCAGTACGCCGAGGACGCCCTGGTCGTGGAGACCCTCCCCGGCTGAGCTACCGCCCGGTGAGGCGCAGCGTGCTGACCGCGTGGCCCTTCACCGACGCCGGGCTGAACCGCTCCGTCACCCAGGTCTTCGAGGAGAACAGCCGGGTCTGGTCGGCGTAGTGCTTCGAGCTCGGGTTGTCGCTCAGGCTGTACGTGAGGATCGTGCGGGCGTCCGGCCACTCGTCCTTCGTCCAGCCGACGACCTGCACGAACGACGACCCGTGCACGGGGTCGACCAGGCCGGGCTTGCCCGCCGTCGTGCGGACGGAGATGGCGTTGAACTGGCCCTCGGGGTCGCCCGGCCCGCCGGGGATCATGATCTTGAGCTTCCCGCGCAGGGCGTACTGGTAGCTGCCCTGCTGGGCGCCGGCGTCGATGCCGGAGGCCCGGAGGGACGCGACCGCGTCGCCGAAGGCCTGCATCACGGCCGGGCTCTGCGTGTTCACGGTGTTGGGGGTGCGCACGGGGTCGGCCGGGTCGAACGGGTTGACCCAGGGCCCGCCCTGGGCCTTGAGCGCCTTCCCCCAGAAGTCCCGCCACAGCAGCGAGCCGCGGCTGCGGACGTCCTCGTGCCTGTCCCACGCAGCGAGCACGTCGCAGGCGTTCCCGACGTCGACCGGGCCGCTGCTCGACGGCGCCTGCCCGCCCGGGAAGCTGCGGCACATCGCGACGACGTCGTCGCGGCCCATCTCCCCGGCGTACGAGCGGTCGGAGAACACGAGGTCCTGCAGGTCCTGGCGGGTGAAGCCCTTGCCGGCCTTCCCGTCCGTGCCGTCGATCCGGGTCTTCGTCATGACCAGGCCGATCCGGGTGCGGAGCGTCCGGGCGGTCCCCTCGTCGCCGATGATCTGCGGGAAGCCGGTCAGCGGCTTCGCCGGGTTCGCCAGCCAGTACGAGTCGTTGGAGTTCGTGACGTAGTCGCTGCGGGTCAGCGACGGCAGCTTCGAACCGCCGAACAGGCCCGGGTGCGCGCTGTCGGGGTCGGTCTTCCAGTCGCAGCCGGTGGTCGAGCCGTCGAGGACGGGGAACCGGGCCAGCCGGTAGACCGCGACGCCGAGCGGGGTGTTGCACTCCGAGACGAGCGACTCGGGGACGTTCGGCACGGCGCCGACGTCGGCGTAGAGGGCGCGGCCGGCGCGGTCGCTGGCGATGGTGTTGACCCAGGGGATGCCCTGGTACTTCTGCAGGATCCGCTGCAGCTCGGGGGTCGACTGCGCCCGGTCGGTGTCGAAGAAGTGGTTGAGCAGGCGGAAGTTGTCGGCGTTGGCGTCCCGGATCGTGTAGGCGACCGCGGACGTCCAGGGCAGCGGCACGCCCGCGAGCTCGGTGACCATGGGGCCGTAGCGGGTGCTCCACAGCGTGCGGGTCTGCGGGCCGGCTGCCGTCTGGACGGTGACCGTGCGGGACGTCATCTTGGTCGGGACGCCGTCGACCAGGTACGACGTCGGGTCGCCGGGGACGAGCGCGAGCTGGTACGGCGTGAAGCGGCGGGCGGTCGAGACGGTGTGCGACCACGCCATGTTCTTCGTGTGCCCGATGAGCACGAGCGGGGCGCCGAACAACGAGCCGCCGGTGACGTCGAGCTTGCCCGGGACGGTCAGGTGCGCCTGGTAGAAGCGCTCGGTGCCGTACCAGGGGAAGTGCGGGTTGCCGAGGAGCAGCCCGTGCCCGGCGTTCGGGCCGCGGGTGGCGTCCTTGCCCAGGGCGACGGCGTTGCTGCCGATGTCGAGGTGGAAGCCGCCGGCGATGCTCTTGGCGGTGGTGTCGATGCCCAGCGGCGGCGCCGGGACGACCCCCGCCGCGGGCGGCTGCGCCTGGGCGATGCCGGTGACGAGCACGCCGCTGCTGGCCAGCAGGGCCAGCTGGTAGAGCCGGCGGTAGGCGGTGATCTCGGTGATCGGCCGCACCCAGGCCTTGCCGCGGCAGCGTGCGTCCGGGACGCCCCTGCTCCCGCCGACGTCCTTGAGGTACCGGTTCCAGCCCGCGACGTAGCCCTTGGCGATCTGCTTCACCTCGGCCTTGGGCCCCATCGGCGCGGGCGTCGCGATCAGCTCCTCGACGACGCCGCTGGCGATGACGCCCTTCCAGAACACGTCGCTGTCGAGGTTCGTCGAGGCGTAGCCGTTGCCGCGCTGCAGGTAGGTGGCGTCGGCGCCGAAGAAGCGGCTGCGCTCGCCGTCGACGGTCACGTAGTCGTCGGCCATCGTGCACAGGTCGTCCTGCGCGAAGGCGTACGCGTAGCCGTAACCGAGGGAGGCGTAGTCGGCGGCCTTGATGTGCGGGATGCCGAACTCGGTGCGGGTGACGGTGACGTCGTAGCCGGCAGCGGTCGCGGGGGCGGCGGAGGCCAGCCCGGACGCGACGACGGCGGCGGCGAGGGAGGCGGCGACAGCGGTGCGCAGGAGCTTCACGCCGGCTTGTTTCGACGGCGTTGCGCGAGTTCCTGCCTACGCGCCCCGACGAGCCAGCTCGAGGGCCACCGTCGTCATGTGGGGGACGGTCAGACCGAGCACGGCGGCGAAGGCGTTGTCGCTGGCCCGACGGGGGTCGCGGGCGGCGAGGACGCCGGCGCCGACCAGCCCCACGGCGGCGGCCCAGGCGCTGCGACGGCCGAGGGCGGCCACGGCGCGGGGCAGCGTCCCGGGGTCGGGCAGGCGGCCGTCGGCGACGAGGGCGTCGGTGACCCGGGCGGTGTGGCGCAGGGCGTGCCAGCCGCCGAAGTAGCCCGAGAAGGCGAGGGCGGGCGGCGCGCACAGGGCGAGCGCGGTCAGCCGGGCGACGTCGCCCGCGGCCTCCCGGTCCCCCGACAGCGCGAGGGCGGCGGCGGACCCGGCGGCCACGACGGCCGGCACGCCGACGGTCCGACGGGTGGCGGGGTCGCGCAGCAGCGACAGGCCCGAGCGGCTGCCGGAGGCCCTGGGCGCGGCCAGGACGCCGTCGACACCGACGGCGGCCACCCCGCTCCCGGCCGTGCCGACGGCGGCGGGCAGCCCGACCGTGGCGGCAGCGGCGGCCAGCAGCCGCAGCGCGGCGCGGACCCGGGGGCGGCCCGCGGGGGCGGGCCCCCAGCAGGCCAGCTCGCCCTCGGCGAAGTGCGCGGCGCTGGCCACCAGGACGCCGCGCTCGACCCAGGGGCCGCCGCGCTTCACGACGACGGTCGAGGCGCCGGCCAGCGCGGCGTAGCCGACCACCAGGGCGGCGTGCCGGCGGGCCGACCCGGCGGCCGCGCGGGACAGCAGCTCGGTGTCGGCGGCGCCGTGCGGCATGCCGAGGGCCAGGGCCGCGAGGACGAGGCCCTGCTGCGCCCGCTCGCTGCCCGGCACCAGCCCGGCGACCGTCGAGACCAGCACGACCGCCCGGCTGGCCCGCTTGGCGCGGGGGACGAGGCTCAGAAGAACTCCTGCGGGCGGTACACGCCCCACACCTCGCGGAGCGCCCCGCACACCTCGCCGACCGTGGCCAGCGCCCTGAGCGCGTCCTTCATCGGGTAGAGGCAGTTCGCGTCGCCCTCGGCCGCGGCCTTGAGCTCGGCGAGGGCCTTGTCGACGGCGCCCTGGTCGCGCTTGCTCCGGAGGTCGGCGAGGCGCTGGCGCTGGTCCTGCTCGATGGAGGGGTCGACCCGCAGGGGGTCGTACTTCTCCTCGGTCTCGCTGCGGTAGCGGTTCAGCCCGACGACGATCCGCTCGCCCTTGTCGATGCCCAGCGCGATCGAGTAGGCGGACTGCTCGATCTCGGACTTCTGGAAGCCCTGCTCGATCGCGGCGACCGCCCCGCCCATGTCCTCGACCTGGGTCATGAGCGTGCGGGCGGCGGCCTCGACCTCGTCGGTCATGGCCTCGACGACGTAGGAGCCGGCGAACGGGTCGACGGTCGAGGTCACGTCGGTCTCGTAGGCGAGGACCTGCTGGGTGCGCAGGGCCAGGGTCGCGGCCTTGACGGTCGGCAGCGCGATGGCCTCGTCGTAGGAGTTCGTGTGCAGCGACTGCGTCCCGCCGAGGACGGCGGCCAGGCCCTGCACGGCGACCCGGACCAGGTTGACCTCGGGCTGCTGCGCGGTGAGCTGCACGCCCGCGGTCTGGGTGTGGAAGCGGAGCATCATCGACTTCGGGTCCTTCGCCCCGAACTCGTCGCGCATGACCTGCGCCCAGATGCGGCGGGCCGCGCGGAACTTCGCGACCTCCTCCAGCAGCGTCGTCCGGGACACGAAGAAGAAGGCCAGCCGGGGCGCGAAGTCGTCGACGGCGAGCCCGGCCTTGACCGCGGCCCGGACGTACTCGATGCCGTCCGCGAGGGTGAAGGCGATCTCCTGCGCGGGCGTCGCCCCGGCCTCGGCCATGTGGTAGCCGGAGATCGAGATCGTGTTCCACTTCGGGATCTCGTCCTTGCAGTACGCGAAGATGTCGGTGATCAGCCGCAGCGACTGCGCGGGCGGGTAGATGTAGGTCCCGCGAGCGATGTACTCCTTGAGCACGTCGTTCTGGATCGTCCCCGTGATCTTCGCCCCGGGGACGCCGTTCTCCTCCGCGACCAGCTGGTACATCAGCAGCAGCACCGACGCCGGGGCGTTGATGGTCATCGACGTCGAGACGGTGTCCAGCGGGATGGAGTCGAACAGGACCCGCATGTCCTCGAGGCTGTCGATCGCGACGCCGACCTTGCCGACCTCGCCGGACGCGATCGGGTCGTCGCTGTCGTAGCCCATCTGCGTCGGCAGGTCGAAGGCGACGGACAGACCGCCCGTCCCCTGGTCGACGAGGTGCCGGTAGCGCTCGTTGCTCTCCTTCGCCGTCCCGAAGCCGGCGTACTGGCGCATCGTCCAGGGGCGCCCGGTGTACATCGACGGGTAGACGCCGCGGGTGTACGGGAACTCGCCGGGGCGGCCGAGCCGCTCGGGCAGGCCCGGGGCCACCTCCCCCTCGCCGTAGAGGGGCTCGATCGGGAAGCCGGACTCGGACTGGCGCGTCATGGGCGGAGCGTATTGCGGGCCCGCGGTGACTGCGCCTCCGGCTGGGTAGGGCGTCCGCGTGGACAGTCCGAGAGCGGGGGTCGACGCGCGCTTGGTCGGCGGCCGCTACCGCCTGATCGAGCCGCTCGGCTCCGGCGGCATGGGCACCGTGTGGCGGGCCGAGGACGCCGTGCTCGGCCGGCACGTCGCCGTCAAGGAGGTCGTGTTCCCGCACGGCCTGTCCGACGCCGACCGGGCCACCCTGCGCGAGCGGACCCGCCGCGAGGCGCGCGCCGCGGCCCGGCTCGACCAACCGAGCGCCGTCACCGTCTACGACGTCGTCGAGCAGGACGGCCAGCCGTGGCTGGTGCTGGAGCTGGTCGAGGCGCGGACGCTCGCGGAGGTCGTCCGGGCCGACGGGCCGCTCACGCCGCAGCGCACCGCGGAGGTCGGTGTCGCCGTGCTCGGGGCGCTCGAGGCGGCCCACCGGGCGGGGATCGTCCACCGCGACGTGAAGCCCTCGAACGTCCTGCTCGCCGACACCGGCCGGGTCGTCCTCACCGACTTCGGCATCGCGACCTCCCCCGGCGACTCCCAGATCACCAGCACGGGGCTGCTCCTCGGCTCCCCCAGCTACATCGCCCCCGAGCGGGCCCGCGGCGCCACCCCCGGGCCGCCGTCCGACCTGTGGAGCCTCGGCGCCACCCTGTTCACCGCGGTCGAGGGGCGCCCGCCCTACGACAAGGGCGAGCCGCTGCCCACCCTGCAGGCCGTCGTCACGGGCGACCAGGAGCCGTACGTCGCCGCCGGGCCGCTCGTGCCCGTGCTGGACGGGCTGCTGGCCGCCGACCCCGCGCAGCGCCTGGACGCCGGGGCCGCCCGCCGCCTGCTCGAGCGGATCGCGACGACGACGCCGACCTCCCCGCTCCCCCGCCCGCAGCCCGCCCCGGTCGCGGAGCAGCGGGCGGAGCAGACCTCGGCCCTGCCGCTGCCCGCCGCTGCTCCCGTGCCGCCCGTCCCGGCAGCCGCCCCTGAGCGACGCCCGCTGGCCGACGTCCCTCGTCGGCAGGTGGCGGCCCGGCAGCCCCGCCGCACCGGCGCCGTGGTCGGCGTCCTGGCCGGGCTGCTGGCGCTCGGCGGCGTCGGGTACGGCGTCAGCACCCTCGGCGACGCCGGCAGCACCAGCCCGCCGTCCGGCGCTCCGTCGGCCGGGGCCAGCAGCGGCAGCGCGGGCGACGACGCCTCGTCCGACGGCTCCGGATCGGAGGGCTCCGGGTCCGATGACGCTCCCACCGTCCCCGCCGGGTTCACCGCGCACACGGGCGAGGCCGGCTGGACCGTCGCCGTGCCGCAGTCCTACGCGCCCGGCAGCTACAAGGGGCAGGCGCAGTACCGCGACCCCGCCACCGGCCGGACCCTGCGGGTCAGCACCGGCAAGGGCGTCCCGGACGCCGTCGCCGACCGGGAGGAGGCCGCCTCGACCTTCGCCAGGACCCACGACGACTACCAGCAGATCGCCATCACCGGCCTGACCTACCGCGACAGCCCGGCGGCCGACTGGGAGTTCACCTACAGCGCGGGCGGGGCTCAGCTGCACGTGCTGAACCGCGTGGCCGACGTCGACGGCACCGGGCACTCGCTGTACTTCCAGACGCGGGCGTCGGACTGGCCCGCCGCGAAGGCCGACTTCGACGCGATCGTCGCGGCGTTCCGGCCCGCCGGCCGCTGACCTCCGCGCCCTGCTGTGCGGGGCCTCACAGGACCGGGCGCCGCCCCGAGGTGCCCCGGAGCCGGGGCGTCGTTAGTCTCGAGAGGTCCGGGCCTGCATGCGCAGGACCTCCCGGCACGCACCTGGAGGCTCATCGGTGAAGTCACCGGCAGGCACGCTGTACCGCGGACGCGAGGGCATGTGGTCCTGGGTGGCCCACCGCGTCACCGGCGTCCTCATCTTCTTCTTCCTGTTCTCGCACGTGCTCGACACCGCCCTGGTGCGTGTCTCCCCCGACGCCTACGACCGGGTCATCGACACGTACAAGACGCCGATCGTGAACCTCTTCGAGGTCGGCCTCGTGGGCGCGGTGCTCTACCACGCGCTGAACGGCCTGCGTGTCATGGCGATCGACTTCTGGGACAAGGGGACCCGCTACCAGAAGCAGATGACGTTCGCCGTCGTCGGCATCACCACCGTCGTGATGATCCCGGGGACCTACTACATGATGAAGCACACCCTCGAAGCGATGTTCGGGAGCCCTGCATGACCGTCACCGACGCCACCGGCAGCATGCGGGCCGGCTCGATCGCCCAGACCGACGACGACGTCGACCGGATGGTCATCGAGGCGCCGCGCAGCCGCCGCAAGCGCCCGTCCAGCAACCGCTCGAAGACCAACTTCGAGATGTACAGCTGGATCTTCATGCGCATGTCCGGCCTGCTGCTGGTCGTGCTCGTGCTCGGCCACCTGCTGATCATGAACATCCTCGACGGCGGCGTGCAGCGCGTGAACTTCGGCTTCGTCGCCGGCCGCTGGGCCTCCCCGTTCTGGCGGACGTGGGACCTCGCGCAGCTCTGGCTCGCCCAGCTCCACGGCACCAACGGCCTGCGCACCATCATCAACGACTACGCCGAGCGCGACAGCACCCGGTTCTGGCTGAAGATGCTGCTGTACACGGCGTCGACCCTCGTCCTCATGCTCGGCACGCTCGTGATCTTCACCTTCGACCCGAACCTGCGGGGGTAGTGCCATGGTCCAGTTCCACAAGTACGACACCATCATCGTCGGCGCCGGCGGCGCCGGCATGCGGGCGGCCCTCGAGGCGGGGCAGCGCTCCCGCACGGCCGTCCTCACCAAGCTCTACCCGACGCGCTCCCACACGGGTGCGGCGCAGGGCGGCATGTGCGCCGCTCTGGCCAACGTCGAGGAGGACAACTGGGAGTGGCACACCTTCGACACCGTCAAGGGCGGCGACTACCTCGTCGACCAGGACGCCGCCGAGGTCATGTGCAAGGAGGCCATCGACGCCGTCCTGGACCTCGAGAAGATGGGTCTGCCGTTCAACCGCACCCCCGAGGGCCGCATCGACCAGCGCCGCTTCGGCGGGCACACCCGCAACCACGGCGAGGCCGCCGTCCGCCGGTCCTGCTTCGCGGCCGACCGCACCGGCCACATGATCCTGCAGACGCTGTTCCAGCAGTGCGTCAAGCACGGCATCGACTTCTTCAACGAGTTCTACGTCCTCGACATGGCCATGACCGAGGTCGACGGTGTCCAGCACGTCTCCGGCGTCGTCGCCTACGAGCTGTCGACGGGTGAGCTGCACGTCTTCCAGGCCAAGTCGGTGCTGTTCGCGTCCGGCGGCTTCGGCAAGGTCTTCAAGGTGACGAGCAACGCCCACACCCTCACCGGTGACGGCATGGGCATCGTCTACCGCAAGGGCCTCCCGCTGGAGGACATGGAGTTCTACCAGTTCCACCCGACAGGCATCTGGAAGATGGGCATCCTCCTGACCGAGGGCGCCCGCGGCGAGGGCGGCATCCTCCGCAACAAGGACGGCGAGCGCTTCATGGAGCGCTACGCCCCCACCATCAAGGACCTGGCGCCGCGCGACATGGTCGCCCGCGCCATCTACACCGAGATCCGCCAGGGACGCGGCTGCGGCCCGAACGCCGACCACGTGTTCCTCGACCTCACGCACCTGCCGCCGGAGCAGCTCGACGCCAAGCTGCCCGACATCACCGAGTTCGCGCGCACCTACCTCGGCATCGAGCCCTACAACGACCCGATCCCGATCCAGCCCACCGCGCACTACGCCATGGGCGGTGTCCCGACCAACATCGAGGCGCAGGTCCTGCGCAACAACACCGACATCGTGCCCGGCCTGTTCGCCGCCGGCGAGGTCGCGTGCGTCTCGGTGCACGGCGCCAACCGGCTCGGCACCAACTCGCTGCTCGACATCAACGTCTTCGGCCGCCGCGGTGGCCTGAGCGCTGCCGCCTACGCCAACAGCCACGACTTCGTGGACCTGCCGGCGAACCCCGAGGCCGACACGATCGAGCTGCTCCGCCGGCTCACCGAGGGCGGCGGGACCGAGCTGGTCGCGCGCATCCGCAGCGAGCTGCAGGAGACGATGGACACGAACGCGTCCGTCTACCGCACCGAGGCCACCCTCAAGCAGGCCGAGGTCGACATCGCGGCGCTCAAGGAGCGCTACCTGCGCGTCGGCGTCTCCGACCGCGGCAAGCGCTACAACACCGAGCTCCTCGAGGCCGTCGAGCTCGGCTTCCTGCTCGACCTCGCCGAGGCCCTCGTGGTGTCGGCCAAGGCCCGCAACGAGTCCCGAGGCGGGCACTTCCGCGAGGACTACCCGACCCGCGACGACGTCAACTTCATGCGCCACACCATGGCGTACAAGGTGGCGCCGGGCTTCCAGTCCGAGATCCGCATCGACTACAAGCCGGTCGTGCAGACGCGTTACGAGCCGATGGAGCGCAAGTACTAGTGACTGTCACCATGGACAAGCCGGCTGAGGGCCCGACCGGCGACGTCGCCGACCACCTCAAGACGGTCACGCTCAAGATCCGCCGCTTCGACCCCGAGGTCGACCCGGAGGCCAACTGGCAGACCTACGAGGTCCCGGTGGAGAAGGGCGACCGCCTGCTGGACGCCCTCCACCAGATCAAGGGCTACCAGGACGGCTCGCTGACGTTCCGGCGCTCCTGCGCGCACGGCGTCTGCGGGTCGGACGCCATGCGCATCAACGGCGTCAACCGGCTCGCCTGCAAGGTCCTCATCAAGGACCTCGGCGACGTCATCCTGGTCGAGCCCATCAAGGGCCTGCCGGTCGAGAAGGACCTCGTCGTCGACATGGAGCCCTTCTTCGAGGCCTACCGGGCGGTGAAGCCGTTCCTCATCACCGACGGCCGCGAGCCCACCCGGGAGCGCCTGCAGTCCGCCGAGGACCGCGCCCGCTTCGACGACACGACCAAGTGCATCCTGTGCGCGGCGTGCACCACGTCGTGCCCCGTGTACTGGACCGACGAGAGCTACTTCGGCCCGGCCGCGATCGTCAACGCCCACCGCTTCATCTTCGACAGCCGCGACGACGGCGCCGAGGAGCGGCTGGAGATCCTCAACGAGAAGGAGGGGGTGTGGCGCTGCCGCACCACCTTCAACTGCACCGACGCCTGCCCCCGTGGCATCGAGGTCACCAAGGCGATCCAGGAAGTGAAGCGCGCGCTCATCTACCGGCGCGTCTAGTCCGGTCCGGCCCCGACGGCCCCTCGCCCTCCCGGGTGGGGGGCCGTCGTCGTGTCGAGGGCGCCCCGGTCCGCCGAGCGTCCGCGTCGTGCGGCCCCGCGCGGCGTGTCACCCACCCGACGCGGAAGATCACGACGGGTGCGGGCAGTGCGCGGGAACCTGACGGCCTGCTGGCGGGGGGAACAGGGGTGAGCAGCCCGCCGGACGACCTCGCGCAGCTGTACGAGGCCGCCTACCCGCGTCTCGTCGCGGTGGTGTCGGCGGTGTCCGGCCGGCCGGGGGAGGCCGAGGAGGCGGTGCAGGACGCGTTCGTCCGGCTGCTCGGCCAGTGGGACCGCGTCGCCCGGTACGACGACCCCGAGGCGTGGCTGCGCCGGGTCGCCCTCGGGTTCGCCGGCAACCGTCGGCGCAAGACCCGCAACGGCCTGCGGGCGGTCCTGCGGCTCGGCCGGCCCGACGACGTCGCCCCGCCGTCCGGCGACGCCGTCGACCTGCGGCGGGCCCTGGCCGGGCTCCGGCACGAGCAGCGCGAGGTCCTCGTGCTGCAGCACTACGTCGGCCTCGAGGTCGAGGCCATCGCCCGCGAGCTCGGCGTGCCCGTCGGCACCGTGAAGTCCCGGCTGGCGCGGGCCCGCGCCGCGCTGGCCCCGCTCCTGCAGGAGGTCGACCGTGGATGACCTGACCGCCCTCGTCCGCGACGAGGTCTCGTCCCACCGGCCGGACGTCGTGCCGCCGTTCTCCGCCGTCGTCGCCCGGCACCGCCGTCGCGCCCGACGTCGGCAGGGGCTCGCCGTCGTGGCGGTCGCCGTGGCGGTCGCGGGCGTGGTCGTCGCCGTGCCGGACCGGGACAGGGCCCCCGCTCCGGCGGCGGCTGCCGTGGTGCTCGACCCCGAGGCCCGTCCGCGCGAGGGCGACGTCGCGCCGCCGGACTTCACCAGCCCGCGGGGCGGGCCGGCGCGCCGCACCTGCGGCAGGCTCCGGGGCGAGCGTCTCGTGGGACGTCCGGGGGGACGTCGTCTCCGGGCGGGTGCTGCTGACGCCCCCGGATCACCCCCGGGCGAGCGCCCGGTACGGGTCGGCTGCGAGCTCGCGGGGCCCGCCTCGGCTCCTGTTCAGCGGCCCGGCCGACGGTCCGGTCGGACCCGAGGGCGTCCTGGTGGAGCAGCCCGACGTCCCCAGCGCACCCGCCCGCAGCCGCTCCTCGCGGCCTCCGCCGACGGCGTCGTCGTGCCCTTCACGCTCGCCGGTTCGAACTGCGTGCTCAGGCCGACGCCGTCAACGCTTTCGGGGGGACGCCGGCCTGGTCGATCACCGCGTCCCGGAGCGGCTGCCCTGCGACCCCCTCGGCCCGACGCCGACGGCGAGCTGAGCGTCGGGATCGCCCACACCGCGGGGACCCCGGCGGGGCTCCTCCCGGCCGACCGCGACGACCTCCGGGTGTCGCTCGAGCTCCCGGCGTCGGTGCGCGACGGCGACCCGGTCTCCTTCGTCGCCGTGCTGAGCAACCCCACCGACGCGGACGTCCCCCTGGACCCCTGTCCCTCGTGGGGGGCCGCGCAGGGGCGCGAGGACAGCGACAGCTCGAGCTACGGCTCCCGCTCCGGACGGCTGCCCTGCGACCGGGTCCGCGAGGTCCCGGCCCACGGGGAGCTGCGCTTCTCGCTCTCCCTCCCCGACGTCGCCGCCGGCCAGCCCGGGAGGCACGACGCCGCCCGCACCACCGTCCGCTGGGGCATCGCCGGGCCGGCGGCCGCCGAGGGCACGGTGGCCTACACCCGGTGACGCGGGGGCAGGAGCCCGGCATGACGCAGACCGCACCGGACCGCCCCGGCGTCGGGTCGGACCCCGCCACCGACCCCGCCGTCGCCGAGACCGAGGTCGAGGACGCGTTCAAGCGCTCTGTCGACGAGGGCAGGCGCCGACTGTCGCGCCGGCCGTGGCCGCTGGTCGCCACCGGCATCCTCGGCGGCATCGACGTCGGGACGGGCGTGCTCGCGCTGCTGTTCGTCGAGCACGAGACCGAGAACGTGCTGCTGGCCGGGCTGGCCTTCTCGATCGGCTTCATCGCGCTGAGCCTCGCGAAGAGCGAGCTGTTCACCGAGGACTTCCTCGTCCCGGTCACCACGGTGGTCGCCCGTCAGGCGCGGTTCCGGATGCTGCTGCGGCTCTGGGTCGTGACGCTGCTGGCCAACCTCGTCGGGGGCTGGGTGTTCACCCGCCTGATCATGCTGGGCTTCCCGCAGTTCTCCGAGACCGCGCTCAAGGCCGGCGGCCACTACATCGACCTGGGCCTCGGCCGCCGGGCGTTCGCGCTCGCGGTCATCGGCGGGGCGGTCATCACGCTGATGACCTGGATGCAGCACAACACCGAGTCCGACGGCCTCAAGCTGGTGCCCGCCGTGACGGGGGCCTTCCTGCTGGGTGGCGCCCAGCTGAACCACGCGGTGGTCAACTCGCTGCTGATCTTCGCGGCCCTGCACACCGGGCGGGCACCCTTCGGCTACGTCGACTGGCTGCAGACCGCGTCCCTCGCCGCCGCCGGCAACATGGTCGGCGGGCTGCTGCTCGTGACCCTGCTGCGGCTGTTCCAGATCCCCCACGCCGTCAAGGAGGAGCGCGACAACCCCGCCCTCGGCGTCGCCGTCGGGGACTCCCGCCGGGTGGGGGGCCGCACCGAGGGCGCCTGACGCGCCCGACCGGCCTGCCCGTGCAGGGCCTGCCCCGGAGGTACGGTCGCCCGACCATGCGGAGTCCCCTGCGCCTGCGCGCGCTCGCCGTCGTGCTCCCCGTCGCCGGGCTGCTGCTCGCCGGACCGGCGTCGGCCTCGACGCTCGGCTCCGACGCCCCGGTCGGCGGCCCGCTGCTGACGGGCGCCGGCACGGTGCTCGGCCCGGGCGCCCCGCCGCTGCCGGCCCAGGCGGTCGCGCACGGGCTCGTCGTCGCCGACCTCGACACCGGCGCCGTGCTCGCTGCCCGCGACCCGCACGGGCGCTACGCCCCGGCCAGCACCCTGAAGATCCTCACCGCGGTCGCGCTGTCGCCCCTGCTGGACCGCAGCCGCAAGCTCGTCCCGACGTTCGACGACCTGGACGTCGACGGCACCAAGGTCGGGCTGGTCGAGCGGGTGGGCTACCCCGTCGACGAGCTGTTCACGGCCATGATGATGGTGTCCGGCAACGACGTCGCCAACACGCTGGCGTCCGGCGCGGGCGGGCCGGCCGCCATCGAGAAGATGAACGCCGAGGCCACCCGCTTGCAGGCCCGGGACACCCACGCGGTCAACCCGAGCGGCCTGGACGCCCCCGGCCAGGTCAGCTCCGCCTACGACCTCGCCCTGCTCGGCCGGGCCGGGATGGCCGACCCCGACTTCCGCCGCTGGGTCTCGACCCGCCGCGGCAGCGTCAGCGGCCCCGGCGGCCAGCGCATCGAGACCTACAACCACAACAAGCTGCTCGGCCGCTACGAGGGCGCCCTCGGGATCAAGAACGGCTACACGTCGTCGGCCAAGGCCAGCTTCGTCGGCGCCGCGACCCGCGGCGGTCACACCGTCCTGGTCGCGATGATGCGCACCCAGCCCAAGGTCGACGTCGAGGCCAGGGCCCTGCTCGACTGGGGCTTCAGCGCGATCGCCGCCGGCGCCCAGCCGGTCGGCACGCTGGTCGAGCCCGTCGACGGACCGCTCGCCGTCGCGACCGCGCCCGCCACCGACGACGCCGTCCTGCGCCTGCCCGTCCGGCCGGAGCCCGCGTCCGGGGGCGGCCTGTCCACCCCCCTGCTCACCGTGGCCGGCCTGTCCGCCCTGACCCTGCTCGTCCGACGCCGCCGCCGGACCGTGCTGGCCCGGGCAGCCGCCCGTCGCACCGTCCCGCGGCCCCGACCCGCACCGGCCGCCCGGACCGTCCTGCCGTCGACGCCGCCCCGGCCGGCACGCCAGCGCGTCCCCACCGGGCCTCCCGTGACCGAGACCCGCCGCCGGGTGCCGCGCCGCTAGGACGACCTGCCCCCTGCGCCCGGGCCTGCCTGCGACACTCTCCGCGGACCGGTGCCCTGCCGGCCGACACCAGCCGAGGAGCCTCCCCGTGCCGTCCGACGTCCCGCCCCCGCCCGACGCCCCGGGCGGCTCCTCCAGCACCGAGGAGCGGATGCGCAGCCTGTTGTCCCGCGCGGTGCAGGACCAGGTGTCGGAGCAGCGGGCGCTCACCGAGACGCTCCGCGCGCTGCAGGAGCAGCTCGACGCGGTCGCGGTCCAGGTCGGCAGCACGGCGTCCGGCGCGGCGCTGGGCGGGGGCCTGCAGGACCTCGGTCGGGCGGTCGCCGCCCTGCACGAGGACGTCGCCGGACGGCTCGGCGAGACGGCGGAGCAGCTCGCGGCACAGCAGGCGGCCGCCGGCGGCTTGCTCGACGGGGTCCGTCAGCAGGCGGGCTCCCTGGACCAGGTCCGGGTCGCCGTGTCGGACCTCGCGCCCGGCGTCGGCGAGCTCCAGCAGCAGCTGGGCGCCGTCCGCGAGCGCCTCGACGCCCTTCCCGACGCCGACGGGTCCCGCCGGACCGTCGCTGCCGCCGTCGAGACCCTGTCCGGACCCCTGGCGCGGGTCGAGGAGCGGCTCGGCAACATCGCCACCGACCAGTCGGTCCACGCGGTCCTCGAGGCGCTGACCGAGCTGCGCGGCCGGGCCGGAGCGGAGGCGCTCGGGCCGCGGCTCGACGTGCTGCTGACGGCGGTGCGTGCCCTGCCGCAGACCCCCGACCTCGCCGCCGCCGTGGGCGAGCTCGTCCAGGCCGTCGAGGAGCGGACGGACCGGCTCGAGGGCCCGCTCCAGCAGCTCCGTGACCGGCCTGCGGGCGACGCCCTGCGCGGCGAGCTCGAGCAGCTGGCCGGCACGGTCCGGGGGCAGAGCGGGGCGCTCCAGACCCTCGCCGGAGACGTCGCCCGCGCCGACGCGCTGCAGACCCTCGCCGACGATGTGTCCGGCCTTGCTCGCGCCGACGCCCTGCAGGCCCTCGCCGAGGACGTGGCCGTCCGCACCGAGCCGCTCGCGCGGGCCGACGCGCTGCAGGCCCTCGCCGAGGACGTGTCCGGCCGCACCGAGCCGCTCGCCCGGGCCGACGCGCTGCAGGCCCTCGCCGAGGACGTCGGCCGTCCGCATCGAGCCGCTCGCTCGCGCCGACGCGCTCCAGGCCGGCCTTGCCGACGTCCGCGAGCAGCACCGAGCCCCTCGCCCGGGCCGACGCGCTCCAGGCGCTGGCCGGGGAGGTGGCCCGCGCCGACGCGCTGCAGGCCAGCACCGAGCCCCTCGCCCGGGCCGACGCGCTCCAGGCGCTCGCCGGGGAGGTGGCCCGGGCTGACGCGCTCCAGGCCCTGGCCGACGACGTCGCCCGGCGCACCGAGCCCCTCGCCCGCAGTGAGGCCGTCGACGCCCTGGCCGGCGCCCTCGGCAGCCTGGCCGAGGACGTGGTCCGGCGCACGGACGGCCTCGCCCGCACCGAGACGGTCGACGCCCTGGCGGTCGACGTCGTCCGTCGCGCCGACCTCGAGGCCCTCGCCGACCGCCTGAGCGGCCACGTGACGGGCCAGCTCGCCGAGCGGTTCGCCGACCTCCCGGACAGCCGCGGGCTCGCCGCCGACCTCGGCAGTCAGCTCGGCGCCCTGCACGACCGCACCCTGGACGCCGGTGCGCTCGAGAGCGGCCTGGCCCCGGTCCTGCGCCGGTTCGACGCGCTGCCCGACCGCGCCTTCGTCGTCGAGGCGCTGCAGGCCCTCGAGGAGCGGCTGGGCCAGCGCCTGGAGTCCCGGGTGCAGGCCCTCGAGGAGCGGCTGCTGGCCGCCGTCGCCCGCGGGCAGGACGAGCGCCCCGACGTCGTCGCCGTGCGCAGCCAGGTCGAGGGGCTCGAGGCGAGCGTGCTCGACGGCCTCGAAGGGGTCGTGCAGGGCGTGGCGTCCCTGGCGGCCCGCCTGCTGGACCGACTGCCCGAGGCCGGGCTGCTCCAGCGCACCGCCGAGGGCGTCCAGCAGCTGGGCCGGGCGCAGACGGAGCTCGCCAGCAGGGTCGAGGCGGGGACGACCGCCGCCGTGCCGGACGGTCTCGCGGACGACGTCGCCCGGCGGGTCAGCGCCGAGGTGCAGCAGGTCCTGGCCGCCCAGCTGCAGGAGCAGGTGGCCGCCGCGGTCCAGACCGAGCTGGCCCGCACCCGCTCGGCCACAGAGGCCGTGCCGATGCAGGACGCCCCGGTCCGGGTAGCGCCCGTCCAGGAAGCGCTGCAGCAGCCGCCCGCCCCGGAGCAGCCCGAGCCCGTCGAGCCGCCGCCTGCGGCCCCCGAGCCTGCCCCTCCGGCGCAGCCGGTCCGTCCGCCCCGCCCGGTCCGCCCCGCCGTCGACAGCGGCGTCGCGCCCCGCCTGCCCCGGTAGCCCTCAGCGGCGCCGCACCAGGCGGCGCAGGGTGCCCAGGGCGTGCAGGCCCACTCCGGCCAGCACCACGCCGCCCGCGACCGCCGTGACCCGTGCTGCGGCCGACACCGCGTCCTCCGGCGTCCGGGCACGAGCAGCCGGGGCCGGAGCGGGCGACGTCTCCGCGGAGACGTCCTCCCCCTGCACGGCGTCGGCCAGGCGCGTCCCCGTCCCGCCCTCGGTGAGCGACGCGGCGTCGTCGTCGGCGAACTCCTCCGGGATGCCGGCCTTGCGCGCCTGCTCGCGCGACGCCGTCCCCGACGGGGCGACGTCGGAGTCGTACGGCGCCGTCACGACGAAGGCGCTGGTCAGGAGCAGGAAGCGGGTGAACAGGTTGAGGAACAGCAGCAGACCGACCACGACGGCGAACGTGCCGTAGGTCGCCTCGCCCTTGCTGGTCGTCCGGGCGACGTAGACCCCGCCGAGGACCTTGAGCAGCTCGAACCCGACCGCCCCGAACACCGCACCCCTGATCAGCCGTCGCAGCGGGTTGGCCACCCGCGACAGCCGGCCGAACAGGTACAGGAACAGGGCGGTGTCGGCGACGAGGGCGAGCGCGTACCCGAGCAGCCGGGTGAAGACGCGGGCCGCCGTCGAGTCCTCCACGCGCAGCAGGTCCAGGACGGCACCGGTGAACGCGGTGACCAGCCCGGTCGCGACGACGGAGGCGCCGATGGTGGCGAACAGCCCGACGAGGACGACGACGTCGAGCAGCTTGCGGACCACGATGTTGCCGGCCTGCACGTTCTGGTGCCAGATGCTCCGGATCGCCTCGCGCAGGGCGTCGATCCACCCGAGCCCCGAGTACAGCGTGCCCAGCAGGCCGAGGACCCCCGCCGGGCCCTTGGCCTCCTCGAGGGTCGTGCCGAGGGTCTCGACCAGGGCGGGCGGCAGCACCCCGCCGAGGGCGTCCTGCACGCGCGCGCTGGCGTCGTCGCCGTAGACGTAGCCGAGCAGCGAGACGGCCAGCAGGACGATCGGGAACAGCGACAGGAACCAGTAGAAGGTGACGGCGGCGGCGAGCCGGTCACCGGTGTCGGCCTGGTAGCGCTGGACGGTCCGGACCAGGTGGTCGAGGAACGGACGGCGGGCACGGGCGCGGGAGAACAGGGCTGCGGGAGAGGCCACGGCGGTCGCCTACCCGCCGGCGGCCGGCTCCACCGGTCCGGGCAGTCCGCCCGGCCCGAACGGGTAGTCGCGCTGCGGCCGCCAGACGCCGTCGGGCCCGCGCTCGAACAGGGTGAAGCCCCAGACCCGGAAGCGGGCGTCGTAGCTGGCGAGGGCGTCGTAGGCCTCGTCGAGCGACGCCGCGTCGAGGTCGTGCGCGACGGTGACGTGCGGGTGGTACGGGAAGGCGGTGTCGCGGGCGAGCGGGCCGCTGCGGACCTGCGCCTCGAGCCGCTCGCACTCGCTGATGCCGCGCGCCAGGGGGACGAACACGACCGGCGAGACCGGGCGGAAGGTGCCCGAGCCGCGCAGGTGCACGTCGAACGCCTCCTCGCCCTCGGCGACCTGCCGCAGGTGCTCCTCGACCTCGGCGAGCCGCGCGTCGTCCAGCGGCGTCGGCGGCAGGAGGGTGACGTGCGGGGGGACGGCGGCGGCGTTCGGGTCGCCGAGGCGCTCGCGCCAGCCCTGCAGCTCGGTGGTGTACGGCTCGGGGATCCCGATCGACACGCCGAACTCCCGCGACGCCATCAGCGCGCCAGCAGTCCGACCCGGTCGCGCACGTCGGCCATCGTCGCGGAGGCGACCTCCCGGGCCCGCTCGGCGCCGGCGGACAGGACGGCGTCGAGGTGCGCGGGGTCGGCCACGAGCTCGGCGTAGCGCTCGCGCACGGGGGCGAACAGCGCGACGACGGCCTCCGCGACGGCGCCCTTGAAGTCGCCGTAGCCCTTGCCGGCGAACTCGGCCTCGAGCGCCTCGACGGTCGAGCCGGTGCAGACCGACAGGACGGTGAGCAGGTTGGTGATGCCCGGCTTGTCCTCGGACGCGACGACCTCCCGGCCGGTGTCGGTGACCGCGCTCCTGACCTTCTTGGTGAGGGTCTTCGGGTCGTCGACGACCCAGAGCGTCCCGGGCCCGCCGCGGCTGGTGCTCATCTTGACGGTCGGGTCCTGCAGGTCCTTGATCCGGGCAGCGCCGGTCTGCACGTACGGGTCCGGGACGACGAAGGTGTCGCCGTAGCGGTTGTTGAAGCGCTGGGCGAGGTCGCGCGTGAGCTCGAGGTGCTGCCGCTGGTCCTCGCCGACCGGCACGGCCTTCGGGCGGTACAGCAGGATGTCGGCGGCCTGCAGGACCGGGTAGGTGAACAGCCCGACGTTGCCGCTGCCCTTCTCCTTGAACTGGGTCATGCGGCTCGCCTCGCCGAAGCCGGTGAGGCACGACAGCACCCACAGCAGCTCGGTGTGCTCCGGGACGGCGCTCTGCAGGAACAGCGTCGAGCGCCCCGGGTCGACGCCCATGGCCAGCACCTCGGCGACCGTCTGGCGGGTCGCCGCGCGGTGCGCCTCGGGGGTCGGGAGCTCGTCGAGGGCGTGCAGGTCGGCGACGAAGTAGAAGCACTCGTGGCCGTCCTGCATGTCGGCCCAGTGGCGGACCGCGCCGAGGTAGTTGCCCAGGTGCTTGCCCTGACCGGTCGGCTGGATGCCGGACAGCACGCGGGGTCGGGCAGCGGTCGGCATCCGCAGAGTCTCCCAGAGAGCCGTCCGGGGTGACGCGTGCGGGTGCGGAGGGCAGGCTGCCCCCGTGGACGACGCCTGGGACCTGGCCGTGGTCGGTGCCGGGCCGGCCGGGAGCGCCGCTGCGCTGGCCGCGCTGCGGGCCCGCCCGGACGCCCGGGTCCTGCTGCTGGACCGCGCCGACTTCCCCCGCGACAAGTCCTGCGGCGACGGCATCGCGCCCCACGCCCTCGACGAGCTGGCCCGCCTCGGGGTCGCCGACGTGCTGGCCGACCGCGTGCCCGTGTGGCACCTGCGGCTGCGCTCCCCCGGCGGCACCGAGGTCGTCCGGCGCCTGCACCGTCCGGACCACGTCGTGCCGCGCACCCTGTTCGACGCCCGCCTGGTCGAGGCCGCCGTCGCACGCGGTGCGGTGCTGCGCCGCCAGACGGTCCGCACCCTCGAGGTGCGCCCGGACCGCGTCGTGCTCGACGGCACGACGTCGGCGCGGGTCGTCGTCGGGGCGGACGGGGCGAACGGCGTCGTGCGGCGCCGGCTCGGTCTCGCCGGGCAGCCCGACGGCGCCAACGCCCTCGCGGTCCGCGGCTACGTGAAGACCGACCCCGGCGCGACGCCGGAGCAGGCGATCGTCATGGACGGGCGCGACTGGCCGGCGTACGCGTGGAGCTTCGACGCCGGTGACGGCACCGCGAACGTGGGCTTCGGGATGCTGCTGCCGAGCCTGCGGAGCTTCTCCGGGTCGGGCGGCCGGGGCGGCCGGGCCGAGCTGCACGGGCGCCTGCAGGAGCTGCTCCCGGGCACCGACGCGGAGCGGCTGCGCAGCCACCACCTGCCGCTGTCGACGGCGCGGCCGGTGCAGCCCTCCGGCCGGGTGCTGCTCGCCGGCGACGCCGCCTCCCTGGTGAACCCGCTCACCGGCGAGGGCATCTTCTACGCGCTGCTGTCCGGCCGGCTGGCCGGAGTGGCGGCCGCGACGACGACGGGCGACCCGGGGTCGGCGTACCGGGACGCGCTGCGGCGCGAGCTGGGGCGGCACCTGCGGCACACGTCGGTGCTCGCCCGGGCGACCCGCCCGCCCCGGGTGGTCGACGCCGGGGTGTCGGCGTCCGCGGCCTCGCCCGCCGCCTTCGACGCCCTCGTCGAGCTGGGACTGGGGCGCGGCCTGATCACCGCCCCGCTGGTGTCCGGGATGGCCCGGCACGTCGGGAAGGTCCTGGTCCGTCGCCGGTAGGTGTGCGTGTGCCCTTACAACGACCGTGCAACATGTGACGCGCTGACGTGACGCCGTTCACAGACTCTGGTTGGGTCCCTCTCACACCGACGAGGGGAAGCGCGTGCTCGAAGTCCACGACCTCGAGGTCACCTACGGCGGGGCCGTGCAGGCCCTGCGTGGGGTGACCCTCACCGTGCCGGACGGCAAGGTGGTCGCCGTCCTCGGCAGCAACGGCGCCGGCAAGACGACCCTGCTGCGGGCGGTGTCCTCGGTGCTCAAGCTGCACCGCGGCCGCATCGAGGCGGGCTCGGTCACCTTCGACGGCAACGACCTCAAGGGCCGCGACCCGTCCGCCTGCGTGGGGATGGGCCTGGTGCAGGTCCCCGAGGGACGCCGCATCTTCAGCCGCCTGACCGTCGAGGAGAACCTCCGGGCCGGCGGCATGGGCGCCCGCGACAAGAGCACGCGCAAGGCGGCCACCGACCGGGTCTTCGACCTGTTCCCCGTGCTGGCCGACCGTCGCACCGGCCGGGCCGGGCTGCTGTCCGGCGGCGAGCAGCAGATGCTGGCGATCGGCCGCGCGCTGATGGCCGGGCCGAAGCTGCTCCTGCTCGACGAGCCGTCCCTCGGCCTGGCGCCGCGGATCATCGGCCAGATCGGCGACATCGTCCGGGAGATCAACCACCAGGGGACGTCGGTGCTGCTCGTGGAGCAGAACGCGACGATGGCCCTCGGCGTCGCCGACCTCGCCTACGTGCTCGACGTCGGGACGGTGTCGCTGCAGGGCGACGCCAAGGAGCTGGCCGCGACCGACGAGGTCCGCAAGCTCTACCTGGGCGAGCACGAGGACGGTGGCGAGGTCCTCCCCGTCACCGCGAGCAGCACCAAGACCCTCACCCGGTGGGCCGGGTGAGCGCCACGAGCACGGTCGCGCCGCTCGAGGTCCGCGACGTCACGGTCCAGTTCGGCAACCTCAAGGCGCTGTCGGACGTGTCGTTCACCGTCGCGCCCGGCACGATCCACGCCGTCATCGGGCCGAACGGTGCGGGCAAGAGCACGATGTTCAACGTCCTGTCCGGCGTCTACAAGGCCAGCCAGGGCGAGGTCCGCTTCGGCGACGCCGTCCTGACCGACATGCGGCCGCACCAGATCGCGAAGCTCCGGGTCGCCCGGGCGTTCCAGAACATCGCGCTGTCGGGCACCCAGACGGTCGCCGAGAACCTCATGCTCGGTCGGCACCACCTGACGAAGGCGGGCTTCCTCGCCGCCGGCCTGCGCCTGCCGCGGGCGACCCGGGAGGGCCAGAGGCACGGCGCCCGGGTCCGCGAGATCGCCGAGTTCCTCGAGCTCGGCGACAAGCTGCACACCCCGGTCGGCGTCCTGTCCTACGGCGACCAGAAGCGGGTCGAGGTCGCCCGGGCGCTGTGCACCGAGCCGGACCTGCTCCTGCTCGACGAGCCGGTCGCCGGGATGAACGCCGACGAGACGAGACGGATGGCGGTGGCCGTCCTGGAGATCCGGGCGGCGCTCGGCATCTCGGTCGTCCTGGTCGAGCACGACATGGGGATGGTGATGGGCATCGCCGACCGCGTGACGGTGCTCGACTTCGGCCGCCGGATCGCCGACGGCACGCCCGCAGAGGTCCAGAACGACCCCGAGGTGATCCGCGCCTACCTCGGTTCGGGCGACGACGAGAGCGAGATCCCGGCGTGACCCTGTTCCTGTCCCTGCTCCTCAACGGGCTCTCCGTCGGCGCGCTGTACGCGCTGATCGCCCTGGGGTTCACCATCATCTTCAAGGCCAGCGAGGTCGTGAGCTTCATGCACGGCTCGCTCCTGCTGCTCGGCGCCTACACGATCGCCCGGCTGTCCGACCCGCTCGGGTTCTGGCTGGCGGTGGTCGCGGGCATCCTCATCACGGCCGGCACCGGCCTGCTGGTGGAGCGCCTGCTCATCGACCGGCTGCGCGGCAGCTCGGTCATCAGCCTGGCCATCCTGACCATCGGCGTGAACATCATCCTGGTCACGGAGCTGACCCGGCGGATCGGCTCGGACATCCCCAACGTCCCCGCCCCGTGGGGCGGCGACGTGCTGCGGATCGGCGACGTCGGCATCAGCCAGAACCGGGCCATCGCCATGGTCGTCGCCGCCGTGCTCATCTCGCTGTTCTTCCTGGCCTTCCGGTTCTCCGACTGGGGCGTCGCCATGCGCGCCAACGCCGAGGACGGCGAGACGGCCGCGCTGATGGGCATCCGGCCGGGGCGGGTGTCCGCCGTCGCCTGGGTGGTGGGCAGCGCGCTCGCCGCCGTCGCCGGTCTGTTCCTCGTCGGGGCCCCGACCCCGGGTGTCGCCGCGCAGGTGCAGTTCACCGCGCTCAAGGCCTTCCCCGCCGCCATCCTCGGCGGACTGGACTCCACCGCCGGCGCGCTCGTCGGCGGGCTCGTCATCGGCCTCACCGAGTCGTTCTGCGCCGGCTACCAGGACTCGCTGCTGTTCCTGGGCCGCGGGTTCAGCGACATCGCGCCGTACGTCGTCATGATCCTCGTCCTGCTGGTCCGGCCCTCCGGGCTGTTCGGCACCCGGGAGCTGACCCGTGTCTGACACCCTCACGACCCTCGGCGACGAGGTCGCCGCACCGGTCATGGACCGGGCACCCGGTGCCCGCCGCAGCTACGGCAAGCTCCTGCTCGGCCTCGCCGCCGTCCTGCTCCTGCTCGCGCTGCCCTACTTCGTCGAGGCCTTCTGGCTCACCGTCGGCTTCGGCGTCTGCGGCGCGGCCATCGGCGCCATCGGCTTGAACCTGCTCGTCGGCACCACCGGCCAGCTGTCCCTGGCCCACGCGTTCTTCCTCGCCGTCGGCGCCACCACCTACGTCTTCGTGAGCGGCGAGTCCGGCGGCACCGCGACGAAGGTCAGCGGCCTGGGCCTGCCGCCCGCCGTCGGCCTGGTCGCGGGTGTCCTGCTGGCGGGCGTCGCCGGGCTGCTGTTCAGCCCGCTCGCGGCCCGGCTGCGCGGCATCTACCTCGGGGTGGCGTCCCTCGGCCTGGTCTTCCTCGGCGAGCACCTGCTGAACGTGGTGACGCCGGTGACCGGCGGCTACAACGGCCGCGCCACCCCGCCGTTCTCGCTGTTCGGCTTCTCGTTCACCGACTCCGACCCCGACCTGTTCGTCGGAGGCGTGCCGTTCGGCGAGGCCGAGCGCGAGTGGTACCTCGGCCTCGCCCTGCTCGCCGTCGCCTGGTGGTTCGCGCACAACCTGCTGCGCAGCCGCCCGGGCCGCGCGCTGCAGACCCTGCGCGACAGCGAGACCGCCGCCGCGGTGATGGGCGTCAACGTCCAGGGCTACAAGGCGCGCGTGTTCCTCGTCAGCAGCATGTACGCCGGCCTCGCCGGGGTGCTGCTCGCCCTGTCGATCGGCCTGGTCTCCCCGGAGTCGTTCACCCTCGACGTCAGCGTGCTCTTCCTCGCGATGATCGTCCTCGGCGGGCTCGGCTCGGTCGGCGGCGCGGTGGCGGGCGCGGTCTTCGTGCAGGCGCTGCCACGGGTCTTCGAGCGGTACTCCGAGGCCCTGCCGTTCCTGTCCGCCCCCGGGCAGGGCGGCCTGAACGCCGCCCAGGGCGCCCGGATCCTGTTCGGCCTCGCCGTCATCCTCGTCGTGCTGTTCCAGCCCGCCGGCCTCGCCGGCCTGGCCCGCGGTCGGACCGGCCGGCGTCGCAAGGCCGCAGCGACCACCACCACCTCCACCCCGCAGACCGACACAGACCCCCGCACGACCACACAAGGGAGCACCTCATGACCCACGGCAAGCGCACGGGCGTCCTGCTCGCGGCCGCCGTCCTCGCTGCGACCGCCGGTTGCAGCACCAAGGCGTCCGACGGCGGCGGGAGCGGCACCGGAGCCGGCTCCGGCGACGTGAAGACGTCGACCGGCGTCAAGGGCAACGAGATCACCCTGGGTGTCCTCACCGACCTCACGGGCGTCTTCGCGGCCCTCGGCGCCGACATCACGCAGGCGAACACGCTGTTCTGGGAGCAGCAGAACGCCGGCGAGAAGGTCTGCGGGAAGTACACCGTCAAGCTCACGATCCAGGACACCGGCTACGTGCCGCAGACGGGCGTGCAGCAGTACCAGGGCATGAAGAACGAGATCCTGGCCCTGCAGCAGACCATCGGCTCGCCGCTGAACACAGCGCTGGCCCCGAACTTCACGACCGACAAGATGGTCAACATCCCGTCCGCGTGGGCCCGCAACCTCACCGAGACCGAGGGCAACATCGTCGCCGGCGCGACCTACGACGTCGAGCTCTACAACGGGCTGCAGTACGCGCTCGACAAGGGCCTGATCAAGAAGGGCGACAAGCTCGGCCACATCTACTTCGAGGGCGAGTACGGCGCCAACGGCCTCGCAGGTGCGAAGGCCTTCGCGAGCAAGAACGGCCTGACCGTCGTCGAGCAGAAGATCAAGTCGACGGACACCGACATGAGCTCGCAGGTCACGGCGCTCAAGAGCCAGGGGGTCAAGGCGATCGCCCTGACCGTCGGCCCGAAGCAGACCGGTTCGGTGGCCGCCGTCGCCGCGCAGTCGGGCCTCGACGTCCCGCTGATCGGCAACAACCCGGTGTTCTCGCCGGCGCTGCTCAAGAGCCCGGCCGCCGCCGCGCTCAAGAAGAACCTGATCGTCGCGTCGCCGGCAACTCCTTCGTGCAGAACGACCAGCTGCTCAAGGACTACACCGCCAAGTACGCGGGGGCCACCCCGAGCCTGGGTGTCGTCGTCGGCTACGGCGGACGCCGAGGTCATGAAGCAGATCCTCGAGAAGGCCTGCGAGAGCAAGGACCTCACCCGCGACGGCGTCCTGGCCGCCAAGAAGTCGCTGACGAACGTCGACACCGCCAGCCTGCTCGTGCCGCTCGACCTGTCGCTCGGCGCGGCGAAGAGCCCGAGCCGCAAGAGCTTCATCCTGCAGCCGGCCGACGTCGCGGGTGGCGCCAAGCTGCTCGGCGACGACGCGGTCGAGGCGCCGGACGCCTCCGTCCTGCCGTAGGCCCCTGCACGGCGAAGGCCCCCTCCCGCAGCGTCGCGGGAGGGGGCCTTCGTGCTGTCCCGTGCCTGTCAGCGCAGCAGGCCGTCGCCGTCGCCCGCCGGGACCGGGCGCCCGTAGTGGTAGCCCTGGGCCTCGTCGCAGGACAGGTCGACCAGGCGCGCGGCCTGGTCGGCCCGCTCCACGCCCTCCACCGCCACGAGCAGCCCCAGGCTGCGGGCCAGCGCGACCAGCGCGTCCGGCAGGTTCGCGCTGCGTGCCGACGACGCGGCGTCACCCAGGACCGAGGCCGGGATCTTCACGCTGTGCAGCGGCAGCTCCCCGAGCCGCTGCAGGGGCACCGACGAGGCGCCGAAGTCGTCCAGGGCGAAGCGGACGCCGAGGTCGGCCAGCTGGCCCATAGCCCGGCGCAGCACCGGGTCCGGCTGCTGCAGCGCGGCTCCCCCGACCTCCAGCACCAGCCGGGTGCCAGGCAGGCCCGCTGCCCGCAGCGCCGCCGCGACGGCGTCGGTCAGGCCGCCGTCGCGCAGCTCGGCGTCGGTGAGGTTGACGTTCACGGCGAGGCCCGCGGCGCGCTCGTCCTCGTCCCAGGCCCGCACCTGGTGCAGCGCGGTGGTGAGGACGTCGTGCCCGAGCCCGACCATGCGTCCGAGCCGGTCGGCCAGCGGGACGAACTCGTGCGGCAGCACCAGGCCGAGGTCGGGGTGCCTCCAGCGGGCCAGCGCCTCCACGCCGACCACGCGGCCGTCCGCGGGGTGGATCCGCCGCTGGTAGTGCACCTCGAGGCTGCCGGGCAGGACCGGCGCCTGCAGGCCCTGCACCAGCACGGTGACGCGGTCGTGCACCTCCGCGCGCGGGGGCTCCTCGACCTCGGCGACGCTCCAGTGCGCCCCCGGGGAGCGCTTGGCCACGTACATGGCCCGGTCCGCGGCGTCGAGCAGGGCGCCGGCGTCCTGCCCGGCGCGCGCGACCGCGACCCCCACCGAGGACGTCAGCCGGACCGTGGACGCGCCGTGGGTGACGGGCATCGACAGCGCGTCGACGACCCGGGCCGCGACCAGGGTGGCCCGGTCCTGGCCGTCGAGCCCACGGACGAGCACCGCGAACTCGTCGCCACCGAGACGGGCGGCGAGGTCGCCTCCGCGCAGCAGTGCGGTCAGCCGCTCCCCCGACGTCCGCAGGAACGCGTCGCCGACCGCGTGGCCCAGCTGGTCGTTGAGCTGCTTGAAGCCGTCGACGTCGATGTAGAGGACCGCGACCGAGCCCTCGGCCTCCCGCTGGGCGAGCGCCACCTCGACCTGCGCCTCGAAGGCGGCCCGGCGCAGGAGCCCGGTGAGCTCGTCACGGCCCACCAGCTCCTCGAGCCGACGTGCGTCCTGCCTCGACGCCGCGAGCTGCTCGCGCAGCAGCCGGTTGGTCAGCACGCGGCCCAGCTGGGCGGCCAGCGCCTCGAGCAGGCGCAGGTCGGCGGCGTCGAAGCGGCGGGCGCCGCGGGCGCGGCCCGAGACCGCGAGGGCGCCCACGACGTGGCCGGCGACCTGCACGGGCGCGCTCACGAGGTCGAGGTAGCCGCGGGCCAGCAGGAAGCGGGCGAGCTCGGGGGCGAACGCCGACAGGTCGGTGCCGGGCAGGGTCGGCAGCAGCAGCGGGGCCCGCAGTGCCGGCAGCGCCTGGCGGGCCAGCACGTCGGGGACCGGTGGTGCCTGCAGACGGTCGTCGCGCAGGTGCAGCATGCTCAGCGTGCGGCCGCCCTTGCGCTTGCCCGCGGGCCGCCCGTCCAGCAGCAGCTCCCCCCGGCTCCCGCCGAGACCCTCGACGGCCGACGCGAGCAGGGCCCGCGCCGGGTCGGCGTCCGCGACGGCGTCGGTCCCGCTGAGGAGCTCGAGGTCGGCCCGGGCGCGACCGCCGCGGGCAGCCGCGAGCAGGAGCAGGGCGGCCGCCGCTGCGGGCCCGAGCAGCAGCAGCGGCAGGGCCGCCGAGCCGGCCACCCGGCCCAGCAGGACGCCCGCGACGGCGATGCCGGACCGGAGGGTGGGGGCGGCCAGGGCTGCGGCGGCGGCCAGGACCGCGGCGGGCCGGTGCCGGCCGGCGGTCTCCTGCCCGTCGGTCAGGGTGGACAGGGCGAGGGACAGCGCGTCGCGGACGCCGGCGGCGACCAGGACCGACACGAGGACCGCCCAGGCGCCCGACCACGCCGTGCCCGTGGTCGGCACCGTGCCGCCCCCGCGCAGGACCTGGCACAGCGCCAGCCCGGTGGCGGCGCCGAGGGCGGCGACGGCGGTGTCGCCCGCGGTGCGCCACGGGGGGACGTCGCGGGTGAGCGCGGTCGCGACGAGCGTCCCGAGGGCGACGCCGAGCAGGACCGCCGCCGGCGACGTGAGCAGCAGGCCGGCGGCGAGCACCGCGCTGTGCAGCCCGACGGCGTGCAGCGGGCGCCGCCACGGGACGGGCACGGCGAGCAGGTGGGCCGCGGCGGTGCCGACGGCGACCAGGACCAGGCCGCGTCCGACCGCGGCGCCCGGCTCCCGCAGGCCCGACCCGGCCAGCCACAGCAGCCCCGTCAGCACCACGGCCGTGACCGTGAGCAGGAGCGGCGAGAGGTCGGCGCGGGCGTCCCACAGGTCCACAGGCCTGACTCGTCGCACTGCGTCCCTCACGGTCTGGTCCAGGTGTTGCCGGTGCAACGAGTCGTCCGCGTTCTGGTGACGCAGAGCGACGACCGGAGTCAGACGAGCGTGCGGAGCACCTCGCCCTGCCTGCCGATCAGCTTCTCGACCAGAGGGGCCAGGAAGCCCTCGGCCTTGCCGCCCAGCAGCGGGACCCCGACCTTGACGTGCCCCTCGACGACCCACCGGGCGCCCGTGCCGGACGGCTCGACCCGGGTGCTGCCCCTGATCTCGCCGGGGCTGCCGGGGAACGCGACCTCCCAGGTGCCGCTCCGCACGCCGTCGACCTCGGGGCCCCAGACGTCGGTCTGGGTCACGGTCCCGTCCTTCGGGGCGAACCTCGACAGGAACGACGGGATCCCGGCGGGGAGGTTGCGCCGCTGCACCACCCGGACGCCGCCGTCGGGCAGCTCCTCGCGCGACACCTGGGTGCTGCCGTCCTTGAGCCGCGCGTCGTTGGCCGGCGACCAGTCGGGGCCGGTCATGGCGGCGAAGACGGTCGGGACGTCGGCGTCGACCTCGACCTCGGCGTGCAGGGGCTTGCTCACAGGGGACCTCCGGGAAGGGCGACGGCCGCCGGACCTCTCGGGTCGGCGGCCGTCGTCGCGGGCGCGGCTAGAAGGCGGCGAGCGCCGCGTTGAACGTCGCGCTGGGGCGCATGACCGCGTCGGTCTTGGCCTTGTCGACGTAGTAGTAGCCGCCGATGTCGACCGGCCCGCCCTGCACGTCGAGGAGCTCCTGCGCGATCGTCTGCTCCTGCGCCGCGAGGGTCTCGGCGAGGCCGGCGAACAGCTGGGCCGCCTCGGGGTCCTGGGTCTGCCCCGCGAGCGCCTGCGCCCAGTACAGGGCGAGGTAGAAGTGGCTGCCGCGGTTGTCGATCTGGCCGACCTTGCGGGCCGGGCTGCGCCCCTCCTCGAGCACGCGGCCGGTGGCCTCGTCGAGGGTGGTGCCGAGCAGGGCGGCCCGGGCGTTGCCGGTCTTCTCGCCGAGGAACTCGAAGGACACCGCCAGGGCGAGGAACTCCCCCAGGCTGTCCCAGCGCAGGTAGTCCTCCTTCACCAGCTGCTGCACGTGCTTCGGCGCCGAGCCGCCGGCGCCGGTCTCGAACAGCCCGCCGCCCTGCATGAGCGGGACGATGCTGAGCATCTTGGCGCTCGTGCCGAGCTCGAGGATCGGGAACAGGTCGGTGAGGTAGTCGCGCAGCACGTTGCCGGTGACCGAGATGGTGTCCTCACCGGCCCGGGCCCGCTCGAGCGTGTAGCGGGTGGCGGCGGCGACGTCCATGACCTCGATCGTGAGGCCGTCGACGTCCTCCTCGGCGAGGTACGCGCGGACCTTCTCCAGCACCTCGGCGTCGTGCGCGCGGGTCTCGTCCAGCCAGAAGACGGCGGGAGCCCCGGTGGCGCGGGCGCGCCGGACGGCGAGCTGCACCCAGTCCCTGATCGGGGCGTCCTTGGTCTGGCAGGCCCGGAAGACGTCGCCCGCCTCGACCGGCTGCGTGAGCAGGACCGTGCCCGAGGCGTCGACGACCTCGACGGTGCCCGCGGCCGGGATCTCGAAGGTCTTGTCGTGGCTGCCGTACTCCTCGGCCTTCTGCGCCATGAGGCCGACGTTCGGCGTGGTGCCCATGGTGGTGGGGTCGAAGGCGCCGTGGGCCTTGCAGTCGGCCAGCGTCTCGGCGTACAGGGCGGCGTAGCTGCTGTCGGGGATGACGTACTTGGTGTCCTGCAGCTGGTCGTCGCTGTTCCACATCTGGCCGCTGCTGCGGATGGCGGCCGGCATGGAGGCGTCGATGATGACGTCGCTCGGGACGTGCAGGTTGGTGATGCCCTTGGCGCTGTCGACCTGGGCGAGCGCCGGACCGCTGCTGTAGGCCGCGGTGATGGCGGCCTCGATCTCGTCCTTCTTCTCGCTCTTCGCGAGGTCGGCCAGCACGCCGCCGAGGCCCTGGTTCGGGTCGGCGCCGACGGCAGCGAGGTCCGCGCCGTACTGCTCCCAGACCTCGGCGAAGTACGCCTTCACGACGTGGCCGAAGATGATCGGGTCGCTGACCTTCATCATCGTGGCCTTGAGGTGCACGGAGAACAGGACGCCCTGCGTCTTCGCGTCGGCGATCTGCTCGCGCAGGAACTGCTCGAGCGCGGCCCGCTGCATGACCGCGGCGTCGACGATCTCGCCGGCCAGCACGGGGAAGCTCTTGAGGTCGGTCGCGGCGCCGTCGGCCGGCGTGTGGCGGATCGTCAGGGTGGTCGGGGCCGCGACGGTCACCGAGGTCTCGGAGTGCCGGAAGTCGCCGGCGCTCATGGTCGAGACGTGGCTCTTCGTGTCGGGGCTCCAGGCGCCCATCGAGTGCGGGTGCTTCTCGGCGAAGCTCTTCACCGACTGGGGCGCGCGGCGGTCGGAGTTGCCCTCGCGCAGGACCGGGTTGACGGCGCTGCCCTTGACGGCGTCGAACTTCTGGCGGGTCGCGCGGTCCTCGTCGGTCTGCGGGTTCTCCGGGTAGTCCGGGACGGCGAACCCGGCGGCCTGGAGCTCCGCGACGCAGGCCTTGAGCTGCGGCACCGAGGCGCTGACGTTCGGCAGCTTGATGATGTTCGCCTCGGGCGTCTTGGCCAGCTCACCGAGCTCGGCCAGGGCGTCGTCGGCGAGGCCGAAGGCCGCCAGGGTGCGGGCCGCCAGCGAGATGTCGCGGGTCTCGATGTCGACGCCGGCCTTGGCCAGGTACGCCTGCAGCACGGGCAGCAGGGAGTGCGTCGCCAGCGCGGGCGCCTCGTCGGTGTACGTGTAGATGATCTTCAACAGAGGCTCCAGGCCGGCTCGGGACGGGACGTGCAGAGGGCGGGGAGGGCACGTCGCCCTCCCCGCCCGGGGTGCTGCTAGATCAGGCCGAGCTCGCGGACGGCGTCGCGCTCCTCGACCAGCTCGGCGACGGAGGCGTCGATCTTGGCGCGGGAGAAGTCGCTGACCTCGAGGCCCTGGACGATCTCCCACTCGCCGCCCGTGCTGGTGCACGGGAAGGAGCTGATGATGCCCTCGGGGACGCCGTAGGAGCCGTCGCTCATGATCGCGGCGGAGGTCCAGTCGCCCTCGGGGGTGCCGTTCACCCAGTCGTGGACGTGGTCGACGGCGGCGTTGGCGGCGGACGCGGCGCTGCTCGAGCCGCGCGCCTCGATGATGGCCGCCCCGCGCTTGGCGACGGTCGGGATGAACGTGTCCTCGAGCCACGTGCGGTCGCCGACGACCTCCTCGGCGGGCGTGCCGCCGATCGTGGCCTGGCTCCAGTCCGGGTACTGGGTGGCGCTGTGGTTGCCCCAGATCGTGAGGTGCTGGATGTCCTTGACCGACGACCCGGTCTTGGTGGCCAGCTGCGACAGGGCGCGGTTGTGGTCCAGGCGCGTCATCGCGGTGAAGCGGCTGCCCGGGATGTCGGGGGCGTGCGAGGCGGCGATCAGCGCGTTCGTGTTGGCCGGGTTGCCGACCACGAGGACGCGGATGTCGCTGGCCGCGCCGGCGTTGAGGGCCTCGCCCTGGGGCTTGAAGATGCCGCCGTTGGCGGACAGCAGGTCGCCGCGCTCCATGCCCGCGGTGCGGGGGCGGGCGCCGACGAGCAGGGCGACGTTGGCGCCGTCGAAGGCGGCCTTGGCGTCGGAGGTGATGTCGATGCCGGTCAGCAGCGGGAACGCGCAGTCGTCGAGCTCCATCGCGGTGCCCTGGGCGGCCTTGAGGGCCGGCTCGATCTCGAGCAGGCGCAGGCGCACCGGGGTGTCCGGCCCGAGCAGCTGGCCGGAGGCGATGCGGAACAGCAGCGCGTAGCCGATCTGACCGGCCGCTCCGGTGACGGTGACGTTGACGGGGGTCTTTCCAGGGGCACTGCTGGCCATGCCGGCTCCAGGTCATCGAGGGCGCGCGGTGCGGGGTGCGTGCGTCCCCGACACCCTAGGACGCGTCCCGGAGCCCGCCGACGGCGGTCTAGAAGGTCGGGCGCGGCCGCGGCGAGCTCGGAGCCGGACGCGGCGAGGCCCGGGTCGGGGACGGCGAGGGCCGCGGTGCCGCCGTCGTCGGGCGGGGAGCCGTCGTCGGTCGCGGGCCCGCCGCGGTCGGGCGCGGCGAGGGCTTCGGCGAGGGCTTGGGCGAGGGCTTCGGTGAGGGCTTGGGCGTCGGCTTGGGCGAGGGCTTCGGCGTGAACTGCGGCGGACGGGGGCTCGGCGGCGGGCTGGGTGCCGTCGATGCCCTGGGTGGCGGCGACGGGCTGGGCGGACCGCTGGCCGAGGACCCGGGGGCCGCCGCGGTCGGCCCGGTCGGCGCGGTCGGCCGGACGACGACGGGGGCCGGCGGTGCCTCGACCACGACGGGAGCCCGCGCGACGACGCCGCCGGCCCGGGCGACCACGACCGCGCGCCCGGGGGCCCGGCCGCGGACCACGCCGCCCTGGTTCTGCAGGACCGCCGGGTCGGAGGACCGGATCGAGATGCCGCGGACGGCGGCGCCGGTCGCGACCCGGCCGTCGGACAGCCGGCCGCTGACCGTGAGGCGAGCCGTCTCCCCCACTGCGAGGCGCAGCGTCGCCGGGGTGAGCGTCAGGCGCAGCAGGCGGACGGCCGGAGCAGCGCCCCGCTCGCTGTCGTACGCCCGCCGCTCCTGCTCGGCCGCCGCGGCGAGCGCCGCCAGGCCGCTCTCGGTGGTGACCGGCTCGCGGAGGTCGGCGTCGTACTCCCAGCCGCGGGCGCCTGCCGGCGGGAGCCTGGCGAGGTCGTAGCGGACGACGGGGTCGCGCCGGACGACCGTGCTCGGCTCGGGCTTGAAGCGCAGCTGCCCGACGTCGGACGCCACCACCTTCGGCACGACCTCGTCGACGCCCGCACTGACCGTGCGCGCGGTGTCGTTGGTGACGCGGGTGGCGCTGTGCAGGTGCCGGCCGTCCAGGCTCAGGGTCCAGGTGCGGTCGACGACCAGCCGGTCGGGCCGGACCTCGGCCGGGAACTGGTACGGCGGGACCTGCACGGGCGCGGCCGGCGGTGCGAGGGCCGCGGGGGTGCCGCTGGAGCGCGACGACACCAGGGCGACGAGTCCGGCGAGCAGGGCCAGCACCACCACGACCGCCCCGCCGACCAGGGCGGCGCTGCGGCGGCTGGTCCCTGGCCCGTCGGGATCGTCGGACCGGGGCCGCAGGACGACGGCAGGGGCGGCCAGCGGCGCGAGGGGCGCTGCTGCGGGCACGCGCAGGGGGACCAGCGGACGGGTGACCGCACCGGCAGCGGGCGCGGGCGCCGGCTCGACCCGGGTGGTCGGCTCCGGTGGCACGACCTGGGCGGCGGACGTCCTGACCGGCAGCACGGGCACCGGCGGAGCGTCCGGAGCGGGTGGCCCCACGGGCGGGAGGGCCACCAGGCGGTCGAGGCCGGGGACCGCCGCGAGGCTCCGGCGGGCCTGCTCCGCGCCGGGCCGGGCCGCCGGGTCGGCGTCGAGCAGGGGCAGCAGCGCGGCGGTGAGCGCCGACGGGACGCCGGCCTCGCGCAGGAGGCCCGGACCCGGGGCGTCGCTGCCGGTGAGCAGGACGCAGAGCAGCACCCCGGCCGCCCAGACGTCGTCGGCGGGGGACGGGACGGGTCCGCTGCCGGGCGGGAGGGGGACGTCGGTCGGGCGTCCGAGCAGGCCGGCCGCGCCGTAGCCGGTGACCCGGACGACCGTCCGCAGCGGCACGGACACGTCCATGAGGACGTCGCGCTCGGACAGCGCGCCGTGCACGAGGCCGGCGGCATGGACCTCGACGAGCCCCGACAGCACCTCCAGCACGGTGCTCACGGCCTGCCGCGGGCTGACCGTGCCGCCCTCGGCGCGCCGGGCGTCCGCGACGACGACGGCCGGGAAGCGGTCCCGCACGAGGGCGGCGACGTCGTCGTCCCCCTCGGGGACCAGGACGTGCAGCACCCCGACGACGTGACGGCCGGCGAGGCTGCGCAGGGCGTCGCCGCCGGAGGAGAGCCGCCGACGGACCCCGGCGTCGGCAGCCAGCTCGGGACGGAGCAGCTCGACCTCGACGGGGACGCCGTCGGCCAGCCGCGTCGCGTCGTGGCGGGCGCCGTGCGGCGTCGGGCGGCCGGCACCGGGCGTCAGGGCGTACAGCCCGCCGAGCACCGCCCCGTCCGGCACCGCCCGCTCCGTCACGCGAGCAGGCTACGGCGGCGTCGGCACGCTGTTCGCGAGCAGCAGCACCCCCGTGCCGAGCAGCAGGAGCACCGCGGCGTCCAGGCCGCGGCTGCGGACCGCCAGCATCCCGGCCCCCCGCTCGGGCAGGCTGGTGCGCAGCGCGGCGGCGACCAGGAGCGCCACCCCGACGACGTAGCAGCCGGCCCGCCAGTCGAGCAGCGCCGCCACCGCGATCCCGGCCCCGACGGCGAGCAGCACCAGCCCGCCCGGGAGCTCCCGCACGCCCACCCCCGCCTCGTCGTCCGCCGCGAGGACTCTACGCAGCGAGCGTGGTCACGCGGTGTGCACGGCAGCAGCATGGGTAACCGCCGACTGACAGGGGGACCTGCCCCCGCGGCACGGTCCTGTCCCCACCGCGCCACCCCTGCCCGCCACCCCCGGGCTGCAGCACGAGGAGACGCCCACCGTGGACACCCCCCACCTCCGGCTCGAGGACAGCGGCGAGACCTTCCCGCTGCGGGAGGACGTCACGACGGTCGGCCGCGGCGCGGGGGTCGACATCGCGCTGTCCGACCCGAGCGTGTCGCGGCTGCACGCCGAGATCGTCCGGCGCGGCGGACACGTGTACGTGTCGGACCTCGGACTGTCGGTCAACGGGACCCGCGTCAACGGCCGGCCGGTCGGTCGGCGGGTCCTGCTCGAGGGCGACGTCCTGTCCTTCGGCGCCGCCCGCACCCGGGTCGGCGGTCTCGTCCGGGCCGACGTCGACGACACCGTCGAGGTGCGGCGCATCTCCGCTCCCGACCTCACCCGACGCGAGCTCGAGGTCCTCACGTCGCTGTGCCGGCCGGCGCTGCTGCAGGAGGCGTTCGTCGCCCCCAGCACCGCCAAGGACATCGCCGACGAGCTCGTCGTCACCGAGGCCGCCGTCAAGCAGCACCTGCTGCGGCTCTACCAGAAGTTCCGGATCGCCGAGGGCGTCAACCGCCGGGCCCGGCTGGCCAACGAGGTCATCAGCGCCGGGGTCGTGCGGCCGCTGCCGACCGACGTCGAGGCCGACGTCCGCCGGGCGGGCTAGGAAGCGCTCCGCTCCGCGGCCTCGACGACGGCCGTCAGCAGCATCGCGACCGTCATCGGTCCGACCCCGCCCGGGTTCGGCGCCAGGAAGCCCGCCACGTCCTTGACGTCCGGGGCGACGTCGCCGGCGACCGTGCCGTCGGCGCGGCGCGACACCCCGACGTCGAGGACGGCGGCGCCCGGCTTCACGAGGTCGGCGGTGACGAGGTCCGCGACCCCGGCAGCGGCGATGACGACGTCGGCCGCACGCAGGTGCGACGCGAGGTCCTTCGTGCCGGTGTGGCACAGGGTCACGGTGGCGTTCTCGGACCGACGGGTCAGCAGCAGCCCCATCGGGCGGCCGACCGTGACCCCGCGCCCGACGACGACGACCTCCGCACCGGCCAGCGGGACGTCGTAGGCGCGCAGCAGCGCGACGATCCCCCGCGGCGTGCACGGCAGCGGAGCCTCCTGGCCCAGCACGAGGCGGCCGAGGTTGACCGGGTGCAGGCCGTCGGCGTCCTTGTCGGGGTCGATCCGGCCGAGGACGGCGTTGGTGTCGATGCCCTTCGGCAGCGGCAGCTGGACGATGTAGCCGGTGCAGGCGGGGTCGGCGTTGAGCTCGTCGACGACCGCCTCGATCTCGGCCTGCGTCGCCGTACCGGGCAGCACCTTCTGGATGCTCGCGATGCCGACCTCGGCGCAGGCCTTGTGCTTCATGCCGACGTACCTGCTCGAGCCGACGTCGTCGCCGACCAGCAGCGTGCCGAGCCCGGGGACGACGCCCTTCGCGCCGAGCGCGGTGGCCCGCTCCGCGAGGTCGGCGCGGACCTTCGCGCTGGTGGCCCTGCCGTCGAGGATCGTCGCTGTCACCCGCGCGAGCCTAGTCTCCGGCGGTGACCTTCCCCGAGGGCTGGTTCGACCGTCAGGACGAGCGCCCGGACACCGAGTTCTACGCCGCCCCCCGCCTCGTGACGCACCTGGACGACGCCGCGATCGCGGCCGTGTCCGACCTCTACGAGGAGCTCGGCCTCGACGGTGACGTCCTCGACCTCATGAGCTCCTGGGTCTCGCACTTCCGCACGCCGCCCCGGTCGCTGACCGTCCTCGGCCTCAACGCCGTCGAGCTCGACGCCAACCCGCTGGCGACGTCGCGCGTGGTGCACGACCTCAACGCCGACCCGGCGCTCCCCTTCGCGGACGGCTCCTTCGACGCCGTCGTCAACTGCGTGTCCATCGACTACCTGGTGCGGCCGGTCGAGGTGCTCGCCGAGGCCGCCCGGGTGCTGCGGCCGGGGGGCGTGAGCGTCTGCACCTTCAGCAACCGGATGTTCTCCACCAAGGCCGTCCGCGGCTGGCTGTCGGTCAGCGAGCAGGACCGGCCGCTGGTCGTCGCCGAGTACCACCGGCAGGCGGGCCTGTTCGACGAGCCGGTCGTGCAGCAGCGCCTCGACGGCCGGCGGTCGGACCCGCTCTGGGCGGTCTGGGCGAGGCGGACGTGACCCGCGAGCAGTTCTGGCAACTGGTCGGCGTGTCCCTGTCGGACGCGGAGGCGGTGCCCGCCGTGTCGCGCCGGCTGCTGCGCCGGTCCGTCGTCCTGCGGCCCGGGCAGCGGCACGTCCGCGCGCTCGAGCTGCTGCTGGCCGAGCTCCCCGACGCCGAGCTGCTGTCGTTCCAGACGCACCTCGACGCCCTCCGCGACGACGCCCGGACCTGGGAGCTGCACGGCGCCGGACAGCTCGCCTGCGGCGGCCTCGGCGACGACGGCTTCAGCGACCTCCGCACCTGGCTGGTGTCCCAGGGCCGGGCGGCGTACGAGCGGGTGCTCGGGGAGCCGGACGCGCTGGTCGACGTCGCCCCTCCTGACCTCGACGAGCGGATCGACGACGCCGAGGGCTGGGGCTACGTCGCCCTCGAGCTCTGGGACGCCCGGCGCGACGGGGAGATGCCCCGGCCCGCGTTCGGCGGCGACGAGGTGCGCGGCGCGCTGGTCACGGACCCGCAGGTCCGCTACCCGCGGCTGTGGGCGCGGTACGGGAGGACGACGTGAGCGCCGAGGTCGAGGTCAGCGCGGTCGGCGTCGCCTGGGCGACGCCGGACCAGGTGTCGATCAGCCTGGGCGTGGAGGTGTCGGCGGCCACCGTCGGGGCGGCCGTCGAGGGTGCGTCCTCGGCGGTGGCGGACCTGGTCGCCGGCCTCGACGACGGTGGTGTCCCAGCCAGCCGCCGGCGCACGACCGGGCTGTTCGTCCAGCAGCAGTGGGCCGGCGAGGGCGTCCCCGCGGCGCACCAGGCCCGCTACGTGCTGGACGTCGTCGTGGACACCCTCGACGGCGCCGGCCGGCTGGTGCAGGACCTCGCGGTCCGGGTCGGCGACGCCCTGCGGGTGCACCAGTTCGCGCTCGGCGCGTTCGACCTGCAGCCGCAGGAGGCCCAGGCACGGGCCGACGCCGTCCGGTCCTGCCGGGCGCAGGCGGAGCAGCTGGCCGCTGCCGCCGGGGCGCGGCTCGGCGACCTGCTGCACCTGCGCGAGGGCGGCGACGTCGTCCGCACCGGCAGGGCTATGGCGGGACGGCTCGAGTCCGGCGCCGGGATGCCGGTCGAGGGCGGCGCCCTGTCGGTGTCGGTGGTCGTGACCGGCCGGTGGGAGCTCCTGGTCTAGCCCGCGACGGCTGCGACCGGCGCGGCCGTGGCCTCGCCGGCGAGCAGGCTGTCGCGCCACGCCCCGGGGTCGTGGACGGCCGGCGACGTCTCGGCGAGGAAGCGCTCGAGCAGGGCGACGAACCGGTCGGGGTCGGTGCGGTGGGGCTGGTGACCGGCGCGGGGGACGACCTCGAGCCGGGCGGCGGGCAGCAGGTCGGCGCAGAGCCGGGCGTGGGCGACGGGCAGGACCGGGTCGCGGTCGCCCCAGACCAGCAGGGTCGGGACGCGGGCGGCGAGGTAGAGCCGGTCGGCGCTGCTGACGCTCTGCCCGCGCAGGTCGACGACGCCGCGCAGCGTCCGCAGGAACGCCGACCGCGTGGACGCGTCGCGCAGGCCGGCCCACACGTGGGTCACCTCGTCGACGTCCCACGGGTCGACCAGACCGGCCCAGGCCGCCAGCCGGGCCGCCCAGACCACGGGGACCCGGACGGGCGGCAGCACGCTTCCGGCGATGGCCGCGCTCGCTCCGGGCAGGACGGCCAGGCGGAGCAGAGGCGTGACCTCGCTGCCGAGCCCGCCGCTGGCCACCAGCACGAGGCGCTCGCACAGCTCGGGGTACTGGTAGGCCAGCTGCTGGGCGATCCCGCCGCCGAGCGAGTGCCCGACCACGGTGGCCCGCTCCACCCCGAGCACGCACAGCAGGTCGCGCATGCCGTTGGCGAACCCGCCGACCGAGTAGTCGGCCCGAGGCTTGTCGGAGGCGCCGTGCCCGAGCAGGTCGGGAGCGACGACGGTCCGGCCGGGACGGGCGAGCCGGGGCAGGACCTCCGACCAGGTGCGGTTCGTGTCGCCGATGCCGTGCACGAGCAGCAGGACCGGAGCCGTCCCGGGCTCGGCACCCGCCCACCGGTAGGACCGCCGGTGGCCGTGCAGCACCACCGACTCCTGGCGCACCCTCGACTCCCGCACGGGACCAGCCTGCCGCAGCCGTGTGTCGTCCGTGTGACACCTCACCCGACCTCCGCTCCGCGCTCGCGGGCGAGCAGCACCGCGGTCTCGACGTCGATCCGGACGCCCGCCCACTCGACGCCCGACAGGTCGGTACCGGCCAGGTCGGCCCCGCGCAGGTCCGCCCCCTTCACCCTGGCGCCGCGCAGCCGCGCCCGGGACAGGTCCGCTCCGGACAGGTCGCAGGTGCGGAGGTCGGCGTCGGACAGGTCGGCCTCCGCCAGCCGGACACCGGTGAGCGCCACCCCGCGCAGGTCGGCCCCGCGCAGCACGGCGTAGCCCCAGTCGCCGCCCTCGACGGTCATGGACCGCAGGTCGCAGCGCAGGAACGTCGTGCCGGTCGTCTTGCAGCCGCTCCACCGGGAGAACCCGAGGCGGGCCCGCTCCAGCCGGCACCCGAGGAACGCGCACCCCTCGAGCACCGCGCTGGTCAGGTCCGCACCCGACAGGTCGCAGTCCTCGAAGACGCACCGGCGCAGGACGGCCTCGGACAGGTCGGCGTGCAGCAGCTTCTCGCCGGTGAAGCGGAGGCCGGCGTGCTCCTCCTGCGCGAGGTCGAGCACGCCGTCTCCAGGTGTCAGTGGAAGAAGTGCCGCGTGCCCGTGAGGTACAGGGTCACGCCTGCCGCGGCGGCCGCCGCCACGACCTCCTCGTCGCGCACCGACCCGCCCGGCTGCACGACGGCGGAGACCCCGGCGTCGAGCAGGACCTGCAGGCCGTCGGCGAAGGGGAAGAAGGCGTCCGACGCCGCCACCGAGCCGCGGGCCCGGTCGCCGGCGCGGGCGACGGCGAGCTTGGCGGAGTCGACCCGGTTGACCTGCCCCATGCCGACGCCGACGGTCGCCCCGCCGGACGCCAGCAGGATGGCGTTGCTCTTCACCGCGCGGCAGGCCCGCCAGGCGAACTGCAGGTCGGCGAGGTCCGCGACGGGCTCCCCCGTGGCGAGGGTCCAGCCGTCGGGGGTGTCGCCCGGGGCGTCGAGCGCGTCGGCCTGCTGCACGAGCAGCCCGCCGCACACCTGCCGCACCTCGAGCCCGCGACCACCGTGGCCGGTCGTGCGCAGGACCCGGATGCTGGGCTTGCGGCTGAGCACCTCGACGGCGCCGTCGGCGTAGGACGGCGCGACGATCACCTCGGTGAAGACCTCGGCCACCTGCTCGGCCATGGCCACGGTGACCTCCGCGTTGGTCGCGATGACGCCGCCGAACGCGCTGACCGGGTCGCAGGCGTGCGCCTTGCGGTGCGCCTCCGCCGTGTCTGCCCCGGTGGCGATGCCGCACGGGTTGGCGTGCTTGATGATCGCGACGGTCGGGCCGTCGAAGTCGTTCGCGGCACGCAGGGCGGCGTCGGTGTCGACGTAGTTGTTGTAGCTCATGGCCTTGCCGTGCAGCTGCTCGGCGTTGGCGAGCGTGTCGCCGAGGCCCGGCGCGACGTAGAGCGCGGCGCTCTGGTGCGGGTTCTCGCCGTAGCGCAGCACGGCGCTCCGCGTGTACGTCGCCCCGAGGAAGTCCGGGAACGGCTCGTCCCCGGCGTCGTAGCTGCTGGTGAACCACGAGGCGACGGCGACGTCGTAGGCCGCTGTGTGCTGGAAGGCCAGGCTGGCGAGGCGGCGGCGCTGCGCGAAGGTCGAGCCCTCCGCGAGCATCTGCGCGACCTCGCCGTAGCTGTCGGGCGAGACGACGACGGCCACCGACGGGTGGTTCTTGGCGGCCGCGCGGACCATCGTCGGGCCGCCGATGTCGATCTGCTCGACGCACTCGTCCGGGGCGGCGCCCGAGGCGACCGTGTCGGTGAACGGGTAGAGGTTCACGACGACGAGGTCGAACGGGGCGACGCCGAGGTCCTCGAGCTGCTGCACGTGGTCCGGCAGCCGGCGGTCGGCGAGGATGCCGGCGTGCACCTTCGGGTGCAGGGTCTTGACCCGGCCGTCGAGGCACTCGGGGAAGCCGGTGAGCTGGTCGACCGGGACGACGTCGACGCCGGCCTCGCGCAGCCGGGCGGCGGTCGAGCCGGTGCTGACGACCTCGACGCCGGCCGCCTGCAGGGCCCGGCCGAGCTCCTCGAGCCCGGTCTTGTCGTAGACGCTGACCAGGGCGCGCTTGATCTGGATGGTGTCACTCACAGGGGCCTCCTCGGGTGCGGTGGGGGCCCAGGCGCGCGGCGGGCGTCGAGACGACGCGGGGCCGCTCCCCGGTGGTGGTCCACCTGCAGCGCCAGTCACGGTCCCGGGAGGAGGTTAGAGGACGACGGTGCGGCCCTGCACGTGCCACCCGCCACGCGCCAGGCGCGCCACCGCGTCGACGTACAGCGGCTGCTCGACGTCCTGGATCCGGGCGTGCAGGGACTGCTCGGTGTCGTGGGCGTGCACGGGGACCGCGGCCTGTGCCACGACCGGACCGGTGTCGACGCCCTCGTCGACGAGGTGCACGGTGACGCCGGTGACCTTGACGCCGTAGGCCAGGGCGTCGGCGACGGCGTGCGCGCCGGGGAAGCTCGGCAGCAGCGCCGGGTGGGTGTTGGTGACGGTGAAGCGGGACAGGAAGCCGGGCCCGAGGATGCGCATGAAGCCGGCGCAGACGACGAGGTCGGGCTCGTGCGCGGCGACGGCGTCGGCGAGCTCGACGTCCCACTGCTCGCGGGGCTGCCGGAGCGGCACGGTGAAGGTCGGCAGCGAGCCGGCGCGCTCCAGTGCCCGGGCCCCGGGCCGGTCCGTCCCGACGGCGACGACGCGGGCCGGGTAGTCGCCGACGGCGGCGTCGAGCAAGGCCTGCAGGGTGCGCCCCTCGCCGGACGCGAGGACGACCAGGCGGGCGGACAGCAGGACCTCGCGGGGTGGCGGGCGGACGGGACCTCGGCAGGGTAGCGAGGCCCCGTCGCCGACCGTCAGCCGGCGAAGGGCGAGCCGCCCGCGGGCGGGGTGCCGTACCCGGGGGACGGCGGCGGGGAGAAGGGCGGCTGGCTGACGTACCCGGCCGGGGAGCCGGGACCCGCAGGTCCGGCGCCGCCACCGGCGGTGAGGTGCTGGTCGATCCGCGCGGTGCTCTCGGCGATGCGGAACAGCAGGGCGATCAGCTCGAGGTAGATGCGGGCGAACACCAGGTAGAGCAGGGCGCCGATCGGCACGAGGACCAGCGCGAGGACGGCCGAGCCGGCGCCCTGCGACGCCAGGCTGACGAACACCCCGAGGGCGCCGAGGCCGATCAGGACCATGACGATCCCGTAGATCACCTTGAGGAAGCGCAAGGTCACGAAGGTGGTGAAGCCGAAGTCGAACAGGCTCGCGAGGAAGCCGCGTTCCTGGATGCCGGGTGTGCTCACGGGTCTCCTCTCGCGCCGCGGACGCGGCGACCGGGCGAGACTAGGGGCAGGACGGCGTCGCAGGGCAGAGCCTGTGGACAGTCCCCGCCCGACCGACCGAGGAGACGTGTGACCGCCCCGCAGGACCCGTTCCGGCCGCCCCTCCCGCCCGCCCCCGTGCTCACGGCGACGGACGGCTTCGGCAGCGCCCTGCCGCCCCCGGACCGCCCGTACGGCGCGTCGACGACCGCGCCCGGGAGCACCGGCACGACCGTCCTCGTCGTGGGCGCGCTGGCCCTCCTGCTGTGCTGGACGGTCCTCGGCGGGCTGGTGCTGGGCAGTGCCTCCCTCGTCCTGGCCCGCCGGGCACGCGGGTCGGGTCGGGCGACCGGCGGCGCGGTCCTCGGCGGGCTCGGCCTGCTCGCCGCCCTCGGGCTCGTCGTCGCCGCCGTCGTGTTCCTGCGCAGCGACAGCGGTCAGCGGCTGCGCGACTGCCTCGACCGGGCGGAGGGCGACGACCGGGCGCAGTCGCAGTGCGAGCAGGAGCTCCGGGACAGCCTGGCGGGCTGAGGTCAGGCCTGCAGGAGCCGTCCGCGCAGCCAGGCGGTGGCCGCCGCGGGCACGGCGACCTCGACCGCGACCGCGAGGCCCGTCTGCCACCAGGAGGCCCCGAGGTCGGCCATCCGCCCGCCGCCCGCGGCCCCCGACGTGACGAGGGCGAGCAGCGCGATCCCGGCCCCGGCCAGCGGACCGCACAGCGCGGCGTCCACGACCGGACGGCGGCCGCCCTGGCGCCCGACCAGGAGCCCGGCGAGGACACCGGCCAGCACCGGGACGAGGAGCGCGAGCGCGCCGAGCTCGGGGGTCAGCCCGTGCGCGGGGACCGCCGCGGCCAGCGGCAGGGCGGGCAGCGGCCCGACGTCGTGGGCGAAGGGGCTCAGGCCGGTGCCGGTGCCGAGGGAGAACCCGGTGCCGGCGAACCAGGAGGCGCCCCAGACGGCGACGTCGGGCACCAGCCCGAGCCCGAGCACGAGCAGCGCGGTGCCTCCGACCACCCCGGGCTGGGTCGACCGGGCGACGTCGGCGGCCCGGCCGGCGTGCAGCGCGAGCTCGAGGCCGGCCAGCAGGGCGCCCGCGGCGAGCAGCACGGCGACGACGGCGGCAGCGGGCAGGAGGAGCCGCCGCACCGGCTCCGGCACCGCCCGGTGCAGGGCGCCGTCGAGGGCGGAGGTGCGCACGACGCCGGTGCCGGCACCGAGCAGGGCGACGAGGCTGGTGGCCCCCACCGCGCCGACGACCGAGGGCCGCGCCCAGGACGTCCCGCAGGCGGCTGCCACCGCTCCCGCGCCCAGCGCGTAGGGACCCGCGACCGCCGCGGCGAGCAGCCCGGCCCCGCGCAGGTCGGTGACGCGGTACTGCCGGGCGGCCGTGCTGCCCGCCCGCACGAGCAGGCCGAGGGGCAGCACCAGCAGGCCGAGCGGCAGGAGGGAGAGGTGCCCGTCGGGCAGCGCCAGGGGGGCGCCGTGGGCCACCAGCCACAGCTGCCCGGCGGCACGGACGGCGTGCCCGGTCCCGGCCGCGGACCGGCCGTCGGTGGCCCAGACGAGCAGCACCGGGAACCCGACCGCCGCGAGCCCCACGACCAGGGCCCACAGGGCCGCGCCGAAGCCGGCCCGCAGCGGGCTGCCCGACGGCGGCTCGGCGCGGGGCGGGGTCGGTCGGGGGACGGGGCGCAGGGTGCTGGCAGTCATGGCCCCACGACTGTCGCCCTCGGCCAGGCCGGTCCGGGGAGGACACGCCGCAGTCGTGCAACCTCCGGGGCCCGGTGCGCGTGTCCCCGGTGTGGAGACCACGACGATGCCCCGCGGCGGTACACCTGGGTCCGTGACGGACGAGGGCTTCGACGCGTTCTACGCCGCCCGCGCCGCTGGCCTGGTCCGGCAGCTGCACGCGATGACGGGCGACCTCGGCGAGGCCCAGGACGTCGTGCAGGAGGCCTTCGCCCGGGCCTGGCAGCGCTGGGACCGGCTGTCCGGGTACGAGGCCCCGGAGGCCTGGGTGCGCACGGTGGCCTGGCGGCTGGCGGTGTCGCGGCTGCGCCGGGTCACGAGCGGCGCCCGGGCCCTGCGGCGGCACGGTCCGGCGCCCGACGTCCCGGCCCTGTCCCCCGACCGGGTCGCGCTCGTCGCGGCGCTCGCCCGGGTCCCGGCCGCGCAGCGCCGCGCGGTCGTCCTGCACCACGTCGCCGGGCTGTCCGTGCAGGAGGTCGCCGACGAGACCGGCGTCCCGGTCGGCACCGTCAAGGCCCGCCTGTCGCGGGGGCGCACCGCCCTCGCCGCCCTGCTCACCGAGGAGACCTCGTGAACGACCCGCTGGACGACCGGCTCGCCGCCCTCGGGGACGGGCCCGTGCCGCCGCTCGCCCCGGCGTCGGACCTGCGGGCCCGGGGCGCCCGACGCCGGACGCGGGCCCGGGCCGCCCTCGGCGGAGGCGCCGCCGTCGTCGTGCTGCTGGCCGGGGGCGGTGCCTACGCCGCGCTGTCCGGACCGCCCGAGCAGCTCGACACCGCCTCCCCGACGCCGTCGCCCTCGCCGACGCCCTCTGACGCCTACCCCTCCTGCCCGACCGCGCCCGTCACGGAGCCGGTGGTCTGCTACGGCGGCAGCTACGAGACGGGCGTGCCGACGCCGACGCCCCGTCCGGGCAAGCCCGCGGTGTCGGCACCGCCTGCGACCGCCGCGCCCTCCACCCCGGACAGCCCCATGCCGAGCCCCTCAGCCAGGCCTGCGCGGAGCCTGACAAAAGGTGTCCTGACCCTCCAGGACGCCGACGCCGCCGAGCCCGGAGACTGGACCTTCTCCGGCAACGCCGACGAGGGCCCCGTGCTCGACCCCTGCCCGGGCGGCACCCGGTACCCCCGTGACGCCGACCGCACGGCCGACGCCTCCACGATCCTCACCGCGAAGCGCGAGGCCGGTGGCACGCAGGTGCTGCAGCAGGTCGCCCGGTACCCCTCGTCCGACGTCGCCCAGGACGCCGCCGCCGGCTACGTGCGCGCGGTCCGCGGCTGCCCCAGCACGACGGACGAGGGCACGACGACCACCTACGAGGTCGTGCGGGTGACGACGGCCGGTCCGACGACGACCTACGTGCGGCAGGCGACGACCACCGGCGACGGGTACCTCGGCACGGCCCAGTACTACGCGGTCCAGCAGCTGGGCGACGTCGTCAGCGTCCTCGTGGTCGGGCACGGGGAGGACGGCGACCCCGGCGTACGGGTCGCCGAACCGTTCGCAGCACGGGCTGCCGCCCGGCTGGAGCGCGCCACCACCGGCTGACCGGCCGCGCTCTCGAGCGCCCCGCGCCCGCCCCACCCGCACCCGCGGGCCCCGGCCGCCCGCGCCGCTCCCCCTGCCCGCCCGCCGGCGCCCGCCCGCCCCGCCCGCCCCGCCCCCCGGCCTCCCGCACCAGCCCCCACCTGCGCCCACCTGCGCCCGCACCGCCCCCGGCCTCCCGCACCAGCCCCCGCCTGCGCCGAGCGCCGGCGTCTTGCGGCCCGGTACGGCGTGTCGCCGACCACATGCGGAAGATCGCCCAGTCTGAGGCCTGGCTCGGACGGTCGCAGCAGACGACCGGGGGCCTCGGCTGAGTCGCGCGGTCAAGAAGGCCCACCTGCGCCGAGCGTCGGCGTCTTGCGGCCCGGTACGGCGTGTCGCCGACCAGATGCGGAAGATCACCGGCAGCAGAGGTCGGACTCGTGCGGCGGAGCCGGGCGGCGAGCCTGCCAGCCGAGCCGGCCAGCGCAGCCCGACCGGAGCCAGCCCGACCGGAGCCAGCCCGACCGGAGCCAGCCCGACCGGGGCCAGCCCGACCGGGTCCAGCCCGACCGGGCCAGCCCGACCGGGTCCAAGCCCGACCCGTCCAACACCGGGCGCGAGGCCGACCCCCGGACGCGCGACGGCCCGGCACCCCTCGTGAGGGGGGAGCCGGGCCGGCGGGCCGTGCTGGTCCTACAGGGACTTCATGATCTCGCGCATGAGCTCGGCCGTGGCGGACGGCGTCTTGCCGACCTTCACGCCCGCGGCCTCGAGGGCCTCCTGCTTGGCCTGCGCCGTGCCGGAGGAGCCGGAGACGATGGCGCCGGCGTGGCCCATGGTCTTGCCCTCGGGGGCGGTGAAGCCGGCGACGTAGCCGACGACCGGCTTGGTCACGTTGGCCTTGATGTAGTCGGCCGCCCGCTCCTCGGCGTCGCCGCCGATCTCGCCGATCATGACGATCGCGACGGTCTCGGGGTCGGCCTCGAAGGCCTCGAGGCAGTCGATGTGCGTGGTGCCGATGACGGGGTCGCCACCGATGCCGACGGCGGTGGTGAAGCCGTACTCGCGCAGCTCGTACATCATCTGGTAGGTCAGCGTGCCGGACTTGCTGACCAGGCCGATCTTGCCGGGGGTCGGCGCGATCGTGGCCGGGATGATCCCGGCGTTGCTCGCACCGGGGCTGATCAGGCCGGGGCAGTTCGGGCCGATGATGCGGGTGCCCTTGCCCTGGCTGTACTGCCAGAACCAGGCGCTGTCCTGCACCGGGATGCCCTCGGTGATGACGACGGCCAGCGGGATGCCGGCGTCGATCGCCTCGACCACGGCGGCCTTCGCGAACGCCGGCGGGACGAAGATGACGCTGACGTCGGCGCCGGTCTCCTCCATGGCCTCGGCGACGCCGCCGAAGACCGGGATCGCGGTCCCGTCGATGTCGACGCTCGTGCCGGCCTTGCGCGGGTTCACGCCGCCGACGATCTGGGTGCCGCCCGCGAGCATGCGCGTCGTGTGCTTCATGCCCTCCGAGCCGGTCATGCCCTGGACGATGACCTTGGAGTCCTTGGTCAGGAAGATGCTCATCGGGCTGCTCCAGCGAGCTCGGCGGCCTTGTCGGCCGCGCCGTCCATGGTGTCGACCACGGTGACCAGGGGGTGGTTCGCCTCCGCGAGGATGCGGCGGCCCTCCTCGACGTTGTTGCCGTCGAGGCGCACGACGAGCGGCTTGCTGGCGGAGTCGCCGAGCATGCCGAGCGCCTGCACGATGCCGTTCGCGACGGCGTCGCAGGAGGTGATGCCGCCGAAGACGTTGACGAAGATGCTGGCGACGTCGGGGTCGCTGGCGATGATCTCGAGCCCGTCGGCCATGACCTGCGCCGAGGCGCCGCCGCCGATGTCGAGGAAGTTGGCCGGCTTGACGCCGCCGTGCTTCTCACCGGCGTAGGCCACGACGTCGAGGGTGCTCATGACGAGCCCGGCGCCGTTGCCGATGATGCCGACCTGGCCGTCGAGCTTGACGTAGTTGAGGCCCTTCTTCTTCGCCCGGCCCTCGAGGTCGTCGTCGGCGACGACGTCGGCGTAGGTGGTGAAGACGTCGGAGTGCCGGAACTCGGCGTTCTCGTCGAGCGTGACCTTGCCGTCCAGGGCGAGGACCTCGCCGGTGGGCGTGCGCACGAGGGGGTTGACCTCGACGAGGGTGGCCTCCTCCTCGACGAACACGGTCCAGAGCTTCTTGAGGACCTCGACGACCTGGTCGCGGACGTCGGGGGCGAACCCGGCGGCGTCGGCGATCTCCTCGGCCTTGGCCTGGTCGACACCGGTGACGGCGTCGACGGCGACGCGGGCGAGGGCCTCGGGGCGCTCGACGGCGAGCTCCTCGATCTCCATGCCGCCCTCGACGCTGGCCATCGCCAGGTAGGTGCGGTTCGCGCGGTCGAGCAGGAAGGAGACGTAGTACTCCTTGTCGATGTCCGACGCCTCGGTGACGAGGACCTTGCGGACCGGCAGGTCCTTGATCGTCAGCTTCAGGATGTCGGTGGCGCGCGCCTCGGCCTCGTCCGGCGTCGGGCAGTACTTCACGCCGCCGGCCTTGCCGCGGCCGCCGGCCTTGACCTGGGCCTTGACCATGACGGCCTTGCCGATGCGCTCGGCGGCAGCGCGGGCGTCCGCGGCGTTGTCGACGGTCTCACCGGCGAACACCGGTACTCCGTGCTTGGCGAAGAGCTCCTTCGCCTGGTACTCCATGAGGTCCACGGGTGGTCCTGTCTGAGGATGATGGGGAGCTGTCTCCCGGCGAGGGTAGCCACGCTCCCGTGACCGGCCCGAGACCGCCCCGTCGCCCTCCCGCCGGAGCGTGACGCCGGGCACACGAGGCGGTCACACGCCGTTCACCCTCCAGACACCGGCCCGTAGCCCCACACTGCGCGGGTGACCCTCTCCCGCTGGGCCGTCCTGGCCGCCCTCGTCGCCGCACCGCTCGCCGTCGGCGCCCCTGCCGGCGCTGCCCCTCGTGCCGCCGCCGCGCCCGCCCCGACGACGTTCACCACCGTCCCGCTCACGTTCAGCGTGAAGACCGGCCCGGACGACGCCACGACCTGCGAGGTCCTCGGCGACCTGCGCCTCCCGTCGTCGGCGTCGGCGGCGAAGCCCGCGGTGGCACTGCTGAGCACGAACGGCTTCGGCGGCAGCAAGGACGACAGCGGCACGCAGGGCAACGCCGCGTTCGCGAAGCAGTACGCCGATCGCGGCTACGTGACGCTGTCCTACTCGGGATTGGGCTTCGGGGGCAGCGGCTGCCTGATCGAGCTGGACGCGCCGGAGTGGGACGGCAAGGTCGCCGACCAGCTGGCCCAGTTCCTCGCCGGCCGCACCGGGCTCGCCACCCGCACCGACACCGGCCTGCCCTACGCCGTCCCCGGCCTGGTCCGCACGCAGCCCGGCAAGGCCTTCGACCCCGTGGTCGGCATGATCGGCGGCAGCTACGGCGGCGAGGTCCAGTTCGCGGCGGCGAGCTTCGGCCGCATCGACGCGATCGTCCCGCAGATCACCTGGAACGACCTCAGCTACTCGCTCGCCCCGAACAACACCAGCCAGGTCCGGCCGGCCGCGAACCCGCGGGGCGTCACCTACGCGACGCCGGGCACCGAGAAGGTCGGCTGGACGACGCTGTTCTTCGCGCTCGGCTTCGCCCAAGACCTCACGAACATGCAGCCCGAGCAGCTGGTCGCCCAGGCGACCGCGGGCGGCCTGTGCCCGAACTTCGACCAGCGGGCCTGCACCGCGAAGATCGACCTCGACGCCGACGGCGCCCCGGACCCCAGCACGCTCGCCTTCGCCCGCGGCGCCTCGGTGGCGACGTACCTCGACAAGGTGAAGATCCCGGTCCTGCTGAGCCAGGGGCAGGCCGACACCCTGTTCAACCTGCAGGAGGCCATCGCCACCTACAGCGCCCTGAAGAAGCAGGGCAACGACGTCAAGATGGTCTGGCAGAGCTGGGGACACAGCGACAGCAGCCCGGTCCCCGGCGAGCTCGACGCCAACCAGCCGGCGCAGGCGACCTTCCTGTCGAAGGTCTACGCCCAGTGGTTCGACCACTACCTGCTCGGCGTCGGACCGAAGCCCTCGCTCGACACGCAGTACTTCCGCGACTACGTCCCCTACACCGGCACCGACGTCGCCAAGGCCTACGCCAGCGCCCCGGGCTACCCGGTCGCGCCGACGCAGAAGATGTACCTGTCCGGCACCGACGCCCTCGTCAGCGACCCGAAGGGCGTCGCCGACGGCGCGGCCCGCTTCGCCAGCGTCGTGCCGGCCGGCCTGCCGAGCAGCTACAGCGAGGTCCCCGTGGCCGCGCAGGACCAGGACGTCTTCGACGCTCCCGGCACCTTCGCGCAGTTCACGACGCCGGTCCTCACCCAGGACCTCGACCTCGCCGGGGTCCCGGCCCTGACCGTGCAGCTGTCCTCGACCTCCGCGGCGGCCGCCTCCGCCGCCGGCCCGGCCGGGCAGCTCGTGCTCTTCGCCAAGCTCTACGACCTCGCTCCGGACGGCACGATCACGCTGCAGCACCGCCTGACGGCGCCGTCGCGGATCGCCTCGTTCGACCGGCCGGTGCGGCTCGAGCTCCCCGGCGTCGTGCAGCGCGTCCCGAAGGGCCACCGGCTCGCCGTCGTGCTCGCCGCCAGCGACTCCGACCACCGCGGCAACACCCTCCCGGGCGACGTCACCGTCACGACGAGCAAGGCCGCCCCGGGCGTGCTCGAGCTGCCCGTGACGTCGAGCGGCTCGCTGGTCGGAGACACCCCGCCCACCGCGGTCCAGCCCGCCCGCCCGGTCGCGGCCCGCCCCGAGCTGCCCCGCACCGGCGGCCCCGCCGCGCTCCCCCTCGTCGGCGTCGCCCTGCTGGCCGCGGTCGCCGTCGTCCGCCGGCGTCGCGCGTGAGGGCCCTCGCCCTCGCCGCAGCGCTGGTCCTCGCGGGCAGCACCTCCGCGCACGCGGAGCCCCTGGAGCCCTCTCCCGGCACGCAGACGTTCACGACCGTCGACGCGCTCGTCCCGGTGGTGGACGGCCCGACCGACAGCCACGCCGCCACGATCGACACCCGGCTGTACGTCCCGAGCGGGGCGACGGCGGCGAAGCCCCAGCCCGCGGTCCTCATGACCAACGGGTTCGGGCTGGACAAGACCGCGAACGAGATCACCACGACGGCGACGTTCCTCGCGAAGCACGGCTACGTCGTCCTGACCTACACCGCCCAGGGCTTCGGCGGCTCGTCCGGCTGCGTGACCCTGCAGAGCCGCACCTACGACGTCAAGGACGCCCAGCAGCTCATCACCAAGGTGCTGGAGCCCCGGGCGGACGTGAGGAAGGACGCCAAGGGCGCCGTGGTCGGCACGGTCGGGGGCAGCTACGGCGGCGGCGTCCAGGCGAACCTGGCCGAGAACGACGCCCGCGTCCGGGCGATCGTCCCGGCCCGGACCTGGAGCTCGCTGCAGTACTCCCTCGACCCCGACAACCGGGTCGTGCCCGGCGACCCCACCGGCTTCACCCAGAGCCTCAACACCCAGGGCGTGTTCAAGCAGCAGTGGACGTCGCTGTTCTTCGCCAGCGGCAACAGCAACCCGGCCATGGGCAAGGGCAGCTGCCCGCAGGACAAGCTCGCGAGCGGCGACCCCGCCACCGTCGCCGGGCTGCCCTGCCCCGGCTTCTCCCTCCCCGTCTGCAAGACGTACGCCGACCTGCTCGCCACCGGCGACACCACGGCCGACGACCGCGCCCTGGTCGCCGACGCGTCCGGGACCACGCAGATCGACCGGCTGGAGGTCCCGACGCTGCTCGTGCAGGGCCAGCGCGACACCCTGTTCACCACCAACGACGCCGTCTCCACCTACACCGCGCTGAGGAAGCGGGGCGTCCCGGTGAAGATGATCTGGAACTGGGGCGGCCACGGCGGCTACTCCAGCCGCCCCGGCGAGTGCGAGGCCTACGACGGCGCCGCCCGGACCCCGTCGCAGATGGACGCCTGCTACCTGCCGCTGCGCACCCTGGCCTTCCTCGACCAGGCCCTGCGCGGGACGCCCGACCCCTCCCCCGGCTTCACCTGGTTCCAGGACTGGACGCCCTACGCCGGCAGCGGCCCCGCCGACGAGCAGTACGGCAGCGCGAAGGCCTTCCCCGCCATGCCGATGGAGCAGTTCAACCTCTCCCTCGGCAAGGACCTGGTGGCCGGCGGCACCCCCGGGCCCGGGACGGCGTCGTTCGTCAACCCGCCCGGCGGCACGCCCCAGGCGTACACGGAGACGTCGAACCAGACCGGCCCGGACAGCAGCCCGCAGGTGCCGCTGCCCCCGACCGAGCAGCCGGGGCAGCACGTGGACTTCACGTCGGCCCCCTTCCCGAAGGGCCTCGTGAGCGTCGGCGTCCCGGAGGCCGTGCTGGAGATGAGCCACACCGCTCCGACGGACCTCGTGTTCTTCGGCAAGGTCTACGACGTCGGCCCGGACGGCAGCGCCGAGCTGCTGCGCCGGCTGATCTCCCCCGTGCGGGTGCCGGCCTCCGACGTCGGGGAGCCGGTGCGGTTCCACCTGCAGGGCTTCGCGCACCGGTTCGCCCCGGGCCACCGCGTCCGGCTGACCCTGGCCGCCACCGACGCGACCTCCTACGGCAGCAAGACCCCGGACGCGATCACCGTGACCTCGGGAGCGGGCTCGGTGTTCCGGCTGCCCGGCGTCCTGCCCGCGGCACGGGCCGTCAGCGTGCCCCCGGCCCCCAGGCCGGCCGCCGCCCCCGCCCCGCAGCTGCCGAGGACCGGCGCCTCCGCCCTGGTGCCGCTGGTCGGCGTCGGCCTGCTCGGCGTCGCCCTGGTGCTGCGGCGCCGTCGGGTCTGACGCTCAGGCGGCGGGGGCGCCCACGTTCTCGTTGACCCACGCCACGATCGACATCGTGGTGGCGCCCGGGGTGAAGACCTTGGAGACGCCGAGCGCCTCGAGCTGCGGGATGTCGTCCTCGGGGATGATCCCGCCGCCGAACACGACGACGTCGTCGGCGCCCTGGGCCTCGAGCAGCTCCATGACCCGGGCGAACAGGGTCATGTGGGCGCCGGACAGCACCGACAGGCCGACGCAGTCGGCGTCCTCCTGCACGACGGTCTCGACGATCTGCTCCGGCGTCTGGTGCAGGCCGGTGTAGATGACCTCCATGCCGGCGTCGCGCAGGGCGCGGGCCACCACCTTGGCGCCCCGGTCGTGCCCGTCCAGGCCCGGCTTGGCGACCACGATGCGCAGTCGGCCGGTGGTGGGCGTGGTCACGGGAGCCTCCTGCTGCGGGGTGCGCTGACGGTCGGTGGGAGAGTACGCGCCCGTGAGCGACCCCTCGGACTGGACCTCCGCGCTGCTGGACGGCGCCGCCCCGCTGCCCGTCACCGCCGCTCGGCGCCCCTCGCCCTGGCCCGGCTACGTCCCCCGGCCCGCCGTCGCCGTCCACCTGCTGTCCGGCGAGCGGGCCGTCGCGGCCGTCTGGGACTTCACGGTCTACGGCGGCTCCTTCGGCGAGGACGACGCGACCGCCCTGGTCGAGGCCGCCGCGCAGGCCCGGACCCGACGGCTCCCCCTGCTCACCGTGGTGCGCTCCGGCGGGACGAGGCTGCAGGAGGGGATGGCGGCCCTGGTCGGCATCCCGCGGGCGCGGCTGGCCCTGCTCGACCTCGCCGCCGAGGGGCTGTCCCACGTGTCGGTCGCGGACGCCCCGACCACCGGGGGCGTCTGGATCAGCGTCGCGTCGGCCGCGGACCTCCGGGTGGCCGTCGAGGGGGCGACGGTCGGCTTCGCCGGGCCGCGGGTGGTCGAGGCCGTCACCGGGACCCTCCCCGACGCCGGCAGCCACACCGCCGCCTCGGCCGCCCGGGCCGGGCTGGTCGACGCCGTCCTGCCCGCCGACGCCGTCCCGGGCTGGGTCGACGCCGTCCTCACCGCCCTGACGCCCGCCCCGACGCCGGTCGCCCCGCCCGCCCCCTCGCTCGTGCCCGACGTCGTCGGGGGGTGGCAGCAGGTGCAGCGGACCCGCGCCCGCACCCGGTCGGGCGCCGACCTTCTCGCCCTGCTCCTGGACGACCGGGTCGACCTCCGGGGCCGGGCCTCCGACCCGACGGTCGCCGCCTGCGTCGGCCGCGTCGCGGGGCGGCCCGCCGTCGGCGTCGCCCTCGCGGCACAGACCGGCCAGCGGCCGTCCCCCGACGGCTACCGGCTCGCCACGCGGGCCTACCGCCTGGCGGCCCGCCTCGGCCTGCCGGTGCTCTCGCTGGTCGACACCCCGGGCGCCGAGCCCGGCACCGCCAGCGAGGAGGACGGCATCGCCCCGGCCATGGGTGAGGCCCTCGACGCCCTGCTCACCTGTCCGACCCCGACGCTGGCGCTGGTCCACGGCGAGGGCGGCTCGGGCGGGGCGCTCGCCACGGCCGCCTGCGACGTCGTCCTGTGCACCCCCGACAGCTACTTCGCAGCGATCGGCCCCGAGGGCGCGAGCGCGGCCCTGCGACGCCCGGCGCAGGAGTGCGCCGACCTGCTCCGGCTCACCCCGGCCGACCTGCTCGCCCTCGGGGCGGTGGACGCCGTCGTCGGGGCGCAGGAGGTCGCGGCGCACCTCGTCGTGCTGCTCGGGCAGGACGCCGGCGCGCGGCGGACGGCCCGGCGGGAGCGCTGGAGCCGGCCCCTGCCAGGGTCGCTGTCCTGACCGGACGCCGTCTGCGCAAGGGGTCCCGGGTGTGGACAGAGCCACACCCCGACCCTGGGACGTCGGCAGCCCGCACCTCTACCTTGAGCGTTCCAGGACGCCTCTCGGCCCTCGCGCACTTGTGGCGCAGGGCGGTCTGCGGATAACGTCCTGGTAACAGCCCGCTCCTGCACTCCCGGGACCGGGCGCTCTGCACGTGCGACTGCGACCCCGGACGGGGTCCGGAGCCGCGTGCGCCGCCCCGCCAGCTCTCGACGGAAGACGACGCATGCCTGCCCGCCGCTCGGCCCTGACCCTCGCCCGGTACCAGCCGCGGCACGCTGCCCCGCGCCAGCCGCTCCGTCCCGGCGCCGTGGCCGTCCCCGCCGTGCTCCTCGCCGCCGGCGGCGGTGCCTTCGCCGGTCTCGCCGGCGTGCCCGCCGTGTCCGCCGAGCCGATGCGGGCCAGCAGCGCCTCGTCCGTCGTGCAGCTCGCCAGCACCGACCTCAGCGTGACGAGGGCCGGCAGCGCCGTCGACGTCGCCGCCGAGGCCGCGGACCAGCGCGCCGCCCGGGTCCGGGCCGAGCAGCTCCTGCAGCAGCGGGCCCGCCAGGCTGCGGCCGACCGCGCGACCCGGGCCCGCCGCGCCCTCCTCGACGCGCAGGCCAAGGCCAAGGCCGTCGCCGCGAAGGAGGCCGCCGTCGCCGCCGCCGAGCGGAAGGCGGCGCTCCGCGAGAGGTACGCGCGGCCGGCCGACGGTCCGCTGACGTCGCCGTTCGGGCACCGCTGGGGCCGCCTGCACGCCGGCCTGGACTTCGGGGCGCCCTACGGCTCGGCCATCCGCGCGGTCATGGCCGGGACCATCATCGACTCGGGCTACAACGCCGGGGGCTACGGGAACTTCGTGCACGTCCTGCACGAGGACGGCGCCGTCACCACCTACAACCACATGAGCCGGATCCTGCGCCGCGGCGGCTCGGTCGACGCCGGCGACGTCCTGGGCTACATCGGCTCCACCGGCCACTCCACCGGCCCGCACCTGCACTTCGAGGTCCGGATCGACGACGTCCCGATCAACCCCGCCCCCTGGCTGCGGGCCCGCGGCATCTTCTAGCCCGCCCTGTCAGCACCGCGCCGCCCCCACGTCGTCTGACCGGCGTGGAGGACGAGCGCGAGCAGCAGTACCTGGCGTTCGTCGCTGCCCGGGCCGACGGCCTGCGCCGCAGCGCCTTCCTGCTGACCGGCTCGTGGCACGGCGCCGACGACCTCGTCCAAGGCGCCCTGTTCGCCGGCTACCTCCGCCGGGCCCGCCTCGCCGGGCCCGAGGTGTTCGAGGCCTACGTCCGCAAGGTGCTGCTCAGCCACTTCCTGTCCGCCCGACGACGCCGGTGGCGGGGCGAGCAGCCGTACGGCGTGCTGCCCGAGCCGGTGGCCGTGCCCGACCACGCCGCCGCCCACGCGGAGGGCGCGGCGGTGAGGGAGGCGCTCGCCGGGCTCAGCCCCCGGCAGCGCGCCGTGGTCGCCCTGACCTACTACGACGACCTGCCGCAGGCCGAGGTCGCCGCCCTGCTCGGCTGCTCCCGCGCCAGCGTCGCCACCCACCTGAGCCGGGGACTGGCCGCGCTGCGGACCGCCCTCGAACCCCTGCCCGAGGAGAGCCGATGAACGACGACGACGTCCCGGCGGCCCTGCGTCTCGCCGTCGGCGACCCCCCGCCCGCGCCGGACCCCCTGGCCGGTCTGCGGCACGCCGCGCGACGGCGGGCCCGGCGTCGCGCCGTGCTGGCCCCGGCCGGCGTCGTCGTGCTCGTGCTGGCGCTGGTCGCCGGGGCCGCCGTCCTGCGCCCGAGCCCGGCGCGCGCTCCTGTGGCCGAGCCCGGCCCCTCCTCCGAGCAGGCGGCGCAGGCCCGCGCCGACGCCCTGGTCGGCGAGGTCGTCCTGCCCGACGGCGCGCGCGAGACCGACGGCCCCGGGTCGCCACGCCTCTCCGAGCCCGGCACGACGGTCGGCACCGACTACCAGGTGCGGGCCACCCGCTTCTGGACCCTGCCGATGCCCTTCGCCGCCCTGCTGGACGACCTGAAGGCCCGCCAGCAGGGGGGACGGTCGGTGAGCAGCACGGGCACCGCCACGGACCGCAGCGGGCCGACGTCGGCGTTCGTCGAGTACGGCGAGCTGCAGATCAGCCTCGCGCCGCTGGACGACGCCACCACGGCGGTGCGGGCCGACGCGCAGGTGCTGTGGACGCCCGAGCGGTCGGCGTCGGAGCGCGTGCCGGGGCGGGTCCGGACGGCCGAGGTGACGGCCGGCAGCGGCCTCCCCGCGCAGACCACCCGGTCCGTCGTCGTGCGCGGCGCGCAGGCGCAGCACCTGGCCGACCTGGTGGACGGCCTGGTCCGCGACACCCGGGGCGTGCACGGCTGCCCGATGGACAGCGGGCGGCGGCGCCGGATCGAGTTCACGACCACGCGCGGCACCGCCGTCGCCGAAGGGTTCTCCTGCGGCAGCGTGACCCTGACCCTCGACGGCGTGCCGCAGCCTCCGCTCCTGGACGCCCCCGACCTGGACGCCGCGGTCGAGGCGGCGCTGGGCTAGAGCTTCTCGACCGGGGCGTACCGCAGCAGCAGCCACTTGCTGCCGGTGCCCGCCCCGAAGTCGACCTCGGCCTGGGCCGAGTCGCCGGCCCCGCGGGTCGCCGTGACGGTGCCGAGCCCGAAGGTGTCGTGGGTGAGCCGGTCGCCGATCTCGAGGTTCGGCACGGCCCGCAGGCCGGGCCCGGCGGTCCGGCCGCGGGCGGTCCCGGCCAGCCGGTTCGCCGCCGTCGTCAGGGCGGGGGGCGGACCGGACGGCGCGGTGTCGAGGCGTCGCCAGTCGACCAGGGCCTCGGGGACCTCGTCGAGGAAGCGCGAGGCGGGGTTGTAGGAGGTCTGGCCCCAGGCGCTGCGGACGTGCGCCCGCGAGAGGTACAGCCGCTCGCGGGCCCGGGTGATGCCGACGTAGGCCAGCCGCCGCTCCTCCTGGAGCTCCTTCTCGTCGCCCAGGGTCCGCAGGTGCGGGAAGACGCCGTCCTCCATCCCGGACAGGAACACCACGGGGTACTCGAGGCCCTTGGCGGCGTGCAGGGTCATCAGCGTGACGACGCCGTCGCCCTCGCCGGGGACCGAGTCGGCGTCGGCGACCAGGGAGACCGACTCGAGCCAGCTGCCGACGTCGCCGTCGGGCACGCGCTCGGAGTACTCGCGCGCGACACCGATGAGCTCGGCCAGGTTCTCCACCCGGGTCTCGTCCTGCGGGTCGACGCTGGCCGACAGCTCGGCGAGGTACCCGCTCCGGTCGAGCACCGCCTCCAGCACCTCGGCCGGGGGCATCCCGCCGACGACGAGGGCCCGCAGGTCGTCCATGAGGTCGGCGAACTGCCTGACGGCGTTGGCGCTGCGCGTGGCCATCCCGGGGACCTCGTCGCACCGGGTCAGGGCCTCGTGGAAGGCGAGCCGCTCGCGGGACGCGAACGCCTCCAGGCACGCCTCCGCACGGTCCCCGATGCCGCGGCGCGGGGTGTTGATGATCCGGCGCAGGCTGACGACGTCGGCCGGGTTGGACAGCACCCGCAGGTAGGCCAGGGCGTCCTTGACCTCCTTGCGCTCGTAGAAGCGCACGCCGCCGATGACCCGGTAGGGCAGGCCGACCCGGACGAAGACCTCCTCGAACACCCGCGACTGAGCGTTGGTCCGGTAGAAGACGGCGACGTCGGAGGGCTTGACCGTGCCGGCGTCGGTCAGGCGGTCGACCTCCTCGGCGACGAACGCGGCTTCGTCGTGCTCGTTGTCGGCGACGTAGCCGACGACCTTCTCGCCGTCGCCCGCGTCGGTCCACAGGCGCTTGTCCTTGCGCCCGGCGTTCTTCTGGATGACGGCGTTGGCGGCCGACAGGATGGTCTGCGTGGACCGGTAGTTCTGCTCGAGCAGGACGACCTCGGCGTCGGGGTAGTCCTCCTCGAACTGCAGGATGTTGCGGATGTCAGCGCCGCGGAAGGCGTAGATGCTCTGGTCGGCGTCGCCGACGACGCACAGCTCCGCCGGGCCCAGCCCGTCCACCGGGCCGGTCAGCTCCTTCACGAGCGTGTACTGCGCGTGGTTGGTGTCCTGGTACTCGTCGACCAGGACGTGCCGGAACCGGCGCCGGTAGTGCTCGGCGACGTCGGGGAAGGCCTGCAGCAGGTTGACGGCCGTCATGATCAGGTCGTCGAAGTCCATGGCGTTGGCCTGCCGCAGCCGCGCCTGGTAGTTCGCGTAGACCTCGGCGACCTGCCGCTCCTGCTCGTTCGTGGAGCGGTCGCGGGCGGTCTCGTGGTCGACCAGCTCGTTCTTGAGGTCGCTCACCTGGTTGCTCAGCGAACGGGCCGGGAAGCGCTTGGGGTCGAGGTCGAGGTCGCGGCAGACCAGGGTCATGAGCCGCTGCGCGTCGCTCTGGTCGTAGATCGAGAACGACGTCGTGAAGCCCAGCTTCTTGGCCTCGGCGCGCAGGATCCGCACGCACGCGGAGTGGAAGGTGCTGACCCACATCGCGTTGGCGCGGCGGCCGACGAGGGCGGCGACGCGCTCCTTCATCTCGCCGGCGGCCTTGTTGGTGAACGTGATGGCGAGGACCTCGCCGGGCTGCACACCGCGGGCGCCGAGCAGGTAGGCGATGCGCGTGGTGAGCGCCTTGGTCTTGCCCGAGCCGGCTCCGGCGACGATGAGCAGCGGGGTGCCGGTGTGGGTCACGGCCTGGCGCTGCTGCGGGTTGAGGCCCTCGAGCAGCCGCTCTGTCGACGCAGCGGGCTTGGCGAGGACCGCGGGAGCGTAGAGGTCGTCGAACAGCATCTCGCTCACCTGTTCGAGTCTACTTCCGCGACCGCCGGAACAGGCGGTACAGCTGGAGCGCGCCGAGGGCCGCGATCCCGAGCAGCAGCGCCGCCCAGACGTACTCGCCCTGCTGCACCCCGTTGATCCCGGCGACCAGCCCGAGCACCAGGGCGACGAGGGCCTGCGCGCTGCCCGGCGGGAACCCGCGCGTGGCAGCACCGCCTCGCACCTCTGGTCGCCCCGCCATGCCCGTCATGGTGTCCTACGCCCATGACCCTGCCTGCCCTGGACCTCACGACGCCGGTGGAGCGCGCCCTCGTGGTCGTCGCCCACCCCGACGACCTCGACTTCGGCGCCGGCGGCACGATCGCCCGCTGGACGGCCGAGGGCACCGTCGTCAGCTACTGCATCTGCACCGACGGCGACGCCGGAGGCTTCGACCCGACCGTGCCCCGCGACCAGATCGGGGGCATCCGGCAGGCCGAGCAGCGGGCCGCCGGCAAGGAGCTCGGCGTCGACGACGTGACCTTCCTCGGCTACCCCGACGGCCGGCTCGAGGTCAGCTTCGACCTGCGCCGCGACATCAGCCGCGTCATCCGGCAGAAGCGCCCGCAGCGGGTCCTCGTGCAGTCGCCGGAGCGGTCCTACCTGCGCATCGGCGCGTCCCACCCGGACCACCTGGCTGCCGGCGAGGCCGCGCTGTGCGCCGTCTACCCGGACGCCCGCAACCCGTTCACCCACACCGAGCTGCTGTCGGAGGAGGGGCTCGAGGCGTGGTCGGCGCCGCAGACCTGGATCATGTCGCCGGGCGACCAGGCCACCCACTGGGTCGACGTCACCGACACGTTCGACAAGAAGGTCGCGGCCCTGCGGCAGCACGTCTCGCAGACCGAGCACATGACCGACCTCGACGGGATGCTCCGCGGCTGGCTGACCATGCAGGCCCAGGCCGGCGGGCTCGGCGAGGGACGGCTGGCCGAGGGCTTCCGGGTCATGGACACCGCCTGACCGGACCAGCCCGCCCGGGCCATGGACGGCACCGGCCGCCGCCCCCACCCTGGGCAGGTGCTCGCCGTGACCTGCCTGACCTGCGCCGTCCAGCTCGCCCGTCCCGCGGACGGGTCCCGTGACGACGCCGACGTCGTGCGCTCCTTCCTCGTCCGGCACAGCGACGACGCGTGCGTGACCGGTCTGGACCTCCCGGCGGTGCGCCCGCACCTGGTGTGACCCGTACGGTCGCCGCCGTGGACACCCTCTCCGTCGACGCGGCCGGCCTGACCTTCGGCTGCCTCACCTGGGGAGCCCCCGGGGACCCGCTCGTGCTGCTCGTCCACGGCTACCCGGACACGCCGCACACCTGGCGCCACCTCGCTCCGCTGCTCGCCGCCGAGGGCCGGTACGTCGTCGCGCCGGCCACCCGCGGCTACGGCCCGACCGACGTCCCCGCGGACGGCGACTACCTCGGGCGCGTGCTCGGCGAGGACCTCGTCGCCCTGCACGCCGCCCTCGGCGGTGACGAGCGCGCCGTCCTCGTCGGCCACGACTGGGGCGCCGTCGCCACGTACGCCGTCACCGCGCACGCCCCCGACACCTTCCGCCGGTACGTGACCCTGGCCGTCCCGCCGCCGGCCGCCCTGCTGCAGGCGTTCACCTCGCCGCGCACCCTGCTCACCGGCGTCCGGCAGCTGGGCAACAGCTGGTACTTCGCCTACAACCAGCTGCCCGGCGTCGAGGCGACCCTGGACCGGGTCATCGCGAAGCACTGGCGGGACTGGTCCCCCGGGTACGACGCCACCGAGGACGTCGCCCACGTGCTCGCCGCGCTCGACACCCCGGCTCGACGTCGGGCCGCGCTCGGCTACTACCGGCAGAACCTGCGCGGCGGCGCGCCCGAGGGCTTCCGCACCGTCCCGCGCGCTCCCGTCCTCTACCTGCACGGCACCGACGACGGCTGCCTGCGCGCCGACCTCGCCGCGACCGCGCAGCTGCCTCCCGGGAGCGGCTTCGGCCTGGTGCCGGGAGCCGGGCACTTCCTGCAGCTCGAGCGGCCGCAGCGGGTGCACCGGCTCATCCAGGACTGGATCTCCTGACGGTCCGCCTGCTCGCCCTCACCCTGGCTGCCCGCGAGACGAGGGCTCCCTGGAGCACCGCGACGTACGAGGCCCACCGGGCCGCGGTCGCTGCCCTGGTCGACGAGCTGGGGCCGGACCTCGCCCGCGACGACGCCCTGCAGTCCGTGCACGACGACGACCCCGCGGTGCGCGCCCTGGCCGTCGACGTCCTGGGTGCCCTCGCCGACCGCGACCCCAGGGCGCTGCCCCTGCTGCTCGCTGTCGCGGGGACGGCCGCACAGGACCCGGACGACGACGTGCGGTGGGCCGTCGCGGACGCGCTCGACCACGGCGACGACCCGCGGGTGGTGCCGGTCCTGCTCCGGCTGACCCACGACGCCGACCACGACGTCCGCTGGAAGGCTGTCACCGCGCTCCCCCTGCTGCTCCAGGACCCCGCATCGGACGACCCCGGCGTCCAGGCGCTGCTGCGGGCGTGTGCCGACGAGGACCCGGACGTGCGCGACTGGGCGGCCTTCGGGCTGGGCGTCCTGCTCGACGTCGACACCCCCGCCGTCCGGGACGCGCTGGCGACGCTCCTCGAGGACGCCGAGGCCGACACCGCCGGTGAGGCCGCCGTCGGTCTCGCCCGACGTCGCGATCCCCGGGTGCTGGCAGTCCTCCTGCGGGAGCTCGCCACGCCCGACGTCGGCAACCTGTACGTCGAGGCGGCGGGAGAGCTCGGGGACCCGGCCCTGCTGCCGGCGCTCCTGGCGCTGCAGGCGGCGGGGTGGCAGACGGACCACGAGCCGCGGCCAGGGGTCCTGGACGAGGCGCTGCGGAGCTGTCGCGGCCCCGGCTGACCGCCGCCCGGCTCGTCCCCGCCGGAGGTCTTCGGCCGCCGTCCGCAGGTCCTCCTGGTCGGGCGTGCCGTGGGCCTGTCCTGTTCGCCTTCGACCCCTTCAGGAGCTCCCCGCAAAGATGTTGACGTCGTTCTTCTCGGGGGTCGTTGTGGGGCCTGTTCTTGTCGGACCCGGGTGACAGGCTCGCCTCAGCGATCAGGGGGAGGGGGCAGTCATGTTCGAGAAGCGTCGGTCGACGAGTGGGCTGTTCCCGGTGTGCCGTTCGGTGCTGTCGCCGACGACCCCGTCGAGGTCGCCCAGCCCGTCGTGGACCCTTCTCCCGGCGCGGACGTCGTGGCGCTCGCTGTGGCTGTGGAGCGGGCCCTGCTGGTGGTGCCGTCGGTGCTGTCGCCCCGTGCGGCGGTGGTCCGGGCGGAGGCGCTGCTGGCGCTGCAGGAACGGGTCGGCGGCGGCGGCCCTGTGTGCGGTCGCTGATGTGGAGGAGCGGGGCTTGTGGCGGGAGCGGCAGGCCGGGTCGACCCGGACGTGGCTGCGGACGCTGCCGTGCGGCGACACCGGTCAGCTCGCGCTGAGCCGGCTGCTGCGGGACCGGCCGGTGCTCGGGCAGGCGTTCGCCGACGGCCGCGTCTCGGCGAGGACGTTCGGGGCGGTCGCTCGTGAGCTCGCCCGCGTCCCGCTCCAGGTGGAGCCGGAGCAGCTCGAGGGCGTGCTCGTCGACGGTCTCGGCGAGGTGCTGCGGGTCTGGGCGGGCGCGGCGTGCCTGGACCCGACCCCGGAGCAGGAGGCGGTGTTCGACGAGCGCCGGGAGCTGCTCGCGACCGTGGTCCGGTCAGGGCTGCAGGACACCTGGTCCGACGCTGCGGGCAAGCTCGAACCGGCGTTCACGCTGGCGGCGACGGTGCTGGCTCCGGCGGAGGTCGTCTCGGGGGTGCGGCTGCTGGTCGACGCCCTGCAGCCCGAGGCGCAGACCGACCAGGCGGCCGAGCAGGCGTACCGCGACCGGGGGCTGTCGCTGCGCAAGCTCAAGTCCGGCGGCTGGTCGTTGCGGGCGCACCTGACCGACGAGGTCGGGCAGCACCTGCACGACGAGCTCGTGTCCCGCGACCCGGACAGTCCGGCCCACAAGGCCCGCCTGACCCGGCAGCACGCCGCACCCGACCCCGACGGCGTCACCGTCGAGGACGTCCTGCGGCCCGACGCGACCGACCAGGACTCGCCGGGCAGGGCGACGGAGACCGACGGGAACGGGGACGACGACCGCATCGAGGCCGCCACGCCCGAGGACGTCGACCTCGACGTCGATGCTGCCGAGACGGACCGCTTCGGTGCCGCCGGCGCGGGCGTCGACCCCGACCCGTTCGACGGTCACGTCGAGGGCGAGGTCCTGGGCAGCCGCGACCAGCGCGCCCACGACGCGTTCGCCCAGCTCCTCGCCGACCTCACCACCTGCGCCCCCAGCGCCGGCACCCCCGCGCCCAGCCACCTCACCATCACTGCCAGCGTCGACGCCCTCGACGGCACGCCCGGAGCACCACCGGGCCGCCTCCACACCAGCAGCGGCGACGTCCCCCTCACCCCCAGCCAACTACGCCGGCACGGCTGCACCAGCCTGCTGTCCGCGGTCCTCACCGACGCGCGAGACAGACCGGTCGCAGCCTCCGGCGACCACCGGCACGCCACCGCCCGGGAACGCCGCGCCCTGCACGCCGCCTGGGGCACCACCTGCGCCGTCAACGGCTGCACCCACACCGGCACCGTGCCGCACCACGCCGAACCCTGGTGGAAGACCCACCAGACCACCGTCAAAGACCTCGTCCCGCTCTGCCAGCACCACCACCACGACCTGCACGACGGCAGCAAGACCCTGCGCCTGCGCGACGACCGGTGCATCGACGAGTGGGGCTGGACAAGCAGCTGACCCACGAGCAGGGCGGCGCTAGAAGAGGGTCTCGTCGGACGGTCCGCGCTCCAGCGCCAGCAGGGCCGTCTTGCGCTCCACCCCGCCCGCGTAGCCGCGCAGGTTCCCGTCGCTGCCGATCACCCGGTGGCACGGCACGAGCACGGCGACCGGGTTGCGCCCGTTCGCCGACCCGACCGCACGGACCGCGCCGGGAGACCCGACGCGCTGGGCCAGCTCCGCGTACGTCGCCGTCGTCCCGTACGGGATGCGCTGCAGCTCCGCCCAGACGGCCTGCTGGAACGGCGTCCCCGGCGGCCGGACCGGCACGGTGAACGCGCGGCGTCCGGAGCAGAAGTACTCGGTCAGCTCGCGCACGCCCTGGTCGAGCACGGGGCACGAGGACGGCTCACCTGCGGGCAGCTCGGCCGGCGCGAACGACACCCGCACCAGCACGCCGTCGGACTCCGACAGCAGCACGTCCCCGAGCGGCGACGGGCAGGTGGTCCACACCCGGCCGACCGTACTGTCCAGCAGGTGCGATGCGGGCCGGCAGCAGGTGGAGGCCGCTGGGTCGACGTCCCGCCGGAGCGGCTGGCCGGCTGGCTCGCCCGCTTCGCCGAGGAGCACGGGTCGGTGACCGTCGACGGCCTGGCGCACTCGGCGCAGGACGGCGCCGTCGCCGTCCTCACGCCCCCGTACCGTCCCGTGAGCGAGGAGCTGACGCCGGACCTCCGGGTCGGGGTGCTGCTCGTCCGGCTCGGCGGGTACGCCGCCGGGGTCTTCGAAGGGACGACGTTGATCACCAGCAAGGTCGGCAGCCGGCAGGTCCACGGCCGCAGCGCGGCGGGCGGGCAGAGCCAGCAGCGGTTCGCCCGACGGCGCGACAACCAGGTCACGGTCGCCTACGCGACGGCGGCCGACAACGCGGTGCGCCACCTGGCCGCCGAGCGGCTGGACGTCGTCGTCACGGGCGGGGAGCGCACGGCGGTCGACGCGGTGCTGGCCGACCGTCGTCTGGAGCACCTGCGGGCGAAGGTCGTCGACCGGCTGCTCGACGTGCCCGACCCCCGGCACGCCGTCCTGCTGGGCAGCCCGGGGCTGTTCCGCGCGGTCCGCGTCACGGTCCACGCATGACGCCGCCGGACAGGCTGCGCACCACCAGCACGCCCGAGGACCGCGCCCTGCTGAACGCGGTGCTCGGCGTCGTCGTCCCGGTCGACGACGTCCCCGCGCTGCTCGACCCGCGTGGCGCCCGGTTCCAGCGCCTGGAGTGGCTGGGCGACAGCCTGCTCGACGTCCTGGTGGCCCGGGTCCGCGCGAGCGAGCCGTCCCTGCGCCGGCAGGACCTCACCAGCGACGCCGCCCTGGCCGAGAGGGTCCTGGCGACCGGGCTGCCGGAGCGGCTCGACTGGGAGCCGTCGCCGCAGCGGCTGGCCGACCTCGTCGAGGCCGCGATCGCCGCAGGCCACCGGGCGGCCGGCTTCTTCGGCGCCCGCACCGTCGCGGTGCGCCTGGTGTCGGAGGTCCTGGCGCAGCCGGCGGTGCCGAAGGGGCTCACCGCGGCCCAGGCGGCCGAGGCGGGGAGCGCCGTGATGGAGGCAGCCGTCGCGCTGCTGCTGTTCGCCAAGCACCCGGACGACGACGAGGGCGAGCTGTCGACGCGGCGGGCCGGGCTGCTCGACAGCGACCGGGTGGCGCGCCGGCACGGCGACGGCCAGGGCCCGGTCGGGGAGCAGGTCGACCGGCTCCAGGCGGAGCTCGGCCGGGTGCTGGTCATCCGGGGAGAGCAGGCCGCCGTCCACGCCGCGCTGCCGTACCTGCGCTGACGGCCACGACCGCGAGCGCCGCCCCGTAGGACAGCCGCCCGACGAGCTGCTCGGGTCCGTCCAGGATCGTGACGAAGAACAGCGGGTAGGCGGCGGCCGCCACCGCGAGGCCGGGCCACCAGCCGGACACGCAGACCAGCGCGACGAGCAGCAGCGAGTACCAGGGCTGCACCGGCGTCAGCAGCAGGAAGACCCCGCTGAGCAGGCGCGCACCGGCGTCGGGGAACGGCAGCGACGTCCGCAGCGCCCACCCGACGACGCCGACCAGCCCCAGCGCGACCACGACGGTCGCGGCCGTCCCCGAGAGCCCGAGCAGTCCGACGAGCAGGTAGCGCGTGCCCTCGCCGTACTTCTCCTCGGCGAGGTAGCCGGGCAGGTAGCCGACGACGCGGGTGCCGACGGCGAGCACGTGCGGCAGGTAGCCGAGCACCGCGACCGCGGCCGCGACCAGCACGACCCCGACCGGACGACGGCCCCGGCGCAGCAGCAGCGGGAACAGCAGCGCCGGGTACACCTTCACCAGCGTCGCGAGGGCGAGCAGCGCCGACGCCGGGAGCACCCGGCCGCGCCGCTCCAGCGCGACCGCCCCGCAGACGAGCAGCACCCCGAGGACGTCGACGTGCGCGTTCTGCACCGCCTCGAGCACCGGCAGCGGCGTCAGCGCGTAGACGGCGGCCCAGCGGCGGTCGCGGGCGAGGGCCAGCAGGCAGGCGAGGACGGCGAGGTCGAGCACGAGCCCCGCGCCCTCGTAGCCGCGGTCCCGCGCCTGCAGGGGCACGACCTGGTGCTCCAGCCAGAACCACGCCTCCGCCACGGGCGGGTAGATGGTCCGCACGTTCGCCCGGTTGATCTTCGTCTGCGTGTCGGTGCCGCGCAGCGAGGGCGGCCAGATCCAGTCCATGCCCTCGACGTCGCGCAGGCGCTCCAGCTGCGGCGCCTCGGGCACGTACCGGTACGGGTCGATGCCCTCGCTCTGCACGACGCCGTCCCAGGCGTACCGGTAGAGGTCGTCGGACAGCGGCGCCTTCGGCGACAGCGCCGCGAGCCGGACGACGACGGCGCCGAGCAGCAGCAGCGCGACGGCGGTGCGGCGCGGCAGGCGCAGGACGCAGAGCACGGTGCCGGCCGACACCAGCGCCCAGACGGCGATCACCAGCAGCAGCGCGTACCGGCGCTCGATGATCCCGCCCGGGCCCGAGGACAGCCGCGCCAGCACGGCCTGCACCGCGACGCCGGCGACCGCACCGGCGAGCAGCAGCCGGTGCCGGGTCACCGCACGGACAGTAGGCCTGTGGCAGGCGCCACAGGTGGACGGCGAACCGGACGGGCATCCCTGACGAACGACCTGACAAGACAGTGCACGAGCCGGCAGACCTCCTGCCGTGCGATGAGAGGACCTGACCCCATGCGCATCACCAAGAGCCGCAAGGCCTTCACGACGATCGCCCTGGCCGGCACCCTGGCCCTGAGCATGTCCGCGTGCAGCAACAACGACGCCGAGAGCGGCAGCGACAACACGCCGGCCGCCGCCGCCACCCCGGCCGCCGTCATCGCGAACCTGACCGGCACCACGACCGCCGTGAAGCTCGACCAGGGCTTCGTCGACGGCCTCACCAGCCTCAAGCTGACCCCCGGCGTCATCGGCACCGCCAAGCTCACCGACGGCAGCCTCGTCTTCCCGATCACCGGTGGCAACGCGAAGTACTGGACGCCCGGCACGCACGAGCCGTACGTCGAGGGCTCCCTCATGCACGACGGCTCGGGCATCACCCTCGAGGACGCCGCCAAGAAGACCAAGGTCTCCCTCGAGAACTTCGTCGTCGACCCGGGCACCTCGATGCTGACCGGCAAGGTCTCCGCCAACGGCACCGTCGTCGCCGAGTCCGCTCCCCTGTTCTTCCTCGACGGCAGCACCCTCCAGCCGCTCAAGATGGAGAACGGCGCGCCCGTCCTCGAGGGCACCACGGTCTCCCTCACCAAGACGGCTGCCGACCTGCTGAACAAGACCTACGGCACCACCGCTCTCACCGAGTTCTTCAAGGTCGGCGTCGCGAAGATCACCCTCGCCGGCAGCTAGTACCTCCCTGCACCTCCGACACCCCGCGCAGCCACCGGCTGCGCGGGGTGTCGTGCGTCACGGGTCACCCGTCCGAGTGAACCGGCCGCCGCCCGCCCGCGAACGACGTGCGACACCCCAGCGGCACCGCCGCTCCTCGAGAGGACCCACCCCATGCGCAAGAGCCTGCTGACCGTCGCCCTCGTGGGCGCCCTGTCCCTGACCCTGTCCGCCTGCGGCGACGACGCGGAGGACACCGGCAGCGGCAAGGCCGACGCGTCCAAGCCGGTCGCGCAGATCGACAACCTCACCGGCAAGATGACCCAGGTGACGCTCGACTCCGCCTTCGTCACCGGCCTGAAGACCCTCGGCCTCACGCCGGGCACCGTCGGCACCGCCACCATCAGCCCCGAGGGCGTCGCGACCTTCCCGATCACGGGCGGCAACGCGACCTACTACACCCCCGGCACGAAGGACCCGTACGTCACCGGCCTGATCAACCACGACGGCTCGGGCCTCTCGCTGTCCGCCGGCGGCACCAAGGTCGAGCTGAAGAACTTCGACGTCGACCCCGGCGCCTCGATGCTCACCGGTGACGTCACCGCCAACGGCACCACCGTCGTCGAGAACACCCCGCTGTTCTTCCTCGACGGCAGCACCCTCAAGCCGCTCGACACCTCCACGGGCGACGGCGTCCTCGAGGGCACCCAGGTCAAGATCGCCCCCGGTGCGGCCGCGCTGCTCAACAAGACGTTCAAGACCGACAAGGTCCAGGACTTCGCGCTCGTCGGCATCGCCAAGATCACGCTGACGGTCCCCGCCGCCAAGTAGCTCGCACTCTCCGCCGGCGGGGAGCAGGCGCACGCCTGCTCCCCGCTGTCGTGCAACGGCTCGTCCTGGGAAGGTGACCGGCATGACCCCGCTCCCGTGCCAGCTGCTGGTCCTCGCCAAGGAGCCGGTCGCCGGACGCGTCAAGACCCGCCTCACCCCGCCGTTCACGCCCCAGCAGGGCGCGGACGTCGCCGCCGCCTCGCTGGCCGACACCCTGGCTGCGGTCGCCGCCACGCCGGTCGCCCGCCGGGTCCTCGTCCTGGACGGCGCCGTCAGCTTCCCGCTCCCGGCCGGCTTCGACGTCCTGCCGCAGAGCGAGGGCGGCCTGGACGCCCGGCTGACCGCCGCCTTCGCCGACGCCGCCGCCGGCTCGGACCTGCCGCTGCTGCTCGTCGGCATGGACACCCCGCAGGTCACCCCCGCGCTGCTCACCGGCGCCGTGCAGGCGCTGCTCGCGGCCGGGTCCGTGCTCGGGCTCGCCGCCGACGGCGGGTGGTGGGCCTGCGGGCTGACCGCCCCGCACCCCCGCGCCTTCGACGGCGTCCCGATGTCCAGCGACCGCACGGGCGCGGCCCAGGCCGCCCGGCTCGCCGAGCTCGGCCTGACGCCGGCAGACCTCCCGGTGCTGCGCGACGTCGACACCGCCGCCGACCTCGACGAGGTCCTCCCGCTGCTGCCTCACGACGCCGCCCTGGCCCGGCTGGCGGCGTCGCTGCCGGTCGGAGCACCGGCGTGACCGCGCCCACCGACGTCTACGGGCAGGCCCTGCACGGGAGCGACGTCCGCATCCGCTACGCCGACGGCGCCACCCTCCCGCTCGACGCCCCGCGCTGGGTCCGGGCCGAGCTGCCCGGCGACGACGAGCTGCTCAGCCGCTGCGGCAGCGCCACCCTCGACGTCGGCTGCGGCCCCGGCCGCCTCGCCCGCGCCCTGCTGGCCGGGGGCATCGCCTGCACCGGCGTCGACGTCGCACCCGCCGCCGTGGAGCTCGCCCGGGCGCGGGGCGCCCAGGTGCTGCACGCCTCCGTCCACGACCCCCTGCTCGACGCCACCCGCTGGTCGACCGTCCTGCTCGCCGACGGCAACATCGGCATCGGTGGTGACCCCGTCGGACTCCTCCGCCGGGCCCGCGACCTGCTCTCCGAGGACGGCCACGTAGTGCTCGAGCTCGACCCCCCGACGACGTCGACCCGCCGCGTGCGCGTCCGCCTCGAGGCCGGCACGTCGGCCTCGTCGTGGTTCCCGTGGGCGCACGTGTCGGCCGCCGACCTCGACGCCGTCGCCCTCGGCGCGGGGCTGCAGACGGTCGAGGCGTGGAGCGCCGTCGGCCGCCACTTCGCCGTCCTGGCTCGGGCCGGCGCCGCCCGGGCCGCCGCGTGACGACCCCGGACGGCGTCCCCCGCGACCAGGCGGAGCACCCCTACGGCTGGCCCGCCCCGCTGTGGCGGCTGATCGAGGAGCGCGGCCGGCCGCCGCTGCGGCTGTTCGACGCCCGCATCTGGCGCAGCCCGATCCGGGGCCCCTGGCTGACCGCGGTGTTCGCCGCAGTCCTGCTGGTCGGCCTGCCGGTCGTCATGGTCACGGGCTTCCTGTCCTACGCCGCCTACGAGCCGCGCTTCCCCGGCAACGCCTTCCCGGTCGACCCGGTGCTGCGCTTCCCGTACTTCCCCTGGCCGTCGGGCGTCTCGTGGCTGTACCGCCTCAACCAGGGGCTGCACGTCGGCCTCGGCCTCGCGCTCGTGCCCGTGGTGCTGGCCAAGCTCTGGTCGGTCGTGCCGAAGCTGTTCGACTGGCCGCCGGCCCGGTCGATCGCCCAGGTCCTGGAGCGCCTGACGATCGCGCTGCTGGTCGGCGGGATCCTGTTCGAGCTGGCCACCGGCGTGCTGAACATCCAGTACGACTACGTCTTCGGGTTCGACTTCTACACCGGCCACTACTACGGCGCCTGGGTCTTCCTGGCCGCCTTCGCCGCCCACGTCGTCCTCAAGCTGCCCGTCATGCTGCGGTCGCTGCGGAGCAGGTCGCTGCGCGAGGAGCTGCGCACCCCGCTCGAGCGCACGGTCCCCGAGCCGCCCGACCCCGACGGCCTCGTCGCCCCCGAGCCGGCCGCGCCCACCATGAGCCGTCGCGGCGCGCTGGCCCTGGTCGGCGGCAGCGCCCTCGTCGTCACCGCGGTCACGGTCGGGGAGACCCTCGGCGACGCCGTCCGCCCGACCGCCCTGCTGTCACCGCGCGGACAGAGCTACGGCGACGGCCCGACCGACTTCCAGGTGAACCGGACGGCCTTCGGGGCCCAGATCACCCCCGACCTGACCGACGCCGACTGGCGCCTCGAGCTCATGGGCCCGACGCCGGTGCTCCTGTCGCGGGACCAGCTGCTCGCGATGCCGCAGCACACCGTCGACCTGCCGATCGCCTGCGTCGAGGGCTGGTCGACCGTGCAGACGTGGACCGGGGTGCGGCTGCGCGACCTCGTCGCCCTGGCCGGGTCGGCCCGACCGGACTCGGCGGTCGTCACGTCGCTGGAGAAGGCCGGCGCCTTCTCCCGGGCCACCCTCGGCCGGCAGCACCTGACGAACCCGGACTCCCTGCTGGCGCTCAAGGTCAACGGCGTCGACCTGTCGATGGACCACGGCTACCCGGCCCGCGTCATCGCGCCCGCCCTGCCCGGCGTCCACAACACCAAGTGGGTCCGCGGGATCGCCGTCGACGAGCAGGTCCGGGCGTGAGGCGGCTCTACGGCAGCTCCGTCCTGCACCTGCTCACCGTCCTCGGCTGCCTGGCGCTGGCCGGAGCCGCGATCGTCGAGCTCGCCGGTGGTCCGGCCGCCCTCAAGATCGGCGCCTGGTTCCTCGGCGCCGTCCTGCTGCACGACCTCGTGCTGTTCCCCCTCTACGCCGCGGCCGACCGGGCGGCGTCGTCGGTGCTGCCGCGCGGGTCGGTGAACTGGGTGCGCGTCCCGACCCTGCTGTCCGGCCTGCTGCTGCTGATGTTCTGGCCGGTCGTCACGCAGCACAGCGAGGAGTCGTTCCGCTTCGCCAGCAGCCTGCGCCAGGACGTCTACCTCCAGCGGTACCTCGTCATCGTCGGCGTGCTGTTCCTCGGCAGCGCCCTGCTGTTCGCCCTGAGCAGGCTCCGCCGACGGTGAGGGTCCTGCTCACCGGCGGGGCCGGCTTCATCGGCGGTCACGTCGCCACGGCCCTGCTCGACGACGGCCACGAGGTCGTCGTCCTCGACGCCCTGCTCCCCGACGTCCACCCGGGAGGCTGGCCGGCGCACCTGGACCCCCGGGTCGAGCGGGTCCAGGCGGACGTGCGGGACGGGGTGGACCTCACCGGGGTGGACGCCGTGTGCCACCAGGCCGCCGTCGTCGGCCTCGGCGTCGACCTCCAGGACCTGCCGCACTACGTCGGCGTCAACGAGCTCGGGACCGCCGTCCTGCTCGCGGCCATGGACGCCGCGGGCGTGCGCCGCCTGGTGCTGGCCAGCTCGATGGTGGTCTACGGCGAGGGCCGCTACGCCTGCCCGGTGCACGGCGTCGTCCGGCCCGGGCCGCGGGCGCGGACCGACCTCGACGGCGGCCGGTTCGAGCCGCCCTGCCCCCTGTGCGGCGCCGACCTCGCCTGGCAGCTCGTCCCCGAGGACGCCGCGCTCGACCCGCGCAGCGTCTACGCCGCCACCAAGACCGCGCAGGAGCACCTGTGCAGCGCCTGGGCGCGCGGCACGGGCGGCAGCGTCGCGGCGCTGAGGTACCACAACGTCTACGGCCCGCGGATGCCCAAGGACACCCCGTACGCCGGGGTCGCGTCCCTGTGGCGGAGCGCGCTGGCGCGCGGGGAGGCGCCGCGGGTGTTCGAGGACGGGCAGCAGCAGCGCGACTTCGTGCACGTCCGCGACGTCGCCCGGGCCAACCTGCTCGCCCTGGGCGCGGACCTGCCGGAGGGGCTGCACCCGTTCAACGTCGCGAGCGGACGCCCCGCCGGCATCGGCGACGTCGCGGACGTCCTGGCGCGCGAGGCCGGCGGCCCCGCCCCCGTCGTGACCGGGGAGTACCGGCTCGGCGACGTCCGGCACGTCGTCGCCTCCCCCGAGCGTGCCCGCCGCGAGCTGGGGTTCTCCGCGGAGGTCGGGCTCGAGGAGGGGATGGCCGAGTTCGCGGCCGCTCCGCTGCGGGGCGAACAGGACGGTTCAGGCTCCGCCGGACACTGACGATGGGAGACTGAGCCCTCCCCCCTCCGCTCGACCTCAGGAGTCCGCACCGTGCCCGCCCTGCGCCGCACCGCCGTGAGCCTCCTGCTCGCGGCCTCGGCCCTCGTCCCGACCTCCGCCTCCGCCTCCGACCTCTCGTCGCCCGTCCCGGCCGCCAGCACGCTGGACCGGCAGGTCGCGCAGCAGCAGGCCGACCTGGCCGCGCAGGCCCGCCGTCTGCAGGACGCCGAGCGCGCGGCCGGCCAGGCCCTCGAGGCCCGGCAGGCCGCCGAGCGGGCTGCCAGCCTGGCCGAGCGGCAGGCCCGCGAGGAGGCCGTCCGCCTGCAGGCGGCCACCGTGGCCGTGACCGAGGCCCAGGACGGGCTCGACGACTTCGCGGCGGCGCTCTACCGCGGGGGCCCGTCCCTGTCCTACGTCACCGCGGCGATCGTCACCGACGACCCCGCCGGCCTGCTGCACGACGTCCAGGTCGCCCAGCAGGTCGGCGACGTCAAGGCCCAGGACTACACGGCGTTCCAGGTCGCCGAGGCCGCGCAGCGCCAGGCCGTGCAGCGCAGCCGGGCGGCGTCCGCCCGCGCCTTCGTCCTGCGCCAGCAGGCCCGCAGCGCCCAGGCCCGCGCCGACGCCGCCGCCGCCGACCAGTCCGCCCTCGTCCAGGAGCAGCAGGGCCGGCTGGCCGACCTCGTCGACGCCGCCGCCGCCGCCCACCTGCGCGAGGAGCGCCTGGCCCAGGCCGAGCAGCTCGCCCTGCTGCGCTCGAACGCCGGCATCCCGGTCAGCGCCCTCGCCGGGGCGCTCGTCCCCCGCCCCACCGCCCTCTGCGCCGGCGGGGACCTGAAGGGCTTCCCCAACGGCCAGCTGCCGGAGTCGGCGCTGTGCCCGCTGTGGGGCACCGCCGGCCAGGTCCTGCGTGCCGACGCCGCGGCCGCCTTCGACGAGATGTCGCACGCCTACGCCGCCGAGACCGGTGAGCCGCTCTGCGTCACCGACTCCTACCGCAACTACGCCGAGCAGGTCGCCGTGCGGGCCGCGAAGCCGACCCTCGCCGCGGTCCCCGGCAGCAGCAACCACGGCTGGGGCGTCGCCCTGGACCTGTGCGGGGGCGTGCAGCAGTTCGACTCCCCGGCCCACCGCTGGATGAAGGCGAACGCGGCCGCGTCCGGCTGGTTCCACCCGGCCTGGGCGGCGCAGGGCGGCAGCAAGCCCGAGCCCTGGCACTGGGAGTTCGCGGGCTAGCTCGCCTGCACCATCAGCACGGCGTCGACGGCCCGCTCACCCCACTGCTGAGCGGCCGTCCCGGCCTCGCGCCACCCGTGCCGCAGGTACCAGTGCCGGGCGGGGCTGTCGGGATCCACGAGCAGCACCGCCTCGCGGGCCAGGTCCTGCGCGTGCTCGACCGCGTGCACCAGCAGGGCCAGCCCCGTGCCCGGCACCGTCCCGTCGGTGAACAGCCGGCTGACCACGGCGAGGTCGACCGGTCCGACGGCGGCGTGCCAGCCCCGCGCCGCGTCGTCGTCGCCCGCGGGGTGCAGGGCGACGTGGCCGAGGACCCGGCCGTCCTGCACGGCGACCCAGCCCCCGAGCTCGTCGGCGGACGCGAGCCACCCGTCCGAGACCGCCTCGGCCCGGACCGGGTAGCGGACCTGCTCGTGCGTGCGCTGCAGGAGCGCGAGCAGGACGGGGAGGTCGCCGGAGCGGCGCGCCCGGAGCTCTACAGCGCCTGCAGCCACTCCACCAGCCCGGTCATGTAGGTCTGCTGGTCGTCGTACATCGCGAGGTGCGAGCCCTCCGGGCAGTGCAGGTAGGTCCCCCGCGGCAGCCGCTCGGCCATCGCCCGCAGGTGCTCGGGGTCCATGGTGTCGTGCTGGGCGCCGATCACGAGGGTCGGCACCTCGATGCGGGCGAGGTCGTCGAACCGGTCCCAGTCCGACAGCACCCCGGACGCCCCGAGCTCGCTCGGCCCCTGCATCGGCACGTACACCTGCTTGTTGATGCGACTGAAGCTGCGCACCACCGGCTCGGGCCACTCCTCCACCGGCAGCCGCAGGACGTGCTCCGGGTAGTGCTCGGCCATCAGCAGGGCGTCGTACTCCGGGTCGTCGGTGGTGCCGGCCGCCTCGTGCGCCTTGATCGCGGCGATCCGCTCCGGGTCCTGCCGCGGGACGAGCACCTCGTCGGCGTAGCGGTTGTACGCCGGGATGCTCGCCATCATGTTCGACAGCACGAGGCCCTTCAGCGCCCCCGGGTGGGCCAGGGCGTACTCGATCGCGAGGATGCCGCCCCACGACTGCCCGTAGAGCACGAGCTGCTCCAGGCCGAGCGCGGCGCGGACCTGCTCGACCTCGTCGACGAACCGGTCGACCTGCCACAGCGACGGGTCGTCCGGGGCGTCCGACCAGCCCGACCCGAGCTGGTCGTAGTAGTGGTACTCGACGCCGGCCTGCGGGAGGAAGCTGTCGAACGCCAGCAGGTACTCGTGGGTCGCGCCCGGGCCGCCGTGCAGGAGCAGCAGCTGGGCGTCGTCGGAGCTGCCGGTCTGCTTGGTCCAGACCCGGTAGGTGCCCGACGGCGTCGTCACCGGGACCGTGCGGATGCCGCCTGCCTGCACCTGTCTCATCCGGGCAGACTGGCACGTACCGTCAGGAGGTGCGCCGTCTCCTCCCCCTGCTCGCCGCCGCGCTCGTCGCCGGCCTCGTCGCGACCCCGGCCTCCGCGGCCGCCCCGACCTCCTGACGTCTGCCCTCGGCAGCCCGTACGGTCCGGCAGGACCCTCGAACGGACGGACGACAGGCGACGTGAAAGGGCGATGGCTGGCAGCGGCTGTCCTGGTGCTCCTGCTGCCCGCCTGCACCGGCAGCGCGTCCCCCCGGCCTGCGCCGGCGGAGGTCGAGGCGATCGTCGACGCACTGGACGGCCACTGGTCCCGCACCTACCCGACCGCCGTCGCGGACGGGCCGGCGGTCCTGTCCGTCGACGGCGACGCCGACACCGGCTGCGGGAGCGCCACGATCGACGAGGGCTCGTTCTACTGCGAGGACGACGAGACGGTCTACGTGCAGCAGACCGACGTCGACGGGGCCTCGCCGGAGGCGCTGGTGTACCTGCTCGCCCACGAGTACGGGCACTACCTGCAGGCACGCACGGAGGTGCCGGAGCCCGCGGAGGGCACGGGTCCGGCGAGTGAGGTCGTGGCGTACGAGCAGCAGGCGGACTGCCTGGCGGGCGCCTTCGCCGGCTCCCGCGGCACCGAGCAGCTTGCCCGCTACCGGCCCACCGTGACGAGCAGTGGTGACGACGCCGGGCCCGACGAGGTCGACCCGCGGGAGTACGACCACGGGACCGGCGAGGAGCGGTTCGCGGCGTTCACCCGGGGCTTCCGCGGAGCGGACTGCCTCGCCTGAGCTGACGCTGGGGCAGGGCCGGACAGCTCCGGGTGGCCTACTCCCACTCGATGGTGCCCGGCGGCTTGCTCGTCACGTCGAGCACGACCCGGTTCACCTCGCGCACCTCGTTGGTGATCCGTGTCGAGATCCGCGCCAGGACGTCGTAGGGGATGCGCGACCAGTCGGCCGTCATCGCGTCCTCGCTCGACACCGGTCGCAGCACCACGGGGTGGCCGTACGTGCGGCCGTCGCCCTGGACGCCGACCGAGCGGACGTCGGCCAGCAGCACCACGGGGCACTGCCAGACGTCGCGGTCGAGCCCAGCGGCGGTGAGCTCCTCCCGGGCGATCGCGTCGGCCTCGCGGAGCAGCTCGAGGCGGTCGCGGGTGACCTCCCCGATGATCCGGATGCCGAGGCCCGGGCCCGGGAACGGCTGGCGCCACACGATCGGCTCGGGCAGCCCGAGCTCGAGGCCGAGGGCGCGGACCTCGTCCTTGAACAGCATCCGCAGCGGCTCGACGAGGGCGAACTGCAGGTCGTCCGGCAGCCCCCCGACGTTGTGGTGGCTCTTGATGTTCGACGTCCCGGCACCGCCGCCGGACTCGACGACGTCGGGGTAGAGCGTCCCCTGCACGAGGAACTCGACCTGCTCCTCCGCGCTGATGGCCCGGGCCTCGGCCTCGAACACGCGGATGAACTCGCGCCCGATGACCTTGCGCTTCGTCTCGGGGTCGGTGACACCGGCGAGGGCGTCGAGGAACTGGTCGGCGACCTTCGCGACCCGCAGCTCGACGCCGGTGGAGGCCACGAAGTCGGTCTCGACCTGCTCGGCCTCCCCCTTGCGGAGCAGCCCGTGGTCGACGAACACGCACGTCAGCTGGTCCCCGACGGCGCGCTGCACGAGGGCCGCGGCGACGGCGCTGTCGACGCCGCCGGACAGCCCGCAGACGACCTTGCCGGTGCCGACCTGCGCCCGGATCCGCTCGACCTGCTCCTCGACGATGTTGACCATCGTCCAGGTGGGCCGGCAGCCCGCGCCCTCGAGCAGGAACTTCTTGAGCACCGCCTGCCCGTGCTCGCTGTGCAGCACCTCGGGGTGGAACTGGACGCCGTACAGGCCGCGCTCGACGTCCTCGAAGGCGGCGACCGGGGTCTCCGGCGTCGACGCGGTGACGGCGAACCCGGCGGGAGCCTCGCTGACGGCGTCGTTGTGCGACATCCACACCGACTGCGACGTCGGGAGCCCGCTGAACAGCACGCCGGGGTCGACGACGGCGAGCGCGGTGCGGCCGAACTCGGCGGTGCCGGTGCGGGCGACCGTGCCGCCGAGGGAGGCGGCCATGGCCTGGAAGCCGTAGCAGATGCCGAACGTCGGGACGCCGGTCTCGAAGTACGCCGGGTCGAGCTGCGGGGCGCCCTCGGCGTACACCGACGACGGGCCGCCGGACAGGATCACGGCCTTCGGAGCACGGGCCCGGATCTCCTCGGCGGTGATCGTGTGCGGCACGACCTCGGAGTAGACGTGGCACTCGCGGACGCGACGGGCGATCAGCTGCGCGTACTGCGCCCCGAAGTCGACGACGAGGACGAGGTCGGCGTCTGCCGGAAGGTGCGCGCTCACGAGCCCGAGGCTACCGACGCCGCCCCCGCGCTGGTGCGGCCGTCGCAGCAGGAGCGCGGCACCGGACGGCGAACAGAGCAGCACACCCCTTCTGCTCCGGAGTCCCCGTGCACCTGCGCCGCACCCTCCTGCCGCTGCTCGCGGCCGTCCTCGTCGCCGGTCCGGCGGCCTACGCCGCCACGGCCCCGAGCCCGACGCCCGCCACGACGCCGACCTCCTTCAGCCCGGCCGTCCCCCTGTTCGACGCCGAGGGGGCGTCGACGCTCGGAGCCGAGCCGTCGATCGAGGTCGACAGCAAGGGCCACGTCTACGTGAGCGCCCCGGCCGGCGTGCCGACCGGAGGCTGCCCCTTCTGGGACGTGCACCCCGACAGCCTGAGCACCGACGGGAAGCCCTACGACTACCGCGGGACCATCGACGTCGACCACGCCTCCGTCGGCGGTGGCGACTGCGACATCTCGGTCACCCCCCACGCGGGCGCCTACGACCAGGTCTCCGTCACCAGCCTGTCCCTGGCGAACCTGACGTCCAACACGACGAGCGACGGCGGGCAGACCTTCCAGGTCGCCGCCAACCCGGCGTCGCAGCAGGTGTTCGGCGTCGACCGGCAGTGGCAGGCCAGCGACCCCGGCCTGGACCGCCACTACCTCAGCGTCCACGACCTGGCGACGACGAACATCCAGGTGAGCGTCGCGATCGACGGCGGCTACCAGTACGTGCAGAACACGCCGGCGATCAACCCGGACCAGGCCCCCGGCGCCACCGGAGCCGGTGGCAACCACTTCGGCACCACCGTCGTCGACCCCGTGACGCACAAGCTGTACATCCCGTTCCTGGCGCCGGGGCCGGACGAGGTGTCCGGCGAGGAGCACGCCGTCTGGGTGGCGGAGGGCGACCCCTGTGCTCTCGCGCCCTGCACGAAGGGCCTGCCCGCGGGACCCATCAGCTGGACGAACCACCTCGTCTACACGGCTTCCGACACCGTCCAGCTGTCGCACATCTTCCCGGCGATCGCGATCGACAGAGCCGGCCAGGTCTACCTCGCCTGGACCGGCGACACGACGTCACCGGCCACCGCGGGCGCTGCGCAGAGCGACAACCGGATCTTCTTCACGCACAGCACGGGCAGCGACGTCGCCGCCGGCTCGTGGTCGGCTCCGGTCGCGATCGACCCGGGCACCGCCCACAGCAACATGTTCCCGTGGCTCATCGCCGGTGACGCCGGCCAGGTCGCCGCCGTCTGGTACCAGTCGAAGATCGCGCCCGGAGGCGACTGCACCGGCCGCACCGGGATCCTCGGCGACGGGAACGGCGTCAACAACAACTGCCGCAACGACTGGACCGTCGGCTACGCCCAGACGGCCGACGCCGGGGACTCGTTCTCGCGGTCCACGGCGAGCGGCGTCGTGCACAACGGCTCCGTCTGCGACTCGGGGACCACCTGCCTGACCACGAGCGGCGACCGCACGCTGCTGGACTTCTTCGACGTGGCCCTCGACCCGCAGGGCCGCCCCAACATCGCGTTCGTCAGCGACACGCGGGCGCCGGGAACAGCAGACGTCCAGTACACCCGGCTCTGCTCCGGCACCTCGCTGACCGGCGTCACCGTCTCCGGCCCGTGCGGGCCGCTCGGCACCACGGCACCCTGTCCGGCCGACGCCGCCTACACGGACGTCGCCGGGGACGCCAACAGCGCGCTCGGCCTGGCCGCCGGAGGCCCCAGCGACCCCGCGCTGGACGTGGTGGCCGGAAAGGTCACCACCACACCGGCCGGCCTGGTCCTCAGCGTCCGGCTGAGCGACCTGGCGCCGGGCGAGACCGGACAGATCGTCGAGCAGCACTTCTCGATCGACGGCAAGGGCTACTACGTCTTCGCCCAGCGAGCGACGGGGACCGACGAGGTCACCCACGTCTACGGGACCAGCGACGCCACCACCCTGCGCGGTGAGCTGGGCAGCACGACCGGGACGTTCGACGACACCACCGACACCGTCACGACGCTGTTCCCGAAGACGGCACTGACCCCGTACGAGGACGGCTCGCTGCTGACCGGCCTGGTCGTGACGACGCGCCGCGACGGCGTCGTGCTCATCCCTGACGCCGACACGGCGACAGCACCGTGCAGCTACACCGTGGGGGCGGCACCCGGCACCCCCACGGCCTCGACCAGCCCGACCACCAGCCCGACCGCGAGTGCGACCACGAGCGCGACGGGCAGCCCCACCAGCACACCCACCCCGACGCCGACATCCACCCCGACGTCCACCCCCACCGGCACGCCCACCAGCACGCCCACCTCGACGCCGACGCCTGAGACCTCCAGCACGCCCTCCGCCACGGGCACCCCGACCCCCGAGACGCCGACGGTCCCGCCCACCAGCGCAGCCCCCTCGACCGGCCCGGTCATCAGCACCCCGACCGGCACGCCGGACAGCACCCCGACGAGCAGCCCCACCAGCACCCCCACCGGCACACCCAGCAGCGCCGCCCCCTCCCCGTCCGGCAGCACCTCCTCGACGCCGACCCCGGCGCAGACCGCGACCGACGGTCCGAGCAGCAGCCCCACGGCCGGCCCGACCGGCGGCACCACGACCCCGCCTGCGGCCCTGTGCAGCACGCCCACCACCCGGACGGCCCGTTCCCGCGTGCTCGCCGGCTCCTCGGTACCGGTGGTCGTCTCGGCTCCCGCGGGCACGCTCGTGCGCCTGCTGGCCTACAGCCGGCCGAACACCAGGTACGCGCCGGTCCGCACCCTGACCACCGGCGCCGACGGCACGGTCACCACGACGGTCCGGCTGGGCACCAACACGCGCATGTACGCGCAGCAGGTCGGGTGCGCACAGGTCGGCCCGAGCACCGCGGTGACGGTCCAGCGCACCGTCAGCCTGAGGAGCTCGCGCCTGTCGGCCAAGCGCTACGCCTTCTCCGGCGACACGCTCCCCGCCCGCCAGGGCACGCTCGTGACCGTGTACGCCGACGGACGGATGCTCGCCCAGGCCCGGACCGACGCCAAGGGGCACTACCGCGCGGTCCACGCCTTCGCCGAGGCGGGCCGGCTCGCCCTGGTCAGCCGGGTCGGGAAGGACAGCGTCGCGGACGGGAACGCGAGCCGCCCGGTGGTGCTGGCCGTCCGCTGAGCTCCCGCGCGGGCCCGGCCCTGCACCACCGGGCCGGGCCCGTGGCCTGTCACCCTGTCCCTGTGACGCGCGCGCGGCAGGCCCTGCTCGACCACTGGAGGCGCGACGCTCTGGCCCGCCCGCTCGGCGGCGTCCTCGACCTCGGCGACGCCCAGGCCCACAGCCTCGGGATCCCCGTCCCGCAGTGGAACGGCCTCCTGCTCCGGCAGCCCGCGAGCGACGACGTCTACGCGGCGGCCGCGGCCTGGTTCGCGGAGCGGGGCACGGCCTGGGGGATCGTCGTGCCGGAGGAGGTCGACCACGCCCCGCCGGGCGGGACCCTCCTGCACGACCTCCCGGTCCTCACCCGCTCCCTGCAGGACCTGCCCGCCCTGCCGCGCCTCCCCTACGACGCCGACCCGGCGCCGACCGAGGTCGCCGACGTGCAGACGGCCGCGTTCGACGACCCGCCCGGTCTCTGCCTGCGCTTCGTGGAGCCGGTGCTCGCCGCCGCGTGGCGACGCACCGTCGTCGTCCAGCAGGACGGCGTCCCGGTGGCGACGGCCTGCGTCTCGCTCGGGCAGCAGGGCGAGGCCGTCGTGTTCGACGTCGCCGTCCTGCCGTCGGCCCAGCGCCGCGGGCTCGGCCGGGCCGTGACGCTCTGGTGCCTGCACCAGGCCGCGGACGCCGGCTGCGACCTCGTCCTGCTCAACCCGTCCGACGCCGGCCGCGCCCTCTACGCCGGCCTCGGCTTCACCCCCGCGCCGGCCTGGCGGATCTGGCGCCCTGCGGCCTGACCCGGTGCCGGCTCAGCCGGGCGCGAGGCGCTGGAGCTCGCTGCCGTCGCGGTCGTAGAGGACGAGGTCGCCCCCGACCAGTCCGGCGCGGCTCGCGCCCGACACCAGCACGGGTGCGCCGTTGCAGCCGATCAGCGTCGAGGGGCCGCTCGTCGCCAGCAGCCGGCCGCGGCTGCCGAGGGCGTACCGACCCGCCGCTCCGTTGCAGCCGTCCGAGCCGGAGTACCGGCCGTCGGCGGCGAACAGCAGCTCGGCCTTCGTCTGCTCGGCGCCCCGCGGAACCCAGCGGCGCTGCAGCTGCTCCGGTGTCGGGGCCTGCGCGGTGGGCGGCAGCGGCGGAGGGACGCCCGCGCGGGCCCGGCGCCTCGCCGAGACCGACGGCGCGGGAGCCGGTCCGCCCCCGCGGTTCGGCCCGTAGGTCGGTCGGAGCGCCTGGGGCTCCAGCCGGGCGAGGGCGTGCCCCTCGGCGTCCTGCAGCAGCCGGGCGTCGCCGTCGACGTCGAACCGCTCGGCGCTCTGCAGCCAGGGCACCGCCTCGGGGCGGGCGGCGTCGGGGCAGGTGCCGTCACCGCTGCCGGAGGAGGCGACGAACAGCCCCTCGGGCCCGTCGGCGTCCCAGTCGGCGTCGACGACCCCGCAGTCGCGGAACACCTCGATGTCGTCGGCGACCTGGAGCACCGTCCCCGCTTCCACGCCCTTGCCGCTGACGGCCCAGGTGCCCACGAGGTCGAGCGCGTCGCGTCCGGGTGCGGCGGGCCTGGAGGTCCCGGACGACGACGGCTCGGGGCTGGCGACCGGCACCGTCGAGGTGGCGGCAGCACCCCGGTCCTGCCCGAGCGCGTCGACGTCGGTGCGCGACCCGCAGCCGCTCACACAGGTCCCGAGGAGCACGACGGCGAGCAGGCGGCAGGTCGGCGTCACGGGAGTGGGACGCCGCCGGACGCGCCCCGGTTCCCTCAGGCCCCCATGCCTCGGCCCTGGGCGTGCTGCAGGCTCTTGCCCTCGGTGCGGTTGGCCGGCGCGACCATGACCTCGACCCGCTGGAACTCCTTGATCGAGGAGTAGCCGGTGAGGGCCATCGAGCGGCGCAGCGCCCCGAAGATCCCGGTGGTGCCGTCGTCGGTGAGGGCCGGGCCGAGCAGGACCTGCTCGAGGGTGCCCACCTGCTCGACCTGCACCCGCGTGCCGCGCGGGACCTCGGGGTGGTGGCTGCCGTGGCCCCAGTGCCAGCCGCGGCCCGGCGCCTCGGAGGCCCGGGCCAGCGGGCTGCCCATCATCACCGCGTCCGCGCCGCAGGCGATGGCCTTGGCGACGTCGCCGCCGGTGCGCATGCCGCCGTCGGCGATCACGTGCACGTAGCGGCCGCCGGACTCGTCGAGGTAGTCGCGGCGGGCACCGGCGGCGTCGGCGATGGCGGTGGCCATGGGGACGCCGATGCCGAGCACGCCGCGCGTGGTGTTGGCCTGGCCCGGCCCGACGCCGACCATGATCCCCGCCGCACCGGTGCGCATGAGGTGCAGCGCCGACTGGTAGGTCGCGCAGCCACCGACGAGCACGGGGACGTCGAGGTCGGCGATGAAACGCTTGAGGTTGAGCGGCTCGTGCCGGGTGCTCACGTGCTCGGCCGAGACGACGGTGCCCTGGATGACGAACAGGTCGACGCCGCTGTCGAGCACCGTCTGGGCGAACTGGACCGTCCGCTGCGGGGTGAGCGAGGCGGCCGTGGTGACGCCGGCGTCGCGCACCTGCTTGATCCGCGCGGTGATGAGGTCGGCCTTGACCGGCTCGGCGTACAGCTCGCGCATGCGGGCCAGCGCGCCGTCGGCCGGCAGCTCGGCGATCTCCTTCAGGGCGGCCGACGGGTCGTCGTAGCGGGTCCACAGGCCCTCGAGGTCGAGCACGCCGAGGCCGCCGAGGCGCCCGATCTCGATGGCGGTCTCCGGCGAGACGACGCCGTCCATCGCGCTCGCGACCAGCGGCAGCTCGAACCGGTAGGCGTCGATCTCCCAGGCGATCGAGACGTCCTGCGGGTCGCGGGTGCGGCGGGACGGGACGATCGCGATGTCGTCGAACCCGTACGCGCGGCGCCCGGTCTTGCCCATGCCGATCTCGACGTCTGCCACGGTCTAGCGCCCTCCGCTGTAGTTCGGCGCCTCGGCCGTGATCTGGACGTCGTGCGGGTGGCTCTCCTTGAGCCCCGCGGCCGTGATCTGCACGAAGCGGCCCTTCTCCTGCAGCTCCGGCACGGTGCGCGCGCCGACGTAGAACATCGACTGCTGCAGCCCGCCGACGAGCTGGTGGACGACGCCGGACAGCGGCCCGCGGTAGGCGACCTGACCCTCGATGCCCTCCGGGACGATCTTGTCGTCGGTGGCGACGTCGGCCTGGAAGTAGCGGTCCTTGCTGTAGCTCTTCTTGCCGCGGGAGGCCATCGCCCCGAGCGAGCCCATCCCCCGGTAGCTCTTGTACTGCTTGCCGCCGACGAAGACGACGTCGCCGGGCGCCTCCTCGGTGCCGGCGAACATCGAGCCGATCATCACGGTGTCGGCCCCGGCGACCAGCGCCTTGGCGATGTCGCCGGAGTACGCCAGGCCGCCGTCGCCGACGACGGGGACGCCGGCCGGCTTGCACGCCTGGGCCGCCTCGTGGATGGCGGTGACCTGCGGGACCCCGACGCCGGCGACGACGCGGGTGGTGCAGATCGAGCCCGGCCCGACGCCGACCTTCACGCCGTCCACCCCGGCGTCGACCAGGGCCTGCGCGCCCGCCTTCGTCGCGATGTTGCCGGCCAGCACCTGCACGTGGCGGGTGGCGGGGTCGCTCTTGAGCCGCCGGATCATGTCGAGCATGAGCCGGGCGTGGCCGTTGGCGACGTCGGGCACGAGCACGTCCACGCCGGCCTCGACCAGGGTGGTGGCCCGCTCCCAGGCGTCCCCGAAGTAGCCGATCGCCGCCCCGACGAGGAGCCTGCCGTCGGCGTCCTTGGAGGCGTGGGGGTACTGCTCGGACTTCACGAAGTCCTTGACCGTGATGAGACCGGTGAGCCGGTCCTGCGCGTCGACGATCGGCAGCCGCTCGCGCTTGTGCTGGCGCAGGATCGCGGTGGCGTCGTCGCGGCTGATGCCCTCGGGGGCGGTCACCAGCGGCATCGGCGTCATGACGTCGGAGACCAGGGTGCCGCCCCACTCGGCCACGGGCGTGAAGCGCAGGTCGCGGTTGGTGACCATGCCGAGCAGCAGGCCGCCCTCGTCCACGACCGGCAGGCCGCTCACCCGGTACTGGCCGCAGACCGCGTCCAGCTCCTCGAGGGTGGCCTTCGGGCCGATGGTGATCGGGTTGGTGATGCGGCCGGTCTGGGTGCGCTTCACGAGGTCGACCTGGTAGGCCTGGTCCTCGATCGACAGGTTGCGGTGGAGGACCCCGATGCCGCCGTGGCGGGCCATCGCGATCGCCATCCGCGACTCGGTCACGGTGTCCATGGCACTGCTCACCAGGGGCAGCCGCAGGCTGATCCCCCGGGTGAGGCGCGTGGTGGTGTCGACCTCGCTGGGGATCACGTCGGTCTCCCCCGGCAGGAGCAGGACGTCGTCGTACGTGAGGCCCAGGGGGGCGACCAGCGAGGACACGTGGCTCCTTCGGTGCGGGCACCTCAGCCTACCGGCGGGTCGCCCCGTTCCGACCGGCTACGGCCCGGGCACCGGCTTCGGTTCGGGGGACGTCCTGGGGCCGGGCGACTGGCTCGGGCTCGACGTCGGGTCGTCGCCGGGCCCCGCGCTCGGGCTGGCGCTCGGCTTCGCCGCCGGGCTCGGGCTGGCCTTCGGGGTGGCCTTGGGCTTCGGGCTCGCCTTGGGCTTCGGGCTCGCCTTCGGCTTCGGGCTCGCCTTCGGCTTCGGGCTCGCCTTGCGGCTTGGGGCTCGCCTTGGGCTTCGGGCTCGCCTTCGGCTTCGGGCTGGCCTTCGGCTTCGGGCTGGCCTTGGGCTTGGGGCTCGCCTTCGCCTTCGGGCTCGCCTTGGGCTTCGTCCCCCGGGCTCGCCTTCGCCTTCGGGGTGGCCTTGGGCTTCGGGCTCGCCTTCTCGCCCGCCCCCGCGGTGGCATCGCGCGGCGTCGTCGGGTCGACGGTCGTGGGCCGCCCGCTCGGGAGGGCCTTCCCGGACGGCGGGCCGAGCAGCGGCGGACCGACCGGCGGGCCGAGCGGCGGGCCGGCGAGGACCGGCGGGCGCGCCCGGTCGGCGTCGAGCCGTGCCCGCAGGGCGACGAGGCGGGCCTGCAGGCGCTCCCGCCCGTCGCCGGGGCCCACGCGGGCGAGCGTGCCGGCCGCCGCCTCGAGCTGGGCCTCGGCAGGCGCGGTCCGGGCGTCGTCGAGGAGGGCCTCGGCGCGGTCGAGCGCGGCGCCGGCACGGGCGGCAGCGCTGCGGCGTCCCCGCGGCGGCCCGGAGACCGTGCGCGAGGAGCTGCCGGCCCGCGCCGTCGCGGTGTCGCGGGCGGGCGCGGCCACGCTGACGACCTCGGACACCGCGCTGCCGAGGGCGTCGCGGACGGGTCGCAGCGCGCTGCCCGGGGAGGCGGCCGCCACGCCCGCGACGCTCAGCAGGGCGACCGCCGCCACGGAGGCGACGGCGATCCGCGACGCGTTGCGCCCACGCCGGCGGCGCAGCCGGACCACGTCGGGCTCGAGGGTGCGGACCGGCAGGACGGCCGCGACGGGCAGGTCGACAGCGACGTCGTCGCGCAGCGCGCCGAGGGCGGCCAGGACGTCGTCGGCGTCGAGCGGGTCGAGCTGTCCGCCACCGGCCAGCAGCTCGACCAGGGCGTCGTCGGCGGCGACCGCCGCGAGGTCGACGTCCTCGACGCTTCGGCGCTGGACGGGGGGGCCGGCAGGAGGCACGGCCGGGACACCGGAGGTCTCGGTCATGCCAGGGCCTCCAGGGCGAGGGTGCGCAGCTTCGCGAGCGCCCGGTGCTGGGCCACGCGGACGGCCCCGGCGCTCAGGCCGAGCGCTGCCCCCGTGTCCTCGGCGGACAGGCCGGCCACGACGCGCAGCAGCAGCAGCTCGCGCTGCGGCTCGGGCAGGCGGTCCAGCAGCAGGCGGGCGCGGGCCGCCTGGTCGGCCGCGACGGCGGTCTCCTCGGGCCCGGCCGACGTGTCGACCGACTCGGGGAGCGTCTCGACGGCGTCGCTGCGGTCGCGGTAGCCCGCCCGGAGGGCGTCGGCGACCTTGTGCCCGGCGATGCCGTAGGCGAAGGCGGTGAAGGAGCGGCCCTGGTCGACGTAGCGGTCGAGGGAGGTGAACACGGCGGTGCACACCTCCTGGGCGACGTCGTCGGCCGACCCGTAGGAGCCGTCCGTCCGCCCCAGCCGGGCGCGGCAGTACCGCAGCAGTCCGGGGCGCAACCGCGTGATCAGGTCCTGCGCCGCCGCCGCATCGCCCTTGCGGGCCGCGGCGACGAGCGGGGCGAGCTCATCGGTCGTGGTGGACATCGTCGTCGGGGTCGCCACCGTTACAGGCCTCCGGCCGCGCGGACCGGCAGCAGGTCGAGCCGGGCCGTCTCGCACGGGCGCAGGTCCAGCGGCAGCACGCCGTCGACGGCCGTGAGCGGGGTGGACCGCTCGGTGAACGCGCCGGACGCCGGCAGCACGGCCCCGCTGATCGACGTGCTGCGGCCGCCGCAGCCGCGGGGGTCCTGCACGCGGCTGACCCGGACGGTCGGTGCGTACCCGACGGGGACGGCGACCCGGACGCGGCCGGCGTGCCCGGCGCCGGCCTCGTCCACCACCACGATCGACAGGGAGCCGCTCGAGGCGCGGCGGAACGCCCAGGCGCGGACGCGCTCGCCGGGCGCCTGCCGGGTCGCGACGCCGCAGGACGTCCGGCCGGGGAGGTCGCGCAGCAGGGCCAGCGCGTAGAAGCCCGGGCGGGCCGACGCCGCGCCGTCGCGCACCACGAAGGGCGTGTAGTAGGCGGTCCGCCGCTCGTCCGGGTAGTCGGCGCCGTCCCAGGTGTGCAGGCCGTAGCCGGTGAGGCCCAGGAGGGCGCCGGTCAGCAGGGTGTCGGTCAGCCAGGCGGTCGACCCGGTGACGTCGCTGACCCGGGGCAGGCCGCCCTGGCCGACGCTGTTGGCCTCCTCCACCCGGACCGGCACGGGACCGGCCTGCCGGCGGGCCTCGCGGACCCGCGCCGCCCACTCGGCCGAGACGTCGGGGGCGAACAGCGCGTCGAGGGTGGGGCGGTTCGCGTAGTGGTGGAACGTCGCCTCGTGCAGCCGCGGGCCCTGGCTGCGGCGCAGGCTGCTGATCCAGGACAGGTCGCCGCCGGTGGCCAGCGCCGGGCCGAGCAGCGGCAGGTCGCGGGTGACGACGTCGGCGGCGAGGCTGCGGGCGAACAGGTCGAAGACCTGCACGTACGTCTCGACGGACGGGTAGTAGGCGTCGGGCTCGTTGCCGACCTCGACACCGAGCAGCACGTGTCCCGGGTCGTGCTGGGCGGCGTACCGCGACAGGGAGACGGCCTGCGGGACGAGGCCCGTGCGCAGGTTGACGCCGAGGACGACCTTCCAGCCGCTGAGCCGGGCGACGTCGAGCAGGCCCTCGACCATCGGTCCGCTGATGACGCCCTGGAACAGCCGGTTGGACGAGGTGGGCCCGGCCGGCGACCACAGGTAGCCGTCCTGGCTGTCGCCCCCGATGCGCAGGACCCCGCCACGGCCGTCCCGCGTGCGCAGGCTGCGCAGGACCTGCACGAGCGGCAGGCGGGCCCGCTGGGCCGGGGTCAGGGACGCGCCCGCCCAGCGCTCGACCATGCTCCACTCGAGCGAGAGCCCGAGGTAGCCGTCCGGGACCGCGCGGCCGGTGCAGGACCCGGCGCGGACGTCGGCCAGCACCCGCGGGGCGGCCGCCGACGCGGCAGGCCCGACCAGCCCGAGCAGGAGCAGCGGGGCGAGCAGGACTGCGAGGAGCAGGCGCAGCCGGGGCAAGGGGGTCCTCTCCAGAGCAGTGGCCAGACGAAACTAGGGGGCTGGGGGCGCCTACGTGACCAGGCCCCGGCGGAAGCCCAGGGCGACGGCCTGGGCGCGGTCGTGGACGCCGAGCTTGCGGAACAGCCGGCGGGCGTGGGTCTTGATCGTGTCCTCGGACAGGTAGAGGTCACGGCCGATCTGGCTGTTGCTCTTGCCCTGGCTCATCCCGGTGAGGACCTGCAGCTCGCGCTCGGTCAGCTGGGCCGCGGGCGGGCCGCTGCGGACCGGCTCGCGGCCCTCCATGGCGCGGCGCAGGGACGGCTCGACGAGGTCGGCACCCTCGAGGGCGTGGGCGACGGCGGCGCACAGCTCCTCGTGGCTCACGTCCTTGAGCAGGTAGCCCCGGGCGCCGGAGGACACGGCCGCGGCCACCTGCTCGCGGTCGTCCGCGGCGGTCAGCATGATCACCTTGGCGCCCGGGTGGGCGGACACGAGCCGGCGGGTCGCCTCGAGACCGCCGAGGCCCGGCATCCGGACGTCCATGAGGACCAGGTCGGGCTTCTCGTGCGGGTAGCGCGCCAGCACCTCCTCGCCGGACGCCGCCGTCTCCACGCGCGTGACGCCCGGGACGCCCTCGACGAACTGCCTCAGGCCCTCCCGCACGATCCGGTGGTCGTCGCAGATGAGCACGGTCGTCGTCACGAGCAGGCCTTCGTCTCAGAGGGGGGAGCAGGCAGGTGCAGGCGGAGGCCGTCGGGGCCGGGCACGAGGGAGGCCCCGAGGAGCCGGCAGCGACGCCCCCAGCGGTCGGGGTCGGGCAGGGGTGCGCCGCGGAGGGTCAGGACGACGCCGTCGGGGGCCGTCGCGGCCGTCACCCGGAGCGGGCCGGTGAGGGCGAGGGCCTGCACCAGGCGGTAGGCGAGGGCGCGGGCCGGGGCGGGCAGGTCGGCGGCCGCGTCGACGTCGAGCGCGAGCGCTGCGCCACCGGCCTCGACGAGGCGGTCGGACAGCGCGGCGAGGGCTTCGGGCAGCGACGACGTGCGGGGCCGCAGCTGCCACATGGTGCGGCGCAGCGCGACCACGGCCTCCTGCACGGCGTCGCGGGCGAGGCCGGCGTCCCCTCCGCGCAGGGCGGCGTCGCAGGCGTACCGGGCGGCGACCAGCACCTGCACGGGGCCGTCGTGCAGCGCGTCGGCGAGGGCGTCCCGCTCGGCGTCGGCGTCGGCCAGCAGCGCGGGGCCGCCGGCGGCGCGCAGGCCGAGCGCGAGGACGGCGACGGCCGCGGTCAGCAGCGGGAGCGAGGTCTCCTGCACGCCGACGACGGTCAGCACCACGCCCTCGGACGCCACGTCGACGGGGCCCGGTGCCGGAGCGGATGCGCGGCTCGCGGGGACGGCGTCCACGGCCTCCCCGGCGACGGCGACGAGCGCCGCGTCGGGACCGCGCAGGACGGCGGAGCGCAGGCCGAGGCGGTCGACCAGGAGCACGAGGGCGTCGGCGGGCAGGGACGCGACCCGGGCGAGGTCACCGAGCAGGAGCGCGGACGCGAGCGGGCTGTCGGGCAGGACCTGCACCTGGCGCACCTCCGCGTCGACGGGCACCCGGGCGGCGCCGCTCGACCTGTGCATCGGCACGCAGGAGCGGCGACGTGAGCCGTTCCGGTCCCGCTGGCCCGCTCTGGTCCTGCCGGGCCATCGTCGGCATGGTCACCCGGGCGGGTGACGGCGTGCCCTCGTGCGGGTCAGCCCTCGAGCAGCGCGGCGACGTCGGGGCGGGCCAGCCACTCGGTGCGGACGCCGGGCGGCAGGTCGGCCGCGATGGTCCGGACCGCGGTGCGGGCGGCGGTGAGGCTGCGGTCGCTCTCCCCCGGGTCGACGTCGGCGACGAGGGCGCCGAGCAGGGCGCGGGCGGGCCAGACCAGCGGCAGCGTGCCGAGCGACTCCGCCAGGGTGGAGGCCCGGCGGAGCGTGGCCGCAGCCTCGTCGTGGCCGGCGCTGACCTGGGCCAGGCCGAGGATCAGCAGCCCCTTGGCGACGTGCCGGGGCGCGCGAGCGGCCTCTGCGGCGTCGACCGCGGACTGGGCGGCGTCGGCGGCGTCGCCGACCCGGCCCTCGAGCAGGCTGACCTCGGCCCGGACCCAGTCGCGGCGGACGCGCTGGCGCCACCACTCGTCGGCGCGGTCGGGCAGCAGGGCGGACGCCTGGGCCAGCCGGCCGGCGGCCCCGTCGGGGTCGTCCAGGCCGACGGCGTCGCTGGCGAGGCCGAGGAGGGCGTCGAAGCCGGCCTCGCCCTGCCCGTCGGAGAGCGCGAGGGCGGTGAGGTCGGCCTCGCGGGCGACCGGGTGCCGGCCGAGCTGGCGGTGCACGCTCGCCACGGTCGCGCTGGCGAGGGCCCCGAACAGGCGGCGCTCCGGGGCGGCGGCGTCGGCCGACCCGGCCTCGACGAGCGGGCTGAGCACGGACAGCGCGGCGCCGTAGCGGCCCCCGGCACCGAGCGCGACCCCCAGGAGCCACGCCGCCGCGGCGACCTCTGCGCTGCGTCCCTGCGACTGGGCGAGGACGACGGCCTGCTCGAGGGCGGCGGCGGCGGCGGACGGCTGGCCGTGGAAGGCGGCGTGCTCCCCCGTGGCGAGCAGCGTCGCGAGGTCCCCCGGTGCGGTCACGGGCGGACCGTAGCGCGGCGGCTACGCGCCGAGGGCCTGGTCGACCAGGTCGAGGGCGTGGGCGAAGTCGACGGCGTGGGTGACCCGGCGCGGGAGCTCTGCCGCCGTCCAGCCCGGGCCGCCGGCGAGCACCGCCGTGGCCGGGCGGGTGATCGGCAGGGCGTCCAGGACGGCGGGGTCGGCGCTGTGCGGCAGCTGCGACCACACGAACAGGACGGCGGGCCCGGTACGGCGGACCGCGGCCTCGAGCGCGTACCCGGGCATCGCGGCGCCCAGCACCCGCGAGGCCAGGCCGCGCTCCGCCAGGCCCGCCGCCAGCGCGTGCAGGGGCAGCACGTGCTGCTCCTCGGGGGCGCAGGCGAGCAGCACGGGGCGCCCGCCGGTCTCCTGCGCCCGGGAGGCCGTCTCGCGCAGGACCGTGACGACGCAGTCGGACAGCAGGTGCTCGACCTCGACGCCCTCGCCCGTCGAGGCCCACCGCGCCCCGGCCGCCTGCAGGACGGGCCGCAGGACGTCGTCCCACGTCCGGACCACGCCGCGCTCGGCGATCTGCCCGCGCAGCGTCGCGAGGACGGCGCCGCTGTCGAGCGCCATGGCGGCCCGCCCGAGCCCCCGGACGACGGCCTCGGCGCCGGGCAGGGCCAGCACGCGCCCGCCCGGGCCACCGGGACGACCGGGCAGCCGGCCCTCGACGTCCGGCAGGCCTGCCGACGCCGTCAGCGGCGCGGGCTCCGGCGAGCCGGCGAGCGCGAACCGGGCGGCCTCGCCCGGAGGCACGCCGTCCAGGGTCAGACGCCGCATCGTCTCGAGCCGGGCGACGTCGGTGAGCGAGTAGCGGCGGTGCGCCCCGGCAGCGTGCTCGGAGGGGCCGAGGTCGTACCGCCGAGCCCAGGTGCGCAGCGTGGCCGGGGCGATGCCCAGCCGCCGGGCGACCGCGGCGACGGTCAGGCGCGGGGCGTCCGACGGGTCGGAGGCGTCCTGTCCGGACCCGGGCACGACGGACAGCGCAGCGGGCTGTCCTGAGGTGTCCACACCACCAGGATGGAGCCAGGACGGGCAGGGCACAACTCGGCGCCCCACTCGTGACGCGCAGCTGGCGCGGTGCTGAAACGCTTCGAACCGCTTCAGATCGCTCCTGGATCGGTCTTGAACAACCCTTGAAACGGTTGTAGAGTCGTCGACAGCAGCCCCGACCCCGCCGCTGCACGACGGACAGGAGTCCGCTCATGACCGACATCCGACGCCTCCCCGGTCCGCAGGCCGAGAAGTGGGAGTGGCAGCTCCTCGGTTCCTGCCGCGGCAAGGACACCGAGCTGTTCTTCCACCCCGAGGGCGAGCGCGGCCCGAGCCGCGCCAACCGCGAGGCCTCCGCCAAGGCCGTCTGCAGCACCTGCCCGGTCATGCGGCTGTGCCGCGAGCACGCGCTCGCCAGCCGCGAGCCGTACGGCGTGTGGGGCGGCCTGTCCGAGCACGAGCGCGAGGACATCATCGCCGCGCGCGAGGGTCGACACCAGGTCGTCGCCAGCTAGTCCTGCACACCGGCCCCCGCGGGCCCGTCCGTCCACGTACTCTCGACGGACCCCCCTGCCGACCCTGCGAGGAGCCTCCGCGGTGCGCCACGCTCTCCACCGGACCGCGTGCGCCCTGCTCGCCCTCTCGGCCCTGACGGCCTGCGCCGGCGAGGGCGGGGAGAAGCAGGCCGCGGCACCGGCGGTCCAGCCGGTCGAGGTCTCCTCCCCGACGCCGGCCCCCGACGTCGTCGCCGCGCCCTCGCGCGGGGCGGTGCGCGGCCGCGCGGTCGCGGCCGAGGTCATGGTGCGGCCGCTGGTGGCCCGCCTCCGCCCCGACGTGCTCATCAAGACCCCGCAGACGATCTCGCCCGGCGCGCTCGCGAAGCTCGCGGCCCTCAGCCCGGACGGCGGCACCGCGGTCTTCCGCGCGGGCACGGCCCGCCTGGCCGGCCGGCCGGTCTCGACCATCGGCATCGACCCCTCCACCTTCCGGGCCTTCGCGCCCTCCGGCACCGCCGAGGCGACGCCGGTGTGGCAGGCCGTCGCCCGCGGTGAGGCCGTCGCGTCGCACAGCGTCGAGCAAGAGCCGCGCCCTCGTGCTCGGCAAGGAGGTCCAGGTCGGCGAGAGCACGGGCCCCGAGACCCCGCTGCGGCTCGGCGCCCTCGCCACCACCGGCGTGCCCGGCACCGACCTCATCGTCGACGACGCCACCGGCAAGGGCCTCGGGCTCCCGGTCGCCACCGGCATGCTGCTGACCGCCGGCAAGGGCGTCGACCCCGTCGTGCTCGCCCGCAAGGTCCGCGCCATCACCGGCGAGGGCGCGCAGGTCGACCTGCTGACCCCGCCCGCCGCGAACCCGGTCGCCTTCCTCACCGGCAGCAAGGCCGCGAAGGCGTTCGGCGCCTTCTCCTACCGGTACTTCCCCGACGGCACCATCCAGCCGGACGGGTCCTGGGTGAACGAGAACATCCGCACCGGCACGGTCCCGATCTTCGGCAAGGTCACCTGCCACAAGCTCATGCTGCCGCAGCTGCGGGGCGCCCTGCAGGAGGTCGTCGACCGCGGGCTCGCCGACGGGCTGCACACCTACGACGGCTGCTACGTCCCGCGCTTCATCGAGCGCAACCCCGAGCGGTCGATCTCGCTGCACACCTGGGGCATCGCCATCGACCTGGACGCGTCGACGAACTACCGCGGCATCAAGGGCACGATGGACCCCGAGCTGGTGAAGGTGTTCAAGCGCTGGGGCTTCCGCTGGGGCGGCGACTGGCAGTACACCGACCCGATGCACTTCGAGCTCGGCGCCATCCTGACCAGCCCCTCGCGCTAGACCCGCCGCAGCCGCGCCTGGCGCAGGACCGCCTGCGCCGCGGACCTCCCGGGATGGCCGTGCACGCCGCCGCCCGGTGCGCTGGCCGCCCCGCACAGGAACAGTCCGCGCAGCGGGACGACGTAGGGCGACCACCCTGCGACCGGCCGCAGCACCGACAGCTGGTCCAGCAGCGCCGAGCCCCCGGCGACGTCGCCCCCCACGAGGGACGCGTCCTTGGCCTCCAGGTCCAGGGGCGCGTGCACCGTGGTCGCGACGACGGCGCCGCGCAGCCCGGGCGCGTGCTGCTCCAGCCGGTCGACGACCCGCTCGGCAAAGGTCTCCTGCCAGTCCGGGGCCTCCCCTCGAGGGCGCGCCGGGCAGTGGCACTCGACCCAGAGGGTGGCGGCTCCGGCGGGCACCCGGCTCGGGTCGGCGCGGTCCTGCTGCCCGACGATGAGCTGCGGAGCGTCCGGCAGCAGGCCGCGCCGGACCTGCGCCTGGCTGAGGGCCAGCTCGTCCAGGTCGCCGGTGACGTGGACGACCATGGCGTCGCGGACCCGCTCGTCCGCCCACGGTGCGGGCCGGTCGAGGTCGAGGTCGACCCGGAAGAAGCCGCTGCCGTAGCGGTGCCGGGACAGCTGCCGCAGCCAGGCGGCCGGGAGGTGCTGCTCGCCCACGAGGTCGCGGGCCAGCACGTGCGGGGAGCCGCCGAACAGCACCGCCCGGCGGGCGCCGACGCCGCCCCCGTCCGCCGTCCGGACACCGACCGCCCGGCCGCCCCGGACGACGACCTCCGTCACCCGGGTCCCCGTCCGCACGACCGCACCCGCGCTCTCGGCCGCCTGCACGAAGGCCTGCGCCAGCACGTCCGCCCCGCCGACCGGGACCGGCATGCCGTGCTGCTGGGCGGCCATGGCCAGCAGGAGCGCCGGAGGCGTCGACCCGTTGGCGTCCACCGCGATGTCCGCGTGGGTCGCGTGGCCGGCGAGCAGGAGCTGCCCGGCGTCGGTGCGGAACCGGTAGCGGGCCTGCGCCTCGAGCGGCTCGAGGAGGGTCCGGACCAGGGAGAGGCTGCCGCGCGGGCCGTCGACGAGGGCGGCCCGCAGCAGGGCGCGCGGGTCGGGCAGCGGGCGCAGGACCGCCTGGAACAGGCCCGCTCCGGCCTGCTCCCACCAGCGCCAGAGCTCGTGCCAGGCCTCGCCGTCCTGCCCGAGGCCCTCCGCCGTCCGTGCCGGGTCGGCGTGCAGCAGGGCGGCGTCGGTGCCGGGGCTCCACAGGCTGGCGAGCGGGGTGCCGGTCCGCGCCCAGGGGACGGCGCCCAGCCCGAGCTCCTCGAAGACCGGGCTCGTGTGCAGGACGCCGTAGAAGGCGGAGCCCCAGTCGTGCACGTAGCCGCGTGCGGTGCGGCTGCTGCCGACCGCACCCCCCGCGACGTCGGACGCCTCGAGGACCTCGACGCTCCAGCCGGCCCGGGCGAGCAGGGTCGCCGCGACGAGGCCGTTGTGCCCGGCGCCCACCACGACCGCGTCGACGCTCACGGCACCACGCTGTCATGACGCCGACGGCCCGGCCCCTCCGCGTGGGAGGGACCGGGCCGTCGGGGTCGTGCAGGTGTCTCGCCGGAGGCGAGCCAGGGGTGCCTAGTGCGCGTGCCCGTGGCCGCCACCGGCAGCCGGGGCGTCCTCCTCGGGCTTGTCGGCCACGAGGGTCTCGGTCGTCAGCAGCATGCTGGCGATCGAGGCGGCGTTGCGCACCGCGGAGCGGGTGACCTTCACCGGGTCGACGATGCCCTGCTTGACCAGGTCGCCGTACTCGCCGGTGGCGGCGTTGAGGCCCTGGTTCTTGTCGGACGCACCGAGCTCGCGGGCCCGGTTCACGGCGACGCGGCCCTCGAGGCCCGCGTTCGCAGCGATCCAGTAGGCGGGCTCGTCGAGCGCCTTGCGGACGATCCGCACGCCGGCGAGCTCGTCGCCCTCGAGGCCGAGGCCGTCCTCGAGCACGGAGGCGGCGTGGATGAGCGCCGCGCCACCACCGGGGACGATGCCCTCCTCGACCGCCGCGCGGGTCGCCGAGATGGCGTCCTCGAGACGGTGCTTGCGCTCCTTGAGCTCGACCTCGGTGTGGGCACCCACCTGGATGACGCCGACACCGCCCGCGAGCTTCGCGAGACGCTCCTGGAGCTTCTCCTTGTCCCAGTCGGAGTCGCTGTTCTCGATCTCCTGCTTGATCTGGGCCACGCGAGCGGACACGTCCTCGGCGGAGCCGCCGCCGTCGACGATGGTCGTGAGCTCCTTGGTGACCGTGACGGTGCGGGCCTTGCCCAGCACCTCCAGGCCGACCTGGTCGAGCTTGAGGCCGACCTCGGCGCTGACGACCTGGCCGCCGGTGAGGACGGCGATGTCCTGCAGCATCGCCTTGCGGCGGTCGCCGAAGCCGGGCGCCTTGACGGCGGCGACCTTGACGGTCTTGCGGATGGCGTTGACGACCAGGGTCGACAGGGCCTCGCCCTCGACGTCCTCGGCCACGATCAGCAGCGGCTTCTGGGCCTGGACGACCTTCTCCAGCAGCGGCAGCAGCTCGGCCAGCGCGCTGACCTTGCCGTTGACGATGAGCACGGAGGCGTCCTCGAGGACGGTCTCCATGCGCTCGGCGTCGGTGACGAAGTACGGGCTGATGTAGCCCTTGTCGAACTGCATGCCCTCGGTGAGCTCGAGCTCGAGGCCGGTGGAGTTGGACTCCTCGACGGTGATGACGCCGTCCTTGCCGACCTTGTCCATCGCCTCGGCGACGAGCTCCCCGACGCGGCTGTCCTGCGCCGAGAGGGCCGCGACGGCGGCGATCTCGTCGTGGGTCTGCACCTCGGTGGCGGCGGCGATCAGGGCGGTGTTGACGGCCTCGACGGCCTTGTCGATGCCGACCTTGAGGCCCATCGGGTTGGCGCCGGCCGCGACGGCCCGCAGGCCCTCCTTGACCATGGCCTGGCCGAGCACGGTGGCGGTGGTGGTGCCGTCGCCCGCGACGTCGTTGGTCTTGGTGGCCACCTCCTTCGCCAGCTGCGCGCCCATGTTCTCGAGGTGGTCCTCGAGCTCGATCTCGCGGGCGATGGTGACGCCGTCGTTGGTGATGGTCGGGCCGCCGTACGCCTTGCCGATGACGACGTTGCGCCCCTTCGGGCCGAGCGTCACCTTGACGGCGTTGGCGAGCTTGTCGACGCCGCGCTCGAGCGACTTGCGCGCGTCCTCGCTGAACTGCAGTTCCTTGGCCATTGCTGGTCCTCTGTCTCACTGATCAGGAAAAGGAGCGAGGCCCCGGCCCTGTCGGGTTCCGGGGCCTCGCTGGACGTGCTGGGTGCTGCTGAGGGTCTGACTAGCCCTCGATGACGGCGAGGACGTCGCGCGCGGAGAGCACGAGGTACTCCTCGCCGCTGTACTTGACCTCGGTGCCGCCGTACTTGCTGTAGAGCACCTTGTCGCCGACCTTGACGTCGAGCGGCACGCGGGCGCCGTCCTCGAACCGGCCCGGGCCGACCGCCAGGACGGTGCCCTCCTGGGGCTTCTCCTTGGCGGTGTCGGGGATGACGAGGCCGCTGGCCGTCGTCGTCTCGGCCTCGACGGCCTGGACGACGATGCGGTCCTCGAGCGGCTTGATGGCGACCTTTGTCGCAGTGGTCATGAGTGCTCCTCGAGTAGATCGTGAGTGGGCGCTCAGTGGCCTGCCGTCGCGGGGGTCAGGCACCTCGTCGCTGCCTGGCACTCTAACCACGGGAGTGCCAGGGGGCAAGCACTCTGGGCCCTAGAGTGCCAACCCGTGTCGACCGAGGTGTGGAGCTCCCCCGTCCGGTACGCCGAGTGCGACCAGCAGGGCATCGTCTTCAACGCCCACTACCTGGTCTGGGCCGACGAGGGGTGCACCTCCTGGTTCGCCGCCACCGGCAGCCCCTACGACGCGCTGCTCGCCCGGGGCCTCGACATGCGGGTGAAGACGACGACGCTGACGTGGACGGCGCCCGCCCGGTTCGGCGACGTCGTCACGGTCGACGCCGGTCCGGCCGAGGTGGGCCGCACGTCGTTCACCGTCCCGCTGACGGTCCGCACCGCCGCCGGACCGTGCTGCGAGGTCCGGACGACGTACGTGCTGGTCGACGGCGAGGGGCGCCCGACGCCGGTCCCGGACGACCTGCGGCAGGCGTGGTCGTGAGCCAGGGGTCGCTCTGGGACGACGAGGTCCCGGCCCCGCCGAGCACGCTCCCCGTGGTCGCCGCCACCGACGGCTCGGCCCGCCCGAACCCCGGCCACGCCGCCGGCGCCTGGTACGTCGGGCCGGACTGCTGGCAGGCGGTCGGGGTGGAGGGCACGTCGACGAACAACATCGGGGAGCTGACCGCGATCCGGGCCCTGCTCGAGGCCGTGCCGCCGGACCGGCCGCTGCACGTGGTCTACGACAGCACCTACGCCCAGAGCTGCGTCACGACCTGGGTCCGCGGCTGGAGCCGCGGCGGCCGGGTGCCGCCCGAGCAGTGGCGGACCAAGGCGGGCGAGCCGGTGAAGAACGCCGAGCTCATCGCCGCGACAGTGGAGCTCCTGCGGGGGCGCACCGTCACGTGGTCGAAGGTCAAGAGCCACACCACCCTGACGACGACCGAGCACGCCCTCAACCGCGAGGCCGACGTCCTCGCCGCCGCGGCGGTCGCGGCCCTGGCAGCAGGACGCCCCGTCGACGGAGGGCCCGGCTGGACCGGCTAGCTCCGGACCAGCACCACCTCGACGTCCATGCCGCTGTCCGCCGGCAGGTCCCACGGGCTCGGGGCCACCCCTGCCTCGACCAGCCGCGCACCCAGCGCTGCGACCATCGCACCGTTGTCGGTGCACAGGCCCGGCCGGGGCACCCGCAGGACGATGCCCGCCGCGTCGCACCGCTCCTGCGCGAGCGCCCGCAGCCGGGTGTTGGCCGCGACCCCGCCGCCGATCAGCAGGTGTCCGACGCCGTGCTCCCGGCAGGCCCGCACCGCCTTGGACGTCAGCACGTCGACGACCGCCTCCTGGAAGCTCGCGCACACGTCCGCGACCGGCACCTCGCCCTCGTGCGCCTCGAGCCAGCGGGCGACCGCCGTCTTGAGCCCGCTGAAGCTGACGTCGTAGGAGCCGGGCATCGCCCGCGGGAACGCCATGGCCCGCGGGTCGCCGTCGCGGGCGGCCCGGTCGACGGCGGGGCCGCCGGGGAAGCCGAGGCCGAGGAGGCGGGCGACCTTGTCGAAGGCCTCCCCCGCGGCGTCGTCGACGGTCTGGCCGAGCGGGGTCATGGTGCGGGTGACGTCCTCGACGAGCAGCAGGCGAGGAGTGCCCGCCGGACACGAGCATCGCGATCGACGGCTCCGGCAGCGGGCCGTGCTCCAGGACGTCCACGGCGACGTGCGCGGCGAGGTGGTTGACGCCGTAGAGCGGGCGGTCGAGCGCGACGGCGTAGGCCTTGGCCGCGGCGACGCCGACCAGCAGCGCGCCGGCGAGCCCCGGTCCGGCGGTCACCGCGACGGCGTCGACGTCGGCGAGGGTGACGCCGGCGTCGTCGAGCGCGCGCCGCACCGTCGGCACCATCGCCTCGAGGTGCGCCCGGCTGGCGACCTCCGGGACGACGCCGCCGAAGCGGGCGTGCTCGTCGACGCTGCTCGCCACGGCGTCGGCCAGCAGGGTCCGGCCCCGGACGATGCCGATGCCGGTCTCGTCGCAGGACGTCTCGATGCCGAGGACCAGGGGCTCACTCATCGGCCCACAACCCCTCCGCCCGCTGACGGGCCCGCCGCGGGTCGAGGTCCTCCTCGAGGGCGACCTCGTCCGCGGCGGCCAGCAGGTCGTCGAGCCCGCCGCCGTCGGCGAGGACCTGCGCGAGGACGGCGTCGAGCTCGCCCCACTGCGGGCGGACCGGGCCGGCCATGAGCCTCACGTGCGGCGTGTCATCGTCCACGCGTCGATCCCTCCCTTGTAGTAGCCGGTCCGGGTGCTCGTCCGCGTGAACCCGTGCGTCAGGTAGAGCTGCTGAGCAGGCACGTTGTCGGCGCGGACCTCGAGCGACGTCGTCCGGTGGCCCCGCCGCTCCGCCTCCGCCAGCAGCGCCTCGAGCAGCCGCGCCCCGAGGCCCTGCCCCTGGGCGGACGGCGCCACCGCCATCGTCTGCACGAAGGCCTCGTCCGGGTAGTCGCAGAGCCCGGCGTACCCGACGACGTCCTCCCCGTCGACGGCGACGAGGTAGTGCCGGGTGTCGACCTGCCCGAGCTCGGACCAGAACAGCCGGTCGCTCCACGGCTCGTCCGGGAACAGCTGCCGCTCCAGCGGGACGACGTCGTCGACGTGCCACCACCTCATCCGGGCGAGCGGTCACCACGAGGCGGTCTCGGTGGTGGTCCGGCCGTGGCGCAGCGACACCCGGTGCAGCAGGTCGCCCGACCGCAGGTGCACCTCGTCGTCGAGGGTGCCGAGCAGCTCGGCGTCGTAGGCGAGCGCGTCGCTCTCCCAGGCCAGCCCGTGCGCGTCGTACGCCGCCAGCACGTCACCGCTGAGCAGCAGCGCGAGCCCCCGCTCGGGGTGCGGGTCGAAGCCGCGCGGCCACCGCTCGATCCGGGACCAGACGTCGGGGTCGCGGGTGTCGACGAGGTAGGGCTCGTCCCCGACGGCGACGAACAGGGTGTGCGGCTCCGGCCAGGACGCGACCACCGACAGCTGGCCCTCGACGAGGCGGCTGGCGAACACGCCCGTCCACACCCGCTCGCCGGAGGTGATGCGCAGCCAGGCGCCGTCGCGGCCGCCGTCGCGCCGCGCCCCCGGGTAGTAGACCCGCTCGGGGACCTTCGAGAGCCCCCGCAGGGTCCGCTCGTGCGCGACGTCGAAGTCGTGCGGGAAGGCGTCGAGCCAGAGCGGGGTGTCGGTCATCGGCGGTCCGCGGTGGCGACGGCGTCGGGGCGTCGCAGGTACAGGGGCGTCAGCGCCTCGGTGGGCGCGCGGTCGACCACCCGCCGCGCGGTGAGCATGACGAGGGCGTCGGCGCTGGGGTACCGCGGGCCGGTCGCGCCCGGGAAGTGCTCGGGGAACGCGGACGCCCCGTCACCGACGACGCGGCCCTGCCAGCCGGTCTCGCGCAGGGCCTCGGCGAGGTCGGCCGGGCGCATCACCGACGGTCCGGCCACCCGCTCGTCGCCGACGTCGTACTCCGCCCAGTAGACCTCCTTGCGGCGGGCGTCGGTGACGACCAGCCGCCGGCCGGGTTCCTCGCTCCACGCGTCGACGGCGTCCAGCGAGCACGCGCCGTACGCCGGGATCCCGAGGGCGTCCGCCATGACCAGGCCCGTGGTGATGCCGACCCGGAGCCCGGTGAACGGGCCCGGTCCGACGCCGACGGCGACGGCGGTCAGGTCCCGCGGGGAGGCCTCCAGCTCGGCCAGCACGGTGCGGACGCCGGTGGCCAGGAGCTCCCCGTGGCGCTTGCCGTCGACGACCGACCAGTCGGCCTGCCGCCCCCAGCGGGTCTGCCCGTCGGCCTCCTCCAGCAGCTCGACCAGCGCGACGGAGACCGCCGCGGAGCTGGTGTCGAGGGCGAGGACGAGCACAGCTCCAGCCTAAGTGGGGCAGCACACGTCGACGGCGCCCGCTCGCGGCCCCAGACTCCCTGGGTGAGCACCCTGTCCGCCCCGCCCGAGCTGCCGGTCCGCCCCCGGCTCGTCCCCCTGCTCGCCGCGGCGTCGGGGGTCGCGGTCGCCGACAACTACTACCTGCAGCCGCTGCTGGCGACCATCAGCCGCGACCTCGGCGTCGGCGTCGGGGCCCTCGGCGGAGTGGCGGCCCTGGCCCTGCTCGGCTACGCCCTCGGCCTGCTGCTCGTCGTCCCGCTCGGCGACGTCGTCGACCGGCGCGTCCTCGGCGCCGTCGTGCTGTCCGGCACGACCGTCTCCCTGGTCGGCGTCGCCCTCGCCCCGTCCGTGCCGGTCCTCGCGGTCGCGGCCTTCGGCGTCGGGCTCACCAGCGTGGTCGCCCAGGTGCTGGTCCCCTACGCCGCCTCGCTCGCCGACGACGCCTCCCGCGGGCGCGTGGTCGGCACCGTCTTCGCCGGGATCCTCACCGGCATCGTCGGCGCCCGGGTGGTGGCCGGCCTGGTCGCGAGGCCGCTCGGCTGGCGGGGCGTGTACGCCGGGGCCGCCGCCCTGACCGCCCTGCTCGTCGTCGTCCTCCTGCGCCGGCTGCCCCCCGAGCCGGACCGGCACCGGCGCAACGGCCGCCCCGACGTCCCGTACCGCGAGGTCCTTCTCGGCGTCGCCCGGCTGGCCCGCACCGAGCCGTCGCTCAAGGTCCGGTCGGTCTACGGCGCCTGCGGCTTCGGGGTCTTCTCCGCCGTCTGGACCACGCTCGCCTTCCACGTCCGGGACGAGTTCGGCGTGGGGGCCTACGGCCTGGCCGCCATCGCCCTGCTCGGGAGCCGCCGGCGCCGTCGCCGCGCCCCGGTTCGGCCGGCTGGCGGACCGGCTCCCCCAGGTCGCGCTGACCGGGACCGCGTACACGGGGCTGCTGCTCGCGACCGGGCTGCTGTGGCTCGGTGCGTCGTCGTTGCCGCTGCTCCTGGTGGGGCTGGTGCTGACCGACCTCGCCGTGCAGGCCGGGCACGTGACGAGCCTCGGCGTCGTCTACAAGCTGGTCGCCGCCGACGCCCGCAGCCGGGCGACCACCGTCTACATGACCTGCGTGTTCCTCGGCGGAGCCGGGGGCTCGGCCGCAGCCGCGGCGGCCTACGGGCGCGCCGGCTGGCACGGCACCGCCTCGGTGTGTGCCGTGCTCGCCGGTGCCGCGCTGCTGCTCTGGGTGGTCCGGCTGCGGGTCACCGCCCCCGTGCTGCTCGAGGACGGCGAGCCCGACGACGCGTGGCCCGAGTCCGTCGTCTAGGACGAGGTGAAGCTCTCCACCCGCAGCGCGTCCAGATGGCCTCCGATGCTCTGGGCATCCCTCGCGCCGGTCGGCGCGGCGGTGAAGCCACTGCTCTGGCACTGGTAGCTCAGGCCGTCGGAGCCGTGAGAGTCACGAGCTGCTGCTGACGATCACCTGCCGAGGGAAGAAGGCGGTCCCGTTCGCGGTCCGCGGGCCGTCCGCGGCGCTCCCGTCCGAGCCGCGAGACCCGTCCGTGGTGCCCACCTCGACACGGCAACTGACATCACCGGGTCGAGGAACTCCACGGTGGTCCGGCCCTGCACCCAGTAGGTGCCCGCTGGCAGGTCCAGGCTCGCGACGGGCGTCCGCTGCAGCCGCAGCACGGACACCACCTGCCCCGTGTCGGTCTGCGTGCCGGTGACCCCCGGCGCCGTCGGACCTGTGGCCCCCCCTGACCCGCGGGTCCCGCCGCACCGACGCTCCCCTGGGTCCCGAGGGACCGGTGGCACCAGGCTCGCCCCGGCACCGGGTACGCCCGCAGGACCACCTGGACCGATGTCTCCCCTCACCCCTGGAGCACCCGCAGGACCAGCCGGGCCGACGTCGCCCTGTCGACCTGCGGGCCCTGACGGGCCGACGTCCCCCTTCACCCCGGCAGGTCCGGGTGGCCCCGCAGGACCCACGGCGCCGACGGCACCGACGGCACCGGCAGCACCGACAGCACCGACAGCACCGACAGCACCGAGCGGGCCGGGCGGACCCGCCGCACCCACCGCACCCGGTGATCCGGCCGGGCCTGGCGACCCCGCCTCGCCTGCCGGGCCTGCCGCGCCCTGCAACGGGGTCGTGCAGCGCACCGAGCCGTCCACCGCGACTGCCGCTACTGCCGCCCCCTGCAGACACGTCCCGCCGACGCGCCGCTGGAGGTCCGCGAGCCGTGCGCCCCCGAGCAGGCTGGCGTTGAGGCCGGGCACCTGCACCGCGCTGTTGACGGACAGCGGCGCAGCACCGGGCTTGGCGTACAGCCGCAGCGGGGTGCCGCCCGGGTTCACGAGGTCGGCCGGGGTCGTCGACGTGTTGCCGCGTCCCAGGACGAGGACGCACCGGTCGCTGCCCCTGCGGACCCGACGAGGCTCAGCGACAACCCGCAGCGCGCCCCATGGCTTGCACCACACCAGAACGACGTCGCACCCTGCACCCGCTTCCTCGAGGACCTCAGCCCCCATCGGCGCGAGCGCGAGACGTGGAGCGGCCCGAGTCCGTCGTCTGACAGGGTCGCGCCGTGCGCACCGCCGTCGTCGTCCTGGTCCCCGGGCTGCTGCTCGCCGGCTGTCGCGGCTCGTCCGAGCCCCTGTCGGCGACGCAGGAGGCAGCCGCGGCGTGCGCGTCGGTCGCGCCGCTGCTGGGCCGGGAGTCCCTGCGACGGAGCGACGTCTCGGCCCTGGGTCGCGCCGTCACGCGTGCCGAGCGGGCCGCCGAGGGGACGCCCGGTTCGCCGGGCTGCGGACGGCGATGGCCCGGGCCAGCACCGCGGCAGAGGCGGTCGAGGCGTCGTCACGGCAGGCGACCTCGAACACCGAGCAGAGCCGGATCGCCGCGGCCTTCCGGACCGCCAAGGAGGCGTCCGGTCGGCCTGCGCCTACCGGAGCGTCAGCCCTTGTACTGGGCGACCAGCTCGCGCTTGAGGACCTTGCCGGACGGGCCCAGCGGGAAGGCGTCCGCGAAGATGATCCGCCGCGGGTACTTGTAGGCCGCGAGCTTGTCCTTGCTCCACGCGATGATCTCGGTGTCGGTGGCCTCGTCGTCACCGGAGCGCACCACGACGGCGGTGACCTCCTCGCCGTACTGCGGGTCGGGCAGCCCGATGACCGCGACCTGGCCGACGGCGGGGTGCCGGAGCAGGACCTCCTCGACGTCGCGCGGGTAGACGTTGTAGCCGCCGCGGATGATCATGTCCTTCTTGCGGTCGACGATGGTCACGTAGCCCTCGTCGTCCTTGGTGCCGAGGTCGCCGGTGCGGAACCAGCCGTCGACGATGGCCTTCGTCGTCTCCTCCGGCTTGTTGAGGTAGCCGGTGAAGACGTTGTGGCCGCGGACGACGATCTCGCCGAGCTCGCCGTTCGGGAGCAGCTCGATCGCCTCGTCGACCTCGGCCTTGGCGACCTCGACCTCGACGCCCCAGATCGCCTTGCCGACCGTCCCGGGCCGGGGCTCGAACCCGACCTGGTTGAACGTCGCCACCGGGGACGTCTCGGTGAGGCCGTAGCCCTCGAGCACCTGCGTGCCGAAGACCTCGCCGAACTTCTCGAGCACCGCCACCGGCAGGGCCGCCCCGCCCGACAGCGCGGACTTCAGCTGCGGCCGGTGCTCGCTGGTCTTCGCGGCCTCGACCAGCCCGATGTACATGGTGGGGACGCCCATGAAGATGGTGACCTCCTCCTTCACCATGAGCTCCAGGGCCTGCGCGCCGTCGAAGCGCGGCAGCATGACGACGCTCGCGCCGACGTAGAACGCGGTGTTCATGCAGCAGGTCTGGCCGAACGTGTGGAACAGCGGCAGGCAGCCGAGGACGATGTCGTCCTGGTCGATGTCGAAGCTGTGCATGGCCGAGGCGACGACGTTCATCGTCACGTTGAGGTGGCTGATCTCGGCGCCCTTGGGCTTCCCGGTGGTGCCGCTCGTGTAGAGGATGACGGCGGTCTCGTCCGGCTCGCGGGGCACGAAGGTGGCGACCGGCTCGACGTCGAACGCGAGCTTGTCGATCCGCGGGACACCGGTGTCCTCGGCCTCCATCACCGACAGGACCTTCACGCCGGCGAGCTCCGCGCCCTTCGCGCCCTCGCCCAGCAGCGGGGCGGCGCAGACCAGCGCCTTGGCGCCGGAGTCGGTGAGGACGTACTCGATCTCCTCGGCCTTGAGCAGCGCGTGCACCGGGACGCAGACCGCCCCGAGCGCGAGGGCGCCGTAGTACGTCAGCGGGAAGTGCGGCGTGTTGGGCAGCAGCAGGGCGACCTTGTCCCCGGGGCCGATGCCCTGGTCCTCGAGGACCCGCGCGTACTGCCGGGCGTGCGCCCAGAGCTGGGAGTAGGTGAGCTTCAGGTCGCCGAGCACGACCGCGGTGCGGTCGGCGTGACGGACGGCGGACTCCGCCAGGATGCTGGCGATCGTCAGGGACACAGGGGATCCTCCAGGAGCGGTGACGGCGGTCACGATCTTCCCCTACGACGTCCCGCGGCGCGAGGGCGTGCCCGCACACGCCCGTGGACCCCGGCGGTGCGCGTGCACAAGCCTCAGGCGGGCAGCCACCGCGGGCCGTGCGCGCGGACCGTGGCGGTGCGGACGTCGTCGGGCGCCCGCTCGAGCACGACCTCCAGCCACGACGCCGCCAGCCCCTCGACCAGCCCTTCGCCCCACTCGACCGCGGCGACGCCGTCGGTCAGCGCCTCCTCCAGGTCCAGGTCGTCGAGGTCGGTGGCCCCCGAGTCCCTCAGCCGGTAGGCGTCCACGTGCAGCAGGGGCAGCGGTCCGCGGTGCTGCCGGGCGAGCACGAACGTCGGGCTGGTGACCCGTCCCGAGACGCCGAGACCGCGACCCAGGCCGCGCACGAGGGCCGTCTTGCCCGCGCCCAACGGGCCGGACAGCACCAGCAGGTCGCCCTTGCGCAGCTCGGCCGCGAGCCCCTCGCCGAACCGCTCGGTGTCCTCGACCGTGGCCAGCCGGACGGGACGCTACCGGGAACACAGCGTCACCGGGAACACAGCGTCACGGCCAGCGCGAGGTCCGCGCGCAGCAGCGCCATCGGCTCCCCCTGCGGGCCGTTCCGGATCGCCGCGCTCGGGTGGTAGGTGGGGAGGACGCGCAGCGTCCCGACGTCGTGCACGCGGCCGCGCACGGTCCCGAGCGGCTCCTTGCCCGGGAGGAACCACCGGGTCGCCGACAGCCCGAGCGTGACCACGAGGGCGGGTGCCACGAGGTCGAGCTGGGCTGCCGTCCAGGGCCGGCAGTGGGCCGTCTCCGGACGGGTCGGGGGGCGGTTGCCCGGCGGCCGGCACTTGATCGTGTTGAGGACGGCCGTGGTGGCGCGGTCGCCCCCGGCCTCGGCGAGCAGCCGGTCGAGCAGCTGCCCGCTGCGGCCCACGAAGGGGAGTCCGGTCTCGTCCTCCTGCGCGCCCGGCGCCTCCCCGACGACGAGCAGCCGGGCCCCCTCCGGCCGCGCGCCGACCACGACGTGCGTCCGCGTCGCAGCCAGCGCGGGGCAGCGGGTGCAGGCGCGCATGCCGGCCGCGAGCTCGTCCCATTCCGTCATCGGGCCGCCTTCGCCACGAGCGACCGCACGTGCAGGTCGACCAGCGACGGCCGCTCCAGGTTGACCATGTGCCCGCACCCGTCGACGACGACGAGCTGCGCCTCCGGCAGCGCGTCGGCGATCGCCCGGCTGTGGGCCACCGGGGTCAGCAGGTCCTTGCTGCCGACCAGCACCAGGACGGGGATGCCGCGCAGGGCGTCGAGGGCCTTCAGCTTGTCGTGCGAGGCGAAGGTCTCGAAGAACTCCGCCATCACGTCGACCGGCGTGCGGGCGAGCATCGTCTCGACGAACTCGACCAGCGACGGGCTCACGTCCGTGCTGCCGAAGGCGCCCCGTCGGGCGAGCAGGAAGGCGAGGTCGGAACCGAGCCGGCGTCCCCTTTCGAGCAGGGCGGCACGCGACCGCAGGCCCCGGGTCAGGAGGGGGAGCCCGCGGGCCGCCACGGGCTCCAGGGCGGACGGCAGCCGCAGGGTGAGCTGCGCGAGCTTCCCGGTCGACGTCGACAGCAGCCCGACACCCCTGACCCGGCTGCCGAACAGCTCGGGCGCCCGGTCGGCCAGGGCCATGACCGTCATGCCGCCCATCGAGTGCCCGACGAGGACGACGTCGCCGGTGGGCACGACCTCCTCGAGGACCTGCTGCAGGTCGGCCCCGAGCTGGTCGATCGTCGACAGCTCGGGGCTGCTGCGGGTGCTCCGGCCGTGCGAGCGCTGGTCGTAGAGGACGACCCGGAGCCTGCCGTCCGAGAGCGCCTTGCGCTGGTAGTGCCAGACGGCCATCTCCTGCGTGTAGCCGTGCACGAGGACGACGGTCTGGGCGGCGTCCTGCGGCCCGACCTCCTCGACGTGCAGGCGGACGCCGTCGGGCGTGGTGACCGTGCGGGTGCGGTCGGCGGGGAGGCGGAAGAAGGGCTCGAGCGCGTCGGGGTCGGGGCGGAGCCGGACCCGGCCGACCGCGTACCGCTCCGCGGAGAGCCCGATGGCCCCGCCGAGTGCGACGACGCCGAGCAGCGCCCCGAGCGGACCGCCGCTGCGCAGCCCTCTCACGGGACGTACGTCCTGGGCACGCGCGCGCCGATCCGCGTCACGACCTCGTAGTCGATCGTCCCGAGGACGTCCGCCCACTCCCGCGCCGTCGGCTCGCCGTCGTCGCCGGGGCCGAACAGCAGGACCTCGTCACCGGCCTCGGCGGCGTCGTCCCCGACGTCGAGCAGGAACTGGTCCATGCAGACGGTGCCGGCGACGGTGCGGCGGACGCCCCGGTGCTGCACCGGCAGGACGTTGGTGCCGGCGCGCGGGACGCCGTCGGCGTAGCCCAGCGGGACGAGCGCGAGGGTCGCCGCGCGGTCGGTGACGTACCGGTGCAGGTAGGAGACCCCGCTGCCCGGCGGTACCCGCTTGGTCAGGGCCACGGTCGAGCGCAGCGTCATGGCGGGGCGGAGGCCGAAGTCGGCGGGAGACCCGAGCGGCAGCGAGCCCGTAGACGCTGACCCCCGGCCGGACCAGGTCGAAGTGCGCGTGCGGAGCGGTCAGGGTGGCGGCGCTGTTCGCCAGGTGCAGCACGTCGGGGCGCAGCCCGGAGCGACGGGCGACGTCGACCGCCTCGGTGAACACCTGCACCTGCTGCCGCGCGAACGGGTGGTCCGGGCCGGCGTCGGCGTGCGCGAAGTGGCTCCAGACCCCGACGACCCGGACGCCGTCGGTGCGCGCCGCGGCGGCGCACAGGTCCGGCCAGTCCGCGACCACCGCCCCGCCGCGCGACAGGCCGGTGTCGACCTTGAGGTGCACCCGCGCCTCGCGCCCGGTGGTCCGGGCGGCCTCGGCGACCGCCTGCAGCTCCCCGAGGCTGTAGACGCCCAGGTCGACGTCGGCAGCGACCGCGGCGGCGACGTCCTCGTCGGGCGACCAGAGCCAGGCCAGCAGCGGTGCGTCGACCCCGCCCGACCGGACGGCGAGCGCCTCCTCGAGGAACGCGACCCCGAGCCACCCGGCGCCACCGGCGAGGGCGGCCCGGGCGGAGGGCAGCAGGCCGTGCCCGTACCCGTCGGCCTTGACCACGGCCATCACCTGCGCGCTGCCCGCCAGCGCGTCGAGCGCCCGGACGTTCGCCGTGATCGCCGCGAGCTCGACCCGCGCCTCGGACCTCATGCGCCCAGACTCTCCCGCACCGCGTCGTGCCAGTGCTCCAGCACCCCGACGGCGGTGGTCGTGGTACCTCGTGCGGACAGCACCGCCGGCCCGCCCGTGCAGGTGCGCGCCGAGGCCGCCGGCGACCAGCGGGTCGAGGCCCTGGGCCAGCAGCGACCCGACCGCGCCGGCGAGGACGTCACCGCTGCCCGCCGTCGCCAGCAGCGGCGTCCCGGTCGTGTTGACCAGCCCCTGCCCGTCCGGCCCGACGACGACGGTGGCGTCGCCCTTGAGCAGGACGTGCACCCCGAGCCGGGCCGCGAGGTCGCGCGCGCTGCCGACCCGGTCTCCCCCGACCTCCGAGCCGAACCGGGCGAACTCGCGGTCGTGCGGCGTGAGCAGGGTGGGCGCGTCCCGCCGCAGCAGCTCGGGGCGGCGGGCGCAGACGGTGAGGGCGTCGGCGTCGACGAGCACCGGGACGTCGCTCGCGAGCACCTGCGCCACGACGTCGTCCGCGTCCGTGCCGAGCCCCGGCCCGACGACCCACGCCTGCACCCGCCCGGCCTCGGAGAACGGGGTGACGACGGCCTCGGGCCAGCGGCCGCGGACCTGCTCGCCCGGGTGCTCGGCACCCGCGAACCGGACCATCCCGGCCCCCGCCTGCAGCGCGGACCCGACGGCGAGGACGGCCGCACCGGTGTACTGCGAGGAGCCGGCCGCGACGCCCACGACGCCGCGCGTGTACTTGTCGCTCCGGGCCTCCGCCCGCGGCAGCAGCCGGGCGACGTCGGACGCCTCGAGCGCGTGCAGGCGGGTGGGCACGGGGGCCAGGCCGACGTCGACGAGCTGCAGCCGTCCCACGTGGGCCCGCGCCAGCAGCAGCCCGGGCTTGAGGGCGCCGAACGTGACCGTCGTCGTCGCCACGACCGCCCGGCCCGGGACCTCCCCGGTGTCGGCGTCGACCCCGCTCGGGACGTCGACCGCGACGACGGGCGCACCCGGCAGGAGGTCGAGCAGCGCGGCCGCCCCGGGGCGGAGCGGCCCTCTCCCTCCGATCCCGACCATCCCGTCGACGACGACGTCGGCCGCACCAGGCGTGTCGACGACGCGGCCGCCGGCGGTCCGGAAGGCCTGCAGGGCGTCCTCGACCGGCGTCCCGACGAGCACCGCCGAGACCTGGGCGCCGCGCCGCGCGAGCCGGACGCCGGCCCACAGCGCGTCCGCCCCGTTGTTGCCGCCCCCGACGAGCAGCAGCACGCGGGCGCCGTACACGCCGGGCAGCTCGCGGGCCACGGCGTGCGCGAGGCCGGTCGCCGCGCGCTGCATCAGCGGGACCCCGGAAGCCAGCAGGGGCGCCTCGAGGTCGCGCACCTGCTGCACCGTGCAGAGGTCCTTCACGCCTCCGCCACCACGACGGCCGTCGCCACGCCGCCGTCGTGCGACAGCGACAGGTGCCACGTGGTGATGCCCTGCGACGCCGCCTCCTCGGCGACCCCGCCGTGCAGCCGCAGCACCGGGCGACCGCTCTCGAGGGCGACCACCTCGGCGTCCTTCCACCGCAGACCGCCCGGGGCCCCGAGCGCCTTCGCGACCGCCTCCTTGGCCGCGAACCGGGCGGCCAGGGACTCGGCGGGGCGGCCCTGCTCCTGCGTGGTGAACAGGCGGTCGGCGAGCCGGGGCGTTCGCGCGAGGGCCCGTTCGAGCCGGGACACCTGCACCACGTCGATGCCCACGCCGACGATCACCCGTCCGAGCCTAGGCGGCCCAGGTCGGCGTCAGGGCGGCACCGAGCAGGAACGCCCAGCCGCCGGTCAGCCGCCGGCCGGGGTCCGCGGGCGCCGGCACCAGGGGGGTCGGGCCCGACAGCAGCAGGAACGCCAGCACCCCGCCGGGCACGGGCAGCAGCCAGAACCAGGCCCACCGGGTGGCCCGCCACGGCTCGGGGGCGTTCATCAGGACCAGCAGCGTCGCCAGCCCGGCAGCGACGAGGACGGGCACGACGTAGCCGGGCAGCCGGGTCCCGTAGAGGGTGGCGGACCAGCCGCTGCGGTACGCCTGCCGCTGCACCTGCAGGGTCGGGTCGAGCCGCTGCAGGACCGCGGCGACGTCGTCGTCGGTGCGGACCCCGGGCACGGTGCTGTCGGGCTGCCCCGCCACCTCGGTGACCTCGACGACGTACCGGCGGTGGCCGACCGACCAGTGCGCCTCGAGCACGGCGAACCCGGTCCCCCGCTGCTCGCCGAAGGCCGACAGCCCCCCGACCACCTGGACGTCGTCGACCTGCCCGCTGCGGACGTCGTCGTAGAGCCGCGACAGCGACGTCGAGCGCTCGTGCAGCACGAGGGCGGACAGCAGCAGCACCAGCCAGACGACGGCGAGCAGCAGCCGCGGACCGTCCCAGCCCGACCGGGTGCGCACCGCCGACGGAGCGGTCACTCGACCGTGACGGACTTGGCCAGGTTGCGCGGCTGGTCGACGTCGAGGCCGCGGGCCCGGGCGACCTCCGCCGACAGCACCTGCATCGGCACGATCGTGAGCAGTGGCGCGAGCAGCGACTTGACGTCCGGGATGCGGATCACGGTGTCGGCGTACGGCGTCACGCTGTCGTCGCCGTCGGTCGCGATGACGATCGTGCGGGCGCCCCGGGCCCGGACCTCCTGCACGTTGTTGACCAGCTTGGCCTGAAGGGCGTGCCGGGGAGCGATGACGACCACCGGCGTGCCCTCCTCGACCAGGGCGATCGGCCCGTGCTTGATCTCGCCGGCCGGGAAGCCCTCGGCGCTGACGTAGGCCAGCTCCTTGAGCTTGAGCGCGCCCTCGAGGGCCATCGGGTAGCCGACGTGCCGGCCGAGGAACAGCACCCGCTCCTCCTTCGCCAGCGACTGCGCGAGCTCCCGCACCCCGTCCATCCGGCGCAGGGTCTCCTCGATGAGCTCGGGGACCTCCTGCAGGTCGCGCAGGTGGGCGCGGACCTCGTCGGCGTCGCGGGTGCCGCGGACCTGCGCGAGGTAGAGCCCGACGACGTAGACCGCGGCGAGCTGCGTGATGACGGCCTTGGTGCTGGCCACCGCGACCTCGGGGCCGCCGCGCGTGTAGAAGGCGGCGTCGCTCTCGCGGCTGACGGTGGACCCGACCGTGTTGGTGATCGCGAGCACCCACGCCTTCTGCGACCGGGCGTGCCGCAGGGCCTCGAGGGTGTCGGCGGTCTCGCCGCTCTGGCTGATGGCGATGACGAGGGTGTCGCGGCCGATGACGGGGTCGCGGTAGCGGAACTCGCTGGCGAGCTCGACCTGGACGGGCAGCCGGCACCAGCGCTCGATCGCGTACTTGCCGACGAGGCCTGAGTGGTAGCTGCTGCCGCAGGCGATGATGACGACCTGGGACAGGCCGCGGACGTCCTCGTCGCTCATGTTCAGCTCGTCGAGGTGCAGCAGCCCCTCCGCGGTGAGGCGGCCGCCGAGGGTGTCGCGGACGGCGTCCGGCTGCTCCTCGATCTCCTTGAGCATGAAGAACTCGTAGCCGCCCTTCTCGGCGGCGTCGGTGTCCCAGTCGACGTGGTAGCTCTCGCCGTCGACCACGGTCCCGGCGAGGTCGGTCACGGTGACGGCGTCGCGCCGGACCTCGACCACCTGGTCCTGCTCGACGGCGCGGGCCTCGCGGGTGTGGCCGATGAAGGCGGTGACGTCGGAGCCGACGAAGTTCTCGCCCTCGCCGAGCCCGATCACCAGGGGCAGGTTGCGGCGCGCGGCGACGACGAGGTCGGGCTCGTCCTGGTGGGCGATGACGAGGACGAAGCTGCCCTCGAGGTCCGTGCAGATGCTCCGGACGGTGGCCGGCAGGTCGCCCGCGGTCGGGCCCTCGGAGTACCGCTCCTCGACCAGGTGGGCGACGACCTCGGTGTCGGTGTCGCTGCGCCGCTCGTGGCCGCGCTGCTCGAGGCCGTCGACGAGGACCTCGAAGTTCTCGATCGTGCCGTTGTGGACGACGGCCACCTTGCCCGCGCAGTCCAGGTGCGGGTGGGCGTTGCGGTCGGTGGGCGGCCCGTGGGTGGCCCAGCGGGTGTGGCCGATCGCCAGGGTGCCGGGCATCTCGGTCCGGCCCAGCACCTCGTCGAGGTTCGCGAGCTTGCCGGCCTTGCGCTCGACGTGCAGCAGGCCCTCCGGCGACAGGACGGCGACCCCGGCGCTGTCGTAGCCGCGGTACTCGAGGCGCCGCAGGCCGTCCAGGACCACCTCGACCCCGGGCTTGCTGCCGACGTAGCCCACGATGCCGCACATGAGGGTCAGGCTAGTGCCGTGAACGCGCCCCGCTCGAGGACCGGACTGCGCCGCCTGCCGCTGTTCGACCGCTCCTACGCGCAGGTCGAGCAGTACCGGGAGGCCTGGACGACGGCGAACGCCCTCGCCCTGGAGCAGACCGGCCCGCTGTGGCTGGTGCTCGGCGACAGCGCCGCCCAGGGCGTGGGGGCGTCGTCGCACCTGCACGGCTACGTCGGGCAGGTCCTGCCGCGGCTCGGCGGGGACTGGCGCGTGGTCAACCTGAGCGTGAGCGGCGCCCGCACCCGCGACGTCCTCGGGCAGCTGGCGTCCTGGGACGGGGAGGCCGACCTCGTCACCGCCCTGGTCGGCGGCAACGACGCCCTCGGCACCCGGCTCCCGCAGTGGCTGCTCGACGTCGACGCCCTGTGCGAGGCCCTGCCGGAGGGCGCCGTCGTCGGGACCGTCGCCCGGGGGGTGTTCGAGCGCAAGGTCCGTCGCGCGAACGCGCACCTGCAGGCGCGGGCCGCCGAGCACGGTCTGCGGGTCGCCGACCTGTGGGCGCACACCGGACCGCCGTACCGCGGGCTCTACGCCGACGGCTTCCACCCGAACGACCGCGGCTACGCCCAGTGGGCGGACGCGCTGGCGGAGGTCCTCCAGGCGCCCTGACGCCCGCGGACCGCCCGGGCGAGGTCGTCGTGCTGCTCGAGCACCACGCGGCGCAGGCCCGGGGGGAGGTCGCGCCCGAGCAGGACGTCCAGACGGTCGAGCACGTCGGGGCGCGCCAGGGTGGAGGGGAACAGCAGCCGGGCGGCCGACCGGGCCAGCTCCGGGGAGCGCGACGCCCAGACCTGCTCGACCTCGGCCACGTACCGGTCCACGTAGGGGTCCAGCACGTCGTCCTGCCCGTACTGCCACATCCCGCCCGCCAGCGCCGCGGCCTCGTGGTTGGACAGCCCGCCCGCCACGACCGCCTCCCACGCGGCCCGCTTCGCCGCCGCGTCCGGCCGGGACGACGACGCCGTGGCGGCCCGCCGCTCCCCCGCAGCGGTCCGGTCGGCGGCGGCCGCCGCCTCGAGCGCGGCCTCGTCGACGGCGCCGAGGGCGGCCAGCCGGGTGAGCAGGGTCCAGCGCAGGTCGGCGTCGACGACGAGCCCGCGCAGCCTGCCGTCGAGCAGCCCGCGCACCGGGTCGGGGTCGTCGAGGGCCAGCGCCGCGCTCCGGGCCAGGGCCAGCTGCAGGTCGCTCCCGGGCTCCTGCGCCCGCAGCCGGTCGCTGAGTGCCGCCGCCAGCCGGGCGCGGGCCGGCGCGGGCTCCTGGCTGTAGAGCGTCGCGGCGACGACGGCCTGCCCCACCAGCGTCTCGAGCACGCCCGGGTCGGTCTCGACGTCGAGCGCGCCGGCGAGCGCCGCCAGGTACGTCGACGCCGGGACCTCGCCGTCGCGCAGGGCGTCCCAGAGCGAGGCCGTGCACAGCGCCCGCGCCAGGGGGTCCGTCAGCGCCCCGAGGTGCTGCTCCACGACCGCGAGCGACGCCGGGTCGAAGCGGGTCCGGGCGAAGGTCAGGTCGCGGTCGTTCAGGAGCAGGAGGTCGGCCGGGGCGACGTCGGTCAGGGTCCGCGCCCCGGTCACCGTGACGTCGACGCTCTCGAGCAGCTCGAGCCGGCCGTCCCGGAGCCCGTAGCGCCCGACGGCGGTCCGGTGCTCGCGCAGCACCGGCCCCTCCTGCACGACCACCACCCGGCCGGCCTCGACCAGCGGTCGCAGCAGGGAGGTGCCGGTCGTCTGCAGCCAGTCCGCCGCCCAGGCCGTGAGGTCGCGGCCGGCCTCCTGCGACAGCGCGGCCAGCAGGTCGGCGAACGCGGTGTTGCCCCACGCGTGGGCGTCCAGGTAGCGGCGGACGCCGGCGAAGAAGACGTCCTCGCCGAGGGCGACCGAGAGCTGGCGCAGCACCGAGGCGCCCTTGGCGTAGCTGATCCCGTCGAAGTTGAGCAGCGCGCTGCGGTTGTCCGCGACGGTGCCGCTGACCGGGTGGGTCGTCGGGGCGGCGTCGGCGCGGTAGCCCCAGGCCTTGCGGCTGGTGCAGAAGTCGAGCCACGCGCCCTCGAACGCCGTGGCGGCGTCCACGGTCGAGAACCCGAGCAGCTCGGCGAAGGACTCGTTGAGCCAGAGGTCGTCGTACCAGCGCATCGTCACGAGGTCGCCGAACCACATGTGCGCCATCTCGTGGGCGACGACCATCGCGCGCTTGCGCCGGGCCGACGTCGTGGTGCGGCTGCGGGGGACGAACTCCTCGCTGAACGTCACCGCGCCCGGGTTCTCCATCGCCCCGTGGTTGAACTCCGGGACGAACAGCTGGTCGTACCGGTCGCCGAAGGGGTACGGCCGACCGAACAGCCGCTCCTGGTGCGCGAAGCAGGCCGCGGTGACGTCGAACAGCTCGTCGGCGTCGGCGTCCAGGTGCTCCGCCAGCGACGCCCGGCAGTACAGGCCCAGCTCGACCTCCCCCGCCCAGCGGGTGCGCTCGTGCCACGGGCCGGCCGAGACGTGGAACAGGTAGGGGGCGATCCGCGGGGTGCTCGCCCGCCAGGTCTGCCCGTCCCGGGTGGACCGGCCGTTGAGCACCACGGTCCAGCCCTCCGGCGCGAGCACCTCGACGTCGAAGGTCGCCTTGAGGTCGGGCTGGTCGAAGCAGGCGAACATCCGCTGGGCGTCGTCGAGGAAGCTCTGCGCCCACAGGTAGGCCTCGCCGTCGGCCGGGTCGACGAACCGGTGCAGCCCCTCGCCGGAGCGGCTGTACCGGCCGACCGCCTCCACCCGGACCTCGTGCTCGGTCGGCCCGGAGAGACTGCCGAGCCCCGCCAGGGCGATCCGGTTGCCCTCGAGGGCCAGCGGACGACCGTCGAGGGTGGCCGACACCAGCGCGGCGTCGAGCTCGAGGAACGTGTCCCCGCGCCCGGCGAACCGGACCACCGTGGTGCTGCCGAACTCCTCGGGCCCCCGGGTCAGGTCGAGGGACACCGCGTAGGAGTCGACCTCGACCTGCGCCGCCCGCTCGGCGGCCTCCTCGCGGGTGAGGGTGCGCATCAGGCGCCGACGACGGCGGCCAGCCGGTCCGCCACCTCGCGCGCCTGCACGTCGGTCGGCGCCTCGACCATGACCCGGACCACCGGCTCGGTGCCCGACGGGCGCAGCAGCACCCGGCCGCTGCCGGCGAGGGCGGCCTCCTCGGTGGCGACGGCGTCGAGGACGTCGTGGGCCTGCGCCCGCTCCCGGAGGGCCCGGACGTTGACCAGCACCTGCGGCAGCACCTCCACGACGGAGGCCAGGTCGGCGAGGGGACGACCGGTGGCCGCGACCCGCCCGAGCAGGGCCAGCCCGGTCAGCAGGCCGTCGCCCGTGGTGGCCGCGTGGGCGAACACGACGTGCCCGCTCTGCTCCCCGCCGAGCGCGTGCCCGCCGTCGCGCATGGCCTCGAGCACGTACCGGTCCCCGACGGCGGTCTGCACGACGGCGATCCCGGCGGCCCGCATCGCGTGCAGGAACCCGAGGTTGCTCATCACCGTCGCGACGACGGTCCCCGTCGGCAGCAGCCCGCGCTCGCGCAGCCCGAGGGCGCAGACCGCGAGGATCTTGTCGCCGTCGACCACCGCGCCGGACGCGTCCACCGCGAGGCAGCGGTCGGCGTCGCCGTCGTGGGCGAGCCCGAGGTCGGCGGCGTGCTCGACCACCGCGGCCTGCAGCGCCTCGAGGTGGGTCGCCCCGCAGCCCTCGTTGATGTGCGCCCCGTCGCCGTCGGCGAACAGCGCCACGACCTCGGCCCCGGCCCGCCGGTACACCTCGGGCGCCAGCACCGAGGCCGCGCCCTGGGCGCAGTCGACGACGACCTTCAGCCCGGTCAGCGGCGCCTCGAGGGTGGCGAGCAGGGCGTCGGCGTAGGCGGCGTGCCAGGCCTCGGGAGCGGGGCGGACGGTGCCCACGGCGGTACCGGTGGGGCGCGGCCCGCCACCGGACATCCCCGCCTCGACGGCGTCCTCGACGTCGTCGGCCAGCTTGACCCCGCCCGCGCCGAACAGCTTGAGGCCGTTGTCGGGCATCGGGTTGTGCGAGGCCGAGATCATCAGGCCGAGGTCGGCCTCGCCGGTGGCGCAGGCGTGGGCGACGGCGGGGGTCGGGACGACGCCGAGCAGCCGGACGTCGCACCCGGCCGAGGCGAACCCCGCCGCTGCCGCGGCCTCGAGCAGCTCCCCGCTGGGCCGGGTGTCGCGCCCGATGGCGACGACCGGACGGCCCTCCCCGGCGTGCAGCGCGGTCGCGGCGCTCCGGGCGAGGGCGAGCGCGAGCTCGGGGGTGAGCACGGTGCCCGCGAGGCCGCGGACGCCGTCGGTGCCGAAGAGTCTCGCCATGCCGGCGAGCCTAGGTCTAGCGAGCAGCCGCCAGCGGCGCCACGGGCGGGGTGTCCGCGTGGTCGTCGAGCCCCGCGACCTTGCGCAGCCCGCGCTTGCCGGTGAGCAGCAGCACGACCGTGAACGCGAGCGCGTTGAGCAGCACGATGGTCGTGCCCGAGGGGATCTCGAGGTGGAAGCTCAGGTACATGCCGGCCGCCCCCGTGCCCGCCCCGAGCAGCGTCGAGCTCCAGAGCATGCGGCTGAAGGAGTCGGTCAGCATGCGGGTCGTGACGGCCGGGATGACCAGGGTCGCCGCCACCAGGGTGACGCCGATGATCTGCAGCGTCGCGAGGATGGACACCGACAGCACGAGCATCAGCAGGGCGTCCATCCACTTGACGCTGACCCCGGAGACGTCGGCGACGTCGGGGTCGAAGGTCGTGAACAGGAACTGCCGGTAGAGCACGGTGAACGTGACGGCGGCGAAGGCGAGCGCACCGACGAGCAGCAGCAGGTCGTCGGTGCCGACGCCGTTGATGCTGCCGAACAGCAGCGCGTCGAACGCCGGGCCCTTGGTCCCGAACTTCGTCAGCAGGGCGACACCGAGCGCGAACGACGCCGTCGTGACGACCCCGATGGCGGCGTCGGCGCCGATCCGCCGGCTGCGGGCGACGGCGTTGATGAGCAGGGCGGACCCGAGGCCCCAGGCACCCGCGCCGAGCACGATCGGGACGCCGAGCAGGGGTGCGGCGGCGTACCCGCCGAAGACCGCGTGCGAGAGCCCGTGACCGATGTAGCTCATCCCGCGCAGCGTGATGAAGACCCCGAGCAGGCCGCAGATGCCGCCGGCGAGGACGGCGGCGTAGATGCCGTTGACGACGAACTGGTACTGGAACGGCTCGAGGAGGGTGTCCATCACGCGACACCCATGACGCCGAAGGCGGTGCCGTCGACGACGACCGGCATCCCGAGGTGCTGCAGGACCTCCATGCGGGCGCCGAACGTCCGCTCGAGGACGTCCGGGACGATCACCTCCCCGGGTGGGCCCGACGCGATGACCCGGGTGTTCAGGGCCACCAGGTGCGGCAGGTGCGCGGCCATGCCGTTGAGGTCGTGGGTGGTCAGCAGGATGGCCAGGCCGTCCCGGTTGAGCTCGTCGAGCAGGTGCAGGACCTCGTGGCGGGTGGCGACGTCGACGCCCGACGTCGGCTCGTCCATGAGCAGCAGCTGCGGCCGCCGCAGCAGCGCGCGGGCGATGAACATGCGCTGCTGCTGGCCGCCGGACAGCTCCCGGATGTGCCGACGGGCGAGGTCGGCGATCCCGAGGCGGTCGAGGACCTCGGCGACCTCGGTCTTCTCCTGCTGCGTCGGCCACGGCAGCAGGCGCCGGGTCGGGCGGGCCATGAGCACGCACTCGGCGACGGTGACCGGGAAGTTCCAGTTCACCGTCTCGAGCTGCGGCACGTAGGACACCGCGACCCCGGGCGCGCGGACGACACGGCCGTGCTGCGGCGTCTCGGTGCCGAGCAGCAGGCGCAGGAGGCTCGTCTTGCCCGAGCCGGACGGGCCGACGATGCCGGTGAAGGCGGCCTGCTCGACGACGTGGTCGACGTCCTTGAGCACCGGCGCGCCGCCGTAGCCGAAGGTGACGTGCTCGAGGGACAGGAGGGGCAGGCCGGTCATGCCCCGAGCCTATTGCGCACGGCTCGCAACTGCTAGTCGGTGGTGCCGAACTCCCAGTGCCACGGCTCGGGCCGGCTGCCGCCGGGCTCGGCCCAGGCGGGGTGGTGCCAGCCGAAGCGGCCCGCGTTCGCCTTGAGCCACCGCGACTCGGCCGACCGGGAGGAGTTCACGCCGCAGCCGAGGTCGACGGCGACGCCCCAGCCGTGCTCGGACAGGCCCGGGGTGGCGGCGTAGCGGGGCTTGGTGCGGCGCAGGAACTGCTGCTCGCCGAGCGGCCGGTAGCCGTCGACCAGGCAGGGGGTGCTGCCGAAGCGGAGCCTGTACGCCTGGGCCAGACCCGCGTAGGCGCGGGCGGCGTCGGCCCGGAGGCGCTCACCGCTGCCGACGTCGCAGAGCACGCCGGTGGGGATCCGGCCGTTGGCGTACCCCGCCAGGCTCGGCGTCCCGGTGCAGCCCGGCAGCAGCGGCTTGGGCTTCGGACGGGGAGAGGGCGTGCTGGTCACGGGCACCCGGAACGGCGTCGACAGCACGACGCGCGGGCGGCTGCGGGAGGCCCGGGCCTGCTCCTCGCGGGCGGTGTCCACGGTCGGGGCCGCCGTCGGCAGGGCCTCGGCGGCCGCGTGCGCCACGACCACGGAGCTTCCCGACGACGCCGGCAGGGCGACGGTCAGCGCGCCCGTGGCGGCCACGAGGACCAGCGCGGCACCGGCCGGCGCGTGCGAGGGGCGGGCGTGGCGGGGGCGGCCGCCGGGGAGCGACACGGCCGGGAGCAGCCCGGTGCGGGGTCCGGCGTGGCGACCCCGCGGGGTGGGACCGGTCGGGAGCACGAGCGGGACGGCTCGCACAGCAGGACGCAGACCCACGGACTCCCTCTTCCGACAGACGACGGCACGGAGACCCGTGACCGCTTCGTGACCTTAGCGGCCGTACGAGGGCGATGGTGCCCGCCTCCGCACAGCCGCGAGGCGGCTCCGCTGTGCGGAGCCGCCTCGGGTGGTGCCTAGCGCTTGCTGTACTGGGGCGCCTTGCGCGCCTTCTTCAGGCCGTACTTCTTGCGCTCCTTGATCCGCGCGTCGCGGGTGAGGAACCCGGCCTTCTTCAGCGCGGGGCGGTCGTCCTGCTCGACGTCCTGCAGCGCGCGGGCGATCGCCAGGCGCAGCGCACCGGCCTGGCCGCTCGTGCCGCCGCCGTGCAGGCGGGCGATGATGTCGTACTGCTCGACCTTCTCGAGGAGCACGAACGGCTCGTTGATGAGCTGCTGGTGCACCTTGTTCGGGAAGTAGTTCTCGAGGGTGCGGCCGTTGAGCTTGTACTGGCCGGTGCCGGGGAGCAGGCGGACGCGGACGACCGCCTCCTTGCGACGGCCGACGGTCTGGGCGAGCTGAGCCGGGGCGGTCACGCCACAGTCTCCTTCGTGTTGAGGGTCATGACTACTGGGCGACCTGAGTGATCTCGAACGGGACCGGGCTCTGCGCGGTGTGCGGGTGGCTCGGGCCGCCGTAGACCTTGAGCTTGCCGAGGACCTGCCGACCGAGGCTGTTGTGCGGGACCATGCCGCGGATCGCCTTCTCGACGATGCGCTCGGGTCGCTGGCTGCGCAGCACCTCGGCGTAGGAGGTCTTGGACAGGCCGCCCGGGTAGCCGGAGTGCCGGTACACCATCGACTGCTCGGCCTTCTTGCCGGTCATGGCGATCTTGTCCGCGTTGATCACGACGACGAAGTCGCCGCAGTCGAGGTGCGGGGCGTAGTACGGCTTGTGCTTGCCGCGCAGCAGCACCGCAGCCTGGGTCGCGAGCCGGCCCAGGACGACGTCGGTCGCGTCGATGACGTGCCACTGGCGGACCACGTCAGCGGGCTTCGGGGTGTACGTGCGCACGGCTCTGCTCTTCCGTCGGGGGTCGTTCTCGGGGCTGGTGGCTCTCGGCGCACGCGTCAACACGCCGCGCCGGGGCGGCAGCCGACAACGTTACCCGATCTGCGGTCCGGGCCGCTCCAGCGTCAGCTCCTCGCCGGGGCCGAGGGGGTACGGCTCGCGCTCCCCCGTGTCGACGAACCCCAGCCGCCCGTACGCCGTCCGCGCCCGGACGTTGTCCTCGTGCACCTGCAGCCGCAACGACGTCGCCCCGCCCCGGCACGCGTGCTCCTCGAGCCCGTCGACCAGCCCGGCCAGCAGGCCGCGACCGCGCGCGGCCGGCCGCAGGTACACCGCGGCGACCCACCAGTGCCCGTCGCGGGCGAAGGTCAGTGCCGTCCCGACCGGGACACCGTCCTGCAGGACGAACAGCTGGCAGGAGTCCCCGCCCTCGCTGCCCCGGGTCGCCCGGTACCGCCAGTCGTCGTCGCCCTTGCGGACGGCGTCGGCGTACGTCTCGAGGTAGCCCAGCGGGGTGTCCTGCAGGGCCTCGAGCCGGAGCGCCTTCAGCGCGGGCCAGTCGCCGGGGACGACCCGCCTCGTCTCACCGGGCACGCACGACCCGCTTCTCGTCCCACACCGGCTCGGGCGCCTCGTAGACGTTCCCGTCGGACCCGAACACGAGGAACCGGTCGAACCCGCGGGCGAACCAGCGGTCGTGCGTCACCGCCACGACCGTCCCGTCGAAGGCCTCCAGCCCCTCCTCCAGGGCCTCGGCGCTGTCGAGGTCGAGGTTGTCGGTGGGCTCGTCGAGCAGCAGCATCGTGCAGCCGGACAGCTCGAGCAGCAGCACCTGCAGCCGGGCCTTCTGGCCGCCGGAGAGGGTGTCGTAGACCTGGTCGGCCTGCGCGTGCAGCTCGTACCGGCGCAGCACCCCGACGGCGCCGCCCCGCTCGAGGCCCTTGCGGCGGTCGTCCCCGCGGTGCAGGACCTCGGTGAGGGTCCGCCCGTACAGCTCCGGCTGGTCCTGGGTCTGGGCGAACCAGCCCGGCACGACCCGCGCCCCGAGCCGGACCGACCCGGTGTGCGGCACCGGCTGGTCGGCGAGCAGGCGCAGGAAGTGGCTCTTGCCCGAGCCGTTGCTGCCCAGCACGGCGACCCGCTCGCCGTAGAAGACCTCGAGGTCGAACGGCCGCATGAGGCCGGTCAGCTCGAGCCGGTCCGCCGTCAGCGCCCGGACCCCGGTGCGGCCGCCGCGCAGCCGCATCTCGACCTTCTGGTCCACGACCTGCTCGGGCGGCGGGCCGGCCTCCTCGAACTTCTCCAGCCGGGTCTTCATCGCGCTGTACCGGCTGGCCATGTCGGGGCTGCGCTTGGCCTGCTCGCGCAGGGTGAACATGAGCTGCCGGAGCCGCTCGTGCTCCTCGTCCCAGCGCTTGTGCGCGTCGGCCAGCCGCTCGCGCCGGGCCTGCCGGGCCGCCGGGTAGGTGGCGAAGCCCTCGCCGTGCACCCAGGCGCCGTGCGCCTCGATCGTCACGACGCGGGTGGCGGACCGGTGCAGCAGCTCGCGGTCGTGGCTGACGAACAGCACGGTCTTCGGGGAGTCCGCCAGGGCCGCCTCCAGCCAGCGCTTGCCGGGGACGTCGAGGTAGTTGTCGGGCTCGTCCAGGAGCAGGACCTCGTCCGGGCCGCGCAGCAGGGCCTCCAGCGCCAGCCGCTTCTGCTCGCCGCCGGACAGGGTCGTGAGCTTCCGGTACTGCGCCTTCTCGTACGGCACGCCGAGCGCGGTGGTGGTGCAGACGTCCCAGACCACCTCGGCCTCGTAGCCCCCGACGTCGCCCCAGTCGGACAGCGCGGACGCGTAGGCCATCTGCGTCTTCTCGTCGTCGGTCTCCATCATGCGCAGCTCGGCCGCCTCGAGGGCGCGGCCGGCGTCCCTGACGGCCGGCGCCGCGAGGTCGAGCAGCAGGTGCCTCACCTCGGACTCGTCGCGGATCGACCCGATGAACTGCCGCATCACCCCGACGCCGCCCTGCCGCGCGACCGCCCCGGACAGCGGCTGCTCGTCCCCGGCGACCATGCGCAGCAGCGTCGTCTTGCCGGTGCCGTTCGCCCCCACGAGGGCGGTCTTGGTGCCGTCGCCGACCCGGAAGCTGACGTCGTCGAACAGCACCCGCCCGTCGGGCAGCACGTGGCTCAGGCTCTGGACGTCGACGTACCCCATGCCCCCAGTGTCAGGGGCGGGGTCCAGGCAGTTCCAGCAGCGCGTCCCAGAACGGCAGCGCCAGCGGCCGCTCCACCTCGCTGACGACCGGGACGCCGAGCTCGCGGGCCAGCCACCCGGGGAGGTCGTCGCCGTACCGCACGCTGTCCCGGGCGGAGTAGACCGACAGGACCGGGCCGCCCGTGACGGTGGCGAACCGGTGGCCCCGCAGGCGGACCAGGGCGGGCTCGGCGTCGAGCCGGGCCACGACCCGTTCGAGCTGCTCCGCGAGGCCCTCCGGGCGCGGACCGAGCACCGGCGACCACCAGCCGTCGACGAGGTCGCCCGTCGAGCGCCCCCTCGACCCAGGCCCTCCCCCGCACGGCCTCGCCGACGGGGTCGCCCCGCCAGTCCGGCCAGCGCGGCCCGACCGGCAGGACCTCCGCGTACAGGGCCCGGACGTCCAGCGGCAGCACCCGCCCGAGCGCCTCCTCGACGGCGGCCAGCTCCGACTCGGTCAGCCCCGCAGCGACCTCCGTGACCTCGGCCAGGGCCGCCCGCACGCTCACGTCGGCCGCACGTTGCGGGTCACGGCCTGGCGCTCCAGCAGCGCGTCGTCGGGCGGGTACTCGACGGCCTCGAGCACCAGGGCGTGCGGCGCCGCGACCCGCACCTCGCTCGCCCGCCGCCCCAGGCCGAGCATCGACGCCGGCCAGTCCGCTGCCCGACGGCCCTCGCCGACGGCGAGCATCGACCCGACCAGCGACCGGACCATCGAGTGGCAGAAGGCGTCGGCCTGCACCGTCAGGACGAGCAGCCCGTCGAGGTCGCGCTCCCAGTCGCACGCCAGCAGGGTGCGGACGGTCGTGGCGCCCTCCCGACGTCGGCAGAAGGCGGCGAAGTCGTGCAGCCCCACGAGCCCACGGGCGGCCGCGCGCATGGCCGCGCCGTCCAGCGGCCGGGGCCAGGCGAGGACCTCGGAGCGCCGGAGCGGGTCGACGGCCGCCGGGCCGTCCGCGACCCGGTACCGGTAGGTCCGGGAGACCGCTGAGAACCGGGCGTCGAACCCGGGGGGCGCCGCGGAGACGGCCCGCACCTGGACGTCGTCGGGGGCGAGGCCGTTGAGGCGGCGGAGCAGCAGCGGGTCGGCGGCGACCTCCGGCGGGAGGTCGACGTGGGCGACCTGCCCCCGGGCGTGCACCCCGGCGTCGGTCCGGCCGGCGACGGTCAGCCGTGGGGACGGCGCCCGCAGCAGGGTCGTCACGGCACCCTCGAGCACCCCCTGGACGGTCCGCAGGCCGGTCTGCGCGGCCCAGCCGGAGAAGGCGGTCCCGTCGTAGGACAGGTCGAGCCGGACCCGGACGACGTCGTCCGGAGGCGCCTGCAGCACCGCGGCCGCGATCCCGCGGACGAACGGCGGGGCCCCCGGGACAGCAGCGAGCCCGCCCTCCCCGGACGTGCCGGGGAGGACGGGCTCGGTGCTCGGGGCTACTTCTCGTCCAGGTCCGCCTGGGCCGCGTCGATGTCGCTCTGCGCGGCGTCGAGGTCGGCCTGGGCCTGAGCGGTGTCGCCGGCCTCCACGTCCGCCGAGGCGGCGTCGAGGTCGGTCTGCGCGTTCTCGATGTCCGCGGCCGGGTCACCGGTGGCGGCGTCGGCCTGGGCGGCCACGCCGGCGGCGGTCGGGCTCTCGGACGCGAGGTCGGCAGCGGCCTCGGCCGTCGCGCCCGTCGGGGCGGTGCTGGCGGCGAACTGCGTGCCGCGGGCCTTCTCGGCCTCGCGGACGACGCCCTGGCCGGCCGGCAGGGCCTCGACCAGCTCGATGAGGGCCATCGGCGCGTTGTCGCCCTTGCGCGGGCCGAGCTTGGTGATGCGGGTGTAGCCACCGGGACGGTCGGCGTACCGCGGCCCGATCTCGGCGAACAGCACGTGCACGACGCTCTTGCTGTTCAGGCGCTTGAGCACCTGGCGGCGAGCGTGGAGGTCACCGCGCTTGCCGAAGGTGATCAGGTGCTCGGCGTACGGGCGCAGGCGCTTGGCCTTGGCCTCGGTCGTGGTGATGCGGCCGTGCTCGAAGAGCTGGGTGGCGAGGTTCGAGAGCATGAGGCGCTCGTGAGCCGGGCCACCGCCCATGCGCGGACCCTTGGTGGGAGTGGGCATCGTGCGTCTCCATCAGGTGCGGGAAGCGTCACTCGTGTGAACGGCTCCGTGGGGGCGCCGCGACGGTCGTCGGGGCCCGGCCTGCTGTGCAGGGTCGTGCAGGGGTGCTGCCTAGAGCTGCTCGGTCTCCGCGAACGACTGGCCGTCGTCGTCGGGCGTGCTGTTGAAGTCGGGCTGACCGAACTCGTCGGTGCCGTAGGAGTCGACGACGCTGCTCGGGTCGAACCCGGGGGGGCTGTCCTTGAGGGCGAGGCCCATGCCGTGCAGCTTGACCTTGACCTCGTCGATCGACTTCGCGCCGAAGTTGCGGATGTCGAGCAGGTCCGCCTCGGAGCGGGAGACGAGCTCGCCGACCGAGTGGATGCCCTCGCGCTTGAGGCAGTTGTAGGAGCGGACCGTCAGGTCCATCTCCTCGATCGGGAGCGCGAGGTCGGCGGCCAGGGCGGCGTCCGTCGGGGACGGGCCGATGTCGATGCCCTCGGCCTCGTTGTTGAGCTCCTGCGCCAGGCCGAACAGGCCGACGAGGGTCTTGCCGGCGGAGGCGATCGCGTCGCGCGGCGTCATGCCGGGCTTGGTCTCGACGTCCAGGACCAGGCGGTCGAAGTCGGTGCGCTGCTCGACGCGGGTCGCCTCGACCTTGTACGTGACCTTGAGGACCGGCGAGTAGATGGAGTCGACCGGGATGCGGCCGATCTCCTGACCGGCCTGCTTGTTCTGCACCGAGGAGACGTAGCCGCGGCCGCGCTCGACGGTCAGCTCGATCTCCAGGCGGCCCTTGCCGTTGAGGGTCGCGATGTGCAGCTCGGGGTTGTGCACCTCGACGCCCGCGGGGGGCGCGATGTCGCCGGCCGTGACCGCGCCGGGGCCCTGCTTGCGCAGGTACATGACGACGGGCTCGTCGGACTCGGAGGAGACGACCAGCTCCTTGAGGTTGAGGATGAGGTCGGTGACGTCCTCCTTCACCCCCGGGACGGTCGTGAACTCGTGCAGGACGCCGTCGATGCGGATGCTGGTGACCGCGGCGCCGGGGATCGAGCTGAGCAGGGTGCGGCGGAGCGAGTTGCCGAGGGTGTAGCCGAAGCCGGGCTCGAGCGGCTCGAGGACGAACCGCGAGCGGTGCTCGCTGACGGGCTCCTCGGTGAGGGTCGGGCGCTGTGCGATGAGCACGTGGGGTTGTCCCTTCAGGACGTTCCGCGAGGTCCGCCATATGACCTCGGGCGGGGTGCGGCGGGTGGCGAGTCCGCCGCAGCGGTTCAGCGGTTCTGGACGTGCAGCAGCGACCGGGGCCCCCGTGGAGGAGGCCCCGGCCGCGACGTGCTACTTGCTGTAGAGCTCGACGATCAGCTGCTCCTGGACCGGCGTGTCGATGACCTGCCGGGCCGGGAGGGCGTGGACGAGCACGCGCATCTGGCTGGAGATGACCTCGAGCCAGGCCGGCGACGGGCGGTCGCCGGCGGTCTCGCGGGCGACGACGAACGGCGTCAGCTCGCGGCTCTTCGGGCGGATCTCGACGATGTCGCTGCCGGTGACCCGGTAGGACGGGATGTCGACCTTCTTGCCGTTGACCAGGACGTGGCCGTGGCGGACGGCCTGGCGGGCGGCGTCGCGGCTGGGGGCGAACCCGGCGCGGTAGACGACGTTGTCGAGACGGCTCTCGAGGATGACGAGCAGGTTCTCACCGGTCTTGCCGGTCTTCTTGTTCGCCTCCTCGTAGTAGCCGCGGAACTGCTTCTCGAGGACGCCGTAGATGCGCGCGCACTTCTGCTTCTCGCGCTTCTGCAGCAGGTACTCGCTGTCCTTGGTGCGGCCACGGCCGTGCTCGCCCGGCGGGTACGGGCGGATCTCGATCGGGCACTTCGGGGACTCGCACTTGCTGCCCTTGAGGAACAGCTTCATCTTCTCGCGACGGCAGCGGCGGCAGTCGGCTCCGGTGTAACGCGCCATCAGGTCAGACCCTCCGCCGCTTGGGCGGGCGGCAACCGTTGTGGGGAACAGGGGTGACGTCGCTGATCGAACCGACCTCGAGGCCGGCCGCCTGCAGCGAGCGGATCGCGGTCTCGCGGCCGGAGCCGGGACCCTTGACGAAGACGTCGACCTTCTTCATGCCGTGCTCCTGCGCCTTGCGGGCGCAGTTCTCGGCAGCCATCTGGGCGGCGAACGGCGTCGACTTGCGCGAGCCCTTGAAGCCGACGTGGCCGGCGGAGGCCCAGCTGATCACGTTGCCCTGGGGGTCCGTGATCGAGACGATCGTGTTGTTGAACGTCGACTTGATGTGCGCCTGGCCGTGGGCGACGTTCTTCTTCTCCTTGCGCCGGACCTTCTTGACTCCGGCGCCGGTGCGGCTCTTGGGGGGCATGTCAGCTCTCTCGATCGAGGTGGTCGGTGCGCATCGTCTGCTGCACTACTTCTTGGGCTTCTTCTTGCCGGCGACGGTCTTCTTCGGGCCCTTGCGGGTGCGCGCGTTGGTGTGCGTGCGCTGCCCGTGGACCGGCAGACCGCGACGGTGCCGGATGCCCTGGTAGCAACCGATCTCGATCTTGCGACGGATGTCGCTGGCGACCTCGCGGCGGAGGTCACCCTCGACCTTGTACTGGCCGTCGATGTGGTCGCGCAGCTTGACCAGGTCCTCCTCGGACAGGTCCTTGACGCGGACGTCCGGGCTGACCCCGGTCTCGGCCAGCGTCTGCTGCGCGCGGGTACGGCCGATGCCGTAGATGTAGGTGAGCGCGATCTCCAACCGCTTCTCGCGGGGGAGGTCGACGCCTGCAAGGCGTGCCATCGTGGGCGAACTCCTCGTGCGTGCGGAGGTCGTGTGCGCAGCCCGTCCCCCTCCTGCCCAGGAGGGGCCCCGGCCTCCGACCGGGGGTCCCTCTCCCCGAGGGGAGAGGGTGGGTGCGCGTGGGGTGGTGCGGTGGTGCTGCGGTGCGGGGTGGTGCTGCTAGCCCTGACGCTGCTTGTGCCGCGCCGTGACGCTGCAGATCACCATCACGCGGCCGTTGCGACGGATGACGCGGCACTTGTCGCAGATCGGCTTGACGCTCGGCTTGACCTTCACGGACTCGATCCCTGCTCAGGTGCACGGCCCGTCTCGGGGCCGCGCAGGTGGGGTGGGTCTTGTTGTAGCGGTGTCTACTTGTAGCGGTAGACGATGCGTCCGCGGGTGAGGTCGTAGGGCGAGAGCTCCACGACCACGCGGTCCTCCGGGAGGATGCGGATGTAGTGCTGCCGCATCTTGCCGCTGATGTGGGCCAGGACCCGGTGGCCGTTCTGGAGCTCCACCCGGAACATGGCGTTCGGCAGGGGCTCGACCACGCGGCCCTCGATCTCGATGGCCCCGTCCTTCTTCGGCATGTCCCGCTCTCTGATGCTGGTGGTTCATGGATGCTGCGTCGCGGGGACCGGCACCGGTCGCACGCCCGAGGGCACGCGAGGGCCGCCGGCCACAGGTCGACACGGCAGCATACGTGATGCGACCGTCGGGGTCCAACAGCTAGCGGACCGCGGCGAGCCCGGCTGCTCCGCCGTCCAGGGCGGTGAGCACCCAGGGGCCGTCCTCGGTCAGCGCGACGGTGTGCTCCCAGTGCGCGGCCTGGCGCCCGTCCCGGGTGAGGACCGTCCAGCCGTCGTCGAGCTCGACGACGTCGGCGCTGCCGGCGACCGCCATCGGCTCGACCGCCAGCACGTGCCCGGCGACGAGCCGCATGCCCTTGCCGGGGCCCCGCGGGGCGAGGTTCGGCACGTAGGGCGGCTCGTGCATGGACGTGCCGATGCCGTGTCCGGTGAAGCCGTCCAGCAGCCCGTAGCCGTGCGGCCGGACCACCGTCTCGACGGCGTGCCCGATGTCGGACAGCCGCCCCCCGGGGCGGCAGGCGGCGAGGCCCGCCCAGAGCGCCTGCTCGGTCACCCGTGACAGGGCGAGGACGTCGTCGCTGCACTCCCCCACCGGGACCGTCACGGCGGCGTCGCCGTGCCAGCCCTCGAGGATCGCGCCGCAGTCGATGCTCAGCAGGTCGCCCTCGACCAGCGGGACGTCGTCCGGGATGCCGTGCACGACGGAGGCGCCGGGCGAGGCGCAGATCGAGGCCGGGAAGCCGAGGTAGCCCAGGAAGCTCGGCACCGCGTGCTCACCGCGGATCGACTCCTCCGCGACCCGGTCCAGCTCCCTGGTCGTCACCCCGGGGGCGACGAGCGGGCCGAGCCGCTCGAGGGTGCGGGCGACGACGAGGCCGGCCGCACGCATCAGCGCGACCTGCTCGGCCGTCTTGACGGTGACGCCCCGCGGCTCGCGCCAGCGGCTCACTGCTCGTGCACGGGGCGCAGCGCGTCGATCGCCCGCTGCGTGACGTCGTCGACCGGGCCGGTGGCGTCGATGCCGACGAGGACGCCGCGCTCGGCGTAGTACGAGACCAGCGGCGCGGTCTGCTCGGCGTAGACGTTCAGGCGGTTCGCGATCGTCGCGGCCTGGTCGTCGTCGCGCTGGTACAGCTCCCCGCTGTCGACGTCGCAGAGGCCCTCGACCGCGGGCGGGTCGAAGTCGACGTGCCAGATCCTGTTGCACGAGCGGCAGGTCCGCCGTCCCGACAGCCGGCGGATGACCTCGTCGTCGTCGACCACGAGCTCGAGGACGACGTCGAGCTTGGTGTCGGCGGTGTCGCGGAGGATGTCGTCGAGCACGACGGCCTGGGGCACGGTGCGCGGGAAGCCGTCGAGCAGGAAGCCCTGGAGGGCGTCCGGCTCCTGCAGGCGGTCGCGGACCATGGCGATGGTGACGTCGTCGGGGACGAGGTCACCGCGGTCCATGTAGGCCTTGGCCTGGACCCCGAGGGGCGTGCCGCCGCTGACGTTCGCCCGGAAGATGTCCCCGGTGGAGATCTTCGGGATGCTCGCGTGCTCGGCGATGAACTGGGCCTGCGTCCCCTTGCCCGCTCCGGGAGGCCCGACCAGGACGAGGCGCACTAGCGCAGGAAGCCTTCGTAGTTGCGCAGCATGAGCTGGCTCTCGACCTGCTTCACCGTCTCCAGGCCGACGCCGACGATGATCAGCACGGCGGTGCCGCCGAACGGGATCCGGTTGGCGCCGCTGGTGAAGCTGAACAGCAGGTACGGCAGCACCGCGACGAGGCCGAGGTACAGGGCGCCGAAGGCGGTGATGCGCGACAGGATGTAGTCGAGGTACTCGGCCGTGGCGCGGCCCGGGCGGATGCCGGGGACGAAGCCGCCGTACTTCTTCATGTTGTCGCTGACCTCGACCGGGTTGAACGTGATGGCCACGTAGAAGTACGTGAAGAACACGATCAGGCCGAAGTAGAGCGCCAGGTAGAGCGGGTGGTCGCCGCTGGTCAGGTAGCGGTTGATGAACTGCGTGAACGTCCGGTTGCCCGTCCAGACGTTGCTCAGCAGCTGCGGCAGGTACAGCAGCGAGCTGGCGAAGATGACCGGGATGACGCCGGCCTGGTTGACCTTGAGCGGGATGTACGTGCTCGTGCCGCCGTACATGCGGCGGCCGATCTGGCGCTTGGCGTACTGCACGGGGATGCGGCGCTGCGCCTGCTCGACGAAGACCACGAGCGTGATGACGACGAGGGCGAGCACGCCGATCGCGACGAGCACGAACGGGCCGTTCGGGTTCTGCGCGATCCGGGCGCCCTGGCCGGGGATCGAGGAGATGATCGAGCTGAAGATCAGCACGGACATGCCGTTGCCGACGCCGCGGTCGGTGACGAGCTCGCCGAGCCACATGATGACGGCGGTGCCGGCGGTGAGCGTGACGACCAGCGTGAGGATCCGGAACAGGGAGTCGTCCGGGATGATCGGCTCCTGGCACGTCGGGAACAGACGTCCCGAACGGGCCAGCGCGATGATGCCGGTGGACTGCAGGACGGCGAGCGCGACGGTGAGGTAGCGCGTGTACTGCGTCAGCTTGGCCTGACCGGACTGCCCCTCCTCCTTCAGCGTCTCGAGCCGCGGGATCACGACGATGAGCAGCTGCACGATGATCGACGCCGTGATGTACGGCATGATCCCGAGCGCGAAGATGCTCAGCTGGAGCAGCGCGCCTCCGCTGAACAGGTTGACGAGGCCGTAGAGGCCCTCCCCCTCGACCTGGTTCAGGCAGCCCTGGATCGCGACGTAGTCGACGCCGGGGCCGGGGATGACCGAGCCCAGCCGGTACAGGCCGATGATCGCGAGCGTGAAGAGCAGCTTGCGACGCAGGTCGGGCGTCTTGAAGGCCCGACCGAAGGCGGTGAGCACGGCTCCTCCTGGCGTCCGTCCCCCCTGAGCGGCGGGACGGGATCGAGGGCGCCGCTGCCGCTCGGGAGCGGCAGGGCGCGGGTGGTCCGTCAGGACGGCCCGGGGGCCGGCCCGGCGGGCGGGCGGTGCAGGGGTGGTGCAGGGGCAGTGATGACGTGCGGGTCGTGCGGTGCGGGTGCCTGTCCCCGGGTCCGGCCGGTGGGCCGTCCGGGTGACGTCCGAGCGACGTCCGGGCACGCAGGCGGCGCGCCCTGGACGCCCGGCGACTGTAACAGCCGGTCCGGGCGCCTCTGGCGGTCCGGACAGACGCACGGGCCGCCGGTCGCTGCGGGTGCAGCAGGCCGGCGGCCCGGGCGGGACGTGCAGGTGCTACAGCTCGGTGGCGGTCCCACCGGCAGCGGCGATCTTCTCCTTGGCCGAGGCCGAGAAGCCGTGCGCGGTGATCTGGAGGGCGACCGAGAGGTCCCCGCCGCCGAGCACCTTGACGAGCTGCTTCGGGCGGACAGCACCGGCGGCGACGAGCTCGTCGACGCCGATCGTGCCGCCCTGGGGGAACAGCTCCGCGACGCGGTCCAGGTTCACGACCTGGTACTCGACGCGGAAGCGGTTCTTGAAGCCCTTGAGCTTCGGCAGGCGCATGTGCAGGGGCATCTGGCCACCCTCGAAGCCCGCGGGCACCGAGTAGCGGGCCTTGGTGCCCTTGGTGCCGCGACCGGCCGTCTTGCCCTTGCTGGCCTCACCACGGCCGACGCGGGTCTTGGCGGTCTTGGCGCCAGGAGCCGGACGGAGGTGGTGGGTCTTGAGAACTGCCCCGGCGGAGCCGGTGGTGTTCGGAGTGCTCATCGCTTACTCGACCTCCTCGACGGTCACCAGGTGCGTGACCGTGTTGACCATCCCGCGGATCTCGGGACGGTCCTCCTTGACGACGACGTCGTCGATGCGCTTCAGGCCGAGCGACCGGAGCGTCTGGCGCTGGTTGAACTTGCCACCGATGCCGGACTTGACCTGCGTGACCTTCAGGCGGGCCATCAGGCGTCCACCCGCGCGGGCGGGGCGGCGGCCGCAGCGGCCCGGGCCCGGAGCATCGCGGCGGGCGCGACGTCCTCGAGCGGCAGGCCGCGCTTCGCGGCGATCTCCTCGGGACGGACGAGGCCCTTGAGGGCGGCGACCGTCGCGTGGACGATGTTGATCGGGTTGGACGAGCCGAGCGACTTGCTCAGGACGTCGTGGATGCCGGCGCACTCGAGCACGGCACGCACCGGGCCACCGGCGATGACGCCGGTACCCGGGCTGGCCGGCTTGAGGAGCACGACACCGGCGGCCGCCTCGCCCTGGATCGGGTGCGGGATGGTCGCGCCGATGCGCGGGACGCGGAAGAAGTGCTTCTTGGCCTCCTCGACGCCCTTCGCGATCGCGGCGGGCACCTCCTTGGCCTTGCCGTAGCCGACGCCGACCTGGCCGTCGCCGTCGCCCACGACCACGAGGGCGGTGAAGCTGAAGCGACGACCACCCTTCACGACCTTGGCGACGCGGTTGATCGCGACGACGCGCTCGATGTGCGGGTTCTTCTCGACCGGGCCGCCACGGCCGCGGCCGTCACGACCGCCGCCGGCGGCTCCGCCGGCCTGGCCGCCTCGGCGCTGCTGTCCGGGCATCAGACGATCTCCATCTCAGTCTTGGTACGCATCAGAAGGTCAGCCCGCTCTCGCGGGCGCCGTCGGCCAGGGCCGCGATGCGACCGTGGTACTTGTTGCCGCCGCGGTCGAAGACGACGGCGTCGATGCCGGCCTCCTTCGCGCGCTGCGCCACGAGGGCGCCGACCTGGCGGGCCAGGGCGCTCTTGTCGCCCTCACCGCCGGTGCGCAGCTCCAGCGTGGAGGCCGAGGCGAGCGTGTGGCCCGCGACGTCGTCCACGACCTGGGCCGTGATGTGGCGCGAGGAGCGCGTGACCACCAGGCGCGGACGCGACACGGTGCCCGTGACGCGCTTGCGGACCCGGAAGTGCCGGCGCTTCTTGCCGAGGCGTCGCTTGGTCGAGATGTCTGCCATCACTTACCCGTCTTCCCGACCTTGAGCTTGATCTGCTCGCCCTCGTAGCGGACGCCCTTGCCCTTGTACGGGTCGGGCTTGCGGAGCTTGCGGATGTTGGCGGCGACCTCGCCGACCTTCTGCTTGTCGATGCCGCTGACCACGAACTTCGTGGGCGACTGCACCGAGAAGGTGATGCCGTCCGGCGCCGCGACGGGGACCGGGTGGCTGTAGCCCAGGGCGAACTCGAGGTCCGAGCCCTTGGCCGCCACGCGGTAGCCGACGCCGCGGATCTCCATCGCCTTGCTGTAGCCGTCGGTGACACCGATGACCATGTTGGCGAGCAGGGACCGGGTGAGGCCGTGGAGCGAGCGGCTCTCGCGCTGGTCGTC